>NZ_JACJQO010000005.1 GCF_014696715.1 Pseudanabaena sp. FACHB-2040
AGCATTCCGTTCGACTTGCATGTGTTAAGCACGCCGCCAGCGTTCATCCTGAGCCAGGATCAAACTCTCCATAATAGAAAATTCGAACCAGATGCTCTCATCCGGTTAACTCTCGCTTTGACCTAAGTCAAAACTCATTCTTAATTGACGAGAATTAATAAACTGGCTTCCAAACTTATTCTCTTGTCTAGGTTCCGCGTTTCTTAAGTGCACTCCTTCATCTTACCCTGACAATACTCTTACTTTTTAGGTAAGTAGCCGTACTAACTTCGGGTATTTGCCCTACAGTTAGCGTAGCTATATTTATCAGTGCGCTAGATGTGGGGGTGCCTCTCTTGAGCGCTTTACCAATGTACCAAGCCGAAGAGGGTTTGACAACCCCTTTGGCAAAAAATATTTTTACCGTTGCTTGCAGTACGCTCATGACATTCGTACTACAGGGCTTATGGCTATGGAGCAGGCGTCGCAAAGGTGTCCCAATTTTGGATGGCCCGCTGAAGCTGCCTAGGCAATTGGGCTGTGATCGCATCATCGTACTGGGTCATGCTGTATCGACCAAACAGCATCGTTACCGTGAAATGGTCAGCAGTTCCTGCCGGGGCAGAGTAGCGTAAACCCTCGAAACGATCGATCTGGGCAGCCTGCATTTGCTGGACAAAGGCATTCACCTCCTCCGGGGAAACTTGTCGCAGCAGTACAGGCGAAGAGCTTGCGCTACCCGAGTGGGGATAACGAACAAGACGACCATCCTGGAACAGAACGGTTTTCTCAGTGTGTCCGGCAATGCCACCGCTTTTAGTAACGGTCACTAGAGCTTCTGGATCAACTTCATTTTCTAAAGGACGAGCCCCTGCTTCAATGAAATCGGGAATGACTGTAGCATCCTTAATCTGGCTAGCTACTTCGTTCAGACGAATCTCGGTGCCGTCTTGATTGGTGTGGTAGACCCACACATGTTGGGGCGCGGTGACGACAACCCGCCAGCCTGGAATGGCAATCATAGTGCACATGGAATCAGCGGAAGGAGGTAGCCCAAAGCAACCGTCCCAAGTGCGGGGTTCTGCAGCAAGAATATTTAACTGCTCTAAGGGCAGTCCAGAAGTCTGTATGATTTCGTCTAGCACCCGACTGGCAGTTAGGCGAGGTAGCAGGTTGCTATCCGTGGGCTCTTCTTCAATCACTCGGGCGGCCGCATCAGTGCGATAAACGCGAATCACATCGCCATGGGACACCTCAACTCGCCAGCCACGAGTTTGGACTGCAGCACACAGAGCCACTGGATTGGGAATACCTAGGCAACCATCTGGCCAAATTTCGGCGCTGGCTTGAATAATGTTGAAACCTTGAAGGGGTAGCCTAGTGTCTTGAGCAGCACGACGGATCACCCGGTTACGCACTAAGGGTGGTACTTGCGCCTCGGAGCGGTTTGCCCGGACGTTTCTGGCTTCGAATACGGTCTGGGTAGCAAGATCGCTCTGTAGTGGACTCTGGTGAGCCAGTGTAGAAGCTTGACTAACGATACCCCCTGAAATCACAGCGGCAAGCAGACCCAGGGTAGCCAAGCGGGAGTGGCTTAAGTTAGCTATGAATTTGAAGCGTGACATAGTAATCCTTAACGTGGATCAGTGGTGGTAAGTGAGGTGACCCATCTCCTATCAGCCTAATTAGGCAGGAGACTTTCTTTAGAACGGTTACAAAAACTGAGACGGGTAGCAGAAATATTGATATGGACTACTTTGTGCTGTGGGCCCTTGGCTTTGGCATTTTCTGGCTAGGGTTGCGGTTTGATGATGAGGTGCTTGTAATTGTTTCGGCACTGGTGGGTTCGATCCTTGTTATCTGGGGATTGACCTCTGCACCACTGCCGCTGCAGCTATTTGTTGAGGTCAGCTGTGTGGTGGCGCTTTCCTTCGTTTGTATGCGCTGCATTGAGCGCGGGAGCTAGGGTTTGCCCTGAGGACAGAGGAAGGGATAGGAGCCGACCTTTAGAAGCACACCGCCTAAAGGCCAGGGCAACATTGCCCTAAAGTTTGTCTTTAAGAAGCTTCTTATTGAAAATCTATTGCAACAGAGACGGAAAATCAGGTATGGTTTTGAGTAGAAATCCCAATGTGGATTTACTTCCTACATTGGCCTGACAGCCCATCTTTTTTCCATCAGCCAAAGGATTCTGGCTTTTTCAGAAGGCCAACTGGGCATTTTAAGTGAGAACACATTTCTGAAGTAGCTAACTTGCTTTCGGAATTATTCTTACTGAAGCTGGTGGTTAAGGTAGTCTCTTTTCCCGTTTACCTCAGACAGTCTTGAGATATGAAATCTGTAGAACCTGATTACGTACTGAGCGACATCCTCGAGTTTGACCGAATTGACCGCTGGAACATTTACAACCGTCTGCAGCAGCTGGCAATTTCCAGTCACTGCGCTACTGGTAAACCTCTACAGGTCAAGATAAGCACTGCTGGTGACGCTATTCAGCTGTGGAGCGTTATTCGTCAATGTACGGCTCCTCGGCAGGTCAATGTGGATTATCTGGAAGACTGTTGGCACCTCAGAGTAGGACAGAGCCGTGATGCTGCTGCATGAGGAGCGATCAATCAATGGAAAGCAAGCGGCGACTCTACCTCAAGGACACATTCTCAAAGGGCGATACAGTGATGTGTTGCGATCTGAAAAGGGCAAGGTGAAAGGTATTCGGCTACAAACCTCAGATCAGGAGTATGCCGTTAAACTGCCCAAGTACCTTCGGCCCATGCTGGTGCGAGAGCTAGAGTTAGGGGCATTCATTCAAGTTTGGGCTTACCCAGATGGGGTAGCTTGGGATGCCGTAAACATTCTGCCGCTGCCGCCCAGTGAGGTAGATGCCTTAGGCTTAGGTGCCTTGCCAACCCAGGCAAGCCAGATGAGATCTTCTCGCACCTGCGTTCAAGTATGTCGTAAGGGGAGCTGCTGTAAGCGGGGGAGTGGCGAGCTTTGGCGGGCGCTACAGCAGGAGGTTGAAACCAATCCGGAGTTTCAGGAAGTAGATCTGGAGGCAACGGGCTGTCTTAAAGCCTGCAAGCAAGGGCCTAACCTACGCCTTCCCTCTACAGGAGAGGTGATTAGCTGGGCTAGCCCTAAAGATGCCCCTGCTGTTCTCGCCCACATTAGCAAGCTAGCGAGGCAAAGAACTCAGTATGGACTTTGCGAAATTAAGTAATCGATTAGAAATGATTAGAAGGCCAAATGGCCCTACAGTTTGTAGAAAACTGTAGGGCCACAAAGACCAGAAAACTCAGGGAGACTACTAGCGCTAATCACTACCAGCCCAATTTGAGGCTGTCCCGAGTCAGGAAATGCTGCAGGTGATAGGCCCGCTCCTCAGTCTTCAGCAAAATCTTTTCATAGAGGTAGCGAGTAGCCCGGTCTCCCATGCTCTCAGCCTGAGCAGCCGAGCGTCGCAGCATTTCAACAACAGCCTGCTCTGCCTTGAGATCGTGCTCAATCATTAAGCGGGCGCGGAAAGCATCATCAGACTCCTGCTCGAAGCAGCAAAGCTCGGCTAGCTTGCTAAAGGTCAGAGCAGGAATGCCGCCTAATCCATGCAAACGCTCTCCGACCTCATGGGCGTGTTCTTGAACTTCTGCGTAACTTTCAGCAAAGTACTCATGCAGCATGTAGTACTCAGAACCTTCAACCACAAAATGGTGTTTCTGATATTGCAAATAGAGTGCAAGGAAGCTGGCGTAGGCAGCACTGAGTCCTTCACAAATCGGTTCGGTTACCGACTTTTCCAGCAGAATTGGATTATCTGCGATCTCTCCATAAGACTGGATTAAGGTTTCGGTAATAGGCATTTTACTTTCCTTTGACAGCAATCGGTAGATGAGTGTTAAGCGTATCAAAACGGCTTTGTTTTGAGCTTACCTCTAATCCTTAGTTTTGGCTAAAAGCCTTCTATCACAAGAAGAATTTGCAATCATTAAGTCAGGGGTCGATAAATTGTAGTTGATAATTGATTGCGATAAGTTAGCTACTTTAGCTTGAAGAAGTAATACACATTTCTAATAGTTTTTGCCTTGCTTTGCTAGAAAGATGAGCAAGCTGAAGACTGAATAGTTAATCAGAGCCTGCGTTGGGGTAGACGGGCTCTATTTCTCCTCAGCAGAAGAGGAATAACTTGGATGCAGGAGTACTCATGGACAGTTGACCCAAGCAGGTACTCGTGGGTGAGGTGCAAAGAGATGACGTGAGGCTAGGGGTGCCCGTCAGCCAGTTTTTAGCCCCAACAGCCCTAATTTCAGCAGATTCGATAAATGAGAACTCGAATGGGTTCATTCTCTTATTGAGAATGATTGCAAATACCCATGAAATCCTCTATCTTTGTAAAGGATTTTACTTGAGAGGCTTTTTCAATAGAACTCAGTGGTTGTCTTGGGTGTCATCCGAGAGGTCTGCTGCCAGTTTTGTTGGCCTCACCGCCAAGCTAGTATTCATGAGACTGCAGAAGCCCATGGCAGAAGCACACCAGAACGAGAAGATGTTGAAAGCACTGCTGAATCAGGAAGGGTTTCGCCTTACTAGCCAGCGTCAGAAAATTTTGGATCTGTTTAAGGCCTGCAGCGAAGGCCAGCATCTGAGTGCTGAAGAAATTCATCAGCAGTTGAGCTATCAGGGTGAAACCATTAGTCCCTCGACCGTGTACCGCACAATCCACGTCATGGTGGGACTTGGGCTTTTGCGGGAGCTGGAGCTAGCAGAAGGGAGGAAATACTATGAACTTAATGCCCCTTTTTTAAACCAGCATCACCATCTGGTGTGTGTGCAGTGCGGAGCAGTCACAGAGTTTGAAGAAAACATGATGGCTCAAGTCGGGGCAAGTCAAGCAGAGATCCGAGGCTATGCCCTTTTGGACTGTCAGTTCACGATTTATGGTGTTTGCCCCAACTGCTACAGAGCCTAGTGCAGTATTGCAGGGAAAAAAATTAACTACTGAGAATCGATTCTAATAACTTGTTGAAGCAGACTGCAGCAGCTTTCTCCATATTAGAATTTATTCCTATTTAATCAATCATGAAGTCACTCGTCGGGATCCAAAGTTTCCCTTAACATCTTGGGTCTTCTACCTTTCAGAGGTTGAACTTGATTCTGTTACAGATTCTCCTGTCTCCGGTTAGATGTACATCGCTACAGCAAGTACGACAATGCCGTCTAGGGTTACCGATGCAAGCCTCTGATTGCACCTGGCTGGAGTTCCTGGCTCACAGAGATTACAAGCGGAAGCAGAAACCTTAAGTTTTTTGGAGCCGCATTTATTTTCAGCAAAACAGACGAGCTAGCGTTTAACACCTCATTTTCCCCTGGCTCTGGTTGGGGGATTTTTGTAGGTGTAAAAACTTTCATTTCACAGCTATTCAGTCAAGATGCTAGAGCTCGTTCTCTAAAGAGGCATTAACCTGCTAAGTAACTTGAACATGAACGATTTTGGCTTCTCGCTGCAGCTGCTGCCCGGATTGATCTCCGTTACCAAAGCTCACCACCAAGCAGGCCAGCAGCCCGACAATATCTGTGGACCTTATTGAGTAGCCGTGCTGTTGCAAACTGACAAAACAGCGTCGGTGCGATCGCAATCCTTCCCCATCACCCCTGAGCAGGTTGGTCAAGTGGCCGGATCTGTTTTGCCGGTTGGCGATCCGGCTACCTGGCTGCCTGCAGGAGCCTCCTCTCGTCAGGACTACTGCCTAACCTTGCCTACCACCGAAAACCCGCAGAACGCAGACACCTCAGCCCAAGGTTTAGTGCAGGCAGCCACCCAAATCACGCAGGGAAAGTATGGCCTGCTGCCAGTTCAAATAGACTGGATCGGAGAACGGGTGCTAGAGATTTTGCAGCTCTGCCTGGAGCATCCCCAATGGAGTGCAGTGCCGCTAGCTAATCTCAGAACCGAGCACCTCTGGGGCTTACGCTCAGCATGTAGCCCTGCACCACCCACTATCATTGAAGCCGTATCGAGCGCCAGGGTACCGCCATAGAAGTTTAGCCCCTTGCGGGTGTAGCCTTCGACTTTGTCAATGGGTACTACCTTGAGGCGAGAGACACCATGTAGGCCGGGCATCTCAAATCGGACATACTCAACGCCCTGCTCTTTTAGGCAGAGCCCCTGAGCGCATTTCATAGGCGTAGAGGAGGAGAGCGCTCGACTTAGAATTTTTTAACGGCCCGCTTCAACGGTCGTATTTCGTTGACTTGAACTTTTCCTCAGCCTATTGAGTCATTTTTCTTGAAGACAAGCCCTATAGCAGTAGGCGATCTAGTCCAGAAGGCATAGTGTGTGAGTATGAGTGCTTATTCGAAAATAGAAGTGCTCAAATATAGATCCTCAATAAAGGTTTGTATGATCGAATTTGGAAAAAAGACCCGGCAGTTCACGACTTCACCCATTGCTAACCTAGCCACAACCTTTTGTGAGCTGGCTGCTCAAAGAAGCGCCAAGCGTCTGGATATCGTCATGAAAGAGGCTCTGAGCCGACTGGCCTCTCATCAAATTTCAGTCGCTATTACTCAAGCTGTTAGCCAGTTAGAAAAAGACGGCCAGAAAGATAGCGCGAGCTGGCTGCAGTCATCCTGGCAGCAGTATCGGCTGTAGCCGAGGATTGTCTATAGCTTGTGGGGAGACAGCGAGTGCTGGAAAAAGCATGTCCTGGCAATAAGTTTGCACCCAGATAAATGAGGCTCCTTTGAAGCTCAAAGGATAGGGAAGAAGCTTTTGTCCAGTGTGTTTTAGCCCAGGCAGCGACAAAAAATATAGCCCGTATCGACTCTACCGACTGAAAGCGGGGTTTGGGTGATAAGTAGGTACTGATGGCAAAGCTGCGACGCGGGTGACCGCTGCGGTTGCGCCTCAATCAGTGCCGAAAACTGTTTTGCCAAAAAATAGGGACGCAGGTAGAAGGAGAAGATTGGGGTGGGGCTTTGGGGTCTGGGCGATAGGAGCTGCAGATGCGAGATTTGAGGAGACCCCCTTAAAGAGCCTGCTATGGACATCAGCGATATCCAGTTCTTGACGAGTAGCGCAATCTATAGAGAATTGGCGTTGCGATCGCAAGAGTTTCTAACCTATCGGGCCTATCCTGAAGGCTCGGAGCTGCGCCAGTTATCAGAAGATACCTTTTTCAATTTAGCCGTCGAGTACATTACTCAGACGGGGGTGCCCCGATCGCAGGCAGAGCAGTTTTGCAATAATCCTGACCAGCTGACGGAGCTAGCGCTAAGGGTTCGCTCCATCCTGGGAGCAGGCTAGCCGGGGTAAAGACCGTACTGAGGCTGCCGGAATTTACCCCTCTGGAATTATGAAAACCTACTTAACAGTTCGTTACGATCTAACAAGTTACGGAAAGCAGGGCAGCGACCCCTATTTCCCCAAAAGAGGTGCCCGGTATGAACGGCAATTTGAAAGTCGGCAATTTATTTGGGATTCCGTTTTACGTGAATCTGTCCTGGTTTTTGGTGCTGGCCCTAGTGACCTGGAACTACGGTCGAGAGCTAGCCTTTGCGTTTCCGGCCCTGGGTAGCGCTACTCCTTGGCTGCTGGGGTTAATGGCGGCACTGCTGCTGTTTGCTTCGGTCTTGGCCCACGAGTTGGGTCACAGCTTTGCAGCGCGGCGGCAGGGAATTGGGGTGAACTCGATTACGCTGTTTCTATTTGGTGGGCTGGCCGCTTTAGAAAAAGAATCGACCACGCCTAGGGGAGCCTTTGAGGTTGCGATCGCAGGCCCACTCGTCAGCTTTATCCTGTTTGGCCTGTTTACCCTGGTCAACCTGGTGCTGCCGCTGACCGGACCTTTCGCCGCCATTGTAAGCCTGCTGGGCTACATCAACCTAGCTCTGGGTGTGTTTAACCTGATCCCTGGCCTGCCGCTAGATGGCGGTAACGTGCTCAAGGCTGCTGTTTGGCAGATCACGGGCAACCCCTACAAAGCTACTCGCATTGCCAGCCGCTCAGGTCAGTTGATTGGTTGGGTAGCCATCATCTCAGGTCTAGGATCGGTGCTGGGCTTATTCCCCTTCGGCAGCATCTGGAACCTGCTAATTGGTTTCTTCCTGCTACAAAATGCTAACCGTTCAGGTCAGTTTGCCACTGTGCAAGAGCGACTAGATGGCCTGACTGCTGAAGATGCTGTAGCTGCTACCAGCCCAGTAGTCGCCGCCGACGCCACCCTTAGAGAGTTTGCCGAAACCGTGTTTCTAGCAGGCACCAGCCAGTGGCAGAAATTCTTGGTGGTCAACGCCGAAGGGCAGCTTGCAGGCACCCTAAAAGTAGACGCCCTGCAGCGCGTCTCTCGTGATCTCTGGGCCGATACAGCCGTGGGCGACATCATGGAGCCTGAAACAATGACCACTGTAGAGTCGGACCAGTCTTTGCTCGACGTGGTTAAAGTGCTGGAGCAAAACCGTCTGCAGGCACTGCCCGTCATTGGTGAAAATGGTGTGCTAGTCGGGTTGTTAGAAAAGGCTTCGATTCAGTCGCTGGTGCAGCGCACTCAACCCAACCCTGCTTAACCCCACACTGTAGAGACACGCTAAATTTTGTCTCTACACTCCACCCTAAATCCATGCGATTAAACCCTGGCCTCGGTTAGGGTTTTTATTTATGAGGATTGGTTGTAGGACTGCTTTCAAGGCATTCCTCCATGAGCAAAATGCCGCCTATCACCTGCTGCTGGCCATCGATTAGAGGGGTGCAGGTAACGCGGCAGCAGATGTTGCGCCCTAAGCGGTTAACTGCATTTAATACGACTTCATAAGAGGTGCTTTTAGCCCCATTTAGGCAGGCTCGAATAGGCTGCCTAAACTGCTCAGTGGGCAGGCCAATCTCCAGGTTGAGGAAGTTTTGGCCCAAGGCTTCTTCAGGCTGCAGCCCCCATAGGTCTTTGGCCTTGTCGTTCCAGATGCGAATCAGCAGGTCGCGGTTGACGACGACCACACCGCCTTTGAGACTAGCCATAATCGACTCCAAAAAGGCGTTGCTCTGGTTTAACTCTTCGCTGCGGCGCTGCAGCTCCTCATTGACAGTCTGCAGCTCTTCGTTGGCCGACTGCAGCTCCTCATTCATCGTCTCCAGTTCCTCGTTGGTAGACTGGAGTTCTTCATTGGTGGTCTCCAGTTCTTCATTGCTGGACTGAAGTTCTTCGTTGGTCGTCTCTAGCTCTTCGTTGGTGGACTGGAGTTCTTCATAGGCCATCTCCAACTCTTGATTGGAGTGCTCTAGCTCTTCCTGCAAACGCTTGTAGCGCGAAACATCAATGAAGGTAATGCTAGTTCCTAAAACAACGTTGCCGGTTTCCATCAGGGGCATTACCTGCACGTCCATGTAAACAGTTTCACCGGGCGTAATCTGCCACTCCACATCACGCAGATTGATCGTGCGTCGTTCAGAATAGGCTTGCTCTATACAAGAGCGCAGCTCAACTGGGCGGTAAGACATCTCCAGGTCTTGAAAGAGGCGACCCACATCTCGCGTAGTGAGGTTAAACATCTTTCTACCTCGCTCATTGACAGAGCGCAGTTGGCCGCTGCTGTCAATGATGATTCGCGCTAGCGGGCCAGTTTCAAAAGTTGTCTCTAGCATCCGCATGTAGGTAGAAAGGACGCTAACATCCTCTTTACCGCCAGACTGTGCTATGAGGGTCATGCGATCGCGTAGATTCAGCCGAGGTACTTTGCTAAAAACCCGACACTTGAGATTGACTGGGGAAAAGGTTTGGGTATGGGTCATCAGCATCTCAGCTTTGCCCAAGAACAAAAAGCCATTGTCCCGCAGGGCAAAGTTAAACCGCGTCAAAATCTGATTTTGCGTCTCAGCATTGAAATACATCAAGGTGTTGCGGCACACCAGTAGATCAACTCTAGAAATAGGCGCATCTTGAATCAAATCATGGCGACCAAAAATTACCGACCGTCTCAGGTCTTTGTGAAAGGTATAGCGGTTGTCGGTCAGATCAAAAAACTGGCTGATCTGATCTGCGGAAAGCCCAGCTAGCTGTCGCTCTTGGTAGCTAGCTTGACGAGCCTGGTTGAGTGCCTCTTCATCGACATCGGTAGCATAAATCTTGACCCGCTGCCGAAACTGCTCGACACCCAGTGTTTCCGCCAGCAAAATAGCCAGGGTATACGCCTCTTCGCCAGAGGCACAGCCCGCACTCCAAAGGCGAATAGGCTCCTTCTCATCCTTGCGGCTGAGAATAAGGGGCAGCACGTCACTTCTGATATAGTCCCAAGCACTGGGATCGCGAAAAAACGAAGTGACGTTGATCAGCAGGGTATTAAACAGCTGATTAAATTCTTCCGGGTGAACCTCTAGATAGTCAACGTAGTCGCTAAAGGTCTTGATATTGACCATCTGCATCCGTCTGTTGACCCGGCGCATTAAGCTAGAGCGCTTGTAGCCTGTAAAGTCAAAGCCCCGACTTCGCTTGAGATGGTTAAGAAGGGCTTCAAACTCAAGGTCTTCAGGAGGATTGGTCACCACTTTATTCCAGCTTGGCCTGAACTAATCTAACCCAAGTTGGAGGGCCTAGGGGACAGGGAGACGTGAGGAACGTGTCCCCCCTTTCTGCTACACCGGGCGTTCCCAGCGAAACTTGCGCTCCGACTCCTGAATGGGCAAGTCGTTGATGCTGGCTTCGCGGCGCTGCATTAGACCGTTTGGGGCAAATTCCCACTGCTCGTTGCCGTAGGCGCGATACCACTGGCCCGATTCGTCGTGCCACTCGTATTCAAATTTGACTGAGATGCGGTTTTCGGTGTAGCTCCAGAGTTCTTTTTTGAGGCGGTAGTCTAGCTCTTTTTTCCACTTGCGAATGAGGAACTCGCGAATGTTGTCTCGACCTGAGAAGAACTCTGAGCGGTTGCGCCAGACGGAGTCGGGGGTGTAAGCCAGCGATACTTTTTCTGGGTCGCGGCTGTTCCAGGCATCTTCGGCGGCTTGAATTTTGGCCTTGGCCGTTTCTAGGGTAAACGGGGGCAGGGGCGGCTTGAATTCCATGGGAAAGGTTGCTCAGAAAAGACGGTGGATGATGGTAAAGCCTCCCTCTAGCACCTGCCAGAGCCCGATAAAGGCCAGTACTAGGGTGATGAACTGGAGCCAGTTGGTGCGGGGAGGGGTGGTGGTAGGGAGAGGTTGGCGTTTCATGGGGAAGGGGGGGGAGATGGGGAGGGGGGAGGAGATGGGGAGGGGGGAGGAGATGGGGGAGATGGGGAGAGGGTACAGGAGGCTTTTGTAGGATGGGCAAAGGGCGATAGCCCGTGCCCATCTTTTAGCGGTTTGGGCTGTGATGGGCACGCTTTGCTTTGCCCATCCTACGGGATCTTGTTAGGTCTACTGTGGGGAGCGGGTGCGGAGGTTATGAATCGGCTGCTACCACTTTTTGTAGGGGAGGAACTTGCCGTTCATGATGACTTTGACGCGATCGCCTTTGGGGTCTTCTTCTTTTTCGACATCCAGAGTGAAGTCGATGGCGCTCATGATGCCATCGCCGAATTTCTCGTGGATGACGGCTTTCATGGGCATGCCGTAGACCTGCATGATTTCGTAGAAGCGGTAGATCAGAGGGTCAGTAGGCACTAGAGGGCCAAGGCCCTTAACAGGCGATTCGGTGAGCTCGGGGGCGATGTCTGCACTGAGGCCTAGGGCTGTGACTAGGGCGGTGGCTTCTTCCATTGAGGCGCTGGCCTGGCGGTAGATGACAGAGGCGATCCAGACTTCGTCGCGGCCTAGCTTTTGCTCTAGGTCAGCGAAGGTGATGCCGGTGGCTTCTTTGGCGGTCAGCAGTTTTTTGGTGATTTCGGAAACTTCGGTTGTAGGCATGGGAGATTCCTCCAGTATTAGGTTTGGGGGTGTTGGGTCGTGCTTTGCTTGACTCAACCTATGGAGATGAATGTGGAACTAGCTGACAGAGGCGGGCTTGCGGATGCGGGACTCTTCTACGGCGCGGGTTTCGCGGGTGAGGTGCAGCTCCATCTCGGCTTTGAGGGTGTGGTAGGCGGGGTGCTCGTCTAGGCTTTCTCGGTGACGGGGTCGGGGAAAGGGCACATCAAGGATCTGGGCGATTTGGGCGGCGGGGCCACGGGTCATCATCACGATTTTGTCGGAGAGCAGCAGGGCTTCTTCAATGCTGTGGGTAATTAAAATCACCGTTTTGCGCTGCTGCTCCCAGATCCGCTCGACTTCGTCTTGTAGAAAGCCTCGGGTGAGGGCATCGAGTGCGCCAAAGGGTTCGTCCATCAACAAGATTTGGGGGTTGATGGCAAGGGAGCGGGCAATGCCGACTCGCTGCTTCATACCGCCCGATAGCTCGTGGGGATGCCGGCTTTCGGCCCCGGTGAGGCCGACTAGGTCGATGTATTCTTGCGCGATCGCATTTTGGCGAGCCGTCGAGAGCTTAGGATTGACGGTTTCAATCGCAAACCGAATGTTTTCGGCTACGGTCATCCACGGCATCAGTGCGTAGTTTTGGAAGACCACGCCTCGGTCGGGGCCAGGCCCAGTAATGAGGTTGCCGCCGATGGCCACTGCCCCGGTTGTGGGCTGAGATAGCCCTGCGATGATGTTGAGCAGGGTGGACTTGCCGCAGCCCGAAGGGCCAATGATGGAGACAAACGTGTTGGGTTCGATCTCCAGGTTGATGTCTTCTAGGGCAATGTAGTCGATAGAGGCGCGGCGGGTGGCCTTGCTCAGCCAGTCTTTTTTGCCGGGGTAGACCTTAGAGACGTTGTGGATAGACAGGTGAGCACTAGAGGACATGGCAGCCGCAGGTTGAGACTTTGAGAGATAGGTGGTCATAGCTGTCGTCCAAACGAGACCCAGGCTTGCAGCAAACCAAAGAGGCGATCGAGCACCAGACCGACCAGGCCAATCACCAAAATGGCGACAATAATGCTGGTGATCTTGAGGTTGTTCCACTCGTTCCAGACAAAGTAGCCAATGCCAGAGCCGCCCACCAAGATCTCAGCCGCCACGATGACTAGCCAGGCGATGCCAATGCTAATGCGTAGGCCCGACACAATGTAGGGAGCCGCCGCAGGCAAGATCACCTTAGTCAACGTGCGCCAGCGAGAGGCTCCCAGGGTGCGCGACACGTCTAGGTAAGACTGGTCAACGTTGTGGACGCCAAATTTGGTGTTAATTAGCGTCGGCCAGATGCTGGTGATAGCGATGACAAAGAGAGCCGTTTTCTCTGAGTTTTTTAGCAGGGCTAGGCCTAGGGGCAGCCAGGCCAAGGGCGACACCGGCTTGAGGATCTGAATAAAGGGATCTACAGCCCGCGAGGTTACTTCAGAGAGGCCAATGACAATACCTAGGGGAATTGCGATCGCACTGCCAATCGCAAACCCCAGGAGCACCCGACGCAAGCTAGTCAGCAGCAGCCAGCCAATGCCCTTATCGTTGGGGCCGTAGTCAAAGAAGGGGTCGGAAACCCACCACCAAAAGTCCTTCAGGGTTTCACTGGCGGTAGGCATCAGCTGCGAGAAGACACCCATGCGAGCGCCAACTTCCCAAACTAGCAGCAGCCCGCCCAGCAGCAGCAGAAAGAGCAGAAATGCCCTTTGGTTAATGTTGAGCGTAAACGGTTTGGGTTTGGCCTCAACTGCGGTCGGCTGCAAGACTTGGTTGGTCATGATAGCCTCCTACACTTTATACTGCTTGATTTGTTCGTCGATATAGGTGGCCGGATCAGCAGGGTCGAACTGGTCAAACTTGAGGTTCTCGACCCGCTCAGCATCGCTAGGCGGGCTTTGGCCCAGCTCTTTTTGCAGCTCTGCTGCCAGATCGGTGAGGAAAATGTCTTGAGCGATCTGGTCGTAGTTAGCCGTTTCGGTAGGCATCATGTCCCACCGCACTAGCTGGGCTGAGATCCACTTGGCAAAGCTTTTCCAGGGGTAGGGGTCAAAGCCGATACGGTCGGGCACGTTCAGCGTGTTGCCTTGGCCATCGTCAAAGGTGCCGGTGAGCACCGCTTCTACCACAGGCAAAGGCTGGTTGAGGTACTGCCGCTCGATTAGGGCAGCGGCGATTTCTTTGCGGTTGGCCGCATCGTCGGCGTAGCCTGCCGCATCGACGATGGCTTTATTCACCGCCCGGAAGGTGTTGGGGTTGGTGTCGATCCACTCCTGGCTGGCGGCAAAGGCGCAGCAGGGGTGCCCGTCCCAGAGATCCTTAGTCAGCATGTGGATGTAGCCCACGCCTTCGTAAACGGCCCGCTGGTTAAAGGGGTCGGGCATCAGCATGGCGTCGATTTCGCCTGCGGTCATCTTGGCAACGCTGTCTGGGGGCGGCACCGCAAAAATTTGCACGTCGGTATCGGGGTCGATGCCGCCAGTCGCCAGATAGTAGCGGATCAGCAGGTTGTGCATGGAGTAGGGGAAGGGCACCCCAATCTTGAAGCCCCGGAAGTCTTCTGGCCCCTGCACGTTGCCCTGGTGCTTAGACGCCACGGTGATGGCCTGACCGTTGATGTTCTCAATGCTGGCTAGCTTGATCGGGAAGGCCGCAGAGCCTAGCCCCATCGTGATTGCAATCGGCATGGGCGAGAGCATATGGTAGGCATCTAGCTCACCTGCGATCGCAGAGTCGCGCACCGCTGCCCAGTTAGGCATTTTCACCACCGAGACGTTGAGGCCATGCTTTTCGTAAAAGCCCAGCGGCTCAGACATTACAATCGGCGTGGCGCAGGTAATAGGAATAAAGCCGATTCTGAGGTCGGTTTTTTCTAGGTTGGTGGCGCTGGCCCCTGCAACAGAAGCATCGGTAGTCGGCGCTTCGCTGGTTTGCTGGCCGCAGCTCGCCATTGCGACGAGAGCTCCGGCGACCGCTACTTTTTTAAGAAATTCGCGGCGGCTAAAGTCGCTGTTGCGAATGGTGTTGCTAAAAAACTCCGTGGCATTGACGCCAAAGGCAGCAGCCATTGCCTGATCCAAACCGCCCGCTTCTTTGATCAGCGCCCGACAAAAAGCCTCGCGGGCCGGGTTGCCGCCGCCAATTTGTTGCAGCAACAGGGCTTCCCGCATTTCAACCTGAGTCAGGTTTTGAGCCAGATCCAGAGCCTGAGGTCGGTATACCCCCATTTTGATCAGGTCGTTGACCCAATCAGCAGGGTCTTGGGGCATGCTTTCCAAAAACTCCCAATGGTCCTGGGGGAAGTGGTTTCCGCCGCAGGCACATCGAACCTCTGAAGCTGTTGGAAACGATGATTTAAGTGAAATTGACATGACAGAGACTTACCTGAATGAAGGCTCTCAACTAATAGATAGGGGCGCGATATTAAGCGCAGGCTGGTAGATCAGCAGTTGCGATTTGCACTGTTCAAAAACTCATGGGAGCACCTTAACAGGGTCGCTGAGAAGATACATTGGATCTTTTTTCGAAAGAGTAGGATTTTTTTTAGATTCTGTCTAAATCCAGCACTTAAACGCAGGGGAAAAGGCTTTATGAATAGATTTAAGATATTTGTTGTAGCTATTGCGACAAAACCGCGCTTTTTTCTAGGAGATAAAGATAAGCCCCGCGACTTGATGTGTAGTCACGGGGCTTTAATGAGAAGAATTTGTTCTGACAGTTGCTATACAAATAGCTGAAGGAATGTGGCCGCAAACGGCATATCTTTCAGTAGCCTATGCAACAGTACTTGTCTTACGAGTAGGGCGTTTGCGTTCGCTTTTGCGAGTGCCGCCTGCCATCTCATATTCATAGCTGTCTTTGCCATATTTGGCAGCGACGGCAATCAGCATGCGCTCAGACAGGGTGCCAAGCTGCTTTTCGGTATCTTGGACGGTGCTACCTGCGCGATCTACAAAAGACAGAGATTCGTTGTAGGTAATGAGGTGGGAGCGTAGGGTGTCAATTAATAACAAATAGCTTTCTAGGGTCAGTCCGCCGCCTAGGTCAAGCTGGGGATTAATGGCCTTTAATCCAGCGGAACGGCGTTCGGCTTTTTCGAGAGCAGATGAACTGCGTTTTTGTCTGGTCACTGTAGTGCACCAAGAGTTGTTTTACTTTTTCAAAGTGGCATACCCAAAACAGGACTGTAACTGATATTTATGCGGGGTTTGTTTGTGCTCGGTGTGGGTCTGTTTTCCGTATATATGCGGTTAAGTGAATGACGCGTTCTGATGGTTTAGAGAATAACCGGGCTGTTTCTTAGGAAAAAGAAGCCGTTTGTTGAAAATGGGAGGACAAATTCAAGGAACGCCGTGACGAATTCAACGATCGTCGCGATGAATTCGATGATCGTCGCGATGAATTCAAGGAATGGGAGGTCATTCATAAGAAACGCTTTAACGTTCTAAATAAAAATGAAAGCGTTTCTTATGAATGGGGCGATCAATTCAATAAACGTCGCGGCGGATTCAACAAACGCCGCGACGAATTCAATGTGTGAGGGCTTGAACAGCAAAAAAGAAGATAGAGGAATAGATCAGTTACAGGCCTATTCCTCCATCCTCCTCACGATCTAGTTCTGCTTGCGGGTCATCAGGCTAATGTACTCCCCACCTCTACCAGTGGGGATGGGGTCGAGCCAGGAGATGCGATCGCAATAGTGCAGCACCGCCATGCGGTTGATCGCCTCAATGACGGCAGCATAGTCGCCCAGCAAGATATGGCAGAGCTTTTCGGGCTGGTAAGAAGGGAGTTGGAAGTTTGAGGCGGTGTTGTCACTGTCTCCTGAGGATGATTGAAACATACGGTTCACTCCGTTTTCGGTAAAGAAAACGGGGAACTTACTAGCTGTCTCTCATGAAGGTGTTACCAAAGACGCTAGATCCTAGAATGATTCCAGGTCGTCTCCAGCTTACCTATCCTAAGTTGGGATGATTTAGGGGATTTGAGAAGCGGCAACTTCTCTCTTCCCCGCCTAGAACCATTCCCCGCAAGAAAATCTTATAGGATGCGGCAGGGGAGTTCAACCGTATTCTGGGAATCTTAGCGCAGAGGGTAGAGAAGCCCGGTTTCTTCAAGAAACCGGGCTTCTTGGCTATTAGGGTTCTCTCCTGAGAGTAGGGAACTCTAGACCTGAAAGCTTTGGGAATGATTAGAATGCCGCGTCGTCAGGTAGATTTTGTGCCAGGACACCACTACCATCTCTACAACCGTGGCAATAATCGTCAAAATATTTTCTTTGAACGAGAAAATTACCTGTATTTCTTGCAGCAGTTTCGACGCTACCTAGTCGAGGATACGTTGGATGTGTTGGCTTACTGCTTAATGCCAAACCACTACCATTTCTTGGTGCGGCTGCGATCGCAAACCCTATCGCAACAGATGCAAGCCTTTTCGCTGTCTTATACCAAAGCCATAAATCGCCGCTATGGACGTTGTGGCTCTCTATTCCAAGGCAGATTTCGCTCAATTCATGTGAATTGCGATCGCTATTTGCTCTACCTGTCTCGCTATATCCATCTAAACCCAGTAGCCGCAGGCTTTGTAGAAGCCCCTGAAGCGTGGGAATTTTCCAGTTATCGGGAGTATGTGGAACTTCGCCAAGGAACGCTACCCAAGCTGAACCCCATTCGTCAGGATGTAGGTACTGCCGAGGATTACCAGGCTTTTGTCCTAGCAAATGCCGTACGTCTGCCCAAGCTCAGCCACCTCATGCTCGATGAGTAATCGCGAGAACCCTGAGAAGCCCGGTTTCTTGAAGAAACCGGGCTTCTCTCCCTAGCTTAGTAGCTGAGGCACCACAGGTCGCGTGCGATCGCAGCGGCAGCATAGCCACGCGTTGCCGGAGCATTGGGCGCAAACCGCGTCCCCTCACCATTCATCGGTTCCGCCGCGCGGCAGTTCTCCGACATCACAGCAATCTCCTTAGCCGCCCAGTGACCCCGCGTATCCGAAAACGCAAAGGTAGGCTCCAAATTCGAAGCATCCCGGCCATCCCAGCGCCGCAGCTCAACCAGGTAAACGTCCATCTTCAGCAGCAAAGACATCAGCTCAGCCCGCGTCACCGGCTGCTCAGGGCGAAAGCTGCCATCTGAGTAGCCTTGAATCAACCCCAACCCTTTCAAATATTGAATGGCACGCGCACTCCGGCGATTTGCCGCCACATCCCTAAAGGGAGCCGTTCCCAGCTCGTTAGGCAGAGGGGGGAGCTGTGCCGTTGCCTCCATCGCCGCATCCGCAGGCGACAGCGGAACCAGCTGCATCGCCTGCACAATGGCAACGGCCAGCTCTTCCCGAGTGATGGGCCTGTTGGGGTAAAACCGATTTTCCTCCGGAGACTCAACCAAAATGCCCTGGCTCGTAACATTAGCAATTTCAGGAGCATAGCGGCCATCAATATCGGTGTATTGCGGCACCTCAGACGGGGTTTCCTGGCGGACTCCCTGGCCACTGGCATCCGTGCGATAAACCCAGCTCGCGCTCCCATCGGTAATAGTTACCCGCCAACCCGGCGTGATCGCCATGAGGCAGCTTTCTGCCGGGCCACCTAAGCCCAAGCAGCCATCTGACCACTCCATTGCGGTAGCGCTGACCACTTCAAGACTGTCTTGGGACCGATCCTGCTCCTCGGCAACCTGTTCAAGAATGCGAGCTTGCACACCTTCGGGCAAACGCTCGGCTTGGGCCAGAGAATCCTCAGCCATAGATGGCTCTGCAAAGACCGAAGACTGACTTGGGTTGACCGCCAAATTGCGAATGCTAAAGCCAGGTTGCACCGCCCCGCCCAGCATTGCCACCGCAGCCGCAATCGAAACCAATGCTATTCGATACATGGGTAAACTCCTTCCACACAGTTCAATCGAGGATGTTGCCGCTTCCTCGAAACGCAAGGTTTGAAGTGATTTAGGGGAGATGCTCCAGAAGGGCTTCAGCCGCTGAAGAGACCATTTCGCATTGCCCCAGCACAAATCAAAAACCTTTTAGGCACACCCCAATTCTCCCTGGCCGATAAAGCTCATTGCTGGTGGTTACGGGAACTGAAACAGGTTTCTAGTATCGGTTTTGGCAGTTTTCCTTCTCTTTCTCATTCTGCCTATCGCTGTTCCTCTTCTCTTACCTGTTCTGCCTGTCGCTGTTCTTCCCCGGCTCGTTCTTGTTTTCGGCCCACTTCCTCGCTAGCTTCAGAAACAGATTCTGATGAATTTGGTTGCACCTCATTAGGTACCTCAGAAGGCCTAACCAATGGCTCTGGTAGGGGTGGCGGCTCAACTGGTAGAGCTGGGTCTACAGGGCTAGGAGGAGGGATAGGGGGAGTGGGCTCTTCAGGTGGGGGGGTGGGCTCTTCACTGGGCTGCTCGACCGCTGTTGGGTCGGTAGTGGTGTCAGGTTCGGTAACGGCTTCTGGTGTGGGTGTCGGTATGGGTGTGGGTGTAGGTATGGCCGTGGGCGTAGGTGTTAGCGTGGGCGTAGATGTCGGTCTGGGTGTTGGCGTGGGTGTGGGCGTAGGCGTGGGCATAGGTGTGGATGTAGATGGAGCGGTTTGATTGCGCCATTGTCCATACCCTACCCCCAGTACCAATGGGACCAATACGCTCATAGCAACCGCTCCAGGCAGCCACCAAGAAAAGCGCGATTTACCGTGTGGCTGCGGAGAGGTTGAGTTTCTTGTGCCTAGTTCAGAGACAGCGCGTGGGGCAGGCACCGTCGCATTCCCAAAAGATGCCGGAACTGTAGGCCGATACCCTGGCGCAACGACAACGGTGCGAACTTGGCTGAGGGGCGCAGACTCAACTCCAGAGTTATGAGAGGAAACGGGCAATAGCGCTAGCCAGTCTCTCACCTGCTGGGGCCGATCATGAGGCTCTACAGCCATACCTCGCATGACTGCGGCACTCACGCCTGGGCTCACCGCTGGCACAATCTCGTGGGGCAACCGTAGAGGAACCCGGTCCCGCAAAATAGCAGCAGTGGGAACTTGGGCAGTCAGCAAGGTATAAAGAGTAGCCGCAAGACCATAGACATCGGTGGCTGGTGAGCGCTGAGCTTGCTGGAGGTACTGCTCAATCGGGGCATAGCCCTCCGACACAATGTGGGTATGGGTTTGGACAACGCCTGGGGTAAATTCTCTAGCAATGCCGAAGTCAATCAGCATGACCCGCTGAGTTTCGGGCTGCAAAATCAGGTTCTGAGGCTTGATATCCCGATGCAGTAAGCCCGCCCGGTGGATTGCCTCAGCAGCTTCGCCAACTTGACGAATGCAGGAAAGGGCATGGGCTTCGGGCAGCGGTCGATTGGGCTGAACCAGCGTGTCTAGGGTCTGGCCGGGAATATAGTCCATCACGATGTAGGGCAGGTCATCTTCTGTAAAGAAATCAACGACCCGCACAATATTCGGATGGAAGCACCTAGCTAGCCGTCTGGCTTCATCTTGAAACTGCCTCTGGTGCGCCAGAAATTGAGGCTCTTGGCGTAAAGCATCGTTGACAGTCTTAATGACAACGTCCTGCGTCAGCACATTGTTTCTAGCTTTGTAGGTGATACCAAAGCCACCACGGCCCAGCTCCTGGTCAATGGTGTACTTCCCCTGCTGCAGAGATTTACCGGTAAGAGAGCTCATAGATTACATCCCTCTTTAGTCGCGCTTGCTAGAGAATAGCGGAAATGTTGAAAATTCGTTAAAACCTATCGAGTTATTAACGGAAAAACCATCTTAACAGGGGTGAACCTACCCTTCCTTCAGAATGACTAAAGAGGGTTGTATAGAGCTAATTTCACGTTTTATGTTCCCTAATCGTGGGCCAAGATGGCTCTTCCTTCCAGTAGGGGGTTCTCTGTGCCACAAATGAGCGCCGTAGAGCGGGCACTGCTGAGAGAAAGTCCTACAATTTGCATTACACATTGAGAGCAATGCTTCACCAAGCATCAAATTAGTAGGCATTGGTTCAATCTTGGGAGGTAGAAAGTAAGGCTCAAGAGCAATGTCTACCTTACCCTTCTACCCTAGAGGGTAGTGCCTACCCTAGCACTGTCTATTTAATCTAACGGCCGATATAGGCACCGCCATACAATGCAGCATTAGCATTAATTTTCAGCCGTAATTTAGATAGAGCAAATGACATCTCAATTAAACCGTGATCTAGAGCAACTTCAAACGAAAGAAGCCACACTGTTTGATCGCACCTTTCGAGACAGTAAAGGCAACATCGTTATAGCGCAGATGCCAAACCTGCCAGTTCTGGTGGGGTTGACAGCAGCCTTTCTTCAATTCGTGCTCCCTACTGGCAACCTTCAGACAGCGGCAGCACTGGTTGCGTTCGGCGCTTTATTTACTTGGGCATGGCAAGAACTTTTTGAGGGAGTCAACTACTTCCGTCGAGCACTCGGCTTGATTTCGTTAGTAGGCGTCATTGCGCTAGGATTTAGCTTCGTGGGAGTATAGATTCCCCTGAAGAAAACTCACAAAAAATAGCTCAGCCCCGTAGTTGGGTTGAAACCTACGGGCTGAGCCAAATAGAAATGGAGAGCCGATGTTGACAGCGGGAAGTTAGAGATGCGATCGCAACTCCACCTAGAGCTTTAAAGATAGTCGCCCTACCCTGCTGCCGCTAGGCCTTCTGCTTCTGCTACCCGCCACGCCTGCGGCGACACCTCATGCATCTGCCGAAACTGGCGGGTGAAGTAGCTTACGTCGCCATAGCCCACGGCATTAGCAATTTGATTCACCGGCTGGGCTGTTGTCGTTAGCAAAAGCCGCGCCTGTGCCATCCGCCTGTCAATAATCCACCGCTTCACCGTGCGGCCCGTCTCTGTCTGCACTAGGTTTGTTAAATAAGCTGCAGAATACCCCGCTGCCTGCGCCACATCCGTGAGGCTAATCGGCTGATGGTAATGCGCCTCGATAAAGCGAAACACTGGGGCCAGCTTTGGACTGTCAGGAAAAATGCTGATAGCCGCTGCTGGGGTCAAATCCGACTTCTCACGGTACCAGCGCCTTAGAACCTCCTGCCGCTCCAGACGAGTTGTGACTGCCGAAAGAAACTGCTCCACCGTACAGGGTTTTGTGAGGTAGTCATCTGCCCCCAATGCCATGCCCTGACGCAGATCAGCCATCGTTACCTTAGCTGTCAAAAAGATAAAGGGAATAGCTGCTGTTGCCACATCTTGGCGCAGTGTAGAGAGCACCTGATAGCCATCTAAATCCGGCATCATAATATCGCAAACAATCAAGTCAGGAAGCGTGCTTTGCGCCAGCTCAATACCCTCAATGCCGCTATCGGCCGCCAGCGCCGCAAACCCTTCAAAGGTTAAACAGCGAGAAAAAATCTCCCGCGTTTGGGTCTCATCTTCAATCACCAAAACTTGTTTCATGGGAAAATTCTCAGGCACACCAGCAGATAAACCACAGCAAAGAGACCGCCCCTTCCTAGGGCGTGGTTGCTGATTCTAAAGTTTTTTCCTACTTCCTTTGATAGGCTTTTTGGGGTAAGGTTTGTGGTGTAAGAGACTACAGTCTTCTTCTCAGCAGTTGCCTGCATTGCTCAAAAACTCATCTAGGCAAAGGCAGCTTTTCTCAGAAGAATTCATGCCGCTTCCTGTTGTCTGTTTTTCAAACATTCAAGCAATAGAGTTCTCTTAAGTCATTTTGGCTATGCGGCAATACTACTGGTTGTCTCGCGACCTGTCTGAGGCACTGCCCGCTCAACCCAGCGGATCAGGCAGTTATGGCAGCTTCGACTCGACTCTGATTTCGGTCAGCACCCTGCGGTCGGCTCTGGTACTCGAAAACGGCACCCTACCCCAGCACAGCACCTACCAAGACCTAGCCAACTTTTTTCATGCCCATCCCAACGCCACTGGGGTTCTGGTAATCTTTGCCGATCCGTCCCTGGCTGCTCAGCCTATTGGCGTAATTTCGCGGCACCGCTTCTTGACCTGGCAGCTCCAGCAGCAGCGGTGGCTAGAGGCCCTAAGCTCACCCCTAGAAACCATTCCTCTCTGGTGGCAAGAGACTCAAAGCTACCTGCTGATTGACCCACAAATGCCGCTGCAGGATGTCATTTCCCTAATCCTGGAGCGCAACCCCAGCAGCCTGCACGAGCCGTTGGTGCTGCGGGAACCAGAAGGGGCGAGCATAGTAGATACCAGCCGCCTGTTTGCTGCCTATACCCGTTTGGCCCGTTCAGAACAGGCTACTCTCACTGATCCGGATGTAGAAAATTTGCGGCGACAGCACCAGCTCATCCTCAACGCCATTGGGGAAGGGGTTTACGGCGTTGATTTACAGGGGCTCGCCACCTTCGTCAACCCGGCAGCCACCCAGATGATTGGCTGGGAAGCTGCGGAGCTAATCGGCCAGTCGATGCACAAGGTGCTGCACCACTCCCACCCCGACCGCAGCCCCTACCCCCGCGAGCAGTGCCCGATCTATGCCGCCTTTCAAGACGGCATTATTCACCGCGTTTCAGAAGAAGTCTTTTGGCGCAAAGACGGCACCAGCTTTCCGGTTGAATATCTCAGTACGCCCATGCGGGATGAGCAGGGCAACCTGATCGGGGCGGTGGTGACGTTTCGCGATATCACTCAGCGCAAGTGGGCCGAAGCGGTTTTGCAGCGCACCAATGAGGAGCTAGAGCAGCGGGTACGCGATCGCACTGTCGAACTGCGCCAGGCCAATGAGCAGCTCAAGGAACTGAGTGAGTTGCGATCGCGCGTCGTCTCGATGGTCTGCCACGAGTTTCGCAACCCGCTCAACAACATCCTGCTGTCGGTATCGTCGATGGGCCGCTACAGCGACCAACTTACTCCTGATCAAAAAGAAAAATACCTGCTGGGCATCACCGACAACGTCGAGCGCATGACCCAAATGATCGACGCCATTTTGCTAATCGGCAAAGTCGAAACTAAAGGCATTGAGGTGCGACCCAGCTCCTTTGACCTAGTAGCTTTCTGCCGAGACTTAGCAGCAGAGCTAGAGCCCGAACCAGAGCATCGCCGCATTCAGTTTGCCTGTCGCTCCAAGCAGTTGCCCGTCACTCTCGACAAGCAAATGCTGCGCTCCATCTTGACCAATATCCTATCCAACTCCATCCGCTACTCCCCTGCCCACAGCCCCATCCAGTTTCGGATCTCCAAGCGCAACCAGCACGCCACCTTTCAGATCAAAGACCAAGGCATCGGCATTCCCCCAGAAGACTTGCCCTATCTGTTTGAACCCTTTCACCGAGGCCGCAACGTCAGCAACATCGCCGGAACCGGCTTAGGGCTAAACATCGTTAAGCGATTCCTAGACCTACAGCACGGCACCGTTAAGGTAGACAGCCAGGTCGGCAGCGGCACTACATTTACGATCACCCTACCCATTCATCAAGGAGTTGCTAGGTAGGAGAAGCCCCCAAAGTTGGAAATAAGCGCAATGTTGGTGTGCTCTAGAGTCTCCACCAGCCAGGGCACTTCCTTGCAGTGCTTTTGCTCATGCAGATTAAACAGCACCGAAAAACACCGCTCTAGCCAGGGCCTAGCCATGGAGCAAAACAGCACCACTCGCAGCAACAGCCCCACCGTTAGGGTATGGCCGATGTCGTTGAGCAGGTAGCGGAAGGTACGAAATTCCGGGCGTTTGTTTAGCGGTCGATCGACCACTAGGTAGTTCAAAATTTTCCGGCAGGTCTCTACCAAAATAAAGTCGTTGAGCCGCTGATCGTCAAAGTCCGACAGAGTATCGCGCAGGTAGGTGCGAAGCTGCCGCGTGAAGTGATTGTCGGCATACTTGGGTTCGATCGCGGCGATCGGCTGGATCAGGTATTCTACAAACTCGTCTTTAAAGTCGCGGAAAGAGCGAGTAGTTTTGCTGAAAGTCACAAACCAAGAGGCCCAGTCCTTTTGGGTGCGATGACCATCAAACTTGCCCGTATAGTGGTTCAGGGCATCGCTAAGGGTGTGGTCGTTTAGCAACGTAGGGTTGACGACGCGCGCCTTACGAGAGTGGCCCTGAAGATTGCTCTGGTAGCGAATCAGGTTTAACCGCAGATCCTTTTCGGCTTTGCGGCGTAGGTCAAGGACGTTTTGCTTTTGCTCCTGGCTGCTGTCTTTGGTTAACAGGCTGTTGTCGTAGAGAAAAGGGTAGTGGCGAATGCGCTGCCCCAGCAGTTCTTCTTCTAAGGAAGGAGCCTGATCAGTAGTCTTAGGTTCCAGAAAGAACTGCTTCAGGCGACTTAGAGTAGCGTACTGGTCACTGGTGGTAAAGTCGCGCACCAGCGCCCGAATTTTTTTGCTCTCTAGCGAGTAGGGCATCGCCTCAGGCAAATCTTCAAACACACTGATCAACTCTGGAATAGCCCAATGGTAGCGGGCCTCGGTATACCAAGGGTTGATCAGCGTGTAGCAGCAGCGGTTGAGCGTGTATTTGAACTGGCGATCGGCGTGAGAGCGCTGGGCTAGAGAAGTCAGTGCTGACCAAACTTCCGGATCAGGGTAGCCCAAAGCTTCGACAAACAGCTTACGAAACCGCGCGATTACCTGATCGGGCGGCTCTGATTGGCGAGACTCTTGCCAGTGCTGGTAGAGCACTTCCTCCAACTTGCTGGGAGGTGCACTGGTGTAATTGGACCAGGAATCAATCGAATCCCAGAGGCTCATGGCAATTTCCTGATTGAGTTGGCCTGACTAACTCCAAGCTGCCGAGAATGGTCTGCCCATCCTAAACACCTAAAACCCATAACCGCACAAGCGGTACGGGTAACTGGGTTAAAATGGATACTAAAAGGGAGGGAAGCCCTAGTAGTTAGCGCTTTAGGACACTTTTACAGGTGTCTACCCAATAATACTGGGAACTTCTCCAAAACTTTTTGTCAAAGGCTGACATTTTCAGAAAAAGTTGTGCTCGATTTGCTCTACCACAGTTACGGCCGAGTAGCTGACCCCGGCTGTGCCCTCGCCAGGATGAGTAGAATCGCCAACTAACCATACCCCTGCAAGCGGAGTTCGATTGGCAAAGCCAAAGGGGCCGTAAGTGCTGACACGCATTCCCAAGCCCCCCACAGATCCCTGGTCGCGGGCCGTAAACCGAGCAAAGGTGCGGGGAGTGGCCGCTTCAACATGGACTATATGTTCGGGGCGCAGATCAAAGAAAGTGCCTAGACGTGCGATCGCACGTTCCGTATATTCACGCTTCATGACCTCATAATCGGCACAATGCCACCAGGCCGCAGCCTCCGTAAATGACGAAGCAATGATCGTGGCTTTGCCCTCTGGAGCCCGACCGTCACCGGGGCGGCTGACCGAGACAAACAGCGAGTTGTTTTCGGCAATGGGGCCGTCGTAGTCGTAGAGAAACTGCAGATGAGGCGGACAATCGGGCGGAATGGCTGCCTGATCAACGCCTAAGTATATGACAAACGCGCCAGATGCAGACGGCAATTTCTCTACCCGGCGAGCGTAGCCCGAGGGAGCCTGATCAGCCAAAAGCTGCATTAGGTTTTGCACAGTGACGTTGGCAACAACGTGATCGGCAGGCTCTGCCCAGGTTTTACCGCTCTTTTGGTCGCGCACTGTTACCCCAGTAGCCTGGCCCTGCTCAAGGTGAATTTGCTCGACCGTGTGGCGCAGATGCAGCTTACCTCCATCTCGCGCTAGGGCGGCGACGATGCGATCGCTCAACACCTGCATACTGCCGTGCAGGTGAAACAGCCCCTGCGGAGCCTGGGAAACGCTGAGGGCTGTAGCGGCATAGAGCAGTGCCGTTTCATCAGCGTCCACCTGGGAGTACAGCTTTAGCTGCATGTCCAAGAACGTCTTTAGGCGGCGGTCATTATACAGACCGTAGGCCCGCAGCAGTTGCCCTACTGTAGAGAAGGTAAAGGGCACCGTCAGCAGCGTGTTGGGCCGCAGGGCCTGCACCAGCCGCCACAGATCGCCAGCACTGCGAGGCGGCAACACCGGCCGCCGCGACTGAAACTGCCAGCTCGGTCGAAACAAATTTGCCAGCAATTGCCAAAAGGGTTCGCTGCCCGGAAACTGCCGCTGCCGCTCGGCCCGCCAACATTCAGGGTCACGCCAGATGTTAATCGGCGAGGCTTCACCCGGCAAGTACACCGCACAAGACGGGTCACAGGGCGTTGCTTCCGGCAAAGGAATATCGAGTTCAGAAAAGATCTGGTGGTGAATGCCCCCCGGCTCTAGCCCAGCCACCTGGGTAGCGCCCACATCGAAGGTAAAGCCCCGCCGCTTAAAGGTAGACGCGCAGCCCCCCGGCACCAGCGCCTGGTCAAACACTTTGACTGAGTAACCGCGCCGCGCCAGCAGCGCCGCCGCTGTCAGCCCCCCAATGCCAGCACCAATCACAACGACAGATTTGCTTGAAGCAGAAGAGGAACTGACCATCTTTATGTTACATTTCTTTACCTTTCTTTCAGTTTACTCACTTCTCAGCAAACACAGACAGCCCACAAGAGACTGACCCAGTAGGTTAGCTTCAAGCGCAGCGCGACCCAACACTCATACCAGGTCTTACAGTCTCTACACCAAAGGATTAGCAGCCCCAAAGATAGCTTCAACGTCAGGCCAGGGAAAACGGACGATTTGAGCATCTGGCTGCCCGTAAACCGCTCAAGCTGATAGCCGTCGTCTTCTCATGCCAACGGCCTCCAAGCTGAGGTGTTGCTCTGAATCATACTCAAGCTTACGTAAAGGCAATTGAACCGTTTTTTCTCTGGCCCGGTCTAAAGGGAAAGACTTTTATAAAACGCAAAAAATTATTAAGTTTTGTGATGACGAAATAAAGGAATTCCCACAAAATTAAGGCAAGTGCATGCATTCGCTGGAACAGCTAAGGGGGCTTTAAGCATGGCAAAGGGCGTGATCCTGGGGCTGGTGGCAGGACTGCTGCTGCTCCCAGGCTGTAGTAATCAGGAACAACAAGGTCAATCGGGGCGCGGCGGGCCGGACGAGTCGGGAGCCATTGTGGTAGATGTCGCCGTGGCTCAGCCAGGCACCGATACCACGGCCCGCACCTACACCGGCAGCACTGCGCCGCAGCGGCTGGTGTCGCTGCGATCGCAAACCGAGGGCCGCTTAGTCAACCTTAGTGTCGATGTCGGCGATGCGGTCTCTTCAGGGCAAACCTTAGGCCAAGTTGATGCAGCCATACTCCAGGCCGCCGTGGGCCAGTCCAACGCAGAATTGGCTGCCCAAGAATTTGAAGTCGCCCAAGCCGAAGCCCAACTGGCCGATGCTCGCACCTTAGTTGCCCAAGCTCAGGCCGAATTCCAGCAGGCAGAAGCCGATGCAGAGCGCCTGCAGACCCTAGCAGAACGGGGGGCAATTTCCGCTCAAGAAGCCCAGCGCAGCCAGACAACTCTAGAAACCGCCCGTCAAGCCCTGCTCTCAGCTCAAGAGCAGGCGCGAACCCGCCAGCAGGCGATCGCCTCAGCTGCTCAGCGGGTAGAAGCCCAGCGAGCTTTGGTGCAGGAGGGGCGGCAGCGGCTGTCTAACAGCACCCTAACTTCCCCCCTGTCCGGCATTGTGCTGAGACGGCTAGCCGAGCCCGGAGACTTTCTCCAAGCAGGTCAAGAGGTGCTAGAGCTGGGCAATTTCTCCGAGGTTCAGGTGCAAATTCAGGTTTCAGATCGCGATCGCAGCTCTTTTTCCCTGGGCCAAACGGTTGAAATTCAGCTCGATGCCTTTCCTGACCAGCGCTTTACTGGGCAGGTCAGCCGCATTTCCCCGGTCGCCGATCCTGCTTCCCGGCAGATTCCGATTGAGATTATCCTGTCTAACCCAGATGGCAACATCGGTAGCGGACTACTGGCCCGAGTGACGGTCTCTGCCGGTCCCGACGCGCCTATCCGAGTGCCCGAAAGCGCTCTGGAAACTAGCGAAACCGAAGAAGATACGGTTTTTGTCGTAGCCACAGCCGGAGACGCACCTACCGTAGAGCCTCGGCCAGTTCGTTTAGGCCAGCGGGCCAACGGCGAGGTCGAGATTCTAGACGGGCTGCAGCCGGGAGAAGCTTACGTGATTCGCAGCAGCCAACCGCTCCAGCCAGGCCAGGCGGTTGAGCGCAGCCTACTGTCTGAGTCTTGATCAAGCGATCTTTTGCCTAACGCTTAATTTCAGTTTCGGGTACGGAGTTTGCCTAAAATGTGCGGCTAGTACCCCCCTGCTCCTTCACCTGCAAGCTCATGACAAAAGCATCCGCAGCCCCTAGATTCAGCCTCAGCAGCATCGCCATTCGAAGGCACATCGGTACCCTGATGCTGACCTTGGCCCTCATTGTGTTGGGGGTATTCATTACCCTGCGCACCCCGGTGGACCTACTGCCCTCAATCACCTACCCCCGGATTGGCCTGCGGCTAGATGCCCCTGGCATTTCCCCAGAAGTAGCTATTGACGAAATTACTCGCCCTCTAGAAGAGGCCCTGTCGGCAACCGAAGGCGTAATTCAGGTTTTCTCTCAAACCCGCGAGGGCCGGGTCAGCCTTGATCTTTACTTCGAGCCAGGGGGCAACATTGACCAGGCCCTGAACGACGCAACCGCTACCCTAAACCGGGCGCGGGGCAATCTGCCCGATACAGTGGAAGCACCTCGGCTGTTTAAGGTAGACCCTTCTCAGCTGCCGGTCTATGAGATGGCTCTGACCTCTTCCTCTCTGCCGATCGAAAACCTGCGCGTTTTCGCCGAAGAAGATCTGGCCAGGGAACTGGCGCGGGTACCAGGGGTCGCTAGCGTAGATGTCTCTGGCGGTGTAGAAGAGGAAGTGCAGGTCAACATTGATCTGCAGCGCCTCCAGGCCACTCGGGTAACCCTGCCCGATGTGCTAAACACCCTAACAGCCCGTAACCAAGATACTTCGGGGGGGCGTCTGCGCGGCGGCGAAACCGAGGTGCCAACCCGACTGGTGGGCCGCTTTGAATCAGCAGAGGAGCTGCAGAATCTAGCTATTCCCGTGGCTGATACTGACCCACCTCAGCAGATTTACCTGAGAGATGTCGCCACGATTGAAGACGGCACTGCCGAGCAGCGGATTTTTGTTAACTTAAACGGCACTCCGGCAGTGAAAGTCAGCATTCAAAAGCAGCCGGATGCCAATACAGTGCAGGTAGTCGAAGGGCTGCAGGAACGGCTAGAGAGTATGCGGCAGGCCGGTCTAATGCCTCAGGATATGCAGATGACGGCTACGCTAGATGAGTCTCGCTTCATTCGCAACTCGATCAACAATGTGGCCATGTCGGGCCTGACGGGTGCAGCCCTGGCCGCAGTGGCAGTGCTGATGTTCCTGGGGTCGCTGCGGCAAACCCTGATCATTGTGCTGGCCATTCCCCTAGCCACCCTGGCTGCTCTGATGCTAATGGGGCTGTTTGGGCTGACGCTGAACGTGTTTAGCTTGGGGGGTCTGGCTCTGGGTGTAGGCATCGTAGTGGACAACTCCATCGTCATGCTGGAGAACATCACCAAGCGAATTGAGGAGGCAGATTTACTAGAGCAGGCCAACTACAGCGGCAGCAACAGCCATAACGGTAGCAACGGCCACGACGGTCACAATGGTAGCAACGGCCACAATGGCGGCAACGGTCATCCCAGCGGGGCAGGGCGTAATCGGGAAATTCTGCGGCAAGCAGAGGAAAGCAGCCAGGAGCTAGAGTCAGCTCTGCTGGCTTCGACCACAACCAACTTGGTGGCGGTCTTGCCCTTCCTGCTGATTGGGGGGTTTGTGGCGCTGCTGTTTAATGAGCTGATTTTGACAATCAGCTTTTCGGTGGCGGCATCAATGGTGGTGGCGCTAACGGTGGTGCCAGCTCTGGCTTCCCGGCTGTTAATGATCCGCAGCAAAAACTCCCTGCGAAATATGGGACCATTTCGCTGGTTTAGCCAGCGGCTAGAAGGGCTAACCCTGCGCTATGGCAAAATTTTGACCTGGATCTTGCAGCGGCGATTGCTAATTATTGGGGCCGCAGTTCTCATCTTCGGCGGCAGCAGCTTCTGGATGGTGGGCCAGATTCCCCAAGAAATTTTGCCCCGCATTAGCAATGGACAGGCCAACCTTAATGCTCAGTTTCCAGCCGGAACCACGGTGGAGGGCAACCGCCGAGTGATGGCAGCGGTCGATGAACTGCTAATGGCTCAGCCAGAGACAGAGTTTGTCTTTACTACGGCGGGCGGCAGCCTGTTTGGCACCTCTACTAACGAGAATACTGCACGCGGATCTAGCACCATTATTCTCAAGCCCGATACCAATGTGCCTGCTTTTGTTGAGCGCATGAGCGCTGAAGTCAGTCAGCTGCCCCTGGTAGACACTACACTGCGGCTCAATCCGGGCAGCGTGCGAGGTCTGATTCTAAGCAATTCGCCTGTGCGGGCCGATGTTGACGTCATGCTCCAGGGAGAAGACACTCGCGCTCTGAACGAGGCTGGTCAACAGGTTCTAGCAGCCCTCGGCCAAAACGCGACCTTGGCCCGCTATCGACGCGATGGTGAGGAGCCTCAACCAGAGATCCAGATTCGGCCTGACTGGGCTAGGGTGGCCGACCTGAGTCTGACCAGCCAGGAGATTGGGGCCACTATCGAGACGGCACTGAACGGTAGCGTGCCGACGCAGCTACAGCGGGGCAATCGGCTGGTCGATATTCAGGTGCAGCTTGCCCCCGGATCAGTACAGCGACCTGAGCAGCTACAGCAAATTCCGATATTTGCCAGCGGCGGGCAGTTGCTGCAGCTAGGCGATCTGGCACAGGTTGAAGTTGGCGAAGCTCCCGGTGAAATCCAGCGGATCAACCAACGGCAGGTCTTTCTGATCGCGGGCAGTCTGGCTGAAGATGCCAGTCTCGGTGATGCGCTGGCTGAAGTTGATGACATCTTGGCCGATCTAGAGCTGCCGGAAGGGGTCACGATTCTCCCCAGCAGCAGCGGTGAGGCAAATCAGGAACTGCAGCGATCGTTGGGCACCTTGGGGGGTCTGGCAGCCTTCCTGGTCTTTGTGGTCATGGCTGTGCAGTACAACTCCTTAATCGACCCTCTGGTGATCATGCTGACAGTGCCCTTGGCCCTGGCAGGTGGCATTTTGGGGCTGTTCCTGACCCAGACTGCGATCGGCGCAACGGTAATTGTAGGGGCCGTGCTGCTGGTGGGAATTGTGGTTAACAACGCCATCATTATGGTGGAACTGGCTAATCAGATTTGCGATCGCACCGGCTGTTCCCGCACCGCTGCCATTCTGCAGGCGGCCCCCCAACGACTGCGCCCCATTCTAATGACCACCATCACTACCGTATTGGGTCTGTTTCCCCTGGCCTTGGGCCTTGGGGAAGGGTCGGAGTTCCTACAACCCCTAGGCATCGTCGTGTTCTCTGGGCTTTCCTTGGCGACCGTGCTGACCCTGTTCATCATTCCCTGCTTCTACACTCTGCTGCACGAGCCTTGGTGGAACCGGCGCGAACCGCTGCCGCCCCAGCGGGAACCACGCACCAACCTGGAAGAAGACCCCGCCTACAGCCGCTACTAGACAAAGCAAAGCAGGGCACTCTTAAATGAGTGCCCTGACCAGTTGGCTCCTCGTTGTCTCTCTACTCAGTAGAGACAGTAGTCACAAAAAGGGGGTGGGGGGCAGGCATTGCCTCGGGCACGGCGTCCGGGGACAATGCCTGATGTGTTCAAGATAGGTAGGAAAGGGGAATTTCTAGGGAAGGGGTTTGGACGCGTCTCCACTCCCTGCGTCTTCTTCCAGGCAGATCCCAATTCCTCCCCCATAGAGGGTGTCTGCCAGAGCTGAGGCTGTTTACGCTGCACATGGCCTGCTTGTGTTTTTTGCAACCTAGTCTATGGATCTGATACCAGCTGAAACCCCATTAGCAGAAGAGCTGCTGCAGATTAAGGTAGGTCGAGTGGCGCTGCCGCTGGTGCTCGATACAGAGCCCAAAGTTGCAGTGCCGCCTCAGGAAGATAAGGATTCGATCCGCGACAGTCTGCAGGCGTCTACGCTGGATGGGCTGTTTGCCACGATCTTTACGACGACGACAGGCGGCGTGCTTCTCAGCAACCTGCTGGTGGAGCTTCAGGCTAGCCCAACCCAGATTGGTCTGCTGGCCTCAATTCCGATGCTGGCAAACCTGCTGCAGCCGCTTGGGGCCTATTTGTCTAACCGCAGCCGCAGCCGCCGCTGGTACAACCTGGTGGTGTATACGCTGGCGCGGCTGCCGTGGTTTGGTCTGGTGGGGGGCATTGCGATCGCAGCTCTGGGCCACCTCTCTTCAGACCAGCTGGTTATGCTCACTTTGAGCATGGTCTTTTTTACGAGCTTTATCGGTGCTTTGGGCAGTGCTTCGTGGCTGAGCTGGTTGGCCGCTCTGGTGCCGCACCGGCTGCGGGGGCGGTACTTTGGCTTTCGCAATAGCGTCGCCAGTCTCACCAGTCTGATAGCCATTCCCATTGGGGGTCTAATTGTCTCTCGCTGGCCGGGGGGAACGCTCCAGGGCTATGGTCTGGTGCTGATGCTAGGCATTGCAGCCGGTTTTGTCAGCTTGGCCTTTCAGGCGCTGATGATGGATGTAGACCCGCAGGAGCAGATTCACCTGATTGAGGTGGGAAAGCGGCGGGGCAAAGGAGCAGAGGCGCAGAGGAGTGGGGGAAATGGAGAGCAGAGGAGTAAGGGGGAAGCAGGAACGCGGGGAAGTACGGGCGCGGAGGAAGCTTCGATTTGGCAGAACGGAAATTTTCTGCGATTTTTGGTTTACTTTGCGGTTTGGATGTTTGCGGTTAACCTCAGTGCTCCGTTCTTTAACCTGTACCTGCTGGATAATCTGGGGCTAGATGTCAGTTTGGTGACGCTCTACAACAGCCTCTCAGCAGGGGCCAACCTGCTGTTGCTGCTGGTGTGGGGCCGCATTGCGGATCGGATGGGTAACCGCTTTTTGCTCTTGCTGGTGGGCATTATCGTTGCCGTCACGCCTATTCTCTGGTTGGCAACGGGACCCAATACGCTGTCTCTGGTGCTGTGGCTGCCGCTGCTGCATATGTTGGGTGGGGGCACCTGGGCCGCCATTGATCTGTGCAATAACAACCTGCAGATGGGCATTGCGCCAATGCGGCACCACGCTAGCTATTTTGCGATCGCAGCTGCCATTGCTGGAGTCAGCGGTGCCCTCGGCACCACTGCAGGCGGCTTTTTGGCAGAGACTCCTCGCTATGGCGGCATTTTAGGCGTTTTTGCGCTGTCTAGCGTGCTGCGGCTGATCGCGTTGCTGCCGCTCGTTTTCGTTCGCGAGGGTCGCTCTATCCGGCAGGTCTTCAAGACTTGGCTGCCCCTTCCAGGCGGCCGGTTAATCCCCTTTGCCTACCGCGCAGTAGGGCCTCAACTTCCTGTTGAGCAAAGCTTGCCAGATCCTCCTGACGAGTAGATCTAGCCATTCACAGATTTCCTTCAGCCCAAAATCAGCCCCGAGCGAGGCGGCAGCTTTAGGTGAACCTCATCGCCTGCAGACGAAAAATCTCCATCCTGATAGGAGAACAGTGTCTTCCAAGCATCCGAGCCCGCAATCTCAACCTTGGCCTCAGCAGCTGAATCACCGGTATTAACGGCTACTAATATCGACTCCTCGGGCGAGGTACGGGTATGGGTATACACATCGCCTTCAGCTAAAACACAGTCGTAAGTACCTACCCGCAGCGCCGGGTGAGCATGGCGCAGGGCAATCAATTCACGATGCAGCTTGAGCAAGTCCTGATTCCATTTCTCTTCCGCCGGAAAAACGCGGCGAGAGTCGGGGTCTAGCCCCCCTGCTAGCCCCACTTCATCGCCATAGTAGACACTAGGAGCCCCTGGAAAAGTCATCTGCAGCAGCACCGCCAGCGCCATGCTGGCCTCATCCCCATCGGCTACCCCCAAAATCCGGGCAGTATCGTGGCTAGAGAGAATGTTGAGCTGAGTCTGCTGAATCTGCCAGTCATATAGCTCTAGAAGGGCCTGAATCTTAGCTGCGTAGCCAGCAGCATCTAAGGCTGGGTAAGGAAAGTAATGGGGTTCTTCTACTAAAGGCAGCAGTACCCGGTCCTTTGCGGTAAAAGCGATCGTAGGGCCAGTAAAGAGGTAGTTCATTACCCCATCAAACTGGGTGCCATCTAGCCAAAAGCTAGCGTCGCGCCAGACCTCACCCACAATGTAGGCTTCTGGGTTAATCGCTTTAACTCGAGTGCGAAACTCCTGCCAAAACCCTTCCGTCTTCACCTCAAACGGCACATCCAAACGCCAACCATCAATGCCCTGCTTAATCCAATATTCGGCCACCCGCATGATGTATTCCCGAACATTGGGATTGTCGTGGTTGAAACTAGGCAGCGCTCGATTGCCTACCCAGCCTATGTAGTTAGCCGCTTGTGAGCCATCATAGGCAGATAGCGGCCAGCCCTCCACCCTAAACCAATCCAACCAGGGAGAATGGGGACCATTTTCTAAAACATCATTGAAGTAGAAAAAGCCCCGACTGCTGTGATTAAACACGCCATCTAAGACAACTCGGATCTGGCGCTGATGGGCAGCCTTTAGCAACTCATAAAAAGCCGTATCTCCCCCCAATAAGGGATCGACCCGGTAGTAATCATGGGTGTGATAACGGTGATTGCTGGCTGACTGAAAAATGGGAGTAAAGTAGATGGCATTAACGCCCAGGTCTTGCAGATAATCCAGCCTGTCGATGACGCCCCAAAGGTTGCCTCCTTTGTAGCCAAAGGGTGTCGGCGGCGCATCCCAGTCTTCTAGGGGGACTGCCATTGCTGGATCATCTACCTGCCGATGGGTACGGGCAAAGCGATCAGGAAAAATCTGATAGAAAACGGCGTGTTTGACCCAATCTGGCGTTTGGATGTCCATTGACCTCACCTCTGACTTCAATGAAAGACTACCGTCATCTAAAAAAAGTGACTAGACTCTCAGCGCCAAATAGTCCGTAAGATAGAGCTCGTGTTATCAGAAGGGATAGCTTCCTCTCGTATAACGTAAGGTTATTTAAGATACCTAATGAGTGCCAGAAGGTAGGGTTGGGGAGATTTTCTAATTAAGTGTTTTTTCCCAGTGTGCAATGGCTTGTGCTTGAGAAGTTGTATCGCTGTCCCCTAGATAGCTAAACTTTTAACACAAACTAAATGTATAAGAGGAAACAGTCTGGCGAAACAATTCCTGCCGTTACTGCCAAAAAGGGTTGAACCCTGAATTAAAGCTTAGTGGGCATCTCTTGATAATTCGGATACCCTTTTTCAAGGAGCAATGCTTATTTATTTTGATGGGTGCCCCTTTGTTAATTCGTAACAGTTTGCAGGCTGGTCTTAAGGTGAGAATTTACTATCCAGAGTATGTGTCTGGAAAAACCGGGGTAATTTTGACTCAGGAAGTTGAGTGCGATGGCTCAGCATCTGGCTATTGGCTAGTTCAAGTTTTAGATAGTGATATTGTGGTGGCTCTACTGCCAGAGGAATGTGCGTTGGTGACTTGATAGGCGGAAGGTAGAGGGTGGAAGGTAAAGGGTTCCTCTCTCCTGGCTTGTCTCTAGGTTTCAACAATTTGGGTGGTGATGCCAATCCAGGTAGTGGGGTCGTATTGCCCGACTATGTAGGCAGATATTGCGATCGCACCTACTCGATAAACAGTCAAGCTGTGCAGATGGGTTTGCAGCAGGTCGCGCAGGTGTTGGTACTGCTGGGCCAGGGTTAGGGCATCGGCACCCTGCCAAGCGCAGTAAGTGCCAGGAACATCACAGGTAACCCGATCAAAAAAGGAATTAACTGAGCGTTCTTCAAGGGGAGTGCTTTGAGGCAGATTGAGGTGCTGCCGTAGGGCCTCTAGGCTGAGGGAAGGGATCTCCCAAATAACGACTTCTAGCGGAGCGTCGGTTTCGCTGGGGTAGAGAAGGGGAGCGATGGTCGTTGGCGCAGCCTCTCCGGGGGATCTGGACTGGTTTTTTGGTGCGATCGCATCTCTCAAAGCTTGAACAAACGCATCCCGGTCAGGCATAGCTGGCTCCAGTCTGATGAAGCGTTGGTGGGTCAACGCCCCACTATCTTACTGATTCTCTAAAGTGGCTTCGGGGCAGCAGCGGCCTCTTGACTGCTTTGAGGTGGAGTCTTCAACTCAGATTCTTAACATTTCTTTAGAATATTAAAGGGCTGTACGCTACCCACTTCACTATTTACCCTCGCTGCCTCTCTTTGCCCATGCGAACTTTGATCTGGTACCGCAACGACCTCCGACTTCACGACCACGAACCGCTCTATCGGGCTTTGCAGCAGGAGGGGCAAATTATACCGCTGTACTGTTTTGATCCTCGTCAATGGGGACAGACCGCCTTTGGATTTGCCAAAACGGGGTCGCACCGCACTCAGTTTTTGCTGGAGAGCCTGGCTGATCTGCGGCAGTCCTGGCAAGCGTTGGGGGGAGATCTGATTCTGCGGCAGGGCCTGCCTGAGGCGGTGATTCCTGAACTGGTGCAGCAGCTAGAGATCGATGCCGTCTACTGGCATGAAGAAATAACCGCAGAGGAGCGGGCCGTTGCAGAGATTTTGACAGCAAAGCTGGAGTCGTTGGGAGTCAGGGTTCGCAGTTTCTGGGGAGCCACGCTGTACCGCCCCGACAATCTCCCCTTTGCCCTCAGCCAGGTGCCAGAAGTATTTACCCAGTTCCGTAAGCGGGTGGAGCAAGACAGCGCCGTTGATCCCCTGTTTCCGGTTCCCAAGCAAGTCTCTCTAGTAGAGGGAGTGCCGCCTGGAGAATTGCCAACGCTGGAGAGCCTGGGTTTGGCGACTCCCACGCCCGACGAAAGAGCCGTTTTGCAGTTTGTAGGCGGCGAAACAACAGCCCTGAAGCGTCTACATCACTACCTTTGGGGCACGGACTGCCTGAAGCGCTACAAGGAAACCCGCAATGGCCTGCTAGGGGCTGACTATTCCTCCAAATTTTCTCCCTGGCTGGCTTTGGGCTGCCTGTCGCCCCGCAAGATTTACGAAGAGGTGCAGCACTACGAGGCCAACCGATTTAAAAACGACTCGACCTACTGGCTGGTGTTTGAGCTGCTCTGGCGAGACTACTTTCGCTTTATCTGTGCCAAGCACGGCAATAAGGTGTTTTACCCCTCTGGGCTGCGGGGCCTGTCGATTGAGTGGAAGCAGGATTGGGAACGGTTTGAGCTTTGGCGGCAGGGCAAAACCGGGTTTCCTTTTATCGATGCCAATATGCAGGAGCTGGCTGCAACCGGCTTTATGTCCAACCGGGGGCGGCAAAATGTAGCCAGCTTTCTGACCAAAAAACTGGGCATCGACTGGCGTATGGGAGCCGAGTGGTTCGAGTCCTGCTTGATTGATCACGACGTTTGCAGCAACTACGGCAACTGGAACTACACAGCGGGCGTGGGCAACGATGCTCGGGGCTTTCGCTATTTCAATATTCCTAAGCAGGCCAAGGACTACGATCCCCAGGGAGCTTACGTTAAACACTGGCTGCCCCAGCTAGCCCAGATCCCGGCTAAGCAGGTACATGCGCCTTGGCGGCTGCAGGCAGTCGAACAAACTCGTTTTGGCGTTCGCATCGGTGTTGACTACCCCGCTCCCATCGTGGACCTAGAGAAGTCGGTGCGGGCCAACGAGGAAATCTATAATCGCGCTTTAAACCGACCTCCGGCTAGCCAGCGGCGGGAACGGTGGCGGTAACTAGGTCTGGCTGTAGCAGATATGCGATCGCACCTAGCAGCAGCACCAGCAGCGTGATCCCCAGCAGCCACAGGGGCCAGGGACGGGATTGAGACTGAGAGGGTAGGCTCATCGGTTAACCTGTCTATTTACAGGATCAGAAATATTGTCCTTCAACCCACAGATAGATAGCTACAGAAGTTTTGGAATTTATTAAGGGTTATAGGCTAAAAGCATTGTTATACCGGATATAAGACTAGTTCTAAGACTGGCTCTAAGAACTAGTTGATCGGGTATTTGTACGTCTTGCTTGATTTGATACGCAGCTAGACTGAGGTCTTAGACATGGCAACAACAACTGTTCTGCAGTTTATGCAGAAGACAGCCGACGATACAGCAATTCGAGAGCAGCTAGAGCAACTGCTAGGCGTGGGCGACGGCGACATCAGCACAGAAGCCGCTCTTGATCCCCAAGAAACTGAAGCCCTAAAGGGAGAGCGAGCCCCGGTTGTAGCCGAGTTTGCGGCTCAGCATGGCTATCCCTTCTCGGTAGAGGAGCTAATTACCGTAGTAGACGCCTTTCAAAAGCACCAGACAGGGCAACTGTCGGATGAGGAGTTTGGCAGAGTGCTAGGTGTTTCCACTGAACGGGCCGTGAAGCAAGAGGGTGGGCTGCGGCGGCTAACCCGCTATCTCAGCCGGACCTACCTGGGATTGGGCTAGGAAAGCTATCAGCTCAGGGGTCAGGATGAGCGGGAGCCTACACCTGACCTAGATAGCCTCTGGGGGTGATTACGCGCCCGGCATAAGTAAAAGTGCTGCGGTTGCCGATGAGCACTGTTGTCAGCATGTCGATAGGGTGTTGCAACATCTCTGCCAGCGTGGTCACCTGCACCGATTCTTCTGGCCGATAGACGGACTGAACTAGGGCAACTGAAGTCTCTGGAGCACGGTAGCGCAGGAAAATCTCCTGCGCTACTTCAATTTGCTGGGTACGGGTTTTTGATTTGGGGTTGTAGAGAGCCACTACAAAATCGGCCTGGGCAGCTGCTTCTAGTCGCCGCTGGATCACGTCCCAGGGAGTCAGCAGATCGCTCAAGCTGATGGCACAGAAGTCGTGCATAAGCGGGGCTCCCACCCGTGCTGCCGCCGACTGAAGCGCGGAGATGCCGGGAAACACCTGCACTCCCGGTCTTATGCCATCCCAATTTAGGGTTTTTAGCTGCTCTAGCACCAGTCCGGCCATGCCGTAGATGCCGCAGTCCCCTGATGAGATCACAGCTACCGTCAGACCCCAGTGGGCCAGTGCGATCGCACGTTCGGCCCGCTGTCGCTCCTGGGTAATTGGCAAGGCTTCGACGATCTGCCCCGGTCGTAGCAACGGGCGGATCAGATCCACGTAAAGAGCGTAGCCGATCACAGCATCGGCTTGGCTAATAGCAGCTTTGGCTGCAGGGGTAATCTGGTCGAGGCTGCCAGGGCCGGTGCCCACTAGCCAGAGATTGCCTGTGCGGCCTGTGTATTCCTGATCAGCCTGGGCCACTGCCACAGTTACCGCCCCTGGTTGATCTTCGTGGCGGATCACCTGTTTCGTGACGCGCAGTTCTGCCAGGTTAGCGGTTTGAGGAGCCTCTGCCAGAACTGACTCGGCACTAGAGTGAGCGGCGGTAAGAGCTGCCGCCTCGGCCACGCTAGGGGTGCCTACGGCGTTTTCGACTACCGAGGAGGGATTGGGCACAGAGATTAGTTTGAGCTGCTCAGAGGAGAAGCAGCGCAGGGGCCAGCCCCGTTCTTGGCAGAGCCCGACTAGACCCGCTTCGTCGGCCTTTAGATCGAGGGTGGCGATGCCTGCGATCGCACCTACCGCCAAATGATTGGCTGCAAACACCTGGGTAATCGCCAGATCAATCAGCGCCTGTGAAGTGCCGCGTTCGCAGCCAATGCCCACCCATAAAACGCGGGGATGCCACTGCACTTTGGGTGGCCCCTCTTCAGCAAAGCGCCGCTGAATTGGGCTGATCCAGACTCGGGCTGAGGCTTCTGTCGGGTTTGTCTCTTCCGGCCAGCCGAACTGAAAGGGATGCTCGGCAGGCAGAGCTGACTGCCACAGAGCCGATCCGGCCTCTTGCAGCACTTGAACCGGCTGATTGCGTGCGATCGCAGCGCTAACCCCAGTCCAGTTGCCCGCCCCCCTAACCCAACCCCAAGGCGCTCCGAGCACATCAATTCCTGGCAAATTGCGGTGGTGGGCGCTGCCTGTCAGCACCGGGGTCGCCTCCAGGTAATGGGCCACAGTCCGGGCTAGCTGATCTGCGCCGCCCTGATGACCGCCGCACAGACTGATTGCAAACTGGCCTGCCTCGTCTACCACTACAACAGCAGGATCGGTGGCTTTACTGCCCAGCAGCGGGGCAATCAGCCGCACCACAGCTCCAGTCGCTAGGCTAAATACTAAGGCCTGGTGCTGCGGCCAAAGCTGCTCAAGGGCCTGTCGCAGCGTTCCCTCGTAGACCTTCACCGTTAGCCCTAAAGACGGAGCGAGGCTCGATACCAGAGCCGGGGGTATCCAGAGAGGAGTTTGGGTGGCGCTGCAAAAGGGAGTGAGAACAGTGAAGGCGGCAGGGGTGGTTGCGATCGCACAGATCGAGTTTGGCTTATTCTCCAACGTCGGTAGGGGCAACAAGTTTGAAGTCATTGAATCCTTAAAGGTCACATGCCCAGACAATGCCTGAGCTAGAATCAAGGCCCGACAGGCAGATTCCAGAGTCTTTATTATCCCTGGGATAGCCGCTCACAGCACAAATCATTCCAACGTGGAAAAACAATATTGATGAGTTCGATAAGCGCAATTCGCTGCACTTTGCAAGATTGACCCGTTCCCGTGTCTAGGGCACAATAATGCGACCCACAAAACAGAGCGCCCCGACCGAGCCTGTCCTCCTTACCGCACTGCATGTTCGAAAGGAAGAGGGACATCGAAACGTCAGCCGGGCGCTACTTCCTAATGTTTATTTGCGGGACTTTTTAGAGGAATAGCCTGTGACCACACCCACGATGATGCCCAGAGTTAGCTTGCTTGCAGAAATTCCTGAGGAACTCCATGAAGCCCTTCAAAACTACCTAGACACCCACCCAGCCTGGAGCCAGCACCGCGTCTTTTGTGCGGCCCTGTCCCTGTTTCTAATGCAGAACGGCACTCGCGATCGCAGCGTCAACCAGATCTATCTTGACGCCCTCTTTGACTACGTCAACTAGCGATAGAGACAAAACGACAGGCGAGACGAATCTTGGTTCGTCTCGCCTGTCGCTACTACAACCGATGAAAATCACCCGGAGAGGTTAGTCAACCCAGCCAATCTCATCGTTAGACAACATGCTGTTTGTAGTAGGCCCTGGCTGAAAGGACGCCTCCGGCAAAGACTTGGCTCTAGAAGCTTGCGATCGCGGACCATAGATCTGGCGATCGACAATATCAGCCCCTACACGTCTTCTAGTTGAAGCAGGCGTTTGAGCAGGCTGAGACTTGGCCTCAGTCACTTTAAGAATGTCTTTTTTAGCCGTCTCCAACTCTGCCGTAACCTGCGTTAACTGGCTCGTTTTTGCCTCAGCTTCAGCGTTAGCCTTCTCTAGCAGATCCTTTAGCTCAAAGAGCCGCTCCTGCTGCTTGCCCAAATCTTCCTGCAATCCGTTAACCTGCTTTTGCAGCGTTGCCTCCCGTGCCTGAGCCTGCTGCAGAGCCTGCTCTAATTCAGACACCTTTGCAGCTACCCCCAAATCAGGCGTAGCAGAGTCTGAGCTGGGCTTGGCCTCTGGAGCAGCTGCTTTTTCCACAGCCGGTTTCTCCACAGCTGCTGGCTTTTCTGCTTTTTCTGCTGCTGGTTTTTCTGCTGCTGGCTTTTCTGCCGCCGGTTTAGCCGCTGCGCTGCGCCGCCCAGTGGTGCGTCTGCTGGGAGCTGTGCGGGTCTTAGCCGGTTTAGCCGCCGCTTCCGGCGGGGCATCTGGTTTAGCTTCTTTCTTAGCCGCTTCTGGCTCAGGCCCTTTCGGCTCAGGTTCTTGCTTTTGGCCCTCCTCCTTTTGGACTTCCTCTTTCAACATGTCAGACAGTCGTTTTTTAGTCATGGCGTCTTCCAGTCTCGCTGTATTTCATCGGCAACACGGCAGTAGTCAGCCCGGGCTTCGGATGCATTTCTTCCCCGCCATTGGGTGATGGGCACACCTTCCAAAGCGGCCCGCTCATGGGCCTTATAAGCCCGGATAAACGCATGACAGGCAGGGATCTTGAGTTCAAATAACGTATTTTGGGCCTCCAGCGCTTCCCCTAAACTGCGAGAATCCACTTTAGTCAGCAGCACTCGGTGGGCCACCCCACTGGGCAAAACGGCTTCCTTAACAGTCGTAATCAGTGCTGCCAGGTCCATCGGAGCCGGAGGAGTGGGCAACAACACGTAGTCAGCAATCGGAATAACCGCAGCTAGGCTCTTAGAGTCTAGGGCGGGCGGAGTGTCTACCACAACCAGCGAGTAGTTCTCCACAGCTTTGAGTCTGCTCAAAAGTTTGGGGTTTGTCTCTTGCACAGACTCAAACTCCAGCGCTACAGAACTGCGCTCAATCCACCAACTCGCCGAAGCCTGAGGGTCAGCATCTACCAGCAAAACAGGCCGAGTCTGTGCAAAAACTGCAGATAGATTGATGGCGGTCGTGGTCTTGCCCACGCCGCCTTTACCGTTGAGCACAACCAGGACTTTTGCCTTTCCCGGTAAATCAGCTCCCATGCCCCATCCTTAATCGATTGCTCATTCGCAGTAGGCTCAGGAAGACTATACCGTACTGGCAATTTCAATGAGCGTTTGAGGCACATCAATTAAGAAATCAGGTCGGTGCCGCTCCAGCGCTACTCGACTATTGAAGCCCCAGGTCACCGCAATAACCCGAATTCCAACCCGATGAGAAGCATCTACATCTCGGGTCTCATCTCCCACATAGAGCACCTCTGCTGGCTTAAGCCGTTGTCGCCGCAGCAGCTGCCGCAGCACCCGGTTTTTGCCAAAAACGCTGGCCCCCGTCTCCACAAATTGGAAGCAGGGCTGGAGGCTGTGAACTTCAAGAAACAGATGAACATTCTCAGCAGAATTAGAGGTGACAATACCTAAGCAATGTCCCTCACTCTTAAGCTTCAACAGCGCTTCGGCCATGCCCGGATTAAGGGTGAGATGGGGAATTTCGGCCTGCAAATCACGCCGTACCCGTCGCAGCAACCGCACCAGCTTGAGCAAAGGAACATGAGTCTGACGCAGAAGCTGCTCAGCGCTCAAATCCCTAAGCCGCTTTATCTCTTCTGTCGTTACAGGCTCTATGCCAAATTCGGGGGCCAGCCGATTACTAATTTCGACGATGGCCCCCAAAGTATCTGCAATCGTACCGTCGAAATCAAATAAAAAAGTGGTCACAATCGTTTAGAAGTTAGCCTCCCCAGGGTCTCCATTCGTTCCAGTCCTCATTGAAAATTGAGGTGTCTGGGAACATGACTGGATTGCCGCTGTCCACAATCTCCTGCCGGAGTTCCTCTAACAGAGGTTCAGGGGCAGGCAAATTATCTACCAGTTCGTACGGATAGACGTCCTGATTGAGCACAAAGTTGACGGTGTGACCGGCAGCTGCCCCCACAGACCACTCAAAAGAGTGTACTCGATAGGCCGCTGCAGCGCTGTAGCTGGCAGCAATGCTCTTACTAGACACCAGCATATTATCGATTTTTTGAGGGATCATGGCCCTTAGAGGAATTTGGGCGGGATAGGCCTGCCCGTGGGCAGCCCGCACGCCCGGTCGCTCGATGTTACCGGGTTGCTCCGGCGGAGCATCAGCCATGCAGGGGTGAAAGTCAATGGCGTATTGAGCAATGCCGACCGAATCAGGGTAGATACGGGAGCGAGTGCGAATGGGAATCTGCTCGGCAGGTGTCTGCTGCTCAAAGACCTGAGTAGCCGATAGACCTGACAGATAGCGGCGTAAAGACAGGTAGCCGACCGGGCCAAGGGCCTGCGCATATTCCTCTTGAGTGAAGTCGTTCCAGGAGAAGTCGGCCTCGCTGATCATAAAGCCGCTTTCATAGCCATAGGCGGGCCGCCCGATGATGCGACGACCTTCTCGAATGTAGGGGTACTTAGACAGCCCGTGAGCCGTGCCCATAGGAGCATCAAAGCCCTGCAGGTAGCGGTTATTAGGGAAGGGCTCTTTGACGCTGTCATCCAGACGAGAGTCAGTGGTTCCAGCCACTAGCCAGTAGTAGTAGCCGATGGCGTTTTCTTCGCCCCGCCGCAGGGTTTCAGTGCGCAGACCGCCCATCCAGCCACCAGGTTCTAGCTGATTGGTTGCCTCTAGCTGGTCATGGGTGAGAATCAGGTTGTCAACAGCGGTGCCGGGGCGGTAATCGTTGCCCCAGGTCCAGTTCTGCATGGAGATGTCGCCAGGGCTGGTTCGAGGAGATCCCAAAACGTTGCGCTGCTCAGGGGGATTGGGGCTCCAAAGCCTGCGGTAGGTGAAAACAAAGTCAAAGTAGTCGGCAGGTGTGAAGTTTTGCCGGGGGTTTTCGTAGCTGTAGTAGGGCTCGTAGGTCGGGTAAAAGGCGGGCATCTGCTGAGGCTGGGGGTCCTCAGTGTTTTCCATCGCGAAGGTGTAGGTGAAGCCCTGAGTGCAGTAGGGGTCGCGCTCAGTAACAGGGGAGGAGGGGTTGAGCGGCGAACGGGGATCGAGCCCCAATTCGTAGGGCACGTCAGCCAGGGCCACCAGTTCTCCGGTTTCGGTTGCCTCTAGCACGTACCAGTCTGCCGCCCGTCTAGCAGCGGCTCCAGCAGCAGGGGCCGGGGGCACAAATTGAAAAACCTGCTTAGTAAACCGCGCTGAATCTTCGTAGCGGTAGGCATCTTCGATGATGGCGGACAGGGGTTCTGTATTGAGCGGCGGGGTGCCAGGAGCCGGGCTGTGCTGAATGGCAATGACGCTCTCAATCAGGCGGCCATCTGGGCTGAGAGTGAGGTCTTTGACCACCGTGGAGGGGAACCATTTCAGTTCGCCGCCGCCTCGGCGCTCGGCCTGCTGCAGCATGTTCGTCAAGATTTCGTTGGCATCGTAGGGCATGAAGCAGGAGGCGCTCACCCAGCACTCGCCGGGATTGAGCTTGCCGTAGAGCTGCTCAACACGATTGCGCAGCTCTAGATACCCTTTGGAGTAAAACAAGAGCTGTCGCTGCTTGCGCGACTCATCCAGCGCTGTGGTGCCTTGGGACGAAATTTGGCCACCGACCCAGTCGGTCAACTCGGTCATGCAGACGGTGCGCCCCGACAGCAGGCTCTCATAAGCGGCAGCCGTACCCGCTAGCCCGCCCCCGACAATGAGAATTTCACATTCGACAGTGGCATCAAAGGGTCGGGGCAGAATTGGCTGAGGCCGTTGAGCCACTTCTTGGGAAGTGTTAGCAGGGCTAGCCTGGGGCGTGGCTACCTGGGCTCCCGCGCTAAGCCCAGACACGGGCAGGGAGATCAAGGTGAGGGAGGAGGCGATAAGTCGTGCGATCGCAGTCCGACGGGGGCGGCTCATAAATCTATTTCTTCGGGTGTCTAACTTAAGGTGTCTAACTTTTTTCCTACTAGCTTAAGGGGAAACGGCCCCCTGTTGGTTATAACCGTAGCTGGCTTAAGGATTGATAGACTGACTTTCCTTGCAGACAGACTGTTCCTGCCTTCGCTATCTATAGGGGGGCCGATCGCTGCGTTTGAGCTAGGGCTGCGGTAACTGCCTGCTGCTGATCTCGCAGCGTAATCCAGCGATGATAGGTACGATTGTGAATGGCAACCGAGTGGCCCATCATGCGCGCTGAGACGGTGTCGGGCAAGCCAAAATGAATGGTGCGAACGGCCCAGGCATGGCGCAAATCGTAAGGTGAAAAGGGAATCTGGTAACGGCGAAACTGGGTAGAAACCTGCTGCCCAATCCGCTGCAGGGTGGTTTGATTGAGGTCGATCTGCAGCTCAGGCAAATTAACAAACCTGAGATGAAAGCGCTCTACCCACTCAGGATAAAAGGGCCAGACATCGTGCAGCCCAGTCTTGGTGGTCTCCAGCACCGACACAACCGCCTCTGCCTCTTCGCTTTGCAGGCGGCTGTAGTCACAAAAGAAGACTTCGTGGTTACGAAGCCCATAGGTGGCCATAATGCCGTAAACAAACCGCCAGGCTGGATTGGGAATGCGGCTGTACCAGGCGACGATCTCTTCATCCGTTGGGAGCTGCCGCCGCTGAGTGTGGCTGTTGCCGTAGGCTCCCCAAAATTGTTTGAGATCCGTCGGCAGCTGGAGGCCGCAAAAGTCTGCAAAAGCAGCCAGCGCAGTACAGCAGATCTGACGGCTGCGAGAGTGGGGCCGCGTTGACTGCACCGTCATGTAGATAGCCTCTGTCAAGCTCAGACGAGAATGTTGTTGAGTTACCTCTACCAGCTTTTTGAGATAGGGAACATAGGCTTTTTCCCAAGTAGTGATTTGGGAAGCGGGCAGCGTTTCTCGGTGCTGATCAAAGGTTAAGAAATATTGCTTAAAGGCTGCAATTTTTTCCTCTAAACCAACTCCCACTAGGGGTTTGCCTTGGGCTAAGGGCAGATATTCCTGCCAGTTGAAAGTTCGCTCAATCAGCCGAGCTGCAACGACTTTGGCCTCCTGCTCAATCTGCTTAAGTCCAACTTTGGTGGCAGGCAGACTTAGCGGTATGCGCTGTTGATACGGCTTAAGCCGGGGACTTTGGGGCCGGGGGGGCAGGGTTCCTCGCAGGTTTAAAGTTTCGCCTCGACGCTCAATTTGCAGACCTAGTCGGGCTGCTTTGAGGCGAGCATTAATCTGACAGATTTGCGGATCGAGCGGGTGGGGCTGGCTCATAGGGCCAAAACGGCATTATTAAATCTAACCAGACAGGAATCAGGGGGAGTTTGCTACAAACCTGTGAAATACTTTAAATTGTCCTTAGCTTCTAGGAACTGAGCTGAAGTTTAAGCTGAAGTTCAAACGATAGCCCCTCAACGGCCGTGTGCCGATTGAAAATTGTTACGATATAAGAATCAAGAGTTAGAGACGTAGGGAATGTAGCGTGTCATGGGCCGTGTTGGGGTTTTATTGCTGAATCTTGGTGGACCGGAACAGCTGGAAGACGTTCGCCCATTTCTGTTCAACCTGTTTTCGGACCCAGAGATCATTCGTCTGCCGCTCCCCTGGCTGCAACGTCCCTTGGCGTGGCTAATTTCCAGTAGTCGGGCTAAGAAGTCTCAGGAAAACTATCAGCAGATTGGCGGCGGCTCGCCGCTGCGCCAGATTACCGAGCAGCAGGCCGAAGCTTTGAAGGAAAGCCTTAAAAGCAAAGGTCAAGAGGCCGAAGTCTATATCGGCATGCGCTACTGGTACCCGTTTACGGAAGAAGCGATTGCCCGCATCAAGCGCGACAACGTTGAAGAATTAGTCGTGCTGCCGCTCTATCCTCAGTTTTCGATTAGCACCAGTGGTTCTAGCTTCCGCTTGATGGAGCGGCTCTGGCTAGAAGATCCCTCGCTACAGCGAATCAACTACACCGTTATCCCCTCCTGGTATGACCGTCCTGGCTACGTTCAGGCAATGGCTGATTTGATTGCCCAGGAGCTAGACCAGCTGCCTGAGCCCAATCAGGGCCATATCTTTTTCAGCGCCCACGGGGTGCCGGTGAGCTATGTCAAGGAGGCAGGCGATCCCTACCAGAGAGAGATCGAAAACTGCACTACCTTGATCATGAAGGCGCTTAACCGTCCTAACGCTCACACTCTGGCTTACCAAAGCCGGGTTGGCCCAGTGGAGTGGCTACAGCCCTATACGGAAGATGCGATCGCAACACTAGCCGAACAGAGCGTTAAACAGCTCGTCGTTGTTCCCATTAGCTTTGTCTCTGAGCACATTGAAACCCTTCAAGAAATTGATATCGAGTACCGGGAAATTGCTGAAGAGGCCGGTATCGAAACCTTCAAACGGGTGCCCGCGCTTAACACTCACCCTGGCTTTGTAGCCGACATGGCTGACATGGTTTTAGAAGCGCTTAATTCGCCCCGCACGCTGTTCTCCGACGTCGTGCAGCCCGACAAACAGGTCAGAATTTATCCGCAAGATCGCTCTGCCTGGGGCATGACGCCCTTTGCTGAAGTCTGGAATGGTCGGCTAGCAATGTTAGGGTTTCTAGCGCTGCTGCTAGAGCTAATGAGTGGCCGAGGGCCGCTGCATTTGGTGGGTTTGCTATAGCTATCGGTCAATCGAGCACTCGCTAATCGGGCGGTAAATGTTGACTACCGCTTTGGGTATCTGGCTCTGGCATCGGCTTAGCCGCTCTCCAGTGCTGCCAAATATTTGAGGTGCGAATTACCAGCCAGAGCAGCAGCAGGGCAATGATCCCCCCCTGCTGGGGCGAGTCAAACGCCAAAATTGCCAGGAACACGCACAGAGCGTCTAGCACAAAAAAAGCCCAGAGGGGCGGTCGCCGAGGTCGGTAGAACCAGCCGATCTGCATTAGCTGGATCACCAGCGCCAGGAGCGCACTGATCAGACCCATCAAAAAAAACAGCCATCCTTCTAGAAACACCGTGCGGGCAACGGCAATCCCCGCGATGGCCCCGACAAACGGGCTGAGAACCAGCTCAGTGGTTTGCACCAGGCGCTGGCCCACAGGATCTTTAGACAAAACTAGCTCCACCAAAGACCAGCTCACTAGCAAACCCAGCACCCACGCTGGCGGCACCTGAGAGAGCAGGGGCACATTGGCCCAAAGCATATCTCCCGACATCAGCCCAATCATCAGCAGCGGCAGGGCCAAGCGTAAACCTGTTGCGGCAGAGATGGATAAAACGGCCAGAAGCTCAGGAAGAATCACGCAAACCTACTATAGGTTTTGAAGGAACACAAGCTAAAAGAACACAGGCTTTGAGAATTCTGAACAGGCAACTCATCAGCGCCCTTCCAGTGAAGCAGTGCCTCGCCTTGAAACTCCACCTTAGAACACAGATAACCTTCTCTTAAGTTATCAAGACACAGTTTGACTGTGCAGCCTAGAGGGCAGCCTCCCCCCAGACCGCACAGCCCAGCTAAATTCTGCCAATATAGAGAAATTCATGCCGTGGACACTGCAATGGGGGGTCGCAATGATAAAACAGGGACGCAGGAGCTAACGCTGCACCTGAGCATTTTGGGTGGCATTGTGCTGGTACTCTGGGGGGTCTATCTAGCCAATCTGCTGCTGTTTTCGAGGCAGCTAATTAACCTGGGAATTATGCCCAGAAGCGCCGTTGGCCTTAGAGGAATTGTCTTTGCCCCGCTGCTGCACGATAGCCCTTCTCACCTCATTGCCAACACTGTGCCTCTGATCACCCTAGGGTGGCTTACCCTGCTGCGCGGTCTGCGAGAATTTTGGCTCACCACTGCCCTAGTCATGCTTACTGCCGGTTTAGGAACCTGGCTGCTAGGAGCGCCTACCTCAGTTCACATTGGGGCCAGTGGCGTTATCTTTGGCTACTTTGGGTTTCTGCTGCTGCGAGGGTACTTTGAGCGCAGCGTAGGGGCAATTTCCCTGTCCCTGTTGGTGGGACTGCTTTATGGAGGGCTCATCGGGGGAGTACTGCCCGGCAGTTCAGGCGTTTCTTGGGAGAGCCACCTGTTTGGCTTTTTGGGAGGTGCGATCGCAGCCCGCCTTCTAGCCCGTCCCCGTCATCTCAGTTAGCGTAGCCTGGGCCTCTTTGACTGAGAGCCTCCGAGAGGTAGTCTGCTGCCGCCTCTACCACCGCCACCGCATTTTCATAGACCATTCGGGTGGGGCCTAAAATGCCTACGCTCCCCACAGGCACCGCATCCTTCAAGTACGTCGAAGCCACCAAGGCGCAGCCCTGCATAGGCTCCAGCGGATTTTCTGAGCCAATCCAAACCCGCACTCGCCTGTTGTCTTCCACCGTTGCAGGCTCAAAAAACAGCGGCCAAAGCTGGGCCTGATCTTCCTCTAACAGCTGCACAATTGCCTGCACCTGTTGAGTATCTGAAAACTCTGGCTGCCGCAGCACCTCAGCTAGCCCGCTAATGACCAGCTGAGTCGGCGCAGGGATTCGGGTCCGGCGGACGAGCTCTAGAATGGCATTCTGCAGGGTATCTGCGTAGCGCCGAAACTCATGATCCACGTCAGTCCAGTCGAGGGTAGCCACATCCGAGAGATGTCGTCCTCGCAGATGGCGAGTCAAGAAGTTAGACAGTATTTCCAGTTCTCGGCCTAGGGTATCTTCTTCCTCTAGCGGCGGCTGCAAACTATAAGGCAGACGAATCACCACAGACTGAGTTACTAAAGAATCCAACAGCACCACCAGCAAAATCTGGCCAGGATCTACCTGAATGAGCTGCAGATGCCGAATTTGGGCAGTTGTGGCCTGAGGCACCGTAATTAGAGCTAAGTAGCCGCTCAGGCTAGATAAGACCTGAGTAGCGCCTCGCAGCAACGCCTCAAAGCTCCACCCCTCCCAGTCCAACTCCCCCGCCAGCAGCACATCAACCTGCCGCCCCAGCGATTGGGTCGGACTCATCAGCTGATCTACATATAGGCGGTAGCCAAAGTCAGAAGGAACTCGACCGGCAGAAGTGTGGGGTTGAAAGAGCAGCCCCGACTTTTCTAGAAAGCCCATCGCATTTCTGACCGTCGCGGGGCTGACATTGAGGTTGTACTCCTGGACTAGGGCTTGAGACCCTACAGGCTCAGCGGTTGCTACATAGCGACGCACCGTTGCCCACAGAACCTGCTGTTGACGAAGATTGAGCTTTAGGGAAGGCTGCATGAAGCGGTCAGGAAACGACAACCCAACAGATCTTTTGAATTACATTAGCAGAACTTTAACTCTAGTCGTTTTTATGACCGTTAGCAGGTAATCTCAATACCGCTTCAGCAGATCTTTAGACAGGGGCCGCCTCTAGACGTCTTTACTGTGGGTATAGAACTCACCAACTCTAAAGCTAGTCGTGTTTTCTAGCTGCTTGAGCATAGAGCGGGTAATCAGTTTGCCCTGTTCTACCAGAACTTCTCCCGTGATTGGGTGCAGCAAGTCCTGATCGGCTCGGCGGCCAATCAGCGCTTCAATGTCCTGCAGAGAGTTGATATACATACCCGGAGGTAGCTCTACGACAACCCCATTGCCAACTACCCGAGACTGGCAGGCCAAACGCGAATTGGGTTTGCAGGAGGTAATGACTTCTAAAGTGCGCTGTTCTCGCCGATTAATCGGGGTTAGAGCATCCATGCCCTCCTTGACAAAAATGTGACAGGTTGCGCACATGCCCCGTCCCCCGCACTCCTTTAAGACATCCAAGTCCTTGTTGAGGAGAACTGACAGGAGGTTGCCATTGGTTTCAATAGAGCTTTCCTGAGCGATTGGCTCTAACCGAACGATTTTTGCCATAGTTTTTTTCCGAGGTAGGGGTTGCGAGGGAAAAGGGGCAGCAGGTTAGACCAGTTCCAGCGGCAGGACAAGGACAAGCTTAAGCATCCGCAGGGAGCAACAGGCTCTTTTGGCGAGGATCGAGGGCTTGTTCTGTGAGGATGGTGGCAAAATCACGAATGGTCTTACCGCAGTGCTTTACAAAAGCCTGAACCCAATCTTTGAGCCACTGCTGCTGCTCTAGCGTCAGGCTCGCTCCAGCAAGAGCAGCTTCGGTAGTGAGCCTGAAATGCCCTGAGCGGTCAATCTCAACAGATTCAAGCCAGGAATGAGCCGGACGTGCCGATCTCCAAGCGTTAGCTACTATTACTTTGCCCAAATATTGAGTGGTGAAATCGCTCAGGTGATTTAAGGCGGCCATCATTTCATCCCAGAGAACTGTCTGGCTGCGGGCCAAGGCCAGACTAGGCAGTGCTGCTAGCTCATCATTAGCGGAGGGATCTGAGCTAGCCTCAAGCGAGTAGCTTTGATTATTCAGGGTGACACAGCCTGCCAGGAGCCGGAAAGTCGCAACCGAAGTGGCTAAATCTTCTGTCAGCGTCACTTTTAACTGCTTGAGGGCAGTGACATAGGCTTCAAAAGGAACTTGGTTGCTGGTCAGCACCAGCAGAATAACGCCATCGGTAAGCTTGTAAATGTGAGCCTGCCGGCTGCCAAAGCGAAAGGAAAAGGCTTCAAAATCAGCTGGAGTAGTACTAACTACCTGTTGAATACCCTGGGCTAGAGCTTCTTTCTGCTGTGAGTTTAAGATAGTGTCGAGGCCGCAGAAAAAGGGCCGAGTGCGGCCATCCATCAGGGCCACTCCCGTTATACCGGGCAGATTCAGGAAATTCTGAATAACTTGCCGTTTCATACAAACTCAAGCTTTCACTCCAATAAGTTTCGGTCAGTGGCCTGAAACGAGTAATCTAGGGAAGGCAGATTGTACCGAATCGCTAAGTTAGCTAAGGTTGCCCAGTCTTAGCCAGACGATGATGGCAGATATCCTATCTGTGCGATTGTTAGGATGTGTCACCTTACTGCCACTGGCATCTTAGGGATTCTTAACATTTAGGGTTAGTTCCGATGTCTGACCTTCCTTTTACTCTGGATCAATTGCGAATTCTCAAAGCCATTGCGGCAGAGGGTAGCTTCAAGCGGGCAGCGGATAGCCTGTACGTGTCCCAACCTGCAGTTAGCCTTCAGGTGCAGAACCTCGAGCGCCAGCTCGATGTGCCGTTGTTTGACCGGGGAGGTCGACGGGCGCAGTTGACCGAAGCAGGGCACCTGCTGCTGAGCTATGGAGACCGCATTCTCAGCCTCTGCCAGGAAACCTGTCGGGCCATCGAAGACTTGCAGAATCTGCAGGGAGGAACCTTGATTGTGGGGGCTAGCCAAACCACAGGTACCTACCTGTTGCCCCGAATGATCGGTATGTTTCGCCAAAAATACCCTGATGTAGCGGTTCAACTGCATGTCCATTCCACCCGGCGGACGTCTTGGAGCGTAGCCAATGGTCAGGTTGATCTGGCCATTATTGGCGGGGAGGTGCCTCCAGAACTACAAGATTCTCTAGAAATAGTTCCCTATGCGGAGGATGAACTCGCACTGATTATGCCCGTTTTTCATCCTTTGGCGATGAATGAGGTGATTCAGCGCGAAGACCTCTACAAGCTGCAGTTTATTGCCCTAGATTCTCAGTCTACGATTCGCAAGGTCATCGATCAGGTGCTGACCCGCTGCGGCATTGAGACCCGTCGCCTGAAGGTAGAGATGGAGCTGAACTCAATTGAGGCAATTAAGACGGCGGTGCAGTCGGGGTTGGGTGTGGCCTTTGTGTCTAACTCGGCGATTGAAAAAGAGCTGCAGATGGGCGTTTTGCACCGAGCCAAGATTGACTCTGTAGTGGTGAACCGAGCGCTATCGGTAATTTTTAATCCCAACCGCTATCGCTCAAAGGCGGCTGAGGCCTTTACCCACGAAATTTTGCCCCAGTTCACCAATCAAACTTTAGAATTTAGAAAATCTAACGGCGAAAAGAATGGGGCAAAGCCAGAGATTGTTCGGCCTGCAATAGAAGTTCCTCCAACCGGCTCCTGATGTTTTGAAGTGACAGTCATTCATGGAGATTTTCTGCACTCGACCCAGCTGTCCTCGACCGGTCAATGTTTTTCCGGACTTAGACAGTGGCAATACGATTAAAACAGTGCAGCAAAAGTTTTGTATGACCTGTGGAATGCCGCTGCTTTTGGGCAGCCGCTACCTGCCTCAAAAGCTTCTTGGTCAGGGTGGATTTGGCACTGCGTTTTTGGCCCGCGATCGCTACACGCCAACGCTGCGCTCCTGTGTGGTGAAGCTGTTTCAGCCAACCGGGCAGCTCAGTCCTGCTCAGCTACAGACGGCTCAAGACCTGTTTGAGCGTGAGGCAGCGGTACTGGAGGAATTGGGAAATCACCACCCTCAAATTCCAAATCTGTATGCGTTTTTTTCGCTGCAGGTGTCGGGGCTGCGGCCAGGAGTTCAGGAGGAATATTTTTACCTAGTTCAAGAGTTTATTGACGGCCAGAATCTAGAGCAATTGCTAGAGCAGAATGGGGCTTTTACCGAGGCTGAAGTGCAGGAAATTTTGGTTTCACTGCTTAAGGTGCTGGAGTTTGTTCATCAGCACGGCACAATTCACCGAGATATTAAGCCTTCAAACATCATGCGCGATCGCAACCAGCGACTCTACCTACTCGACTTCGGTGCAGTCAAACAGGTGGCTAAAGCAGGCAGCCCTAATCTCAAGTCAACCGGCATTTACTCAATGGGCTATGCGCCGCCTGAGCAAATGGCGGGGGGAGCCGTCTATCCAGCAACCGATCTCTATGCGCTAGCCGTGACCTGTATCTCTTTGCTGACCGGCAAACCTCCTGAAGACCTCTATGATGGCTATCAAAATAGCTGGAAGTGGGAGCAGTATGCCACTGTAAAGCCAGTTTTGGCCCAGGTGCTTAATCGGCTGCTGGCCCCGGCGCCTCAGCAGCGCTACGACTCTGCAGCAGAGGCGCTGGCTGCTTTAGCGGGTCCTATTAGCCAGCCAGCCCCAATGCCCTCTCCGACGCCCCCGCCAACGCCGCTGCAGCCAGCCCCATCTAGTTCTCCACCGGCTGTCGCCAAAGTGCCTGGGACTCCGGCTTCGGCCCCGGCGGCCCAACCTTTTTCCCTGGCCCAGTTTTTAGGAGGGGCGCTATTTACAGGGTTTGAGGGGGGGCTGCTGGCCATTGCCAGCCTTAGCCTGCTGGGCACCACTTTGATGGGCAGTGGAGCCTGGTTGCTGCTCCTAGGCGTGCTGGTGCTGCTGCAGTTAAAACGCACGATTGAGCGGCTTGACTTGGTCATTATTGCAGCGGTAACGCTGGCAATGGTGCTGCTGTTTCCCCCACTGCGCAGCGTGCTGGCGGGATTTAGCACGCCGCTACAGTGGGTTCTGGCTTTAGCTATTATGGCTGGGCTGATGGCGGCTGCGATCGCAACTCTTTTCCGCCTGCTCTTTCGCCTATTTTCCTAGGGGACTAAGCCTGCTGCCGCGATATATGAGTTGCAGGAACCGCCAAATAGCCCTCGCCATGGACCTGAATCAGCCCTCGCTGGCGCAGCTTACCCATTAACCGAGTGACCGTTACCCGAGTTGAGCCGATAGCGCTGCCAATTTGGGCATGGGTTAGCGTCCAGGGCAAATAGTAGCCATCCTCATAAGACTCACCAAACTCCTCGATCAGCAGCGTTAAGAAACCCAGCAGCCGATCAATGGTGCGGCGCTGGCCCAAAGTACTTAGCCAAAGCAACTTACGCTGGTGCTGATAGCGAAAGGCATCTAAAACTTCGCGGCGGAAATGGGGCCAATTCTCCAAGTCATGCCAGTACAGCCAAATCACTGTAGTCTGATCGATATGGGCAAACCCCTGCAGGGAAAAGGGAGACTGGGCCACAATTTCAAAGGGCTGCCCCGCTCCTACAAAGCCCAAAAAAGCTTCTTCGCTAGGGGCCAACGCCAGTCTAGACTGCACGCCTTTACCTGGCTTGCCGCTGGCGCTGAGTTGGGCACTGCCCACGAGGCGCACGGCCCCCCGCTGCACTAGATACAAAAGCCCTGGGCGAGCCGGAATGCGCTCATCCTTATTAAAAGTCCTCGCCCGATAATGTTCCTGGGCCCAGTCAGTAATGCGCTGCCAGGTTAGGAAAGGGCGAGCGTTGCTGTCGGGTTGCGATGATGAAAACATAGCTGAGAACGCGGAGCGATAACTGCAAAGTTAGGAAGAACTGAGGCCAGGTATCATGGACTACCCTGTGAGATGACGATGATCCAAGGAACTGCAGTCATGCGGCTGAGAAACTCACTCACCGCTTCGAGAGCACTCTGGCACGAGATAAATGCCCTAGGGCAGCGCCAAGCGTCATTTAGCAAGCGAAGACAGCCTAAATTCGAGATTTAGCCCCGCAGACCCCTTAATACTAAAACATGACTCCGTGCTTTTTCCCCTAAATCAAATCTTTCTGGGCAAAGATTAGACCGGAAGATGCACAATTCGTATCCGTACAGGTTGGTCTGCCCTCCCTAAGGATCCCCACAATGGAGGCGTGACTAAGCCTAAAACTCCATTCAAAATGCCATATCTCTCTATCAAAGCAGTGTTACAAAAGTCACTGAACAGTGTGTTTTACCAGGTTGCCTCCCAATGGTCGGAAATCCAGCCTAATCAGCTAGACTGCTCTCAATATTTGCCGGTTACGCTGCACCTGCGGCGGCAGCCTTTTCCCCTTGAATATGTTTCCCCGCTGCCCCTTCAGCTAGCAGCAATCTTAAAGCAGCCCATTCAAGAGATGACTTCATTGGTTATTGAGGGGGTTATTGAGGGCTTGCAGGGGGAATCAGTCCTGGGCTCAGATACTCCATCCTCACTAGAGCTTTCTATTATGCAAAGGATCACCCTCTTGCCCTCTGCCTCGGGGCAGCTGGGGCTACAGCTTGATCGCGCCGCGCTGATGCTTTGGTTAAACCTCCTCGTCGCCTTGCCCTGGCCAGAGACACAAGCAGCCTATCCACCAGCGCAGGTCTCAGCAGTCGGGCTATCTCCCTTAAGTGAGCGGCTGCACCTCTCTCCCCTGGCCCTAATTCAACACACCCATGCCCGTTGCTTGGGTCTGGCGACTGAACTTCCTAGCAGCAGTGCGAGTCTTACAGAGACCAAGGCAGCGCCTACCCCAGAGACAGAATCTAGTGCCACAGCAACAGTGATTTGGGCTTTGGCAGATTTAGTTGATGCGCTGGCCGCAGCCGGGGAGTCGGTGGCTCTACTGCAGCGGGGCTGTTTTTTAAGCGAGGCAGTGTATGAGTGGCTCAAGCCTTTCTACCAAGAGAGGACAGCAAATCCGGCTTTGGCCAGCCTGATCCTGCAGGCAGTTCAACAGACGCTACAGCATTTGCTACAGCAGCTAGGCCATTCTGCCCCTGGGGCTGTATGAGCGATCGCACCCGTCCTATAAGAAAAACTAACGTTAAAGAAAGGCTCAAACAGGTGACAAGCCAAAATTCTTCTTCTATACTTACAAACGTGTGTGAGGAGCGAACCAGAAGAGGTACCGAGACGAAACACGGCCAGTCGTCGGTACCTTTTCTGATTTTTGGCATTTATTGCTCTCTGATCTGATTTTTGGCATTTATTGCTCTCTGAGAGGTTAGACGCCGAGATTTAGGGCGGCTGCCTCTTCACTTCTGCGAGCACTCTCCTCACAAGCACTATTTTTGTAAGCACCAAAATCAGCATTCCTGCGATTCCTGTGCAAGGAATTGAGAACTGTTTATGCCTCTTTAGATTTTCCTCTTCAAATATGCTGTTGCAACACAGCAGCAATTGTCTCAGCCACCAGGGCAGGGTATTCCACCATTGCCATATGTCCGCAGTTGGCTAGTTCAAACACGTTGCCGTTGTCAGCCTCAAAGAGGCTGTGAAAACTGGCTAAATATCGGACAAACTTCAGCTCCATCACCCGGTCTTGGTCTCCCGCCAAGAAATAGACAGGTTGAGACAGGCCTGAGACAATTCTGGGCAGCAGATGTACCTCTTCCTCAGTGGTTGACTCTAGCAGCGATCCCAGGGCGGCTTCGGGGTGGGCTTGGAGCAAGTCTATCAAGCGCTGACGGCCCCACTGCCGCTGCAGTGGTCGAGCCACCATCATGCGGGTAAAGGCCAGATCAGCCCCCGGAAAATGCTGAAACCAGCGGGGTCGAAACTGAACAATCTGCTGGCCTGCGGCTCGAAACCGCTCAAACTCTCGCCGCAGATAAATACCGCCCCCTGCATTAACACAGATCACCCCTTTGATCCGCTCTGGGTAACAGTAGGCAGCCCAGAGGGCAACGCTAGCCCCTAAAGAATGCCCCACTAGCCAAACTGGCTTGAGATCGAGCTGCGCTAGAAGCTCTCCTAGGTCTCTGGCGTAGGCCGCCAAACTAAAGGGGGAATAAGAGGCACCCAAGCGTTGGGCCAGCGGCAGCATGCCCATTTGGTACTGATCTAAGAACTGACAGGAGTTGCCAAAGCCGCGCAGATCGTAGCTCAGGCATTGGCAGTAAGGCTTAAGCTGGTCAATCACGGGTGACCAGTACTGCTGGCTTAACAACCAGCCGTGAATAAAGACTAGGGTATTAGAAAAGCCTTCAGGGGCTGTGAGGCTGTAGCTGTGGGGAACCCCCCGGAGGGTAATACTTGGCATGACCTGATCCTAACCCGAACGGTTGACCCTTTGGCTTAACCCTTGCCCAGAAGCCGGTAGCGCACTCCCTCAGCAATCTTTTGCCCCAGATACTCTGGTATCAGGCTCTCATTAGGTCCCAAAAGATAAAGAATTAGCCGGGTGCGTCCCCGCCAAACCAACAGGTTAGCGTTGACAACTAAAAGATCCTCCTGCCAAATGGCGTACATGACTTTGTAAAATAGCCCTGGCTGGTTATCGGCCTCGATCAGCAGGGCCGGCAGGTGAAAAACGGGATCGACGTAAAATTCAGTTTCTACCTGCTCTAGTCCGGCATCGAGATTAAATTCGACCGTCAGCATCTCCTCAACCTCAAAGCGGCCCGCCAGCGCTTCACGGACGGCGCGGCAGACGTTGTCAGCGGTTTGTCCGGTGAGGGCTTTGCCGCCGCGAGAGACAACTAGCTTGATGAACACCAGCATGGGGGGATAGATCTGACCATAAAGGCTGAGGTTGTGGATGGTCAGACCATAGGCAGCCAACACGCCAAAGATATCGCTAAGCAGGAAGGACTGGTTGCGGTAGGCAAAGTGGAGGGCGCTACGGTTGCCCTCGGGCTTGATTTCGATGACTGCTTTCTTGCTCTTATAGAGCTGATAGGCCAGGCGCAGGTTTTGGAGCTGGATCTCGCTGCTCACAAATTGCTCATAAAATTGGGGAAACGCCCGGTTGAAGCGCTTCAGTAGCTCAATGGTCGAAGATTTTAGGCCAGCAGTCATTGTCGGGGCAAGGAACTCTATGGACGTCACGTTAACACTTGACTCGTAAGCTAGCGACGAAAGGCCCTGATGCCAGAGGAGGCTCTCCAGTTCATGGAGGTGGCCTGGGTCCTATGTATGAGGTTGCCCAAGAAATTCTCTTTGAGTTAGACGTTTCTAGATAGTCTTAGTCAACGGTTGGGTTAATCATACCCCTGTACTAATCTCGCAGCTTCACCAACACCTCATCAACTACTCCGCATCTGTACGCAGGTCAAGCCAGTCGGTATGGGATGTGATGGAAACAGAGCATTGTTGTTTCCCTAGATGAGGACTGGAAGATGAGTCTAACTCAGAATGAGCGTGAGAAAATTCGCCGATATTTCGGCTATCCGGCAGCGACCGGGTGGACCAACCAGATCCAGTTATTTTGCGATCGCTTCAGTGTCACTCAGCCAGAAGCAGAAGAGACAGTGCGATCGCTGTTGCGGCAGATTGAGCAGATCAACTTACAGCTGCAGCAGACTTTAGGAGATGAGCAGGCGGGGCAAAAGCCGCTTAATTCTTCAACAGGGCAAGAGGTAAGCGTTTTGAGGCGAGAGCAGCGGCAGCACGTACAGACCTTGTCAGGATTCTTGGGTCTGCCTATTCATAGAGCTGTGTTTGGGGGTGAGGGGTGGCAGTCCTCCCGACGGGTAGCTAGGTAGTAGGCCACAATAGGGCCATCACTCCCTCTAAATCAAGACCTATCAGCACTCTGGCATAGCCAGAGTGCTGTTCTATGTGTGGGAACGAAACACTAGTTCTAGAGAGAGGGAATTTTGCAGAAGAGAATATACTATTTGAGTAGTGCTCTCTGTCTTGTCTCTACACTACCGGCACCTGCATGGGCTTTTGGAAAAGTTTGTTTGTCAACTCAGACGCAACATCGTCTCCTAAGTCAACCCAGTCGAGTTCTGTCTTGGCAGAGGTGCAGAGCGACGATGGCAGTACCCGCATTTTTTTTAGTACAGACCGCGATATAGACCTGTACGAGTTAGAGGAACTGTGCAACGCCGTTGGGTGGGCTAGGCGGCCCATTCGCAAAGTCAAAAAGGCTATTCAGCACAGCTTTTTAGTGGTGACGATGTGGGAGCAGCGCGGTAGCCGTCGCCGGTTAATTGGCTTTTCCCGAGCTACGTCAGACCACGCTTTTAACGCCACTATCTGGGATGTCGTCGTACATCCCGAATTTCAAGGGCAGGGTTTGGGGAAAGCGCTCATGAAGCAGCTTGTCAAAAAACTGCGGAGTGAAGACATCAGTAACGTAACCCTGTTTGCCGATCCCCAAGTCGTGGATTTTTATCGGGGACTGGGCTTTATGGCTGACCCGGAAGGAATCAAAGGCATGTTTTGGTATCCGGACTAGGCTGTGCCTGCTCATCCGCCAATTAAGAGCAGAAGTTGGGCGGCGACCCAAGATTCCTTCAAAGCTAGAGCGCTGCTATTTGCCGAGCTTCTCGCACCCAGACCGAGATCTGGCCAGGATCGGGGCATAGGTCTGACCGGTTAAGGGTGGTGACATGGAATCGGCGGATCTGAGTGTGGAGCGTGCCTAAAGCGGTTTGGGCTAGCTGGCTCACGGACATGACGCCAGCGTGAAGCAGCAGACCATTGTACTGACAGCCCACGCTGGGAACTCGGGCGAGATCTGCTAGAGCCACCCACTTGTTGATGTAGCGTAGCGGCTGGTGGAGTTGACGCGCCAAGGACTGGCGCGCCTCAGCGTTCTGGCTGCGTTTGAGCAGTTGGGCTGTGGTCTCAATGCCCAGATGAGCTAGCTGCTGTTCGAATTCGGAGGTCATGCCGGGCAGTTGGCCCAAGTTCCAGTTTTGAGGACGCATCTTTATAATGGGCTTGCCGACGAAAGGCAAAAGCAAGTTATACTGATTACGAGTTTAACGGGATGTAGCGCAGCTTGGTAGCGCGCCTGCTTTGGGAGCAGGATGTCGCAGGTTCAAATCCTGTCATCCCGATTCGGTTGTATCAATACTTTTGGCGACATCTGCCCCAAAGCAGACGCGCTTCAGTCGGTGTGTTGTGTCCAATCTGTGTCCAATGTGCCTTAGTAGTATGCTGTAACGCTACATACTACAGCCATGATCACAGCTTGCCAGTACAGGTGTATCGCTTCACTCAGAATCGGCTGTAGGCTCTCAGCAGCACTATTCAGGATTGAACCCACACACCAAATAAGCCCACAAGCGTACATAACCTTGTGGGTGAACTGGTGCTAGGCATCCTTGCTTAGGCTGTAGCTTGAGATATGGGATCTGACAGGCAGCAGGAATCAGAGCTTAGCTACCCCTCTTGTCTTTGAGAAATTAAAACTATTAAAACGTTTATATTTCTGCTGTAGAGAGGGTATACCCCTCCTACACTTCAAACATAAAAATGATTTAATAGTTTTAATTATTGAAAGAGAGAAGGTATATCCCTCCCCTACTCAGAAAATAAAAATATTTAAAGTGTTTTATTTTTCAAATGTAGAAGCTATCCCTCTAACTCAGCACCCCATTCTGTAACAAAACAATCTTGGGATCTAGAAATGGGCACTCAATTGGCTGTTGCTTATTGCTTGGTAAGTGAAGAACACAACTCTAGAGCTTTTGAGTCCTGGAATGATGCCACAGCTTTGCTTGATGAAATAATTGATAACGAAGGTTTTGATATATCTGAATTAAGAGTGAGTACGTGTAAACATGGATGGTACCTAGATTTACTGATGAGAATTTGCAAGGGGACTCAGATTCAAAATCTTGAATTTGCGAGTGTACGCGATTTTTGGAGTGTCATATGTGCTGAGCAATTAGAAGCAGCAAAAGAGAGTTTGGAAAAAGTTTTGGAGTTTCTTGAATCAGGTATTCCAAATTTAGGAGAATGGGAGGACGACAAAGTTGAGGATTTGAGGAAGGATCTAAACGCCTTTGAACAAGCTGATGTAGATTTTAGAATCGATGATTATGGATTTGATGCAAATCAAAGTTTTTGTTCTCACATCAAAACGCTTCACTTTACAGTAAACGAAGCATTAGAGAAGGGGAAATGTCTTTTGTATTTCTTTTGCCCTTCATAGAACAAATCAATTCATACGTCTTGCTCGAAGATAGCAACTATGAGTTTGACTAAAGAATCACTCCTCAGAATCACAGCTTTCATCAGTGGAAAAAACGGCTCCTGCTGCTATTGGGTCAAACCCTTCTGGAAATTGAGTATCAGCGTTGTAAATCGCGTTTTTAAAGTTTGCGCCATCGATAATGGCCCTTCTCAAATCAGTTACTCTCAAGTCAGCACCTTGAAGGTTTGCACGAGTCAAGTTGGTATACCATAGTCGTGCGTTGCAAAGGCGGGAGTTAATAAGACTTGCTTCTAGAAAACTGGAATCTGTAGTAATTGAATTCTCAAAGATTGCCCCGTCTAAAACTGCTCTAGAGAAATCTGCTGAGATTTCAGAGTCACTAATGTTTAAACCCGTTAGGTCTTGATCTGCTAAGTCTAATCCATATCCTCGAATGCCTACGGCAGAAGAATAAGCTGCCAGTAAATACATACCTACATCAGGAGGAGAAAAGCCTTCTGGAAGCTGTGTTCGAGCATCATAAATAACGTTTTCAAAAGATGTCGAATTAAAGTTGGCTCCTCTCAAGTCAGTTTCTAGGAGGTATACATTTTGCAAGCTAGCATTCGTAAAATCTGTATTGGTTAAATCTGATTTTGAAAAGTCAGAATCTCCAATTTCAGCATCTACAAAACGAGCGCCAGATGAATTAGTGCTTCTAAAATAGCTTGCTATGTTTGCATTACTGAAATTAGCTCCTCTTAAATCCGCATTGTCTAAAGTGTCATAAATCAAGCTGGCATTTTCAAAGTTGGCAAGCTGTAAATTTGCACTAGACAAATCTACTTCTCTGATGACTGAATATCTTAAATTTGCCCCTGGTAAATTAACATGAGTCAATTTAGAGCGTAATATTTCAGAAGCTCTTAAGGAAGCACCTGCTAAATTTGCACCAGACATATCAGTGCTAGAAATAGTACAGCGATCGCATCTTCCAGTTTCAATAATCCTATTAATTACTATTCGAGGCGTTGGTTCTGGTATGTAGAGATCAGCTACAGCATTGCGAGAGAGTGCTGCAATGGAAATCAGAAACGCCAATCCTGCAAAGTACGCTTTTTTCATATAAGTAACTTTCTCAATATGGACACGTAATAATCTCTTCTAAACAAAGTTCCCCAATCCTTCTAAAAGGAAACCCCTCCCAAATTATGAGAGGGGTTTGAGTTATGGAATTGAAATCTCGATTTAGCTTTCCGTATTGGGAGCGCTGCGTTTAATCAAGATGCTGATGTACTCGCCGGTTGCTCCTATAGGTTGCGGCTGAGTCCAGAAATTCTTGTCGGCGTACTTCAAAGTAGCAAGCAGTTTTTGCGTTGCAACGATCGCTCCGTAGTCTCCAATGAGGATGTGCTTCAGCGTTTCCTGGTTTGAGAGAACCGGAATGGAGCGCAGTAATTCAGTTTTGCTAGTGATCATGTTTCTACCTTCTAAAGGAAAACAGGGAGGTCACTAGTAGCCCCTCCGAAGGTAGTTGGACAGGGGCACTAGGCTAAAATGAGCCTAGCGCTGCCTTTCTACCCGGACTAGATTGGGAGCGTTAGGGGGATTGGAAAGGTACGAACTTTCCTTTCTCCCGTCTAGGCTCTCCCTGCACTTAAAACGGTATCAGAACTGCTCAACGAGTTCAACCGTATTCAAAGAAGTCCTAAAAGATGGAATGAGGCAAAAACTCTTTTACATCAGATTGCCTAGCGCCGTCTGACTAACCATCGTCTAATGAATTGCTGTCTGTCAGGAACTTTGTTTGCTGCTTCAAAATCTCTATACTCTGAAGGATTGCTTCCGGCATGACTGGCGTAAAGAGCAGTTGACTCTCTAAGGGCTTGGATGAGAAGATCGCTGCTCACCGCTCAGACTAAGGAAAGCAGAGATACGTTTTCTGCTGTTTCCACAAAGAAGTCTCCGTAAGATAAGGTTTATTCGCTAAAGTGCGCACATGGTTGGATCTATGAAAAAACTTCTTCGCTCTTGGTCTGTCGGCGGTCTAGCCACTCTGGTGCTGACAGGGGTTGGACTATTGGCTCCTCTATCCGCGGAAGCGCTACCTGAGGATCAAATTGTTGATAAGCTGCAGCAGGTGCCTGTCTTTCTCATCCTAAACTCGGAGGGCCAACCGCTGACTGCGGCTGCCTCCGCCGACGCAGCAGAGGTGAAGGTGCCAGTCGTTTTCCTAGATGGCGAAACAGCTCAGGAATTTTTGGAGCAGGCACAGCAGGAAGATGCGAATGCTCAGGTCGCTCTGGTTGACCTGGGAACGCTGTTCCAAGAAACTCAATCTCAGGAAACAGGTCCAGCACCCGTCATGTACTTCCCAGAAGAGGATGAGTTGACAGCGGCAGCTACCATTCAAGATGATTTTCGGGGAGTGCCCCTGTTTTTTGCCCGTCGAGGTGAAGACGGGCCTTATCTAACAATCACGCAGGATGGGGTCTCTTCTCTGCCTATGTTTTTCTCTAGGCAGGATCTACAGACCCTAATCACCCGGTACACACAAGAAAATCCGGGTGAAGCCCGAGCCATCGCTATAGAGGTGCTTTCTCTGGAGTGGCTACTAGCGGCAATGGCTACCAGCGATGACCCCCAACTAGACGAGCAACTGCAACGGATACGGCTGTTCCCTTCTTCTGAGGTGCTGCAGTATTTGCGATCGCAGCAGCAGGAGCAGTCTACCAGACCCGCTACCTCCTCTCAGCGATAAATCTTGCTAGTGCTCTAAATCCATATAACAAAGCGAGAGAAGGCGTGGCATGCTTTCTCTCGCTTTGTTTTTAGCAACCTAGTGTTTAACAACCTCTGCGGCAATCTCTTTCTGAATGCCCCCCTGTGAATGTCTTGGGGGAAGAAGTTCAAAGGAGCGACCACCCTACTAACAAGCGCCCTTGCGGCGCAGTACCACGAGAATAGTTTGAAGAATGAGCTGTAGGTCATATCGGACAGACCACTGCTGCTGATACGCTAGGTCCATCTTGACAACAGCTTCAAAATCTTTAACGTTGGAGCGACCCTTAACCTGCCACTCTCCTGTCATACCAGGCTTAATATTCAGGCGCTGCCAGTGATGTGGCTCGTACTGGCGAACCTCATCAAGGGTTGGAGGACGCGTTCCTACTAGGCTCATGTCGCCTTTGAGCACGTTCCAAAATTGGGGCAGCTCGTCTAAGCTAGTGCGGCGCAGAAAACGGCCAACTCGAGTAATGCGGGGATCGTTCTCGTTCTTGAAGATCAGGCCCTGAGCCTGGTTTTCAACCAGATGCTTGAGCCTATCTGCATTGTGGACCATAGAACGAAACTTCCAGATTTGGAAAGTACGCCCGCGATAACCGCAGCGCATCTGGCGGTAGAAAATAGGACCTGGATTGTCTAGCTGAATAGCCAAGACAACGGGCAGCGCAACTAGACCCGTGAGAAACAGACCTACCAGAGCTCCCGCAACATCAATACCCCGCTTGAGTGAACTGGTCACAGCAGGGTGAATGGGAGTAGCTAGGATTTCTGGAGAGGGAGAGAGCGGAAAATGAGCAGACTCAACTCGACCCTTGAGCGTAGGCGTCAAGGAAGGTCGACTGGGTTGGCAAGACGTTTCAGGAGAGGTGAGCACAGAGATGGACTCCTCGGACCAGCGTGAAGATGCATTGGCTGATCTTAAAGAAGTTCTATGAAGTTTCGAAGATTTTGAGCTAAGGTTTGCTGAATCTTTAAGAAAGCTACTACTACTCTATGCACAGGTAAAGCTCGGGCTGAACCCAGCTCCTAACCTCGGTAGAGTTGGCTATGACCGATGGCTAATGCGGATAATCCAGTAGCTGATAGATAGCGCAAAGACGGCAGCCGCCAGACCAACAAGACTAGTGCCGGTAACTTTGTCCAGATCCACAATGACAAGTTTTCTACCTACAGCAGTTAATGCCGTTGCAATGACCAGTTCGACCTGGACAACGTGCTTCTTCAAATAGGCCGTGATATTCTCCAAGATTTCCAGAGCAATTAGCACGCTGAGGAACAGGCCAAAAATCTGGCTCAGGGTTGGCCCAAAGAAACCATTCTCAGGAGAAACTCTCAAAGCTGTTGTCAGCACAATAAACAGGTCCACGACGATGACCAAAATCACCCCCACCATCGCCAGGGACAAAACCTTTGAGATAGCCCCCTCAAACTGGCCGAGCCGCCTTAAAAAAGCGCTATCTTCAAATTCCCTAGCCAACCGACGCCAAATGGACATGCTCCTCTCCCCGATTAGTGCTGAAGCACCTCTGTGAGCATAGTCGATGGGGAGGACTCTAGCAAAGAATTAGTTTGGGCCATATCGGCAGGTTCAGCCGTCTTTTCTTGAGCGTGTTTCTGCTTGGCTAGGGAAACTACCTGAACAGCGCAGGCTTTCAGTTCTGGCTGCAGGGAAAGCGGACAGCGTTCGGGGTGGGTAAGCCGATTACAGTCAGCATCTTCAGCCCAGAGACTGCCCCAGTGCATCGGCACAAACACAGTGCCCCGCCGAATATTTTGGGTGACCAGCACCTTGAGCCGAAGCTGGCCTCGGCGCGATCGCACCTCTGCCCACTCCCCCGACTGCATCTCTAGCTGCTGGGCATCCCTAGGATTGACTTCCAGAAAGGGTTCTGGGTGCAGCGCTCGGGTCTTTTCGATGCGGCCTGTGCGGGTCAGGGTGTGCCAGTGGCCGTAGAGGCGACCCGTAGTCAATACAAAGGGGTAGTCGGGATCGGGTGGCTCGGCCAGGCCCTTTTCATAGAAGGGCACAAAACTGGCTCGTCCGTTGGGTGTGGGAAACCGCAGGTCGGTGTAGAGCCGTTTGTCGCGTTTGCTTGCCGCTGTCGCCGGAGTTTCGACCACTGGACAAGGCCACTGGATCGGTCCCTCCTGGGCTAGGCGCTGATGGCTAAGGCCGCTCATGTCGCAGATGCGATCGCGAGTCAACTGCACAAACTCTTGGTAAACCTCAGCCGCATTCGTGAACTCAAACTGCCGCTCAAACCCCAAACGACGGCCGACCTCAGCAAAAATAGCCCAGTCTGGCCGAGCCTCGCCAATTGGCGGCCTAAACGCAGAGCAGAGGGTGACGGTGCGTTCAGAATTCGTCATCACCCCAGTTCTTTCGCCCCAGGGAGCTGCTGGCAGCAGCAGGTGGGCAAAAGCCGCCGTCTCCGTCGGGTAATAGGCATCTTGGTAGACCGTGAAGGGCGAATTTCGCAGGGCAGCTTTGGTGCGCTCCAGATCTGCCATGCTAACCGCTGGATTGGTGGCTGCAATCCAAAAAAGTCCTACCTGGCCTTGCTCTAGTGCTAGCATCATCTCCCAGGCTGCTAGGCCCGGTTCAGCCGCAATGCTCCCTGGGGGCAGTTGCCAGACCTGCTCAACGGCCTGCCGATGGGTCGGATCCTTCACGCTGCGATAGCCGGGCAGCAGATGAGACAGACCACCAGCTTCTCGACCGCCCATGGCATTGGGCTGGCCGGTTAGAGAAAAAGGGCCAGCACCCGGTTTGCCCAGATTACCGGTCATCAGGTGCAGGTTGATCAGGCTACAGACCTTAGCAGTGCCTTCCGAAGACTGGTTCAGCCCCATCGACCATAGCGATAAAACTCGCTTAGAGTCGGCCCAGTAGCGGGCTGCGGTTTCTAACTCTTCTACCCGAATGCCGCAGTGCTCAGCCACCAGATCAGGGTGGTAATGGCGCAGTACCTCGGTATAGGCCGCAAATCCCTGAGTGCATTCCTCGATAAATTCGGTGTCAATCTGACGCCACTGCAGCAACAGATGAGCAATGCCGTTGAGCAAGGTGATGTCTGAACCTGGTCGAATGGCCAGATGCAGGTCGGCAAAGCTAGCGGTTTCGGTGCGCCGGGGATCTACGACAACAAGCTTAACGTTGCGGTTTTTCTTGTGATATTTCTTAAACCGATTAAAGACAATGGGGTGGCACTCTGCCGTATTGGTGCCAATCAAAAAGGCGCAGTCCGTCAGCTCTAGATCGTCATAGCAGCAGGGTGGGCCGTCAGAGCCTAAAGCTTGGCTGTAGCCCGCGACCGCCGAGGACATACAAAGCCGAGAATTGGCGTCAAAATTATTGGTGCCTAGACAACCCTTGATCAGTTTTTGGGCCACATAATAGTCTTCGGTCTGAAACTGACCCGAACCATACATGCAGATGCCGCTTGGCCCCAACGTTTGCCGCACCTGCTGAATTCGATCAACCAGGGTTTGCAGCGCTTCTTCCCAAGAAACTCGGCGAAAGGGCTGGTCCAAAGATTCCCGCAGCATGGGGTACTTGAGCCGGTCTTTATCTAGGGATTCGGCAACTGTGGCTCCTTTGACACACACTTGTCCTTTACTGGAAGGGTGAGCCCGGTCTCCTCGAGTCTGCCAAGTGGGGTTGCCTGCGCTGTCGCGGTGAGTAGGACGCTTGGGCAGGGCAGGAGGGAGCACCTCTAGGCCGCAGCCTACTCCGCAGTAAGGGCAGAGAGTCTTTGTGGGATCAGCCATAAGGCAGATGAAGATCTAGATAAAAGGCAATGAATTAAGCAGCATTGAATTGGCTAGGTAGGCCCTTTCAGGGCAGTTTGTGGTGCAAAAGTGGCTAAACCAGCCTTTTAAACCTCACGACAGCCACTTTGCCGCAACAGAAGTCAGAGCAGGACATCACTCGCCTGTATGAGTATTGTGTAGAAGCCCGGTAAAGGAAGCACATTGCCAGACATCTTGTGCTACTCTCCTAATGAATGAAAACTGCGTGTGTGTGCCCTGCAAGTGTTCTGCTCTGGCAGGGACTTTTTTACGGGAAAAACCGGGCTAGGGCAGCAACTCGAAACCAAATCTGAATTTGTTTACTCCCTCCACTTAGGCAGATTCAGACGCTGTGACTAAAATCGAGCCATTCAAGCTACTGTTGCTTGCCTGCGTTTTTGGGCTGGCCTGGAAATGCTCTATCAGCAGCTGGCGCAATACATCAGGCAGATCATCACAGGCCACTCCCTGCTGCACCCGTTCGCCTAGTCGAGCTTCCTTGCCGACTTTGCCGCCCATGTAGATATCAACTCCTTCCAAGGTTTTGCCTGCTTTGCGCACTTTAGTGCCCATCAGGCCGATATCAGCTACTTGGGGCTGACCGCAGGAGTTGGGGCAGCCAGTCCAGTGAATTCTTACGGGCTGAGGCAAAGACAGCTCGGCATCTAGGGTTTGGGCCAGCGCCAGCGCCCGCTGTTTAGTCTCAATCAGGGCGAAATTACAAAACTGGGACCCGGTACAGGAAACTAGCGATCGCACCAGAGTCTGCGGAGCAATCGAAAACTTCTGCAGAAGCGGCTCCTGAAGAAAAGCCGACAGGCGAGAATCGGCAACATTCGGAATAATTATGTTTTGCTCCACGGTGAGGCGAACTTCACCATTGCCATAGACTTCTGCCAGGCGGGCCACGTCATAGAGATCGCCAGCCTGTAGCCGCCCAACCGGAACGTGCAGGCCCACATAGTTTAGGCCGGTTTGTTTTTGGGGATAAACGCCAATATGATCTCGCTTGTCCCAGTCAATTTCATCTTCTGGGGCTGCTGAGAGCAGCGGCCGCCCCAAGGCTGTTTCCACCTCAGATCGAAAGCGTTCCACACCCCACTCATCGATCAGCCACATCAGCCGCGATTTTTGGCGGTTGGCCCGCAGCCCGTGATCCCGGTAAACCTCTAGAATGGCCCGACTGATATCGACGACTGTATCATCGGGCGGCACCCAGGCATTGAGGGGAATGGCAGCTTCGCAGCGACGGGCAGAGAAAAAGCCGCCCACCAGCACGTTAAAGCCCAGTTCACCGTCGCGATAGGCAGGGACAAAAGCAATGTCGTTAATCTCAGCGTGAATCGAGTTGTCGCGCCCCCCTTCAATGGCAATATTGAACTTGCGGGGCAAGTTGGTAAAGGCCTGGTTGCCCTCCCCGTTACTGGTGATCATGTCCTGCACCTTGAGCACCAGACCCTGAGTGTCGATCAGCTCATTGGCGTCAATACCAGCGACCGGAGAGGCAGTGATATTGCGAACGTTGTCCATTCCCGACTGCACAGAGGTCATGCCTGCCTGCTTAAGCTGCTCGAAGATATCAGGAATATCTTCCAAGCGAATGCCCCGCAGCTGCAGGTTCTGGCGAGTGGTGACGTCGGCGCTGCCGTCTTCGCCGTAGCGCTGGATAATATCGGCCAGCACTCGCATTTTGTAGCTGCTCAACAGACCGCTAGGAGTGCGCAGCCGCAGCATAAATTTGCCAGGCGTAACCGGTCGGAAGAAAATGCCCAACCACTTCAGCCGGTGGGTCAGATCGGTTTCATCAACTGCTTCCCAGCCAACCTGAGCAAACTGCTCTAGCTCGTTTCTAACGACAAGCCCATCTTTCTCAGCTTTGAGCTTTTCAAACTTGTTGAGTTTTTCTTCGGTTTTGGTAGTTGAACTAACCACAGGATCACCTAACTAAGCGTTTCAAAAGACAGCAAGACTGACGCAATGAGTAATCTAAACCCGCTTCGAGAGCAAACAATTAAGCAGTGAAATCAACCGTTGGATATAAATATTTAAATTTTTCTTGACCTAGAACCTCAGACTGTCTTGTCAATGCTGTTCGAAAATGACTTTCTTGAAACGATTTGAGAATTGAAGCAGAGTAAAAGAGAGACTCAAAAACTGCTGCCAATAAAAGCCGCTGCTGCTGCTCCAGCCAAAGCCTACAAAAAGTTTTGCCGACTGTATTTGACTCTTACGTTAAGCAACAAATCAAGGGGCTTTTGTATCTGTAAGCACAGTTCTGTAAACAATTTGTAAGCCTTGCATGGGCCTCATGCAATTCCTGCATTTTTCTTCGCCGCCTGGGTTTCGCTAAACCTAGAAGAATCAGTAAGATGCTTTGCTAGATGGCCAAGCTCAAAAAAAATTTCTGATTTGCAACCTAATTTGTAAAAGTCAGGCCGGTGGTAGGTACTCCTCAGATAGAGCCTGAAATGCCTTTTGGGGGTGCTGATTATTCAGCAAATCGGTTTTAACCGCTCGGTGGGGCAGTGTAGAGTAAGCCAGACAAATAGGGTAGATGGGGTTGTTTGCTAGGGCCGTTTAGAGCGCTTTAATCGACCCTTTACTAGAGCCCGCTGGGCATCTCCAAGCTAGAAAAGTAAGCTGGGATTGTGAGGGAAATGATTAAGGCTTAACCAGACCATTGTTTCGATTCACGCCACTTAAGAGCCAAGTCTGAGTCACGTTTTAAAGGACGGTAATCGTTGTACTCTTCGTCTGAAACCCACTCACATAACACTGGTCCACAAACGGTATCTGTCGATCAACCCGAAGTTTCCCTCAACAGAGCGATTGATACACTTCTGCTAGGCAACTTTCACGACCGATGGGAAGTAACTAAGCGCCTGCCAAACTTTGGTGAAGAGGCCATTTCACCCATACTGGCCTTGCTGGGAGACGACAGCTTGGATTGGGAAGTGCGCTGGTTCGCCGCCCGCACATTGGGAGAATTTGACCGGCCTGAGGTAGTGGCTGCCCTGCTATCGCTGTTTATGGCCACTGAGGATGAGGAACTGCGGCAAAGTGCAGCTGACGCTCTGACTCAAATCGGCCCTTCTGCCGTGGCAGCACTAGCCCACTCCCTGCGGGAGCGCGATCGCAAACCCATTGCAGCCCAAGCCCTGGCTCAGATTCGTCATCGCTCGACCATTCCGCCTTTGCTAGAGCTAGCCCAAGACGAGTCAGCCCCACTACGGGCCCTAGCCCTAGAAGCGCTGGCTGGGTACCCCGAGCCTCGGGTGCTAACTGCCGTTCAGGCAGCCCTGGTTGATCCAGCGGGAGAGGTGCGGCTGCAGGCAGTTCGAGCCTTAGGAGCCTACCGCCAAAAGCTGGACCCACAGGACCTGATGGACTGGCTAGAACCGCGCCTACAGGACGGACATCTAGGCGTTTGTCAGGCTGCGATCGCACTGCTAGGTCGCCTGTCCCTGCCCACTGCTGCGGCCCGACTGATCGCGTTGATTCAGACCCCTACAACCCCTAAGTCCCTGCGGCTAAAGGCCATTCAGTCCCTAGGGTGGATGGGGATTCGGCCTGCAGTTGAGGGCCTGCTGGAGATTTGGCAGGAAGCCTCAGTAGACGAACGCTCTGCCATTGTTACAGCCCTATCGCACCAGCCTGAAGCAGAGTTGCGAGAGCTAGCAGCTCAGGCCCTGCTCAGCTGGCTGCAGCAGCTTTCTCTGGAGCGTCCATCATCAGAGCTAGAGCCGCTACGACGACAGAGCGCCTTGGCCTTAGGCCAGATGAGAGTCGTAGCCGCCAGGGCTACCCTAGAAGTCCTGAAGGAAGACCCCGATGAAGGCATGCGGCTACATGCGATCGCAGCACTGAGACACTTAGACTGAGTGGAAGAGGAGTTAGTAGAAGGGTTAGCTTTTTCTTCCTCTCTCCTCCCTCTTCCAAAGAACTTTCAACCTATTCTTTCAGACAAAACTTCGCGAATAGGCACGTTCTGTATCTTCGTTTAGCAGTTTTTGATACTAAGCAGTGCCCCGGCTTTTGTTATTCAGTTAACAATCCCGACCGACTCTCGGTTGGGATTTCACTGTTTCAGGTGCTAGGTCCCCATGCGTATAGAGCAGTTGCAGGCATTTTTAGCCGTTGCGGAAACCGGGAGCTTTCAGGCGGCTGCTCGCCAGTGCCAGGTTACCCAATCCACCATCAGCCGTCAGGTGCAGGCGCTAGAAGCCGATCTAGATGCGCCCCTGCTTCATCGCGGGGCGCAGGCCAAGCTCACGATCGCGGGGGAACGGCTAATGCCCAAAGCTCGCCGGATTTGTCAGGACTGGCTACAGGTGTCGCGCGATATTGCCGACCTGATGGCCGGAAAGCAGCCAGAACTGTGTGTAGCAGCGATTCAAACAGTGTGCGCCCACTTTTTGCCGCCGATTCTGCAGCAGTTTTGCCAGGACTACCCCAACGTGCAGCTGCGGGTCAGTTCCTTAGGTAGCGATCGATCCCTAAAGGTACTGAGAGATGGCCTGGTAGACATTGCCATTGTTATGCAAAATCCCAAGCTGACGGCCCACCCAGAAATGGCCGTGATCCCGCTTTATGAAGAAGCCGTAGAGGTACTGCTGGCCGCCGATCACCCGCTTACAGCCTATGAGGCAGTGCCCTGGGAAGCGCTGTCCCGTTTTCCCCATGTGGTGTTTAAAGACGGCTATGGGATGCAGCGGCTGGTGCAAGAGCAGTTTCAGAAGTGTGAGGGCACTCTACAGGCAGCGCTAGAGTTGAATACGCTAGATGCCTTTCGGGGGGTCGTGCGGCAGGGAAATTTCGTGGCCCTGCTGCCCAAGGCTGCCCTGACCGAGTGCCGCCGGGACCCTACCCTGGCAGTGCGAGTTACCGAAGCCCCCGTGTTGCGTCGTCAGGTTGTGCTGGTGACCACTCACGATCGGCTCACCATCCCGCCCATACAGCGGTTTTACGAGCTGGTTAAAACCCTGGCTAGTGACTTTCAAGGGCCTGCTGCAGCTACCGTTTCACCACTTGCCTTCGTCCGCTAGAGTGTGATCCACCATGAGCCAAGAATTTAGGGAATTACTGAAAAAGGTCGGCAGCGGTAGCCATACCTCCAAAGACCTGAGCCGCGAGGAAAGTGCCCTAGCCACCCGGCTGATGCTGCTGCAGGAGGCTACCCCAGCCCAGATCGGCGCGTTTATGATTTCCCACCGGATCAAGCGACCTACAGCGGCAGAGCTAGCAGGCATGCTAGATGCCTACGAAGCCCTAGGCCCGACTCTGCCTGCCATTGCTAGCGCAATTCCGGTTATGGTGCTGGGCTGCCCCTACGATGGCCGCTCGCGCACCGCTCCGGTAACTCCCCTAACAGCGTTGATCCTAGCGGCGGCGGGGGCTCCGGTGCTGCTGCATGGCGGCGATCGCATGCCCACTAAAGAAGGCATTCCCCTAATTGAAATCTGGCAAGCCCTGGGACTCTCCCTAGAACGCCTGGATCTGGCGCAGGTCCACACCCTGCTAGAACGCACTGGATTTGGCTTTATCTACCTGCCCCAGCATTTTCCGGCGGCTCAGTCGCTGGTGCCTTACCGTGAGCAGATCGGCAAGCGCCCGCCCTTTGCCACCATTGAACTGATGTGGTCGCCCTATGGTGGAGCCAGCCAGACTGTTACCGGCTATGTTCATCCGCCCACCGAGGGGTTGGCTCAGCAGACCTTCCAACTGCGAGGGCTACAGCGCTTTATTGCTGTCAAGGGCTTAGAGGGCAGCTGCGATTTACCTCGCAGCCGCACCGCCATTATTGGCTTAGGGCAACCCGACGGCTCTATTGAACGAGTGCTGCTCCACCCCCGAGACTACGGCTTTGCCGCAGAAGACGTGCCCTTTGAGGGAGATGAGTGGCTGCACCGATCGCTTGCATCGGTGCTCCAGGGAGAGCCCAGCGAACTGATGCGCTCTACCGTTTGGAATGGCGGCTTTTACCTGTGGCGCAGCGGCGTTAGCGAGTCGCTTGAAGCGGGGCTGACCTTGGCGACCACCCTGATCCAGCAGGGCCAAGTTCAGGCCAAGCTCGATCAGCTGCGCCAGGCAGTTTTGGATCTAACCTTAGCTGCGTCGCCGGTGGGGTTGAGCATTAGCTAAACGGGCCGCTCGACGAGGCTGCTTCTGCGCCTCGATAGGCCGGGGTAAACTCTCGCTCGACGGGCTGGTTAAACAGAACCAGGGTAGTGCTGGAGTTGGCTTGGAAGCCGATGCGCTCATAAAAGCCCTGTTGATGCGTGGTCATCAAGTAAACGCGCTCAACCTGGCTGACGTGGGGGTGGCCCAAAACTGTCTGGACCAGCTTACGGCCCAGGCCACCACCCTGATAGTTAGGGTCGATCACTACATCCCAGATGGTGGCCCGGTAGATACCGTCGGAGGTGGCGCGAGCAAAGCCAATCAGCGTTTTTTGATCCCAAACGGTAACTACTGGGTGGCTGTTTGCGATCGCAACCTGCATATCTTTCATGTCTCGGTCTTTTGCCCAAAAGGCAGCGGCCTGAAATAGTCGGTAGAGCTGGTCTAAATCAGACTCCGAAAAATCTTCGCTGTACTGAAAATGAACGTGGCTACAGTCCATTGCGGCGGTTACGTCCTTACGACAAGGCAGTTAATCGGGCAGTAACGGCACTATCCCAAAATGCTTCACTAAAGCATAAACAGATTTATCTGAATCGGGATATACCGAAAATGGCTGATTCAATCCAAAAATCAAGATATCGTGACACCCTTTGGCTTAATCCTTTAGGATGATTAGCCATAGCGGGTTTTACGCCCTAATACTGCTTCAACCCTCTATTTACATCTCCCCTGCAGGCTCTTTTGGACCACTCAGCCCAGCCCAAAGTCCAGATGATAGGATAGATAAGCCCATCTAGCCCAGTTTGGCCCCCTTTATCTCGGCTGCCAACCTTCGCTGATCAAGTGAGTTGGGTCACTGGCTTGAGGTGCGGGAATCGTCCCTTGCAGCGCCTCAATACATTACGATTTACTAAAGTCTTATACCCCTACGCTGTCTTGGTTCCCTAATCCATGCTGAAGAACCTTCTGGGTGATCCCAATACCCGCAAGCTTAAGAAATATCAGCCCGATGTGGCTGAGATCAACCTCTTGGAAGAGGACATCAAAGTACTCTCCGACGAGGCACTCTCCGCCAAGACAGGAGAATTTAAGCAGCGGCTGGAAAAGGGAGAAACCCTCGACGACATTTTGACCGAAGCTTTTGCTGTAGTGCGTGAGGCCTCCCGGCGAGTGCTGGGTATGCGCCACTTCGATGTACAGCTGATTGGCGGCATGGTGCTGCACGATGGTCAAATTGCTGAAATGAAGACCGGGGAAGGCAAAACCCTGGTTGCGACCCTACCTTCTTACCTCAATGCTCTAACTGGTAAGGGCGTTCACATCGTCACCGTGAACGACTACCTAGCCCGTCGAGACGCCGAGTGGATGGGGCAAATCCACCGCTTCTTAGGCCTGAGCGTGGGGCTGATTCAGCAGGGCATGTCTCCCGCTGAGCGCAAGTTTAACTACGGCTGCGACATCACCTACGGCACCAACAGCGAGTACGGCTTTGACTACCTGCGCGACAACATGTCCACGGCTATGCAGGATGTGGTGCAGCGCCCGTTCAACTTCTGTGTCATTGACGAAGTCGATTCGATTTTGATCGACGAGGCCCGCACGCCGCTGATCATTTCAGGTCAGGTGGATCGGCCCAGCGAAAAATACACCCGAGCGGCAGACGTCTCTCGTGAGCTAAACCCAGAAGAGCACTACGAAGTAGACGAGAAAGCCCACAACGTGCTGCTGACCGACGAGGGCTATATCAAATCGGAAGAACTGCTGGGCGTCGTTGACCTGTTTGACCCCAAAGACCCCTGGGCTCACTACATCTTTAACGCGCTTAAGGCCAAAGAACTCTTTACCAAAGACGTCAAATACATCGTCCGCAATGGCGAGGTGGTCATCGTCGATGAATTTACTGGGCGAGTCATGCCCGGTCGCCGCTGGAGCGATGGCCTGCACCAGGCGATCGAGGCCAAGGAGCGGGTAGACATTCAGTCTGAAACCCAAACGCTAGCCAGCATTACCTATCAAAACTTCTTTCTGCTTTACCCTAAGCTGTCGGGCATGACCGGCACAGCCAAGACAGAAGAGGCCGAATTCGAGAAAATCTACAACCTAGAAGTCACCATCATCCCAACTAACCGGGTGAGGGCGCGTCACGATGTTTCTGACGTCGTCTACAAGACCGAAGAAGCCAAGTGGAAGGCAGTCGCGGAAGAATGTGCAGAAATGCACGAGCTGGGTCGCCCCGTACTGGTGGGCACGACCAGCGTAGAGAAATCGGAACTGCTCTCCAACCTATTGCAGCAGTTAGGCGTGCCCCACAACCTGCTTAATGCTAAGCCCGAGAACGTTGAGCGAGAATCAGAAATTGTGGCCCAGGCCGGTCGCCGGGGAGCTGTGACGATTGCCACTAACATGGCGGGGCGAGGCACAGACATTATCCTTGGGGGTAACGCTGACTACATGGCCCGCCTCAAGGTGCGGGAATATCTCATGCCCCGGATCGTGAAGCCGGAAGATGAAGACGAGTTTTCGGTGACGGCAGTGCCCGGCGCTAAAGGTCGAGGCCCCGCCCAAGGCTTTACACCAGGCAAAAAAGTTAAGAGCTGGAAAGCCTCTCCCGATATTTTTCCCACCGAGCTGTCAGCCGAAGCCGAAGCGGCGCTGCGTAGCTCGGTCGATCTGGCGGTGAAGACCTATGGTGAGCGCAGTCTGCCAGAATTGCAGGCAGAGGAGAAGGTTGCGATCGCAGCCGAAAAAGCCCCCACCGACGATCCCGTTATCCAGAGCTTGCGGGAAGTCTACAACCTGATTCGCCACGAATACGAGAACCTCACTGAAGCAGAGCACGACGAAGTCGTTCGCCTAGGTGGGCTCCACGTCATGGGGACAGAGCGCCACGAGTCTCGCCGGATCGACAACCAGCTGCGGGGCCGGGCCGGACGTCAGGGCGACCCTGGCTCCACCAAGTTTTTCCTCAGTCTGCAGGACAACCTGCTGCGGATTTTTGGTGGAGATCGCGTTGCAGCCCTGATGAATGCCTTCCGGGTAGAAGAAGACATGCCAATTGAGTCGGGCATGCTCACCCGCTCCCTAGAGGGAGCACAGAAGAAGGTCGAGACCTACTACTACGACATTCGTAAGCAGGTCTTTGAATATGACGAGGTGATGAACAACCAGCGTCGCGCCGTTTACGCTGAGCGCCGCCGAGTGCTAGAAGGGCAAGACCTCAAAGAGCTGGTCATCGCCTACGCCGAGCAGACGATGGATGACATCGTGCAGGCATACATCAACCCAGAGTTGCCGCCCGAGGAGTGGAAGCTCCCCGAGATGCTGGAAAAGATCAAGGAGTTTGTCTACCTGCTGGCAGACCTAACCCCCGACCAGCTAGAAGACCTCTCACTGGGCGAAATTCGCACCTTCCTCCATGAGCAGGTTCGGATTGCCTACGACATCAAGGAAGCTCAGGTCGATCAGATCAAGCCCGGTCTGATGCGTGATGCAGAGCGATTCTTTATCCTGCAGCAGATCGATACCCTCTGGCGCGATCACCTGCAGCAGATGGACGCCCTGCGGGAAACAGTGGGCCTGCGTGGCTACGGCCAAAAAGACCCGCTGCTTGAGTACAAGAGCGAAGGCTACGAGCTGTTCCTCGACATGATGACGGGCATTCGCCGGAACGTGGTCTACACCTTGTTCCAGTTCCAGCCACAGCCACAGCCACAGGTGAGAACCTCTCAAGAAGTCGTCTAAACTTCAATTAGCCCGCTGCCACAGCCGGATCACCTCAGTTACTACCTGACGATCTGGCGGCAGCGAGATCTGGCTAGGCGGATTGACCTCAGCCCCTGGAATCCCTTGGCTCCAGGGGCTGTTGGGTACGCTCTCTAGATCTACGCTAGGGTTTACTGGACGAAAGCCATGCTGCACAAAGACCGTCTGCTGTTCGGGCGCAGCCAGAAACTCAAGAAAAGTACGGGCCGCTTTAGCCTCCCCGCTGCTGACATCCTGGCGGAGAATGGCAGCAGTGGAGACGGTTTCGACCGTGCGATCCAGATAGTAGATTTCGTAGCTCTGGTTCTGAGTGGTGCCCGACTGCTCCCAGCGATGCAGGGCAATGCTTTCGTAAACAGTGGCGATGTCGGCATCGTTGGGGCCTCGGGTAATAAACTCCTGCAGCAAAATGTCTGTGGAGCGGGGCGGCTGGTAAACCGAGCTCTTGACCTGGGCAAAGAGCGACTGAACCGGCGGCGCATTGAGGGCAGCCGGGCTGAGGGCTGACGTGTTGAGCGCTGCTTCAGACCAAAGAGTAAGCGTGAGCTGACCGCTGTTAGAGCGGGTTGGATCGGTGGTGACAAAGTCGAAGCTGCCCCAAGCCGGATTGCCGCCAATCGCACCCCAGTTGGCCTGTTCAATGGCCTGCTCCAGGCGCGACCACTGAAATTGGCCATTGGGAAAGAGGGCCTTGCCGCGCTCAGGCCATGCGATCGCAACCAGCAGCGTCTTCGCCACTGGCTGTGGCTCCTCGTAGAAGGGGCTCTCGCCGGTTTGAGTTTGCCAGCGCTGACGCAGCTCCTCCAGCAGATCGCCGTTAGCCGGAATCAGCACAGTCGCTTTGAAGTCGTTTCTATCATCTAGATAGTTGTTAACGACATCCTGAGAGCCCTGAATTTTAATTACTAGATCAACGTTGGGATTAGCCTGCTCAAATCGAGGCTCCAGCGCTGCTAGCGGTTCCTGTAGTTCCGAGCCGCTGACGACTGTGACCGTCTGCTGCAGACCCGGCAGAGGGGCGTAGGTTAGGGCCAAGGCTCCAGCAATAATGGCGGTCGAGAGAGCTATCCGTGCACCTGAAGACTGCGTCATAGTAAGCTCCTTGGGGGTAATGCCGAATGGTGGGAACTACTCTTGGGAAAGAGATTCGGGGTGACGATGTAACGAGGTAGCAGGAACTGCCGGAGGCCAGCGCACATCCCAGAAGCTCCAGCTCACGACCCCCAGCAAAAAGGCCATCAGGCCACTTCTCACCAGGGCGAAGGTCGGCTGCGCTGGTTGAAAAGTCAGCGTATCGGAGCCACTCCCGGCCAGAAACTCCTGCACCTGCCGCTTAATAGCCGCCCCCGAAATGGGGCTTTGGGCAATTTGAGTGGAAAAGGTCTGGGATTCGCCGCTGAGGGTAAGGGTATGGCGAAATCGTACCCCGCCACGCGGTACTCGGTCAGTTAGCTCCGAGACCACCTCCACAGACTCGACCACAAAGGGCTTGGCGGCACCGGGAATCAGCCCATAAAGGAAGGTGCTCACCGCCTCGCAGCGCACCTCATCGGAGGCCGGGCGGTGGCAGGTCAGACCCTGCCCACCTGTAGTCAAACAGCAGTAGGCGACTAGCAGCAGCAAACAGAGCAGACCCACAATCGGCAGGCTCGCAGGTCGGGCTTTAGACTGGGTCATAGTTACCCTTCAGCAATCAGCACCTCCATATTCTCCTGCATCCCGTTGAACTCAGTGCTGAGGCTGCGCACTTCGTCAGCTGCCAGGGAACTGCTCAAATCGGCGGTGCGTAATTTGTTCTGAAGCTGCTGCAAAACGCCTGCGGCATCGAGAATTAAGGTTGATAGGCTGACAACTTGAGCCTCACGAGCATCTTCCCCCTGCTGGGCGAGCTGCCGGTTGCGCTGCAAACTGGCAATTAGGGTATCCCACTGTTGGCGGGCCACGCCACTGCTGTTTTGCCGCTGCCGCTCGGCCTCGATCAGCTGCTTTTCTAGATCGGTGACCGACAGCAGTGAATCTTTGCCCTGCAGCCGCTGGGCCAATTGGTCGATTTTGGCAGGCAGTTCGCGGCTGCGATCGCAAGCATACTGCACTACTCCTAACAGCTCTATCTGATGAGCCTCGGTCAGCAGCCGTTGGGCCTCGGCCTGCAGCGCAGTGGCCTGCTGGGTGAGGTTCAAAGCCTGTTGCCGAGTTTTTTGCAGCTCCTGCTCCAGACGCGGGTTTTCCAATACAGGGGAGGAGTCGGGCTCGCGAGATTTAAGGGCAGTAGCTCCGAGGGTTGCGATCGCGGCCGCAGCAGGCAGCATCACCCCGCTGGGCAAACTCGCCAGACGCACCCCCAAAAACAGCGTCAAACCGCCCGCCAAAACCGCTAAAGGATACTGCAGAGGATTAGCCAGCTTCATGGTTAAAACTCCAGCTGCAGATCCGACATCAAGCGAGCAATTGTGGCCGGATCGCCCTTGGAATAGTAGCCGCCATTGAGCTGAGCAATCTGCTGCAAAGCTTCTGGGTCAAAGTCACCTTCTTCTCCATAGCCCACCGTAAAAAAGGCAATCCGCTCATCACTGGAGAACCCACTCTGCTGCAGCTCCTGGCCCAGCTGTTCCAGAGAAATGCCTGACTCCGAATCTTCCCCATCAGTCAGCACCAACACTGCATTGATGGCGTCGTCCCGACGGTTCTGCCGCAGCCAATTACGAGCATAGAGACTGGCATCATACAGGCGAGTGCCGCCTTCGACCTGTAGGCTATTGATAAACTGCAATCCCCGCTGCTGCCCCTCAGGCGTACTGTCTGCCAAAACCGGAGACCGAATACTGGAATCGAAATCAATTAACGCCACCTTGTCCTTAGGCCCTAAGCTCGTAATGTAACTCTGCAGAGTGCTCTGCACTGCAGGCATCTTGTTGCCCTCCATAGAGCCAGAGGAATCGACCACAATCACCACTAGCGACGGCTTTTTAGCAGTCTCCTCCCAACTGGTCAGTATGGCCTCCACGACCTGGGGTTGCGGGGGGCGGTAGGAGTCGTAGCTAGCCTGAGGATTGACGCCAAACTCCGGGCTAAATTTGGCCCCCAGAGGCACTCCCGGCACCCCTGGACGCAGCCCCAATTCAGCGGCGATCTGCTGAACTGCTGGAGTCTGTAGATAGGCCAGGATGGCCTCTGCAGCCTCCTTCTCCTCAGCGCTAACCCAGGGAGCATTGGGCAAAATACCTCGCATATTGGAGGTAAACGTGGCCTTGGGGTACACCGCTACATACTTGGGCTGATCAGGTTGGCGCTGGCTGTTAGCCTCAATCACTGAAGACTCATAAACAGAACCAATGGAAGCCCAGAAAGGCCCGTTTTCGAGCATAGACTGAGCCAGAGACCCGGTAGAAACACCGTACCGGGTAATTTTGCTTTGAATGCTTTGAATGCCTGACTGGTAACTCTGGATGTCTTCAGGGGTCAAATCCTCTGGCCGCTTGCCCGATACAGAAGCGTACTGAGCCACTAGGGTTTGCAGCCCCGAGTTGGAGCGAGTAGGCGCAGTGTGAACGTAGTAAATATTTTGCGCCGGGCTAGCAGCATCGAGATCCTGATGAGTTTGAGCGGTGGTTAACGCTCGATACAGATCGTCTACCTGCTGTAGCCCAGGGGCCAAATTTTCCTGCGTCATAAAAACCATTGGGCTATTGGCCAGCAGTGGAGCGTCGGCAATCGGCGGAATGTAGTTTTGTCCCGGAAAGACCTGCTCCATCTGATAGATCAGCTGACTGTGATAGATTTCCCCATCCACCGAAATCAGGGTGGGAAACTCGGGTGCCTCGGCTGCTAGGGTGCCCGACTTGAGCTGCTGTGCCAGCGTCACCACCTGATTGACGACATCACCACTGCCTGCGGCTTCGCAAGACAGATAAAAGGCTTCGCCGCTGCTGAGTTTAGGGTCTTGCTGATTAAATTGCTCTGCTGCCTGATCGCAAAAGTGGCCTAGGGCGCTGCCAACTAGCAGCTTAACTTCCAGTCCCTGGCGGTTTTCACTGCTGCTAAGCCCATTGTTACAGCCAACTAGCAGCAGCACTAATCCTGCCGACAATGCTCGAATTCTGCCATTTGCATTGGACATATGGATTGTCTGTCGAGAGTTTATGGGAGTGAGCTATCTACAAGCTACTCATCGAAGATTAACGATTCCGTAAAGCTAGGGTGATTCACTAAAAGCAAAAATTTCTGCGAAAACTCGATAAAAACCTGAAAATCAGCTCAAGGTCCTGCCATTTGTAGTTTAAACATCTATCCAAAGAGAGATGGCGTTTTAGTATGAACACAAGTTTTCACCTATAGTGATTTTGTCTATTCCGTATATTTTGTGAGTAAAGCTATTTGGCTACGGGGAACTCTTGGAAGCACTCCACTGCTTTTGATACGCTGATGAAAATAATTTTGACGGTCACAGCCATAGGACTGGTGACTGTGATGGGGGTAGCGGGGGCTGCAACCGCAGCGACGGCCCAACCCAGTGCCGGTTCTCGTTGTGACGATGTCAATTTTATAGAGACTAGCAGTAGCGAGTGTATTGACCTAACTCGACTTACCAGCACCCTTGAAATTGAACTCAGCACTCAGTTTTATACTGCCCTGGGTCGATTGAGTATTCCTGTTTTGCACAAAGACTGTGAGTCTGACAAAACCTTGGGATATTACGACCTCTCTAGCAATGAGATGGTCTTGTGCATGAACAATCTTCAGGACGACCATGTCGAGATTGAAGCAACCTTGATTCATGAGTCTTGGCACGTAGTTCAAGACTGTGAGGATGGGCTAGATAATGCCAGCTACCGACCGATGTCTCTGCGGCATGGAGATTCTGCCAATCTGGATCTCATGGCCTCCAGCCTACAGCGGGCCGACCTGAGAACCATTGAAAACCATTACAACCCAGAGGATCGACCCCACGAAATCGAGGCTCGCTACATGGAGCATCACCCAGATCTAGTGCTGCAGGCCCTAAACGCCTGTGCCATTCGGCAGTAAGTTACGATTCAGCCGTCTTTTCCTGAGACAGGTAAAGGCTTTCGCCGTGGGTTTGGATGACCTCTTGGTACCACCAGTAGCTTTGCTTGGGGTGGCGGGCTAAGTTGCGATCGCGAGCCACATACACAAAGCCATACTGCTTCTGATACCCGTTGAGCCAGCTCAGCAAGTCGATGAAAGACCAGGCGAAGTAGCCAAAGAGGGGAATGCCCTCTGCAATCGCTTTTTTACACCAGATCAGGTGCTTTTGAATGTAGTCGATGCGGGACTGATCTAGGACTTCGCCAGTGGGTGCGATCGCATCCTTGCTGCCCAACCCATTTTCCGTAATCACCAGCGGAATATTGCCGTAGCGGGCCCGAATTCGCTTCATGCCCTCGTACAGCCCTTCTGGATAAACCGCCCAATCCCAGTCTGTGTACTCAATGTCCGGATTTCGCACCTTTTTGAACAAGTCCGGAATGCCGCTTTCGGGCTGGCTGCCTTTTTGACCCGAGGTGTTGATCGTGGCAGAACCCACGCCATCAGGAGGATTGTAGGCCAGAAAAGTGCTCTGATAATAGTTGATGCCGATAAAATCGTTGACTGTGTTCTTAAGCAGATCCAGATCACCTGGGAGAACGGTTGGCGTATGGCCCTTTCGCTGGTAGTAGTCCCAAATTAGCGGCGGATATTCACCCTTTAAGACCGGGTCGTAGAACCAGTGAAAATCCATCCCCTCATAGTATTCGCAGGCTCGGACATCCTCTGGTGTAACGCTGATGGGAAATCCTGGTAGCAGCACATGGGCGATGCCGATTTTGCCGTCTAGAATCTTGCCCTGTGCAACCAGCTGACGATATTCCGCTACGGCCTCAGCGTGGGCTAAATTGACGATGTGACTAACCTCAATAGCCCTACCTTCATCTCGAACCCCAGGCGGGTGCAGTCCATCCCGGTAGCCCAGCATGATGAAGTTGATCACTTCATTCAGCGTGATCCAGTATTTAACCCGGTCCCCAAATTGCTCGAAGCAGGTTTTGGCATATTGGGCAAAGGCTGAAACTATCAGCTCCCGATTTTCCCAGCCGCCTTGATCCTGCAATGCCTGGGGCAAGTCCCAGTGATAAAGCGTGACAAAGGGCACGATGTCATAGCACAGCAGCTCATCAATCAGCTGACTGTAGAACTGAATTCCTGCGGGGTTCGGTTTGCCCACGCCTCCGGGGAAAATACGAGCCCAAGCGATGGAAAACCGGTAGGATTTAAGCCCCAGTTCGGACATCAACCGCACGTCTTCCCGGAAGCGATTGTAGTGGTCAGCAGCGACATCACCGTTAGTGCCCTGGTAGGTGGTGCCAGGCAGGTGGGAGTAGACGTCCCAGATTGAGAGTCCTTTGCCGTCTTGCTGATAGGCCCCTTCTACCTGGTAGGCAGCGGTAGATGAGCCCCACAAAAAGTCCTCCGGAAAGCCTGCCATGTGTCTGCTCCTGGATGGGTGACCATTAGTGGCAGCCTACCGTGTTGGCATATTTTTGGTATCGGCCTCCAGAGAGCCGAAAAGTTCTCTCAACACCTGCCTGCATCCCTACCCTGGCTATAGCAATTTCAAATCAGCTGTGCGGGGTGCAAGGGTAGAACCTCTGGTTGGGGGCACAGCTCCCACACCCCCATACTTACAAATAGTTTGCTAACGCTATATGAGGACAGAGAACTTATTTTTTCGGCAGCAGCCCCAAATTTCTGCCAATGGCTCTGTCTAACCAGCGATGTGGCATTGCCAAAGGTAAAACCCAGTTGAAAAGGGGATTGGGAACGAACGCATAACGGGTTTTTGGAGCTTTCAGCTCAAATACCTGCCTGATAAACTCCCCAACTTGGTCTGGAGAATATCCTGCCTTACCAAGACCCGTCATATACCGCTGAAATGCCTGTAGGGGTTTTGCATATTCTGTCGCGGCATACTGGCTCATATCTTGAGCTGAGTCCTTATCCCAAATGGGCGTATTGACTGCTCCAGGTGCGACGATAACAACATCAATGCCATGCAGCTGCAGTTCCCGGCGCAGGCTATGAGATATTCCTTCAATTGCGTGTTTGCTGCCCGCATACGCACCGATAAAGGGGGCTGCAATCTTTCCCCCAACAGAGCTTATGTTGATAATTCTGCCCGGTTTCGTCGCTGGGGACTGTCCAGCCTTTAATAAGGGTAAAAATGCCTGTATTACGGCAATTGGAGCAATCACGTTCACCTCAAACTGCCAACGAATCTCATCGATCGACTGGTAGACAAGTGGCCCACTAGTCGCAATCCCGGCATTGTTAACTATTCCGGCTAATCCGTCGGGTCCAACGATTGATGCGACCTGTCGAGATGCGTTTTGCAGCGATTTTGTGTCGGTCACATCAAATAGCAGCGGCGTCACATTAGGCCCAATTTTGTCTGTGAGCCGCCTCGCATCTTCTTCTTTGCGAACACTTCCAAACACCCGCTAGCCACAGTTGGCAAACGCCCTCACGGCGCTATACCCGATGCCAGAAGATGCTCCAGTCACCAAAATTGCCCTCACAGTAACTCCTCCTACCTTGTGAACTGCAGTTACCTCACCGTAAACTATGGACTATACTCCAAGGTCAAGGGATTGCCATGCTGATTGGAGAACTCGCTAAGAAATCGGGGCTACCGACCGATACTATCCGCTTCTATGAGAAGAGAGGCTTGATTGATTCTGAGCTAATCGAACGTAGAAGCAACAACTATAGAGATTACTCGGAGGTCAGCCTAGAAAGGTTGGTGTTGATACAGCGCGCCAAACGGCTAGGATTCACGCTGACCGAGATTCAGGACTGGATTAAAGCTTTTGAAAATGATCAGCTTACGCTTGATCAAAAGCAAAGAATTTTGGGTCAAAAGCTTGAGGAGGTTGAGGAACGAATTCAAGAACTAAAGAGGATGAAGAGCTATCTCTCAGAAAAAATAGCTCGCTTATAGAAGTGAGCCCTCTTCAATCACTATAGGAAACATAAAAGATGGCTACTCCTTACACCGGAGGCTGCCAGTGCGGGCAGATTCGATACGAGATTCGAGCCGAACCCCTCACGCTGTATGCCTGTCATTGCAAGGAATGTCAAAAGCAATCCTCTAGCGCCTTTGGCATGTCGATGTCCGTTCCTCGTGCCGCAGTTGTCATCCTTCAGGGACAGCCAAAGGAATGGAAGCGAGTCTCTGACAGCGGGCGGGAAGTAAGCTGCTTATTCTGTCCGGAATGCGGTACAAGACTATTTCACAATCCTGCTCGAAATTCTGAAATCAGCAACGTTAAGCCCGGAACACTAGATGATACGAGTTGGCTCAAGCCCGCTGGCAATTTGTGGACTCGAAGTGCTCAAAAATGGATCATTTTAGATGAAAAATTGCTCAACTACGAAGCTCAACCCAGCGACTTTTCTCCGCTGCTTGAGCGGTTTCGGATCGAGTGTATTAAGAACAATTCTACTTGATTTGAATCTACACCAATCGAGATGCACAGCTGAACTCTGTAGGATTAATCTGAATTGGCTAACGTAGTATATAAAACAGATCTAAATCACGTTGACTGGGTGCAGGTGAAAGCAATACTGCATCAGGACGATTTTGATAACGGACGTAGCCCTGAACAGCTCAAGGCATCGTTTGAGAATAGCTATGCTACCTGCCTTGCCTATGCCGAGGAGCAAATCGTCGGGACTGCTCGGGCGTTATCTGACGGTGTTTGTAATGCATATATTGTTGATGTGTGGACGCTTAGCTCCTTTCGCCAGCAAGGAATCGCGAAGACGATGATGCAGATCCTTATAAGCAAATTACAGGGGCAGCACGTTTATTTATTCACAGATGATGCAGTTGACTTTTACAAGAAGCTCGGTTTCGTCGAACAGCCTGTTGGTTTAAGCCAAGTGGTCGGTAATTGGCTGGTCAATGATGAAACCAGCTTAGTCAGCTGAGGTTTTCGCTTCCAGCAGCTATTGCCCTTTGTCCAATCTACGAACTGACTACAAACTAACTACTCAGCGCTGAAGATCAGAACCGGGACGCGCTTATAGGCGGGTGTTCCTGAACGGGTTTCGATATGCGCTTTCATCAACACGTTGGCTTCGGGGTAAAACATCAATGCTGAGCCGGGCCGAACCTCGCCGCAGATAATTTCAATCTGGTTGAGCTGCCCGGCATCGCCTCGCACTGAAACACGCTGGTGCTCAACAAATCCGGCTTGGGCAACATCTTGCGGGTGCATCAGAATGCAGTGGCGGTGGGGCATACCCCGATAGCGATCGCCCTCTTTATAAACCACTGTATTGTGCTGAGAGTAGCTGCGCCCGGTCATCAGCGCCAGCACCAAGCCCTGAACGGGTTCGGCTAGGCCAAAGTCTTGGGGCTGAGGCAGAGTCAGGGTTGGCAAAGGGGTGATGTGCATTTGGGCTTTGCCAGAGGGGGTCGGGAACTGGGGTTGGGTGAAGATGCGACCCGCGATGGTGAACTCTTCCTCAGTCTCGTCGATTTGACCGATTTTCTCGTAGCCGGGAATGGTTTGGGCAATGAGTTGGCGGACGTAGCGGGTATCTTGCAGCCTGCGCCAGTCAACTGGGGTATCGCCATGAAGACGATGGGCCAGATCGGTTAGAAACTCGACTTCCGAAATCAGGTCGGCTCCTTTGAGATGCGTTTTGCCCTCGTCGTTGAGTCGCACGAAGTTGTTGCCCGACTCGGTAGTAGTTTTATGGGGGTTTTCGAAGCGGTTGAAGACGGGGACGATGATTGTGTTTTGTCGGCCTAGACCGTGGAAGTGGCCTAAGTTGGGCTTGGTGGACAGGTAGATAACGGTGTCGATTTGGCCTAGAGCACGCTTGGCTTGGGTGAGATCGGGGTTGGCAGCATACAGGTTGCCGCCTAGGCAGAGCAGGGTATCTACCTGGCCGCTGTCGGCAGCTTCGATCAGGGCACGGGCATCGTAACCAGGTTCGCGCTTGAGGGATCGGCCCAAAAGCTTTTCTAGCGCCTGACGAATTTCTTCTTTAAGGTGCGCGGTCACGCCCATTGAACCGAAGCCCTGCACGTTGGAATGGCCTCGAATGGGCATCAGACCCGCGCCTGGTTTGCCGACATTACCGGTGAGCAGGGCCGTATTGGCAATGCTGAAGATGGTATCGACGCTATTGGCCTGCTGGGTAACGCCCATTGCCCAGGCAAAAACGACCCGCTGAGATTGACTGATTAGGGTGGCGGCGGCTTCGATCTCCTCCTGGGATAAGCCGCAGGTGTTGACCAGGGTTGACCAGGGGGTTGTTTGAGCCTGTGCGATCGCATCCCTCCATCCTTCTGCATGCGCCTCGACAAAATCAGTTTTGACTAGGCCCCGCTCAAGTAGAGACTTTTGAATGCCGACAAACAGCGCCACATCGCTGCCCGGAATCGGCTGCAGAAACAGAGAGGAAATGTCTGATCCTTGCAGTAGTGAGGTCAGTGGAAAAGCGGGAGAGCCGAACTTGACTAGCCCCACCTCCCGCACCGGGTTCACCACAATCACCCTGCCGCCGCGATCGCGTAGCTTGATCAGCTCATTCATTAACCGGGGGTGATTGGCCGGGGCATTCGACCCCACCAGTACTACACAGTCGGCCTGGTGTAGCCCTTCCAGACTCACCATTGACGTACTGATGCCAAAGACAGCCTTAAGGCCTACGGTAGACGGGGCATGGCAGAGGTCGGAGCAATCGGCCAGGTTATTGGAGCCTAGCGATCGCATCATCAGCTGCAGCAAATAAGCCGCTTCGTTGGAAGAGCGCCCGGAACTGTAGGAGGCCACGCGCTCGGGGGAGTGGCGGAAAGCGGGGGTTGCGATCGCAAAAATCTCCTCCCAACTAATTCGCTCGTAGTGAGTACTGCCAGAGCGCAAAATCACCGGAAAACTTAGCCGCCCCAGCCGATCAGCTTCTAGAGACGTGAGTTGCTGCAGTTCTGCCAAGCTGTGCTGGTCAAAAAAGTGAGGCTGCACTGGGGGCTGCAGTTCGGCCGAAATCGCCTCCACACTCTTCGCGCAGCGCTGCAGCGGTTCGCCCACTTCATTTACAAAGCCGCCCTTTTGGCCGCCTGTGCCCCAAGCGCAGGAGAGGCAGGCGCTTTTGTGAGTCAGAGTTTGCCAGAGCTTAGGGCCTTCGGCAGAGAGAGTGTGCTCAGCCCAATATTGAATAATGGGCAGACCGCCACCCATCTTGGGCTTACCAGAAGCGGGCGAGATGCCTGATTGAGGCTGCTTGGCGTCGGAAGAAGTCATGGCAAATTCTCAGGGCGAGGGGTCGGTAGCGGTGAAGCGGCAGCTGTATACCGTACCTTAATTTGCCTAGGCCAGGCTGTGTATTGACTTGCATTAAAAATGTGCAAAGTCGTGCAGAATTTTGCCAGTCCCAGCAGCATTCTCTGCTGGCAAAAACCAGGCAAGTTCCAGCTTTTAACCTTGACTCAATCTGGCAAGTTCAGTAGCCTTGGAGGCTGAAGCAGGTCTCTCGCTGCTTGTCTTTTTGGGGAATCTAGTTAGCTTGACTCAGCGCTGTTGACCGCTGCGTAGCTAGGCCAATGGCTGCCGCAGCTTGAAGCTGTTTTGTAGAACGCAGTCAATCAGACCAAGACCGCCTAAACTACACACGTTTAGGGATTTCTACTCAGCATGCACTATGCCTGACTTTCACCTTAACTATGTTCCGACCTTCACCCTGCTCTCTAACGAAGCCCACGAGACGATGGAGCAGAGGCTTTCTCGGGCCTCACAGCGCATTCCTATTGGGGTCATTGTTCCGGCGCTCTTCAGTGATCTTGCCAGCCCCGCAATGGCAAATATCATTCAAGAACTCAAAGACATGGAGTTTATCCAGCGGGTCTACATCAGCCTCGATCGGGCCAGCTTTGAGGAGTTTCAAAAAGCTCAGTCAATCGTTGCACCGCTAGAGGAAAAAGCCTGTCTGCTTTGGAATGACAATTCCAGAGTGCAGGCCGTGATGCAGAAGATCGATGACGTAATTCCGCTAGGGCCTCGGGGCAAAGGGCGGGCAGTCTGGACCGCTTTAGGCTACGTTTTGACCAAGGAAGAAGTTGCAGTGCTGGCATTTCACGATGCCGATATCTTGACCTACAACCGCAGCTTCATGGTGCGGTTGCTGTACGCGGTTGTGCAGCTTCGCTATCAGTTTGCTAAGGGCTTTTACGCCCGCTATGGCGATCGCCTCTACGGCCGGGTTTTGCGCTTGTTCTACTTTCCCCTAGTGCGCGCGCTCCGCGAGATCTTGGGCCATATAGATTTTTTGGAATACATGGCCGACTTTCGCTATCCCCTATCTGGGGAATTTGCCACCTTTACCAGCCTTGCCCGGGAAATGCAGTTTCCCTCTGATTGGGGCATTGAGGTAGGCATTCTTTCTGAGATTTATCGGTTGGTGAGAGTGCCTCGCATTTGCCAGGTGGAGCTGGTTCATCGCTATGACCACAAGCATCAGCAGGTGGGCGCAGATGCCAATGCTGGTCTCAAAAAAATGGCTGCCGACATTGCCCGCACCTTCTTTGCCCAGCTCTCTGCTCAAGGTATTGTCCTGAGCAATGAGTTTTTCCGCAGCTTAAAGCTCACCTACCTCACCAATGCCCGCAATGCGATTGGGGTCTATGAAGCCATTGCCGAAATGCACGACCTCAACCAGTATGACCTGCACGTAGAGATCTCTGCCGTCGAAGCCTTTGCCCAAGCGCTCGATCAGGCGCTCAACGACTTTCACCAATATCCCTTTGGTTCACCCCTAATTCCAGACTGGCGGCGGGTAGAAGTTGCCATTGATGGCATTATGGACGAACTCACGGACGCGCTAGATAACCCGCTATAAACGGAGACAGTCTTACCCCTATGTTTGTCAACTACATCGCACTCATGCTGATTAACATGGTTGCCGGGCTGGTCATGCTGGCAACCTTCGTCTATCAGGGCTTTGACAGCAACCCCAAGCGGTGGGTACCAGGATTTGGGATGACAGGTGCGATCGCACTAATCACCGGCCTGCACATGGTGTTGACCTGGCCCGTCAGAGGCAGCTTCAACATTGCCTTTGGCGAAACGACCGTACTGTTTGGCATTCTCTTTCTCGCCACTGCTGTTGCTCTAGCGATGAGCTGGGGTCTCTTGAGCGTGGCCATCTATGCCTTTTTTGTCGGCCTGACCTCGATTTTGATCGGGCTGCGCCTCATCACTCTAGATCTAACCCGTCGCCCACTGATTTCTGGCTTGGGCTTCGTTTTGACAGGGCTGGGCGGGGTACTGGCAGCGCCCACCCTGCTCTACCTCAAGGACAATCGCCCCTGGCGGCTGCTGGGAACCGCCGTACTGCTAATTGCTGCCCTGATCTGGGCCTTTACTGGATACATGGCCTATTGGGGCCACATGGAGCAGTTTCAAGACTGGCAGCCTATGCCTTAGGGCCAGTGGGGCGCAGGAGTCTGCGCCCCTACCAGAGATTGCCTACAGCTCAAATTTAGGAACTAGGTACTAGCTCTGAGCCTGCGGTTTTCGGGCCACGATGGTGCGGTGGCGTGGATCGCTGGGCACCGATACTACCTGCTCAAAGCCAACAACCGCTAGTGCCCCTTCTAGATCGAAGGTATAGTACTCATCGGTCCAGGGTTCGGTGCTTTTCATTAGAGTGAAGAGCACAGGCGGCAGGTTTTGGATGATAGGGGATTTGGGATTGTTATCGACAATTGCGATCGCACCCCCCGGTCGCAGCAGCCTCAAAGCCTCCCTAAAAATTGCCCCAGCCGCGTCACGGGGCAGCTCGTGAACGACAAACTGAAGTGTGACCAGATCAAAAGAGGCATCGGGCAGCCCTGTCTTCTCGGCCTGAGCGTGAAGCCAGTTCGCCACCTCTCCTGCCGTGTCCCGCGTTTTGGCCACTGCCAGCATATAAGGCGAGAGATCCAGTCCCACCGTTCGCACCGGCTCAGCCTGAGCTTGGCTGTAGTAGCGATGCAGCGCCAGCGTCGAAATACCTACTGAGCAGCCCATGTCGAGAATGTCGCGCACTGGCCCCACGCCAGAATTTGCTAATACCTCGTGAAAGCTGCTCCGCAATCGGTCTTGAGCGGCTTGCCAAGTCAGGGGTTCCTGGGGCCAGACTCGCAGGCCCATTGAATAAGTCGCCGGTTCTACCTCAAAGGCTGCCTGCCAGCAGAGATTGCCCTCGTTATATGCGTGAAACGGCACCTGGTAATAGGCCGGGTAGGTAACTGCCAAGTTGGTCACCTCTGCCAGCCGTTCCTTGGCTCCAGACGACTCTAGTTCCTCAGCCATCTGACGCCAAGCGATTCCTTTGTTCTCTGCCGTTTTGATCAGCACCTGCCGGGCCTGCCGCTTCATCAAGGCATAGAGGGGCCGGGTTTGAATTAGTCGGTTTACCAAGCGAGAGAGCAGATCTTCACCTGCCCAGTCGGGTTTAGCCTTGATTGCGGTGGTCATGGGCCTATCATCAGTTTTCTTGCAAAGCCTATTGTAGGCCGCAGTTGACCTGATAAAGCCATTGCCACATTTTATGTAGCAGAGGTGAGAAAACCTATCCAGACTCAGCATTTGACTGATTAGCTTTGTTCTAAGCTTTCTAATCAAAACTATCTTCCGAAAAAAAGGAATGTTGAAGGAGCCAATCGCCCCTCCAACATTCCTTAAATTCAGTAAATGTAGTTACACCCGTTAGCGATTTCTTAGCTCTTCTACAATTTCGTTTTCTTCAGTAATCTCCTCAAGATTGAGTTTGTTCTTAATCGTTTCACCTACCGAGTCTCCGGACTCCTTTTTCATATCACTTTTGGTTTCAGCGGCAGCAGAGACTTCGCTTTGCCACTCACGGCGCTGTTCTCGCATTTCATCAAGCCTTGATTCAGAGACAGTCGGCTCTTGATTTTTGAGTTCTGCTTGAGAAGCAAAACGAGAAGATGCAGCCAGGGCTACCAGCACGTTAGAAGCGGATTCCGTTCTTGGAGGAGTAGAATTTGCTAGCGCTGCCGTTTGAGAAAAGCCAAACAGTACTATTACACCCATGAGCAGCACAGCAAGACGTTTAGCAGTGGCTTTTAACGAGAAAAAAAACTTATGAATCGTCATGATTCCTATCCTTTCAAAAACAGAAATAAATTGTGGAAAGCGTTACTGAGCTCTGAGACTTTTCTCTCACAAAAAAATTGCATCTTGTATCTTGAGAAAACTAATGAATTAGTTCTCAAGGTTGAGCTCGCAATTTCTTCAACTTCAGTAGAGTAAGCAAAAATACAAATTCTAACGTCTCCCCCCGGATAGAAACGCTCCAAGAGGATTGGACTGGACGTATCAGTAGCAAGCGTAGGGTGAGTTATGCCGCATAACAGGGGATAGCGCCTCCTCCCAGCAACCTAATATCACCAATCTTAAGCATTAATCAACGTCAGCTAACGCCAACTGGGGGCTGAGCCTGCAGTACATAGGCAGGTAACCACTCTGTTGTTAGGCAACATTACTCACTGCTGTTAAACCTTAAACAAACACAGGGCACTTCAAAGGTGGCGGCATAGCCGCGAAAGATTCAAAAGCAGGCCGAGCAAAGTAAAACCCCTGAAACAACTCAACCCCCAAGTCCTGCAAAAACCTAAACTCCTCGTAGGTTTCAATGCCCTCGGCAATGGGCTCAATTTCCAGCTCCTGGCAAACTCGCAAAATTGCCTTCACAATGGTCTGCCTAGTTCTATCTTGATCAATGCCTCGAACCAAGGCCATATCGAGCTTAATTAGATCGGTTTGAATGTCCGCCAGTAAGTTTAGCCCAGAGTAGCCCGCGCCAAAATCATCAATAGCCGTTCGGAAACCTCGCCTCTTGTATTCCCGAATAATCTCCTTCAGATGGGCCGGATCGACCACTCGCTCATTTTCGGTAATTTCAAAAATGATGCGATCAACCGGAAAATTATAGGATTTAGCTGCTGCCAGCGTCGTCTGAATGCAATTTTCAGGCCGATACACGGCATTCGGCATAAAGTTGATGCTGATAGACGACTGAATACCAAACCTCGCTGCAAGCTGAACGGCCCGAATTCGACAGGCCTGATCAAATCGATAGCGATTAGCCGGACTGATCCGGCTCAAAATTTGCTGAGCCGACTCGTTGTTAATACCGCGAACGAGAGCTTCGTAGGCAAAGATTTTCCAAGAAGTAGTATTCACAATTGGTTGAAACGCCATTGTGAACCTGAAATCAAGTCCTCTACCCGACGTACAGTCAGCGCAGGAAAACGAGGGGTTATCCTGATGAGCCATTAAGCGCATTCCCCTTTTGAAAAGGATAAGAATTGAGAGCTGCCAGCGTTTTGTAAAAAGGAATCGCTGCTAACAGGCTTAAACTTATAGCTTCTAATCATCAAGAATTTCTCCAAAAGTCCAGCTAGGCAACCAACTTGATGCCGCCCTAGAAGAACCTATTTATGCAGAAACATCCTGATGATAAACCTTTGAAAAGCCGCAAAATATAGAAAAACATCCAGAATGCTTTCGTTTGAAGAGCGATTCTTGTAGTGGATGTCTATGGGGAATATTTATGTGGTTTACGAATTTTAATCTAGCAAAGATTTGGCGATCGAAGCAAAGACCAGTCGGTAGATATTGATGTGCTTTAATTTTCAATACCTCAGCCTGTCCGGACATCCTCCCATGGGAGGATTTGAAAACTAAAGCCCTTTGCATGAATTACGGCTTGAATTAGAGGAATCCTAACTTGGACACATTATCTTGCCACTGGGGGGAGGATTCCTTTCTAAGGATTGATACAAACAAAATCAGGCCAGCCAGGATGAGCCTGGCGGCCTGAGCATTAGATTGCAATAGTTAATTAGGTGGGTAGAGTGTCTTATCGCTCCGTTAGGCGAGTTAACAGCTTATTTGACCGCTCCACAAAAGTTTTCATGCCATCGGCATCGAACCCTTTTTGAGCCATCAGCGCTAGGTCATACACCTGGTTACAGATCAGGCTGGCCATCTCGCCCGCTGGAGAAGTGCTGCCGTCGGCCTGCACAATGGTGCTCTGGCTGAGGTTGAGCAGATTTTGGATCAATGGGTGGGCGGTGTTGACCAGCAGCACGTGGTCTTCGGGAAACTCCATATTCTTCTGCTGCATCAGGGCCATCATTTCCTGCATGCGGCGAGTAGCTTCAGGTAAGAGCACCATTGCAGGGGGAGCTGCCTCGGCATCATCGGCCTTGAGAGCCTGGGGCTTGACGTTGAGGCGGGGCTTGTTCAGCGCCTTCTCAAAGAGCTCTTTAACCTGGTCGTCACGGGTTTTGTTAGTAGCCGGATCGACAATTTCACTCTGCTTGTCCTTGTCTAGCAGCGTGTCATCTAGATCGGCGTCTACCCGTGAGAACTTGACATCGGGGTAGTCTCGTTCTAGGGAGGGAATAAAGTGGGTATCAATAAATGAGTCCATAAACAGAACTTCGATGCCCTGGTTTTTGTGCAGGCCGATGTAGGTTGCCTGAGTGACTTCGTCGGTAGCGTAGAAGATGCGGTTTTCGTGCTTCTCTTTGTTGCGCTCCAGGTAGTCTGCCAGGTTGGTGTAGTAGAAGCCGTTGGCGTCGGTGGCGGGCTGGTCGGAAGAAACTTCAGCCCAGGCATCGCCCTCTTCACTCTGCACTTCTACTTTGGCGGCAGCGTCCCCGAGCTTGGCTGTGGTGCGGAAAATCAAAATGTCTTTGGTTTGCTCTTTGAACTTATCGTCGTTCAAAGAACCAAACTTGACGAAGTTGCCCAGGTCTTGCCAGCTCTCGATGTACTTGGCGAGGTTGTCGCGGTGGAGCTGCTTGAGGTTGTCTCCCACTTTTCGGGCGATGTAGTCGGCAATTTTGCGAACGGTGCGATCGGCCTGCAAAAAGCTGCGCGACACGTTCAGCGGGATGTCGGTGCTGTCGATTACGCCGCGTAGGGGCAATAGGAAGCGGGGTACCACTTCTTCGCAGTTGTCGGTGACAAAGACCTGATTGGAGTAGAGCTTAATGCTGCTCTTGGTGACGTCAATGTCGGGCTTGAGCTTGGGGAAAAAGAGGATGCCGTTGACGACAAATGGGTAGTCGGTATTGAGGTGAATCCACAGCAGCGGATCTTCCTGATAGGGATAGAGGTAGCGGTAAAACTCTAAATAGTCTTCGTCTGTGAGGCTATTGGGGGACTTTTTCCAGGGGGCTTCGTGCTTGTTGACCACCTCGCCGTCTAGCTTGATCGGGACGGGCATGAAGTCGCAGTAGGTGGTGATCAGCTGCTTGATTCGGTGAGATTCTAAGTACTCCTTTTCCTCCTCCATCAGGGTCAGGGTGATGGTGGTGCCGACGGTGGTGCGGTCGGAGGCAGAGATCTGGAACTCGGTTGAGCCATCGCAAGACCAGTGAACGGCTTCGGCTCCTTCTTGATAGGAGAGGGTATCGATTTCTACCCGTGAAGACACCATGAAGGAAGAATAGAAGCCCAAGCCGAAATGGCCGATGATGCTCTCATCGGAAATGTTTTTGTACTTGGTGACAAACTCTTCGGCGCTGGAAAAGGCCACCTGATTAATATACTTTTTGACCTCATCGGCAGTCATGCCGATGCCAGTGTCGGAAATGCTGAGGGTTTGTTTTTCTTTATCAAGCTTGATTTCGATCTCTGGGGGGCTAACCTCGCCAGAATATTCGCCGGAGCGGGCTACCATCGACAGCTTATTGATCGCGTCTACGGCGTTGGAAACCAGCTCTCGCAGGAAGATCTCGTGGTCTGAATAAAGCCACTTCTTGATAATGGGAAAAATATTCTCGGTATGGATCGAAATGTTGCCCTGTTCCAAGATCGTGGTCATGGCTGCTTTCTATCGCTTCTAAGGGTGACAATAAAGTGGGTGGCAATAAAGACTATCCTAACGGGCTATTTTGGGTGCGATCGCACCTCTCTCACAAGCCGCATATTCTCCCCTGGTCGGTTCGGTTTCCCTCACTAGGGTTTCGGCGTGGTTGAGCTTAGTTGTGAGTAGCCGCCTTGACTAAGGAAGATTCCACCCCATCAAGTGTACGCACCAGGCTAAACTGGCTAACCGCGTAGTCACGGCAGCGCTGGCCCAAGCCTGGGTCGTGGTGCCGCCACTGGGCCAGCTGTTGAATGCGCTGGGCTAGCGCTGCGGCGTTACCCGCCTCAACCAAATTCTCGGCCAGCGGCCCCGTCAACACCTCGGGAATGCCACCGATCCGGCTGCCAATTACTGGAATGCCGCAAGCCATCGCCTCAATTAGGCTGCGGCCAAAGGGTTCGGGCCATTCGCTGGGCAGCACCATCAAATCGCTGGCCCCATAGACCTGTTGGGGCTGGGAGACATGGCCCAGGAAGGTCACCTGCTGTTCTAGCCCCAAATCGCGCACTAGAGTTTTGAGCACTGTCAGGTAGTCAGGACGGCGGGATTTTCCGGCAATGGCCAGATGAACCGTTGGAGCTATTCGCTGAACGGCTCGCAGTAGCGTTTCTAGGCCCTTAGTGGGGTCTAGGCGTCCGACGTAGCAGACTAGGGGTTTGTCGGGCGGGAGGTTGAGGTGCGATCGCATTTCCGCCACCTCCCCCGCAGGCATAAACCGTTCAGAGTCAATGCCGTTGTACACCACATCAATCTGCTCGGCGGCAAAGCCCCGCTTCACCCATTCCTCTCGGGTCTGCTGTGAAACCGCAATCAGGCGGCGAGCCCTCTTCATGCCCAAAGACCACTGCCAACCCAGAGCTGGCGGCGGCGGCAGGCGCAGATGACAAACAAACGGCACTCCCTTGAGCTGGGAAAGCACCAGACCGGCAAAACTGTCGTGGTATTGATTGCTGTAAACCAGGCCCGGCGGTTCCACTGCAACCCGTCGTAGGTCATTGACTAGCTGCCAGCTTGAGGTCAGCGGCTGCCGCATCTCAATCCGGTACTGGCGTAGGAGCATCGCACTGTGGCAAAAGGTTTGATACTCTGCCAGCAGGTCGCCCGGACTGCGATACAGCAGCGTTAGACGGTGGCCCCGCTGGGCTAACCCGCGGCACACGTCGAGCAGGCTCAGTTCTTGCCCCCCTCGCTGGGTAGAGGGCTCATTCTCCAAAACGATGATATGCATGGGCCTCTACTCAGGACTGCGGGAATCCCCTGCTAACATATCAGGCTGTTTGCCAGCCCAGTTTCGCTGAACCTGCTCAATCTGCCGCTGCACCCCGAGGCCAGCCACAAAAAAGGGACTCAGAACGGTCGCCACCAATCGCCGCATTTCACAAGCAGCGGCCCCCTGGCTACCCAGATCCTGCCGGTGTTGCCAGTAATAGGTGCCCGCTTTTTTCAGGTCGCTCAGCAGGTAGGCCAGCAGCATCGCCGGTCGCTGCCAAGTGGGCAAGGCCAGCATTCGCAGGTGGTGCCGTCCCAGGCCAATGCCCCAGAGGTTGCGGCTCATGTAGTCAAAGGTTAGGCGCGAGGGGGGAATGCAGTGCTGAATTTCCATTGCCGGGTTGTACCAGACCTGCCAGCCAGCTCGGTGCAGGTGAAGCAGCGCTTCGTAGTCTTCCCCGGCCAGCATGGACTGACCGACTCGGCCAATTAGCAGCAGGTTTGAAGGTACGCACTGCAGCCAAGCCTCACGACGCACGACTAAACCCGCTGAGGGAGGCATGCCGTTGCGGCGAGGTTCGTAGCGCAAAGGTTGATCGCCCCGGTCGTTGAGGGCCAGGTAAAAGAGAATAGACCTCAGGGCTTCGGGCGGCGGCGCTTCGTACTGCCCATAAATTCGGCTGGCAAAAGCTCCCGCGTTGGGATGGGCCTCGGCAAAGGCGACAGCAGCGACAACCCAGGTAGGCTCTGGTAGGTTGTCGTCGTCGAGGCAGCCTACTAGCGGGCTGGCGGCCTCCTCAATGCCTCGCTGCCGGGCGTAGGCCGAGCCCTGCTGCGGTTCAAAGCAGTAGCGCAGGGGGCAAGGTGCTGACCAAGTGGACTGGATTTGCTTGATCAGGTCTGCTGTACTGTCGGTACTGTTGTTGTCCACCACCACCACTTCCCAGCGCAGCGATTCGACGCCCTGCTGGGTCTGCAGTCGCTCTAGCAGCGGGGGCAGGTAGGCAGCCCGGTTGTAGGTAGGGATCACCACAGTGAAGTCTGGCGGCATGGCAGATGTATTTCAGCACGGCTGCTTTTCAAAGTACCCAAAAGCAACAGTACACAAAAGCAGCGCTGCCGTCAGCTAGCCCTGACGCAGACCCATCTGCACTTTCCAAAGGCTGGCGTAGAGGCCGTTGCGCTCTAGCAGTTCTTCGTGGGTGCCCCACTCGACCAGTTGGCCCATCTCCATCACATAGATCCGGTCGGCATTGCGGACGGTGGAGAGGCGGTGTGCGATCGCAATTGTCGTCCGGTTCCGAGTAATTTTCTCCAAAGATCGCTGAATTGCCGCTTCAGTCTCATTGTCGACCGCTGACGTGGCCTCATCTAGCACCAGAATAGGCGGATCTTTCAGCACAGCACGGGCAATGGCTAGGCGCTGACGCTGACCACCCGAGAGCTTCTGGCCCCGTTCGCCCACAATCGTGTCGTAACCAGCGGGCAGCTGTTCGATAAACTCGTGGGCCTCGGCAATCTTAGCCGCTTCTACGATGTCTTCGGGGGCAGCGCTAAAGGTACCATAGGCAATGTTTTCCGCTACGGTACCGTGAAATAGAAACACGTCCTGGCTAACCAAACCGACAGCCTGCCGCAAATCCTGGGAGTTGAGTTCGCGGATATTAATGCCGTCTAAGGTAATGCGTCCGGCACTGATCTCGTAAAAGCGCAGCAGCAGCTTCACTAGAGTGCTCTTGCCCGACCCAGTTGACCCGACAATCGCAATGGTCTTACCCGCAGGCACCTTCAGTGTGAGATTTTGCACCACCGGCTGCCGGTCTTGATAGGCAAAGGTGATATCTTCAAACACCACTTCGCCCCGCACCTGCTTAACGGGCAGGCGATGATTGCCGGGGCACAGGGTAATCGGCGTGTCGAGCAGCTCCATAACTCGACTGGTCGAGGCCATCGCCCGCTGATACTGATCCAAAGTATCGCCGAGCCGGGTCAGGGGCCATAGCAGCCGCTGGGTGATGAAGACCAAAACGCTGTAGGTGCCCACCTCCAAGTTCCCGGCAACAGTCTCCAAACCGCCTATCACCAGTGTGGCGGTAAAGCCAAACAAGATAAAAATTCGGATCAGGGGAATAAAAGCAGCACTCAGAGCAATGGCGTGACGGTTGCTGAGGCGATAGGCTTCGCTTTCCTGGCGAATGCGCTCGATTTCATAGTCCTCCGCCGTAAAGCTCTTGATCGTCATGATGCCACTGAGGTTGTTGGAAAGCCTGCTGTTAAGCAAGCTCACCCGCTCCCGCACTAGGGCATAGCGGGGGGCTAAGAGCTTTTGGAATGCGATCGCACCCCATACAATCAGCGGCATCGGCAGCATGGCCAGCCAAGCCACCTGCGGAGCCAACACAAAAAACGCCCCACCAATCAAGATGACTGTCGTGATCACCTGGAGCACCTCGTTGGCTCCGCTGTCGAGAAACCGCTCTAGCTGGTTGATGTCGTCATTGAGTACCGCCATCAGCCTGCCAGTACTGCGCTCCTCAAAATAAGCCATCTCTAGATCTTGCAGATGGGTGTAGGCATCGACCCGCAAGTCCCGCTGAATCGTCTGAGCCAAGTTGCGCCACAGCCAAGCATAGGCGTATTCAAATACCGACTCCAGACTCCAGATCACAAAGGTCAGCAGCGCCAGCACCAAGAACTGGCCGCGAACAGTCTCAATTCCCCAATTGGCAATCCAAGAATCTTCCTGCTGCACCACAACATCAACCGCCAGACCAATCAAAACCGGCGGAGCCAGATCAAAGAGTTTATTTAAGACCGAGCACAGGCTAGCCAGCCGAATCCGCTGGCGGTAGGCCCGACCGTAACGCAGCAGGCGCTGCAGAGGTTTAGAAGGCAAGGCGGTAGAAGGCATAGCAACAAGCAAGTGAAATGGAAAACCCTGGGTTTGGGGCGAAGCAGCAGCAATCTGCATCAGCAAGACAACAAGCCAGTGAAGTGTTCGCTTGAAACCCGAAATCAACTAACCGCACGCTGTATCTACCCCGGAATCCTAGATCCTAACCGGAAACTCCTACGACGATGGAAGAAATCCCACCCGCCAAAGAAAAGAGAAGCCTAACTATTCTGGCTCTGCTATACCTAGCCCTGTTTCTAACCATTTTGTGGCTAGCCTACACCGATCAACTGCCCGCCTTCCTAGGAGACATTCCGGCCCACGACAAAATTGCTCACGTAGTTCTCTATGCCGTGGCCGCTTACCTGGGACATCGAATATGCCGCTATCACCGGTTTTCCTTGGCAGGCAGGCAGATACCCACCTTCCCGGCTCTGTTTACTCTGTTTACAGTGAGTGAAGAACTAGGTCAGTTTCTTGCTCCCAGTCGCTCTTTAGATGCGATCGATTTGGTTGCCAGTTTTGCAGGAATTGTTCTGGGATGGTGGTTGGCAGAGCGAAACCGTAAAAGCGAGGCGTGATAACTCAATTGGCTTTAAAGAGGGTAGAAATATATTTTCTTTTTAAGCTTGCAATCTTCTCAAGCTAAAGAGATGCCACTAATAAAATTTTTACTTTATCAGCAAATAATCACTTCAAGATATCATTACGCATTTCCACCAATGCTCGCTTTGATATCATCACGAATGAAATCTTTAGGCATTTGCTCCTCGCAAATCTCTGTTCGATTTTTCTAATTACTTGATTGATTCAGATAAGAGTTCTAGCAGGAGAGAACGGTCATACATACAGCGCTTCTTGGTCTATTCTCGTTTTTAGATAAACATTCATACCGTGCCAGTATCGAATAGCGCGGTTTTTTGATTACATCGTCTCTGTTGTTACATCAGTATTCATATGCTTAGTTGATCTTGCTTCTTTAAGCTAAGTTTTCAGGATCTGGCTTATTGCAGAAGTGAATCGAAATGCGTTTGACGCTCCGGCAACAATCAGGAGTTGCAAGAAAACGGCAAGCTGAGTACAGATGCTCGATTGCATCCCTGACGATGCCCCCTGTTTACCTGCAATTGTCTCTATAGTGTCTTTAGAGACCTTTAGTTACAACAGCCCTACAGGGCGCACAGTGCATTCATGCTCGAACTTTTGCTTGGCGAACTCAAGCGCACGTGGATCCAATTTATCCGCTATCCGGCAGAGGTGATCGGCGGCATTATTATTATTACTTCCGTCTTTTACGGCCTGTTTTTGAGTGCTCAGTACATGGCAGGGCCGTCCCTAGGTTTTGGCGATCGGCTCGATGCGGTCGTGGTGGGCTATGTGCTGTGGAGCTTGGTGCTTTACATCGTCAACGACATTGCCATTGGGCTGCAGGTTGAGACGCAGACGGGCACGCTGGAGCAGGTATTTTTGTCGCCCTTTGGGGCACCACAGGTCTTCTTTGCTCGCGCCCTAGCTAGCTTGGCCCTACGGCTGACGCTGATTTTGGGCATTTTGCTGATTTTGATGGGCATTACAGGCAGCCGTCTGCAGTTTCCGCCAACGCTACTGCTGCCGCTGGTGACGCTCTTGCTGGCAGCTTATGGGCTGGCTTTTGTGATGGGGGCCTGTGCGCTGATATTCAAGCGGGTGCAGCAGGTGTTAGGCGTGTTTCAATTTGCCCTGCTGTTTTTGATTGCGGCTCCTACGGAAGAGTGGAGCGGCACGGCTCGCTGGCTGGCTTACGGACTGCCGATGTTGCCCAGTACTGGCCTGCTGCGCGATTTGATGGCGCGAGGTGCGGCACTAGACTGGGGCGTGTGGGGAGTTGCGATCGCAAACGGCCTAATCTACTTTTTCCTGGGCATCAGCCTATTTCGCTGGGCCGAACGAGAGGCCAAGCGGCGAGGTATTTTGGGTGGCTATTGAGACGTTAGCTACACTGGGCGCATCAAGACTTCCCACACCACCGGAGAGATGCCGTTAGCGGCCTCGTAGGGTGAAATAGGAGGGCGCTGCTGAGGTGTTCGCGGCTTAGGGGACGGTGTAGCTTGATTTGATTCGGAAGAATTGGCGGGTTGGGGGGGTGGGAACATCACTTTAGAGTCCATAGCATCACCTTAAAAAATAGGCGACATTGATACTATACACAGGCTTCACTGTTTCGTCGGGACCTTTTTTATCCCAAATTCACTGAACTTAATTCCTCCCCCTTATGACCAATATTATTGAGGTTCATGGGCTTAGTAAGCGCTACCCTGTCGCCGTCAAAGAATCGGGTCTGCAGGGTACGCTAAAGCATTTCTTTCGCCGCACCTACCGCACTGTTGAGGCTGTGCGTCAGATCTCTTTTACGATTGAGTCGGGCGAAGTCGTCGGATTTTTAGGCCCTAATGGAGCCGGGAAAACCACGACCTTAAAAATGCTGACCGGGCTCATTCACCCATCTGAGGGCAGCGTGCAGGTGGCGGGTCAGGTGCCTTTTCAGCGGCGGGTTGACTTTCTTCAAACCATTACGTTGGTGATGGGGCAAAAGCAGCAGTTGCTTTGGGATTTACCTGCGCTAGATTCTCTTCGCATTAACGCCGCTATTTACGGCTTGAGTGACAAGGAATTTCGTTATCGCGTGGATGAACTGGCTGATATGCTTTCTCTGCATGAGAAGCTCACCCAGCCGGTTCGCAAGCTCTCTTTGGGCGAGCGGATGAAGGCTGAAATGCTGGCGGCTTTGCTGCACCGTCCTCAGGTGCTCTTTTTGGATGAGCCTACACTGGGTCTGGATGTTAATGCGCAGGTTGCGGTACGGGAGTTTTTGCAGGAGTATAACCGCCGTTACCAGGCTACAGTGCTGCTGACTAGTCACTATATGGCTGACATTACTGCGCTTTGTGAGCGGGTTTTGCTGATCCATCAGGGGATGCTGATCTATGACGGCAGTTTGGATGGGTTGCTGGATCGTTTTGCGCCTTATCGGGAGGTCAAGCTGGAGCTTGACTACCCGGTGCAGGAGGAGGCGCTGCAGGTTTTTGGGGAAGTGGAGATTACTGAGGGCTGTACTGCTCGTTTGATTGTGCGGCGAGAGGCGTTGACGCAGACGGTGAGTCAGCTTTTGTCTCAGTTTCCGGTTAAGGATTTGACGGTGACGGATCCGCCGGTGGAAGAGGTGATTGGTCGGGTTTTTCGGGCGGGGAGTGCGGCTTAGGGGGGAAGGCGTAGGTAAGGGCTTGTGGCGAAGGTTGGGGTAAGGCGTGGATCAATGGGTTTATGGCAGAGTCTCTGCTTGGGTGGCAGCCCCCCAAACCCCCCGATTGGGGGACGAGGCGCGTCCCCCAAACCCCCTCCGCCAAATCCCCCTGCATCGAAACTTTTATTGCGGTCTATTCAGGCTGGGGAGGAGTGTGTAAGCCTCTGCACTTAAGAGATCTAGCCGATTTACAAACAGGTGTGTTGGTTACGGCACCAAAAGCAAAGCTGTTCCTCTCCTAGCGATCAAATTTCTCTGATTACAGCCACTTTCGATTGCATTCACTACCCATCCACTCCCTACCCATCCACCCCCTACCCACTCACCCTAGCCGTAGTCACTAATTTGAAAACCGCTGCAGAACTCCAGATTTCGCGCTGGGCATGGGGATCTGCGCTCCTGCTAAATGCTGCCGTTGGGGACGATTGAGTAGCAGATGGGCTGACGGAATATAGTAGAGTGCCATCACGGTTGCACCGCCTAGTCCGCCTGCGATCGCAATTGCCAAGGGCGGCCAAAACCCGGTCTGATCGAGCATCAGCGGGATAAAGCCCATGATTGTGGTCAGGGTGGTTGCTAGTACGTGGCGCGTTGCTTTGAAGACCACTTGTTCAACGGCGCGGGGGTCGCCCTGATCGGCTTGGGGGTCGTCTTTGATGGCTGCCAACACCACGATTGAGTCGTTAATTGCCAGCCCGATCAGGCCCAGCGTGCCGAGAATGGCGGTAAAGCCAAAGAGTGAGCCAAATACCTTCAGCGCTAGAGCTGCTAAGCCTACGGAGCATAGGGCCACTGAGCCGATCAGCGCTGCTAGTCCAAAGGAATTGAATGATAGCACCAGGGTTGCTGTCATCAGAATCACCAGCACACTGACTGTGGAGAGCAGGCTGCCGATGGCGTCGCCTCGAGCATCGGCTTCGCCGCCATACTCCAGCCGATACCCCGGCGGCAGCTCAAAACCGCTGGTCTGGAGCTGAGTCTTGAAGCGCTTGAGCACCGTATCGGGCAATGCCCCAGCGGTGATAAAGCCCTGCACCGTGTTGACTCGCTGCCCCTCTCGCCGAGTCAGCACAGCGAGGTCGGGCTCTAGAGAGAGCGATGCGATCGCATCTAGCGGCACCTGGCCCTGGGGCGACACCATTTCTAAAGCGGCAATGCTGCTCAGATCTCCTCTCTGGGAATCTGGCACCCGCACGCGCACCGGAATATTCTCAGTGCCTTCTAGAATCGAACCGCCGATTGCCCCTTCTAGTGTGGCATTGAGCTGTCCGGCGATGGCGCTGTTGTCTAGTCCGGCCCGCCGCGCCTGCTCCTCATCTACGGATAGGGCTAGCTTGGGGAGAGCTTCGGTCAGATCGGCCTGGGTATGAATTACGTCGGGGACTTGGGCGAGTTGCGATCGCAGCTCATTGCCCAACTGGCGCAGCCGCTCCATGTCCGACCCATACAGCCGCAGCTCAATCGGCGCATCAAAAGGTGGCCCCTGCTCTAGCTGCTTCACCAGCACCTGCGCCTCTGGAAAAGCCCCATCTAGCTCTGTCTGTAGCGTCTGGATCGTCTGCCGCAGATGGGCTGTGGAGCGGAGCTGCACCATTGCCTGGGCATAGTTCGCTGCATTTTCTCGGTTGGCAATCACGTTGTAGAAAAAAGACGGCGCACTCTTGCCCAAAAACCAATGCACCTCGTCCACTTCCGGATGCTGCCGCGCCAGATCTCGTGCCCGCATCGCCTGGGCCTGGGTTTCAACCAGAGACGTCTGGGTGGGCATGACAAACTCAATCTGAAACTGGTCCCGGTTAGTCGGCGGAAAAAACTGCTGCTCCAGCGTCGGAAAGACTGCAAAGCCCACAATTGGCAAGATTAACGACAGCCCCACCCCCAGCCAAGGACGTCGCAAGACCGTTCTCAGGCTTTGGCGATACAGCCCAGCCATCCAGTCATTGCTAAAGCCTTCGCTGAGCCACTGACGGCTACGGCCTAAAGGCTGCCAGCGGTGCAGCAGCCCTACCAACGACGTAATCACCGTTAACGAGAGAAATAGAGAACTGATCAGCGCCAAGATGACCGTTAGACCAATAGTGCCGATAAACTCGCCAACGCTGCCCGGAGACGATGCAATGGGCACAAAGGCCAGCACCGTTGTCAATGTCGAAGCCAGCAGCGGAATGCCCAGGTGGCTTACGGTTTCGTGAATTGCTGTTGCCGGAGGCATCCCTTGGCGCAGCCGCATCTGCACCTCATCGACGGCAATGATGGCATTGTCAATTAGCAGCCCCAGCGCAATGATGATGCCCGTCACCGACATCTGATGCAGGGGCACCCCCAGACCGCTCATCCAGCCAAACACCATTAGGCTGGTCAGCGGCAGCGCCAGTCCGACAATCAGCGCCGACTTCACCCCCAGCATCACCAGGGAAACCGCAATTACCAGCCCCGATCCAAAGACCAAGTTGCCGATTACCCCATTGAGCCGCTGCCGCACATACACGCTCTGATCCAGCACCACCTCCAGCGTCAGTCCATCCGAGAGATTGGACTGAAACTCGTCCAGTGTTCGCCGCGCCTTTTCCGCCCACTGGTCTACCCGCTGGGCCGACTCCACCGTGGCCGAGAGCACAATCGCGGGCCGTCCGTTGACGAAAGCCAAATCGCTGGCCGGTTCGGCAATGCCCTTACTGACCTCAGCTACGTCTCCCAACCGAGCCACCTGTCCGGTATCGCTCACCTGAATGGGGATATCTCGAATCCGCGCCAGTGAATCTAGCTCGCTGTTAACCTCCAGCAGCAGCTCACTGCTACTGCTACGGAACTGTCCGGCAGACACCTTAGCATCGCTAGCGGCGACCTGCTGAGCTAATCCCTGAGCAGTCAAGTTGAGGCGGGCTAGATCGGGGGTTGCGATCGCAACCTGAATTTCCTCATCCGGTGCTCCAAACAGCTCCACCTTATCCGTCCCCGGAATGCTCCGAATGGCATCCTCCAAGCCTTGGGCCACCCGCTGCAAAATGGTGTAGTTGGGTGACGTATCCAGGTTCCAAGTCAACCCCACGATCAGGGCGCTGGCCTTAGTTATGCTGTCTTCGTATTCGGGGGCACTGGCTTCGGGCGGCAGCTCTGGCACCGCATCATCCATCTTGCTGCGCACCTTAGCCCACACCGGATCAACCTCGCGCACACCTTCCTTCAGCTCTACGGTGATCACAGAAATTCCGTTGCCGGAGGTGGATCGCAGCGACTCTATTTCTTCTAGCTCAAACAGGCTCTTTTCAATCTTGTCTGTCACCAGTGCCTCTACCCGCTCCGGCGTCGCCCCCGGCAGAAAGGTAGTGATGTTGCCAAACCGCTGGGTGATTTCAGGGTCTTCCATGCGAGGCAGGGTGAAAAACGCCGACAGGCCCCAGGCGAGGATTAGCACCAGGGTGAGGATGAGGAGTTGGCGGTTGCGGTAGAAGAGGTTGAACATGGGATGGGTGAGGGGGTGGGCCGGTAAATGGGTGAATGGGTAGGGACTAGACGCACCACTACAGGGCCTGGGTAATGCTGACGGATTGACCAGGGACAACTCGGTGGGCTCCGGCGGCAATAACTTGTTCTCCGGGCTGCACCATGCCTCGAATGAGAATGCGATCGCCTTCGGTGTGGAGCAGCTCTACGTCTCGGCGGGCCACTTCAAAACCTGCCTCCGCCCCGTCTTCACGAGGCACCGCTACATACACCGACCACAGCCCGCGTTCACCTGGCACTAGCGCTGTTGAGGGCAGCCAAAAGCCTTCGCCTGCCTGCGATTCTGTCAAAACTAAGCGAGCGGTTTGGCCTACGGTAATGGCCGTGTCTGCCTGAATTGCTAAAACTATGGTTACGGTGCGGCTGGTTGGATCGAGTTCTGGCAGCAGGGTGGTTACCGTAGCGGGTAAAGTGGCGTTGCCTACCTGCACGGTCTGGGAACTGCCGACACTGAGCCTGTCTGCAACCTGGGTGGGAACGCCAATGCGGGCCTCTAGCGTGTTGCCTTCAACCAGCTTGAGTACGACCTGGCCGCTGCCGACGACGGCTCCTTCATCGACCAGCCGCTGGCTGACCGTGCCGCTGAAGGGTGCTCTGAGCACGCTTTTAGACAGATCTACATCAATTGCCTGTAGGCTGGCGTCGAGCTGGCGAACGCGGGCGGCCTGACCTTCGACCTGCTCGCGGCGAGATCCGGCCAGCAGCTCGTTGAGCTGGCTTTGGGCCTGCTGCAGGCGGTTTTCTAGAGAGCCGGTACCAAAGGTCTGCTGATCGAGTTCCTCCAGGGAAATTGCGCCGCGAGTGTAGAGTTCCTGTCGTCGCTGCCGCTGAATTTGGGCCAGGGCTACCTGCTGCTCTAGGTCGGCTACTGCGGCTTGGGCAGCAGCAATACTTTCCTGTCGCGGGCCTATTTCTAGCTCTTGCAGCTGGGCCAGGGCCTGATCTTTTTGGGCCAGAATCTGCTGTCGCTGCGCTTCCAGGCTGCGGACGTCGAGCTGGGCTAGGGGTTGCCCGGCGGTGACTGAGTCGCCATCGTCTACCAGCAGTTTGATGACGGTGCCTGCGCCCTCAAACCCCAGGTCGCTGCTGCGCCGCACCACAACTTCCCCGGTGTAGGTGCGCTGGGTTTCGTAGCGATCGACTGCGGTTAGCGGCACAGTCTGCACAGGTAAAGTCTGGGCTTCAGCCGTTTCAACTGGCGCTGAGGAGAGCAGTTGAGGCAGCACCACTGCCCCTAGGGGCAGCAGCGCCAGCGGCAAGAGCCAAATCCAGCGGCGATTGTGCGATCGCTTTTTCTGCTTGGAGTTACTGGGTTCAGAAACGGGGGCCGAGTCGGCTTGGGGCGGAAGCATTTCGATGGGAGCAGTGGGTTCGGCCTGCATAGGGGCACCTAAAACGGGTTGATGGGCAAAAGGGCTATATCCAAAAAAGTGTTATTCAAAAAGGTGATATCCAATAACTTGATATAAAACTTGTTGTGTATTGCCCCATAGCCTATACTCAAATTGTTGAGTATGTCAATCTTTTCTTGTTCGGTTCCCTCGATGGCTCTAGCGCATACAATTCTGGCGGTTCTCGCTCATGCTCCCTACAGCGGCTACGACCTTAGCAAGCAGTTTGAGGAGGGGGTAGGTTGTTACTGGCAGGCGAGCCAGCAGCAGATTTACCGGGAACTCGGAAAAATGGAGCAGCAGGGCTGGGTAACTTTTGAGAAAATTCCTCAGGAAGGCAAGCCGGACAAAAAGATTTACCAGATGACTGAGGCCGGGCGGCAGGAACTGCTGCGCTGGTTTGGTGAGCCAACCGAGCCCACACCCATCCGCGAGGATTTGCTGGTCAAGGTGCTGGCAGCTCCGTTTATGCCTACAGAACTGCTCATTAAAGAGCTGCAGCATCGCCGCCAGCTGCACACCGAGAAGCTGCTAGAGTACCGGGCGATTGAGTCTGAGCACCGAGACTGCCCCTTGCCGCCAATTGATGAGCGCTTTCGCTACCTGACGCTGCGGCGGGGCATTCGCTACGAGCAAGACTGGATTGACTGGTGCGATGAGGTGATGGACTTTCTCAAGCAGCAGGAAAGTGCGTCGCCTGCGCAGAAATAGCCAGCAGCAGTCTCGACATTAAGGGAAATGAAAATAACGGGCGTTGATCCGGATGGCGGGAGTACGCTGGCAGCAGAGACCCGTATTCTTTCGCGCTAATCTGGCTGCCTGGGAGGCGCAACCGCATCATGCTTTATGGCATTTGTTTTATTATCGGAGGCATCTTGGTCGTCCTTTCAGCCGCTGGTGGGCTGGATTTGTTAGACATGGACGTTAGTGCAGATGCCGATACCGATGTCGATATCGGCTTGGGCGGCGGTCTTGACGACATTGATGTGGGCACCCACGCCGGACAAAGCGAAAACGGCAGCAGGGCTCTTTATGCCAAGCGGCGGCGGTGGCTACCCTTTTTTAGTCTGCGGTTTTGGACCTTTGGAACCTGCTTTTTTGGCCTCACAGGGCTGCTGGTAAATCTGGCCCAGCCAGACCTCAATCCAGGAACGGTGGCCCTGATCGCGGCGTTGATGGGGCTGGCCTCGGGCCTCGGGGCAGCAGTAGCAGTGCGATCGCTCAGGAGCGAAACTGTCAGCAGCCTGATCCGCCCCGAAGAAATGGCCGGCTGCATCGGCACCGTCGAGATTCCCTTTAATGCCGATAGCCGAGGCAAAGTTCGCCTCAGCATCAAAGGCTCAACCCTCTCTTTTGTGGCCTACACCCATGAAGCCAGAGCCTTTCAGCGAGGAGAGGCAGTACTCGTTGTTGGCCTAGAACACAACCGGCTCTGGGTCGTCTCCGCCGATGCTCTGGAATCCACCCCAAACAGCGTGTAGAGACAACTCTAGCTAAAGCGAGAACAGTGGCTGCCCACCCCCATCACCCAAAGAGCACCAACCCCCACCCCAACAGCCAATACTCTTTGCCCCCAACCCTGCACCCTAGACCCTACACCCTCCTACCCCTGCACCCATTTCCTCCCCCTCTTCTCCACACTCAGGTAGACCCATGGATAAACCAATCAGAACCATCGAGGTATCGCCTACCCCTGTTCTGGGACAGGCCAGCGGCGGTGCTCCAGTGGGGCCGGGCGCTGCGATCGCAGTTCTCATCTTTGCCATCTTCATCATGATTTGGGGTGCGAACGCCCTGGTGCAGATCTGCGACCCCAACAAAATTTTGATCATCTCTGGGCGCAAGTACCGCCGCGAAGATGGTCAGGTGATGGGGTATCGGGTGATCTACGGCGGGCGCACCCTGCGAATTCCCGTTCTAGAAACGGTCAAGACCATGGATCTGAGCACCATGCCAGTGCCCATTGAGGTAACCAACGCCTACTCTAAAGGCGGCACGCCGCTCAGCATTCAGGCGATTGCCAACGTCAAAATTGCCCGCGACGAAGCCTTGGTTGGCAACGCCATTGAACGCTTTTTAGGACGGGGGCCTGCCGAGATTTCGCGGGTAGCGCGGGAGACGCTAGAGGGCAACCTGCGCGGTGTGGTCGCCACCCTCACGCCTGAGCAGCTCAACGAAGACCGGCTAGAGTTTGCTGAGCGCATTGCCAGCGACGTTCGCGATGACCTGGCTAAGCTGGGGCTGCACCTCGATACGCTAAAGATCCAGAGCGTGTCTGATGAGGTGGACTATCTCAACTCCATCGGGCGGCGGCAGATTGCCAATATCGTGCGCGACGCCGAAATTGCAGAGTCTAACGCCGTTGCCGAAGCGGAGCAGATCGAGGCCGAGTGCAACCAGCTGGCCGAAATCGCCAAAACTCAGACCCGCACCGCCGTTCAGGAAAAAGAAAACGAGCTGCGGCGGATCACCGCTGAAGTCGAGAAGCAGGCCCGCATCGAAGAGGAGCGCACCACTGCCGCTGCCGAAGAAGCCCGCGCCCGCGCCCAGCGCGAGCTCCAAGCCATCCGCGCCGACCTGGAAAAAGCCCGTCTGGAGGTCGAGCAGGTGCTGCCCGCTGTGGCCCGCCAGCAAGCCCAGGAACTAACTGCCCGAGGCGAAGCAGCCAAGCTCAGAGAAGATGCCTCAGCCTCAGCCCAGGCTAACCAGATGCTGGTCAAAATCTGGCAGGAAACGGGTGTCGATGCTGCCGAACTTTTCCTAGTGCAGCAAATGGAGATGGTGCTGAAGGAAGCAGGCCGCATCCCCAGCCGTCTACACCTGGGCCAGGTACACGTGATTGATAACGGGGACGGACGTGCGATCGCATCTCTGCTCAACGCCTACCCCGAAATGGTGCGCCAGTTCCTCCGCCAGTCTGAAGAAACCCTAGGCATTCCCCTCTCCGGCACCCTCTCCCCCGCTACCTCCCGTCCCTCCATCTCCCCGACCTCCCCAGTCCCCCCCATCCCCACCCTGGAGGATCTATGAGCCTAATCATTGCCTTACTAGTCGTCATGTTTGGGGCAACCGGCGGCATTATGCTGGTGGTTCGCAACCTGTACCACATCTGCCAGCCCAGCGAAGTGCTGATCTTTGCTGGCGACAACCGCGCGGTTAGCGATGGCCGCAAAGTTGGCTATCGCCTGGTTAAAGGCGGCAGCAGCATCCGCAAACCCCTGTTGGAAAAGACGTTCCGCATGGAGCTGACCAACATGATCATTGAGCTGAAGGTGACCAACGCCTACTCCAAAGGCGGCATTCCCCTCAAAGTCGATGGCGTCGCCAACATCAAAATTGCCGGGGAAGAGCCCACCATTCACAACGCGATTGAGCGTCTGCTGGGCAAAAGCCGCCAAGAAATTGAAAAAATCGCTCAAGAAACCCTGGAAGGCAACTTGCGCGGTGTCTTAGCGACCCTCACTCCGGAGGAAGTCAACGAAGACAAAATGGCTTTTGTTCGCAACCTGCTAGACGAAGCCGAAGACGACCTAGAACAGCTAGGGCTGATCTTAGACAACCTGCAAATCCAAAACATCTCCGACGACGTCAGCTACCTCAACTCCCTGGGCCGCAAGCAGCGAGCCGACCTGTTGCGCGATGCCCGCATTGCCGAAGCCCAGGCCAAAACCAAGTCGTCATTGCAGGCTTCGGAGAACCTGAGAAAGACCTCGCTGCGCCAGATCTCAGCCAAGATCGAAACCACCCGCGCCGATGCCGACCGTCGTCTGCAAAACGCTCTAAGTCAGCGCCAAGCCGCAATCTCTGAAGCCGAATCAGAAATTGCCGCCGAAGTTGCTCGCACCGAAGCGGCTCTAGCCGTGCAGCGGGAACGCCGCAACCAGGTAGAGCAGCAGCTCCAGGCCGATGTAGTCGCTCCTGCCGAAGCTGCCTGTAAACGTGCTCAAGCCGAGGCCAAAGGCGAAGCTGCCAGCATCATCGAGGATGGTCGGGCCAAGGCCGAGGGTATTCGAGAGCTGGCCGAAACCTGGAGAGCCGCAGGCGACAGCGCCCGCGAGATCTTCCTGTTCCAGAAGCTAGAAACGCTGCTGGGCAGCCTAGTTGCCACTGTGCCCGATATCGAAGTCGAAAAAGTCACGGTGATCGACCCCGGCGGTGGAAGCAGTGCTACTAAGCTGGCCTCGTTTATGGAGCAGCTACGCCAGAGCACAGGCCTTGACTTGGCTCAGACTGTTCGTGGTTTGGGCGGCAATGGGAATGGCAACGGCAATGGTAGTGCATCGTTGCCTAGCGATCGCAAAGATACTGCTAGTTAAAACTGTCGGTTTCTGCTAGTTAAACCCCAGGGTTCTTAGAGAACTCTGGGGTTTTAGATTTTGCTTTTGCGATCGCACCCTAAGCAGCGTTTGTCTGTCTGCTGCCATGATGCATTGGTCGGATAGTGCCACTGATAGCTTTCAACGGCTCAAACTCCCGCTACTGTACGAGATTTAGGGAGTTTAGGCCTTTAGACCGTCGCACTGGCGCTGCCACCAACGATTTGCCAGCCGTTTTCGCCTTTGTGCCAAACTCTCATGTAGCGATAATCGCCTGAGAAGGCATTGCCTAAATACGTGACGCTCAGGAAGATTTTGGCCGCCACAAGAACAACGTTCTCACTGCAGACCCGTATTTCTAATTCTTTAGGTACAAACTCGTGAAACTGTGTGCCACCAGTACGGTGCAGCTCTAAATCCATCGCTTTAGTGGCCAGTTCGCCAGTTGGTCCCACGAAAAGCAGATCATCAGCGATGAGCACGTCCAATTCAGACACGTCTGAGGCTGCCATTGCGGTGTAGAGTCGTGCTTCGCATTCGCGAATTTGGGTTTCAATTTCTAAATTCAGGTTTTTCATTGTCATCTAGATACGAATTGCGTACCTACCGATAGATCGAGGCGGCCTAACGGTCGCGCTCACCGGACACAGATAACCTTTGCAACTCAACCGAAAAAACTGGGTGTTCCGGTGCAGCGCGGTTGTTAGCTGGCGGTCATTACGATAGAACACCACTAAGTTCAGCTCCAGATCTCGTATTACTCTTCCAATTTTTTACTTAAATTTTACCGAGAGTTTAGTGCAACAGCAGAAAATAGTGCTAATGTACTATATGAAGTGCATTTGCTTCGACTTCGCTTATCTGCGCTGCATCTACTTAAATTTTAATAAAGCAGAACGAATTATCCTGATTCTTGAGACTCTCCTGTGGAGAACTATAAGTCTCTCATTGCAGGATAGTACTTGTATGAGTTCCAATGATCAGAAGGCAAAAGCGAAAGTTTTCATTTCTATAGTTTTTGAAATTGTAGGTGAGAGTATTAGTGCAATGCCTAATCACGAAGAGATTAAAAGTTTAATTGCTCAAGCAGATTTAGAAATAGAAGGAAATCAAACTTTCAGTGATCTGCTTGAGCAATTAGCATCAAATATTGAAAACGATGAGGAAACGCTTGCTATGATTGCAGAGAAATTGGACGAGTACAAGCGACGTATATATAACGCTTTGGAAAATGATCTACCAGATTATCCCGATCGTGAGAGTTTTTACAAAAAGCCCTAAATCATAAATGTTAAAGAGCGAAATCTTGTAAGCTGCTATGATTTTGCAGCTTCGCTGTAAGAATATTGATCAATCAATTCAATGAATTGATTTAGATAATTAACGACTGTAATCTTGGTAAGATTGGAGGACAAAGGATCGTTGTCTGGATAATCCTTAAGATTTTTGAACTGGCTGTTTAGGATAGAGTTTGCTATCGCTCGAATAATCTTTTTATAAGCTTCTTTGTCAGGAACACCAGATTCATTCATATGCCTCATGCCAATACAGCCTATTGGCATAAGAAATCCAAGATCGTTGTCAATGCTGCAAACTAGCCAAGCACTAAGATATGCATATATATCAACTCTTAGTGAATGAAGATCATTTCCTGCCCTAATTCTTTCAGAAACCTCCTCGAATTCCAATTCAAGCCCATCCATGATACCTTGTACGGCAAGTTGATCTAGAAATCTTTCAGGCAAGTCGTGAATAACGCATCTTACCTCTCTCGATGCTTTATTATTTCTAAATTCCTCATCTAATTTTTTCCCAAACGCGAGCCTGTCTTCAGAGTAGGCTTCTTTTAATTCTGAGTTAACTTCTTGAAGTTTTAGATTTTCATATCCAAGAGATTGCTTCAGATAAGAAAGATAATTTTGATCTAAGCGTTGTCTAATATTCGAGTTATTTAGCTGGTTTTGGAGTGATTGTATCTCCTGGAGAAATTTATTTCTTACACCTTCTTCAATGTTTTTAGTCGCAGCATCGAATTCGGTCGCTATCACATCCTTAACGAAGTCGTATCCCAGTACAACTAAAGTTGCAGTAGTGATAATTCCAAGGACACCCTGTTCAATTGGGCTTTTCCAAATACTTATTGCTGCCAAGAAGAAGGACAGAATGACAGAGAATAGATAAAACCCCAACAAATGAGTTATCGTTTGCTCCCTCGTTTGAACTATTCTCTTACCTCTGATACGACTATATATCCTCCACCAGGGTTTAGTGATAACACTTCTCAGCTTATTCATGATGGTTTGCTAGTTGTGGTAGATAGAAAGAGTCTAAGGATAAAACAGCCTATGCAACCTTGATATTTCCCGCTATCTTATCAAATTCTTCTATCAGGGACTATGATCTACTCAAAACAAACCTCAGCTAGATAGCTTCAACCCCTCACTACGACGGCTAACGGCACAAGTCAGCGGTTGCAAATGAACTTGAACGTTGATGAGATTGCCCCTCGTCACTGCCCTCACCGACAATCTTCTGGGCGATTTCGCTACCACAGATAACACTCAAACCACCGCCTCAACAGACTATATTCTGGGTGTTTTCGGGCTGACCGATAACCTCCAAGCACGAGTGCAAAGACTGGATGCGGAGCCAGCTAACTCGTTATTAGAGGGAAACTTTCCACCTAATCACCCTGTACAGGTGATTAGGTGGAATTCTGTCAGCCTAATACCCCTATAGGGGAGATTAGGTAGAAACACGTCAGCCTAATACGCCTGTGGAGGTGATTAGGTGGAAAAATTCAGTATAACCACCCCTTTTTCTGACGGGCTAGGTTGCTTATGTTTTATTTAATGTTCAGTTGGTATGCCTCTAACCCTGTGGAGCCTAATCAACTCCTGCCTTCAAACAAAATTTCTCGATACGCTTGACGCCTGCTTAGCGCACACCGTATTCTCAGTCATTAAGCTGTCAAGTCCGACAGTTGAGACACAGAACTCATGGACTTAGCGCCGCCTGCAAGTGTTGGAAGCACAAACAGGCGACTATTCCCCCGAAGCTGTTCCTGCCAGTTCGGAGGCTTGGAGGCCACTATACCTCCCCAGCCGCCCCGATTGCACACATCTAGGGGCTGCTAGGAAAGTGAGTTCTGGTTTCCTAAACCACAACATAGGAACCCAGAACCACCATGTTTCAATCAACCGAAACGGGCGCTCAACCGCCCACAGTTTCACCTACCCAATTAACCAAGGCCAAACCCAACCGCCAAAAAGTCACTAACGTACTCTACGGCAGCCTAGAAGCCCTTGACCGCATGACCAAGTACCTCCATACCCTCCAGTACACAGACCCCGACGACTGGAGCGACCCCATCCCTAGCGGCAAAGATTGCCAGTGGATGGTCGTGCACATAAAGCACCTGCTGATTGAGTAGGGTCTGAAGGCCAGTCCTGGCTTGGAGGAAACCCAACAAACTGCTGACAGCGTTAGGTTTTGCCGAGCTTGGCGCTGTTGATGAAATCAGCATTTTGCAAAATACTCTTGGGAAAGCTGCTATCGCTATACCTGCCATATTTGCGATCGCACGTTCCCAACAGTAAGACGAACAGTCCCCTTGTGCTGAAATACCCCCACGCCCAACCAGGCCGAGAACCCCTGCGCCATATCTTGATCGGCTCTCCCGACGGTGTGCAGCAGGCCATCCACACCCCACACATTCTTAACCACACCGACCAACTCACTTGAAGCAAAATTTTTCGGGTGCCTCCCACCGGCATTTTGATTACTCCAGAGCAGGGCAAAGTGTTCCGCTATTTGTTGCGCTACTGCACCCTTAGCCAACGAGAACGGTGTGCGCCATACTGCACTGTGGTGCACACAAGCTAATTTTTGGGGGTTGCGATCGCATCGCTAAAAACATTTAAAAATTTCCCTGTGATTTATCTAAAGCAGAATATTATGCAGAGGTGTTCCAATTAATCCGCCAAAGCCTTGATGTGGCGGAATTGTTTTATACAAGTACTCGGCTATAAATCTTAGGCAGCAACAAATCTGCCTAACCTACCAACTTGGAAGCTTAGACAACAATTTCCCTTCCAAGAATGAGTTATGTGAGCGTTCGAAGTCTTTCGGAACGCTGGAAAGGGCTTTTGAATACTTTCCTCAAGCGTTCAGGTGAATACCTGTATCGGAGCACTTAATCTAGGCTACGTAACCTCTCGAATGAGTTCTAAAAGAGCTAAGGCAAGGTTGCTGCCATGCCATGAATCCTTGATAAAGCTTCGTTAATTCAATAATCCACAGGGTGAGTGATATGTCAGAGAATCAGTCTACTTTTGAGCAGAGCTATCGCTGGCAATACCCCGATGTTTTCCCCCGAACACCTGTACTGACAAGCTATGAAACGGATTGGAACAGCATCAGTCTAGAGTATCAACATCAGCCAGCCGGAGGAACGCCCACAGTTTGCGTTGACCACTATATGGTGGGTATCTATCTTGGGCAGAACTGTCAGCTAGAGCATATTTTAGATGGGCATCTGCAAACAAAAATGGTTTCTAGCGGTGCAGTGATGTTGTGCCCCATGCATCACTCCCACAGCTTTCGCTGGGATCGAGAGATCCACGCAATGGGCCTCAATTTAATGCCAGAACTACTCGCCCGCAATGCCTCGGAGCTGTCTGGATCCGAGAGGGTCGAATTTATACCGCACTTCGCACTTTACGATCCACTCATTCAGCACATTGGCTTAGCCCTCAAAGCCGATCTGGAGTCCCACAAACCCGGTGGTCGGCTTTATGCAGAGAGCATGGCAAACGCATTGGCCGTTCATCTGCTTAGGCACTACTCCTCTCACAACCACCAACCCACACGCAACTTTGAGGGTCTAGCGCCTCGTCAACTCAGACAAGTCATTGACTACATCAATGACAACCTTGAGCAGGACTTGGGGCTAGAAGAACTAGCTGCGATCGCAAAGCTCAGCCAGTTCCACTTCTCCCGCTCCTTCAAGCGCTCTACGGGCCTGAGCCCGCACCAGTACGTGATTCGTCAGCGCGTTGAACGGGCCAAGCAACTGCTGAAACAGGGGGGGATGAGCATTTGCGAAGTTGCGATCGCCTGCGGCTTCACCCACCAAAGCCACCTCAATCGTCACTTCAAGCGTCTGACGGGAATTACACCAAAGAATTTTTTGAAGCCATAGCAATTTTGTGCAAAAACAGCACACTTGTGCAAGATCTTCAAGCCTAGTTGATTTAATCTTAACTTCATTCGATAAATAATCGGAGAAGACTGCTGTAGCGTAATGCTAGTAGTAGAACAAAGTAGCTATCACGATCAAGTCGTCGGCCAAATCCTACCCGAAGAGTTATGAAGATCTCTGTAAAGTGGTTTTTACATGGAAGTTGCTGTACCTTAGCTGCATTGGCTCCAGTGTTAAATCTGGAAGGCGACTTGCTCTGGTACACGATTCTAATTCATATTAATTCTTAAACATGAAAAACCTTATTGAGACGGCATCAGTTGAACAGCGTATAGCTTGACCTTAGGCAAGCTTTTATCCACTGAAGCTCTACTTTTTTCAAGAGAACAAACAAGTATTAGCCAGAGAAAGTCCAATTTAGGTAGGGGAGAGCAATGTCACAAAGTCTGTCAATTACTGCTCTCATAGCAGGCGTCATCTTCATCATACTTGGTTTAACTGGAGGAGGCTTCAAGATTTTTGGAGCTGAGATAGCATCATCTATCTCCAATAAATACTTACGCTTTATAGCAACCGCGTTTGGCATCATTTTCCTCATAATCTCATTTCCACAAGTTCTTTCTGAACAACAAGTAACAGAGCCATTTAGAACGAGCAACCAAACTTCGGCTTCCATCAACAACTTATTCGACAAGACAACAATTACAAATAGCATACTAGAACCAGTAGACTTTACGGCGCAGGGGATCCCAGTCGTTGCAACAGAAAACGGCAACGGAGCAAAGTTGTCAGTCAGAGTAAATAACCTTTCTGGTGATATAAACAAAAATGATTATAAGCTTGTCTCTTTTGCAAGAGTTAACGGAAGTAGTAATTGGGATTATCAAGGATCAAAGATTTTATCAGAATCCCCCTCTCCTTTCGAACTGACACTCTGGCATGATCCAGAAGCCAACGCAGGCAATCAGAAGTTGTACGAAGTAATTACAATTATCTCTTCAACACTCAGTAGTTCTGCCCCCAAAACTTTCACTGAAGATGATGTAGAAAGATTTCAGATTACAAGAAGTGAGACTTTGGTATTTTACCGGGACGATTCACGACGATCTATTCCCCAGTAAGTAAAACCATAAGAAGTAATCAATGTACATCGATTACTTCTTATATCTAAAGTGATAATGATCATAGAAGTTATAGGTTAAATGGCTGGGCTGCCTTTAGCGGCAACTCTGCTGCTGCACCTCAGTTAGCAGGCATTTTCGCCTTGATGAGGCAGGCGAATTTTGACTTGTCTCATACCAGAATTAAGCAGATTTTGCAGCACACTATCACTGATGTGTCGAAAGGAGTTAGCAATCCCTGCAGCAGCGATGCATCTGATCGTGATGGTCTGGATTTAGCTTCGGGTTTATGGTGTAGCTGATGCTTATGGTGTGATTTGAGGAGTGGCGCGTACTAAATTTTCTGTTTGAAAGCAGTAACTTGTGGTGGTTCGCCCAGCCTACCAATTGAGGTAGAAATAACTTGGAGAAACTTCGAAATCAAGACTCAGTTCAAAGTTTTTGTATCGGGAGTTAGCATACATGACCATGAAATCTGATTATTTAAAACTCAAAGAGCATTTAGACGAGATTTTGTGGGAATTTGAGAAGATTCTTGAGGAAAAAGGAATTAATGGAATAGAAGTTGTGTTAACCGAGGCTAATTTCGTATCTCGCTCACGCAAATCGAAGACAGCTTTTTCACTGCGAAAAATTCTGGAAGAGTGCTTTCCGTTAGGAGCCAAAAATATTGAAGAAAAACATATTTTGGCAACTCAAAGTTTGTTAAATTTGAATAAATATTCGGAGACTGCCATTAAAGTTTTGCTTGAGGTAGTCAACAGTCCAAATAATTATTCATCCTCTTTACAGGGGCTAGCAGTTAAAATCCTTGAAGAGTTACCTGATCTACACAAAAAAACTCTGCAAAAAACCGGTTCTAAACAGTCAGATAACCCAATTCCCTTAGAAGAGACGTCAGTACAAGTACTTGAAGATTCAGTCAGCTTAGATAGTGTCTTCTTCTCTAAAGATGCTCCTGTTGCAACTCCTAAGAATTGCACAAACCTAAACGACAAAAACTATACTAAGGATACGTGTTGCACATCATCTTCATCTAAGGAAAAGGCAGAATAGGCTTTAAAGTAGTAAAACGTTAGAGTCCTAGCTCCCTACAGTCCCGATTAGGGTCTAAAGAGAACTTCTCAGGGAGGTTTGCTTGGCACAGTATTGACTGTTCAAGTTGCGATTGTTGAAGCCCCTTGGCTGTTTCAAAATTTGTCTTGTATGCGAAACTCTCCTCAAACTTGGCATCTTCTAATAAAGCTTCACTGAAATCGGCGCTTTTAAGGTTGGCTTTACTAAAATCAGCCCCCCTAAAATCAGCGGAACTAAGATTGGTTTCGGCTAGATGCGCCGCCCTGAAATTTGCCCTCCAAAGGGTCGCCCCACTTAAATCCATACCGTTTAGAACATCATTACAAAAATTAGCTTCTTCTAAGTTGTCCTTCTGGCCTACGAAAATCATGTATCTAACCAGTATCGGAATGCCACGGTTTTGCTGACAATCGTCATCCTTTCGATCAATAATTCCTTCTATAAAACCAAGTAGGGCAAAGTGTAAAATAGCTAGTGTTCCTGCAAAAGGAAAAATCGCAAAGACAGAACTCACTTTCAAGAGACTTTGTCGCTGCTTTATTCTACTTGCGCGTATAAATTGTTCTGCCAAACTGGACAAGGCAGTTTCGGAATTGTTTTTGTTTGTTTGAAGAAAGCTTCTAGCATCACGCAAAGACCGCCCCTGCAATAAGCAATCTTTAGCTCTCTGCCGATCACTCCACTCGATCGCTACCTGTTCAATTCTGCGTTTTTGCCGTAAAGTCTCCCAATGTTCCTTCAGCCAGTCCTGCAGCTCCTTCCAGTTACGGATCAGGGCTTCGTGGGCAACTTCGAGCATTTCAACCTGCTGCTCGTTGCAGGACGTGACTAAGATCCAAACGCCGGGCCGGGCAAAGCAGTCGATCACTTCTCGAACGAGGGCTTCGCTGCTGTCTCCCGTGATAAGTTCAGAAATCGCGGCGCGGCGGCGAGTGTTTTTGTTGTCTTCGTTGATTTGTACCAGGGCGAGAAACGTGCAGCGAGCGACTCTTTGCTGATCGGGCGTTAAGGACTCATAGAGCCGTTTGGCTTCGCTGGCCAGTGCTCCGCCCACGCCGCCGATGTGCTTCAGCGTGTCTGCGGGTTCCACACCATTGCGAAGCCCCTCCCAGATTTGAGTCAGCGCAAACTGCAGCAGGGGGAGGGCGGCTTCTTGGCCTTCGGTTTCTCGAATTAGCCACTGCACGGTGGCTTTATCTAAGGCGTGCCCGGCTCGTTTTGCTGGCTCGGTGATTGCGATCGCAAGCTCCTCTGGCTGCATAATAGGTACTAAAAACCCTTGGGAAGAAAAGAGCTTGTTCAATCGCGGGTGTTGCTGAGTAGCTCCCAAAAAATCACTCCGCAGCGTCAAAATAATCGAGACTCGTTGGGAGCGATTGCTGGCTGCACACAGCAAATTCTCCACAAAAGCATCCCGCTCCGCTGCATCTGTGCAGAGCGTGTAGATCTCCTCAAACTGATCCACCAAAACGATGAGCGGTGAGAAGCTAATATCAGGAAAGACATCTGCAATCCGGCGCAGCCCGTCAAATTCCTTCTGACTATTGGCCTGAAGCAATTCCTCCTTAAACTCGCGCGTTTTAGCAACGGGCATGGGATCACTTGTCGCAATTCGAGCCAGCACTGTGGCTAAGGCTTCGAGGGGATGGTTGCCAGGGGTTAGCACCACGACGCGAGTGCGATCGCATCCCGGCAATAGCTGCTTACCCAAAGCAGGAATTAACCCTGCCCGCGCTAGAGATGACTTTCCCGAACCGGATGGGCCGTATATGGGTAAGACTCGAACCGTGTTGCGATCGTTATACAGCTGTTGAAATCGTTGCCACAATTGCTCAACGTGAAGCGATCGTCCGAAGAAGCGATCGCCATCGGTTTCCCGAAACGTCAACAGACCCTGATAGGGATTTTGTCCTAGTTCTTCAGAAGGCGTTTCTGCCTCTGTTGTAGTCGGAATCTGGGACAGATAGACGGTCAGTTGCCCAACCGCTAAACCTCCTACCATTTGAGCAATCGCCTGTCCCTGATTTTGATCTACCGTTTGGCGAACTTGATTGGTAGGATCAGGGGCTAAAACCGAGCCAGAGTCTGAAGAATCCGACATGATACAAATGCACCCAGTTTATTTAGTTCACCTACATTTATAGGTCCACCTATAGGTTCACGCCGTCTTGAATATTACCGTCAATTCGGCCAATGGCTTTGCCACCAGTCATTTGCCCAATTACCTGCCCTTCATTATTCGTAACCGTCTGATTAATTTGCACTCCCGCTGTTGTTAGGGGGCTTTCTTGCATAATTCGAGCAATCGCCTCTTCCAGATCTGGATTCTCCTTCAGCAAGGTTTCTAGCTCTTCTTGAAAGACCGCTTTACGAGCCTCACTTTCTGGCTTTGCTGCCACCTGTTCTGCTGCAATTCTGGCGTCGTCTTTCGCCACCAACTTAGGATGCAATTTGCCCCAAATTTTCTTCGCTGTTTCCCAAGCATCCGGACCAATCTGACTACCTGCACTTTCAGCAGCCTTCTCACCCAGCTTCATCAGAAAAGGCATACAGGAATTAAGAAGAGCCGCCAGCGCTAAAATATCCATTTTATTTCTACCTGATGGTGCAGCAATAACTTCTCTCTACCACATCCAATCAAGTTAATTCAATAGTAGCCATGTTCTGAAAGCTCCCTAGGTGAACAGGGAGATGCGATCGCACTGCTTACCAAGAGAAGAATCATAGCTGTCAGAGCCGAGTTAGCCTTCTCCTGCTTTGTCACCTATGCGTGACTGCGATACTGTTTAGTGGACAGCGCTGGCAGTTAGCTGATCTCCTCTAGGTGAAAGCACATCATGCAAAAAATTCTTTTTGATCTAGATATTTATCCTTACCAGATTGACTACCTGGGTCACGTTAATAATGCTGTTTACATTCAGTGGATGGAAATTGGGCGCATAAAATTGCTAGAGGCAATTGGCCTGCCTATTCATGAAATCTCGGAGCAGGGGTTTGTACCCGTTCTGGTTCACACCAGCATCACCTACAAAGTGCCTCTGTATGTTAGCGATCGCGTTCAGATAGAGCTATGGTTATCTGAGTTGCGCCATGCTTCTGCCATCTTGCAATTTCGCTTTCGCAGCGACCAACAAACGCTTGCAGCTGAAGGCATGCAAAAAGGTCTATTTGTGGATAAGCAAACTATGCGACCAAGGCGGCTTCTCCCAGAAGAAAAAGCTTTGTTTGTCCCATACCTAGACACGATTTTAGGTACGAACCAGTAGGTGTGCAGAGTTTTGGTAGAGGCACGTCTCCTACTCTAGATAGAACAAGTCTGACAGAAAACTTTATATCCTTTGATGGAAAGATTTTGCAAAGCTACAGGCAGTTAAAGAGATTCATGACACAACTTCTGTAGCGAATGGTGGACTAATGCAAGTTATTGAGCAAGGAGCATAATGGGTGGCAGCTTTCCCGCCATTCGAGATTTAGCAATCATTGGCAATCGTCGGACTGCGGCCCTGCTGACACATACGGGTGAGATTGTCTGGTACTGTCCAGGGCGGTTTGATCGTCCGTCTCTTTTAGCCGCCTTGCTCGATCCGTCGCAGGGCGGCAGTTGGAAGTTGAACATTCCGGAGGTTGCCTGCTCTGGGCGGCGCTACCTGGAGGATAGCGGCATTTTAGAAACAACCCTCACCCTGCCAGCGGGTGAGCTGCAAGTTACCGATTGGATGCCGATGGGAGAAAATGTTCCCCACGGAATTTGCCGCCAATTTTCATCAGCTCCTACCGATATTGCCGTCACGCTGCACCCTGCCCCCAATTATGCAGAGCGACGCCCTACTCTTAAGCCCCAAGAGCACGGCATTCAAATTGATGGGCAGCATTACCTGTACGCATCTCATCCTCTCATTATTCAAGATGGGCGAGTTAGCTTTCTTCTTCCTCAAGGCGAAACCGGATGGAGCGTTTTGGTAGATGCTCCATTAACAGGTCTTGACGAATATCAGCTCAAGCTCTGGCTTGAAGAAACTCTGCAGTGCTGGCAGCAAATTAGCGCTCGTATCACCTACCGTGGACCTTACGAGGAGCAGGTGGTGGCTTCGATTCGGGTGCTGCGGCTGCTCACCTTTGAGGACAACGGCGGCATTATCGCAGCTCCCACAACCTCCTTACCTGAAGTCATTGGAGGACGACGGAACTACGACTACCGCTATGTCTGGCTCAGAGATGCCGGCATGATTGTCAGCGCCCTAACCCGAGCCGGAAGCGACGGCATTGAAGAAAGACGCTTTTTAGATTTTATCTGTGGGTACGATCGAGATTCTGGCAGCCAGCCTCTAATGCCTTTTTCCACGCTCGATGGCAAACCGGCTCCCCCTGAAACAACGCTGAGTTTGTCAGGCTATTGTCATAGCAGGCCTGTGGTCATCGGCAACGATGCTAAAGACCAGCTACAGCTCGATGCTTACGGTAACGTCCTACTAGCAGCCAAGCTGATTTACAACCGCTTTGACACCCGCGAGCACTGGTCACTCATTGCAGAAATTGCTGATTTTTTAGCCGATCACTGGCACGAACCCGACTACGGCATTTGGGAGGAACGGGAAGAACATCAATACACTTCTAGCAAAGTCGTTGTCGCCTGCGGTTTGAAGTTCATCGCTGAAGTTAGTCAAAATGAAGCCCAAGCTGAGCGCTGGCGAACTGCAGAGCAAGCCATCCGACAGTTTGTTGCCCAACACTGCCTTACCTCCGAAGGAGCCTATGCAGTCATCGCCGGTAGCGAAGCTGTGGACGTGACGGCTGCCCTGTTTCCCGTATGGGCCTACACCGAGCCCGACAGCCCCGAAATGCTGGCAACGATGAGGGTGTTAGAACGCGATTATGCAACCGATCACCTTTATCGTCGCCACCTGAGAAACTTCGATTCTCAACAGGAAGGCGCATTCCTCGCCGGGACATTTTGGGTGGCCCAGTACTGGATCATGCGCCAAGACTACTTGCGATCGCAAGCCATCATCGACGCCGCCTTAAAATTTGCTAACGACCTGGGGCTGTTTGCTGAAGAAGCCGACCCCAAAACCGGACAGATGCTAGGCAACTTTCCTCAAACCTTTGTCCATGCTGCTTTCATCGGCGCAGTGATCGATCTCAAAAACGCAGAGTCATTCGCAGAAATGGAGTAGGACAAAGGCCAACGACCCAACTTTCTAATCCGGCAACTTGTACTGCCTCACAATGCGCTTAGCAAACTCCGGTACGTGGGCCGCCAGCTTTTCTGGGTAGTTGCGCTTAACAAACAGGTAGTTGCGCGTGAAGTGAGAGTCAATAGAGAAGCGAGCATACTCCAACCCCTTAGGGCCAATGCGCTCAATGAAAACGCCCATTAGCTTGGCGGCCCACATCGGCAGAGTAACGCCTTTGTCGTAGGCAGGGATGCTCTGCTGCACAGCGGGTTTGCGATCGCCCTGAGACATCACGGGCTGAGTTTCGATCTGATCCTGCACCAAGTCCAGCATTTCCTGTCCCCGATCGTTGCGAACCACGATCCACTGCCAGCCAAAGGGCGCACCCATGTAGCCCACCACTAGATCAGCTAGACCATTGACATAGTCAAAGCAGCTCATGCAGGAGGGAGCAAACACATCCTTCAGCTGGTTGGTCTTGAGGCCAAAGAAAGGTACTGTCTCGGTCGAGCCGTCTTCGTGCTTAAAGTGCACCCGGAAATCCTGCATGAACTCGTAATACACCACTGTTTCTGGAGAGCGGCTGGTGGTATCCAAAAACTTTTGTAGGCCGGCTCGGTCAACATTGTCCACACAGGGCATGCCCAGCACGTAGAGCTTTTCTAGCCCCAGCCGATGCTCCACAGCCCGCAGCGCCTGAATCTGACAGCCCACCCCAATTACCAGCAGGCGCTTCATGTTCGACTGCTCCACCAGCTCCAGCACCGACAGGTTGGGAGAGAGCGTAGGTTTGTTGACCTTCGCCGCCAAAATTTCTTCCGGCGTGGTAGCCAGCACCGGCTTGGGCTGGAACCGATCTTCCTGCGTATTTTGAACGCAAATGACCCCTTCTACCAAGCCTCGATTCAGCATCTCAATGGCAATGCTGCTGACAATGCCAGTCCACTGAGCCCCTTCAACGGGCTGGGTTTTGCGGGCCGTCATCATGTCCTGATGCACCCCAAAGTACCAGTCATTTTCCTGCTCTAAATCGCGGCTGCGCCCGTGGGTTTGGGTCTCTAGCTCGGGAAACTGCTGGTTGATAAACGCGCAGGCTTCTTTGACGTAGTGAATGTAGTAGGTATCGCAGAGGCCGCATTCGCTGCACAGTTCTTTGGCGGGGCGACGGGCTCCGGGGCGCAGGGCTTTGGCTTTCTTATGGGGCGGCTGGGCCAGGGTCATACTAAACAGTTTTATGAACGTTACAACTGTATGATCACCTTACATCAGGGCTTTGATTGATTGAAAAGGGTGCCGATATTTGTTACGAAATGCTGCAAAGGAATGGGTCGACTCGTTGCTTAAGGCCAAAGCTTGGGCCTAAAGGGCAATGAGACCATTACTCTGTGATTTGAATCTCGGTTTTACAGTGATCGCTAGACCATAGAGCAAGCCTCAGGATCAGCGTAATTCTTAGCGCTCTCCCCTACACTGAAGAAAACTGGTGTTTGGCCTTTTGCTTTTGGGGATCGAGCCCTATTTACGCTGCTCAGGGCGTCTGCCTCTCGAAAAGCTTGTGGTTACAGCCCTCTCAACCCCTTTTCTATGTGCGCTTCTTACGCCGTCCCTGACACCGCCTAAGCTGATGATCTGTTGTCTAAATCCTAACTGCACCCGGCCTGAAAATCCTGACAGTGGTAAGGTTTGCCTAAGCTGCGGAACTCTTTTGATTCAGCAGCTTAGAGGTCGCTACCGGCCGGTTAAGGTGATTGGTCGGGGTGGATTTGGCCGCACTTATCTCGCTACAGACACCGATCGGTTAAATACTTACTGTGTTGTCAAGCAGTTTGCTCCGCAAACTCAAGGCACAAAGTCGTTTAACAAAGCTGTCCAGCTTTTTGAGCAAGAGGCCCTACGCTTAAATGAGCTGGGCGAACATCCTCAAATTCCTACTTTGCTGGCCTATTTTGAGCATGAGCAGTACCTCTATTTAGTGCAGCAGATGGTTGAGGGGCGCACCCTTTACCAGGAAGTGCAGAAGACTGGCCCTTACAACGAATCTGCCATTCGCGCTCTGTTGAATGATCTATTGCCGGTGCTGCAGTTTATCCATGAGCAAGGAGTGATTCACCGCGACATTACCCCAACTAATGTGATTCGCCGCAAGGTAGACAGCAAACCGGTGTTGATTGATTTTGGCGTGGCCAAGCAGTTTTCTGAAACGATTCTCTACGAGCCGGGAACTCGCATTGGCACCGAGGGATTTGCGCCTATAGAGCAGCTGCGCAGCGGTCAAGCCTACCCTTCCAGTGACCTGTATAGCTTGGGTGCGACCTGCCTGCACCTGATCACGGGCTGTAAACCTGAAAGTCTATACAACCCGCTAGAAGGCCGCTGGATGTGGCGAGAAAAGCTGCAGCAAATAGGCCGCAGCTGCCATCCTGAACTGGGTAACCTTTTAGACCGCTTGGTCAAAGATCTGGTGAGCGAGCGTTTTCAGAGTGCAGGCGAAGTGGTAGCAGAACTGCGGCGAATTCCATCGCTGGAGGGGGCAGTGCCGGGTTGGGTGTCTCAAGGGTCGGCCAGCAGTCGTTTGCCTAGTGGCGGTAGTCTGCCGCTGGGTAAAGAGCGCAAGATCTCCATTCCACCGATGCCGACTACGAAGCCGCCTAAGATGTCTGTGCCCTCCCTTTCTCAGCCCCGGCTGACGAAACCACCCGGTTCGCTGTCAGGGCTGTCGGGGCCTGGCCGCAGCGGTCTGGTTTCGGGCACTAAAGGAACCGGCTGGCAGTGCGTTCGAGAACTGACGGGCCATAGCTCTTGGGTGACTGCTGTGGACTTTAACCCTAAAACGCCGACTCTGGTCAGCGGCAGCTTGGATGACACGCTCAAGATTTGGAACTTGCAGTCAGGGCAGGTGTTTTATAGCCTGGAGGGCCATGCTCGCGGGGTGAATGAGGTCAAGGTGAGTGCCGGAGGGCAGGTGTTAGCCAGCTGTGGTGACGATGATGTGGTGAAGGTCTGGAACCTGGCTGAGGGGGCTTTGCTTTATGTGCTTAAGGGCCATCTGCGAGACGTTACGTCGATTGCCATTGGGGCCAAGGGGTTTTTGCTGGCCAGCGGCAGTGAGGACATGACGATTAAGCTTTGGAAGCTGGATAAGGGATCGCTTTTGAAGACCCTGACCGGGTCGTCTGGCATGGTTAAGACGGTGGCGATGACCTCGGATGAAGGGACTTTGGTCAGCGGCGGGCTAGACAATAAGGTGCGGGTTTGGGAAGTGGGGACGGCCCGGCAGGTGCGCGTTTTGTCTGGTCATATGAATACGGTTAACCAGGTTGCGATTAGCCGCGACAACCGGCTTCTGGCCAGCGCTAGCAAGGATCGCACCATTAGACTCTGGAGCCTGCGGTCGGGGTCGCTGATCCACACGCTGAGCGACCACACTCAGGAGGTCAATGGGGTTGCGATCGCAGCCGACAACCGCACCTTAGTCAGCGGCAGCAGCGACGGCACCCTCAAAGTGTGGGATACGCAAACTGGACAGCTCAAGTACACCCTGACCGGCCATACCAACTCTGTGCTCGGCGTCGCCTTCCATCCCAATGGCCGGGTGATCGCCAGCGCTAGCGCCGACAAAACCATTCGTGTGTGGCGCTGGGCTGGGTAGGTCGTAGGGAGATAACCCTCTCTTCTTTCTAAAACCGTGGGAGTCTCTTCCTTTACTTGGGCACTCTACACCTCATAGGGGGCCTTTGGTTTTAGGAAGACATGATCTTGACTCAGCCATATTCAGCGTATCGTTCCTCTGCAGGTTCAGCTTCAGGTGTAAACCCTATGGAAGCTGATGCCTATGGTGTCAAACTTCCGGCCTTTGGAAGTGAGACCCTTATGGAAGCTGACGCCTACGTTGTCAAACTCCAGACCTATGGAAATGAGCCCCTTTTTGGTGATTTAGTCGAGGGGTCCGTCATTCTGAACTCAATGGGCCAAATTGTTGCCGACGAGTGGATCAGTGCCTCTCAAAATTATCGAGATATTAGGCTTGATCGTTGGATTGTCATGCCCAGCTACATTCGAGGGATAGTACTGCTGCCTGCTCAAGCTGGCGAGCTGGCTGGCCATACGCTCCCAGCTCCATCAGTCTCTGGCAAACCTCGGCTATTGTCCTCGTTTGTGGCGGGTTTTAAGGCTGCGGCAGCGAAGCGGGTTAACCTTTACCGAAATCAACCTGCACTGCCACTCTGGCAGCGCAACTACAGCCAAACACTGATTCCCGATGAGGTGGCGCTAGGGCGTATCCGCCGCTGGCTGCAGGAATCTTCAGAGCAGCCTTAAGAAGCAGTCTGAATCTACTATGGCTGAGCTACCCAAAAAATAGACTTGACTGGGCGGCGTACCCAGTTGCCGTCTTGATCTAGCCGACCATAGTGAGTTGTACCCGCCTGAAAGAGGGACGATGAGCTGCCCCCATCCAGGTTGAGGGCTTTTTCTACGCCTAGGCTAGTGAGAAAGTCGCTCAGGTCGGCAAAGCTCATGCCGGAGGGCGAGACGCCCGGCTTCTGAGCTGCCATCACCAGAACTAAACTGCCGTCGGGTTTAATGCCAATCGCTGAGCGAGCATTGCGAGAGCGGCTGCCGAGAGCATCTCGGTTAATCGCTCCATCGGCCCCGTAGCCGATAAAAGCTTCTTCATAGGCGGTGCTTTGGGGCAGCAGTTGGGGGCCTGCCCCTACCGCGTCAATCAGGGTGCAGTTAGCTGGCACTGGGGCACTGTGCAGCGTGATGTCGTATTGAGCTGCGCCCTCGCAGTCGTAGCGGCGAAATTCTGAGCGATTGAGGATTTGGTCGAGGTAGCGGGTGAGATCGGGGTTGCCCATGAGCCGGGGATTTTGTCGGGGGTCGGCCACCAGTTCTTGGCTGCTGACAACGTAGGATGTAGTCTGACCGTTATTAGGGTCAAAAAATCCGGCATTGATGGCAATTAAGGCATTGAGACGCTGAGCCATCTGGTCAAGCGGCACCAGGTTTTCGGGCAGGCTGACTCTAATTGGGTAGGCTTGAGGATCGGCAATGGTCACCGTGTAAACCTTGCTATGGGGTAGCTCTATGACCTCAAACTGGGGCGGTAAGGCGGGAGCCGGAGCCACTATTGCTTCTTCTGGAGGGATAGCGTTGGCAGTGGGCTGGGGCGCGAGGTGCAGCTGAGCTGAGCTTAAAGCCCCCGCGAGCAAACCCAAGGCCAAGCCCAGACTGAGACCGATAAAGAGTTGAAGAGTTCGCCGCTGCCTTGGCATCATGGGAGAAAGTAGGGCTGTCGATGTCTGCAAATCTCATCCCAGGGTACTCTAAATTTTTTCCTGTTTCGTTTGAACAGTGGCCAGTTCCCGGCATAGAACTCCTTGAGCTCCTTTGGCATGACTTCCTCTACCCCTGCTGATCTGCCGATTAACCTTGCCCCCACAGTGTCGGTGATTGTGCCCGTCTACAACGGCGAGCGAGACTTGCCAGAGTTAACACGTCGGCTGCTGGCTCAAACCTATCCGGCGGAGCGGCTGGAGGTGCTGTGGGTGGACAACGGCAGTTGCGATCGCACTCCCACCCTGCTCCAGTCTGCCGTAACCGCCGCTACGGCCCAAGGCCGCCAGATGCAGGCCCTAACCTATTGCGGCGTGCAAAGCTCCTATGCTGCTCGCAACCACGGCATTCGGGTGGCGACAGGGGAAATTTTGGCCTTTACCGATGCCGACTGCTACCCAGCTGAAACTTGGCTGGAACAGTTGGTGCAGCCCTTTACCGACCCGGCGGTGGGGTTGGTGGCTGGAGAGGTCGAGGCGTTTCCGGGTGGCAACTGGCTAGAGCGCTACGCCGATCGCAAACAGACCCTCTCTCAGAAAAGTACGCTAGCCCACCCGTTTTGCCCCTACGGCCAGACAGCGAACTTGGCCGTAAGGGCCACAATCTTTAAGCAGGTGGGCCTCTTTCGGCCACACTTGACCAGCGGCGGCGATGCCGATTTTTGTTGGCGAGCCCAGCGGGAAGGGGGCTGGCAGCTGGCCTTTTCTGAGCAGGCTATTGTGCAGCACCACCACCGCGATACGCTAGAGGGGCTGCGCCGCCAGTGGTACCGCTACGGCTGCTCCAACCGCTACCTGCACGAGCTGCACGGCATTGATCTAACGCGGGAGCTGACGCAGAAGGAACGGCGCTACCGACTCGGTCGATGGCTGCTGAAAGAACTGCCGCTAGCTGCCGTGAGCTGGGCCAAAGGGCAGGGCGCAGCTATCGATCTGCTGATCACGCCCCTCGATTTGGTCTGTTTTGAGGCTCGCACTCGCGGGCAACGGCAGGCCCGGCTGCCTGAAGCAGCTCACCAAATAGAGGGGCTTTAGGAGAGCCCATGACGTGAAAAACATTTTAATGATTTCTGCGACCTTTCCCTACCCGCCCACCCTCGGCGGTACCCCAGTTCGCACTTTCAATCTGCTCAAGTACCTAAGTCAGAACCATGCAGTTACGCTGGTGACGCAGCGGTCGGCAGCAGTGAGCGACGACGAGGTGGAGGCGCTGCGGCAGTGGGTCCATCACCTGCAGGTCTTTCCCCGACCCACCGAGCAGAACTTGACGCCAGGACTGGTGGGGAAAGCCAGCCGCTTTGCTCGCTTTGCGGCCCAGGGGCGGCCCTCCAGTGTTACCTACGTGGCTCTGCCAGCTATGCAGGAGTGGATCAGCCGCTGGGTAGAAGCGGGTAAGGCCGATGCAATCACCTGCGAGCACAGCGTCAACGAGGTCTTTGTGCAGCCTCATTTTCGCCATCGGGTAAATAAAGTGGTGGCCAATATTCACAGCTCGCTCTACGGCACGCTGATCAATCAGCTCCAGACCGGCACGGCCGAGAAACCGCTGCGAGACTTTTTTAGCGTGGCGCTGATGCGCCGCTACGAGCGCCGCTTTGCTCGCAAGTTCTCCGATCTGGTGCTGACCACCGAAGAAGACCGTCGCTTTTTCGAGCCTCTGAGACACCCAGCCACGCTCCAGATCGTGCCCAACGGGGTCGATTTGCAGGCCTTTCCTTACCGCTCTGCTGACCCTGGTGGGCAGAATCTGGTCTTTGTCGGCGCGCTGGACTACATCGCCAATGTTGATACGGCTGTGTATCTAGCCCAGACGCTGCTGCCGGCACTGCAGCAGCGCTATCCTGACGCAACCCTGACTCTGGTGGGGGCTAAGCCTACAGCCCAGGTGCAGGCGCTGGCCCAGCTGCCGGGGGTAACGGTGACGGGGCGAGTGCCGTCGGTAGTAGACTACCTGCACCAGGCAACAGTCTGTGTGGTGCCGATGCGAATTGGCTACGGCATTAAAAACAAAACGCTGGAGGCGATGGCAGCAGGGGTGCCGGTGGTGGCCAGCGATCGCGGGTTGGAGGGGCTCGCGGTAGAGCATCCGCTGCGGGCGTTACGGGCCAACACCACCGAGGACTATGTAGAGGCTGTCGGGCGTTTGTTTGAGCACCCCGAGCTGCGCTCTGATCTGTCTTGCAACGCGCGAGCGTTGATCGAAGCCGAGTTTACCTGGGAGCAGGCCGGACAGAAGTACGAGCAAATTTTGCTGTCCTAAGATAGAGTTCTGGTGTCGGTTGGCACAGACTGGATGACAAATTTACCGAAGGGTCGGCGAAACCGATCCAAATCAGCTGGATGGCTCCGGCGACAAGGCCCTAAGCGGCTGCCGCCGGGGGGTGAAGTGCGACTGTTGGTGCGATCGCACCCTCCCTCTCGGCCTTGGCTGCGGGGGCTCAGTCTGCTGCTCATTGCCCTCATGCTGTGGGGTGCCATGACACTGCTGGTCTTTAGCCTGCGTCTGGGCTTTCAGCTGATGGTTAACCCAGAGGCACTGCCCTGGCTACAGAGCGGCTTACTCGTTTTCAACCGGCAAGCTGAGCTGACTGAGACGGTCACCTTAGAAGCTCTTGAGGTTGCGATCGCAGCTGAGAGCCAGCAGCTAGGAGAGCCGCTGCGATTGAGAGATGCCAAGACGGAGACAGACTTTTGGCTGTTGCCAGTGCAGGCAAATCCTACCCAAGCGACGGGCCCAGCAAATATTTTAGAACTGCGCCTCTATCGTCTGATCCCTGAGCTGCCCGTCCCGCTGCTCAGCCCTGTTGCTAGCTTCCCAGTAACTCCCCTGGACGACGAGGTGGTGCTAGCACCGCTGCGCAACACCCCCCAAAAGATTGACCCTACCCGGCAACCCTTTCCCCTCACTAACGTGACTCAGCTCACGCCTTTTCCGACAGAGGGTTTTTGGCTGATGCTGCAAGGGCAGTGGCAGCGCAGCGGTACCACTTTGCGCTACGGGCAGTTGGTCTACTTCGATCCGCGCAGGCAAGCGCTGGAAAGTCTAATCCGCTGGAGCACGCCCGCTTCACGGCTACCCCGCTGGACAGACCTAGATGGAGTCGAGCCGGCCGATTTGCTGATTGATGAAACTGTGGGGCTAGAGCCGGCTTTTCGCGGCTATCGGCTACAGCGTCGTCAGGGTCTGGGGCCTGCTGTGCAGCTGCTGCCCATTACCTTAGATGTGCCTGCCGACATGATGGACAGCGATGGAGCCTATTATCGGGCTCTCAGCCAGTCCCGCAGCGGCCTCTGGTCAGCCGCTTTTAAGCAGCTCAAGGCTTTAAAGCCCAAGCTGGCTCAGAAATGGACCCCGGCTGCTGAAGCTCAGCTCAAGCTAGTGCAGCTCCACGCCGATCTCACCCAACAGCAGGCCGAGCGCAGATGGTCTGTACCCAGCCAACAAATTTTGGCCAGCCTAATTGATGGTCGCTGGGAAGCTGCCCTAAAGCAGCTAGAAGCCGCCCCCCAAGCCCAAGAAGCTTTAATGCGAACTCTGGCCAACGAGGAAGGCCGCTTTTGGAATCGGATAACGGCGGCGCTGCGAGGGCAGGCCAAAGACCCGGCGGCGCTGGTTTGGGGCGGGCTGATTCTTAAGGCCCAGCAGGATCAGCAGACCGCCCTGGCCTGGCTGAATGAGCAGAAGGCATCTGCTGCTGCCCGCTCCCGTTTTGTAGCCGTAGCCAATCCCCCGGTGAGACTGGCGCAATCGCCACAGAACTCAGCCGCAGTCCCTGTATCGGCGGCAACGTCGGTTGATCGGCTGGCAGTTCAGGCGTTGGTGGGGGCAGCTACTGGGCTGCCCACAGTTGATCTAGCCCAGTGGCAGCCCTGGGAAACTTCTCAGGCCATGAAGCTGGCCGCCGCAGAATCTTGGTATGAGATCGCGGTAGTGGGCTGGCAGCTGGCTGGCAGCTGGAGCCTTGAACAGCAGGGCAGTGAGCCCTGGATAGGGACTACTCCAGCAGCGCTCAAGCAGAGTTTGGCCCTGGCCCTGCCAGAACTTTCCCTGCTGCCGCAATCGGGCCAAGGGGCTGAAATTAGGCTACGGGTGCGGGGGCTGCGGCTGGACAATGGCCGCCTAAAGCTGCTAGCGGTAGGGTCTGGGCAAGCTACAGGACTGGCCTATTCCACCCATAGTCTGTTGCGGCTCAACGCGGCGGACGGCTCTTCTGCCATTGGTAACGGGGCTGTGGCAGCTGCCCTGCAGAGCCAGATTGAGCCCTTTGTCTCGGTGTCGACAGAGGATCTGGCGGCGCTGCTGGCCGGTGCGCCGCTGCACGCTCTAGACGTGACGGGCGACGGGCAGCAAGAGTGGTTGCTAACGTTACCCAGCTCGGTTCTAGACAAATTGACAGCGCTGGCGGGATGCGATGGCCTTTGTGAGCCGATCTTCAACCCTCGTGCTGCTGCCAAAACGCTAATCGTTAGCTCTGAGGGGCAAATCCTCTACAGCGATTTATTTTTACCCCAAACTCTAGCAGCGCTGACTCAACCGCAACCGTCCCAGCCTGTGGCGCTGTTGGTTGAGCAAAGTAATCAATACTGGTTTCAAACCTATGCTTCGGAGCGGCAGCAATTTGACTAGTTGAGGCGCAGATGTGTAGCGCTTGGGATTAGTTCAAGTGTTCGTTAAGCCGCTGATTATGACATCTCAACCGCTTCACCTAGAGGCGGGACTAGCGCTTTTGCTATGGATAGATCTGGATCGCTCCAGAACGGGGTTTGTGCTCCTCTTGAAGAGCTTTTCAGACCATCTAATTAGAGGTCTTTGACAGAATAGACAAGTCTCAATTCTGGCCCTTTTATGGGTGAATCGAGATTTAAAGCGTTTTTTATGCCTACTAGACGATTAGAAAAACCGCAGTAATGGTATACGATGTAGGATTATTTTCTGTTGACTGGAACGGTTCATTTCTAAATTGAATGTCAACTTTCCTAACATCTCTCTAGTGAACTCAAGAAATAAATCCGTCTCGTAGTGGTTCTGAAGTTGTTTGCGTTACATCGGAAGGCATAAATTTGAAATGCCCCTTGCCAAGAGGCCCCTACGGTCACACACTTAAGGTGGAAAGCAAGGGTTGTTAGAAGGCAGTTCCGAGGTCTTTCGTGAAACGAGTATTATCAATCATTCTAGGGGGGGGTGCAGGCACCCGTCTGTATCCTCTAACCAAGTATCGCGCTAAGCCAGCCGTCTCTCTGGCTGGTAAATATCGGCTTATTGATATTCCAGTTAGCAACTGTATCAATTCCGAGATTACAAAGATCTACGTTTTAACCCAGTTCAATTCAGCCTCTCTAAACCGCCATATTGCTCGAACTTACAGCTTTTCTCAGTTCACAGAGGGTTTTGTGGAAGTGCTAGCAGCACAGCAGACCCCTGAGAGCCCTAGCTGGTTTCAGGGAACAGCAGATGCGGTACGCCAGTACATCTGGATGCTGGAGGAATGGGACGTCGATGAGTACCTGATTCTGTCAGGGGATCATTTGTACCGGATGGACTACGGCCTGTTTGTGGAGCGCCACCGCAGCACAAATGCAGATGTAACGCTCTCAGTAGTGCCCATTGGCTACAAGGCAGCTTCTTCCTTCGGCCTGATGAAGATCGACAACACGGGTCGGGTAGTCGATTTCTACGAGAAGCCTAAAGGCGATGCTCTAGAGACGATGAAGGTGGACACTACCACCTTGGGATTAACCGCTGATCAGGCCCAAGAGAAGCCGTTTATTGCCTCAATGGGCATTTACCTGTTCAAAAAACAGGTGCTGATCGACCTGCTGAAGAACAATCTGGATCAGACAGACTTCGGTAAGGAGATCATCCCGTCTAATGCTCGCGACTACAACATGCAGGCCTATCTCTTTGATGGGTACTGGGAAGATATTGGGACAATTGAAGCATTTTATGAGTCGAACATTGCGCTGACTAAACAGCCTCAGCCTTCGTTCAGCTTCTATCACGAAGATGCCCCGATCTATACCCGCTCTCGCTATCTGCCGCCCAGCAAAATGCTGGATGCCCACATTACAGAATCGATTGTGGCAGAGGGCTGTCTTCTCAAAAATTGCCGCATCCACCACTCAGTGGTTGGCCTACGGCAGCGGATTAATGCTGACTGTCTGATTGAAGACTCTCTATTGATGGGGGCTGACTATTACGAACCCCTCTCGGAGAGCAGCCAACACCTGACTCGCAGCAAAATTCCTATGGGCATTGGGGAAGGCACAGTGGTAAGGCGGGCTATTATCGACAAGAATGCTCGCGTGGGCCGCAACGTCAAGATCGTCAACAAGGAAAATATCCAGGAAGCGGAACGGGAAGACCTAGGCTTTTACATTCGTAGCGGCATCATTGTGGTGCTGAAGAATGCGGTTATTCCTGACGGGATGGTGATCTAGGCACTAGTTTAGTTTGAGGGTGCTTCTTGGGCTAATTTGTAGAAGCTAATTTGTAAGCGTGGGCTTTGAGCCCCCTACCCCCCTTTGTAAGGGGGGTTTTTAGGTTGAACTAGGTATATGGCCGGCATTCCCCTAATACTGCTGATTGGGCTGCCCGGTAGCGGCAAATCTACCTGGGCCAAACACTTTGTCTTCCAGTTTCCGACTTACCACTGGATTTCCACCGACGGCATTCGGCAACGGCTCTACGGCAACGAAACTGAGCAGGGAGACTGGCTAGCAATCTGGCGCACTGTGCAGGCCGAGTGGCGGGCAGATGTCGCAGCCATTCGCCAAGGCCATCTGGCAGGCACAGTCTACGATGCTACCAATGTGCGGCGACGCTACAGAAGAGATGCGATCGCAACCGCCCAGCAGTGTGGCTTTACCCACATCACTGGCTGCTGGTTTGATGTGCCGCTGCCGGTGTGCCTACAGCGCAACCGACAGCGGTCTCGTCAGGTGCCGGAGGAGATTGTGCAGCGGATGCACCGCCAACTCAGCGGAGCACCTCCTAGTGCCGCTGAGGGCTTTGATGAACTAGCGCGGCTGATCACTGTGCCCTCAGGCGATTCCCCCTGCCCCGCCGCCAGGATGCCCCTGCCTGTGCGGTAAGGTTAAGGGTGCACAGCAGCGCTCAAGAGGGCGGCGAGAGGGCATGGTGAACTGGCAAAACACACTCAGCAAAACCTGGGGCACCTTCAATGGCTGGGTTGTGGCCGTGGGTGCGATCGCACTGCTGATGGTGTCGCCCATTCTGGTGGTGCTCAGCAGCATTTTTGCCAACTCCAGCGAGATCTGGGCGCACCTAGCGGCCACTGTACTGCCCCAATACATCCAAAACTCAGTTTTGCTGATGCTGGGTGTGGGGTCTGGAGTGCTGCTGCTGGGCGTTAGCACGGCCTGGCTGGTGACCCTGTGCCGCTTTCCGGGTAGTCGCCTGTTTGAATGGGCGCTGCTGCTGCCGCTGGCAGCTCCCACCTACCTGCTGGCCTACACCTATACCGACGTACTGGACTATTTTGGGCCGGTGCAGACTACGCTGCGGGCGCTGTTTGGCTGGGAGCGAGCGACAGACTACTGGTTTCCGGCCATTCGCTCAGTCTGGGGGGCTATCTTGCTGTTTAGCCTCACCCTCTATCCCTACGTCTATATGCTGGCGCGGGTGGCTTTTTTAGAACAGTCTATGGCTACGTTAGAAGCTAGCCGTTCCCTGGGCTGTGGCCCCTGGCGGGGGTTTTGGACGGTAGCGCTGCCTTTGGCGAGGCCTGCGATCGCAACTGGCACTGCCTTGGCCTTAATGGAAACCCTAAACGACTTTGGCACCGTCGAGTACTTTAGCGTGCCAACCTTCACCACCGGCATTTACCGCACCTGGTTTGGCATGGGAGATCGAGTGGCGGCCGTACAGCTCGCGGCAGTGCTGCTTCTGTTTATATTTGCCCTGATTTTGCTAGAGCGCTGGTCTCGGCGGCAGGCTCGCTATTACCAGAGCCACGGCCGTCCGGCGCGGCAGTCGGCTTATGCTTTACGCGGTTGGCGAAGCGCTTTAGCCTGTTTGGTTTGCCTGCTGCCGATTACCTTGGGTCTGCTGGTGCCCCTAGGGTTGCTGCTCTCCATGACCCTACGGAACCTCGATGAAACGCTGAACCGCAGCTTTTGGACCTTAGGCAGCCACAGCCTAATCCTGGCTAGTTTGACGGCGGGGTTGGCCATGCTGATGTCCCTGGTGATGGCCTACGGAGTGCGGCTAAACAACACCCCACCCCTGCGGTTGGGGGTGCGGCTGGCCTCTCTGGGCTACGCCATTCCGGGAGCGGTGATTGCCGTCGGTATTTTGGTACCCCTAGCCCAGTTTGACAACGCAGTCGATGCCTGGATGCGGGCCACCTTTAACCTCTCCACCGGGCTGCTGCTGAGCGGCACGATTGTGGCTCTAGTCTTTGCCTACCTGGTGCGCTTTCTGGCGGTGGCCTTTGGCACCGTGGAAGCGGGTCTGGGTAAAATTCGCCCGACCCTCGACGATGCCTCGCGCAGTCTGGGTTACGGCCCCGCTCCTACCCTAGCCAAGGTGCATGCTCCGCTGATGGGCAGCAGCTTGCTAACGGCCCTAATGCTGGTGTTTGTAGACGTGATGAAAGAGCTGCCTGCAACGATGGTGATTCGCCCCTTCAACTTCGATACCCTAGCGGTGCGGGTCTATCAATATGCTGCCGACGAACGCCTGGTGCAGGCGTCGGCCCCGGCTTTAGCGATTATTCTGGCCGGACTGCTGCCTGTGATTCTGCTGAGCTGGCAGATGACAGCAACCCGTTCTCAAAGCAGGAGCCAATAAAGATGCAGGCTAGGCGCTCTGTCGTTATAGGATGAAGGGCGATTGCAAGGATCCGCCCTATGTCTTTGTTTCCTGATGTCGTCTCTAAGAACGCTAGCTCAATTATTTCTCCGCCCTTGCCCGACTCCCTGCCTGAGTTTGATAGTCCGCTGAGGCTAGGCATTTTAGCGTCGGGCAGCGGCAGCAATATGGAGGCCATTGCCCAAGCCATTCAGTCCGGCTGGCTCCAGGCCCAAATCCAGGTAGTGATCTACAACAATCCCCAGGCTCATGTGGCTCAACGAGCCCAACAGTGGGACATTCCTTCGATGCTGTTGAATCACCGTCACTTCGCGTCCCGTGAGGCGCTGGATGAGCAGATTATTCAGACCCTCCAAGCCTATGAAGTGGACTGGGTGATTATGGCGGGCTGGATGCGGCGGGTGACAGAGGTGTTGATTGGGGCCTTTCCTCGGCGGGTGCTCAATATTCACCCCAGCTTGCTGCCTAGCTTTCCAGGTATCCGCGCTGTTGAGCAGGCTCTTCAGGCAGGGGCTAAGGTGGCGGGCTGTACGGTGCACTATGTCGAACTTGAAGTAGACAGTGGCCCGATTGTCATGCAGGCGGCGGTGCCGGTGCTGCCTGGAGATACGCCGGAAACCCTGCAGGCCCGGATTCAGCAGCAGGAACACCGGATCTATCCAGTGGCCATTGCCTTGGCAGCGACTGTGCCACCTAAATAATTGTCACGGCTGTTCCGGAGATCTCGACCACATCCCTGAATAAAGCAGTAGTAAGCCAAAAGGGTGCGTGTGTTGTTGAGACTAAAGAATATGCCTTCTACACCTGTTTCCATCGAAGCAATTGTTCGCAATGCCCTAACGCTCGGTGAACTTTCCTCTGGGGCAGAGGCCGCTATTAATCAGGCCCGTGCTCAGGGTCGGTTGACGGCCAAAGACCAGCGCGTGCTGGAGATTTTGGCAGATGCGATCGCAGATAACTGCATCAAGCGGGTTGGTCTGGAGCATTCCCGGCTATAACAGGGGAGATCCTTTTTAAAGGTTCCCATGCGTTTGCCGGATGAACCCGAATCCAAACCTCAGGTCAACATTGTGCCGCTGGTCGATGTCGTCTTTGCGGTACTGGCCTTTTTTATTCTCTCTAGCCTATATTTCACCCAGTCAGAAGGACTGCCGATTAATCTGCCGTCAGCGGTTACGGGCGAACCTCAGGCTGCAAGAAAAGTTAACTTAACTATCAGCGCCGAAGGGGAGATCTTTCTAGGGGATCAGTTTGTACCCTCAGATCAGCTGCTCAATGCCGTGCAAACCTTGATTCCAGCGGGTCAAACAGGCTTAGTGGTGATCCGGGCTGATGCTCAGGTGCCCCATGGTCAGGTGGTCACGGTGATGGATACGCTGCGGCGGCTGCGGGGTGTGCAGCTTGCGATCGCAACCCAACCGGCTCAGCCATAATCAGCTTTTTTCTGTCGAAAATCCGCCTAAAGAGAGGTTTGAGGCCAAAATATTAGCCCTAGCGCTGCTCAAAAGCCTTCTTTCTATTGCCTATTCAGGCTCTCATTCCTTACTGAAGACGATTCTCAATAAGCTGCCCCTCTTGCAACTAAGGGGGTTTATCAACTAACATTCTCAATAAGTGACACTTATTGCGAGGTAGACGGCATGACCGCCTATACCACTTCCGCCCTCAAAGCCGAATTGAACGAACGGGGCTGGCGTATGACGCCCCAGCGAGAGATCCTTTTAACCACCTTCCAAAACTTGCCTGAGGGGGAACACCTGAGCGCAGAAGACCTGCGTGAAGTGCTCAGGGACAAGGGTGAAGATGTCAGCCTATCTACTATCTACCGCAACCTCAAGCTGATGGCCCGCATGGGCATTTTGCGCGAGCTGGAGCTAGCCGAAGGGCACAAGCGCTATGAAATGAACCAGCCCTCACCCCACCACCACCATCACCTGATCTGCGTTCGCTGCAACAAAACCATTGAGTTTAAAAACGACTCAGTGCTTAAGGTCGGCGCTCGGACTGCCGAAAAGTCAGGCTATCACCTGCTCGACTGCCAGCTGACCATCCATGCTGTGTGTCCCACCTGTCAGCGATCGCTGCTGCCAGCTTAACGAGAGCAGCCGCTCACCCTTTCCATATAAATATTTCTTTCCTCCAGGGGAGGGAGGAGCTCCGCGAAGAGATGCAGTAGCCTGAGGAAGACTTAGGGCGCACAGGGGTGAGCGCGATGGATCAACTGCTGCAACTTTCGGTTTTGGTGATTGTCCGCCTGGTACAGTTCATTCAGCCTTTTCTCGTGCCGCTGTGTTTTGTCACAGCCTGGCTAGTAGTGGGGCTGACGGTTTGGAATTTAGTGGCTGCTGCACGGGAGGGGATCTCCCAAGCCAAACAGATGCACCAAATTCCCTGTGCCAACTGCACCTACTTTACTAACAGTCACTTTCTGAAGTGCCCTATTCACCCGGCGACAGCACTTTCAGAAGAAGCCATTAATTGTTCTGACTTCGAACCGGCTAAATCGCTTGGCAAAATAAAAGACCCTACTAGCGTCTGAGTCGAATCTTCCTTTGGTCAACCCACCTCGGGTTCAACCCCGTCTAGACTTTATTCCCCCGCGCTTTACGCCTTGGGTGCTGCGGGCAACGCAGCTGACGTTGCCGTTGTTGCTGCGAGTGCGGCTCCGGAGCTGGCTTCCAGCTGGAATTCGGCAAGTGAAATGTCAGCAGGTAAAGAACCTAGCCGACTACTATGCCCAGTTTCAGCAGGGCAAAGTCCGGCTAATTTTAGCGTTTCGCCATTCTGAGGTAGACGATCCGCTTTCCATGGCGGTTCTCTTTGCCCGCGACCTGCCCAGAGTGGCGCAGCAGCAGGGCATTACCTTAAAACCTCCTCTCCACAGCCACTTCATGTACGACCGGGGCATGCCGCTCTGGGCTGGGCGCTGGCTGGGCTGGTTCTTTTCCCGTCTAGGCGGCATTCCCGTCCATCGTGGGCGGCGGCTAGATCTAAAGGCGATTAAGGCTGTGCGAGAACGCCTCGTATCGGGAAAGCTGCCCCTCAGCATTGCGCCGGAGGGCGCTACCAACGGCCATGGAGAAGTGGTTAGCCCGCTCGAACCAGGAGCTGCTCAGCTTGCTTTCTGGTGCCTTGAAGACTTGAAAAAGGCAGGACGATCTGACAGGGTAGTGCTGTTGCCAATTGGGCTGCAGTATCAGTATCCCGACCCCAACTGGGCTGCGCTCAATCGCCTGATGAGTCAGCTAGAAACCGACGTGGGTCTGCCGGTGAAGGACTTCGCCGACCCTCAGCAAGCCCCTGCTGAGGCTTACTATGAGCGCCTGAATTGCCTGAGCCAGCACTTGCTGGTGCGCATGGAACAGTTTTACCAGCGATTTTTTCAGCGGTCCTTGGCCCAGTCAAAAACCAGCGCCCCAAGTGACCTGAGCGCTCCGACGGACGGCCATGATCTGGCTCAGCGCCTAGAGCGGCTGTTGCATGAGGCCCTAACGGTCGGCGAACAGTTCTTTGGTCTGCCCAGCACAGGCAGCCCAATCACCCGCTGCCGCCGCCTAGAAGAAGCCGGGTGGGCCTACACCTATAGAGAAGACATTGACTCCATTGCTGCCCTACCCCCCGTCGAGCGAGGACTAGCCAACTGGGTCGCCGAAGCCGCCAGCCTCCATACCCGGCACATGCGGCTGGTAGAGAGCTTCGTTGCCGTCACGGGCCATTATGTGAAGGACAAGCCTAGCTTTGAGCGGTTTGCCGAAACTACCCTAATTTTGTTTGACCTAGTAGAACGGCTCAAGGGAACCAAAGTGCCCAGCCGCCCTCGCCTGGGCTGGCGAGACGCCACCCTGACCGTGGGGGAACCTATCGACGTGAGCGAACGCTGGCCGATCTATAGTGAGGGCCATCGCGCTGCTAAGCAGGCCGTGGAGACGCTGACACAGGATTTGCAGGGGGCCTTGGAGGGGCTGATTTTTTGAGGAGGACGCGGGGTCTTCTTCACCCAATCACCTTCTCTAACAAAGCCGACACCTCCCTGGCCTGATGCATCACCATTAAATGGCCGCCGTTGGGCAGCATGAAGTCGGGTTCGACGAAAAGGGTGGGGAAGATGCGATCGCAGCTCCCATGGATATGCGTGACATCCTCTGGAATCTCTTCGTTTTGCCAGAGCACGACTCGGTGTAAGGCCCACTTGAGGAAGTGGGGGTCGGTCTCTAGCAGGATTGTCTTGAGCAGCTTGCGCTCATCAGGGACACTGACGCCAAACACCCAGTAGGCAAACCAACAGATAGCCCAGAGCACGCTTTTGAAGGGAAAGATGCGGTGGATGGGAAGCCAGCGAAAGATCCGGTAATAGGGCGGCACTTCGTAGCGGTCTTTGACGCTAGAGAGCAAAATCACCTTTTCGACAGGAATTTGCTTGGCAATTTCTACAGCAATCATGCCCCCAAAAGAGAGCCCAATAATGACGGGTTTTGAGGTTTTGATCTGAGCGGCAAGCCGCTGGGCGTAGGCTTCGATAGGTTCGCTGGGCTGTGGTTCTAGCCAGCCTAGGTGAACTGGGCGGTAGCCTTCAAACTTAAGCAGGCGAAACACCCGCTCATCGGCCCCCAAGCCGCTGATGAAGTAAATCTCCTTGAGAGATTTCTCAATTTGCTTGATTTCCTCAAAAGCAGAGATCGTAAAAGCTCTAGAGCTTTGCAGCGAACCTGCCTTTTCTGGCGGGGGCACCATGCCTTTTGACTCCAAATCTCGCTTGGCTGAGCAGTGAATCGTAGGAGCCGTTGTTCGAGCAGAGAAACATTCCCCTGGCTCGGCGGCTCTTTCTACAATACAAACTTAATTAAATTTAACGAAAAAAGCGAAGACCGTGGTGCTGCTACGGCCTTCGCTAGCGATTTCAATAAAGTTTGGAGCAGGTCTATAGTTTGGACTCTAGAAAAGCGTTCAGGCGCTCCAGGGTGGCGTTGAGCTTTTCCTCGGTTGTGGGTTCGGCCTCGACCTCCTCTTTGCGCTTGAAGCGTTCATAGGTTTTTACGACCAAAAACAAGACAAAGGAAATGATCAGAAAATCGACAACCGTGCCAAAGAAGTGACCAAGGCGAATGCCCGGCCCGACAACGGCTTCGCGCCAGTCTGTCCCAGTCTGAGACAATATCGGGTTAATCAGGGCCGGCATCAAAATATCTTCTACAAAACCGCTGACAACTGCCCCAAAAGCAGCCCCCAAAACCACGGCTAGGGCAAGGTCAATGACATTGCCCCGCATAACAAAGGCTTTAAAGTCATCCAAAAAATTGCGGGCGCGGGTTCCTACTCGTCTTCCAGTAACAGACATGTCAAAACTCCTTGATCAGCGCCTAAAGGTTCAGAGGCGGATGCCGCTTTAGGCAAAGCTTATAGGACTTATAGCAAACCTGCCCCAATCACTCAAGCTGGTGGGTAATACAACCGCCATCCAGCCTAATGGGTTAAACCGCTAGGAACTGCTGAATTACTTCATTGGTCAGTTCCTGGGTGGGGCCAGAGGCAACAATGCCGCCCTTTTGCATGGCGTAGTAGTAGTCAGCCTGCCGCACAAAGTGGAGGTGCTGCTCCACCAGCAAAACTGATATTCCAGCAGTAGAAATGATCCGGCGAATCGCCGATTCAATATCCAGGATGATCGAGGGTTGAATGCCCTCAGTGGGTTCATCTAGCACCAACAGCTTGGGCCGCCCCATCATGGCGCGGGCAATGGCGAGCTGCTGCTGTTGTCCGCCACTGAGGTCACCGCCCATGCGCTCTAGCATGGTCTTGAGCACTGGAAACAGCTCAAAGATTTCTTCGGGAATGGCCTGACGGTTGACGCCTTGGCCCCGGCTGCCCAGCGCCTCATAGCCCACTAGCAGGTTTTCGCGCACGCTCAAGCGGGGAATAATTTCTCGTCCCTGAGGCACGTAGCCAATGCCGCGCCGCGCCCGCTGATCGGGCGATAGGGCCGTAATCGACTGCCCTTCGTACTGAATGTCGCCTTTGCGAGGCCGCAGCAGGCCCATGATGTTTTTTAGCAGGGTGGTTTTGCCGACGCCATTGCGACCAATGAGACAGACCATTTGGCCCTTGGGCACAGTCAGATCCACATCCCGCAGAATGTGGCTTTCTCCATAGAAAAAGTTCAGCCCTGAAATTTTGATCATGGGGGCCGTCAGGGGATCGGCGATGGGCGGGGGAGTAGCAACGCTTTGGCTCATGACTTCAGGCTCTCTAGGGCGGCAGCTTCGAGGCGGGCAACGGTTTCGGGCGGCAGATTTAGCAGCGACAGCAGGTGCTGATAGACTCCGGCTTCGGTTTCGTTAATGGTGTTGGAGCTGATGACTTCGTAGCTCAGCTTTACAGCGAGCTCCTGCTGCTGCGGTGTCTTCAGCAAGGGCACCAGTTCCTCCAGGGGAATGCGCTTAGCTAGGAGACCTTGCAGTTCCTCCCGCAGGGCTTCCTGGCTGGCTGAATCGGGAGCAAACTGGCGGCTCAGCTCTGACAAGATCACCTCTTGCTGCACTGGGTCAAAATTATCGTCGGCCCAAGCCATCGCAGCGGCAATTCGCAGGATCAGCATCTGCTCGGGGGTAATGGTTGTTTCCCGGCCCAGGTACACCTCGATCACTTTGGGATCGGTTTGCACCTGATCCATCGTGCCTTCAAACAGCACCGATCCTTCGTGCAGTACGGTGACCTGACGGGCAATTTGGCGAACAAACTCCATATCGTGCTCGATCACGATGACGGAGTGGCTTTCGGCTAAGGCCATCAGCAGGTTGCCGGTTTTTTCGGTTTCTTCGTCGGTCAGACCGGCCACCGGTTCATCGACGAGCAGCAGATCGGGAGACTGGGCCACGAGCATACCGATCTCAAGCCACTGCTTTTCGCCGTGGGAGAGCAGGGCGGCTGGGATGTCGCCCTTTTCGTAGAGGCCAATAGTCTCTAGCAAGCTGCTGACGGTGCGTTTCTCCGGCGTTGGGGTCTGCTTGAACAGAGTGGGAAAAACGCTCTTTTGCCGGTTGGCCGAAAGCTCCAGGTTTTCCCTTGGGGTCAGGTTTAAGTAGACGCGCGGGGTCTGAAACTTACGCCCAATGCCCATACGGGAGATTTCGTGCTCTTTGTGCTTACTGAGGTCGTTGCCCTTGAAGGAGGCTTTGCCTTCAGTCGGCTTAACCTTGCCGGTAATCACGTCTAGGAAGGTAGTTTTTCCGGCTCCGTTGGGGCCGATGATTACCCTCAGTTCACCCTCATTCATAGAGAAATTGAGGTTATTGAGGGCTTTAAAGCCGTCAAAGCTGACGGTGACGTTGTCGATACTTAAAAGCGCACCGCTCACGGGGTCTGCCTCTCCTGCCTGCTGTTTGATGAGTTATTTGCCTAATTCTTGGTCTACTAGCTCTTTTTCTCGGTAGCTCTCGGCCTCTAACTCCATGTCTGCCATGTAGGCCGGAATTGCTGGAGAGCCACCCAATAGTGCCGGAAGTCGCTCGCCAAACTGCGATCGCACCCAGCCCACAATGCCGTCGGGCAGAGCCGTTACCACCAGTAAGAACAGTGCTCCCTGGAAAAACAACCACACATCGGGGAAGCGCTCACTCAGCATAGTGCGGGCTATATTGACCAACACCGCACCCAGAATGGCCCCAATCAGGGTCGCACGGCCCCCTACAGCCACCCAAATCACCATCTCGATGGAGAAGGCAATGTCCATCGCCTGGGGTGAAATAATGCCTGACTGCACCGTGTAGAGCGCTCCAGCAACCCCTGCGATCGCACCCGAAACGGCAAACACCAACACCTTAAAGCTGGCTGGGTTGTAGCCTGAGAAGCGCACCCGGTTTTCGTCATCGCGAATAGCTACCAGCATTCTGCCGAAGCGACCGCTAGTAAGCCAGCGACACAGCGCATAGGCCAGCACCAGCGCAATCACGGTGGCTACGTAAAAGAAGTAGCGCATTTCAGGGCCACCCACCTGCTGGCCTAGAAACACGCTCGTCGCGGTCTTAAGGCCGTTGGTGCCGTTGATTAGCTTTTGCTGGCCATTGAAGAAATTGAAGAAGACGACCAGCGCCGCCTGAGTCAAAATCGAAAAGTAAACGCCGCGAATCCGGTTGCGGAAGACCAGGTAGCCAAACAGCCCCGCCACAATGGCCGGAATCGTCACCATCGCCAGCAGCGTAAACGGCAGGCTGTAGAACGGCTGCCAAAACCAGGGCAGCGACGACACCCCGTAAAGGCTGAAGAAATCTGGCAACTCCCCTGCTGGCAGCGACACCAGCTGCAGATACATGGCAAAGGCGTAGCCGCCCAAGGCAAAGAAGATGCCGTGGCCCAAGCTCAAGAGCCCGGTAAAGCCCCAAATTAGGTCAATGCCCAGGGCCACGATAGCCAGCGACAGAAAGCGACCCAGCAGACCCAGCCGAAACCCGCTCAGCAGCAGGGGCATGACAAGGATGAGCACAAGTGCGATCGCAACCACAATTCCGGCTTCGATCAGCAGGCGCTTTTGCCGGATACCTTTGGAGGTGCGACGCGGTTGAATGGGTAAATCGAGAGCCATGACCTACACCTCTACCGAACGGCCTTTTTGAGGGAACATGCCCGCAGGGCGAACCTGCAGGAAAGCAATAATTAGCGCAAATACCATGACTTTAGCCATGCTAGTGGTGGCAAAGAAGGTAAAGAAGTCGGTTAGAGGCTGCAGCGCCGCAAAGGGCGACAGTACCAGTGCTAGGGTACCGGAGCCGACCAGATACGTCACAATGCCGATCACCATTGCAGCCACGATGCTACCGACCAGCTTACCGACGCCACCGACCACTACCACCATGAAGGCATCAACAATATAGTTGCCGCCCAGGTTAGGCCCAACGGAGCCCAGCAGCGTCACAGCGCAGCCTGCAATTCCGGCTAAGCCAGAGCCTAAGGCAAAGGTCAGCGCATCGACCCGCTCTGTAGGAATGCCTAGACAGGCGCTCATGCTGCGGTTTTGCGTCACCGAACGGATGCGCAGACCCCAGACCGATTTCTGCAGAAACCAGTAAACGCCCGCCAGGCACAGAACTGTCAGCACAATGATAAACAGTCGGGCATAGGGAAACTGCAGCACCGTACCCAAGGCCAGACCGCCCCGCAGCCAGCTTGGTGGCGTTACGTCTACGTTGCGGGCGCTGAACCAGGCGCGGGTAAACTGGGCGCTACCGGAATTTTGAATGATGAAGCCGGCTAGGGTTGCGATCGCAAACGACAGCAGGAAAAACACCGGGTTAGCCCAGTTCCGAATGCGCTCCCAGTCGGTATAGCGCTTGAGCACCCACAAACCCACTACGAATAGCGCCGCAAAGATAACCAGGCCAATGGCCATGGGCCAGTTCACGCTGCGCACAAACTGCCGCAAAATCAGGCTCACGCCCCAGGTGGCCAGCAGCGTTTCCAGAGGCCTGCCATAGAGGTGACGAATTACGCTGCGCTCCAGCAGCAGGCCCACCAGCGCCGCCACCAAAAAAGCCAGGGGCAGCGCCACGAAAATATAGCTTTCCACAGCCCAGCCGCCTAGGCCCTTAGCGCCGTTCTGCACCACGTAGGTGGTGTAGGCTCCGAGCATCATCAGCTCCCCGTGGGCCAGGTTAATAACGCCCATCAGTCCAAATACGATGGCCAAACCCAACGCCACGATCAACAGCACCGCACCGATGCTGATGCCGTCGAACAGGCCAGCAATTAAGCCCTCAATCACAGTCTTTACCTACCTAAGCTGAACTAAAAACAGACGCTCAAGACCAGAGCCGCTCTCTTTAACTGTCGAACCAGTTAACTGTTGAGCCAGTCAACTGTCAGGTCAATCAACTGTTAAGCCAGTATCGTATCGAGCCGCCAATTCCAAAAAAGTTCAAAGGCAACAGTCACCCTTTCCGGATTTTCCCTCCCTGTTGGGTAGTGCTTTAAAGGTGCTGCGGATTGTCCCTAACTGCACAAGCGCTTTTGGCTTAAGACAGCTTAGTTAAAGATCAACCCCCCTCAAACTATCGACCAAAGCCTTGGCGTGAAAAAGACATGCTACAGATAAAGGTGCGCTCAGACAACGAACGCACCCTGCATTGTGTACCTTGTTTGATAGAGAGTGGCTAATTCAGTTACAGAGAGATGACTTGGTTATTTCTCTGCCTGCTTAGCCCAAACTGACTATCTTGCCTAGACTACGCCTTGTACTTGCCGCCCTTAGCTGGGTCAGACCAGTCGCAAGCAAAGCCTTTGGTGTCAGCTACGTACTGGTTCCAAGGCACCGGATCAACCGGCCCTTCGGTAGACCAGACAATGTCAAACAGACCATCGTCACGCACTTCTCCAATTCTCACGGTCTTGGAGATGTGGTGGTTGGGGAACATTGTCACCGTTCCCTCAGGAGCGGCAAACTCTTGTCCGTAAGCAGCCTCCCGCACCGCTGCGATATCGAAAGAGCCGGCCTGCTCAACCGCCTGCTTCCACAGGTAAACCATGATGTAGGCCGCTTCCATCGGGTCATTGGTCACCCGGTCTTCACCGTATTCGGCCTTGAAGTCGGCTACCCACTTCTCATTTTCAGGGGTTTCTACGGTCTGGAAGTAGTTCCAAGAAGCGTACTGATTCAGCAAGAATTCCTTACCGATTTGGCGGACTTCTTCTTCAGCAATACTCACCGACATCACAGGATAGCGATCAGGGGTAAGACCAGCACCCTGCATCTGCTTGAAGAAGGCTACGTTGCTGTCGCCGTTCAAGCTATTGAAAATCACACCACCGTTTGGCAGAGCGGCTCTGATTTTAGTGATGATGGGAGTAACTTCGGTGTTGCCCAGAGGCAGGTAGTCTTCGCCCACAGTTCTGCCGCCCTTGGCTGCCAACTGCTCTTTGATGATGGTGTTGGCGGTGCGGGGGAATACGTAGTCAGAACCGACCAGGAAGAAGTCTTGGCCCTTGTTTTCTAGCAGCCAGTCAACTGCAGGCTCAATCTGCTGGTTGGGTGCAGCCCCGGTGTAAAAGATGTTCTTGGAACATTCTTGGCCTTCGTACTGCACCGGGTACCACAGCATGTGGTCCTTGGACTCAAATACGGGCAGCACTGCTTTCCGGCTAGCCGAGGTCCAGCAGCCGAACACGACCGAAACCTCGTCTTGGTCAATCAGTTTTTCAGCTTTCTCTGCAAAGGTAGGCCAGTCAGAAGCGCCATCTTCCTGAACAGCCTGAATCTGCCGACCTAAAACGCCGCCAGCAGCATTAATTTCTTTGATGGCGAGCATCTCAGCGTCTACCACAGTAGTCTCGCTGATCGCCATGGTGCCGCTCAGAGAGTGAAGGATACCGACCTTCACAGCATCGCCACTATCGCCCGATGCTGTAGTGGTTGCACCACCCTCGGTAGACGTTCCCGTGGTGGTACCACCACCGCCACACGCCTTCAAGAGTACGGCGGTTCCCATTGTTGCCGAACCGTACAACAGGAACTTTCTTCGATTAATTCGACTGGACATTCAAGCTCGCTCCTGACTCACAAAAACAACGCACGCCACTATGCGGAAAAAATTCTGCAATCAAGGTGAGATATTAGAGTCAGGGTCGGCACAAAAGTGTAGCTTACGCTACCAAAACGCCTAAAGCGTCTGTAGAGTAGATGAAGATTGCAAGTACCTTAGGGTAGAGGTCAGGCCGTCCCAGATGCTGAAGTTGCTTCTGGAAAAGCATAGTGCTGAATAAAGTCAATGACTGTTTCTAGCCCCTGACGAGTTTTAAGATTAGTGAAGACAAAGGGCTTGGTGCCCCGCATTTTCAGGGTGTCTCGCTCCATTACCCCTAAATCTGCTCCTACTAGGGCGGCCAAGTCAATTTTGTTAATCACCAGCAAATCAGATTTAGTAATGCCGGGGCCACCTTTGCGCGGTATTTTTTCCCCTGCTGCCACATCAATGACATATAGGGTCAAGTCCACTAGTTCAGGACTAAAAGTAGAGGCCAAGTTGTCGCCGCCACTTTCAACAAAGATCAGGTCTAGAGGGTGAAGGCGAGACTCCAGATCCTCAATTGCCACAAGATTGATCGAGGCATCTTCTCGAATGGCCGTATGCGGGCAGCCGCCGGTTTCTACCCCCAAAATTCGATCCTGGCTGAGGGCTTGGCTGCGAACTAGAAACTGGGCGTCTTCCTGGGTATAGATATCGTTGGTGACGACAGCAATGGAATATTGGCTTCTCAGTGCTTTGCAGAGCGCGTCTACTAGGGCTGTCTTACCCGACCCAACCGGGCCTGCAATGCCAACTCGAAATGGGCTCATAACATTAACTTCTAAACAACCGGCTGTAGAGGGTTTCGTGCTGCATGCTAGCTAAGCTTAGGCCCCAGCCGCTGCTTTCTAGCTGATCGTCTGTCAGTAGCAGCAGTGATTGGGTGGCTGTTTCTATGGTGGGGTACAGGTTCAGCAAAAGCTGTTGCCCGGCAGTTTGACCCAGAGGCACCAGCTTGATTGCAGCATTAACCAGGTTAGTGGCCCAGCTTTGGAGGTAGCCTAAAACGCTGGTTTGTAGGTCAATTTGCCAATAGGCAGCGGTAAGGCCAAAGGCAACCGCAAAGTTGCAGGGGCTGCCTAAAGCAGTGAGTTCGTCTCTCAATTCGGGATGAATCTGCTCCAACATGCGGATCAGGGCTCGTCCCATCTGCCAGCTTTGTAGCCGCAGTTCTTCGCTTTCTCGGGCGGCTGATAGCCAATCATTCCAGTAGGTGAGCGTGGTGCGATGGTCGAAGCTCGACCCATAGGGGCCATTGCTTTTCTGGAAAGCGCCATGAACTCGCAGCAAAACGGCGGCCTCTAAACGCACTGATCCCCGCTGCAGTTCCTGGGTAATCCAATCTTCCACCTGCTTTGGTGTAGGTAGTTTACCTGCATCCACCAGAGTTTCTAGACCTTCTGAATAGCTGAAGGCTCCCACGGGCAGAGCCGGACTGGCAAGCTGCAGCAGTCGTAGGAGTGCCTGTGTTTCAGTCATGAGTGTGTGGGGTAGATGAGTGGACGGGGTGAGGGGTGGACGGATGAGGGCCTGCGTGGCTGTGGCTGTAGGCTCCGGCTTCGGGGACAAAGGGCGCGAATTCGGCTTTCACTTCAAGACCAAGCTGGTGCAGCATGTCTTCCAGCACAGGGTCAGGTTCGAGCCTCAGGTAGTCGGGGGTTACTTCTAGAGCAATGTGGCGGTTACCCAAGTGATAGGCTGCCCGCAGCAGCTGCAGGGGGTGGTCGGCGGTCACAGTGAGCACAGGCTCTGGCTTGGCTAGAACGCGAATCAGGCTGCCATCTTCGGCTGCTAAGAGGTCTTGGCCCTGCAGAACGGTGCCTCGAGGCAGTCTGAGGTAGATGGGCTGGCCATCGTCTGCCGTGAAGTGGTGGCGCGATCGCACTCGTTCTGCGGCTGTTAGTGAGAGGGTGGTAACCACCGCAGCAGCGGAGTCGGAAGAGAGACGGTGAATCAGGATGTGCACGGCTAACTTGAGTGCAGTTGACCTAAATACTTAACACGATCTCTAGCAAGCTGCCGATTAGAAATCGGGCGCGCCATGATTGCGGATTGTAAACAAAATCTTGTTTCGAGCCTGCTTAAAAACTTGCTAAATTCACCTGAAAATCAGGAGTTCCACGGATTGAAAGCCTGCAAAAGGATGATAGAGCAGCGAAGGTCAGATCTTTAATTGGCACTTCATTTCCGGATCAGCCTTATATCAGCTTGGGGTCTCTCATACCAGAACCGAAAGCTTTCGGTTTCCCCCAGATGACTCAAAAACAACTTTGTTGTTACAAGGAGCCCCCACTGATTATGATTGCATCCCCTTTTAAGCAAGCATTACTAGAGCAGCCACGACCTGACACCCTAGACTTAGCAACCCCCATCTCAGTTTTAGCCACGATCCTGGAAGGTTTTTCCGATGGTGTTTTGCTTCTAACCGACCGGGGTGAATGCCTTCAAGTTAACTGTCAGGGACGCCGTCTGTGCCGCCTACTCAGCCCCAATCAGGCAGTTCCCTCAGAAGTTTGGTCCCTCTGCGAAAAATTAATCGAAGGCCGGAGCCTGCTACCCGACATCAACCTCGTGCTGTCAGACACCGTGACCAGCGCTGCTGGGTCCACTATTTCTATTCGGGCGCAGTGGATTGAATTTGGTGGTCACGGCGAAACCTGCCTCTTGGTGATGATGGAAGATCAAACGCAAACCGCCAAGGTCTCTGCCCTACTGGAATCTCGCCAGTACAACCTAACCCCCCGAGAAACCGAAGTCTGGCTGCTGCGGAAAACCAACTGCAGCTACGACGAAATCGCCGCAAGGCTGTTCATCGCCCTGAACACTGTCAAGCGCCACCTTAAGAGCATCTACGCCAAGCGTAAGCAGGTGTTGGAGGAGTAGAGGGTGAAGGGGAGGTGGGTGGATGAGTGGGAGGGTGACAGGAGGCAAACCCGCATTTCCCTACTTTCCCATTCTCCCTTACCTCCCCTATCTCCTCCACCTACCCATCCACCCCCTACCCATTTACCCATCCACCCCTCCCGCCCCCTGGTGTAGAGTCAAGAAAACGCTCTCACATCAATCATGCTGCCGAAGGACGAACTGCTCAAACACGTGGAAAACCGGGAGACGCTGGCCCGGATTTTAGACCAGACCGAACAGGCGATTCGAACCTGGGAGGTGGTAGTGACTGGGTTCTTGTCTCCTCCAGAGTTGGTGGAGGCGCAGGATCTGTTTCGGCGGCTGACGGAGGTGCATACTGCGGCTTGGGGAGGCTATCCTCAGGCAGAGCGGCAGCGGCTTGCGATCGCACGTATCGACCTGCCGCTAGAGCCTGAACAAATTCCTCTAGCCTTGATTGATTTGGCTGGCAATTTTCTTTTTGACCCGGCCAGTCACCGAGACTTTTTGGGCTCGCTTTTGGGTACAGGGCTGGTGCGCGACAAGATTGGCGACATTTTGGTGATGGGCGAACGGGGAGCACAGGCCATTGTGGATCCGGAGCTGGTGGAGTTTCTTGAACTCAACCTGACCCAGGTGCGATCGGTGCCGGTCAAGACCCGCGCCCTCGACTGGAGCGAGCTTAAGGTCAGGCCGCCCCAGAAGAAAGAACTTACGACCGTTGAGGCCTCTCTGCGCTTGGATGCTGTAGCCTCTGCGGGCTTTGGCATGTCGCGCAGCAAGATGGCCGACATGATCACGGCTGGCGATGTGCGGGTCAACTGGAAAACCATTACCCAGTCCAGCCACAACGTGCAGTCGGGCGATTTGGTAGCGATCCGCGGCAAGGGGCGGCTGGAGATTGGCGAAGTAGCTGTGACTAAAAAGGAACGCTATCGGGTCAACCTGACGCGTTACGTGTAGGCTTAATGATCCCAGTTGGCGGAGTGTTGGGCAGGAACGGTTGCCGGAAAAGCAGAATTTGCGATTGAAGAATCCTCTGGGAATTCTGTACTGAACGCTTTTTCGGATTAAAAACTATCATGCCTCGCCTGTGCGATCGCGCCTTTGAAATTCTCGCTGCCGAAGTGAAACGGCTCTGCGGCTCCGACCCGCTGCAAAAAGTTAGGCAAGACATCGTCTTGAAGCGGCTAGAGCGGTTCCGATTGGGAGAAGGGTCGCCGTTGACCCTGGCTGAAATGCGTCAGGCTGTCGAAGACATCTTTCCAGAGTTTAGTGAAAAGGTGCTCAAGCGAGCAGCCAAAGCCAATGGGGCCGCTGTGGTGCAGCGCCAGTTGGGCTGCGTTGGGGCAACGGCGTTGGGCTTGGTAGGGCTGACTGGGGCAGTCTGGCTTTTAAATCTGCCCTACCCGATGATCCGATGGCCGGTCGCCCGCGTTGCGCCGATCGTCCTGCTGCCCAGCTTTATTCGCATGGATCGCGACTATCGGCAAACGGTTTCTCTAGTGGCCCAGGCTGATCAGCTAGTCAACCAGGCTACCAGCGCTCAAGATATTGAGCTGGGCAACGAAAAAGTGACTCAGGCACAAAAGCATCTAGACGGCCTACCGGTTTGGTTTTTGGGCTACTATCCCCGGACCTACTGCACCTTCGCTAGCTGCACTTGGCGCTTTACCTTCGACGAGTTCCAAACCGCCCGATCCGAAGTGGGTCGCATGGAGGCCCGCGTTTTTCAGGAGAAAAATTCCCAGGATTTGCTGCAAACGGCTACAGCTACAGTCGAGACAGCTAAGCAGACTTACCGCACTTCCCAGGAACCCTCAGCTAAGACCGCTGCCCTAGTCGCCTGGCAGTCGGGTATGGACAAGCTCAACGAGATTCCGGCTGAGACCTTGGCTGGTCGCATGGCTCAAACTAAGCTAGCTGCCTACTCCCGCGATTACGAACAGGTGGCAGGTAGCGTGGCTGGGAGCACCCGATCTAATACGCTGATTGGAGCCGCTCGAGAATTCGCGCTGACCGCCGCCCAGGAGGGGCAAAACCCACCCCACAACGCCGACACCTGGCGCAGAATTGCAGCGCTGTGGGAGCAGGCCATTGACCGTCTAGAGCAGGTACCCGTAGAAGATGCCGGGTATACTGAAGCCCAGCGCCTGCTGGCAAGATATACCAACGACAGGGGCATTGTCGAAAACAAGATTTCAGCTGAAGAAGACTCTGTGAGGGCGTTTGAGTCTGCTCAAACAAAAAATCAGCAATTTCTGGCGCAGGACCTAGAGGCAATGGCTCCCAATCAAATTGCCAGCGATCTACAAGGCATTACCAATGACCTGAGAAAGGTGCAGTCGGGTACAACGGCTTACCAAGAAGCTCAAGAAATGTTGCGCTCGGCTGAAGGAAAATTGAAGCAGCTCAATCGTTAAGTCTTTAACAATAAGGCTTTTGAATGACGAGTAAAAACTCATAAAAGCTGAGATTTTTCTTTAAATTAACCCGCTGAGTTTGACAGCTCTTGCTGAAACCCTTTCATAGTCTGGAACATAGCGATCTTCCCTAAAAAGAAAGATTTCTCATATTTCATCAGATTTCGGGAATTTCCAGGCGGTCTAGGGTCAAACGAGAGATATCCGATCAGGATTGATGTGTCAAAATGTAAGCGGTTTTTGCCAAGCTGCTAAAACCGTCGGAGTAGGCATACGCAATGGAATCTATAGACGCTTTATATCAATATGCCTGGCTAATACCTGTGTTGCCCTTGATCGGGGCAACCGTGGTAGGAACGGGTCTAATTTCCTACAGCCAGAGCATCAACAAACTGCGACAGCCTGCGGCAATTTTCATCGTCTCCCTGACTGGGGCGGCGATGGTTCTGTCCTTCTTGCTGTTTTGGAGTCAGGTGCAGGGCCATGAACCCTACACCAAAATGATTGAGTGGGCCTCCGCTGGAGACTTCCGCCTACTCATGGGCTTCACCATCGACAACCTGGCTTCTTTGATGCTGGTGATTGTCACGACAGTTGCCTTTTTGGTGATGGTGTACACCCACGGCTACATGGCCCACGACCCAGGCTATGTCCGCTTCTACTCCTATCTGAGCCTTTTTACATCTTCTATGTTGGGGCTGGTAATTAGCCCTAACCTCGTCCAGGTCTACATTTTTTGGGAGCTGGTAGGGATGTGCTCCTACCTGCTGATTGGCTTCTGGTATAACCGCAAGCCCGCAGCAGATGCCTGCCAAAAAGCCTTTGTGACTAACCGAGTAGGCGACTTTGGCCTGCTCCTAGGTATTTTGGGGCTGTTTTGGGCCACTGGCAGCTTTGACTTTGCCGTCATGGGCGAACGCATGACCGCCCTGGTCGAAAACGGCAGCCTGAGCGCTGGCGTAGCGGCTATTTTTGCCATTTTGGTCTTTTTAGGGCCAATGGCCAAGTCGGCCCAGTTCCCGCTGCATGTGTGGCTGCCCGACGCGATGGAAGGCCCCACTCCCATTTCGGCGCTGATTCACGCAGCAACGATGGTAGCCGCTGGGGTCTTCCTGGTGGCGCGCATGTATCCGGTGTTTGAAGAGATCCCGGTAGCGATGAATGCGATCGCATATGTCGGGGCCTTCACTGCCTTTATGGGCGCAACGATTGCCATTACCCAAAATGACATCAAAAAGGGTTTGGCCTATTCCACCATGTCTCAGCTGGGCTACATGGTGATGGCGATGGGGGTAGGTGCCTACGGAGCCGGTCTGTTTCACCTGATGACCCATGCCTACTTCAAGGCCATGCTGTTCCTGGGCTCTGGCTCTGTGATTCACAGCATGGAGAGCGTGGTAGGTCACGATGCCGCCTACGCCCAAGACATGCGGATGATGGGCGGCCTGCGTAAATACATGCCGGTCACGTCTGCGACCTTCCTGATTGGCACCCTGGCGATCAGCGGGATTCCTCCCTTTGCTGGCTTTTGGTCCAAGGATGAAATTTTGGGAGCCACCTTCAACGCCAATCCGGCGCTGTGGGCGGTTGGCTGGGTGACGGCTGGCATTACGGCTTTCTACATGTTCCGGATGTACTTCAGCACCTTTGAAGGGCCTTTCCGGGGCAACGACCCGGCGGTGCGTCAGCAGATCAAGGTGGAGCAGCTACAGCGCATGGGCCTGTCGATGGGGCCAGGGGCGATGAACTCTCAGGAGCTCACGCTAGACACTGAAGAATCCGACGCTGATCATCACGGTCACGAGCCGCATGAGTCGCCGTTCTCGATGATTTTTCCGCTGATGGTGTTAGCGGTGCCCTCGGTTTTGATCGGTTTGGTCGGAACGCCTTTTGCCAACCGCTTTGAGGAGTTCATTCATCCGCCTAGCGAAACGCTTCAGGACGTGCTGGAAGCCTCTGAGTCTTTTGACCTGAATGAGTTTCTGCTGATGGGCGGTAGCTCGGTTGCCATTGCGGTGGTTGGGATCATTCTGGCGGTGCTGATGTACCGGACTCGGGTGATTGATCCAGGTGCGATCGCAAGCCGCATCAAGCCCTTCTACAGCCTCTCCCTCAACAAGTGGTACATCGACGACATCTACGATGTGGTCTTTGTTCAGGGCAGCCGCAAGCTAGCCAAACAGGTGCTAGAAGTCGACATCCGCATTGTCGATGGTCTAGTTAACCTGGCGGGCTTTGTCACCCTGATTACTGGAGAAGGTCTGAAGTACCTCGAAAATGGTCGGGCCCAGTTCTATGCCCTGATTGTCTTCGGGGCTGTGCTGGGGCTGGTGCTGCTCTCGGGCGTTACCTAAGTTCTGGTAGAAACCCGGTTCTTTGGAAGAACCGGGTTTTCAGTCCGACAACGGGTTTCTTTCCCGTGACAGATTTTGCCCACCGATTCTTTCTTTAGAATTTCTTCCGGTCGTATAAAAACTGTTGCAATTTTTCCAAACTTTAAATTTGTTCTTTTAGATTCGTTACTAAGCAGGCACACTGCTCAGGTTTTCGCCTCCCATAGATACCGTGAAGACAGGCAACCCCTATGGATCTCGCGCATTTTCCCTGGCTCACGACAGCCATTCTTTTTCCCATCACTGCGTCTCTGGCGATTCCCTTCCTGCCCGATGAAAATGGGCGGACGGTACGCTGGTACGCCCTAGTGGTGGGCCTGATTGATTTCATGATTTTGGTGGCGGCCTTTTACCTGGCCTATGACCCCACCCAACCAGGCCTTCAGCTGGTTGAAAGCTATACCTGGGTGCCCCAGCTCGATCTCAAGTGGTCAGTTGGTGTAGACGGCATCTCGATGCCCTTAGTGCTGCTAACCGGCTTTATTACCACCCTGGCTACCCTGGCCGCATGGCCGGTCACCCTCAAGCCCAAGTTCTTTTACTTCCTGCTGCTGGCTATGTACAGCGGTCAGCTCGGCGTATTTGCCGTGCAGGACATGATCTTGTTCTTTTTCATGTGGGAGCTGGAGCTGATTCCGGTTTACCTGCTGCTGGCTATTTGGGGCGGCAAAAAGCGGCTCTATGCAGCGACCAAGTTCATTCTCTACACCGCTGGCGGCTCCCTCTTTATTCTGGTGGCCGCACTGGCGATGGCCTTTTACGGCGACACCGTCACCTTCGACATGAGCGCTCTAGCCGCCAAATCTTACCCGCCCAACATGCAGCTGCTGCTGTACGGGGGATTTTTGATCGCCTATGCCATTAAGCTGCCCATCATTCCGCTGCATACCTGGCTGCCCGATGCCCACGGGGAAGCCACAGCTCCGGTGCACATGCTGCTGGCAGGTATCTTGCTAAAAATGGGCGGTTATGCGCTCATCCGCATGAACGTGGGCATGTTGCCCGAGGCTCATGCCTATTTCGCGCCAATTCTGGTGATACTGGGCATTGTCAATATCATCTACGCTGCCCTTACCTCCTTTGCCCAGCGCAACCTAAAGCGCAAGATTGCCTATTCCTCGATCTCCCACATGGGCTTTGTGCTGATCGGTATTGCCTCTTTCACCGATTTGGGCTTGAGTGGAGCAGTGCTGCAGATGGTCTCCCATGGTCTAATCGGGGCCAGCCTATTCTTCTTGGTAGGGGCTACCTACGATCGCACCCACACCCTGATCCTGAGCGAGATGGGCGGCATTGGCAAAAAGATGCCAAAAATCTTCGCCATGTTTACCACCTGCTCTCTGGCCTCCCTGGCCCTGCCCGGCATGAGTGGCTTTGTGGCTGAGCTAATGGTGTTTGTCGGCTTTGCTACCAGTGATGCCTACAGCTACTCCTTCAAGCTGGTGGCGGTGCTGCTGATGGCCGTTGGCGTCATTCTCACCCCGATCTACCTGCTCTCTATGCTGCGGGAGATCTTCTACGGCCCTGAAAACAAGGAGCTGGTAGAGCACGAAGACCTGGTTGATGCCGAACCGCGTGAGGTGTTTATCATCGCCTGTCTGCTGGTGCCCATTATTGGCTTTGGCTTCTATCCCAAGCTGCTGACCCAGGTCTATGACGCGACCACGCTGCGGCTGACGGCTCACCTACGCGATGAGGCGTTTACCAGTGCTGATGGTGCCAGCTCAGTTGTGCCGCTAGCGGCTCTGCCGGTGCTAAGAGCCCCTGCGATCGCACCCTGATCGAAGTTCCCTTTTGTAAATCCCCTGCCCTGTAGCGTTTGGCTCAGGCAGGGGATTGTTGCTGAAACCTTCAGATATCCCGAATCTCAGCCTATCTTCTGTATTAATAGAGCAGGCTCCTGTATCAATAAAGACAGGGCCAGTTCTCCAACTTCATGAGGCCTGTATGGAAAAAAGACTGTTGCGGACGTTGGCATCTGGTACATTAACCCTGACTGCACTGGCAGGAGTTTATAGCAGCGCCCCATCTACCTGGATGTCGCCGCTAACAGCCCGACCCGCTCTAGCCCAGGCTAATGATGAAGATACCAACATTCGCGTTTATGACATTGCTAGCCCTTCGGTGGTGTCAGTTGAGGTTGGAGAAAACGGCGGCAGCGGCAGCATTATCACGGCCAATGGCCTGATTCTGACCAACGCTCATGTAGTGGGCAATGCTCGAGAAGTCACGGTGCGCTTGTCGGATGGCCGAGTCTTTACAGGAGATGTGGTGGGTTATGGGGAGAGTCGCCTCGATCTAGCAGCGGTGCAGCTGCGGGGCAACCCTCGCAACCTACCTACTCTACGAATTGCTCCAGCAGGTTCAACCCGAGTGGGGCAGCGTGCCTTTGCGATCGGTAGTCCTTTTGGCCTGCAAAATACCTTTACGGTAGGAATTGTCAGCCGCATTGACCAAGAGCGGGGCCTCATTCAGACCGATGCTGCTATTAACCCCGGCAACTCTGGCGGACCGTTGCTCAATAGCCAGGGCCAGCTGGTGGGCGTAAACACCTCTATTTTCACGACTGGCGATACGGGCGGCAACATTGGCATTGGCTTTGCCATTCCCGTCGACCAGATAATGCCGTTTTTGGCCGCCGTTGAGAACGGCACAGCAGCAAGTTCGCCTACAGTTGCCAGCTCTCGCGCCGATAATCCGCCTGTCTCCATTGCAATCAATGGTCCAGCGGTTCGGGGGCAGCTAGACGATAAGAGCAACATCCTGCCCGACGGTAGCTACTTCAATGCCTACGTGTTTGAAGGGCAGGCAGGCCAATCTGTAGCTATTGAGATGGTCAGCCAAGACGTCGATTCCTACCTGATCATGTTCTCGCCCGACAGCGACTTTTATATCGAGGACGACGACGGTGGCGGCAGCCTCAATGCGGCCCTGACCACGCAGCTTCCTGCCAGCGGCAGATACATCATTCTGGCTAATTCTTATGCCGAAGGAGAAGCAGGAGCTTATCAGCTACGGCTGACCAGTCAGAGCGGTGGCGGCAGTCCGGCTTCCAGCACAGGCCGCTACCTTTTGCAGGAGCAGGGTTCGCTAGGGCCTAATAGCCCGGTGCTGTCTGACAATTCCCCCTATGCCGAGCACACATTTCAGGGAACGGCCGGGCAAACTGTACGCATCAGCCTAGAAAGTGCTGACTTTGACACCTATCTGCTGCTGGTCGATCCGTCCCAATCTGTGATTGCCGAAAATGATGATGCTGATGGGAGCACCACCAATTCTCAGCTAGCGGTTAGGTTACCTGCCAGCGGCAGCTATACGGTGGTAGTCAATGCCTTCGATAGCTCTGGTCGAGGCCGCTATCGGTTAACAGTAGAGTGAGGGCCACAGGCCAACCCTAGCGCAGGCCAACCCAGGTAAAGAAGTCTTGATGAGTGACAAACTCCAGAATTAGCAGAGCAGTAAAGCCAATCATTGCAAACCGTCCATTGATCGTTTCGGCATAGCGAGTCCAGCCAAAGGATGGATTGAGATCGCTAGGAGGCAGGGCGCTAGTCTGAGGCTCTTTGGGTTGGACTGGAGTGTTTTCGGTTTCGGTGCTCATGGGGAATTTACCTGGCGGCCATTTCGCGGGTAGGAATACGGTGAGGAAACTATTTAACTGGAGGGGCGCAAAGCTTGGCGCTCCCCCGGATGGGCTGCTGAGCCAGATTTCGCTTCACCCTATAAAACAGCAGTATTGTAACCTTTTGCTACAGCTTTCGTCGCCCTCGCAAGTTCGAGATCAAAGCTTTGGCTGTCTTTGGGAGCAATTGACGAGCCTAACGGCAAAACGCAGCGACAGCGGATATCCTCGAACTCAGCACCACCGTTTTCTGACCGTCTCTGACCATGCTGTTTGCATGACAAAACCGACTGCAGCGCCTGTCCCACAACGGTTAGAAAACCTGTCTCCTACGTTAGTTGAACCCATTGGGGGCATGGTTTTCGCGCCTAATTCAGAAACTTAGAGTTCCCTAGTCATGAAAACACTGTTTGGGTCTTCTTTGTAGGTGGAAAAAGGCCGGCAGTTCTTAAAGCCGTATTTTGTATATAAGTTGCGTGCCGGAGCAAAAAACGGCATTGAGCCGGTTTCCAAACTGATACGTCGATAACCTCGTAGCTTCGCTCCCTCCAAAATATGTTGGAGTAACCTCGATGCAACCCCTTTCCCTCGGTAAGAGACATCTGTTCGCATCGACTTAATTTCAGCGTGGTCTGCGTCTAGCTCTTTAATTGCTCCACAGCCGATTAAACGACCATTATCCCAAACCGTCCAAAATGTAATTTCCGGGTTTTTCAACCCTTCTAAATCTAGGGCATGCTTACTTTCTGGAGGTGAAACAGACTTCATATCTTTTATGTGCTCCTCAAGAAATTCAGCAATTTCAGAGCTACAAAGATCGTCAATCTTTATTTCCATAATGGACGCTGATAATGAAGTTCGAATAAAAATGCGCGCCTTGGCGCGCATTTTTCATTTCCAGGTATTTCTTTATTCGAGCATTTCCAGGTTGCGCACTGCGCCTTGATCTGCGCTAGTTGCAAGCAGGGCATAAGCCTTGAGCGCTGCTGTCACCCGTCGCTGCCGGGGCTGTGCGGGCTTCCAAGCATCTTTACCCTTTGCTTCCATTGCAGCACGACGGTCGGCTAATTCCTCCACTGATATGTCTACGTGGATGCTGCGATTAGGAATGTCAATCAAGATGCGATCGCCGCTCTCAACCAGAGCAATATTGCCACCCGCCGCTGCTTCTGGGGAGGCATGACCAATCGAGAGGCCCGAGGTGCCGCCTGAGAAGCGGCCATCGGTCAGTAATGCACAAGCCTTGCCCAGGCCTTTGGATTTAAGGTAGCTAGTCGGATAGAGCATTTCCTGCATGCCAGGCCCACCGCGCGGGCCTTCGTAGCGAATGATCACCACGTCGCCCGGCTCTACTTCATCATTGAGAATGCCTTTGACGGCAGCATCCTGGCTTTCGTAGATGCGTGCCTTTCCTTCAAAGACCAGAATGCTTTCGTCTACCCCTGCTGTCTTCACAATACAACCGCGCTCAGCCAGATTGCCATACAGCACTGCTAGGCCGCCCTCGGTGCTGTAAGCGTTTTCAAGGCTACGAATACAGCCGTTTGCTCGATCCAGATCGAGGGAGGGCCAGCGGGTGGATTGACTGAACGCCTGCTGTGTGGGGATTCCTGCAGGGCCAGCTTGGAAGAAGGTGTGAATGGCTTCGTCGTGGGTTCGCACCACATCCCAGCGGTCGAGTGCATCTTTTAGCGTCTTACTGTGGACTGTTGGCACGTCTGTATGCAGCAGCCCAGCTCGATCCAGCTCACCGAGAATGCTGGGAATGCCCCCAGCCCGGTGGACATCCTCGACATGATATTGGGGCGTGTTAGGGGCTACCTTGCAGAGCTGGGGAACCTTGCGCGAGAGGCGGTCGATATCGGTCAAAGTGAAATTGACACCGGCTTCATTGGCAGCGGCCAGCAAGTGCAAGATAGTGTTGGTGGAGCCGCCCATAGCAATATCCAGCGTCATCGCATTCTCGAAGGCTTTGAAGCTGGCGATAGAACGCGGCAGCACTGAATCATCGTCTTGCTCGTAGTAGCGGCGAGTAATGCTGACAGCGATTCGCGCCGCGTTGAGGAACAGATCCTTACGGTCGAAGTGGGTCGCCAGCACGGTGCCGTTGCCAGGTAGAGAAAGGCCGATGGCTTCCGTTAGACAGTTCATAGAGTTAGCGGTGAACATGCCGGAGCAAGAGCCACAGGTTGGGCAGGCGGAACGCTCATATTCGTCGGCAACCTCATCGCTGATCCTGTCATCGGCGGCAACCACCATAGCGTCCACCAAGTCCAGTTTGTGCTCCGAGAGCTTGGTTTTGCCCGCTTCCATTGGGCCGCCAGAAACGAATACGGCAGGAATATTGAGACGCAGGGCTGCCATCAACATGCCGGGGGTGATCTTGTCGCAGTTGGAAATACAGACCAGAGCATCGGCACAATGGGCGTTGGCCATGTACTCTACCGAATCAGCGATGATCTCGCGCGAGGGCAGGCTGTAGAGCATTCCGTCATGGCCCATGGCGATGCCATCGTCTACGGCGATGGTATTGAATTCCTTGGCGACACCACCGGCGGCTTCAATCTCACGACACACCAATTGGCCCAGGTCTTTCAGGTGGACGTGGCCGGGTACAAATTGGGTAAAGGAGTTGGCAACCGCAATGATAGGCTTCTCGAAATCCTCGGTGTGCATTCCGGTGGCGCGCCAAAGTGCGCGGGCACCGGCCATATTGCGTCCTTGGGTGGAGGTTTTGGATCGATAGGTCGGCATGACGTATCCTGTTCGTTTAAAGAGTTGTTTATAGTCAGGCTCTAGAGGGTAGAGATGCGAGTGAGGCACTAAACCGCAGTGACTACAATAGCTGACTATACGATTCAATTGAAGTGACAGGGTTAGGCGTGCTCCTCGCCACCGCCCTAGATCGTGTTCCAGCCCAAGTTCAACACTTCGCGAAAGACAACCTTATCATCGCCTGTTGTGTAGAGGGCGCGAATGCGCGCCTCCTCGTAGCGGCACTTTACACAGAATGCCCGCGTACGCTCAAAGTCCGGCAGTCTAGACGTTTCCACTGGCAGCATACGTCCATTGGTCCATTGTCATCGTCAATAATCCAGAAGTCCTCTGTATCGCCGTTTCCTTGCAAAGAATCAGTTAATATCTAGCGCAACAGCTTTTGCCCGCTCGGTGGGAAAAGTCCAGTTACATTCGCTATGGCAAGCAGAGCATCGTATCCTCAGCTATGGTAGTCGAAGCCCAGGCAATAGCAATCACGACTGGTCACCACACAATTGCGCTACAAGATACTACAAGTGTAGATAGTTCAGCTCCCAATCCTTACAGATAGCCTTCAGGAGGGAATTCTCGGGTTAACTGTAGCGAAAACCAGCTTACAGTTTTGGCCTTGTCAATTTACTGCTGGACTGCTGCGGGTTTGGCGGTTGTAACAGAGCGTCGAAATGCTTTAGGTGTCGTTCCTGTAGACTGGCGAAACCATTTACCTAAATGACTGTGACTGCTAAATCCACACAATAAAGCAATCTCCATCACAGGCAAATTTGTGGTCTTAAGCAGCTGCTTTGCTCGCTCTACTCGCTGTTGAAGGACATACTGATAGGGCGATATTCCCATTGATTGCTTAAAGAGGCGGCTGAAATGGAACTGGCTGAGGCCCAGTAGTTTAGCGAGGTCAGAAAGCTGAATATCACTGGCTAAACAATCATGAATGTAATCAGTAACGTGAAGCAGTTGGTGACTACTCAAGCCTCCCTGCTGGCAAGCAATACACGACTGCCCAGAAGAATAATTTCTGAGCAGATGGACGATCAACAAATTAGTCAACGATTCAACATAGAGCTTGCCTGCTGATCCACCGTTGCGCAGCTCCTTCAAAAGCATCATGCCAATTTGTTCAATTTCTGAGTGTCTCGATTGAAATTCAGGTATCAGCTCTATAGTGTTAGAGCCCTTGCCATTCTCCTGCTGAGCAATTTGATTTAAAAATTCAGAGTCGATCAGAATCTGCAAATATTGGTCATCTTGAACCCATCGGCTCAGCAAAAGTGACCCGGCAGGAGCAATGGATAGATCACCTTTAGTAAAGAGACTGGTGTGGTTGCGATCGCCCATCTTTTGAAACAAGCGAGAGGGACGCTGATTGAGCGATAGGCAAAGCAAGTGCTTATTTTCATTGTGATAGATTTCCTCGCTCGGGGGCTGGTGAAACTCCTCGACCAAGATGTTTTCCCAGCCATAAGATTGACTAGAAATAATTGGAGGTTGAAGCCCACTGCTGAGCAATTGAACGGTTTCTGCTGAAGGCTGAGCGGTTGACGGCATCAAAGAAACCTCTTTACACGCTTCGCTAGCTGAATTTTAGCGTGTTGACTGTCGGCTGCGAAAAACTACAGCAAGATCCTGATAGTTGAGCAATGTTTGAGTAGCCTGACAACACCAGTTCTTCTAGAGTGAAAACCGTAAGTCAGTTTTATTGGGGAACGCTACAGCATGGTTATTCAAGCAGATGTTCAGCCCAGCATTAGGGTAGAAACTAGAGCTTTTCTAAGGCTGTCTATCCCACTTGCCAGTGCCCAGGTTGCCCAGGCTGCTGTTGGCTTTGTCGATACGATTATGATGGGGCATTTGGGCACAGAAAGCTTGGCGGCAGGCGGGCTCGCTTCAACGACCTTTCAGCTTTTGTTGAATGTAGCCAGCGGCTTTGTGATGGCCGTAAGTCCACTGGTAGCTGAGGCATATGGAGCAGGTCGAAAGGGGCAAGTCGAGCAAATCGCCCGTCAGGGGCTTTGGCTGTCGCTGCTTCTTAGCCTTCCCCTTATGATTGGGTTGGCGCATCTAGAGCCAGCTTTGGTGAGGCTCGGACAGCCAGCACCAATTGCCACGCTGGCGGCTCCGTATTTTGAGTTCATTCTGTGGGGGATCTTTCCGGCGTTGGGCTTTGCCATGTTGAGGGGGTATGCCTCGGCCCTCTCTCAAGCTCAGATCGTGACAGCAGTTGTCATGATTGGAACGCTACTCAATATTGCCGGAAATTATGTTTTAGGGTTCGGCAAGTTTGGCTTTCCGCGCATGGGGCTAGCAGGGCTGGGGCTAGCTAGCGGGCTTAGCTTCTGGCTAATGTTTCTCATTTTCCTCGTTTACTGCCTCAAGCATCCGCAGCTGAAGGAATATCGGTTCCTGCAGGATCTAAAGCAGTTCAACTTCAAAATTCTTCGGCGGTTGGGGGCTATTGGGGTTGCGATCGCAGTCACCATCGCCCTGGAATATGGTCTGTTTGCCGTTGTTACATTCCTGATGGGCATTTTGGGAACCGAGATACTAGCAGCCCATCAAACGGTTTATCAGACCATGTACATCATTTTCATGGTGCCGCTAGGGATGTCCTACGCCGTTACCGCCCGTGTGGGCCAATGGTATGGGCAGGAAGATCTCAGAGGAGCACGACGAGCCGGATATGTGGGCATAGCTCTTGCAGGCAGCTTTATGCTCGTAACGGCACTTGTGTTGGTGGTCTGCCGTCAGCAGGTTATTGGGATTTATATCGATATTGAGAATCCTCAAAATGCCAGGGTACTGGCTCTGGCGCTGCCCATGCTGTTTGTCTCAGCGCTAGCGCAGCTTCTAGATGGGGTACAGCGGGTGGCGATGGGTGCGCTGTATGGCCTTCAAGATACGCGGGTGCCCATGCTCCTGAGCGGCGCTGCATTTTGGGGGGTGGGTCTCACAACAGGGTATCTACTGGGGTTTTCGTTAGGGCTAGAAGGGGTTGGGTTGTGGATAGGGCAGTCGATAGGAGTGGCGGTTGCCGGATTGATCTTCGTCTGGAGGTTTCATCGGCTAACTGCTGCAAAGCATATTTAGGTTATTCGTAATTAGATCAGTTCGCAGGTAGATATACCTTATCAATAGCCTCTGCTAGCCTTCATCAACCTACTCAATGCCCACCAATTCCTTAGACTGGTGGGCAAACTAAAGTCTCTATCCCTAGTAGAAGAGAGTGCGTCTCACAGTCGGACCCTTTGACCCCACCTTAATGCTTAAAACTTACGTCTTCGGGTTAGTGCTGTGCCAAGCAATCCAGCCAGCATCACGACCACGCCGACAGAAGGCTCAGGCACAGAGACAGGGGCAGCTGTCACTTTTACATTACCATCTGCTTCATCACCAAGAGAAGTATAGACATAATTCCAGGCACCGATATCGTTTAGCAGATGGGCACGAAGAAATGCTCCGCTCCAGCGTCCGATGGTTTCGGTTGTGACCGCTTGCTCAAGGGTAGGTCTAACAGGATCACGGAAGGAATCTTCGTTAGTGATGCCGTAGTGGTTTGCACCCTCTAGTTCAATCAAAACCTTCGGTGGGTTGAGAAGCTGCTCAAAAGTTTCGACGGTCTCTGCTGGAGGAGCGACACCGTCTAGGGTTCCGAAGATAAGTCCAGTGGGCACCTCATTACTAATAGGTGGAATGATTCCCGTATTAGCTGCATCAAAGTTAGTGCCATAGAAAATAGCTGCTTTTAGTTCTTCAGGCAGGCGATAACTTTCAGTGCAGAGAATAAAGAAGCAATTGTCTTGAGTGGAGGCAATGCCTACAGCACCTCCAAAAGAATGTCCTAGTAACCCTAGCAAATCTGTATTGAGCAACCCAGAGACTGGAGAATCACTATTAGCATTTTCTAGCGACATGAACTCCAATACCTCCTTTACCTGGTCTTGCTCAGGAAATAATCCCGAGAATGGAGGAACACCTGGTGCAGACAGCGTTCGCTCATTGTTGGGAACGACAACCGTAAATCCATAGCTGGAAACAATCTCAGCATAGTTACGGTAGTCCGCCTTATCGACGAGTGCCCCTTGAAACAGTAGGACAATCGAAGTTGATTCATCTGAGCTGGATACAACTGGATAGTAAATGTCTACTGGGTCGTCATCGATAAACGTTGAATACTGGTTAACCTCTGTAAAGATAGGGGCTCCTGCAAAAGAAGTCGCTATTGCAGGACTTGCCATTGAGGTTAGGAGCAGTAAGGTACCTGTGAGGGACTTAGCCGATAAAGAGCGGCTAGTAATGATTGCTTTTTGCATTGGTAGATGAAAAATCCTGATGAGGAGTTGGTTTCTCATCAAAATATCTCAGATGTTAGATGCTGTTATTTAAGACTTGGTGAAGTTCTTGAAGAAACCGATGGAATTCTGAGTTTTTGGAGAGTTTACAACCTGTTAGAAATCAAGGAGCGCTCGTGCGCTTAGCCGCTTCGTGAAAAGGAGTACAGCCAATCGGAACTTGCTCTCTAACTCCTTAAATCTTCTGTATCGATGCTTAGAGATGACAAATATATAAAGAAATTATTAAATTCAGAGTACTGAAAGTGTAAGAGATACGAACGATCCAACTAAGAATGGAAGGATAAGGTTGCTGCCCAGCATTGTTGAAAGTGCTCTGTGCTGCAATGTCGCCCCTCAATTCCGCAGAAGGCTTTTCCTTTGAGGGAGCGGTGCGTTGCCGCTTTAATGCAACGCACCCTCCGATTAGCGTCTCGTTTAAGTTTTGTCAGCTCCTTAGGTTTAGCTCAGCAGAGTTGGTGCCGTCATTGCTACTGGCTCCGCTGCACCTGCTGCTAGATCTAGGGGGAAGTTGTGGGCATTGCGCTCGTGCATCACCTCCATGCCCAGGTTGGCGCGATTGATGATGTCGGCCCAGGTGCCGATCACCCGGCCTTGGGCGTCGAGCACTGATTGGTTGAAGTTAAACCCGTTTAGGTTAAAGGCCATCGTGCTGATACCCAGGGAGGTGAACCAGATGCCAAAGACGGGCAGGGCCGCAAAGATAAAGTGGTTGGTGCGACTGTTGGCTTTGGCCCCAATGATTTCATTAGTTCTTCCCAGCAGGCGGCTCAGGAAACCGTGGGCAGCCAGCACGTTGTAGGTTTCCTCCTCCTGACCGAACTTGTAGCCGTAGTTTTGAGATTCGATTTCAGTTGTCTCGCGCACCAGGCTGGAAGTGACTAGCGAGCCATGCAGCACACTGAGGAGCGAGCCGCCGAAAACGCCAATCACACCTAGCTGGTGAAAGGGGTGCATGAGAATATTGTGCTCTGCCTGAAACACCAGCATGAAATTGAAGGTGCCGGAGATCCCGAGGGGCATGCCATCAGAAAAAGAGCCTTGGCCGAGGGGGTAGATCAGGAACACGGCAGTCGCCGCAGCAACAGGAGCTGAGTAGGCGACACAGATCCAGGGCCGCATCCCTAGTCGGTAGGACAGTTCCCATTCCCGCCCCATGTAGCAGAAAACGCCAATCAAAAAGTGGAAGATCACGAGCTGGTAAGGGCCGCCGTTATACAGCCACTCGTCGAGAGAGGCAGCTTCCCAGATGGGATAGAAGTGCAGGCCAATCGCATTGGAAGAGGGCACTACTGCGCCAGAAATAATGTTGTTGCCATACATCAGTGAACCAGCGACCGGCTCTCGAATGCCGTCGATATCGACGGGAGGTTCAGCCACAAAAGCAATCACAAAACAGGTGGTTGCAGCTAGCAGAGTGGGAATCATCAGCACACCAAACCAGCCGACATAAAGCCGGTTCTCGGTGCTGACAACCCAGTTGCAAAACCGCTCCCACAGCCCGACGGTTCCCCGTCTCTGTAGGGTAGTTGTCATATTTCAAATCGAAAAAACTGCATTCAGCCGCTAGCTAGCAGGCGCTCTCCGGTTCCTCATGAATACCTGTCGAAACCAAAGCGACGTCTTACTAACTAACTTGTTAGTTAATGTAAACAGTTCTTTTCGGTTTGTCAATAACTAACTAACTTGTTAGTTAAAAGCCTAGAGACTATAGCCATGAGACTGCCGCGCTTGGTATATCGAAGCAACCGACAAGGACAGCTTAAAGTTCTTAACCTGAAGCTAAAGACTGTGGCCGGGCCAGAGCCTGCCGCTGTATCCTGGGTGAGGAGATTGAGTGGAGCGCCTTTGGCTAAGTCGTCGGCAAAATCAGGACGGTCCCCTGCCCGGCAGGTTCGAGATGCAGAGGCGACTAGGACCGCCATTCTCGATGCTGCAGAGGAAGAGTTTGCCCGCTTTGGCCTAAATGGAGCTAGGACAGAAGCGATCGCAGCTAAGACCGGCGTCACCAAAGCGATGATCTACTACTACTTCGGCAGTAAAGAAGACCTGTACCAGGAAGTCTTAAAGCGCCCCTTTAGCGACCTATTTAACTCAGTAGCTCACCTGTCACTGGATGAGATGACGCCAGAGGCGGCAGTTGTGGCTCTGATTGAAGCAGGAATTTCCTATGAGGCCGCTCACCCCTACCAACAGATGATTCTGTTTCAAGAAGCTAGCCAGAATGAGGGTAAGTTTCTCAAAGAGGCGGGGCTGCAGCCAGTCTATACCAAAATTATCGAAATTCTAGAGCGGGGCATGGCAGACGGCAGTTTCCGCCCGCTTGACCCCTGGTTTACGGCGATTCAAATTGGCGGTGTTGTCAGCTTCTACTTCACCACCTACGAGAACATGAAGCACATCGCCCCCGACTGGTGGGACTTCCGCAACCCAGAAATGATTGCGCGCCACAAGCGAGAAGCGATTGAGTTTGTGCTGCGGGGCCTTCGGGCTGACTGATAGGGGTTAACTCTTCATTTGCCGCTAACTGTTGCTTCAGCAAGTTCAAGAAAGCGTAGATTGCGGGACCGTGCAACCCCTCGGCTGTGACCGCGACGCCAATCGTTCGAGCTAAAGGCACTGGCAGACTATACACCTGCACCCCGGTCGGAATGGGTTGGGCCGCCAGGTTCGGCAGGATAGAGGCCCCTAACCCCTGTGCCACTAGCGCGACAATTGTGCCATCGGTTTCAACTTCGTAGGCCACTTTGAGCAAGTAGCCAAAGCTTTGAGTGTGGGCATAGACCTGCTCCATCATGATGTAGTCTGCGGGGGGCATGACTAGGGGCTGGACGGCGATATCTTTCCAGGTGAGCTGATCGCCTTTGGCTGCAGGAAAGTAACACTACGTCTAGGTGTTGCTCTAGAGCTGCGATCGCATGACTCCTGCCGACTGCGATATCTCCAAAGACAGAGCCGCCTCGCTAAAACTGCCCTGCTCTGCCACCGCCACCAAAATCTTGAGTTGAGACAACTTCATCTGGTTTTGGTGATTTGTCTTCATGCTAAGCGACCCCCAAAATTTTCAGAGCCAGCCAGCGTTAACGGCTGCTTCTGCACCATCAAATTTACTCGCGCAAAAGACAAGAGCCAATGCCTTCATTTCCTGCTGCAGACTACGGGTGAGGCGGGTTGTCATCACGGATTTAATGGAAAATATGCATTTAGCTAGAGATGCAGTCTAATCTTCAGCATGAGGCAAGCACAAGAAGTCCATGCTTAGCTGGTATAAGCAGGTCGGAGCAGCTACTTGAATGACTCAATCTCATCCAAAGAGTCTGCAAAAAACCTGATCGATCCGGTCAATGCTTCCCATGTTAGAGAAGTGCTGCTATGCACTTTAACTGCTACACAGACTGCAATTATCAGGGGGAGTGTCACAAGACTGCCGGATAGGGAAACCGTTGAATTGAATGAGAGGATACCCCTGTGACTACACTACATAAGCGCCGTTTTGGTGCAGGATTTAGAGGAGGAGCTTTTGCCCTAGCACTGGCTGCATTTGCACTGACTGCTTGCGAAGTTCCGGGCGGTACAACAGGGCAAGACCAGGCTACCCCAGGCCCAGCTGCAACCCAGACAGACCCGGGAGAGCCCGAAGATTTTGATATTCAAGTGGGTGATCTAACTGGCAACCTAGAAGATTACGTGGGTCAGGAAGTCTCTGTTCGCGGTGAGGCCGTAGAAAGTATCGGCGAGAACGCTTTTTTGGTTCGCGATGACCAACTTTTTGGTGGACAAGAGGTTGTTGTCTTTAACGCCACCGGCGCTCCTCTAATCTTGCCTAGAGGTGGAGCTACCGAACGACTTCAGGTAACAGGCCAGGTGCGAGAAGTTGTTATTGAAGACTTGGCCCAGGAGTACGGTCTAACCTTAGATGAGGAGACCTACGGCAACTACGAAAACAGCCCTGCCATTATTGCTGAATCGGTTGCTTTGGCCCCTGAACCGGGCGAGATTAGCGATAACCCAGAGGCTTTTTACGACCAGCCTATTGCCGTTGAAGGTGCAGTAGGCGAACAGTACGAGCAAGGTACCTTTACCATTACCCAAGACCAGTTGTTTGGTGGCGCTGATGTGCTAGTTGTTGGCGCTACGCCCGGCACTGGTGATCTTCGAGGCGCTGAGGAAGTTGTCATTACTGGGGTGCTACGCCCTTATGTTGCCGCTGATTTTGAGCGCGACTACAACCTAACTTGGGATGAGGGTTTACAGCAAACCATCGAAGCGGAATATAGCGAGAAACCTGTCTTGGTTGCTGAGCAAATTTATCCTCTGGTGCGCTAGTACTGAGTTAGTGGAGAGACTATTAGCTTCTCAGCTAAGGCCACTCCACTCTCCGCGCTGTTAGCAAGGTCAATAATCGACTGACCTTGCTAACAGCGTTTTGTCTTGCAGGTGTTTCAATTGGGTGCGATCGCAAAGCTGTTTTTTCAGTCGCCTACTCAATCTTTTGCAGCGCAGTTGTTCAATCTATTTGCAGATTGAATTTGCTTAGTTTCTATCAGATGATAGACCGATTAAACCTCAACAGTCCGGTAGGTTGGGTGGCAAGGACGTGCTATGAATTTTTTGGAGAATACATGATGTCAGCTGCAAACCGTTGGTATGTGTTAGGTGGATCTGCTCTGGTAGGGGGCCTACTGGTTGGAACATTTGCCCCTCTAATATCTCTGCAGCGGTCTGCTGCTGTTGCCTCACCTGAGCAGGCTGCTGTTTTTCCTGATATTGCCAGTCATTGGGCACAGCCTTTTATTCGGCCTCTGACACAAGACGGTATCTTAGCAGGATACCCAGATGGTACTTTTAGGCCAGAAGAAACGATGGCTCGTGACGAATTTGCTGCTGTTTTGCGGCAGGCTTTTAATCAGGAGCCGGAGCGACGCATTGCCAGCGGTAGCGTTTATCAGGATGTACCAGCGGACCACTGGGCTGTTGATGCCATTGAAGAAGCTTATGAAATGGGCTTCATGAACGACTATCCAGGGGGTTATTTCCGACCTGATGACGCAGTTATCCGCGTAGATGTCTTGTCTTCTCTGGCTAAAAATTTAGAATTGGATGCAGCTGTGGAGGAAGACACGCCGACGGCGGCGGCCACCACCACCACCCCTACAGAACAGCCAGTTGCTCAGCAACCTGCCCCAGCAACTCGCCAGGCTCAGAGAAGGGCATTTATGATGCCAATGGCTATGACGTCTCTAATGCAGCCCTTTGTGACGCCTACCCAGCGCAATAGGACAGCTCCTAATAACAACGCTCAAACCGCAGCCGCCCCCACTGACGGTGCTCAAACCGCGGCGGCCCCCACTGCGGCAGCCACTAGTACCCAAACTGCACCTCCTTCCGCTGATGCCTCTACCATCGTCAGCAATCAGTACGTTGATGCGAACGAGATTCCTGAAGGGGCAGTGACTGGTGTTGCCGACGCTACCCAAGCCGGTATAGTTGTCAATTACCCCGAGCCTCAGGTGCTAGGTCCCAATCGCCCTGCTACGCGGGGAGAGATTGCTGCTTTTATCCATCAGGCTTTGGTGCAACAGGGCAGATTGGCCCCAATTGCTGAGGGTGAAGTCAATAACTACATCGTGAACACGGCTGGGCCGGAAGGTGCAGCGGGTCAGTAGCCATAGGCTAGTAGCCAATAGGTACAAACCGCAGACAGCTTGAATTACAAAAGAGGAAAGCATTTCTAGCAAATACTTTCCTCTTTTGCTGTTTGCAACCCTACTTGGCCTTTAACTAGCCTCAAGATTCTGCTGCATTACTTCTCCAACAGCTGAAGCAGTCGGATCGGGGTTTTGCTGTAGAGCCTGAGCTACGCTGTGCTGATCGGCGAAGCTGCGATTTTGGCTCAGCTTGTATTTCCCCTCCAACCGGCTCACGGCCATTTCAAAGCCCACAATTCCCCGCATCATGCCCTCTTGGTACTGGCTCGACAGGCTTTTCCATTGGGTTTTAAAGTCAGGCCCGTAGGCGTTGATCATGCCTTCGATCATCTGGTCCATCTGTTCAGGAGAATCATCAAGCGTGATTAACTGGGGCTTGCCGTAGGCGTGAACGGCAATGTAGTTCCAAGTGGGCACATTCTCCTGTTTTTCGTAGAGAGCCGGGTCAATGTAAGCATGGGGGCCGATAAAAATTGCTAGCGATTCTGCCGCTGCAAATGCTTGCCATTGAGGGTTGGCTTTGGCCAGATGGCCTGTCAGCTTTACAGTCTGATCTTCAATAGTGACGACCAGCGGCACGTGGGAGGCAAACGGCATGCCTTCAACCGTAGAAACCAGGGTGGCAAAACTGTTTGCCTGCATAAAGCCGACGAGCTTATCAAGGTTTTCTTCTTTAAAGGCAGTGGGGATGTACATGGCTGCAAATGAAAGATTTTAGCCTGTCACCCCTAATACCAGTTCCAGAAAAAAGCGCTGCAGATAGGGGGCTGGAAGAGTAGATGAGTGGATGAATAGCGGCTATTAGAGAATTGGTATTAGCAAGGGGCTTTAATTTCGGCCTGCTGATGGGGATTTGCAAACCGCTCCAGTTAAGGTCATTGACATCGGTGTCTTGAGTAAAGACTTACCTTAGCGCTTAAGTTTCTCTTAAGCCTAAAAATCGGGAGCCAGTGGTAAGTATTGAGGTGCGTCTGAATCGTAGCTGGGTTTGTCGGTGAGCCATGTTTTGGCGCATCAGTTACTGACCACTATCCCCTTTTAAGCACATTGCATCCTATGACCTCTTTTCGACCTCAGACCGCGACCGTAGTTAGCCTTGGCTGCGCCATTCTAGCCTTAACTATGAGTCCCAGTGCCCAGGCTGGCACGCTGGTGTTAACGGGGGGCAATTGGGCTTTTCCCGGCAGTGGTGGTGCTTCGGAGGCGTATGGGGTTTCTATCTATGAGGAGATCGTCAACCTAGCCGGGGGGCTAGACACGGCCAAAATTGGCATTATTTCTACTGCTAGCAGCACGCCGGAGCGGTCAGCCGGATTTTACCTTGAAGACTTTGATGCACTCTATGGCAGCGCCGTTGATGTAGAGTACATTCCCATTACTCGCAATGACTGTGCCAGCTATAAGAACGACAGCGGCTCGGCGGTAGTAGGGCAGATTCGCGATCGCAACGCCTTTATCTTCACAGGTGGCGATCAGTCTTTCATCACCGACTGCTTCTTTAACGAAGACCCAATTGCCGCTACCCGCACCGACACTGCTCTGATCGAGGCGCTGCGGGGACAGTTTGATGCAGGCGCAGTGATCGCAGGCACCAGTGCGGGCACGGCAGTGCAGCCCAGCGCCCCGATGATTACCAATGGCGAAAGCTACGAGGGTTTGCGCGATGGATCTTTAAGCTTCATCGGCAGCCCTCCTTTTGACAACACGCTTTACTACAATCCCCTAGGTGGCTTAGGCTTTTTTGACTATGGCCTGCTCGACAGCCACTTTAGTGAGCGGGGCAGGCAGGGCCGCATCATTCGCCTAGCCTCTGATTTGGGGGTTGATGTCGCCTACGGGGTCGATGAAAACACCTCGCTGATTGTCAAAAACCCTGGCACCGAAGACGTGATTTTTGAGGTGCTGGGCGAAGGCGGCGTGTTTATCTCCGATATATCAGGGGCGCTTGTCGGGGAGAAAGACGGCTTTTGGACTATCTCTGGGGTAACGGCCACCTACCTAACCGAGGGCGATCAGTTTAACCCCCTCACCAAAACAGCCTCTTTTATCGGCAAAACGTCACTGACGGGGCAGGAGGCGCTGGGTGAGGTACCCGACGAGGAAAATATCTTTAGCTACTACGACTTTGACCTACGCGATTGGACCAACCAGCGGGCGTTTACTGAGCAGGCGATCGATCTGGTCAACAGCACTGCCTCTATCGCCTTTGGCACTAGTCTGGAGAATAACCCGACCTACGGCGTTACCCTAAGCAAGATTCCTGGCAGCGAGGGATTTGTCGGCTTCGACAGCCAAGGGGCACCCCGCTACTCGTTTAGAACAGTGCGGGTAGACATTGCGCCCGTCCCTGAACCTGGGCTGATGCTGGGCCTACTTGGGGTTGGGGTCTGGGGGATTGGCGGCTTTTCGAAGCGGAGGGTTTAGCAGGGTTAACTCTTCTGTTGAGGCCCAAAGTACGTTGGGGGGTAAGGTCAGGCAATGATGATTAAATCCTGCTCGACGCGTGCGATCGCACCCCCTGGAAACGGATCGCTCTGACTGCGTTGGGGTGCATCAATCAAATACACCAGCTTTTCTACCTGCTCAAAGGTCACCTGCACCGACAGCACCTCCCGCAGCACTCGCCGCAGCACTCGCCGCTTCAGCGCCAGCGGAATTGTCTTGAGCGGCGCTCTGCGAATTTGCCAAGGGCCATCTGAACTGGGGTACAGCATAGCCTGCCGATATAGTGCCTCGGCCAGCTGATCTAAAAACTCAACTTCTGCGGCCAAGATTTCGGCAGTTTGAGCCAGACTGCGCTCCACATTGGGGTTGAAGTTTTCCCGCAGGTAGGGCATCACGTCTAGGCGCAGGCGATTGCGAGCGTAGGCCCGATCCTGATTGGTACTGTCGTCCCAAATTGGAATATTAAAGCTCTGGCAAAACGCTGCGGTTTCGGCCCGCGTTACCTCTAGCAGCGGCCGCACCAGCGAGATTTCAGGATACTCTGGGCTGAGCGATCGCAGCCAAGTCATTGCCTGCATTCCATCTGCCCCGCTGCCCCGAATTAGGTTGTAGAGCAGCGTTTCGGCCCGATCTGTAGCCGTGTGCCCTGTCACCACGTGCGAGCAGTTCAGCTCCAGCGCCAACGACTCAAACACCCCATAGCGCCAGTGCCGCGCCGCTGCCTCGCTGCCGGGCGCCGTCTCAGCCTGCACCACCCGGCAGAAAATGCCCCACTGCTGAGCCAAGTCCACCACAAAAGCCGCATTGTCTGCCGAGTCGGGTCGCCAGCGATGGTCGCAGTGAACTGCTTCAATCTGCCACCGCCACTTAGGCTGCAGATCTGCCATCAGCTTGAGCAGACAAAGCGAATCTTGCCCCCCCGACACGGCTACCAAGAGCCGCGCTCCAGTGGGAATGAGCGCCCCTGAAGACGAATGCAGCAGCGGTGTTTTATGCGCCTGCACAGTCTGGTGAATGCGGGCATGTAAGAGACTCCAGTCAGTCATGGCTGAGGGACGTGCTACAGCAGTTTTCAGATCAGTAAGTTACAGGCTTGGGGGGATGGGGGGATGAGGGGCCAATGCAGGCGAAAATGGCTGTATAGACGAAATGCTAAGAGGGAATCCTAGTTCAGAAGAGGGTCGTCTTAGGAGCCGGGCCGTTTCTTCACGAATTCGAAGCTGATTTCTTTACGAATTCGAGAAGATTGCAGCTGTAGCTAGCAAAGAGGCTAATCTCACTCTTATAAATTAAAGTGTTTTTCCTGGGGGCCTGTGGGGTAGGTCTGCCCCCTGGAAGGCACCCCCATTGTCATGCTAAGGAGTTACTATGCCCGGCCCTGTCACCCAAAAGAACGGTGTCTTTGCAGATCACGTCTTTACCCGACCTGCTCAGGGTGCGACGGTGACCTGTTCGCTGCTGGTGGTAGGTGGCTCGACGGCGGCGTATTCATCAACCCTAATGGCCCTACGGCTGAATCTAGATGTGTGCCTAGTGCAGCCGCTGATGGTGGTGGGTGGGCAGTTTACCGCCCAAGCCCTACCGGCTTCAGATGATGGCGACTTGCTTAAGGAAAAGGCTGGACTCTACAACGTAGACGGCGAACGGTTTGCGATCTCCAAGGCCCAGCGCGAGTTTCGAGAGCGGCAGCGGGAGATTCAGCCCGTCGCAGGCCGCAAAGACTTTAATCCTGGTGGCGGCTGGGTTAGCCCGTTTGCAACAACGCCGGTCGTGGCCTCCACGGCTATGAACGAAGCCCTTGCCCCCTACCTAACCAACGGGAAGCTGAAGTTAATTCCCTACAGCGAACCGGTGGAGGTGCTGTTTGGACCTACAGCCAGCGGCCGTCGTCGGGTCAAAGGCGTGGTCTTTAAAAATAGCCAGACCGGTGCGACCTTTACCGTAAATGCTCAGGTCACCATTGAGGCGACGGATTTGGGCGATTTGCTGGAGGTGGGCGGCATTGAATCTAGGGTGGGGCAAGAAGCTCGCCATGAAACGGGGGAAGCCATTTTGCCGGAGGATGCCCGGCCCCAGTGCCAGCAGTCTATTACCTTCGATGTGCTGGTGGAGCACACGCTTCCTGGTAGAGGTGTACCCGTCAGCGCCCCTCCCGGCTATGGCAAAGACCCCTGGCTCAACGTTCATGAGTTTACCGGACGGTTCTACACCAAAGATGGCGGGGGCAACTGGCAAAAATGGGAGTTTCTTAGCGACTTTGGTATTTTTCGCTATCGGCGGGTGTTGCGATCGCAACCCTACGAAAAGAAAGTCTCCCCCGGTGATGTCTCTGTGATTAACTGGGGCACCTCCCAAGAACCCGATCGCTATTGCTGCGGCAACGACTACCGCCCCGGCTATCTGGTGGGCGTTAGCCGAGAGGAGCGGCAGATGCACATCAAGCGGGCTCGCGATCGGGCTCAAGCCTACATCCACTTCCTGCAGACCCACGGCGTTCCTGATCTGAAGCTGCGCGGCGACCTCACCTGGACTCAAGACGGTATTGCCCTAGAACCCTACATTCGAGAAGCCCGCCGAGGCGTGGCCCTGACCACCATTCGCCACGAAGATGTAGCCGAGAGCTTTTTTCCCAAACAAGTCAGGGCCCGCTGCTTTGAAGACTCAGTAGGCATCGGCCAGTACCACTACATGGATTTGCACGGCAACGATCAAAGGGGCCACGTCAGCCCTCGCGGTAAAGATGTGGTGGCCCTGCCCTTTTCCCTGCCGTTAGGGGCGCTGGTGCCAGCCAACACCGACGGTCTAGTGCTGTCGGCCAAGAGCTTGGGCACTACCCATATCACCAACGCTGCCTACCGGATGCATCCGATGGAGTGGGCTATTGGTGAGGCCAGCGGCTGTCTGGCTGTGGTCGCAGCGTGGCTAGGCGTGCAGCCTCGCGACCTTGCCACCCAGGAAGCCCACGTTCGCCGCATTCAAGGCTATTTGGCCCGCAATGGCGTACCCATCTTCTGGTTTGATGACGTGGCCCACGATGACAAAGATTTTGAGCCGATTCAGGTGCTAGGGGCGGCGGGCATCATCCGCAGTGAGAGTGTAGACGACCTGCATTTCAAACCCTCTGGAAACGTCAGTCGGGCTGTTGTTGCAACCGCTCTGGTCAAAGTTCTGAAGCTGGCTAAGAAGACTCCCGCTCAGCCCACCTTTATAGACGTGCAGCCCGGCAAGCACTGGGCCTATGAATCGATTGAAACGCTATACGCCCACGGCCTGGTTTCGGGAATAGGGGAGGGCCGCTTTGGCCCCGATCAGGCCATCACCCGCGAACAGCTTTCCTTTTTGGTGAAGAGAGCCCTGCCAGAGGTGTATGCAAAAGCCTTTGCCCGCACCCCGATTGATCGCCACCATCTGCAGCGGCGGGAGCTTTCGCGAGTGCTGTACGAAGTGCTGAAGCAAAAGCTGGGGATTTAGCCCACCCTGTAGAGATGCATTAGCCCAGGCCCTAGCGTAGCCCTTCGCGCAGCATGCGCGAAGGGCTATTTGATCGTGCCCCCACATTCGAACAGATCAGGTCAGCTAATACCAACTCTCTAATAGCCGCTACTTATTCACCCATCTACTCTCCCACCCCCCATCTGTTTTTTCTGAAATTGGTATAAGGCCCTTCTCAAGCAATCCTTAACCTACCCAGAACCCTTTTTATTTGATTGCCTAAAAGTGAAATCTTGGCTGCAAAAAAGGCCTATCTTCGCTGCCGAATTCGGTAATTTAAGCTACTAAAAGAAACGCTTCAACCGTCTGAAAAAGCCAGTGTTTGCTCGCGTTCGCAGCCCTAAAGTTGAGTCAAAACCCCACTCAATCACACAAGGCAAAAGCGAGCAACAGTTATGTCCCCTAACTTAGTTCCCACCTCTTTTTCCGACGCTTCTCAGTTCGAAAAACCAGAATTACTCAATTCCCTTACCTTCAGCGATACTGGCGCTGCTGATCCGCTGGGTTTTCAGCCTTCCCAAAATCTGGCCTTGAGTACGGAGTGGTCGATGGAGAATGCGATCGCACTTGAAAGCCAAGCTACCGCCCTTGCCGCCACCGCTCAAATCCTTGAAAGCGATCCTGCAGCATTTGCCGTCAGTTCCCTGCCCTCCAGCACCCAACGTATCGCTGGAAAGGTCGCAACCATAGCGAACCCGGCACCCGATGTACTCACTGGCGTAGCCCAAGCTCAAGCCCTAGTGCTAGACCTCAAACCCAGCGTGTCTGACGTGTCCGATGCTTTCTTTGATCAGCTCGATGAGTGCGATGACTTTAACCCCACCCGGTTTGGCGCTTATAAAGATGACTATCTGCTGACCATGCCCGACAGCGGGTACCTGCAGCTTAACCTCGACTCCTGGGATTTTGACACTTACCTGCAGATCATCGACGCGGCCACCGGCACAGTTTTGATGGAAAACGACGACTTTGGCGGCACCAGCGACTCTCAAATCAGCTTTAACGTTCAGGCAGGCAGCCAATTCATTGTGCGAGCCACTAGCTACGATGCCTTTGAAATCGGGGAGTACGACCTCACTGCCTACCTATTTACCGACAGCCCCGATCCCGGCCCCGATCCTGACCCCGGCCCCGATCCCAATCCGCCCACCTTCGACTCTACCTACGGCTACGGCTTGGTCAACGCAGCTGCTGCCGTTGCCAAAGCCCTAGGCCTAGATAACTTTGAAGACATAGCCGACTTGGGCGGGCTGCAGTGGGGCAACGATTTGGTCAAAGCTCCTGAAGCTTGGGCTAAGGGCTACACAGGTCAAGGCATCACCGTTGCCGTGATTGACTCTGGTGTTGATATCTTTCATGAGGATCTGCGCGACAATATCTGGACCAACGCAGGCGAAATTGCCAACGACGGAATCGACAACGACGGTAACGGCTACACCGATGACTACTACGGCTGGAACTTTGGCGCAGGTCAAAACAACAACAACGTCACCCCCGGTACCAATAACATCGGCCAAGACCACGGCACCCACGTAGCAGGCACCATTGCCGCCGCCAACAACGGAATCGGCATGACGGGTGTTGCCTACGACGCCAAAATCATGGCCATCCGCATGGGCGACGTGGAAAACGGCTCTTTTACTAATGCAGGCAGTTTGGCCCAAGCCATTCGCTACGCTGTTGACGGGGGAGCCCAGGTGATTAACATGAGCCTGAGCTGGTCCGACTCGCCCGAACTGGCCGACGCCCTGGCCTATGCCGCTTCTAAGAACGTCATTACCGTGAGCGCAGCAGGCAACAGCAGCGAACTGTCTCCCGGCAACCCAGCCCGCTACGCTACTCAATACGGCATTTCCGTTGGAGCCATTGACAGCATCCGCAACATTGCCTCTTTCTCCAATTTGGCTGGCTCCGATAGTACTCTGCAGCATGTCGTTGCTCCTGGAGTCGAGATCTACTCAACCATCACCGGCAACCAGTATGGCTTTAAGCAAGGAACCTCTATGGCCGCTCCCCACGTTGCCGGCGTAATCGCCCTAATGCTCAGTGCCAACCGCAACCTTACCCATGCCCAAGTCCGAGAAATCCTCACCGGCACAGCAATTGACCTGAGCGCACAAACTCCCTGGGGCTTACCCCAGACCGATTACGCCCCTGCCCAAGCCATGCCCACAGAACCAATCACTACTTACTCACTGGTCCCGAACTCCCCCCTGTTCTCAAACTCCTCTGAGGCAGCAGCTGTCCCCGGCAGCGGCCAAGCTGTATTCCAGCCCTACCAGCTGAATCTAATGGCTCTAGAACAGTTCTCCTATATCACAGACCTGAGCGAGCCAGTATCCAACTCTGGTTTTTCCTTGGAGGACGACTTGCTGCCAGCTTTCCAGCAACCAGCCTGGGCCGCTAAGGAGTTTGCCCTAGCGTAAGAGGCCGCAGGGAGTAGGGAGCAAGAGATCTGGGGGAATAAGAAGGATTGATACTCCGTCTCCCCCACCTTCCCCATCTCTCCACCTCTTTCCCTTGCTCCCTTGCCTCCCATCCCTCCTGCTTCCCCGTTCCCCATACCCCACCCACCCCCTCGTAAAGCTATGTTCCTACTCAGTAGTCTCATTACCCTTGCCACTATGGCCTTTTCACCGTTGCATGAAAGCACTGCTCCAGTTACCCAGGGCATTCAAGGTCAGGTTTTGCGCCTGAGCGGCAACCAGATGCCCTCTGTTGGGTCTGCTTCATTGGGTCAGGCTGAACCTGTTCAAACTGTTGTCTGGATTTTCGCAGGCCAGATTCCGGCGACTGGCAGCCCCTATTGGCCTGTTAGTGAGGCCCAGGATCATCCTGCCCTTGTGGTTCGCGTGAGCGGCGATGAGGCTGGTCGCTATGCTGCTGAGCTGGCAGCGGGAGAATATACCGTCTTTGCAGAATCGGGCGAAAATCTCTATCTCAATCGATTTTCGGGCAGCGGTAACTTTGCCTCGGTGGTGGTGGAGCCAGGGCAGGCCGTTGAGCTGGATTTGCAAAACACTGAGGCCGCTTCTTTTTAAGTTAGAGAATGGCGGTTACTGGTTTTCTAGGCAGGTTCGGGCCAGTACGAGCCGACCATTGGCCAGAGAAGTCACCGCGTTGGGTTCTACGATGGGGTCGCCGGGCTGCCAGGGAGCGGAGCTGGTGGGGGTTGGAATAGCTTGAACTGAGCCGGTGGCAAAGGGCGCGGGCGCGGCTTCACCAGGGTGGGCCGGCAGGCTGTCGCTGCCGGTGATGACTAGAGAGGCGGTGCCTGCTACGGTCGGCGCGATGCAGCTGCCAGCAATGAGCTGATCGGGATTAACCACGGTATCGGGCAGTTCGCTTAGGCTGTTTTGAATGAAGCTGACGTCGGGCAGCGCGATCGCACCACTTGCGATCGCACCACTCGCATTCACATCTACTCGATCATTGCCGTCTAGCTCAATTGGGTTGGTGCCGCGCGGGGCGGGCTGGAAATTCTCGCCAAAAAAAGCGGGCGTATTGAGCACGATGTTGCCGCCGCTGCCGCCCACAGAAAAGGCCAGGATGTCGCTGTCGCCCAGCGCAATCACAGAGCGGGCCGTCATGAAGATGTTGCCGCCCCCACCCTCGCCGCTCAAGACCACAGTGGAAATGTCGCCGCTGTTTGAGAGGCGCACCCGGTCGGCATTAATGACGATATCGCCCCCGGTAGACTGCAGAGCTAGCGTCGTGATGTTGCTGGCATCGACTAGCAACAGATCTCGCAGGTTGAGTTCTAGGGTGCCGCCCTGGCCAGTGCCGCCGGTTGCCGCGTTGATGATGCCGCCCTGGGTGACAAAGAGCGATCTGCCCGTAACCAGAATATCGCCGCCCTGGCCTTGGGAGCCTTCGTCTGCCGAGCTAGAAATCCCGCTGAAGTCTTCATTGCGGCCGACGCCATCGATGATCACATCCTCGCCTGCTCTCAGGACAATATCTCCGGCGTCACCCTGGGCAGCCGTCGCTGTTACCAGGCGACCTCCCTGAATAAAGCGAGCGGTGCCGCTGATATCGAGATTGATGTCGCCCGCATCGCCTGTGCCGTTGGTCAAGGTCGTAATCACGGCATCGTTGCTAATCTGCAGCGAGCCTGCCCGGATATTCACATCGCCCGCATTGCCCGTGCTGTTGGTCAAGGTGGTGATAATCGCGTCGTTAGTGACCTGGACTGAACCAGCCTGAATTTCGACATCGCCCGCATTGCCTGAATTGTTGGTGATGGACTGAATCAAGGTGCCTTCGCCGCTGAGGCTGAACTGGTCGCTAGCCAGTATCCGGATATTGCCCGCATTAATCGCGGGTGAAAACGACGAAGCTATTAGCTGCGATCCGTCCGTCATGACCACCTTAGGAGCCTGAAGCGTCACGTTGCCAATCTGAGCAGTACTCTCCAGTTCGGGATCGATAATAAGGATGGTAGACGTGATTTGGCTGATCTCTCCGCTGGGGCCAGTGCCAGCGAGGCGAATCGTATCTTCGGCTTGAATGGTGATGTTGCCGGAGCTGCCCTGGCCCAAGGTAAAGGCCGCGATGGTGCTGCCCCCTAGCAGTTCGAGGGTTTGGGCTGCGATCGCAATATTGCCCGTACTGCCCAAGCCAAGATACACATTGTTCGACAGATCACTGCTTTCCGATAGCCGCAGTCGCCCGGTAGCGTTGATTTCAATATCGCCTGCCCGGCTGCTTTCATCGCCTGCCAGCGGCCCTAGCCCTGCCGCGATTTCGCTGTTTCCAGCGATGTCAATGCTGCGGCCATAAAGGGCTATCTCTCCCCGATCTGGGCCAATGACGCTAAGCTGCGCCCCGTTGAGCAGGGCAATGTCGCCGCGCTCGACAGCTGCCGGGAAGCTGAGCTGTAGATTGCCCCCAGATTGAGCCAGCCCTACAGAGCCTGTGCCTGCGATCGCACCTAGCTCAATGCGACCCCCAAAGGCGTTCAAGCCTCCGTTATCAATCAAAACCTGATCTCCCAGCAAAATCAGGCTCTGACCGTCAACTACCCGCAGCCCCTGAGCTGGGCTCAAGAAGTAGTTTGTGCCCGCATCGGCGCGAGAGGTGCTGACAATCGAGCCTGGGATTGCTTGAGTAAAGAGAAAAGCAGAGGGGTTGACCGTCAGTAGCGGCGACGGTGCCTCCTGGTTGAGGGCGCTAAACTGACCTGCTTCGCCAAACTGTAGGGTGTCGGCAGTGGTGGCGACAAAGGCTCCACCTACACTCAGCGCCGCCTCCTCGCCAAACACAACGCCATAGGGGTTAATCAAAAATAGGTTGGTGTCTGGCACCTCGAACCCGCCCCCTGTGTCCTGGACAATGCTGACCAAGCCATTAATTGAGGACGCTGCAGCGCCTGTAATGCGGGCAAAGATGTTGGCCAGATCACCAGGGGGCAAGAAGAAGTAAACCCCGTCTCCAGCCCCCACATTGAACGTTTCGAAGCTGTGAAACAGATTTTGGTCGCGGACTACACCGCCCTCAATCAGATAAGTCGAGGGAAAGGCGTCTACGGTCGTGCCCAGAGATCCGTCTGGGATCACCTCCGTCACCTGGGCCGATGCTGGTAAGACTGCGATCGCACTCCCGATCAGGCCACTTCCAATCGCAGCCAAAATAAACCGTGGACGAGATATAGTTTGCCAAATCATTACTTTTTCCCTTACGTCCCTTTGCTATGCTGAGGTGCATCTTTCAAAGCCCCTTCAATGCCCCCTAAAAGCCCCCTCAAGGGCCAGCCCTAAAGATTGTTTACAGTCGCCTCAGCCAACTCCCCTGTAGACTTGCCTACCATAACAACAGGGCCGCCTCACCCTGATCAAAACGTCATTCTCCTTTAAATACCCCATCTCCTCATGTTTCAGCGTTGGCCTCGCCGCACCGCCGCCCTTCTGTTTTTAAGCAGTCTCATTCTCACGCTCTGGCTGGGGCTGGCCCCACTGCCAGGGTTTTCTCAAGTGAGCAGGAGCACCGCTGTTCCGGGCCAGCTGGTGCAGTCGGGCGTGGCGGCCTACCAGAGCGGCGACTATGCAATGGCGATTCGGCACTGGCAGGCGGCGCTAGCGGCTTTTCCGGTCGGCATTGCTCTGGCAGAACAGGCCACTGTGCAGGAGAACCTGGCCCGCGCCTATCAGCAGATCGGGCAAACCCCAGAAGCCCTGAACTACTGGGAAAAGGCCACGGCGGCCCACAGACAGCTAGGCAACTTGGCACAGGTTAGCCACACGCTGACCGAACAGGCCCAAGTCTATACCAGCCTGGGGCAGCACCGCCGAGCCATTGCCCTACTCTGCCTGCCCCAGGGCGAAGCCGGAAGCGCAATGGACTGCGCGGCCAATACAGCGCTGTCGCTAGCCCAAGCCGCTGCCGATCCGGTAGGACAGGCTGCCGCTTTGGGCAGCCTGGGAGAAGCCTATCGCCTCAGGGGTGACTATGAGCAGGCGCTCAAGGTACTTCAGACCGGGCTGGCCCTGGTGCAGGCTCACGGGCTAGACCAGTATCAGGCCTCTATGCTGAGTGGGTTGGGCAATACCTACATCCGGCTGGCTCAGGCCAGCTATCGGCGGGCAGCTTCGTCTGAAAGCTTGGGCATTATTGAATTTGCTCAAACTTTGCAGGCCCAGGCCCAGGCACAAGAGGCCCAGGCGCTGACCTATCTGCAGCAGGGGCTGGAGGTAGCCCGCCAGCGGCAGGATGCTGGGGCTGAGGTGCGATCGCATCTCAGTCTGCTGCCCCTCTACCAGCGTCAGCAGCGCTCTGCCGAGGCTGACACTAGCCGTCAGCGGCTGGGTCAACTGATCGGCCAACTGCCTCCTAGCCGCGAAACGGCCTATGCTGCCATTACGTTGGCTAAGTCCTACCAGCCCAGTCGCGCCACGCTGAATTGCGTTCCAGGAGTTCACCAAGCCGAGGCCCAGCGTTGGCTAGAGCAGGCCCAGGCCATTGCTATCCGCATTGATGATGACCGAGCAGCGTCCTTTGCTCTGGGTGAACTGGGCCACCTGAGCCAGTGCCGGGGCGATTTGCCGACTGCTCTTAGCTTTACTCAGCAGGCACTCTGGGCCGCCGATCAGGCTTTGGTTTCGACCGACAGCACCTACCTGTGGCAGTGGCAGCTAGGGCGAATTTATCGGGCGCAGGGGCAGCAGGCGCAGGCCCTAGCGGCTTACCAAGAGGCTATAGCCACCCTAGAGGTGATTCGCAACGACATTTTGATTGCTGACCAGGAGCTGCAGTTTGACTTTCGAGACACGGTCGCACCGATTTACCGGGAGCTGATTGCTCTCCAGCTAGAGCCAGAAGGTGCGATCGCACTTCCCAAGCAGGCAACCTCAGTCAACCTGGAGGCCGCCCTGACTACCGCCGACTCGCTCAAGCTGGCTGAACTGCAGAGCTACTTTGGCAGCGACTGCGTGATTGCCCCCATCAGCCAAACGCGGGTAGACCAGGTCAGCGCCAGCTCGGCCACTACTGTCATCAGCTCCATCATTTTGCCGGAGCGCACTGCGCTTATTGCCCGCTTCCCCGATGGGTCGCAGCAGCTAGCTTGGGTAGACGACAGTTCGCTGCTGCAAAAGACTGTCGTTGACTTTCGCATTCGGCTGCAGCGCTACCGCGACCCCGCCTTTGACAGCAGCAGCAGCCAACAGCTCTACGCCTGGCTGATCCAGCCCTTTGAATCTGCCCTGCAGGCCAGCGGTACCACGACTCTAGTGTTTGTGCAGGATGGCGTGTTGCGCAGTGTGCCGATGGCGGCTCTGTACGACGGCCAGCATTACCTGATCGAGCGCTATGCCGTGGCCACTACGCCCTCTCTAACGCTGACCGATTTTCGGCCCCTGCGGGAAGAAAATTTGCAGGCCCTGGCCCTAGGTCTGAGTCAAAGTATCACGACCGCCGATGGTCAGTCTTTCATTCCCCTGCGCAATGTGCCCACCGAGATTAATACGGTGCTCACTCAGTTTCCGGGAAGTCAGGCGCTGCTCAATGGTGAGTTTAGCCGCGAGCGATTGGGGCAAACCTTGGCTCAGCGGCCCTTTCCGCTGCTGCATGTAGCCACTCACGGCCAGTTTGGGGGCGATCCTAAAGACACGTTCATCGTCACTGGCAAGGGCGAAAAGCTCACCTTTGGCGAACTGGAGCGCCTAATTCGCGGCAGCTCGCCCAATGCTGAGCCGCTTGAGCTGATCTCTCTGACGGCCTGCGAAACGGCCGTGGGCGATGATCGCTCGACCTTGGGGCTGGCAGGCGTGGCGATTCGTGCTGGGGCGCGCAGTGCGATCGCATCTCTCTGGACCATCGACGATGCCACCACCGCCCAGCTCGTCAGCGGTTTCTATACTGGGCTGATCAAGCCTGAGCTTAACAAAGCTCAGGCTCTACAGGCAGCCCAAAAAGCAGTCATTGCAGCGGGCGGCGATGGAGCCCACCCCGCTTACTGGGCACCGCTGATCGTAGTGGGCAACTGGCTATAGCGGCGACGGGATCAGCGGTAACTCAACTTGGGGGCATCGATGCGAATAGGGTCTGTAGCCATTTCTTGGCTGGCTTTGCTGCTTAGCGCAGTTGGGCTATTTCTGAGCCTGTGGATTGTGATTCCGGCCCCGGTCTTTGCGCTGCTGCCGCTCTCGGTTGGGGCTCCCGAAATTAGTCCCTGGCTGCTGGGGGCAAATGCGATCGCACTTCTCATTGCAGGCTGGGCGGGCAAAGCTAGGCTTAGCCGCATTGCTCTGGGTTTGAGTGCCCTGGCCCTAGTTCTTAGCAGCCTGCCCAGTCTGCAGCTACCCGCCGTTGTGCAGCAGGCCAATTTGACCTTTCAGCAGCAGCTTGGGGTTGATCCGGCGACCCCCATAGCAGCCTTTCAGCCCCGTCCCTTTCGCTGGCGTACTGCTTTTACAGGCATCCCCCTGCCATCTGTGCGAGAAACGGTCGGCATTCCCTTTGCTGAACCCGATGGTGTGCCGCTGACTCTGGCCGTGTACCAGCCCCTAGAGCGTGCTCCCCACCCGACTCTAATTGCTATCTACGGCGGCGCATGGCAGCGGGGCAGCCCCACCCAAGATGCCGATTTGAATCGCTACCTAGCCGGGCAGGGCTATACAGTCATCGCCATCGACTATCGCCATGCGCCCGAGTATCAGTTTCCGGCTCAGTTGGAAGATGTGCGGGGTGCGATCGCATTCATTCGCGCCCACGCCGCCGAATACGACGTTGATCCGGCTCGCATGGCAGTGTTGGGTCGTTCTGCTGGGGCGCATTTGGCTATGCTGCTGGCCTACAGCGATGAGGCTCCGCCGCTACGAGGTGTCGTTAACTTCTATGGCCCGGTCGATTTGGCGACGGCCTACCGCCAGCCGCCGGTGCCCGACCCAATTGATACCCGCGCTGTCTTAACGGCCTTTTTGGGCAACGGCCCTGACCAACAGCCAGAGCGCTATCAGCAGGCGTCTCCTCTGTATGCAGTGCGGCCTCAGCTGCCGCCTACTCTGATGTTCTACGGCGGGCGCGACCATGTTGTACAGGCCCAATATGGTAGGGCGCTAGCCCAACAGCTTCTAGCGGCGGGCAACTCAGCCCTCTATATCAAAATTCCCTGGGCCGATCATGCTTTTGATGCGGTCTTCAATGGCCCCAGCAGTCAGCTAGCGATCTACTACACTGAGCGATTTTTAGCCCAGGTGCTTAAGTAGGGTGGGCGCTGCCAGCCCTACCATTGCTGTCTTCTACTCAGGCCACAGTTCCCGCAAATTTAGGGTGAATCCTGACAGGATGGGGCTGCCGCTAAGGAAGTCAGGGGCTAATAGGGTGGTCACTGAACCGTCGGGTTCATAAATATAAACGGTCCTCTACTACAGAGACATGGATTGCAAGTACAAATCTCTAGGTGCAAAATCTGAGTTTGCTTACTTTTCTTCTCTTAATTCGTTTATCTCGATATGAGTCTAAGTAATGAAAAGGCTGGAAATTTCCGCTGGGTAAGGCTTTTAAGGGCCTCTCAAGTGTTAAGAAATATGCGTACAATGCATAGATTTTCATATAATTTGCCATCCCCAGAGGAGGAAGCAAGAGATGAAGCAATCGCTCAATTACATACTACGTAGACTCTCTAACTATTATTCTGTAAAGAAAGAAGCGATAATGCATAGCCTAATTACGTACATAATTATTTAGATCAAAATTAAAGAATTGATGAACACAGATAAAAAATTGATGAACATAGGTTTGTCTATAATTCTCTAGATGCAAATAAATTAATTTAAAATTACTAAATTTAGTACAGCCTGTAATTTATGACTTCACGAAAGTTCTCGCTAGAACTCCCTGTCCTACTAGCTGGAGTTCTCACTTTTGTAAGCAGTCTCTTCCTCCAGAGTAAAGCTGAAGCGTTTAGCTTCGTTACTGAAATTCCTAATTCAATTACAGGACAAAGCATTAGCTCAATTTTAGCTACAGATGGCCGGTTCGAGAATGTTGGCACAGCCAGTCTTAATCCGTCTCCAACTCTTTCAGTTGATAAGACGGTAGTGTTCAGTATATCTAACAATAAAACACCTTTACCTATCTCTCAACCAGGAGTTTTAACCTTTTTCGATCAATCAGATAAGTTTGTTGGGAACGAGCTACAGATTACATCTTTTACGGATAAGGTATTTTTTGGGCTTATAGATCCTGATGAGAACAATCGCTATGACATTTTTCTTAACGGCACTTTACTATTTAAGGATAAACAGTTTCTTGCAGGAACCGAAAGCGGAATCGTTGTATTGCAAATAGATCCTAGTGAGACTGTAAGAGTTATAACCTCAGTCCCATCAAATGGTTATTTAGGAGACGATGGACTAGGCGCTGTTGCCTTAGCCCGCACTCAGCCTGTTCCTGAGCCTACCTCTACATTAAGTTTTCTAGCCTTTGGCGCTCTAGGTGCAGGTTCAACCCTCAAACGCAAAAGGGTAGTGCGTTAATCTGCTGTGAGATTGATAGAGTAGAAAGGCTCATTAACGAGAAATCTGGTGCTGCAATGCCCGCTATATGTCATGGTAGAGCCCGTAAACATGGCTTAATGACCATTGGGCATTAACACTATCTTTGTCCTGCTTGCCATCAAATTCAGGATCACCTGCAAATGAGGCCGCCGTCCTCGGGGCCGATAGCGTTTCAGTTGCTCTCGCAGTGCCCCTCGAACTTGGCGAATCATCCCCTGCACTGACCAAGCGTAGTGATTGAGGAAGCGGCTCAGGGCACTAGCTGACTTTAGCTCGTTTGAGAAGTTTTCTTCGATGCACTCGCTTGACAAAGATCCCCCTAATCCCCCTATAGCCCTTACGGGCATGCGCCAAAGGCGTAGGAAAAGGGGGACTTTTTACCCCCTTTTCAAGGGGGCAGGGGGGATCCAGATAAGCTGTGGTACTTCTCAAACATCCTCTAAAGAGCCCCAGGTGTACCGAGAAATTAAACGGTTGCTCAAGGCGTTGAATAAGACCACCCTGTTATTTCCGGTTATCCGATCAATCGTGATTGGAGAATACATGGATGAACTAGAAACTCGTTGCTTGGTGATGGTTACAAATCTCAATGACTTTACAATCCTGTTTAATTCAAGCCACAAGCGATATTCCTAAAAGGTTCGAAATGCTTGGATGAACCTAGAAACCTTTTGTGGCTTAGATGAGAAGGAATATAAACCATTGTTTGTGTTCACATATCTGTTTGAGGGACATCGTGTCGAGTTTATTGTAGTCCCAGAGCTAATAGAGTACTTTGAGGATTTTTTGACGGCCCAGGAGAACTATCTGCAAACACTTGAGGTGTTCGGGGTGTCTGTGAAAGCGTTGAAAAGGTTTGACTTTATAGACAGCCTGAACTTAGAAGATACTTATAAAATATTTTCTTCAGATAATCGAAAGACTCTTAGAGAAGCAGCATATTTAAAGCACATAAAGGCTGAATTGAATTGTCTAATTGAAGGACGTTGGTCTTTGAACTATGAAGAGTAGCAGTTTTGTAAGGTGCGCTATTGCTTCAGCGGGACGCACCGAATTCTGAACTGGTAACAGAGTTCTCAAAGAGGCTAGAAGACTTTCAGCGCCAATACGGTTGACGCAGCCGCGCCCCTATCCTATGCTCAATCATTAAGCTGTCGCACGCGGCAGCGGTATACAGAACTCGAAAACCTTAGGCGCTGTCGGAAAGTGTTTGCGCCACCGACCGACAGCTAAATCCCCAAAACTGACCGTAGCAGCCTCGGAGATCTAGGGTGATGATACCCTGATCATCCTCCACTGCACTATGTAGCGGGATTGGTCAGGGTTTTTGAGTTCTGGTTTCCTCAACCTGACCTCACGCCTGTTGGTACGAGTGAGGCGAAGCTGTTTCAAGAGGGCTTACCCCCCAGAGATTGCTGTGCCAAGGCTCGCGATGACAGACGCAGGAAAGGTTTCTATCCACAAACCAAAGGAACCAGAACCCAATGTTTCAATCACCCGATTCGGGCGCACAGTCGCCCACCGTTTCTGCTGAGCAGGTACCCCACCGCGAACAAGGCCGCATCGTCGTCTACGGCAGCCTGCTCTACTGCGACAGGATCGTCAAAACCCTTCATACCCTCCACTTCGCCGACCCCAACGACTGGAGCGGCCCCATTCCTACAGGTCGCCCTAACGAATGGCTACGGATTCTGACCAAACACCTGCTGATTGAATAGCCTCTGCTCGGGTATCCAGGCTTCTGTCTGGGTACCTTCCCTAGTGGCTCTGCCGCTAATCTTAGGAGGCAGAGCCACTGGGGGCATTCAAATGCAGAGCATTGAAACGAGGAGACGAGGAAAGCACTGGAGCGAGGGAGGGCCTGCTTAGGCTGTAGTCAGTTGGCGACGCAGGCGTTTGTGTTGGGATTTTTTTGTAGCCAATGGCTGGGCCTCGTCGCTAGTAGAAATGCTGTGCCAGCTTGGTGGTCTACTGTGCTACATCGGCGATCTAAAAACTGCAGTTTAAGGATCTGCTGTGCCAGTTTAGTGACTTACTGTGCCACAGTGATGATCTAAGGCTGCAGTTTAACGACCTGCTGTGCCAGTAGTGTGTGTAATAGTGTGAGTCGGCAGTGTGTAGTGGTGCAGTCAAGGGTGTGAAGTAGTGCGTCTTTCCTAAAATTGTGGGTAGCTCTAGCGAGGTATCAGCGTTTTCAGAGGAGCTTTACCTACGGTTTTGGCCCAGACAGCCCTACTTCACTGTTTTGTAGTGTCAGTGGAGTCGAGGTGGCGGCTTGCAGATGTCTATCGATCGTCTATCTACAGGAATTTCGGGACTAAACGAAATTCTTTACGGCGGCTATGTTCCCGGTTGTGCTTACCTAGTTCGGGGGGGACCAGGCACCGGCAAAACAACGTTGGGAATGCACTTTTTAACGTCGGGGGTGGCAAACGGCGAACCTGTTTTGTTTATTACGCTGGCAGAAACTGTCGCCCAACTCCAAAGAACGGCTGAAGGATTGGACTTTGACACTCAAGGCATCACCTTTCTTGACCTTAGCCCGACTTCCGAATTTTTTGCTCAGGTGCAGACCTACGATATTTTCTCACCTGCTGAAGTAGAGCGCGAACCGACGACCCAGCGCATTGTGGAGCAAGTCGAAACCCTAAAGCCACAGCGAATTTTCATTGATTCGATGACGCAGTTTCGCTACCTGGCTACAGATACCTTCCAATTTCGCAAACAGGTACTGTCGTTTCTACGATTTTTGACAGAGCAAGACACGACGGTTCTATTTACTTCAGAACATAGCATCGAAGCCCCTGACGATGATTTGCAGTTCATGAGCGATGGAGTCCTCAGTTTGGATTTCAATGAGGGCGCTCGCACTTTGAGTGTTTCTAAGTTTCGAGGGAGTGATTTTCGAGACGGCTCTCACAGTCTTCGCCTCACTAGTAACGGAATGCAGCTGTTTCCAAGATTGCTGCCCGAAGTGTTTGGAGCAGCGATTACAACGGAAACCATTTCCTCTGGGATTCCAGAAGTTGACGAACTGCTGCATGGTGGCATTGAGCGCAGCACGATCACGATCCTCAGCGGGCCTAGTGGCGTGGGAAAGAGTACCCTAGGGCTTCAGTTTATGAAAGAGGCGGCCGGACGGGGAGAGCGATCGGTGATTTACACCTTTGAGGAAAACAGGGAAACGCTGTTGCATCGGGCTGTAGGCGTCAATGTTCCGGTTCACGCGATGCAGGAGCGCGGCACCCTCTCGATCGTGCAAATCGAACCGCTTCACTACACACCCGACGAATTTGCTAGCCTCGTGCGACAGGAAGTCGAGCACCAGCAGGTGCGAATTGTCATGATCGATAGTGTGTCTGGCTACCGGCTTTCAGTTCGAGGCGAAGACTTAACGCCTCACCTCCATGCCCTTTGCAAGTATCTGCAAAATATGGGAGTTGCTGTCTTGCTAATCAACGAGGTTGAATCGATTACGGGAGAATTTCGGGCAACTGAAATTGGCATTAGCTATTTAGCAGATACCATTATCTTTCTGCGCTACCTGGAAATACAAGGCGAATTGCGGCGAGTGATTGGTGTGCTCAAAAAGCGGATGAGCGATTTTGAGAAAACATTGCGCGAATTTAAAATCAGTCGCTACGGGATTAAGGTTGGCACTCCGCTCAAGCAGCTTCGAGGCATCCTCACGGGTATCCCCGAACTGCTGGAAGGTGAGTAAGCGATGAGCCGAATTTTGATCCTTGTTGAGCAAACGGAAAATCGCCGCCTCCTAGCAGAGTGGCTTGAACGATACTACGAGGTCGTAGTCGGAGAATCTGTGGTGCAGGCAGGGAAAGCCGTTCCACTGCTAAACGAACCGCTTGACCTGTGCATTCTAGATGGTTCGGCCTTACATCATTCATGGGAATGGGTACGGGCCAGAAAACAAGCCGAGCAGCCTGTATTTTTGCCAGTCCTACTGATTACGCTCCGGGCGGATGTCAAACTGTTGACGCGGCATCTCTGGCAAACCGTCGATGAACTCGTTAGCAAACCGATCGAAAAGTTGGAGTTGCAGGCACGGGTGGAAATGTTGTTGCGATCGCGACGGCTCTCCCTTGAGCTTCAAACTGCACTAGAGCAAGAACGCGAACTCAAAGAGCTAAAGTCTCGTTTCGTTTCAATGGTTTCCCATGAATTTCGCAATCCCCTCAATGTCATTTCTGGGTTTGCTCGCCTATTAGAGCAGCACAACTTGCCACCGGAACGCCGAACCGACTTTTCCCAACGGATTCAAACAGCAGTCGAATCCATGACGGCTTTGCTCGACGATGTTCTGGCGGTCGGCAAAGTTGAAATGAGTGGATTGGCTGCTAATGCTCCGCTGCTGGAGATCGAGCCGTTCTGCCGCAAATTGATTGAAGAAATCAAAGTCGGCACGGGAACCAATCACATAGTTCAGGTCGATTGCGAAGACGAGCGCTTGATGGCCAGCGTCAATGAATCGCTACTGCGACAGGTTCTGACGAATCTAGTGTCTAACGCGATCAAATATTCAGCGCCTCAAAGCACCGTCTGGCTTAAATTGAAGTGCCAAGCAGAGGCCGTAATCTTTCAAGTACAGGATGAGGGCATTGGCATTCCCTCAGTTGATCAAACACGGTTGTTTGAATCCTTTTATCGTGCCAGCAATGTCGGTAAGATTCCGGGAACTGGCCTGGGGTTGGCAATTGTAAAACAGGTGGTTGAGCAAGCAGGTGGAACGATCTCAGTAACCAGTGAGGTGGATGTTGGCACAACGTTCACCGTAACTTTGCCGACCAACAAATAAGCAAGATCTTTTAGCACACGACCCTAGCCGCCGATTAAGGCTTCAGTTTTATAGCAGAGGCAGAGTCTCCCCAAGACATTCCAATGCAGGGCGCAGTGAACGAGGAGCCATGTTGCTCCCCTGCCTCCTACCACCTCTTCCCACTCATTCACCCATCCACCCCTAACCCATCCACCCTCCCACCCCCCAACACCCCTAAACCGCGATATACTCCCTTGAGCAACCAGCCTAGGGAAACACAAGTCGATGGTAGCTGTCGCAATTTTGGCCGCCGGTAAAGGCACGCGGATGAAGTCGAGCCTGCCCAAAGTTCTGCATTCGGTGGGCGGCAAAACGATGGTAGAGCGAGTCTTAGAAGGGCTTTCTGGAATCAACCCAGAGCACCAGTTCATTATCTTTGGATTTGGCAAAGACCAGGTGCAAAACGCCCTGTCTCACCGGCCCAATTTGACCTTCGTCGAGCAGGCCGAACAGCTAGGTACCGGGCACGCCGTTCAGCAAGTGATCCCCCATCTGGAGGGCTTTGAGGGCGATCTGCTGGTGCTCAACGGCGATCTGCCCTTGCTGCGCCCCTCCACGATTGAAAACCTGGTGAAAACGCACCAAGAGAAGGGCAATGCCGCCACCCTACTCACCGCCCAGCTACCCGACCCCACCGGCTACGGGCGCGTCTTTTGCAACGACCAAAACATCGTCACCGAAATCGTCGAACACCGCGACTGCACCCCTGCCCAGCGCCAAAACCCCCGCATCAATGCCGGGGCCTACTGCTTTAACTGGCAAGCGCTGATGCAGGTATTGCCCCACCTCAAGGCCGACAACGACCAGAAAGAGTACTACCTGACCGACGTAGTCAAAGACCTCAACCCAGTGATGGCGTTTAACGTCGAAGACTACCAGGAAATTCTGGGTATCAACAACCGCAAGCAGTTGGCCGAAGCCTACGCCATTCTGCAAGATCGCATCAAAGACCAGTGGATGGCCGCTGGCGTTACCCTGATCGATCCCATCAGCACCACCATCGACACCACAGTGCACATCGAGCCCGATGTCATCATCGAGCCTCAGACTCACCTGCGGGGCGACACCACCATTGGCACCGGCAGCCGCATTGGCCCCGGCAGCCTAATCGAAGACAGCCAGATCGGGGCCAACGTGACCGTTGCCTTCTCGGTCATCTCCGACAGCGTGATCCAGGATGGGGCACGGGTAGGCCCCTATGCGCACCTGCGAGGCCATGCTGTAGTTGGAGAGAACTGCCGCATCGGCAACTTCGTTGAACTCAAGAAGGCCACGCTAGGCGATCGCACTAACGTCGCTCACCTGTCTTACCTGGGCGATGCCACGCTAGGAACTCAGGTCAACGTTGGCGCAGGCACCATCACCGCCAACTACGACGGCTATAAAAAGCACCCAACCATAATTGGCGATCGCACCAAAACCGGCTCCAACAGCGTCCTAGTCGCCCCCATCACCATCGGCTCCGACGTCACCGTTGGCGCAGGTTCTGTCATCACTAAAGACGTACCCGACGATTGCCTAGTCGTCGCCCGCGCCCCGCAAAAGAGCGTTCCTGGCTGGCGACCTCGGCATTTGCGAGAAGAGAAGAAGGAGTAGGAGGGTGGATGAGTGGGAGGGTGGTAAGGAGTTATACAGCGTAGAAGACGCTTTTTTCTATCTCCTACGCCTTCCCTATCTCCCCTACTCATCCACCCCCTACCCCTCACCCTCCCAATAAGTCGCCACCGTCGTTGTGCCTAAAATCAACAGCCCCCCGATCAGCGTTCTCGCATTGGGAATTTCCCCTAGCAAAACTACTGCCAGGAGAATGCCGTAGACGGGCTCTAAAGCGCTAATGACGCTGGCTAGCTGGGTGCGTAGCACTGCCAGGCTCTCGATAAAGAGGGTATGGGCCAGAGCAGTGCAGAGCACGCCTAGAACTAGCAGCAGGCCCAGGCTATAGGGGGTTAGCAGGGCTGCTGACAGGGGCGTGACCAGCAGAAGGCTGAGGCAGGCAAAGACATTTTGGTACAGCGCGATCGCAAATGCCGAATATCGCTGCCGGTAGCCCTTGTTAACGAGCTGCAGCAGCGCGAACGATAGACCCGACAGCAGGCCCCAGATCGCGCCAACGGTGCTGCTGGCGCTAAAGCTGTATTCAGGGATCACTAGAACAACGCCGAAGAGGACTGCGGTTGCGATCGCACCATCACGCCAGCGCCAGCGGGTCTTAAAAAACCAAGGCTCTAGCAGCGTGACAAAGACCGGAAAGCTGGAAAACGTCAGCAGTCCAATCGCCACCGTAGACAGCTGAATGGCTAGAAAAAAGCTGTACCAGTGAAAGGCCAGCAGCCCGCCCAACCCCACCAGTCCCAGCAAATCCCAGCGGCTTGTGGGCCGCAGAGCGGTTTGATACCGCAGCAGCCACAGACCCAGCGCCAAACTGGCAAAGCCCGTCCGACCTAAGACAATGAAGCTCGCAGGAAGGGTCAGAAACTTGCCAAAGAGCCCAGCTAGGCCAAACAAAAAGACCGAGACGTGAACCTGGATCAGTGCCCGCCGCTGAGAATCCATGCTGCCGCAGCAAAGCCTAGTTGCGGTTTAGCCACTTTTGCCCGTTCAGGCGCTGCAGAGTATAGAGCAACATCAGATCGAGCGTTATCTTGCGCTCATCGCCCATGAACTGCTCAACCGTGCTGCCCTTAAAGTCGCCACTGGAGCAGTAGAAGAGCTTTTGGCTACCGATATTTTCATCGGTAAAGGCAATGTTAAATTGCCGCTGGTTCTCCTGCCACTGACCGCTAACCTGCCAGTACTCCTCGCTATCAGACAGCCCGTGAACCTGCAAAGGTTGCTTCTTGAAAGACAGCGCAATTTCTCCCTTAGCATTTTGCTTCAGGGCCTTGTCTAGGCTTGGCAGAAAATCCTGCTGAATGAACTGCTCAAACGGCTTGTCTTCAACAGCAGGCGGCTTTTCCTTCTTGGGCTTAGCGTCACCGGCAGCCGCCTTGGGTTTGGCTTCACCAGCAGCGGCTTTCCCAGCGGCGCGAGCAGCAGGGGCCTTGCCCTCAGCCTCAGGGGCTTTGCCTTCAGCTTCAGGAGCATCACCAGCAGGAGCTGATGGATCCACCTGGGGCGTTACTTCTTTAGGCGGTTTAGGCGTTTGTTCTTCAGCCATGCAGATTACAGCTTCTCAATGCTATTGGCAGTTTAGCTGATTCAGTCTACCCCTGAGGAGCCAAATGCAGCATCTCCCGCCGCAGCGTAGCAATATCCAAGCTGGCAGCGCCGTTGTGCTGAACGCCGACGGCATCGAGATCGGCTTCTACCATCAGCTTGACTAGCTGATCAAAGGTAACAGTAGGTTCCCAACCAAGCTTCTCACGGGCCTTGGCAGGATCGCCAATCAACAGCTCTACTTCGGCGGGGCGCAGGTAGCGGCTGTCGAACTCGACATAGTTCTGCCAGTCCAAGTTGACGTGCTGAAAAGCAATATCGAGGAATTCTTTAATGGAGTGGGTTTCTCCGGTGGCGACGACATAATCATCGGGCTGGTCCTGTTGCAGCATCAGCCACATGGCTTTGACGTAGTCTTTGGCGTAGCCCCAGTCGCGCTTGGCATCGAGATTGCCCAGGTAGATTTTTTTCTGCTGTCCAGCGACGATGCGGGCAACGGCGCGAGTGATTTTACGGGTGACGAAGGTTTCTCCCCGGCGAGGCGACTCGTGGTTAAAGAGAATGCCGTTGCACGCAAACAGGTCGTAAGATTCGCGGTAGTTTACCGTTTGCCAGTGGGCGTAGACCTTGGCGCAGGCGTAGGGGCTGCGGGGGTAGAAGGGGGTCGTTTCTTTTTGGGGAATTTCCTGGACTTTACCAAACATTTCCGAGGAGCCTGCCTGGTAAAAGCGCACCTCTAAGCTGGTGCGCTGCTGGTAGTCGCGGATGGCCTCCAGCAGCCGCAGAGTGCCCATGCCAACGGTATCAACTGTGTATTCGGGGGAGTCGAAGCTGACTCGTACATGGGACTGGGCTCCCAGGTTGTAGACTTCGTGGGGCTGCACCTGCTCCAAAATGCGGCGCAGCATGGTGCCATCGGTCAAATCACCATAGTAGAGAAAGAGCCGAGCCCCTTCTTTGTGAGGATCTTCGTAAATGTCATCGATGCGGTCGGTATTGAATGTGGAGGTCCGCCGGATCAATCCATGCACTTCATACCCTTTTTCGAGCAGCAGTTCTGCCAGGTAGGAACCGTCTTGTCCGGTAATGCCGGTCAGCAGTGCACGTTTGGGTTGGCTCATTCAAATCACCATTCTGGTTAAGGTCAAGCAGGCAAGACTATGCCCAGGGAAGTGGGGCTTCCATTAGGTCAGATTACCCATGCGAAGTGTTTAAGCTACCATACCTGCTTATCGTGGCGCTGCAGCGGGGATCGGTTAGCTATTGGCTGTAAGTATTTATATCAATTCTTTGAATAGCAAATAGCCGCTACTCATCCACCCATCTACTCTCCCACCCCCTATTTGCAGCACTTTTTCTGGAATCGGTATCTAGACAGTGGGTGTTGGCTGTTTAAAGTGACAAAGGTCATTAGCCACTTAGGACAAGGGCCCAATGACTAATGACCAGTGCGTTTGAGCTGTAAATCTAGAGGTCCGCCAGATCTGCAGATTTGGTCAGAATTTTGAGCAGGGCTGCTTTTCTGACCTCAACACGGTCTGAAAACCGTCCAGTTTGCCGGGTAGTAGATAGCTCCAAAATGAGTTGCCTCAGTTCGTGAGCGACCTGCCGGTAGGACTGCATGCGGTTTTGAATTAACAAATCGACTTGAGCTTGAGTGTAGGTTGCTGAAAGTTGCCGCTTCCGAGACTTGGAACCGGGCCTGATGGCTTTGATCGTCATTGTTGTAAATGCTTGGAGGTGAGGGTAGCGTAATGACGACTTCAATCAGCCAAAACGATTGGCTAGAGGAACTCACGTAAATCTGCAGCACTCCCTCAGGCAATTCAGGATAGTTTGTCAACTTTTTACCCTAAAATTTTAGGGCTGCGGGCGCGTCATGAGCTGCCTTGCTACGCCATCACCATACCGCCGTCAACGTTGAAGGTTTGGCCGGTGATGTAGGCGGCAGCGGGATCTACAGCTAGAAAGCGCACCATCCCGGCGATGTCTTCTGGCTTGCCAAAGCGGCCCAGAGGAATGAACTTGAGAATGTCTTCGGTATTAGACAGGCCATCGGTCATATCCGTGGTGATGAAGCCAGGAGCAACGGCATTGACCGTGACGCCTCGGCTGGCCATCTCCTTAGCGATGGTCTTAGTAAAGCCGATCACTCCAGCTTTGGCAGCGCTGTAGTTAGCCTGACCGGGGTTGCCCATCTGTCCGGCCACGGAGGCGATATTAATAATGCGGCCCGATCTCTGCTTCAGCATGGTTTTGGCAACAGCGCGGGTGCAGAGAAAAACTCCCGTCAGGTTGAGGTCAATTACGGCCTGCCAGTCTTCTGGCTTCATGCGCAGCAGCAGGGTGTCGCGGGTAATGCCGGCATTGTTTACTAGGATGTCAACCCGGCCCCATTTCTCTAAGGTAGCGGCTACCAGAGCATCGACCTGATCGACTTTCGAAACATCGGCCTGCAGGGCTAAGGCACTGCCGCCCTGATGGGTAATTTGGGTCACTAGCTCCTCTGCTGCACCACTGGAACTGGCGTAGTTGACCACCACGCTGGCCCCTTCAGTTGCCAGCGACAGCGCCACTGCCCGCCCAATCCCACGGGAAGCCCCAGTAATGATGGCGACCTGGCCTTGGAGGGATTTGGACGCTGCTTCAGACATGGTGACAACCTCGGTGCAATGAATAAACGCTAGAAATATTGACGGCAAGAAGCCTTTCCGCCTGAATATCTTACGGCATTGAGACCTGCCTTCGTTAAAGGTTGTAGATCTCTGCCTGCCAGCGACTGGCAGCAAGGTTAGGATTTAGCCAGAGTGAATTTTTGGGGTAAGGTGATGGCTACTAAACAGCAATTTCAAAGCTTCAGCGATCTATTGACCGAATCTGATCGGCCTGTGCTGGTAGATTTTTATGCCAACTGGTGCGGCCCCTGCAAGATGATGGCGGGCGTTTTGGAGCAAGTAAACGAGCAGCTCAAGCAGCAGCTTAAGATCGTCAAGATCGACACCGAGCGCTATCCTGACCTGGCCAAGCAGCATCGGATTCATGCGCTGCCGACGTTAGTTCTGTTTAAAGCTGGACAACCTGTTGATCGAATCGAAGGGGTGTTGCCTGCCGACCAGTTAGTGCAGCGGCTGCAGCCTCACCTCGTCTAACGGTTTGATAGCTTGTCTAGCGTAAATGGATAGACAAAAGCAGCCTCTGCTAAGGGTAAATGCGATCGCAACTCTAGCCTGTCAGGCGATTTTCCTGCTGGGCGGCAGTGGCGTGGGTGCATCAGAACTGAAACCGAGTACTGATCCCCCTTGCCAAGATATGATGCAGCCCGCTTTGACCCTGGCTACGCTCGAAACGTTTGAGGCGCTGCTGGGGCAGCGACAGACCCATCCAGAGCAGGCGGCGGCTATTGATGCTCAGATAGAGGCTCTGTTTAGCCAGGAGCTAGCCGTCATGGTGATGGACATGGCGGGGTTTTCTCGGCTCACTGTAGATGCGGGGATCATTCCGTCCTTGGCTCAGATCTATCAGATTCGGTCGCTGACGGTGCCCTTAGTCGAAGCTTCTGGCGGACGCATTTTGAAGCTAGAGGCCGACAATGTCTATGCCGTGTTTCCCAGTGCTGAGCAGGCGCTGATGGCGATGGAGAGCGTGCTCAGTCGACTCCAGGCAGAAGACCTGCACGCCAGCATTGGCATTGGCTTTGGCGAGGTGCTGGTGGTGGGGGAGCGAGACGTCTTTGGCCACGAAATGAACTTGGCCTCGAAGCTGGGGGAAGACATTGCCGAAGACGATGAGATTTTGCTCACAGCCGCTGCCTTTGCTGCCCTGCCTGCCTTGCCCCCTGGTGTTGAACCCCTGCAGGCAGAAGTCTCTGGCCTAATGCTCCAACTCTACCGGGTGCCGCTCCAAGAGCGCTGAGGGGATGCGCTAGCATGAAAGACTACGGTTTACAGACCTGGTCCTATGGGGATGGTTTCTTGTGCGATCGCACTTGGCAGCAACTTAGGCGACTCCCGGTGCATCTTGCAAGATGCCCTGACTGCCCTGGATGCCACTGAGGGCATAACGGTCTTAACCCATTCCAGGTTTTATGAAACGGCCCCGGTTGGCCCGCCCCAGCCCGACTACCTCAACTGCTCTGTCCTGCTGCAAACCTGTCTGGCCCCAGAAGCCCTACTGCGAGAACTGCTGCAGATAGAGGCCAGCTTTGGCCGCGTGCGCCGCGAGCGTTGGGGGCCTCGGCTGCTCGATTTAGACCTGATCTTGTTTGGCGATCTGGTGCTGACTACCCCCACGCTGCAAATTCCCCACCCCCGGATGCACGAGCGGGCCTTTGTGCTGGTGCCCCTAGCAGAAGTTGCGCCAGACTGGGTCGAGCCGATCTCAGGCAAGACAATTGCCCAGCTGGTCGAACAGGTGGATTGCAGCGGCGTTCATTTACTCGGCGTTAAGGGAAGTTGAAGAACTGTAAAGTATTTTCCAGAGTCTCCGATCCTAGGCTGGCTAATCCTGGGGAACAGCGCTTCAATTGGTTAGACAAATTGCCGCTGCTTTTTTCAGCCAGCTCGGCAGCTAGTCAGCCCAGCTACCATCAGGAAATCCTATGCCCCTTGGTCATGAACCGCCCCAACTGCTCAAGCAGCGCTTGTTTTACGAGGGCCGCAAGTTTAACTTTGAAGTGATTCGCCTGCGCCTGCCCAACAAAGCTGTTGGCGATTGGGAATGCGTGCGGCACCCCGGCGGAGCACTGGTAATTCCGCTGACGGCAGAGGGCAAGCTGGTGCTGGTGCGGCAGTACCGATTTGCAATGCAGGGACGCCTGCTGGAATTTCCGGCAGGCACGATTGAACCGGGCGAGTCTCCGGCAGAGACGGTGCTGCGAGAAATCGAGGAAGAAACAGGATACCGGGCTCAGACCTGGAAAAGCCTTGGCAAGTTTCCCCTAGCCCCCGGCTACTCCGACGAGATAATCTATGCCTTTCTAGCAACAGATTTGGAGAAGCTAGAAATGCCCCCCGATATGGACGAAGACGAGGATATGGAGGTGGTCTTGATGACCCCTGCAGAGCTAGAAAAAGCAATTTTGGCTGGCGAAGCGATCGATGCCAAATCAATCTCTAGCTTTTTTCTGGCCAAGCCGTTTCTCGACTCGCTGTTACCCCAATTAGGTTTGTAGATCAGGTTGAGCATAGCGAAACCAAACCTACAGGAGCTACAGGAGCCGTAGCTTGGACGTGTTATTACACTTCGTGGTTGTACTTAGCGCCTCGGTAGGTTAGCTGCACCTGCCCGTGGTAAGCCTGGCTGAGCTTGAAGTGCTTGCGCTGCACCCGAGCGCCGCGATAGGTACCGATTTGTTCGGTATTGCTTTCCTGCAGGTTGGGCTGCTGGGCTTCGTAATGTGCGCCACGATAAGACAGTTGCATGATTAATTCCTCAAGGGTTTTCAGGTGCCTAGGTTTTTGGGGGCTGGGACGAAATAGACTGTTTTTCCCGGCATTCCTTACAAACCGTATCTATTTACACAGTTTATATAGGCTAACTGTGCAGCTCAAGGCGTGTAACCCGTAACAAGGGGGATTTTCACAATTCTTCTTATCGTTGAGGCGGCTTTGGGAGGTAATCCTGCTTGCCCTAATCGCTCTGTTGCAGGAAAACAACGTTGAATTAGCCTGCTTTAGCGGTGGCCTCTGCCGTTTGCAGCGCAAACTCTGCTTGGGTGAGCGTGGCCGCCACCTGATACATCACTTCTAGCGGCAGCTCGGGCTGGTTGGTTTGCAGATAGTCTAGGTAGCCGTTAAAGGTGCTGAGCACAATCTGTTTGGTCTGAAGCACAAAGCTGCCTCCTTGCGATTTACCCCAATACTGTATGCCGAAATCTTCCCGGTTGAATGGCCTAGCGAGAGGGTTAGGTGGGCTGCAGATTCACCTCGAAAGCGGCAGAGCATTGTCGTTATACTAAAACCCGGTCATTTTTAACGGGGCGGCGGCGACACAAGGGCATGGCTGATCTGATTCTGTTTTGGCATCGACGCGATCTGCGGATTTCTGACAACTTGGGGTTGGCCGCTGCTAGAGAACGCAGCCCTAAGGTGGTGGGCGTGTTTTGCCTAGACCCTGGCATTTTGGAGACGGGGGACGTGCCTGCGGTGCGAGCCACCTATCTGATGGGGTGTCTAGAGGAGCTGCAGAGCCGCTATGCAGCAGCAGGCAGCCGGTTGTTGATTTTGAAAGGCGATCCGAAGCAGAAAATTCCGGCTCTGGCTGCAGCCCTCGGAGCCCAAGCCGTATTTTGGAACCGCGACGTAGAGCCTTATTCTCGGGAGCGCGATAGAGCAGTGGCTCAGGCCCTTAAAGAGAAGGGCGTCGAGATGCGTACGACGTTTTGGGATCAGCTTTTGCATGGGCCGGGTGAGATTGTCAGCGGTTCTAATGCGCCCTATACCGTCTACACTCCCTTTTGGAGAAACTGGGTGAGGCAGCCTAAGGCGGCTCCAGCTCCGGCTCTAGCAGGCGCTGAGGACTTAACGGCGGCAGAACAGGCAGCGGCAGCAGGGGCGGGTGCGATCGCACTGCCCAGCGCCAAAGATTTAGGCTTTGTGTGGGATACGCCGCTGCTGTTGGCTCCTGGTGAAGCTGCAGCCCAAGAGCGGCTAGACTATTTCTGCAATAGCCAGCCGGTTGAGGAATATGGCGAACAGCGCAACTTCCCGGCTACCGAAGGCACTTCGCACCTGAGTGCGGCCCTTAAGTTTGGCGCGATTGGCGTTCGCACTGTGTGGGAAGCGGCGTTTTCGGCCTTTGAGCGCTCTCGCAGCGACGAAACTCGAGGCAATGTGCAGACCTGGCAGCAGGAGTTGGCCTGGCGCGAGTTTTATCAGCACGCAATGTATCATTTCCCGGAGCTGTCTCAAGGCCCATACCGCGACCCACTTAAGGATTTCCCCTGGGACAATGACGACGACCGCTTTCAGGCTTGGTGTGAGGGCCGCACGGGCTACCCCATTGTCGATGCGGCGATGCGACAGATGAACGAGATTGGCTGGATGCACAACCGCTGCCGCATGATTACGGCCAGCTTTCTCACCAAGGATTTAATTATTAACTGGCAGCTGGGCGAAAAGTACTTTGAGCAGCGGCTCTACGATTGGGATTTGTCGGCCAACAATGGCGGCTGGCAGTGGAGCGCTTCTAGCGGCATGGACCCCAAGCCCCTGCGAATTTTTAACCCAGCTACCCAAGCTCAAAAGTATGACCCCGACGGCGAATACATCCGCCAATGGCTACCGGAGATCCGCCATCTAGATACGGAGCTGCTGGTGACAGGCAAAATTCCTAAGGAGGAGTGCGATCGCACCGGCTACCCCACCCCAATTGTTGATCACAAGCAGCAGCAGGCTATTTTCAAAGCCCGCTACCAAGCGCAGCGGGCTCGAGTCGCCTGAATTAATTCATTCCGACTAAGCAGCATTACCGGCTCAAGGTCTCAAGCTCCTTCCTCATTCGGTAATGCGGCAGCGTCACCTCAATGAATTCTGACCCCTCGACCTGGTATCCCAGTTTTTCATAAAATGCAGTTGCCGTCTTGCGCGCGTGCAGAGTCACCAAGCGAACCCCCTGCTGCCGTAGAATAGCTTCGACCTGCTTTAGCAGCGCTCTCCCGCAGCCTTGCCCCTGATACTCTGGTGCAACCGCCATCTGCCGCAGTTTGGTGGTGGATGAATCCAGCGCGATCGCAACCACACAGGCGATCAGATCATCAGCCGTGAATAGACCAAAGTGCAGCGCCTGGTCTTCGTGGGCTAGATCTTCTGCTGATAGCTTCAAGCCTAAGGGTGCTCTGAGAATGCGATCGCGCAACTTACACTCAAGCGCATATTCGGGTGAGCCAAAGCAAATTCGTTGAAACCTTACTCCATCCAAAACGCTAACTCAGCAGATTGAGTAGAGTCTTTAACCAACTCTTGAGAACGGGCTAGAGAGCCGTTCAACACTAGAAAAGACAAGCTCAACGTCACACAAACAGCAGTTAGGCCGATTTCTAAGCCCGAAACGTGGCGAATTTTGTTGGCGCAGGGGGAGGGGGCGTTTTTGGCTTGCTGCATTTTAGGGGAGGGGGCATCAACACCTTTCATAATCGGTTATCTGCCCTTAGAAGGAGGTGACAGATGACCGGGTATCACCGTGATTTTGTAGGACTTTAGCGGTGATGCTTCCCACCCTTGCTGGTGACTGTAGGCCCGAGCAGACGTGACGCAGGATTGGCGATGAGAGTGATTCAAGTTTTAACTATGCGTGATCTAAATCATAACTGTGAAAGATGGGCTGTTTCTTGCCTCAATCTTCAGCCGCCGTTAACCAAATCAGCCTAAAGACTTAATCTCTAAGCTGTGCCAGGGCGCTAAAATAGAAAGTAAGTTCTGTAGTTATTGATACAGAAAGTTTTCAAAATTAGGGTTCCTCCAGCTATGACTACTCAAGATCGTGCTCGTCAACTAATTGCCCGTCAGCGTCAGCAAAGCCAAAACCGCCGCGCCGCGATGCTGGGTCGCTCTACCCATGAAATCAGCCGCAGCGAAGTAGAAAATGGCCCTCTAGCTTAGAGCTAACGGCTAAATAGTTTGCAAAAGGAGCGACAGCTAAGCTGTCGCTCCTTTTTGGTACAGGGTTAAGGGTTATTCAATCAGCAGGTGCTTGGTAAGCATTCGCATCCATTCGTTGGGTCGCCCGGTAGGCAGCGGATCTGTCCAGTCGTTGGGCTCAGCGAAGTGGAGGATATAGAGATTTTTGATAATGCGATCGCAAGCAATCAAGCTGCCATAAACGACGATATGGGCTTTTTCACGATGGGGCGAAAGCTCAGCAAAAACGGTGGGCGGCTGTGCGCCCGAGTCGGTTGATTGAAACATTGGGTTCTGGTTCCTTTGGTTTGTGGATAGAAACCTTTCCTACGTCTGTCATTGCGAGCCTTGGCGCAGCACTCTCCAGAGGGCAAGCCCCCCTCGAAACAGCTCCGTCTCACCCGCACAACAGGCGTGAGGTCAGGTTGAGGAAACCAGAACTCAAAAACCCTGACCAATCCCGCTACATAGTGCAGTGGAGGATGATCAGGGTATCATCACCCTAGATCTCCGAGGCTGCCTAGTTCAGTTTTGGGGATTTAGCCGTCGGTCGGTGCCGCTAACACCTTCCGGCGGCGTCTAAGGTTTTCGAGTTCTGTATACCGCTGCCGCGTGCGACAGCTTAATGATTGAGCATAGGATAGGGGCGCGGCTGCGTCAACCGTGTTGTGTGCTGAGGGCCCAGAAATTTTGGATTTGGCTGTTATCAAATGGCGCTTTTTTGCGACTTACCTATAGAAGTCCAATTTGGAAGCCTCATTACCCAGGAACGCATGAATGAAGTTTCTCTCACCTCGTTCACCTGCCAGCCAAAGTTTCTTAAATTTAAAAATGAAGTCAGATGAGGAACTGGCCCAGGAAGCACAGCACAGTTCAGAGGCTTTTGCCGAGCTTTACCGCCGACATCTCAAAGCCGTCTACCGCTACCAGTTTGCCAGACTTGGTAATGTTCACGATGCTCAGGACTTAACTGCCCAAACATTTTTGGCAGCCCAAGAAGGCATTGCCAGTTTTCGACGACGGGGCAAGTTTGCAGCTTGGCTCATGGGAGTTGCCTACCGAAAAAACGTAGACTACTTCCGCCGCAAACGCTCGACGCTGCCCTTAGAAGCAGCCACTAAAGTCGAGGATAATTCTATTGCGCCAGAAGACTTTGCTGAGCGGCAATTATCGCTTGATCAGGTGGCTCAAGCCCTTAGCCAACTGACTCCAGAACGAGCAGAAGCGATCGCACTTCAAATTTTTGGTGGGTTGAGCCTTGCTGAAGTGGCCCAAGTCATGGAAAAAAGCCCAGCTGCCGTCAAGATGCTAATTTCCCGCGCGTTGAAAGATCTCCGTAATTACTTAGCAACAACCTGTGAGTAAATATTATGAATTCTAAAGATCAGTCCAGTGAGCTGTCTCAGGCAGATTCAGCCTTACTTTCCCAACTAAGCCGCGCTGCAGAGGAAATTGAGCCAGATTCAACTTTTGAGGCCCAACTAGAAACCAAACTGTTGCAGGCTCGGCAGTCAGCATCGAGAGACACCCATCAACCGAAACTTCCCTCTAGAGGGTTGCGTCGGCGTGCTGCTTTAGTCGCGTATGCTTCGCTTGCGATCGCAGCTGGTTTAAGCATTACAACTATCACCTCCGGATGGCTGCCTGAGTGGGTAGTATCCGCTCTTACCTCAACAATTGATCCCCAAGCAAACGCACAGACCACTGCCCAACTTAAGGAAACGGGGCAAATTTTTGTGCGTGCAGATGCTCAGGAAGTCAATGAAGAGACACAGGAAGTAAGAGCAATTGGCAACGCTGCTTTTATCTATCCAGAAGCTCAAATTGAAGCTAATGCTGATGAAATTCGATATGTGCCAACAGATCAGCAGATTGTTCTCTTGGGTAATGTTCGAATTTCACAGAGAGGCGAGCAATTGCAAGGTACAAGCGCAATTTGTTCAATTGACAAAAAGCAGTGCCGCTTAAGTGAAGATTAAAAATGCGATTCTGCTTAACTTCTGCCAAACCTGTGAGCACTTTTTCTGGTGGGAGAGGTTGCGATCGCACTAAATCCAATAGAACGCCTATGGCAGGAACTCAAGCGGGCTCTAGCTTGGATGCATTTTGATCGCTATGACCTCAAAGCAGTCCAAGCATCAAGCTCGGCGCGGGGTTTCTAAACCTAGCATTAGCTACGTTAACCTGCGGCAATCTCGGACGTAGGTAGAAGTTAGCAACAAAACTGAGAGCGGCGTTTCAAATTAAGTTAAAACGCCGCTCTTAGCGCTGGCTCTTAAACTCCCGATCCTCAGCCAAAGCTAACGCGCGCTACCATGTCGTTGTAGTCAAAATCGCCACCCCCTAGAAGATCTTCAAAGGCAAAGGTGTTGTTACCCAAGAGGCGCACATGGTCTACCCCATCGGTATTGGCTCCGATGAAAGGCGTGTAGATGGTTGCCCCTGCGATCGCTGTTTCCATCGTGCCGTTAGCCACCAGAAAGGGAGCATATAGGGTGTTGCCGTCTAAAGTGGCGGTGAAGGAGGCGCTAGTGTTGTTCTTCACCGCAAAGGCAATGCCTTCCACCCGGTTGCGGAGAGCCGCCTGAAGGTAGCCCATTTCTCCCGGCAACACCGTGGTGCCTGTGAGGGTATCTAAAACGGCTCCCCGTTCATTTTGAACCCGATATAGCCCCAGGGTATTTTCAAAGGCAGCCGCTCGGAAGAGGGTAAAGGTTGCCTCCGTAGGGGTAGCAACTTCCCGCAAATCAATCAGTTCGCCCTGGGTAGTATCCTGAGTACCAATGCCTGAGATGCCGCTCGCGCCAACCGCCCCCAGATTCAGGGACAGTCGACGGTTGCGCGTGACCCAGTCCAGGTTATAACCGTTACCATTTTGAGTGGTGGTAAAACCATCACTGCCCGACAAAATAACGGCTCCAGTGGGATTTTTCCCTAAGCGGAGAGCATCTAGAGTGCCATCTTCTACCAGTAAAAACCGGATGCGATCGCTTGCCCCTAAGGTCAGAGTACGGGAGCTAGGGGCAAATTTATTGGGGGGAGCATTCAAAACCGAGAACACGGTTTTAGCTCGTTGCAAAGCGGCTGCCGAGTAGCCCGTCGTCCCTGGCAAAATGCCATCAATCGAACCCTGGTCGTCATCCACCAGAAATAAACCAATTTCGCTGATACCAGAGCCTCTGTAACCGGTTAAATTTACTTCCAGTGCGATCGCTCCCGTGGCCTGGAAGGTACCCAGAAATGGCTGCACTAAAGCGCCACCGGAGGGCTGGGGAGGAGTGGGTGAAGGCTGAGAAGGAGTGGGTAAGGTATCCCCGTCATCATTGACGATAATGCCGGTTCCCTGCCCGTCCAAGATGGTTGCGTTTGTGGCACTCGCCAGGTTCACTGTAAAGGACTCGTCGGGTTCTGTCACGGTGTCTCCGAGGACCGCAACGGCAACGGTTTGGGTGGTTTCACCAGGGGCAAAGAAGAGGGTACCGCTGGTTGTCGTGTAGTCTTCCCCTGCGATTGCCGTTCCGTTGGCCGTCACAAAATCCACTGAAACTGTCTCCGTGGTATTGCCAGAGCGGGTGACGACAAAAACGGCGTTGACTGTGCCAGCGTTACCTTCCGCCAGCGTGACATCGCCAATGGTGAGAAAAGCGGAAGACGGCAGTGCGCCATTTAGTTCAAACGCCCCGACATCATAGAGGAACGAGCCGTTGTTATCGCCATCTTGGGGGCGGGCAGTCCCCCGTTGATCAAACAGCACTGACCCCACAACTACCCCAGCATCGACGGCGGGGCTACCCGGTTGGAGGGGCCGCACAAGGGTGCCGTTCACGCTTTGGAGAGGCCCCAACTGCGGATCAACGATGAGAATGCCGGGTATGAGCTCTGGGCCGGCGGGGAATTGAATGTTGCCGCCGCCGTTGTTCATGGGGCGGTTGGTCTGCTGGTTGCCGTTGAAAGAAACGCCCGTATTGTTGGAGGTGTTGTTGTAAAAGATGGTGTTGGTAGCGGTGACCCCGCCCGTCTGACCGCCAGCGATCGCACCCGAAAATTCGGCGCTATTGTCGGCCAGGGTGACGTTGGTAACGTTCATTTGGCCGTCATAGGTGGTGATGGCCCCGCCAAAGTTGTTGGGGGCGCGGTTTCCCGAAAAGGTGGTGTTCACAATGTTGGAGTTGGTTTGGTTTACCCACAAACCACCCCCCTGCCCATTAGCCACGTTATTGACAAAGCTACTGTTGACTACCGCGAGGCTCCCCGTTGGGTTGAGGGAGTTGCGAACGTGGGCGACCGCCCCACCGTTGCCGCCGTTGCCGCCACCGGTCAGGGCCGCCACCTGGTTATCTCGAAAGACGGTGTTTTCAATCACCACCGTATCGTCTGGGTCAGCGAATAGGTAGGCCGCGCCCCCTTCGCCCTCAGCCCGATTGCCTTCAAATACGCTGTTGCGAATCACCAAGCTATCGTTCGCGCGATCGACATACACGGCACCACCGTAGCCCCGCAAAAAGTCGCGGGGTTGCCCCGTATCAAACACCGCAGCGGTGGTGTTATTGGCGATGAAGCGGGTGTTTTCGATGGTGATCCGCCCATTAATAACGTTGATGGCGGCTCCATTGATGCCCTGGTTGCCGATAAAGCTACTGTCGCGCACGATTAGCTCGCTACCTCCTGGCCCAAAACCAATGAAGGCAATGCCGCCCGATCCACGCTCATCGTTGCCTGCGGTGGCCTGGTTGTTGATGAAGCGGCTGTTGACGACGGTGACCCCGCCGGAGCGGGCGTTCGTCCAGATGGAAGCACCGCCATTGGTGGCGACATTCTCCAGGAAGGTCACGTTTTCTACGGTCAGGCTGCCCAAATCTTCCGTCTGGATGGCCCCACCGCGATCGCTCGATTGGCCGCGCGTCAAGGTCAGGTTGCGAATAACCTGATTGGTCTGAAAGTCTACATTGGAGCCAAAGCGAAAAATCCGGGAGGTGTTGTTGCCGCTGATGATCAGGTTGGGCGCACCTCCCCCATCAATAATCAGATTTTTTCCAGGAGTAACAAATATTTCACCGCTGGTTAACGTAATTGTCCGATTGGCCAGGCTGGCATCAAAGCGAATCGTATCCCCTGGGCTGGCATTTGCGATCGCATCTCGCAAAGAACCAGCACCACTGTCGTTCGTGTTTGTGACTAGCATGGAGTTATGGAGATATATGGCGGTAAACAGCAGCAATTAAAGGGGCAGGGCTGCTTGCTAACGATGACTAAAACTGATAAGCAGCTTCCTCAAGCAAGGCATAGTTACTTTCACGAACTGATAAGTATCCGTGAAACTACGTAAGTCTCGACACTAAGGCAGAAGCATTTGTAACTTTATTCCTTAGAAAAAATGCAAAATCCGGAATCTTTTTTCTGCAGAATGAGTAGGTCGTAGGATGGGCAAAGCAAAGCGTGCCCATCAAAGCCCATGATCCTTAGAAGATGGGCACGGGCTGTGCCCTTTGCCCATCCTACGAGGTGCTATAAGGTGTGATCTGTTATGAGGCGCTGAAGTACTTTGCTGATGGGTGATAGGCAATGATTGCTGTTGTGGACTGCTCTGGATAGAGCTGTTCGCTTTCATCCATGTGCATGCCGAGCCGATCAACTTGCAGTAGATCAAGCTGCACGTACTGGTCAGCCATATTGGGGCAGGCCGGATAGCCAAAGCTATAGCGCGACCCCTGATAGCGCTGCTGCAGCACATCTCGCAGGGTAGACGGCTCTAGAGCGCTAAAGCCAAGTTCCTGCCGAATGCGGGCGTGGCACCACTCGGCCATTGCCTCTGCCGTTTGCACTGCCAGACCGTGGTAGTAGAGATAGTCAGTGTATTGGTCGTTGGCAAAGAGTTTTGCCGCAAACTCCGTTGCGACTTCGCCCACGGTCACTGCCTGCATGGGAAACACGTCAAACTGCCCTGGTTGGGCCAGATCTTTAGGCAAGAAGAAATCGGCAATGCACAGCCGCCGCATTGATTTTTGGCGGGGGAAGGTGAAGGTGGCAATGGGGGTGGGTGGGTGGATGGCGTTTTCCTCACCACTAGGCCACTTAGCGTCGCTGTTCATCACGGCGGGGTCGTAGATATGCAGCGAATTGCCCTCTGCTAGGCAGGGAAAATAGCCGTAGACAAGCTGCGGCTGCAGCAGGTTTTCTGCTCTTACCCGCGCCTGCCAGTTCTGCAGAATGGGCTGCACCTTCTCCTGCAAAAACGTATCGTACTCTTCCCGCGACTGATCTTTGGGTTTACGGAACTGCCACTGTCCTGCAAAGAGCGCCTGCAAGTCTAGATACCAAAACACCTCATCCAGCGAGATATCCGTTGGGCCTAGCACGCGAGTGCCCCAGAAAGGTGGAGTTGGGCGAGCAATGGTGGGATCAACAGCTTCGGAGCGGCGGGTATCTATGGGGAGAGCGGCAGGAGCGAGGGGGGAGGGGTCTTCTGGTGCGATCGCAACTTCCTTCTCCTCTGCCTTTTGACCTTTGACCTCTGCAGTTCCTGCTGCTGCCTCATCCAAGAATCCTGTCCCGTCATCCCAGTTGCCTGCAGTTTTAGCAGGCATGAGCTTGTCCATGAAGTGCAGGTCAGAGAAGGCGTCTTTGCCGTAGACCACTTGGCCTTTGTAGGTCTGCTGGCAGTCTTCGTAGACAAACTTAGGCGTGAGGGCTGCCCCACCGAGAATGACTGGAACGGTAATGCCCTCCTGGTTAAAGGTTTCTAGGTTGTCCTTCATGAAGGCTGTGGACTTTACGAGCAGGCCGCTCATGGCGATGCAGTCGGCCTTGTATTCTCGGTAGGCCTTGATGATATTTTCCACGGGCTGCTTGATGCCCAGGTTGATTACCCGGTAGCCGTTGTTGGTGAGGATGATATCGACCAGGTTTTTGCCGATATCGTGCACATCGCCTTTGACGGTGGCAATGATAAAGGTGCCCTTGGCTGACCCGTCGGAGTCTGATTTCTCCATGTAGGGTTCGAGGTAAGCGACCGCTGACTTCATGGTCTGGGCCGACTGGAGAACGAAGGGGAGCTGCATTTGACCAGAGCCAAATAGCTCGCCCACCACTTTCATGCCGTCTAGCAAGAAGGTGTTGATGATTTCTAGGGGCGGGTGGATTTTGAGTGCGTCGGCGAGGGCATCTTCTAGGCCGATGCGTTCGCCGTCGATGATGTGCTGCTTGAGTCGTTCCTCAACGGGCAGATCTAGAGAGATGGCCTGGGCTCTTTTGACGGTCTTGCCTTCAAAGAGGGTGGTGAGCTTGGTTAGAGGGTCGTAGGAGCAGATGTCGCCGTCGTACTGCCTGCGGTCGTAGATCAAATCGCGGCAGATCTGCTGGTGGTCTGGCTCAATCTTGGCTAGCGGCAGGATCTTGGCAGCGCTGACGATCGCACCATCTAGCCCGACCTGCATGGCCTCATGCAAAAACACCGAGTTGAGCGCCACCCGCGCTGCTGGGTTGAGGCCAAAGGAGACGTTAGAAACGCCCAGCATGATGTGGCAGCCAGGCAGGTTCTCGCGGATCAACCGGATGGCCTCAATGGTTTCTCGGCCGTTGACCCGGTCTTCTTCAATGCCGGTGGAGATGGGCAGCGCCAGCGTATCAAAGAACAGTTCGTAGGGGGGAAGGCCATACTCTAAGGCATCGCGGTAGGCTCGCTGTGCGATCGCAAACTTCTGCTCTGCCGTCCGGGCCATGCCCTCTTCATCAATGGTGCCGACGACGATGCCTGCTCCATACTGCTTAGCCAGCTCTAGCACCTTAAAGAAGCGCTCTTCGCCGTCTTCGTAGTTGGTCGAGTTGAGGATGCACTTGCCTCCGGCTACCTTCAGGCCCGCCTCCATTTTGGTCCATTCGGTGGAGTCGAGCATCAGCGGCAGGGTAACGTTGGTGACGAGTCGCGACACCAGTTCGTGCATGTCTTTTTCGCCGTCTCGGCCCACGTAGTCTACGTTGACATCGAGCACGTGGGCTCCCTCTTTTACCTGGGCGCGAGCCAGGGCTACCAGGCCATCCCAGTCTTCGGCGTTGAGCAGGTCGCGGCACTTTTTAGAGCCGCTGGCGTTGAGCCGTTCGCCCACGATGAGGAAGGAGTTGTCTTGGTCGTAGGGCTGGGGGCTGTAGATAGAGGCGGCAGAGGGGATGTAGTTGAAGGCAGGGCGGGGGGAGGGGGGGAGGGGATGGGTGGATGAGGTGTCTTTTGTAGGAAGGGGGTTTTCTGGGCTTTTGGCTTGGAGCGTTAGGGGGGAGCGCACTGGGCGGGCTTTGGGGTGCAGATCTTTTGCTACCTCAGCGAGCTGCCCGATGTGCTCATAGCGGGTGCCGCAGCAGCCGCCGATTACCTGCACACCGAGGTCTTCGACGAAGTGCATGAGAGACATCCGCAGCTCCATCGGGGTGAGGCGGTAGACGGCGTTGCCACCGACGTTCTCGGGCAGTCCGGCATTGGGAATGCAGGAGATGACGAAGGGGGAGTGCTCCGAGAGGTAGCGAACGTGGTCTTTCATCAGGTCGGGGCCGGTGGCGCAGTTGAGGCCCAGAATGTCGATGGGATAGGGTTCTAGGATGGTGAGGGCAGCGGCCATTTCAGTGCCGACTAGCATGGTGCCCTGCTGCTCCATCGTTACGGAGACCATGAGGGGAATGCGATCGCATCCCTCCTCAAAGACCTCGATGATGCCGTTTAGGGCGGCCTTGATCTGCAGCACGTCTTGACAGGTTTCTACCAGCAGCAGATCGGCTCCTCCGTCGATCAGGCCTCGGGCCTGCTCCCTGTAAGCGTTTTTAAGCGTGTCAAAATCAATGTGGCCTAGGGTGGGCAGCTTGGTGCCTGGCCCCATCGAACCGGCGACAAAGCGGGGTTTTTCGGGGGTTGAATATTCTTGGGCTACTCGCTTGGCTAGGGCGGCAGCGGTTTTGTTTAGCGCGTAGGCTTGGTCGGTCAGATCGTACTCGGCCAGCACAATTGAGGTAGCGCCAAAGGTATCGGTTTCGATCACGTCTGCCCCGGCTTCTAAAAAGCCTCGGTGGACAATTTCAACCGCCTCTGGTTTGGTAAAAACTAGGTACTCATTGCAGCCTTCGTACTCGGGGCCGCCAAAGTCTTCTGCTGTGAGGTTTTGAACTTGCAGATTGGTGCCCATCGCTCCGTCGAAGACGATGACCGGACGATTGGGGCTGTGGAGGCGTTCGAGAAAGGCGCTGGGCATGGCTGATTCTGTCTGAGACGAAACCGTAACGACTGTCTGAATTTTCTATTATCAGACACAAGCCCAGCAATGACAGAGTTGATCCGGTTTTCTGCTTGACCATCACCCCTCCAGCATTGACTATTGTCTGTAGGTAACTCCATTTGTAGGGCTTTCGAATGGGCAAGCTGACTACCCACGTTTTAGATACTGCATCAGGGAAGCCCGCCGCTGGCATGCGCCTGACTCTTTGGGCGGTCAATTCCTCAGCCGATATCAAAACTGCGCTCAAAACGATTGAGACTAACAGCGATGGCCGTACGGATGAACCGTTGCTGACAGGTAACGAATTAAGAGTGGGCATCTATGAACTGGTCTTTGAAGTTGCGCCCTACTTTGCGAGCTACAGCACCCACCTCTCAAATCCGCCTTTTTTAGACCAGGTGCCGATTCGTTTTTCGGTGTCTGACCCGCTGGGCAGCTACCATGTGCCGCTGCTGGTGTCTCCCTGGTCTTACAGCACCTATCGGGGAAGCTAGGGCTAGGTTTTTCTTGAGATTGCGTTATCTCTATGATCCGTGCGTCTTTGGGTTGGGTTGGGGCTGGGGGAGTCTTGGGTTTTGTAGGGGGCTTGTGGGGGGTGGCGCTGCCTGCGATCGCACAGCAGCCCCCCACGCTGCCGCCTGATCTGCCCGATCCGGTAGAGCAGACGCTACCGCCGCCCAGCCCGCCCCCGGTGCCTATCCCGAGCGCTCCAGAGCCGCCCATTCTGGCTCCTGAGGTAAGCCCTGAAGGGCCGCCGCCCGCTGCTGCTGGGCCGACCTTTTTGGTGGAGCAGATTGAGGTGTTGGGCAGCACCGTTTTGCAGACAGAGATTGGGGCACTGGTTGCGCCGCTAGAGGGCCAAGAGCTAACGCTGGCCGATCTGCTAGATCTGCGAACTGACATTACCAATCTCTATATCAACAGCGGCTACATTACCTCGGGCGCGTTTGTGCCCAACAACCAGGATCTCAGTGATGGGGTAGTGCAGATTCAGGTGGTGGAGGGGGCGCTAGAGACGGTGCAGATCAATGGGCTGAGCCGCCTGCGAGAGTATTATGTGCGCGATCGCATTGCTCTGGCGACTCAGCCGCCGCTCAATGTAGACCGTCTAGAAGAGGCGCTGCAGCTGCTCCAAAATGATCCACTGCTGGCGCGGGTGAATGCAGAGCTGACAGCAGGCAGTGGGCCGGGGCAAAACAGCCTGATTTTGGATGTGGCTGAGGCCGACCCGTTTTTGACGAACTTGGGAGTAGATAATGCTCGCGCCGCCAGTATTGGCTCTGTGCAGGGCACAGTGGCCGCTACGCATTTGAACCTGCTGGGCTTTGGCGATCGGCTTAGCGCTGGCTATAGCTACAGCCAGGGGCTTGATCTGTACGAGTTTCGCTATGGGGTGCCGCTCAATGCTCTAGATGGCACTTTGCAGGTGCGCTACGAAAACGCCGACAGCCGCATTGTCGATCCGCGCTTTGTCGATATCGGCATTCGCAGCGAGAGCGAAACGCTGTCGGTCAACTTTCGGCAGCCCTTGACCCGGTCGCTGTCATCAGAGGTGGCTCTGGGCCTGGGCCTAGATCTGAGGGAGAGCCGCAGCTTTATTTTGAACAACGTTCCCTTTTCGTTTTCGGTGGGGCCAGAGCAGGGCGTGGCGAAGGTCAGTGCCCTGCGGTTTTCTCAGGAGTGGCTGACTCGCGATGTCAATAGCGTGGTGGCGGTGCGATCGCAATTTAGCCTGGGCCTAAATGCCTTTGGAGCCACGGTTAACCAGAGCGGCACCGATGGCCGCTTCTTAGCCTGGCTGGGCCAGCTGCAGTGGGTAGAGCAGTTTGCCCCCGGCACCCTGCTGCTGACCCGGCTCAATGCCCAGCTCACCCCCGACTCTCTGCTGCCGCTGGAGCGCTTTAGCCTGGGCGGTATCGATACGGTGCGCGGCTACGCCCAAAACCAGGTCGTGACTGATAATGCCGTGGTGGCTTCGGTGGAGTTTCGCTTTCCCCTAACGGCCAATCCTAATGAGCTACAGTTGGCCCCTTTTCTCGATGCTGGTGTGGGTTGGAATACGCAAACGATCAATCCCGACCCCAACTTTTTGATGGGAACGGGGCTGGGGTTGCTCTGGCGACCTGCGCCGGAGGTAAACCTGCGGCTAGACTACGGCATTCCGCTGGTGAGCGTGAGCAATCGGGGCGGCTCGCTGCAGGAAAACGGCTTTTACTTTTCGGTTAACCTGCAGCCGTTTTAGGTCAGCGCTGTTTGAGAAGCAGCAGAGCTTAATTGCATCCCCCCCTCCCCCTTTTTAAGGAGAGTTTTTAACCCTTATCAAAATGGGGGGAGGGGGGATACCTATCAATTAGGTGTGCGAAAGGGATTTTTTAGGCAGCCTCAGTTTGCCAAGGCAAAATCAAGGGTTGGAAACATTTGCAGGCGGTGATCGGGCTCTAGATCGGGTGCTTTTTTAAATGCCTTTGCTTGCCGATCAACAGCCGTAAAAAGTGCCCTTTGAGGACGGGTAATAATGTTTTCTGCCTGACCTAGCATTAGCAGACCCGACTGCTTTAAGCTGAAACGAAAATTAGCGAGTATCCGGGTCTGAGCCTCTGGCATGAGATAGATAAAAACATTTCGGCAGACAAGTAGATCAATCTGAGTCAAGGGAGAGGCTTGCAGCAGATTGTGGTGATGAAAGACAATGTCGTGACCGCGATCTCGTCGCCATTGGTAGCCATCAGCTGTGCATTCAAAATACCGCTCAAGCAGGTCAGGAGAGATTTCCTTAACTGAGTGAGGAAAATATCGGCCTCTACGAGCGTGCGTTATGGCACCTTGATCAATATCTGTGCCGTAGATCTGCACGCGCTGCTGATATTGCTCGGCACCTAGGGCTTCTGCCAGCAGCATGGCCAGTGAATAGGTCTCTTCTCCCGAAGCACAGCCTGCACTCCACACCCGAATCGGCTCATCGGGAGAACGGTCGGCAATAAGCTGCGGAATAACCTGATCTTCTAGATATTTCCAGACAAAGCGATCGCGAAAGAAGCTGGTGAAATTAATGAAAATGGTGTTTAAAAGACCAATGATCTCGCCAGGCTGCTTTAAATGGCCGAGATAATCTTGATAGTTTTTAGCTCCAGCTCGCTGCATTCTTACCTGAATTCGGCGCATGAGCGTGGAGCGCTTATAGCCAGTCAGATCTATCTGTTCAACTTGCTTGAGATAACTTAGTAAATCTTCTAGTTCAATTGCTTCTAGTGACGGAGTGATACTGTTAGCATAGGAAATAGTTTGCATAAATAAAGCAAAGTTATAATTTTGCTTAAGATTTTCTCTAGGAACCGTTTGTTTTCATCAGCTTACCTTTTACCTAGTCCATCCTTCTGTCCAGTTTCGTACGTAAGCACTACATATATAGAGAAACATTATGTAGAGGCTTTTATTCCTTGAACCAAGCGAGTTTAGCGGTTGGCTATTTTAGCTTGTGCTCGCATCGCTGTTTTAGCTTTGAGATACGCTTTATATATACGGATACAGAAATGGGTCATGGCTACTAAAAACTGGCTGCTTGAAGCCCTGCCCCCCGGACTAAATGAAAAGTTTGCTCCAGACTTTAAAAAAGTTTTTTTGGAGCGCGGGAAGCGGCTGCATGAGCCCGGTGAAGTCATCAAGGAGCTATATTTCCCCCTCGACTGCGCCCTCTCAATTACGCTCACGATGGTCGACGGGAGAACGGCTGAGACGGGGTTGGTCGGTCGGCGAGAAGTCATTGGCGTTAATGCCTTTATGGGGGGCAGAGAAACCACTCAGACCACCTACATCGTGCAGATTCCGGGCAATGCGATGAGGATCAGCTCCAAGGTCTTGCGGACTGAGTTTGACTGCAATCAAGATTTGCGCGATGTGATGCTGCGCTACACCCAGGCCTTGATTGCCCAAATCTCGCAGACCACTGCCTGCAACAGCCTTCATAGGCTAGAGCAACGAATGGCGCGCTGGCTATTAGAAGTGCATGACCGGGTTGAGGGCGACGATGTCGCACTAACCCAGGAATTTTTGGCAGAGATGCTGGGGGTGCGTCGGGCGGGGATTACCCAAACGGCGCAAAAGTTTCAGGAGAGCGGCCTGATACGATACCGCCGGGGACATATTCAAATTCTTGACCGACCCGGGCTAGAATCTTCTTCCTGTGAGTGTTTCGGTGTGGTTAGGGATGAATACGACCGCTTGCTTGGAGAAAAGCACGGCGCTTTTCCGGCAGCTCAAAGAAAGTAGCAGGGCATGAGCCAAAAACAGTTTGTATCGCCAACTATCTTGCTAGTTGAGCCGGATAGTGAAGTTCGCCCGCTGCTGCTGCACAATTTGCAAAGCTGGGGCTATCGGGTCGTTGTGGCCTTAGATGAAGCAGACGCAGTTCAGCGGACTCGAGATGGGCGAGAGCCCTTTGACCTGATTTTGCTCAATCAAGTTGGGCAATCAGTCGATAAATTTGCTGGTTTCGGGCGATACATCTGCCAGCGAGCAAAGCTGCCTAGCTCCACACCTGTTGTGGTCATGGCTGAGCAGTACGGGGCAGATTTAGAGGGGAAAACTATTCAGGTGGGAAGACACGAGTACGTGACCTACCTGGAAGATGGGCAGCAGTTAATGGACTTGCTGTATCAACTTTGCCCGGCGTAGAAGAATTGATACCTGGCCAAGCCTAACTGTACTTAAGTTTTTCTTTAGGGTACGAAACCGTACTGTCGTCTATCTTTAGAGAGACTAGATTGAATGCATGGCGAAAGATTCATTTCTCTGCGCTTTGCCCTCGATCAGTAGCTTTTACTCCCTGCCTCTCGTTGTATTGCACCCTTTTCCTGGGGCAACGTCTTGCGGATATGTGTAACTCAACTATCCCCCACAAGGGCCTCCGAGTGCTTGTTGTCGATAGCGATCTAGATTCTAGGGAGCTACTGATAGCGTTGTTTGATGGGTATGAGATTGAGACGGTAACGGCAACTTGCGTTAGCGAGTCGCTGGAGGCTATGCAAAATACTTTACCAGATCTCTTGATTAGCGAGATTGCTCTACCAATTGAAGATGGCTACACCCTAATGCGTAAGGTGCAAGCCTTTGAAACGAATCATCGGGTTCGGATTCCTGCGATCGCACTTACTGCCCGCACCGGAAACGAAAATCGCGCCCAGGCCCTAGCTGCCGGATTTTGCAGGCATTTGCCCAAACCGCTCGATATTGATGAACTGATTGCAGCAGTAGCCTGCATTACTGAGCCCAATCAGGAGGTTGCTGCGAGCACATGTAGCTAAGCAGAGTTTGTCGTTTAGTTTTGAGATGTGTTCTATGAAGGGCCTCTCTGGAGTTCTTTTGAGGCCCCCATGACCGTTGAAAATCAAATATTGGCTGCTCTGCCTTCTGAGGTCTTTAAGCGCTTAGACCCTCATCTCCATCAGGTCAGCCTTAAACAAGGTGAGTTTATTCATCGACCCGGTGAGCCTATGTCTTACCTCTATTTCCCGATGGGCTGTCTCTTTTCAGTGACGATAACGATGCAAGATGGATCGACTGCGGAGGTGGGCATGGTCGGTCGTCGGGAAGTGCTGGGCATTAATGCTTTTATGGGTAAGAGCGAAACTACTCAGACGGAGTACGTGGTACAGGTTGCAGGCAGCGCCATGAAAATTGAGGCCCAAATCCTGAGGCAGGAATTTGATCGCAATGGGGAACTGCGCGACGTGCTGTTTTACTATACCCAGGCGTTTTTGGCGCAGGTTTCGCAAACGGCTGCCTGCAACTCTCTCCACGTTTTAGAACAGCGCTTGGCTCGCTGGCTGCTAGAAACTCAGGAGCGAATTGGCTCAGATTATCTGCCGTTGACCCACGAGTATGTTGCGACGATGCTGGGCGTTCGTCGGTCTGGGGTGACCCTGGCGGCGCAAAAGCTGCAGGAGCGAAAAGTCATTCAGTATCGTCGGGGCAATGTTCAGATTCTCAACCAGTCTGGGCTAGAAGCCTCTGCCTGTGAGTGTTTCAAGACCATTAGAACTGAATATGACCGCCTGCTAGGATCCGTATAGTGGGCAACAGACCTTGTTTATTAGAAATACGTAAAAGCTGAACTAGTAGGTAAAATGGTGCCTTTCATTTTCGTTTTAGAGCCGGATGATGAAGTCCGGCCGCTGCTGAAGCATAACCTGCAAAACTGGGGCTATGAGCTGATCATCGCTCTCGACGAAGCAGATGCAATTCAGCGAATTCAGGGAGGACATGAGCACTTTCACCTGATTTTAATTAACCAAGCCGGGCAATCCATTGCACAGATGCTTGAAATCGGCAGTCGGATTCGCCAAAGCTCACAACTTGAAGATCCTGTCCCTATTCTCGTTATGGCCGAACGCTATGGGGCCGATCTTGAGGGGCAAGACATTCAGGTGAGTGAAAACGAGTATGTGACTTACTTGGAAGATGGGCAGCAGCTAAAGGTCATTTTGCAGCGCCTGTGCCCGGTTCCTGACGCTGATTCTGCTGCATTAGCTCAGCAATAGCTCTAACCAGCATCTCTGGCTCAACCGGTTTGGAAATATGTCGCTGAAAGCCTGCCGCTAGCGCCTGCTGGTGATCTACCTCTCCGGCGTAGGCGGTCAATGCGATCGCAGGAATGTGCCCGCCCTGTTCTGGCGGCAGCTTTCTGACCTGCCGCATCAGCATATAGCCATCTTGATGGGGCATACCGATATCGCTCAGTAAGACGTCTGGGCAAGCTTGGGTTAATAGGGTCAGTGCTTCGTCTGCAGAACTGGCTGTGAGAATGTGGGCTCCGGCTTGCTCCAGCGAAAAAGCGGCAACTTCTAGCGCATCTGGCTCGTCGTCTACAACTAAGATTTGGGTGCCCTTTAGGCTGAGGGTCTCTTTGAAGAAGTGACAGCTTGGAGGGTGTTTGCTAGGCGTGGGCGCGAGCGGCAGCCTGACGGTAAAAGTGGCTCCTTGCCCCTCACCTGGGCTTTCGGCCCGAATGGTTCCTCCGTGGGCTTCGACGAGCTGGCGGGTGATCGCTAGCCCTAGCCCCAGCCCCCCAAACTGGCGGGTGGTGGCGCTGTCTGCCTGTCGAAAGTAGTCAAATACGTGGGGCAAAAAATCAGCAGGGATGCCCTTGCCAGTGTCTCTTACGGTCAGTTGGGCGAACTGGTTAAGGGGTAGGGATGCTTGGCTATGGGCTGCGATCGCTTCATTTACCTCTAAGCCCTGATCAATCACCCGTGACAGCTTGACCTCAACCCGTCCTCCAGCTGGCGTGAACTTAACCGCATTAGACAGTAGGTTCCAGACTACCTGCTGAAGCCGGGTGACATCTCCTAAAACCGGCGGAATTTCCTGGTTGATTGCAGTCTCTAGCGTGATGGATTTGCTTTGGGCTGCCAGTCGTACAGTTTCAATGGCCGACTCGACGACTTGTGGCAAGCTAGCCTGGTTTACATCTAAGCTGAGCTTGCCGCGCAAAATGCGAGAGATATCTAGTAAATCTTCTACCAGTTGCGCCTGCAGCTTGGCATTGCGCTCAATGGTAGACCAGGCTTTTGCGGTTTTGGCAGCGTCTAGGTTGCCCTTTTGAATCAGCTTCACCCAGCCCAAAATTGGGTTGAGCGGCGATCGCAACTCGTGCGACAGTACGGCTAAAAACTCATCTTTCATCCGGTTGGCTTCTTGGGCCTGCTGGTATAGCAGGGCGCTGTCTAGAGCTAGCGCAGCTCGGTGGCCGAGTTCTTCTGCCAGGGATAGGTCTGCCGAGGTGTAGTGACGATCTGAGGAAGTGTCTAGGCAAACGGTCAAGGCTCCTAGCTGACGGGCATGGGCAATCAGGGGCACGGTGATTTGCGATCGCACCTGAGCCTGCCGAATAAAATTCCTGTGCTCCTCACCTGTCTCTGCTCCCTGCATCCAGGCCTCTGTAACGTGGGAGACAAAGACAGCCCGACGACTGGTTAGAACCTGCTCAACAGGATGGTTTCTTCGATCTTGGGGTAGCACAGAGCGCTGCAGCTGATCAAACCAGCCTCGCTTTGCCGGATCGCGGTGGTGCCAGGCAGAGCGCTCGATCTGTTGATTGGCATTAACAATATCAAAAAAACAAAAGTCGCCTAAAAACGGTACAGCCAGACGAGCAATGTTAAATAAGGTAGTTTTATAGTCGATAGATCCGGCCAATACGGCACTGGCTTCTGATAAAAACTGCTCCCGCTCTGCTGCCTGCCGCGACTCGGTCACGTCCCGCAAAATTTTAACCAGGCCCTGCAAATTGCCCTCATCATCCTGCAGCTGCGTCATCAGACCGCTAGCAAAGAAACGGCTGCCATTCTTGCGGATGTGCCAGCGTTCATCTTCTGCCCGTCCCTGAGTTAGAGCCGTCTGGATCTCCTGCTCGGCTTGGCTGTTCTCATTATCTTCAGGCGTAAAAATCACGCGGCTATGATAGCCGATGGCTTCTGCTTCCTGGTAGCCCAACAGCCTTTCAGCGCCAGGGTTCCAGCTGGTGATAATGCCATCTAGGTCAAGGGTGAAGATGGCATAGTCTTTAGCACTTTCAACAATCAGGCGAAAGCGCGACTCGCTCTCTTGCAAGGCAAGCTCTGCCTGCTGCCGTTTGGCTTCGGTGCGCTTGCGCTGAGTAATGTCTCGAAAATAAATACTAAAGCCAACCTCACAGGGATAGGCATGGATCTCTAGCCACAGCCTTAGCGATTCATCAAAAGCCTCAAAGTGCCCCACAAACTGCTCTGTCACAGTGCGCTGATACACCTGCTCAAGCACCGTACCGAGGGTCCAAGGCTGCATTTCCTGGCGCGTCTTGCCAATCAGCTTCTCTGGCCGCAGTTTGGTTAGCCGAGCAGCCTCCTGATTGACGTAAGTAATCCGCCACTCATGGTCAATGCAGACAAAGGCATCCGTAATGCTTTCTAGAATTTCAACAGCCCGCTGTGCCGATTCATTTAGGGCCTGACGGGTTGCTGCCGCTTCTTGACGAGCCGCCTGCTCTTTCTGCCAGGCCAGCTCAGCAGTCTGGCGCAGATGAATGCTTTGCAGCGCTGCCGTTGTAAAGTCGGCCAGGCTGGTCATCACTCGCACATCTTCGGCATCAAACCGCCGCGCCTCGTCATGAGACACAATCCAGAGAGCACCCAATGACTTATCAGCCCCTATCAACGGAATCACCAAGCCCTCAACGATCCTCGGACTTGTCTCCTGAAGGTAAGTAAAATACCGATCAGGATAAGCATACAGCTGCGGCGCTTGGAGGTCTAAGCAGGTGCCACAGGGGCTAAAGTCTCTGGGCGCTGTCCCCTGGTCGTAAGCTTCTAGCACACCGCAGAGCGCAGCCCAGCGAAAGATTTCTTCCCCCTCTGAGGTAGTTTCTAGTAAGCTGACTCCGGCGGTTCCTGCCTGACAAAGGTCTTTGGCAACCATCACCAGGGTTTTGAGCACCGTTTGACACTGCTCTGCTAGCTGCCGGGTCAGAGCGTGGAGCGCTTGAATCTCAGCCTGTAGATTAGGGGCTTTAGGTGGTCTTGTCGCTAACTCTGCCGTGATCAAAACATTGTCTAGAGCTACAGGAGGACGCACTTCAGCCATCAGAATTTGCCTTTAGCCCATATTGATTCAGGAGAGCCTGGCCCGGTTCGCCCAAGGTTTCTAGCAGATCTTCAATCAGCTTTAGCGCCATTGGAGAGGGCTCGGTATGTCCCTTTTCCCAGCGATTGACGGTTTTAAAAGAGACCCCCAATTTAGCCGCAAACTTCTCCTGAGACAGGTTGAGGTGCTGTCGGAGGCCCCGGACTAAATGTGCAGTTTGCAAAGATTTGGTGGTAGACATCTCTATTGTGATTCTTAAGGGATCACAATAGGACATCTGGGATAACCTCATCCACATTCCTAAGGAAGAGTTTGCAAGCAACTTTTCCTATATCTCGCTGTAGAGCTGATTTAGGCAGCAGCCCCCTCAGGCTAAAACTACGGTTTTGTGTAGGTTGGGTTAAGCGCAGCGAACCCAACAAACCCCTTGAACTGTTGCGTTTCACCAACAGCAACAGCGCAGTTTTTGTAGGTTGGGTTAAGCGCAGCGAACCCAACAAACCCTTAAGACTGCTGGGTTTCGCTGGGCCCTAACCCAACCTACGAGACTAGGTTTCGCCAACAGCATCGGCCCAGCAAAACCCAACCGATACGCTTCAGTTAGCTTACCGACCGCCAGCGAATCAGATAGCGCAGCACTTCCCCTTGGGCTGGGGTAATCGTAATGCCCGTTTCAGGCACAATGATGGGCTGACTCCACTGAAACTGCTCGGCATAGGTGAGCGCATGGAGCTGCTGCACCGCCTGCTCTACGCCATCGCGAGAGCCTACCAAAATATGGCGCAGCGGCTCACGACCCGGCACCCGCAAAGGCGAACCAAGCATAATCGGCTGAGCCGCCTCGCTGCCAGCGGGCGACCTGAAATAGGGAACGTAAATCACGGGGGTTCCTCCAGATAAGAGTGGGTAGGAAACCCCAAAAATTTGGCCGCCCCAGACATCAGAATGCGAGGCGGCCAGCGACGTGATCTACTAAGATCACCTCTAGCCTCCGCGACAGGCTCCATCTGTCTTCGGGGGTTAGGTGTCGGTTGTTGGTGCAAACAACTTCCGGCACCGCCAAATTTTTGGGAGAGACAAGCTGCACACACACAGCTATAAGCATTGAAACTACTGGATCTGGCTCAAAGAGTCAAGTCAGATCTCATCCACCCTCATTCCCTTTTTACCCCTCCTGACCCCCCAACTCTGGCTCAATGTCCGGCGTTAAAGGCTCATCTAGCCCCGGCTCGCTTTCATCTAGCTCGCGCAAAATCGGTGGGGTCGTGGGCTGCTCCTGCAAAAAGACGGCTGAAATGGCGTCTTGCAGCGTCTCAGCCATCGCAATGCGGTTGCGATATACCAAAATGACCCGCGTTAGCGCGGGCAGCCGGTTTTGCTCAGCCACCAGGTAGAGCGGCTCGACATAAACTAGCGACTGCTCGATCGGAATTGCCAGCAGGTTACCCTGCTGCGCCCGCGACCCCTGGGTATCCCACAGGGAAATGCGCTGGGAGATGGCCGGGTCTTGGTTGATGCGGGCCTCGATCTGCTCAGGGCCAAAGACCAGCTCTTGTTTAGGAAAACGATAGAGCAAGCGCAGGCCGTAGCGATCGCCATCAGAGCGGGCCGCTAGCCAGCCGATCAGGTTGTTGCGCTGGGCCGGGGTAAAGAGCCGCAGCAAGATAAACTCTTCAGTTTCTTCCCCCGGTAGCCGAATGATCAGGTAGTAGGGCTCGACCGCTCGGGCTTCGTTGGCGTAGATTTCGTTGGGGGCGCGCCACTGGTCTTCCCGGTTGTAAAACACCTGGGGGTCGGTCATGTGGTAGGTCATGAGCTGGTTGGCCTGCACCTGAAACAAATCCTGGGGATAGCGGATGTGCTCTTGCAGGGCGGGCGGCATGTCTGCCAGGGGCCGAAACATGCCGGGAAACACGCGATCCCAAGTTTGAATCAGCGGATCATCGGCATCAGCAATGAAGAAGCCAACGGAGCCATTGTAGGCATCGACGACGACCTTAACGGAGTTGCGGATGTAGTTAAAGTCGTTTTCTCCTGGGTCGGAGTAGGGGTAGCGATCGCTAACGGTATAGGCGTCGATGATCCAGTAGAGGTAGTTGGGGTCGGTTTGGGGATCAAAGTTATCCTGGCTGATGTCAGAGTTGCGCGACTGAAAAGCCTCTAAATTGATGTCTCGTCGGGCATTGATAGGAGCCTCTAACCCCGTTCCCCAAGTGCGGGAATCGTCTCCGGCATCGACTACGACTAGGTAGGGGTCGTTATCGAAGCGCAGAAAAGGTGCGATCGCACGTACCCGCTCAGCAATGTTGCGGCGATAGAGCAGTCGGGTCTGGGGCGTAAAGTCTTCGGTAAAGAGCATGCGCCAATCGAGCAGGCGACGGGCAAAAATCAGCCGCCGCCAAAAAGCGCCTACGTCAATTCCGGCTCGGCCTTGATAAGCCGTGTAGATGTTCTCTTCGTTGCTGGGGTAGTCTAGCTCTGGCACCTCGGCGTTGGTCATGATGTTGGTGTCGGTCAGCTCCCCAAAGTAGATGCGGGGCTTGGCAATGGGTATGCTGGCAGCGATTTCTGGGCTGCTGGGGACGTTTTCGATGCCTCGGACAAAATAGGTCGGCAAGCCATCGGGCGCTGCCGTATTCACCGGGCTCATGGTAAAGCCAAAGCCATGGGTATAGACTAGGTGCTCGTTAACCCAGGTTTTTGCGATCGCAGGCACCTGCTCGTAGTTCAGCTCGCGGGCCGATACCAGCACCTGCCGCCGATCATAGGTGCCCAGGGTGTTGAGAAGAGGGTAGCGATCTACATCGGCATCCCGAAACTCGTAGTAGAGCCGGATCTGCTGCAGCTGGCGGTTGCTCTCCAGCAAGGGAACGGTGTCCCACAGACGAATGTTGTCTAGCGTGAGGGTGTTTTCCTCGATGTCGGCATAAGTTAGCTCGCCATCTGGGTTAAATGGCTCAACATCAATGTCAGCCAGATCAAAGGCGTTGCGGGTGAGGGCAATGGAGTTGCGGATGTAGGGCTGCTCGCGCACCAGCTCGTTGGGCTGCACCACTACCCGCTGCACTAGGGGCGGCAGCAGCACTGTTCCCAGAGCCGCCACCAGCAGATACAGCACAATGCCCCAGATCAAAAGGCGCGATCGCAACGGCTGATAGGCCAGCTTGGGCAGGGCTGCATACTGCCGCCGCCCCACATCGCGCAGCCAAATCACCAGGCCCCGCAGGGTAACCCGCCAAAAAACAAAGCGCGACAAAAAGCCCAAGCCCAAAACCAAGGTCAGCACGCTCAGGACGGTGTAGGCGGGCAGGTTGACATGCACTTCGGTGTAGCCTGCCCCAGCTACGGCCCCGTCTTGGGCGTAGAGAATCTGATAGCGGCCCAGCCAGTGATTGAGACTGGTCGCCAAAAACAGCAGCCCGGCCAAGGCGTAGAGGTGGCGCTGCTGCGATAGCGACATCCCCAAAAAGCGGCCCTGACTGAGGCTGTCTCCGGCCAACAGGTAAACCAGCGTCACCGATACCAGCATGAAAAAGCTCAGCCCAATCATCCAAAAATTGAGCAGCTCCCAGATCGGCAGCCGAAAAATGTAAAACCCAATGTCTCGGCCAAAAATCGGATCGCTCTGGCCAAAGGCCAGCGGCTGCAGCGCCAGCAAAACCTTGTTCCAATGCTCTGACAAGATCAGGGCAAAGCCCAGACTCATGAGCCCCGCCGCCAGCCGAATCGACCAGCGGGGGTAGAGTAGAAATGCGATCGCAGCCATCACCAGCGCCACTAGCTGCCAGGGTTGAGCCACCAGCCGCCCAGCCACAGACTGCACTGCATCGGGCTTGGCCCACAGCGGCAGGGGCGGAGCCGAGTTATACAGGCTAGACGTAGTTGGCCAGTAGCTAGCCACCACCTGCCCCTGATAAAGCAGCTGCACGCCCAACAGTAGCCCCAGCGCCACCGCCAGCAGCAGCAACCACCGCAGCCCTCGCCCAGCAGGCCGGTCGACCAATTCTTCTGGCGGCTTGAGAGGCCGCAGCCTAAAGGCCAAAGCCAAATTGCTCATGGCAAAGATCAGGCTCAAGGCAAAAGCCACAATGCCTAAACTAAACTGGGTCAGCATTCGCAGCTGAAACACCGCCAGGTAGTTGACCTCCTGGAACCACAGCCCCTCTGAGAAGAGATATACGGCGGCATCGGCAAATAGCAGCAGAGCCAGAGGCCCCAGAGCCCACTGCCACCAGAGGACTTGCCGCAACTTCAGCGCTTTAAGAAAATACATGAGCTCAGGCCAAATCAAGGGGCGATCCTGCCTGAGATTGTACCGCTGTCGTCAGCAAAACCCCTGCTGTTGGGTTTTAACGCAAGGCAAAATCCGTGGGTTAGTTGAGGCTTCGCGAAACCCAACAGTCTTTTGCAGCGCCGGGTTTCGCTAGCTAACCCAACCTACAGGCTTATTCAGGACAGGTCTGATTGGTAAAGTCACACTGATAGACGTGCGGCTCTTGCCAGTGCAGCGGAATCTCCAGCAGGTCGCGAGTGCCCGTAACCCCCTGACTAATAAATAGCAGTAGGGCAACAGAGTTGAGGACGATGTGAGTAATGCGCCAGCGGCTAGATTTGTAGATATCAGGCAAAATAGCCACAGAAAAAACCATCAGCAGGGCTGCGGTCATGCCGAGGTAGTAGTGGGAAACGTACCACTCGTCGGTGCGCCGAAATACCCCATCCTGGCAGCCCAAAATTACCAGCCCCATGCCCGTCAGGGTGGCGAATACCCCGCGCCAGAGCGGCATTCGCGCCCGGAAGAGAAACACCAGAGCCGCAATGGTCAGGGCAAACATCAGCACAATAAAAGTGCCCTGAAAGGGGTCTGAAGTCCAGATTTGAGCGTTGTTGAGATACTTAAAGATGGGGTGAGCTAGCCCAATCAAGACCAGCCCCACGACCGAACCTGCCAGCCAGCGGCCAACCTGCACGTGCTCCTTACCCACGGCCGGGCTGACTTTAGTTTTTTCTTTGGCGGCGATAGCCAGTCGGCGCTGCCGCGTCTGCATAGCAAAGTAGGTGACAACGCCGATCAGGGGAAAAACGTATACAACGGCAAGAATTGGGTGAATTAGCCGCAGCAAATCCGGGGTGTCCAGCATGTTAGTTCCTGGGCCTGTAGGGTTGGCGTTTTTAAACCCAAGGCTGGTAAAGCAGCCCTAGGTTAGATCGCTGATTGCATCTTCCTCCTTTGGAGGGAGGGCAGTCAGCACCATCCTACCGAGAGAACTAGCTCCAAAGATTAAAGCGAGCTAAATGTTCTTCGACTGCCTTAGGCAAACTCTTGTGCAGATCACCCTTGCCGCTGAAGGTGAGCCGGTTGCGCCCCGACAGGTCAAAGGGAAACTGCCCTGGCAGATCGTCGCGCTCCATCTGGGCCAGCAAAATCTGCTCAGGCCGCTTGCTCTGGAGCGCATAGCCCATTTCGACACAGACCTTGGGGCTGGGAATAAGCTGAGGCGGGGAACCGTCTATCTGAGTAATGGGTGTGCCATCGGCCAAAAACAGCAGGCACTTGCGGATTTTGCGGGTCAGGCCGCTGCCCAGGCGAGCGGGGCCTTCGCTCAGCCGGTGAGACTCTTCTAGCGTTAGGGCAATGCGAGAACGCCGGTTGAGCCTTTCGATCACGTCCTGCAGCTCGTCGCGCAGCAGGTTGCTGGCGTCGGGATAGTCATCTTGATAGCAGAAGAAGATAGTCGGATCTAGGTTGGCAAAGACGTCTTGCTTGGCGAAGTAGATCTCGTGGCTGATCAGGTCAATGTTGGCAATGATGTAGGTACCGCTGCCCTCAACGTAAAACTCGACCGTGTCGCCTTCTAGGTAGCGCTGAAACCAGGCCGATTTTTTAACGTCGTCGCTATCTTCTAGAAAATCAGCTCGCAGCGCCGACTTCAGCAGACTATTTTTGCTCAGCCGCAGGTCGTGGGGCCGTTTTTCTAGCGCCTTGACCGGCTCGTAATCCTCTAGATACCAGGCTTTTAGCGCGATAATAGCCATTTTGCTTCCCTGCCCCGTCAGCGTGTCCTACTACATATACCTGAAACGCTAGCAATCGGCACACCTATAAAGCAACAACATCCAAGCATAGACCGAGTGACTTCCTGACATGGGCTGAGCCTGGACGGAGTTAGCCGATCAGCTGGCCTTCTGTGAAGGTGCGATCGCAGTGCTCCCAATCTATCAGTATAGGAAGTGTCGTTGAGCTTGGATGTTGTTAGTTGAACGAGACAGATTCGGGATTAACAGCGTCTTTACCTCTTGGTGTTGGATGGACAAGTTGGCTGTTTAATCTGCCAGGGAAGCTGTATTTGCTTCTCCTTAACTATAGCTTGATTTGGAGGGGGATCAAGAAGTCGAAAAATAAGTTCACTTTTCTGATCGATTATTGTTTTTGTCAGAGTATAAGGTAGCTTGCTTGCCATCTTCTAGATTGTCTTACTAAGCAGGACTTTAAAGTCCTGCTTAGTAAGGAATAAAAAACAAATATGTTAGAGTTCTTTACTCAAAAGGTTGGAAGTGTTGGGTTCGCTGCGCTTAACCCAACCTACAGGAGATGGCTATTATTTTTGATGCTTCTTTATACGGAAGGTTAGAGTTTTGGGTTTACTGCGCTTAACTCAATCTACGTAGCTCAACTTATGCAACTCTTTAAAAAAATAGAGACGCAGGCTAGCTGCGTCTCTGGGCGAAAGAAAGTTGAGGACGTATTTCAACAGCAAGTTCCAGTTGAGATTTCTAGGGGCTTCCAACATTTCACAAGGATGAGTAGAGATAGCTGATCTGGCGTTAGAGGCGATTGTAATTGGCCAGTCACAGAGCTCTCAGGACATCAGTTTTGGAAGTGTAGATTCCAGATTGGGATGCTGTTGGTTGAACGAGACAGATTGAACTTTAGCAGAACTCTACCTCTCCTGTAACGGTTTCAATTGACTGTTCTATCTGCCAGGGAAGCTTTAATCGCTTCATCCTTAAAGTGTAGGCGGGCTTAAATAGAAAATGCCTGCTTGAAAATAAAGTTTACTTTTGGGATCGGGGCATTCAAAGGTCTTTTTTACGACTTTGGGTATAGGTACGGTTGCCGTAGGCCATTAGTAGATGCTGCTAGTCCATCAAAAGAGAGATAAATTACAGGCCAGCGGCTAACAAAAAATCAACTAGCAAAAGCAAATTGTTGACTCCTTTTAATCAACGGTCAAGCAATGAAAAAGATTGTTACCTGGGTGAGAACTGTGCTCGAATAGAAAAAAACCTTGACTGCCATGCTGACGAATCTTACCCAGGGCCATTTAAGCCTGCTTGAGACTTGCCCTCGCAAGTTTCAGCAAATTTTTCTAGAGGGCCTCACGGTGCCTCCGTCTCCAGACCTACAGGCCAGTCAGCTGTGGGGCAACCGCTTTCACCTGCTGATGCAGCAGCGGGAGCTAGGGCTGCCGCTGCCGGGCAATCTGGCCGATGAGGAGCACCTGCGAGACTGTATGGCGGCACTGCTAGAGCGAGCCCCTGAGCTGTTTCAATCTGAGCCGACCCATTTTCGGCAGAGTGAGCACCGGCGGTCGCTGGCCTTTAATGGCTATAGCCTGACGGTGATCTACGACCTGCTGATTTGTCGTCCAGGAAGCGGGCTGATCGTGGACTGGAAGACCTATCTGCAGATGCGCGATCGCAACTCCTTGGCGCAGGACTGGCAGACCCGGCTCTATCTCTATGTGCTGGTTGAAACCACCGACCTTAGCCCTGAACAGGTGGCTATGAGCTACTGGTTTGTGCGCCACCGTGATGCTCAGACAGGCGAGTTTCTGCCCCAGGAAGTGCAGATTACCTACAGCTCAAAGCAGCACGAGCAGACCCGACAGGATTTGCTAAAGCTAACGGCGGACTTGAGTGGCTATCAGCAAAGCGGTCATTTTCCCCAGGTGAGCTTGGCGCAGGAAAGTTGCGATCGCTGCCTTTTTGTCTCGCCCTGTGGCCGACTGCCCGAGTCTGGGGCTGCGGGCTTGTCGTCGCTGCCTTCGCTCGCAGAGATCGAAGAAGTGCCGCTCTAGAAAACACCGCCCAGAAAATTTCCTGATCAGCCGAGCGATCTCCTGAAACTTGAATTGGTAAGCCGTTGATGCCCCCTCTTCCTTGCCCTGCTTCAACTGTTCTTATCCTTTCCGTCAGGGATTTGCAAAAAACTGTGAAAGACCGTCATTGGCTCAGGCTGGCAGAATATTCCTTACTGGCTGGCTCGGGGGCTGGCACCATCGCCTCAGTTGCAACTCAAAACATCGCATTTGCCTCGGCACCCCTCACGGCAGTTGTTGCCTTGGGGCTCCTTAGCCGCAACCGTTTAGAGCAGCGGCTGAGTGAAGCCGATCAAACACTGCTGCAGCAAAATCGCTTAATTGCTCGAAAGGTCATTAACTTAAGCAAACAGGTCACAGCCCTACCGTCACCAGAGGCCCTGACCAATTTTCAGCGATCGGTGATGGATCGCAACGATCGGTCCTTTTTCCGCTTTTCTAAAGAGCTGCAGAGCCTACAACAGGACGTAGAACAGCGGCTGACCTCGCTAGAGATGCCCGATCTGAGCCAGATCAACCAAGACATCTGCCGCCTGCAAGACCACTATGTTTATTTGACCGCTTCTCTAGAAAGTTTGACCTCCTACATTCAGCGCCTGTCTACCCTGCCTCGGGTAGAGGCAGCAGAGTCTCAAATTTCGGTGCTCAAGACAGAAGTGATGCAAATGCGCGTCACCCTAGAAACCCTGGGCAGCGAGACTAAAACCACCGTCTCTCATCTGCAAGACACCATTCACCATGTCGATCGACGGCTGCGGCAACTGCCAGTAACCCTCGATCCTCAGCACCTCAAGGAGGAAGTGCAGGAGCTGATCAAGGCAGTGTCTGGGCTGGTGCCCCGCCATGAATTTGATAATTTAGTGACCCGACTTCAGGAGCTGAGCCAGCAGCAGACCACCTTAAACCACGCGCTCAAGCGACTGCGAACAGGCAGCCAGCCGGTGCAGCCCGTGGGCGAAAATACCTTTCAAATGGAGTTCATCGCAGCTTCTTTGGAAGCCGAAATGGAGCGACTCTCTGCCTCTCTAGAGCACGTAGAGCAGCACCTGCAAGAAGGCAAAGACCCGTCCCACCTACAGGCTGAGCTGCAGCGCCTAGCAACCACCTACACAGAAACCTGGGAAGGAAAGCTGTCTCAGCTAGAAGCCTTAACGGGACAATTGCAGACACAGCAGCAGTTGCTCCTGCAGCAGATAGAGCAAGGGGCAGCGCCAGCCCAAGAACTGCTCAGCCAGCTAGCGAGCCGCCTAAACTGGACGGAGGAAGCTTTGCAGGGCCTGAGCAGCCAATTTAGTGCAGGTTCGCCGCTGGCGACCGTAGATCCGGCCCAGAGCCAGTGGATTATCGACTTTCCGGGGGCAAGCGACTCTAGCTTGCCGACTAGCCGCAACGCTAGCCGCCGAGCCTTAGAAGCGGCGCTGGACTGGGCTCATCATCGGCTGCTGCTGGTCTGGCCTTGGTCTGCCGACCTGGAGCTAGATGATGCGCTGGTGTATCGGTTTCGGCAAGTGCTGGCGCGGCAATGCCACCTGGAGATTGGCTGGTGCCACCGGGGCAACCGCCAAGAGGGGCGGCTGGTGCGGGCGATCAGCCTGCGCTGGGGCACTGAGTCAGCCCAGATCAAGACACTCAAAGCGGCTCTCAACCGGCTGATGCCGCTGCGCCAGAGCTATCCTGATCGCTTTCGGTTCAAGATTTTGGGCAGTGATGAAAGCTTTTTGGTGTGCGATCGCACCCTGGCCATCCTCGGTCTTCAGGGGCTGCAAACCCGCACCAGCGTTTTTCCCGACCTCGATCTCAAGCTGCAAACCACAGACCCAGAGGTGGTACAGGCCCTAGCCGAACGCTTTGAGAACCCAGTGATTGCGGCAACCGATGCAGCGGCCTTTTTCAACCGGGGAACGACTCGCTACGACCTGCGTGACCAGCCGGGGGCCATTGCCGACTACACCCAAGTGCTCTCAATTGAGCCAGAGAACGGCGTAGCCTACAACAACCGGGGCGTGGCCCTAGTTGATCTGGGCCAAATTGACGATGCCGAAGAAGATTTTAGCCAGGCCATTGCCTTGTGCCCAGATCTGCTGGCAGCCTACTGCAACCGAGGCTGGCTGCGCCTGGAGAAAAATCGCTATCAGGCAGCGGTAGCTGACTTTTCTAGGGCAATTGAGCTAGATCCGCAGTCGCCCATGTCTTACCTCTACCGAGGCAGCGCCATTCAGAAGCTGGGGGATTTGAGTGGGGCTATTGAAGACTACGACCGGGCCGTGGAGTGGAGCGATGAAACTGCGCTGCCCTACTTTTTCCGCAGTGCCGCCTACGATAAGCAGGGCGACCGCCAGCAGGCCATTGCCGATCTAGAAAAGGCCCAGCACCAGCTGCAGACTCAGGGAGATCAGCAGATTTTGCCGACTGTGCAGCGCACCCTGAGTAAGCTCAAGCAAACCCCCGCTGACGGAGCTGCTTTAAACGGATCTTCTCCGTATTGATCTTCATACAGTCTGATTTTCTATAGGCCTAGAAGATAAGCGCTGGCTAAGCTGCGGCCTAGGTTAACTAAAGACTCTTCGGTCCAACCCTCAGCCGATTCTTTGGCTGAGGATTGAGCCAGGCCTAGACCATAGGCAGCCTCTAGCTGATGGCCATGGTTAGCTAGTCGGGCAGCATTCCAAGCGTTGGATTGGGAGGGTTGGCGATTGTGTAGCGTCATGGGTTAGCTCCTGCTTTGTTTCTCTTGTGTCTATAGCTCCATTCTGCAAAAAAGTAGCGAAATTTACAAAAAGTAGGCTGCATGGGTTCCATGAGAAGGTTTCATAGAACTCATGCAGCCTACCCGCAGGGCTATTTAAGAATTGACTTCTACACTTCGCCGCCCTGGGTGCCGGGCTCTTGAACAGGCTCGACGGTATCAGTTGGATAGGGCAGCAGCCAGTTCAGCAAAATCGCCGTTAATCCCCCAGTGGAAATGCCGGAAGAGAAGATGTTTTTGATCATGGCGGGCTTATCTACCAGCAGTTCAGGCACGTAAACGACGCCAAGGCCGAGGGCCAGGGACACCGCGACGATGATCAGCGAGCGCCGATCGAGTGGAGCCGAGGAAATAATGTTGATCCCAGCGACGGCAATGGCTCCAAACATGACGATGGTGGCTCCGCCCAAGACCGGCTGCGGTAGCGACTGGAAAATGCCGCCAACAACCGGCAGCAGCCCCAGCAGCACAAAAATGCCCGCGACAAAAAAGCCGACGTAGCGGCTGCCTACCCCGGTCATTTGAATGACGCCATTGTTTTGGCTAAAGGTGGTGTTGGGAAAGGTGTTGAACACGGCAGCGATGAGGGAGTTAACCCCATCACCCAAGACTCCACCTTTGATGCGGCGCATATACAGGCTGCCCTTGACCGGCTGCCGAGATACGGCAGAGGTGGCTGTGAGGTCGCCAATGGTCTCAATTGCGGTAATCAGGTAGAGCAGAATAAAGGGCAAAAAGGCGGCAAAGTTAAAGTCCATGCCGTAGCGGAAGGGAATGGGCACCCGCACTAACGGCAGGGTGCTGAGGGCACTGAAGTTGACGATCCCTAGAAAGACGGAGACTAGGTAGCCTAGTACGAGGCCAATGGCGATCGCACCCATTCGCAAATACCGATTGCCCGTCATGTTCAAAATCACAATAATCACCAGCACAAAGCCGCCCAAGGCCAAGTTTTGATTGCTGCCAAAGGTGCCGTTCTGCTGAGCAATCACGCCGCCGCCCATGCTGGTAATGCCGGTCTTGATCAGGCTTAGGCCAATAATCATCACCACTGTTCCAGAAACGACTGGAGTAATGATTTTTTGGGCCAGGTGCAGAAAACGGCTGAGAAAGACCTCGACAAACGAGCCAAAGAAACATAGCCCAAAAATCAGCGCTAGCGCTCCCTGGGGCGTTTCTCCCCCTGCGATCGCAGCTGTGCCTACGCCGATAATCGGCCCCAAAAAGGCAAAGCTAGTCCCCTGCAGGCTCAACAGCCCCGACCCTACTGGCCCAATCCGTTTGCACTGAATAAAGGTGGCAACGCCTGAGACAAACAGCGACATGCTGATGATGTAGCCGGTATCGGCCGGTTCCAGCCCCAGCGCATTGCTGATGATCAGCGGCGGCGTGATAATCCCGACAAAGGCTGCCAGCACGTGCTGCAGCGCTACCACAATTGCTTCGCCAACCGGGGGCCTATCGTCTAGTCCGTAGATCAAATCTGCTGATACCCTGGGCGGCTCAGGCGTGGCCGGGATATCCGCCGTGAACTTTTGATCAGAAGATGCCATCGTGTCTAGCCTTTAGAGTGAATGCAACAAGATTGGGGCAAGCACATCGAGCAAAGCTGTCACCACTTCAACCCAACGGCCCGGCTAGGATGATGCTAGAAATGGCGTTTGTGACATCGCGGGGGTCTTCCTCCGCCAGCTGCCGGTACCACTTCTGGGTCACCTCAGGCTCCTTGCCGTGGATCATTTCCGCCCGCTTGCGAGCCTTTTGCACCACTGCAGTGGTGCGATCTTTGCGGTCTTTTTCGTAGCGGGCCAGGGCATAGTCCAAACCCACATTTGTCGTCATTAAATATTGGGCCAGCACCAGGCCGTCTTCCATTGCCTGGCAGCCCCCCTGCCCCAAATCTGGGCAGGTAGCGTGAGCCGCATCGCCTAGCAATGCCACCCGGCCTCGCACCATGCGATCAATCGGGCCAACATCATGGATCTCAGGTCGGGCTATCGTGGCTGGATCTAGCCGCTCAATCAGCCGCTGCACCGGTTCAGCCCAACCTGCAAAGTACTGGGCCAGGTCGGCCTTATGCGTTTCAGGATGTCCGGGGGTGCCCTTGGGCAGCGGCACATCAAAGAAGAAGTAGAAGCGATCTCCTGCAACCGGCATCAGTGAGGCCCGCTGGTGGTCACCAACATAAATCACCCAGTCGTTAGCGGGGGCCAGATCGGGGCTAGCGGGCACCAGGCCATTCCAGTTGATGTAGCCGCCGTATTGGGGCTCTACTTTGCGCCCCAGCACGTGCTCCCGCAAAATCGAGTGAATGCCGTCTGCCGCTACCAGCAGATCGCCAGTAGCCCGATGGCCGTTCTCAAAAATAGCGGTAATGCCCTTTTCGTCTTCTTCGATGGCAACACACCGATGGCCCAGCTTAACCTCGCCCCCATAGGCCCCCATCAGCATGGCCTGGAGATCGGCTCGGGCGACGGGGTAAGGCCGCTGCCCTACCGCTTCAATTAGGGGCAAGAGGTCGATGTCATTGAGCAGTTCTCCGGTCTTGGTAAGGTACTGCATCCGATCCATCCGACCGCCAATCTGCGCTATCTGCTGGCCTAGCCCCAATCGGTTGAGCACCTTCACCCCGTTAGACCAGAGGGAAATGCCCGCCCCCACCGGACGCAAATCGCGCACCCGATCATAAACCTCTACTTCAAACCCAGCCTGCTGCAGGGCAATCCCTGCGGTTAAGCCGCCAATGCCTGCACCAATGACGATTACCTTCAGGTCATTCATAGCATCTCCCCAGTTCAACCCTGTAAACGATAGATTATTCCCCCCACAATCTACTTGCCCAGCGGCAGCTGATCCCCACCCTATAAAGTTTGAACAGTACTGCATTCCTAAAAAGCAGATTTGCCAAAAGGGATACAGATAGGGGCAGAGGTAGGGCGAAATAGTTGGCTTTAAAGCGGGCAGTAGCTTCCTTTAGGCAGTGCTTAGAAGAAGAACTGGGTTTGGAAGCTCAGCAGGAAAATATCGGGGTTGTCGCTGAAGTTGTTGGCGTTGCCAATCCAGTAAAACGAGGGAATTAGCGCCAGATTTTGGCTCAGGGGATAGCGGTAAGACAGCTCCACTTCATGCTGCACACCGCCATCGCCACCGCCCGAAACTAGGAAGTTGCGCCCAGCAGTCACATTAAAGGGCTGCAGGTAGGAAATGGTAGCCAATGCCCCTTCTTTAAACAGATCAGGAAAGGCAACGCCGAGCTGGAAAGAGTACCCGTTGATTTCGCCTGGGGCTCGGCCGAGGGTGGCGGGCTGTAGGTTGGTGCTGCCGTAGCTGTAGCGGCCAAAGAAGCCCAGCCAGTCGGTCACCTGCCAGTCGAAGTTGACCAAGAAGGTATCGGCGGTCGCAAAGCTCAACGGCCCCCCCAGCCCATCGTCGGCAAAGCCATAGAACGGTTCACTGGTGGATCCGCCAACTAGACCCGCCGCATTGGCTGCCAGACTGGAGCGGGTGTAGAGCAGCCGCAGGTTGAGATTATTGGTAGGTCGGATGCCCACTTGGGCGGTCAATGTGTTGGTGCCACCAAATAGACCCACTGCTGGGTTTCCTGGTGGCCGCAGCCCCGGCAGAAATTCGTTGCTCTCGGCCAGGTAGCCCAGCCGGAAGTCGAGCCAGTTAGTGGGATTCCAAACTGCGATCGCACCTGCCCCCCGATCCACTGCATTAACTTGGGTGCCGCCACTGGAGTTAAAGCTGTTTGCGCCGGTCACAAAGAAGGTGTAGCGGTTGTTATCAAAGTAGCGATACCAGTTGATGCGCGGGCCGATGTCTACTGTGATGCGATCGCCCACCGGAAAACTGTAGGAAAGCTCTCGAACCGCAAAGTCATCAGGCGTAACGCTGCCATTTTGGAACGTAAAGGGCGTGCCAAAGGTATTGAACAGCCCCGCCGATACATAGAAATTTGCAGGAGCCGTTCCATTACCCGCCACCAGCTGCAGATTCAACCGGTCAGATCCGGTAAAAGACGTGTCCATATTGAGGAACGTCAGGTAGCCGTAGTTGAGCGCTGTATTGCCCTCAACTGTGCGAACAACGGGCTGTAAGGTCACCGGATCACGAGCAGGCGTAAATGCGTTCAGTCCCTCTGCCCGAATGCCGCCACTGGTAAAGCCGTTGCCCAAAAAGGCAAAAACGTTGCCCCGGAGCTTGGTCATGGTGGCAAACTGATTAGCCTCTAGCTCTGCCGCAGCTACCTCCAAGTCATCTACCCGCTGCCGCAGCGTAGCCAGCTCAACCCTAAATTCCGCCTGCAGGCGGCTCAGTATATCAATATCAGGGCGAGGTCCTGGTGCGACCAGAGCAGACAATGCGTTGAGGCAGGCATTCAGGCCTGCGGCAAATTCATAGCGAGTTAGAGCTGCCTGACCCTGGAAGCTGGCGTTTGGGTAACCCACCAGACAGCTATAGTCTTCCACTAGCTTCTGCAGTGCTTGATAGGCCCAGTCCGAAGGCAACACGTCAGAAAGCTCTCCGATACTAGTCAGTTGAGCCAGCTCAGTCCCTTCTTCCTGGGCAGTTGTCCAGCTCTCATTAGGGCCTGCCGGATTGATTAAAGCAGCAGGGGCTTCTAGGGATGGAGAAGGGAGCTGCTGATGTGTAGATGCAGTAGCTTGAATGGATAGATCAGAGCGATTGGGGTTTGCCTCCCCAAGAGAGGCCCTTCGGCCCTGTAGGTGCGAAAAATCAGGTTCTGCAATCAGCGCATCGGCCGATTGTACCCAGGATTCATCAAGGGGTTTAAGTTGTTCAGAGGCGGCTACTGGAGCTGCAAAAACTAGTAAAAAAAGACCTGTCTTCAATAACAATTTCTGCCAGCCATCAGAAACAGGAAGACAACTTTGTGCTTCCGAAGTCACTTGGCTCATTAATTTTCCTCACACCCACCTTTTGGTAGATGACAGTAGCAAGCAAAGACAGCCAAAAAAGTAGCCGAGAAGACAGCTACAGAGAAATCTGCATAAACGTACAAGCGAAAGTTAGATTTGGGCGGTGCACTTTAGTACAAGTTGGCCCGCTGAGCTGTACGCTTTGCTCGCAATGACTATTTCTGGCTCCTTATTTACCTATTACCATCTGCTATTTGATCACGCATAGGTAGTAAAGCCACTGGTCAACATTGGCGTACAACTCTTTTTCTTGAGTGATTTCTAGACCACTTTTCCACGAATAAGTCTTGATATCTGTAAAGTCAGGCGTTAGCTGGTTAACCTGTTCCTTGGGCCTGATGTAGTAGGTTTTTAGCCGAAAGTTGTGGGACTCATCTCGGATCACTGCATAATTAGCAGCCTGTAGCTTATGGGGAATGATTGAAGCATTAAATCCCCGAAAAAGAACCCACATTACCAAATTTACGTAGGTTTTGATAGGGTTGAAGCTGAGCTGCGTTTTAACGTTAAATGCTCGTTCAATGCCCTGAAGGCTGTGGCTAGAGAAGCAGAAATAAGCGCCAGGCTTACCCACTCTTGCAACTTCTTTAAAGATCTTTAGCCGATCGCTGTGGGAAACATAGTCGATGCCGTTGAAGCTAAACAGGATGAAGTCGAAAGTGTTGTCTTCAAACTGGCGCATGTTCCTGGCATCGCAGACTTCAAACATTGCCGGATGGGAGGCGCTTGAGAAACGGCTCTTGCAGGCTGCGACCATGTCGGCTGAGTAGTCTATACCAATGTATTCTGCAGCTACGTTAGAGAAATGTTTTGCTGTTCGTCCTCCCCCAACCCCAATATCTAGCATCTTCATGTTGGGGAGCTGGTCTTGAAGCAGGTCGAGAACTGTCTTCTCTGCAGGCTGCAGCATATTTAACTGAGCATAGTGGTGCACCACCCCACGGGATGAATAGGTTTTTCTATTGCTATCGTCAACCATCACCGATGCACTCTCATAGCAATTGAGCTAGGACAGTCGGCCGATGCACTCGCTGTAACGCTGGATTCTCTATCGTTCACCCTGCCGCCTGCGGAGAAGGCACTGCGGCATTATTTCCCTTCTTCCAATATTTCTAAATGGGCTTTGCAGATATTAAGCCACTCAACTGCTTCTACAAAACTCAGATTGCGGTACTTGGCTAGCTTTTTGATCTGCTCTAGCTTAATGTCAAACAGCAAGTGTTTCTTCCATCTCCAGAGCACTTGTGATGATATCTCTACAGCCTGAGCAAAATCCTCAAAGCTATTGTACCGTGCCTGTTCTGTGTCAATCCAGGACGATAGTGTCTGGGTATTCCAAGGGTAGTAGTTGATTTGCATTTTCATTAAATGCTTGCTAATCGCTCTAGACTACTGCCAATCTAGTGCCTATGGCTAGCGATGAAAAAGGTATTGCAATAAAAACAAGGTTTGTTGAACAATCAATAAACTCTTGAATTACTGATTGAACTTAGAATTCATGAAGGCCTATCCTTTCCTGTGGTCAATTCTTATGGATAATGCCCATCCCCCTTCGAATGCGCTATATCTTGCTCTGAGTGCACAAGCCTGTACCTCTAGTGTTTGCTCTGATTTAGCACAGGTTTGCATCGAATTAGCATAATCTTGAATTAGGTTAACAAACTGTATTGATTAAAATCAATACAGGCAGATGAGATTCCTCTCGTTTGTTGAACCATGATAAAAACAGTATCGTCTGGGACATTTTCAACAGCAGCTTATGAGCAACTTCCTCTCTAACAAACAGTGGGAAGACTTAGAAGTCTATTGCTCCCAACTGGCGGTAACAGGGCGAGAAGCCCAAGCTCAAGCCTTTCGACGCTGCCTGCACTGGTTTAAGCATTCACCGCCCCACAAAATCATTGCCATTACCCCAGGTATGTGGAAAATTGAGTTTGACACTGAAGCAGAAGCCGCGCACTGGATCAAAATCTGCAGCAGCGCCAGCAGCAGCAATAGCGTTACCTTTAGCCAAACGGGCGCGATCGTCATTGTTGAGGGGGTATAGAACTGCGATCGCATCCCAGTTACCGCCGATCGATTCTAGGCAGGCCTAAATAGGTTGGCCAGATTGGGAGCAGTAGCGGTCGAGATCATCTTTAAACAAGCCTAAACAAGCGGCTGCGGAGATCGCTTGCTTTCTACCCAGGTCAAATCGACTGTGCGATCGCACAGTCGATTTACCAGTGGCTTGTCATGGCTGACTACAATAACCCCCACCTGATGCAGCCGGGTGTAGTCTAAAACGGCCTGCCAAATCAGCGCCTGGGTATTGGCATCGAGCATGGCGGTCATTTCGTCGGCAATTAGGTAGCGGGTCATTGGGTTGAGGGTACGTGCGATCGCAATTCGCTGCAGCTCGCCGCCGCTCAGCTCATGAGGATAGCGATTGAGCCAGCCCGCGTGAACACCCAGAGCCTCGAGCTGATGCAGCAGGGGAGGATGCCCCTCTCGCAAGATCTGATCGATCCGCCAGCGGGGATTGACCGCCAGTTCTGGGTTTTGAAAGACGAGCTGCACCGGGCAGTAGCCTCGGCTCGACAGCGGTAGGTCATTGACCCTAACCTGCCCCCGAGTAGGCCGCAGATAGCCCGCCAGCAGTTTGACCAGAGTGGTTTTACCAAAGCCTGAGGGAGCCATTAACCCCACTACCTCGCCCGGTTTTACCGAGAGGCTCTGGGCCTGCACCACCCAAGGCAAATGAGGCTCGTAGCGAAACCAAAGTTCTTCACCGATCAGCATGGATGCACCTCACTAAACCTTCCCGCACCGCCCGCAGCGCTGGCCGCTCGGCCCGGCAAGCCTCTGTCACCCAGGGGCAGCGATCGCTAAATAAGCAGCCCACCGGCAGCGCCTCCGGACTGGGCTGATGCCCCGGCACCGGCACAAAGTCATTTTGCGGCAGAGAGCGCCACAGGGCCTGAGTGTAGGGATGGCGCAGATTACCGCTAGCGAAGTCTTTAGCGGCAGCAATCTCCACCGTGGTTCCGGCATAAAACACCGCCACTCGATCGGCTATCTGCAAAGCCGCTTCGATGTCGTGAGTAATTAAGATCACGCCCCGTCTATCCTGGGCTAGCTCGCGCAGGTGGCTTAGCGTTTCTGTCACCACATCTGGATGCAGGCCTGGGGTAGGTTCATCGGCAATCACCAGCTCGGCCTGACTAACAACTGCTGTAGAAACCAGCACTCGCCGTGCCATGCCGCCAGAGATCTGAAAAGGGTAACGCTGCTGGGTTTTAGACGGCAGATCGTAGCGCCGAAAGGTGCGATCAACCGCTGTTTTGGCCACTGATTTCGGTAGCCCATTGAGTTGAGCTACCCGCTGCACCTGCGGCCCCACTCGCATGAGCGGATCGAGATAGCCTACCGACTGGGGGATCAAAGCAATAGTCTTACCCCGAAGTCTCTGGCACCGTTCTAGGGTCAGCGGTTCTCCCCGAAACAGCATTGTTCCACTGAGGGCCGCATTCTCTGGCAAAATTCCCAAAATTGCGTGGGCCAGCAGGCTTTTACCCGAACCGCTGGCCCCGACAACGGCCACCACTTCCCCCCGTCGCACCTCTAGATCTAGATCAGTAATGACTGTAAGCTGCTTGCGGTGCAGCCCTTGCTCATATTGGGTAAAGGTAACGCCCAGATTAGCAATGGAAAGCATCTCTATTCCTGACTGGTTTTAGGATCAAGCAAGGTCCGCAGGTTTTCGCCCAGCCAGTCAAAGGCTTTGACCGACAGCAGCAGCAGCAGACCGGGCAACACCCCTAGCCACCAGTAGCCGGTAGACAGGTGCCGCATCGACTCGGCCAAAATAATGCCGATGGCAGGCAGGTGGGGCGAGAGGCCAATGCCGATAAAAGACAGGGCCGCCTCATGCAAAATCGCGTGGGGAAACAGCAAAATCAGCCCCACCAGCAGCTGTGGCATGATGTGGGGCACCATGTGGTGGCGAGCAATCCAGGCGGGGGAGCGGCCCAGCCGGTGAGATAGCTGTACGTAGTCTGAGCTGTTGACCTGCAAGACTTCCGCCCGAATGACCCGAGCCAAACTGGGCCAGTGGGTCAAGGCCACTGCAATGATCACGCCTCGGGTGCCGCCGCCAGCGGCAAAGGCAATCAAAATCAGCAGCACCAGGTGGGGCAGGCTCAAGCAAACGTCAACTACCCAGGTGATCAGGCCATCTACCCAGCCGCCGAGGGTGCCTGCTGCTAAGCCTAATAGGGCTGCAATCAGGGCGCTCAGGGTGGCCGCCAGCAGGCCGATGCGCAGACTGAGAGACATGCCGTGCAGTGAGCGGGTCAGCATATCTCGCCCTAGCCAGTCTGTACCAAAGGGGTGGGCCAGGGAAGGCGGCTGGTTGCGCTGGGCCAACACTGGGTTGAGCCCGGTATCTCCCAAGAACCAGGTGCTGAGGATGACAGCGACCAGAAAGAACAGGCATAAGCCGATGATCCAGAGGGTTTGCTGCCGCCGGTTGCCTCGACCTTCTCGAACCTGAGGGCTTACAGGAGCGGTAAGGGTCATGCTGCCCCCCTGCCACCCAGGCGAATTCGGGGATCAATCACTTGGTAGGCCAAATCAGCCAGGGTATTGCCGCTGTAGACAAACAGAGCGCTAAAGAAAACGATGCCCACCAGCAGCGGCACATCACTGCGTAGGGCTGCTTGCACCGTGGCTTCTCCCAAGCCGGGGTAGGCAAATACCTGCTCCACCAGCACCGACCCGCCAAACAGTTCGCTCAGCGAGGCAAACTGCAGGGTTAGGGCAGGCAGCAAAATGTTTCGCAGCCCGTGATGTTTTAAGATGCCTCCCAGGGTCTCACCTTGGGCTCGGGCAAACAGCACATAGTCGCTGCTGAGCACCTCAATCAGCTTTTGACGGGTATGCAGAGCAATGTTGGCAACTCCAATAATGCTGAGGGTGATGGCAGGCAGCAGCAGGTGGTGCAGGTGCTGCCAGAAGGTGACGTTTTGAGACAGCACGCCCGGTGGGGCGGCACAGCAGATCGGGGTAACCCGCAGCGACACGGAAAAGAAAATCAGCAGCAGCAGCGCTACCCAAAAGGTGGGTGAAGAGGCCAGGGTGTAGGCATAGAGGCGAATGCCCCGATCAATCCAGGTGCCCTCAAAGGCCCCAGCTAGCACTCCTAAGCCCAGCCCCAGCAGGCCAGAGATCAACCATGCGATCGCAAGCAGCTGCAGCGACACCTGAAACCGCTGGTTAATCACCTGCGCGACGGGCTGGTTAAACACCATTGATGTGCCCCAGTTACCCTGAACTAGCTGCCCCAGCCAGTCCCCAAATCGGCCTAGCATTGGCTGATCGAGGCCCCAGCGCTGGGCGATTAGCTCTCGCTGCTCTGGGCTAATTTGCAGCATGTCGGCCCCGATGTAAGCCTGCACCGGATCGATAGGCGATAGGCTCAGCAGCACAAAGGTCATGACCGCTACGGCCAGCAGCAGCAGCGCTAGCCGCACCAGCTTGCGGCTGAGAAATATCAGAATCGGCCTTAGCTGCATGTCCACGTCCACTCAGCGATGTTGGCTGTAATGGGCCAGCCGTGGCCGTGGGGTTCAACCTGGGGTTGGCCAATGTCTAGGCATTCACTGACAAAGTAGGTATGGTTCAGGTTCACCAGCCAGGCCCAGGCCGCATCGCCCTTGGCTGTAAAGCCTTGCTCACCGTCCCACTGGGCCGCCTGCCAAAATGCGATCGCTTCTGCTTCTGAGGGCGCGCCCATCGCCAGATCCAGCGTTCTATCAATGGCCTCGTTGGCGTAGTAGCCCGCGTTATAGAAAGCGCCCTGAGCCGCCTTGCTGTGGTAGAGGTTGTACATTTCCGATTGGTCGTGGCTGCCCCAGCCAAATAGCACCGCATCACTGTGCACCCGGGGCGTAATCTCGTCCCAGCTCTTGCCCTCTACATTGATCTGAATGCCAACTGGCCTGAGCATTTCCGCCACCGATAGCGCCAGCGCCTGACGGGTGCTGTCACTGGCCGGGTAGAGCAGGGTAAATTCGGCCCTCTGCCCAGCTTTTTCAACAATGCCGTCTCCGTTGGTGTCAGACCAGCCTCCCTCTGCCAAAATTTGGCGGGCCTGCTCTGGCTGTGCATCTTCAATGTTTGCCCTAGGTTCCTCCCAGGCCAGCCCAGAAACGGGGCCATAGGCAGGCGAGCCATACCCCTCCAACACACCCTCCACCAACGCCTGCCGATCAACGGCGTAGTTCACCGCCTGTCGAATTGCCAGATCGGAGGTTACCGGATTGCCAATGGGTCGGCCATCAGGGGTAGTTTGACCCGTTGGCGGTGGATAGGGGAACATCAGCCCCCGGTTATCCACGCTGGCCACGTCGTACAGCTTCATGCCGCTCAGGCTCTGCACTGCTAGAGACTGGGGCACGCTGACCACCTGCGCCTGCCCCGCTCTTGCCGCCGCAAAAGCCGCATCTTCTTCGGTAAAGAGAAAGACCAGCCGCTGAATGCCGGGGGCCTCGCCATAGTAGTTGGGGTTGGCTTCGACAATGAGCTGCTGGCCCTCATCCCACTGCACCATCTGGTAGGGGCCAGAGCCAACGGGATTGCGAGCATAGTCGGGGCCATGGGCGTGCTGAGGCACAATGCCCAGCGTGATCAGGCGGTTTACAAAGGCGCTCTGAGGCTGCTTTAGCCGCAGTTCTACTGTGTAGTCATCGGTGGCTACCGCTTCTTCCAGCGCCGTGACATCAGTGAGGCCGCCGCTTTCGGCTGCTTTGTTAAAGGTGTAGGCGACATCGGCTGCCGTTAATGGCTCGCCATCGGAAAATTGAGCATCCTGGCGAATCGTCACGGTCCAGGTTCTGCGGTCATCGCTGACGGTGTAGCCCGTAGCCAAATCATTGACGATATTGAGATCTTGGTCGCGCCTGAGCAAGGTGCTTTGGAACAGGGGTGACCCGTAGCGGCCCCAGCCCAACGTAGGATCGTAGCCCTCCGAACTCTCCCCACCAATCGCTAAGACGATCTGCTCTGCAGACCCCCCCTGACTAGGAGCAGAAGCCGTTGAGTCGGACGAATCAGAGGCACACCCGGCCAGCAGTTGTCCGGCTAACAGCACACCTGCAGACCAAATTGAAACTTTGAGGGTTGAAACCATCACCTGCCCATATTCGGTAGATTGCAGCGTGAAATCCCCTTCTAGAGAAAGGCTTCACGACTTTTGAGGCTATCATCGCCACTCCTTCGCAACAATCCCGGGGTAAGGGATATAAAGAGGAAAAAAAGAGAAAGAAATGCCAGATTAAGCCCTTTAGGGAGCGCTCAAGTAGCAGTGGCAGTCTGGCTTGTCTAATAGAGATTCCACTAAGGCATTGAGCGTTGCGGCAGCTAGCAGCCCGCCGCCCAACGTGCCCTCTAGAGTGAAGCAGGGAACTCCCGCCTGGAGCAGCCGCCGCTTGGCCGCAGGGGCATGGCTGAAGCCGATAGGCATGCCAATGATTAGGGCAGGCTGAAGTTTTCCTTGTTCAATCAGGTCGCAGGCTGTTGTTAAAACCGAGGGCGCGTATCCCACCAGTAAGATGCTCCCTGTGGGCATTTGCTGCAGGTGGTGCTGCCACAGGTGATCTTGCCAAAAGGCCTGCTCGGCGTCATGAGCATCGGTGATGTGGGGGTCGGCAATGAGGGTGCTTACCGGACAGCTCAGGTGGGCCAGCCGAGTGTGGTCAAGGGCAGCCGTGACAGCAGGCACGTCTCCTACAATCTGGCACTCGGCCTTTAGCGCCTCTCGGGCTGCTGCGATCGCATCTCCGCTGCGCCGCACAAAGGGCACCAGGCTGACATCTCCGCAGGCGAGCACCAGTTTTGTCAGCAGATGAACTTCGATCTCAGATCGCCCAGAGAGATCCGGCAGCAGTCGCTGCAGCGATTCTTCAAAGGCTTCAGGATGGGTCGCCGTTTCGGCATCCAGGCGCTGCCACAGATGTTCTAGCGACACTAGACCTGATTGGGTTTCGGCCTCCAGCCAGCGAAGCTGTGCGATCGCATCGGCCTGCACAGACTGACACTTGCGATCGCGCCCCAGCACCCCTTCAAGCGCCATAGCCGTTTGCCTCAGACGCGATAGCTGCTGGATGACAGTGCGGTAATGCTGCTGCAGCTGGGCCAACATCACCTGTTCCCCCGGCAGTTCATCGCCCTGCAGCAACTGCTGAATGTGCGCTAGCTGAAACCCCTGTTTCTTGAGTGCCACAATCCGAGACAGCTGCTGCACATCCTGCTCGGTGTAGAGGCGATAGTTGTTGGCAGAGCGCTGAGGCTGGGGCAATAGACCCAGGTTGTGGTAGTGCCGCACCATGCGCGGAGTTACCTCGCCCCCCACCGCTTGGGTGAGTTCTTTGATCGTGAGATAGCGGCCCATCATTTGTTTAGTTTAAGTCGGCCAATCAGAATCACCAGGTTGACATTGACATTGATGTCAATGTTTAGGCTAAACGGGCTGGCATACCCTCTGCATCGCCATGACCTTCACCCTAACGCTACGTCATTTGCCGACGCTATCGAAAGAACACCCTGAGACAGTTGCAGCTGCCCTCTGCGGTTTGCTGGTGCTGCTGGGGTGGCTAACGCTGCACTGGGGCTGGCTGGGGATTAGCCTGCTGCTTCTGCCTGCCGCCTATGTCATTGGTGGGTATGAAAGCGCCCGTGAAGGATTGACCACCCTCTTTCAAGACAAAGAACTCGATGTTGACCTGCTGATGATCGTGGCAGCGCTAGGGGCTGCCGGATTGGGTCTGTGGCGGCAAGAATATACCCTGATCATCGACGGGGCCATTCTGATTCTGATTTTTTCGATCAGTGGGGCCTTAGAAAGCTACGCCATGCAGCGCACTGAGCGCAGTATTCGCGCCCTCATGAGCCTCACTCCCGATACCGCCAGTGTGCTGCGGCAAGGGCAGGAGCACACCGTGCCAATTGCTCAGCTCCAAGTCGGCGATTGTGTACTCGTCAAGCCAGGAGAGCTGGTTCCAACCGATGGCGTAATTGAGGAAGGTTTTAGCACGTTAAACCAGGCTCCCATTACCGGAGAATCGCTACCCGTCGAGAAAGGAGTGGGCAGCGAGGTCTTCGCAGGCACCCTCAATGGCAGAGGAGCGCTAAAACTAAGAATTCATCAGCCGCCCGAGAGCAGCCTCCTGCAGCGGGTCATTCGCCTGGTCGAACAAGCTCAGACCGAAGCCCCACCCTCCCAGCAATTTGTTGAGCGCTTTGAGCGGGGCTATGCCAAAGTGATTGTGCTGTCAGGCATTTTGCTGGCAACTCTGCCGCCTTTCCTCTGGGGCTGGGATTGGGAAACGACCATCTATCGAGCCCTGATTTTTCTGGTGGTAGCCTCTCCCTGTGCGCTGATGGCGGCAATCATGCCAACCTTGCTCTCCGGCATTGCCAACGGCGCACGGCAGGGAATTTTGTTCAAAAATGGAGCGCAACTAGAGACTATCGGGCGAGTTCGAGCCATTGCCTTCGACAAGACAGGAACATTAACTACCGGCACCCCTAAGGTAGTGAGCTGGCAGGCCGTGGACCGGCCAGAAACAGAGCTGCTGCGGGTGGCCGCCGCGTTAGAAAGCCTCTCCGAGCACCCCATCGGCAATGCCATTGTTCAGCTGGCGCGTGAGCAGGGCCTGTCGTGGGCAACAGCTCAAAACGGCCAGGCCCATGCTGGGCAAGGCATCACCGGGGACGTCGAGCAACAGTCGGCCTTGGTGGGCAGTGCCGCCTTTGTGCAAGCCCAGGTAAAGCGTTGCCCCGAAGATTTAGCCCAACAAAGCCAGCAGTGGGAAGCGGAGGGCAAGACCGTTGTTTGGGTTGCCGTGCAGGCTGCCGTAATAGGCATCATTGCCGTAGCCGATACGGTTCGTCCGGAGGCAGCTCAGGCGATTGCCGGACTCAAGCAGCTAGGGCTCGAATCGGTGGTGATGCTGACCGGAGACAACCCCCGCACGGCCCATCACATTGCTGAAAAACTGGGGGTCGATCAGGTTTATGCCCAGCTTCTACCAGAGGATAAAGTCAACGTCATTCGGCAGCTCCAGCAGCAGTATCAGACGGTAGCTATGGTGGGCGACGGCATTAACGATGGCCCGGCCCTAGCGCAAGCTTCGGTAGGCATTGCTATGGGGGCAACCGGCAGTGATGTGGCCCTAGAAACGGCTGACGTGGTGCTGATGGCAGACCGCCTAGAAAAATTGGAGCATGCCATTCGCTTAGGGCGTCGTTCACAGGTGATTGTCAAGCAAAATATTGCCTTTGCGCTCGGCTTTATTGTGTTGCTGCTAGTGACTAATTTTGCCGGACAGATTACTCTTCCCCTCGGCGTTATTGGCCATGAGGGGTCAACGGTTCTAGTCACCTTAAGTGGGCTGCGTCTGCTCCGGCTTAGATAGCTACCGAGGCAAAGCCGCGATCTGAGCGATAGGCTTTTGGAATAGGGGTTTGCTGCTGGCCTGCAATCATTTCAGCCAGCGCTTTTCCGGCCAAAAAGCCGACAGACATGCCATGTCCTGTGTACCCAGCCGCAAGGTACTCCCCTGGCTGGCCGGGCAGTTCCCCGATCAGAGGGTTTTCGTCGGGGGTGTACCCCATAATGCCCGTCCACTCGTATTCGATTTTGGCTTCTCTGAGAGGTGCAAAGGCTTCACACAGAAATCCTCTCAAGCCCTGGCTGACATTGGGCTCAATAACGGTAGCATCCTCAGTACCAATTTCTCGGGTTGGGGAGCGCCATCGCATACCGCCAAAGACAATCCGGCCATCAGGCCGTTGAATTGCGTACTCGTAGCCGTCGTTGGCAAGCCAGTCGAAGTCCCAAAGGCGAGGAACGGGCTCTGTGGCAATAACCTGCCCTCTAACCGGAGTGATGATGCTTTTAAAGTTTGGCAGGAGGTGATGGGTAAAGGCATTGGTTGCATACACCACAGACTGGGTTTGGATTGCGCCCCGGCTGGTTTGGAGAGTGAAACCGCCTGAATGCCTTTTTACAGCCTCGACATTGGTTGCAGGGTAGATGGTTGCCCCCTTTTGAGAGGCCACCTGAGCCATGCCCAGCACTAGCTTGGCAGGCCATATCTGAGCGTGCTGAGGTTCAACCAGTGCTGCTTGAAAGACTGAGCTGTGAGTTTGCTTGTCTACCTCCGCTTTATTCCAGAGGTCAATAGCGAGGTTGTGAGCAGCCATCAGGCTGTAGTTTTCCTGCAGGGCCGATGCCTGCTCGGGCGTGAGCGCTAGGGTGACCCACTGGTTAAAGTGCAGATCACAGAGAATGTTGTGATCCTCAACAAACTGACGCATGAGCTCAGTACTCTGCTGGGTGAATGCCCAAAGGGCAAGGGTTTCTTCTAGCCCAACATTTTGGACAGACTCACCAAAGTTTTGGTTAGGGCCAATGACAACATGGCCGCCGTTGCGCCCTGTAGCCCCCGAAGACAGATTGCCTCGCTCTAGCAATGTCGTCTGGATTCCCAGTGAACTTAGCCAGTAGGCCGTGCTGACTCCGGTTAGACCGCCGCCGATTACCACGACATCCGAGGATGTGGGCAGGTCTTGGCTATCTGGCAGCGGTGGAAGCTCCAGGTTAGCTAGCCAGAAGGATTGACTCGATGTTTGAAAGTTCATACCTAAATCTTGCAAGCTGTTGACGCTCGCTGGCAATCCTCGACTGCCTCAGATTATCTTGTAGGCTGATTCACAATGCAGCAGCGAAAAAGGTTTCCCTATGGGCAGTGGCACAGATTGCCTTAGTCGGGCAATTGTTATCGGCGGCAGTATCGCAGGGCTTCTGACGGCTCGTGTTCTGTCTGAGGCGTTTCAAGAAGTTGTTATTGTTGAGCGAGATCAGCTGCCTCAAAGCAGTGCGCCCCGCAGAGGTGTGCCGCAATCTGTTCAGCCTCACATTCTGCTAACTAAGGGTTATCGGATTCTAGAAGCGCTATTTCCAGGAATTGGAGCAGATCTTCACTCTGCTGGGGCTTTGCCGATTGACTGGGGCAGAGAGTTTCACTACTACCACCGCGGTGGCCGCAATGCCACGTCTGAAGGCGATTCTGGTCTAGTGTCGTTTACGTGTACTCGACCCCTACTAGAGGCTACTGTGCGCAGTCGCGTAGCCAAGCTGCCGAATATAAAGTGGCTTGAGAGCTGCCGCGTCTGTGGGCTGGTGGGCGATCGCAACCAAGTGAGCGGCATTCGATATCGGCTGAGCCGTCCAACTGAGCAGGAGCAGCACCTTTCTGCTGATTTAGTGGTAGATGCCAGTGGCCGGGGTTCTCTTGCGCCTAAATGGCTCGGTGACATTGGGGCTGATGTTCCGGCTGCGACTGTTATAAATCCCTACGTTGGCTATGCCACCCAGCGATTGCAGATTCCGGAGGGCTGGCTTGCCGATTGGAAGGTGCTGCTGGTTAGCCAAGAAGCGCCGCATAACCCTCGCTTGGGATACCTAGCCCAGGTTGAAGGGGGAGAGTGGATTGCTACGCTCGGTGGCTATGGTAAAGACTACCCACCTCTGGAGCACAGTGGCTTTCTCGACTTTGCTAAGAGCTTGGCTAGCCCAGAATTTTATGAGGCAGTGAAGGCGGCTCAGCCAGTAACCGAGATTACGGCACACCGGGCAACAGCTAACCGGCTGTATCACTACGAACGCCTTCAAATGCCTCGTGGTTTTGCCGCTTTGGGCGATGCTGTCTGTGCCCTATGCCCTGTATACGGGCAAGGAATGACCCTTTCTGCTATTGCCGCAACAGTGCTTCAAGACTGGTTGCAGCAGCTCAAAGGCAATCAGCCGATGGATACCTCTAGCTTCCAACAGAGGTTAGCTAAAGGTTCGCAGTTTCCCTGGGGTGTGGCTACAGGATCAGATTCGCAGTTTCCTGGTACTGAAGGGGCTATTCCGTCGAAGCCATTGGGCGGACTGTTCCAGAAATACGTAGAGCAGCTGATTCAAAAGTCGCAGGAAGAGGCCTGGATCCACATTCGCTTTACAGAAATTGCCCATATGGTGAAGCCGCCCACAGCGTTTTTTGAGCCGCGGCTTGTGCTAAAAGCGCTGAGTCGGTAGCTGCTTATTCTGCTCGGGTGTCTCGCTTAAATCGTGGTTGAGAGCACTAGCGTGTTTTGATGGGCACGCTTTGCTTTGTCCATCGTACAAAACTGCTTATCCTGCTGTTTAGTGGATGACTTGCATGTGGCAAGGGTTGGAGATGCGATCGCATCTCCCCAAATTTCCTGCTGCCCAACTTCACTAGCACAGCCCGAAAGCGCTATTGCTTGAGCCCGCTTCTTAGTTTAGGATATAGTACAAAAATACTATTTTAGTTGAATAGCCCTGGGGGAATACTGATGACGCTGGCTAGCGGGTAAAGCTATCAACGCTTTAAGGGTTCTGAGCCATCAACCAAGTCTGGAGGGCTATGCAAACTCAATGGACACCTGAACAAGTGCTGGCATTAGCACCTGATGCGGCCTCTGCCAAAAATGGCCGGGGCCTCGCGATTGGTCACAAGTGGTCTTCTTTGGGAACGCATCAGTCAGCAGTTTGGGGCGAGTGCCAGGGCAGCGGCAAAAATCCCTACCGCACCCAGATTGACTTGAGTGAACCGGCCTTTCGCTGTAGCTGCCCCAGCCGCAAATTTCCCTGCAAGCACGGCTTGGCGTTGTTTCTGCTGCTGGCTGAGCAGTCCTCGGGATTTGCAGAGCAGGAACCGCCAGATTGGGTAGCTGAGTGGCTTTTGAGCCGAACCCAACGAAGTCAAAAACAGGCCCAAAAAGAAACCCAACCAAAGGAGCAGACGGCTGACCCTCAGGCTCAAGCGAAACGAGCCGCCGCCCGTCAGCAGAAGGTCAGTGCTGGCATTCAAGAATTGCGCCTTTGGCTCGAAGACCGGATACGCCAGGGATTGGCCACTTTACCGCAAGAATCCTATCAACTTTGGGACACGGTAGCGGCCCGCATGGTCGATGCTCAAGCCCCTGGGCTGGCCCGCCGTTTACGAGACTTGGCTGGAACCGTCCACAGCGGAGCAGGCTGGTGTGACGCTACCTTAGCCAGCATGAGCCAGATCTACCTCTTGCTAGAAGGATGCGATCGCATTGAAACCCTACCCCCTGAAGTACAGGCCGAGCTGCGAACTCAGATCGGCTGGGCCATCTCCCAAGAAGAGGTGCTCGCTGGAAAAGCCCATGCTGATCTGTGGCTGATAGTCGGGCAGCGGATTCAGCAAGAAGACCGTTTAAAAGTTCGCCGCACTTGGCTCTACGGGTTAGAAAGCTCAACCTCGGCGATGCTGCTCGATTTTGCCCACGGTCAGCAGCCCTTTGAGCAAACCCTGCTGCCGGGAACCTGCTTAGAAGCAGAACTGGTTTTCTACCCCAGTGCCTATCCTCTACGGGCTTTAGTCAAAACACGCCGGGAATCGGTGCCGCTGTCTAAGAGCCCACCAGGATATGCCGGAATAGAAGATGCGATCGCTTCGCTGACCGGTCAGGTCGCATCCTATAGCCAAGCCTATGCCGCCTGTCCTTGGCTGGAGCAGTTTCCCCTGCTGCTGCAGGCGGTTGTGCCGCTGCGAGATGGAGAACGCTGGCTGCTGCGAGACGCTCAAGGATTAGTCTTGCCTTTGCTGAGTCGGCTAAAACCTCAGCAAGGCTGGCAACTTCTGGCACTCAGCGGAGGTCATCCCCTCACTCTATTTGGTGAATGGAATGGGACGGAACTGCTGCCATTAAGCGTTTGGGTAGAGGAGGCATTTTATGGGTTGGCAAGCTGATTCTCCCTGGCAGGCGGTTGTTTCTGCAGCCCTGTTGGGCACTGAGCGGCAGCCCTTCACTTCCCCCACTGCACCGGGAAAACTGGGGCAGCTACTCGCGCAGTTAACCTCCCATGCACCAGAATCTGCGCTGTTGACAGCGGCTGCTGCCCTTTCGCTGCATCAGCGGGCTGGGTGGTTTCCTGAAAACTATTCAGGTTCAGCGCCAGCACCCTGCAGCCTTGATGACTTGCCTCGCTGCAGTACCCGTGCAGGTCGATTTCTTCAGCAAATGCTTCAACGACAGTACTCACCCGTTTTGCCAGAATGGCTTGGACTGGCAACCCAGCTAGGGCAACGAGTTCCCGACATCTATCTGCCCCAACTGCTGAACCTGGGCCAGCAACAGCGAGACTTACGCAGCCTCATCCTGCCAGTTTTGGGACAGCGGGGCCGCTGGTTAGCAGCTCAAAACTTAGACTGGAGCTATGCGGTCGAGGTTGCTACTGAAGCAGATTGGGAAACGGGATCTCAGGCCGCACGGTTGCTATATCTAAAGGAACTGCGCTCTCAAGATCCAGAGCGAGCCCGAGAATTGCTGGCGGCGACCTGGAGCCACGAACCCGCCAGCGATCGCACCCAATTCCTCGAAACCTTTCGCACTGGCTTAAGTCTGGCAGATGAGCCTTTTCTAGAGGAAGCCCTCACAGATCGCAGTAAGGAAGTGCGCCGCACTGCCGCCGATCTGTTGGCCAGCCTACCCGAATCTCGCCTGTGTCAACGCTTGGCTGAGCAGGTTCAGCAGCATATCTTTCTCAACCCGACTCAGGTTCCTACTCTGACCGTTCAGCTACCAGACTCCCTCAATCCGGCTCTGATTCACGACGGGATTGAACCCAAGCCCAGTCAGTTTGTCGCCACACAGCTAGGCGAAAAAGCCTGGTGGCTGCTGCAAATGATCGGAGCCACTCCCCTCAGCTTCTGGAGCGAGACTTGGAAGATCCCCCCTGCAGAAATCGTCGGACACGCTAAAGACCACGAGTGGGAAGCCGTCTTGCTAGAGGGCTGGGCACTTGCAGCAAAACGGCAGCAAAATGCCGACTGGGTGCAAGCTTTATTAGGAATTTGGCTGGCGGAAGGAGTAGTCAGAACCCCTGTGCTGCCGGACGTGAGGCTAGATAGCCTGCTAAACATTCTTTCCTTTAATCAGCAAAGTGCCGTTTTGGTGGACCTTCTCAAATCTGGGCCGGGCAAGGTCAATGATTTTCTTACCCTCTCCCTTTTGCGTAGCCGGGATGGTTGGAGTCTGAAGCTGGCAGAAACCGTGCTGGATCACCTTGAAGATTACCTTTCTCACCAAAATCCCGCGATGAATCAGGCCTGGGAACTTCACGCTGCCTTGAAGGAATTTGCTCGGGTCATCCCAATTGGGCTGCTGCCGAGAGCAGTTCAGCTGCAGGAGGGGCTGCCTCCAGATTCACCTTGGGCTGCCAGCGTTAGAGAGTTCTTAGCGCTATTGAGATTCCGGCAGAAGATGGTGCAGGCCTTTGAGGTGACAGACAGCGGTTAGCGCGCCCCTGAACCAGACAATCTCTCCCACCTTTAACGCAATTCAGTCTTAAACAATGGCAACCCCAAAATCTAAAGCGACTAGTTCCGCAGTCCAGTCACCCAATGCTCTCCTGCGAGAGCACGCCGAGCAGCAGTTTGCTCACGAGTTAGAAGAGCTGACAAAGGCAGACACCCGCCAGCGGCCCCCCAACTGGAAGCTTTCTCCCTGGGCTGTCTCCCTGTATCTGCTGGGCGGTACCCTGGAAAACGGTTTCGAGATATCGCCTAAGTACATTGGCAATCAGCGGCTAATGGAAGTTGCGATCGCAACTCTAGCCACCGACCGCGCGCTGCTGCTCTACGGCGTTCCCGGCACCGCCAAATCCTGGGTATCAGAACACCTAGCGGCGGCAATCTCTGGAGATTCAACCCGGCTGATTCAAGGAACAGCAGGCACCAGCGAAGAAGCCATCCGCTACGGCTGGAACTATGCTCGCCTGCTGGCAGAGGGGCCATCGATGGAGGCGCTAGTCACCAGTCCCATGATGCGGGCCATGTCAGAGGGCCGCATTGCTCGGGTCGAAGAGTTGACCCGCATTCCCTCAGATGTGCAGGACACGCTGATCACCGTGCTCTCTGAGAAGACCTTGCCCATTCCCGAGCTGAACACCGAAGTTCAGGCAGCCAAGGGATTCAACGTCATTGCCACGGCAAACAACCGTGACCGAGGGGTGAATGAACTCTCCAGCGCGCTCAAACGCCGCTTCAACACAGTAATTCTGCCTGTACCTGACACTATGGAGGCTGAGGTAACCATTGTTCAACAGCGGGTAACTAGCTTGGGGCGGGCTCTGGAGCTGCCTGCAGAAGTTCCCGCCCTGGAAGAAATTCAGCGAGTGGTCACCATCTTTCGAGAGCTGCGCAATGGAGTCACGATCGACGGCAAAACCAAGCTCAAGTCTCCTACCGGCACTCTCAGCCCAGCCGAAGCGATCTCAGTGGTGAATAGCGGCATGGCCCTTTCTGCCCACTTTGGCGATGGCTCGCTCAACGCTAGCGACCTAATCTCTGGCCTGGTCGGCGCAGTGGTCAAAGACCCAGTTCAAGATCAGGTGGTCTGGAAGGAATACCTGGAAACCGTGGTCAAAGAACGGGATGGGTGGAAAGACCTGTACCGGGCCAGTCGGGAAATGCTCTAGGAGCCCACCATGTCGGTTCATATTTTTGGCATTCGTCATCATGGTCCTGGATCGGCCCGGAGTTTGTGTCAGGCATTAGACGCGCTGCAGCCAGACATTGTGCTGGTAGAGGGGCCGCCCGATGCTCAGGCGGCGCTGCCCTTGCTAGTGCATTCGCAGATGCGGCCCCCAGTAGCGCTGTTGGTCTATGCTCCAGACAATCCTCAGCAGGCGGTTTACTACCCTTTTGCTGTCTTTTCGCCGGAGTGGCAGGCCATTCGCTACGGTCTGCAGCAGCAAATTCCGGTTCGCTTTATGGACTTGCCCCAGGCCCATCGCTTTGCCTTGAGTCAGGCGGCTGAATCGGAGGAATCTAAACAGCAAGAGACTGAGGTTCAGGAGACAGAAGCGGTAGACGCTGCTGGAGCGACCCATCCTCCAGCCTATCGAACTGACCCCTTGAGTCTGCTGGCCCAAGCCGCAGGGTATGGCGACGGTGAACGCTGGTGGGAACACTTGGTCGAACAGCGCCAAGACAGCACTGAACTATTTGCAGCCATCTTGGCAGCGATGACGGTGCTGCGAACGGAGGTGAAGGAAGAGGTTGCCTGGGCAGATCCCCTAGAAGCCTATCGAGAAGCCTACATGCGCAAAACCCTTCGCGAGGCTCAAAAAGGTGGTTTTGAAAGAATTGCTGTGGTCTGCGGCGCATGGCACGCCCCGGCGCTTGCCCAAATGCCTCCGGCTAAGGAAGATAACGCCCTGCTAAAAGGACTGCCCAAGTGCAAGGTCGAGGCTACCTGGGTGCCCTGGACCTATGGCCATCTGCTGATGAGCAGCGGCTACGGAGCCGGAATCGAGTCTCCCGGCTGGTATCACCACCTGTGGAAACAGGGGGAGAAGAGGCAAAAAGACAACTCGACTGCTAATAGCTCTATTCGCTGGATGACTAAGGTGGCGCGGCTGTTGCGATCGCAAGATCTCGATGCCTCCTCCGCCAGCGTTATTGAAGCGGTGCGCCTAGCTGAAACTCTCGCAGCTTTGCGAGATCTCCCCCTCCCCGGCTTATCTGAACTCAACGAAGCGACCCAAACCGTCCTTTGCTTTGGCGACGCTCTCCCCATGCGGCTGATCCACAGGCAGCTCATCGTGGGGGAACGGCTGGGTCAGGTGCCTGATGAAACGCCGATGGTGCCACTTCAGCAAGATCTGCAGCGACAGCAAAAGCGCCTGCGGCTAAAGCCCGAAGCCAATGAGAGACTGCTGGATCTGGATTTGCGCAAGCCTGGAGATCGAGAGCGATCGCACCTCCTGCATCGGCTCACCCTTCTCAACCTACCCTGGGGACAGCCCCAGTCAGCGGGCAACACCAAAGGTACGTTCCGCGAGTCTTGGCGCATGCAGTGGCAGCCGGAGTTTGCCGTTCGCCTGATCGAAGCAGGCATTTGGGGCAACACAATTGAAATTGCGGCCACTGCTCGAACGTGCGATCGGGCGAACAAAGCCGATCTGCCAATCCTCACTCAACTGATTGATCAGACCCTCTTGGCCGAGCTGCCCCAGGCCATCAACCATCTGATGAATCGCCTACAGTCAGAAGCCGCGCTTGCTAGCGACATCACCCACCTGATGTCAGCCCTGCCGCCTTTGGTCAATGTAGTGCGTTACGGCACAGTGCGCCAGTTTGAAACCGAGGTCATCGGTCATGTTGTAGAGGGGTTAATCACCCGCATTTGCATTGGGTTGCCGGTTGCAGCAGCTTCCCTGGATGACGAGGCAGCGGCCACTCTCTACTCTCTGATAATTTCAGTGCATGGGGCCATAGGTTTACTCCAAAACGCAGAAGCCCTCACAATGTGGCAGGGAGTTTTGGCTCAGATGGCAGATCAGCAGGGCTTACACGGGCTGTTGTCTGGTCGCTGCTGTCGGCTGCTGTTTGAGGCAGGCGTATTTCAGGCAGAAGATACGGCCCGTCGTTTGGGTTTGGCGCTCTCTACTGCCGCTGAACCTGCCCAAGCCGCCACCTGGATCGAGGGCTTCCTGTCTGGCAGTGGGCTATTGCTTCTGCACAATCCTGCCCTCTGGCAAGTGCTCGATCACTGGGTTGCGGGGCTGCCAGCCGATACCTTCATTGCCCTTTTGCCCCTACTACGCCGCACTTTTTCTACCTTTCCGGCTCCAGAGCGGCGTCAGATGGGTGAACGGGTCCGCCAGGGCAATGAGAACCCGCAGGTGCTGGTTCCGGCCGGTGAGTTTGATTGCGATCGCGCCGATGCTGTTCTTCCCTTAGTCGCTCAACTCCTGGGCCTTTCATTGTGAGCTGCTGGCTATGACTAACTCCCCCTCTCAAGAACGACTTCGGCGCTGGCGGCTCATCCTAGGCGGTGGCGCTGCCGATGGCATCTGCGGCCAGGATGGTGACCTGGAGACAGACGGGTTCACCCTGGAAACCGCTGACCAGGGTATTGATAAGGCTTTGGAAGCGCTTTATGACTGCGATGGCCCTGGGGAGTCATCCTCTAGCGATCGCAAAGGCGGCCTCGGTGGATCTTCCCCCAAAGTTGCTCGCTGGCTGGGAGATATTCGCAGATACTTCCCCACCTCCGTCGTCAAAGTTATGCAGCAGGATGCCCTAGAGCGGCTCAACCTGCGGCAAATGCTGCTAGAGCCAGAGCTACTAGAGGCGGTAGAACCCGATGTCCATCTAGTCTCCAATCTCTTGTCCCTCAGCAATGTAATGCCCGGTAAGACAAAGGAGACAGCCCGGATCGTCGTGCAGCGAGTGGTAGACGATTTGCTCCGCAAGCTGGAGAACCCGACCCAACAAGCCATCCTCGGCAGCCTCAACCGCGCCACCCGCAACCGCCGCCCACGCCACAACGAAATCGACTGGCATCGCACTATCCGCGCCAACCTAAAACACTACCAGCCCGACTACCGCACCATTATTCCCGAAGTCCGGATTGGCTACGGGCGCAAGCGCTCTGCTCTAAGAGACATCATCCTCTGCGTGGATCAGAGCGGTTCAATGGCTACCTCTGTTGTCTATGCAGGCATTTTTAGTGCCGTGCTGGCCTCTCTGCCAGCCGTGCAAACCCGCCTCGTGGTCTTCGATACCGCTGTCGTCGATCTGACCGACCTACTGCAAGATCCAGTTGAAGTTTTGTTTGGTACCCAACTGGGCGGCGGCACTGATATCAACCAGGCATTGGCCTACTGCCAAAGCCTGGTGCGTCAACCCCAAGACACCATTTTGGTGCTGATCAGCGACCTGTACGAAGGCGGCAACCAAACCGAGATGCGAAAGCGCATCAGTTCCCTCGTCTCCTCAGGCGTTCAACTGGTGACGCTGCTGGCGCTCAATGATGATGGTGCCCCCTGCTATGACCATGACAATGCTCACTTCATGGCAACGTTGGGAGTCCCAGCATTTGCCTGCACGCCTGACCTTTTCCCCGACCTAATGGCAGCCGCCATTAATCGCCAGGATTTGGGGCAGTGGGCAGCGGCGCGAGAAATTGTCACGGCCAGTCCCTAAATTGCCTGGCTGATTTGCAGTGTTTTTGGAGCAGGAAGCTGGTTTGGGTGGATAGGTGGATGGGTGGCGAATGCGGGTGAGAATTTCTGTAATGTGGTGTCTTGAATTTGCATTGGACGGTTATTAGCGTATCTCGACAGGTTTGCGTGGAAAGCAGACTCAAATGCCGCCTTATTCCAAGCAAACCCTGTCTTTAGAGGTTGTCGTTAATCTAGCTGCCGATAGCGCAGCAGATAGCTAAACACTTCCCCCTGCTCTGGCGTAATAAAAATGCCTGATGCTGGGATGGTGAATAGCTTGCTCCACTGCGACTGCTCGGCATACTGGAGCACATGCAGGTGATTGATCGCACCCCGCACTCCTTCCGGCGAACCTATCACTAGATGTCGCAAGGGCTCTCGACCCGGCTGGGCAGCCGGATTTGCTAGCAGCAGCGGATTTGCCGCCCCGCCCCGGTGGGCAGACGACAGCAGATAGGGTAAACACAACATATTGGGACTCCTCCTAATGAAACGGATGGTAGGAAAGTCCCAAAAACTTGGCCGCCCCAAACGATTACAGCGCGGGACGGCCAACGAGTACCATGGTACTCAGCCTCCGAGACTGGTTGGTTCAGGCTTGGGGGTCAGCCGCTGGTTGGAGGCCCTAATCTCCTTCCAGTGGCGTTCGACCAAATTTTTGGGGCAAACAGGCTGCACGCAGACAGCCATAGTTTAGGAATCTAACCCATTTGCGATCGCGTTGCAAGTCAAAATTGCTACAGAGCCCGTGCCGTCTCGAAGCTTAACAGGGCATCAATCATCATCCTTGACCCAGACGTAACGGGCAGGCTCAAACTCTAGATGCCGCTTAAAGTCGTGAAGCGGCTTGAGGACATCATCTAGGGACTCAGGGTTCTGAACTCCCTCCTTCCAAGTTTTGCGATCTAAGGTGCCCACGACTAAATACTCATTGCCGACTAGGTTGGGATAGTACTGCAGGGATATCTTCTTAAGTAGCCGATCGAGTTCGTCTTTGTGAGCAATCAGCAGGTCGCAGTTGGGGCAGTAGCGACAGGTTTTATTCAAACTCACCGGCTGAGCAGGTTTGATGAGAATCATCAGCGGCTTTTTTCGCAGCTTAGTTGTGCTGTCGCACTTAGGACAGCGGGTGAAGCGGGCATCGCTGTGAGGATTGAGGAAGAAGTCGTACTGAGGCGGTTGATGGCCGAAGTACTTTGTTTTTTTACCCTGTTTCTTTCCCATAAGAAGCCACTACTCTATTAATTTAAGGTACAAGGTTGACTGGGATGCCTCATGGCTAGTTCACCACCGCTAGCGAAATTACTGGCAAAGCGCAGCCGAGAAGATCTGCTGGAAATGATTGAGCAGATGGTGCAGCGCCATCCTGATTTGATTGCCGTGGTAGATGCGCCTCAGACCCCAACCATCGGTCGGCAACCGGATCTCGCTAAATATCAGCGCCAAGTGGAACGGATCTTTCAAGGCTCCGAGATGCGCCCAATGGTAGCTGGACTAGAAGCTCTGGCGGGTCACGGTGAACGGCTCAGTGAAAGCAGCGACTGGATTCATGCGGGGGATGTGTATCACCTACTGCTGGAAGCCGCCAATGAACACTACGACGACAGCGCGTTGGAGGTTGACTACAACGGTGAGGTTGGCTGCGTGATTCAAGAGATTGCCGAAGGGCTGAGTGATTGCCTCAAACGCGCCAAAGGTCTTGATGCAGATCGCCGCCGGGCCTGGATAGAAACCCTGTTTAACGCCGTTTTGAAAGACATTGAGCTGGGTGGTATAGATTATGCCTATTTCGCTAGAGATACTGTTCTATTTCACACCACTGATGAAGATTGGGTCTGGCTGGAGCCACGGATTCAATCGGAAATTCAGAATGCGCTCGTACGGAAGTCCTTTGGCTCTTGGGCCCGTGAGCGCCTGGTCAATCTGCTTGCAGAACGGGCCAACCATAGCGGCAAAGCCCAAATGGCAGAGGAGATTATCCTCGAACTAGGAACACCTGAGCAGCGGGCCTTTTTCCATTTGCAACACCACGATCTGGAGACGGCGGTTGAGATCGCACGCGTTCACTTCAAGTCCCTGCCAGGGTTAGTCATTCAGTTTGCCGATAGTCTCTTGCAGGCCAATGCCCCAGATCTGGCCCTAGAGTTTGTGCAGGAGTGTACCCAAGACGGCCGCCACAGCTATGAGGAATGGTTGGCAAAGTTCTACAAAAACCACGGTCAACCAGAACAATTTGTCGCAGCCCAGATTGACTTGCTCAAGACCTGCTTTACCCTTAAGGGCTACCGAGATTTGCAGGCTCAGGCAACGCCTTTGGGAAAGTGGAAATCGCTGCGTCAGGCGCTGCTCTCAGCATTGGAAGCGCAGAAGAGTTATCGCTCTCTCATTGATGTGGCGCTGCTAGAACAGGACTGGGACTCGGCACTGTGCTATCTCAAAAAGATGAGCCCTTGGAACAGGGAATCCCATCAGGCGCGAGTGGCTGAAAAAATTCAAGCTGATCGGCCTGAGGTTGCGATCGCACTTTGCCAAGAACTCATTCAAGCTGCCATCAACCAACGTGGGCGAGACAACTATCGCAGAGCAGTCCAGCATCTCCAAGTCACCCAACGCCTTTATAAACGACTGCGCCAGGAAAGCGAGTTTCAACAGTATGTGCAGAGCCTACGAACTCAACACAAGAACCTGCCCGCCCTTAAGCAGGAACTCAGCAAGGTAGGGCTTTAGAGCCGATCTTGACAAATAACTCTTTAATAGTTGTTACTTAGAAACAAAACTCCAAATTACACCCGAGAAAAGGAACTGTTTCTCCTAGGAAAGCGTTCGGGTTAATGGCTAAAAGAAAATCTTTGCAATGGAGCTACCAACATGCTTTCGATATAGGTCTGGTAGCTCGGCTGAACAGGTGAACAGGTCAAAGTGGAACTGAATCTTTATGAGAAACATCAAAATTCAGGTACAAAAAGTTCTCGCTTGTTCCCGGCATAGTGTTGGTAAATTACCTCAGGCGAGTTCCCTACCAGACGAGCCACATCTTTTGCGTCTAATTTTCCAGTCTCTAGAGCGTGTGTTATGAAGGTGTGGCGGGTTTGATAAACTTTGCGGTATTCAATACCAAGACCTTTGAGAACGGCTTTCCACGTTCGGTTTCTGAAATTATTGAAATCAATCGGCTTTCCCTCTGGAGAGGGAAAAACAAGATCTTCCCCGTTTACATTCTCTGGCTTGATACTTCTAAGCAAGTTTCTAAGCTTCTCGTTGCAAGGGAAGCGACGTCTTTCCTGGGTTTTCAGGCCCTTTCGAACCTTTCTACCTGAATCGGTACCAATTAAAGCTTGTTCAAAAACAACTTGGCTACAGTCTTCAGCAACGTGCTTCCACTGCAGCGCGACTGCTTCAGAGGGACGGCAGCCAGTGGAAAACAGAAATGTAATCAATGGGGCATAACGGCTGTGCTTGAAAGCCGACTTGTGAGGGCAAAACTGATCTGTCTCAATAGCTTTTAGAATGGCATCTCGTTCTTCTATCGAGAACGGACTGATATCACTGAACCCTTCTCCTCTAGAAGCTTTCGGCGACTTAATCTCTGTAGCCATCCCCAAGAAGGGGTTCTGGGCTATGGAACCTGCCTTCACTGCTAAGTCGCAGCAGGCACTTAGGCGAGTGATGAAACGCTTAGCAGAATTTAGGGGTATTGTCTTCAAAATATAGTCTCGAATCCTGGCAGCATCACTTAGCTCATGACTCGGAAGCTTCTTGATGTAGCCCGTGTACACCCCGTAGGTGTACTTCATAGTGTTTTCGGAGCACTGTGGGCGTTTGAACTCAATGAACTTCTCCCAGAGGTCAACTAGCAAAGGCTCGGGTGTAACCTTGGGTGTAATGTCAGGTAAAGCAGTACTGAGAGCAGTCTGGGGCTTGTACTTAGCAAGGGTTGCGTCAAAGTTTCCTGAGACAATGTCTAGCTCTATCTGGCGAGCTTTTGCTTTTGCCGCTTTGCGGTTGATTTTGGTATCAGGCAACCCCAAGCTTAGATAATGCCGTTTCTCGCCGTATCTGAATCTAAGCTGTAGTCGACCATTAGAATTAATGACTTGAACAGACCCTTTTGAAGCCTTTTGCTGCGGAGTATCAGAATACATTGCCTGCTTAGTTCATTTGTATCGATATCTTACACCCGTTTTACACCCAAAGTTACCTGAGAATACCCAAATTACACCCAAGATTGGATCCAAGTTAGACTTATTAGCCCTCTCCTTAGACAGCTAAAAGCCCCGAAAACAAGAGCTTTCGGGGCTTTTAGAATGAAGCGGGTGAACGGACTCGAACCGTCGACATTCAGCTTGGGAAGCTGACGTTCTACCACTGAACTACACCCGCAGAGGCTGTGCTAGATAGCACAAATCCTACTTAGAAGCTCTAAGCCTGAGAAATCATTATAGGGCATTGCCCGGGCTCTATTCTTCGGAGGGCGTCAATTTAAGTTCTGATGTAGTTTGCAACAGATTGATCCGAATCACAACAGAATGGCAAATAACCTGTTGTAATAGCCAATAGTCTCGAAGCTTAGCGTCGCTTGCGATCGCACTTGTTTCTACCCATTAAGTTCTTAGGGTCAGGTGGGCAGACTTGTGAGTATACTTCAGAGATATTTCGATGGGCACCGTCTGCTCTGGTTCACGACACTACTAAACCAGCCACCTATCTAGAGCCATAGGCTTTCAGCATGTTCAACGCCACTGAAATACTGATATCCGACTTTGTGGGAAAGCTCAGGGCGGGCTATCGGCGCACCTATGGAGGGCAAAACCCCAATTACGAAGACATCATTGCCTGGGCAGGCAGTATGGCTTTGGAAAATATTGCCAACAGTGATGCTCTTTACCACAACGTCGAGCACACGATCTTAGTTGCTCTAGTCGGGCAGGAGATTCTGAGAGGCAAGCACATCCGAGAGGGTGGGGTAACCTGCGAAGACTGGCTGCACTTTATTATTTCCCTGGTTTGCCATGACATCGGCTACGTCAAGGGGGTCTGTCGAGCCGATCAAGACAAGAACCACCTTTACGCAACGGGGCAGGGCGATCGCATGGTGCACCTGCCGCCAGGGGCTTCGGATGCCTCCTTGACCCCCTACCACGTAGATCGGGGCAAGCTCTTCATTGAAGAGCGCTTTGGCGGCAACAGCATCATTAAATCCGAGACTGTCAAGCGCAATATTGAGCTCACTCGCTTTCCGGTGCCCCAAGAAGAAGACCATCAGGACACAGTTTATTTCCCAGGTTTGGTACGGGCGGCTGACTTAATCGGCCAGCTAAGCGATCCTCGCTATTTGAAGAAAATCAGCGCGCTCTACTATGAATTCGAGGAAACCGGGCAGACCAAGGTCTTGAAGTATGAACATCCTGGGGATTTGCGGCGCAACTACCCCAAGTTCTACTGGAATGTGGTGCATCCTTATATTCAAGACGGGCTGCGCTATTTGTCTCTGACCCAGGAAGGCAAACAAATTATTGCTAACCTGTACTCTAATGTGTTTATGGTGGAGAACGAAAGAGATATAGTTCCCACCTAGATAGCTAGCTTATGAACTGGTGGCAAAAGTTTAGGCGCAATCGGCTGGCTCAGCTAGGCGCTGCTATATTGGTTTTGATGTATTTGGTGGCTATTGGAGCAGGCTTTGTGGCTCCCTATGGCCCCTATGAGTCTCAGGCTAATGGATCGCTGCTGCCGCCAACGACAGTGTACTGGCGACATCAGGAAACTGGGGAATGGCTCGGTCCTCACGTCTACCCCACAGCCCAGGGCCCGGTTGAGCTTGACACTGGAAACCGGCAGGTGACGGTTGACTACAGTGAACCATCGCCAATTCGCTTATTTACCCGAGACGAGCAGGAGCAGCTTCATTTATTTGGCACGGATGGGCCGGGGCGCTTGAATCTGCTGGGAACCGATGAGCAAGCGCGAGATCAGTTTAGCCGTCTGCTGTACGGCAGTCGGATTAGCTTGAGCGTGGGTCTAGTGGGAATTGCGATCGCATTTCCCATCGGTATGTTGGTGGGCGGACTGGCGGGCTACTTTGGTGGCACCATTGATGCTGTCTTGATGCGGCTGGTAGAGGTGATCATGACGATCCCCAGCATTTATCTGCTGGTGGCGCTGGCCGCCGTTTTGCCCCCTGGCTTGAGCAGCGCCCAGCGGTTTATGCTGATTGTGCTGATTACCTCATTTATCGGCTGGGCCGGACTGGCGCGGGTCATTCGAGGACAGGTCTTGTCGATCAAAGAGCGAGACTTTGTCCAGGCCAGTAAGGTGATGGGGGGGCGCTCGTTTTACATTGTGGTTCGCCACATTTTGCCTCAAACCGCGACCTACGGTATTATTGCGGCAACTTTAGCGATACCCGGATTTATTTTGGCTGAGGCTGTATTGAGCTTTATTGGCCTCGGCATTCAGCAGCCCGATGCCTCTTGGGGCAACATGCTGACGCTGGCAACCAACGCCTCCATTCTGGTGCTGCAGCCCTGGCTAGTGTGGCCGCCGGCAGTGCTGATTGTGGTCACCTCTCTGGCCTTTAACCTGCTGGGAGACGGTTTACGAGACGCGCTTGACCCCCGCACCCTAAAGCAATAAACCATAGTGGACCGAAATTGGTGACGCGAGTGCTGGGTTGGACAAAAGCTTGGAATTGGCGAGTGCTCAAGGCTCTCGTTGTCACAGCTTTGGCTTTGTCGCTCATGGCCTGCGGTGGGCTGAGCGGTGCTCCTGCCAATGACGTAATTGAGCAAGCTGTGGTGCGTCAGTTCGAAACCACGCAGCAGGAACTTCAGCGGCAGCTGTCGCTAGAAGATGCTTCGGCCTCTAGCTTTCAAGTTTCTGGAGTGAAGGTTGATCGCACTCAGCGAATGACGCTTCAAAATCTGCCCGCGTACCAGGTTCAGGGCACCTACAGGCTAACGGGACGCGGCCTTTCCCGAGCAGTACGGCGGGCTCGCAATCCATTTGAGATTTATCTGCAGAGTCAGGATGAGGGCGAGACTTGGGTGCTAGTGAAGCCCGGAATCTGAGGTGACTACCAGCCTTTCTCTAGTTTTTGGCTACAGATTTGCTTGAAATTAACCGATTTGATCCTCGGCGTACTGGTTGGATCTCAGGAATATTCCAGCATGGAGAGGCACATCCAAATTGGGCAAGTTGAGCATGTCTGCCAAAGCCAACGCCTCGATTTAAAGTGTCCCGTCCAATTGAACGCTCCTAGTGGACAAGGGAGCGGGCTGCCTGCTCGACTACCTGAAGTTGGGCGCAGGAAACCTGCTCGATTAGAACTGGCTTGCCCGACTGGGTCGCGTAAATCTCAAGGATCGCCTCAAGGTGGCTCCAAAACATCCACCGCTGACCGGGAAACAGAACTTGCTCCAGACGCAAACCGGGCAGGTTAGACACTAGCGCTACTTGGACGTGGCTGCTGTGGTTGCTGTAGTAGCACAGGATGCGCTGTGACACGTCAGAAAACGAGGGGATATAGCTCATGGGTTGATCCGTTAACTAAATCTAGGCTAACCGTGAGGAATAACCTACAGCCAGCCATTAGGTAGAGATTTTGCGGAATTTCAGTTAACTATTTTTGTCAACAGCGCTCTTAGCGAGTGCAGAAGATGAACCTGCCATCTCAGATAGTGTCTTCTTGTCAGTCTTAGACCAGGTCTCGTCGCCGATCCGGTTCAATCCTCGATCGCATTACATGGACAGCAGGATTTGCGATCCATCCTCGGTTTTGTGAATGTCAATTCGGGCCTGAAAGGCTTCCCGGAAGTGGGGAATGTGGGTGACTGTGAGGATACAGGCAAAGTCGGCTGCGATCGCACTAATTGCTGCAATTAAGCGATCGCAACCCTCCACGTCCTGGGTGCCAAAACCCTCATCGATAATCAGCATTTGTAGGGGCATGCCTGAGCGCTGGGCTAGCAGTCGGGCCAGGGCCAGCCGAATGGCAAAGTTGACCCGAAAGGCTTCGCCGCCTGAGTAGGTTTCGTAAGGGCGGGTGCCTCGGGTATCGGCAATCAGGATGTCGAGGGTGTCGATTAGCTTGTTTTGGCGACGACTGGCCCGCTGAGTCACAAACTGTACGTGCAGCTGGTTGCCGCTGAGGCGGCTGAGAATGTGATTGGTTTCGGCCTCTAGCTGAGGCAGCAGGTTTTCAATCATCAGAGCTTGGATGCCGTTGCGGCCAAAGGCATAGGCCAACTCCTGGTACACCCGCGCCTGGGTGCGGGCGGCCTGCAGCGCTTGCTGCTGAGACAATAGCTGAGCCTGGAGCTGGTCAAGCTGCTGAATCTGCTGCTGGAGCGCGCCCAGTTGAGCCAGAGTATAGTCGCGCTGCACCTGTTGGGCCTGCAGCTGTCCCTCTAGTTCCTGAATCTGCTGCTGGGTATCAGGCGTTTGGCCCAGAGCGACCTCTAGCTCAGCTATCTGCTGGTTTAACAGGTCTAGTTCTTGGGTACGGGTCTGGGCGAGCTGCTCAATGTTAGCCTGCCGCTGCCGCAACTCGGGCTGCTGCTGTTGGGCCTGCTCTAGGGCCTGAAAGCGCATCTGCCAGGGCTGCTGGGCTTGAATAGCTTGTCGCAGCTGGTTATGCCCATCGAAGGAGTAGCCGATGGCGGCTAGCTGCTGGTCAAGCGTTGCGATCTCATGCTGTAAGGGGGCTTGCTTTAGGCTTGCCAGTTCAGCCTGCAAAGCTGCGATCCGAACTGCCAGTTCGGGCTGCTGGGCTAGTAGCTTTTCCCGGCGACGATTAGCGTGCTCAATTTCCGCCTGCTTAATCTCGGCCCAGCGCAGCCGATCCATCTGACCTCGAACCAAGGCATGATCGCGGTCGTCGTAGTGAAGCTGGGCCAGGCTCTGGTCAATCTGGGTCAGTTCTTGCTGCACGTCTAGGGCGAAGTGGTTTTCCTGCAGGCAGTGCTCTAGCTGCTGCCGCTCGGCCTCTAGCTGCTGCAGGCGGCTCTGCACATCGGCGCTTGAGCGGAGTTGGGCTTCTAGCTGGCCGCGCTGCTGTAGCGCTGGGCTATAGCGGTCTAGCTCTGCTTCTAGATCTCGGTACTCTTGCCGCAGCACCTGAATTTCTCGCTCTGAGGTAGTAAGCTGCTCTCGGATTACCCAAAGCTGGTCCTGCAGCTCTTTCTGCTGAATCCGCTGACGCTCTAGTACGAGCTGCCAGTGGTGCTCGTCTAAGGGGCGATCGCAGAGTGGGCAGACGGCATCGGGTTCTGACAGCAGGCGAATTTTTTGATCGACCTGGTTTAGTTGGGCCTCGTAAGTGCGTTGGTTGGCCTGCAGCCGCTCCATAAAGCTGCGCCGCTCTAACCCCTTCTCGCGCACCTGAGCCTGGTAGCCCCGCCGCTTCTCTAGATACTCTAGGGTGTGGGCTACCTCCATCACGGCCTGCATTAGCTGGGGCTGCTGAGCGTGCTGGTGCTGTAGCTGCTGCTCAGAGCTACAAAGTTCTTCTAGCCGAGTGTTGAGCCGAGTTTGGGCCCGCTCCAGAGAAACCTGCAGTGTCTGACGGCGTTGCAGCAGGGGCGCGGCCTGCATCTGCAGTTCATCGAGCTGTCTAAGCCGGGTTTTGGCAGCCTGGAGCTGCCCCAAAGCGATCTTGACTTCAGGGGCTTTAGCCAAAATCGGCTGGCACTCCCGCAGCTGTTCCTCTAGAGCGGTCTGCTGATGCTGTAGCTGCCGCAGCCGGTCGGTCAACTGCTGCTGCTGCTGCTGATACTGCTCCTGAAGCTGGCGGCGCTGCTCTTGGAGCTGTTGGTGCTGTTGAAACTGGGCCGATAGAGCTAGCTCTTGGGCCTGGAGCTGCTGCAGGTGCTGGTACTGAGCTGCGATCGCATCCGCTTCTTGCAGCACCGCCTCAGTTCGCTGCAGCTGTTCTTCTAGGCTGCTCTGCTCTCCCCGCAGCCGCTCCAACGCCTGCTGCAAATGCCCCTGTTGCTGTCGCTGCAGTTGGATCTGCTGCTGCCACACCTGCCGCTGCTGGTTCAAGCTGTGCAGCTGCTCCAGACGCTGCTGTAGGCTTTGCTGACCCTGGCTAAGCCCCTCCAAAAAAGTCTGTAGGCTTTGGTGGTTTTGAACAACCTGGCTGCGCTGCTCTAGCCGAGTTTCTAGATCTTGGCTCTGCGCCTCCAGCACGCCAATTTGGACTTTGGCTTCCCGCAACCGGTCTTTGGCCCGCTCGGCCAGATGATCGTACTGCTCCAGCTTCAGCAAATCCGCTAGGATCTGCTTGCGCTCGCTGGGCCGCTTCAGCATGAACTCATCTGCCCGGCCCTGGCGTAGGTAGGCAGAATTGACAAACGTGTCGTAATCGAGCTTGAGCTGTTGACAAATCAGCAGCTGAGTTGCCCGCATGCCCCGCTGGGTCAGCACCTGATAACCCTGCTCAGTCAGCACCTGAAACTCTAGGCTGCTAGCCTGATTGCGACGGCGGCTGCGAAGAATGCGGTAAACCTGGTGGCTGTGCTCAAAGACAAAATCAACCCGCGCCTCTAGCTCGCCCTGGTAGATCACATCGTCTTCAGCCGCTGCCCGACTGTGGCCCCAAATCGCCCAGACAATCGCCTCTAATAGGGAAGATTTGCCCGCCCCATTAGGGCCGGAAATACAGGCTACGTGCAGCCCTTCAAAGTTAAGGGTCGCTTCCCGGTAGCTCAGAAAATTCTTAAGGGTCAACTGCCTGGGGATCATGGATAAGGGTCAACCACTTACCCTCTACCATAGCAGTACACTCGATCTTAAAGTACGCCTGATCGTCAATACGCCTGATCTTTGATAGGTGGGATCGCTTTAAATAAGTAGGGCTGATCGGTAAAAGTACTTAGAGAGCGGGAAAGATGCAGAGAGAAGAGGCCGCAGGAGAGGAGAACACGCGTCTCCGTACCCCTCAATTACCCCTCAATACATCGCCTGCATCAGCTTCTTCCGGTACGTGCTGGTCATGGGATCGTCGTCGCCTAGGATCTTAAAAACGGTGATCATAGCTTTGCGGGCACCGTCGTTGCGGTAGGTGCGATCGCACTCCACTACAGTCAGAAATTTGGCTAAGGCATCTTCGAATCTACCGGCAACGGCTGCTTCACAGGCCGCCAGATACGTTTGGTCTAGCTCAGACTCTCCGCCTCCGGCCTGGATTGTTTGCTGAAACTCGATCTGACCCTGTAAGCTTTCGACCTGGCTGCCATACTCGCGGTCGTGGGCCGAAAGCTGGGTTAGGAACTGACGGGCCTGATCGGGCTGGTTTTGCCGGAGCGCGCGCTGGGCCGCTGCCAAAATTAGAGCGGGGTGATCTGGAAACTGAGTCAGCAGGCGAGTGAGGATCTGCTCCGCTTCTGGGGCGTTACCGGCTTGTTCCGCCAGGTGCATCTGCTCTAAGCCAATTTCCAGTGCAGACTTGAGCTTGAGCCGGCCTAAAAAATCTCGAATTTGCGGCTCTGTTAAAACACCGACAAAGCCTTTGTCTACCTGCCCCTGCATCGCTATTCGCACATCGGGCACACCCTCTACCTTATAAGTGCTGGCCAGGGCTGGATTTTGATCAATGTCTACCTTAGCCAGTACAAAGTCATACTCCTGAGCCAGCTTTTCCAAAATAGGCTTGAGAATCTGGCAGGGGCCACACCACTGGGCAAAAAAGTCGATCAACACCGGAGTTTGAAAAGACTGCTGCAGCACCGCCTCGGCAAACGTTGCTTCACCGACTTCAATAGACAAACCCATGAGTCATCCCCTATCTTGTGATTCACATTTTTTCAGGATGTAGGTATCTTTCAACCCTGAGCCTTTAACCTTAGCTTCGAAAAACCAGGTCGTACAAAGACAGCAAAATTTCTACCACAATCAAAATAACTACATACAGCTCCAAACGCAGCCCCGTTTTTTGCTGCTGCAGGTCTAGGGCTGTTTCTGCAGTGCGCGTGACGAGTTCCAGCTTGCGCTCTAGGGCTGAGTGTCGCTCTCGAATTTCGTATTCATCCTCCAATCGTAGGTAGAGACGATCGAGATCAGGAAACTCCCAGAGCAACTCGGGTTTATCAATAATCTCAACTCGTCCCACCATCTTGTGTTGAATCATCAGCGTATTGCCAATTTGCTTGAGCAGTACGGCTCCTTGCTGGCGGGTCTGGTTTAAGTTTTGCAGGCTAACTGCAAAAGGCTCAATTTGATCAAAGACTTTGGCGGCTCCCATTTCGTACTGGGCTAAGACCACGCTTTTGGCCATGACCTCAGCTACAATTTGCAGACTGGGAACATCTAGTGAGGAGAGTAAGATGTTGCCATTCTCTACTTTACCCATGTTTACAGGGGCAATTTGAATCACGGCACCCTCAGTTTCAGGATCTTCAAAAACGCCCTCAATTAGTGAATGAATATCTTGAAGGAACTTAGCTTGTTCTACGGCAGGCAGGCCAAAAAGAACGGCGACTCCATAGGGAAACAAAACGGCACACCCATGGGTGCCAGCTTCGACCATTAGCGGAGAAACCGCCATCGGCATAGCATTGGTAAAAGGCTTTAGGTCGATGCGCTGTCCTAGAAACAGAGCCTGGACTTGGACGGTCTCCTGGTCAACAAAGAGCAGTTTGGACATGGATGATGGGATCTGTGAGGATCTTTATATAGAAATTAGGGGCAAGAGATCAGGGGCAGTATCTGGCTTAACGGGGTTTGATTGTGACCACGATTTTTGCAGGGGCAGATTCAGTAAAATAATCGTTCTTCACTAAGGCAGCAGTTTATGAAGCGTGTGCTGTTCATACTAGGTGTGTTTGAGGATGACGATGTCGATTGGCTAATCACAGCCGGGGAACGGCTGGCTCTCACCCAAGGGGACGTGCTAATCCGTGAAGGAGAGCCTACAGACGCAATCTATCTGCTTCTGGATGGTACTCTACACGTTACCGTCTCTGCTCTCAAGGAGCAGGTCATCGCTGAACTTTCTAGCGGTGAGGTGGTCGGCGAGATGTCTTTTGTAGATACTCAACCCCCTTCTGCTACGGTGGCCGCTGAAGGATCTGCAGTTGTCTTGGCAATTCCCTGTCAGGTGCTGCAGGAAAAGCTGGACAAAGATACCTGGTTTGCCTCGCGGTTTTACAAGGCGCTAGCTATCTTGCTCTCTAGCCGTCTGCGCAGCACGGTCAAACACCTTGAAGGTGAGCATTGGCGACCGATTGCCATTGACCATGAAGGGTTTGTTGGAGAGATGGCTGATGTGATTGCCGTAGGCGGTATTCGCTTTGACTGGATGCTGCGGCGGCTGCGCGACTCAAATTCTGATCCGTGGATTGATTTACAGGGTGGCTGATCGCAGGTCTTTAAGGTTAAATTCGACTAAGCCTAACCCCGCCCTGGCAAAGACCGCTTGCGATCGCGATATTTTCGCTCCATGCAAGATGTGGCGCTAGACTAGGTGAGGAGTCTTGGCAGTCCATTCGTCGGCCTTAGCCAACCCTGAAATTCAGCGTCCTAGCATGAACCCAAATTCGAAGCTCAGCAGCATTTTGATCGTTGAGGATAGTAAAGGACGGCGAGAAATTGTCCTAGACGGTTCGGTTTACTCCATTGGGCGAGACCCTAAGTGCGATATTAGGCTTTCTTCCCAGTTCGTCTCGCGGCACCACGCAACACTAGTTCAGCTGCCTAAGGACGACAGTACTTTTTATTACCGGATTGTTGACGGCAACTTGAAGGGCAAACCCAGCGCCAATGGGATGCTGATCAACGGGCGCAAGCTGCAGGCCCACGACCTCAAAAACGAGGATGAAATCGTCTTTGGCCCTCAAGCCCGAGCAATCTACTACCAGCTCCGGCGAGACAGTTTGGCGACTCTACCGCCCGATGAGTTTGACATTACCCTGATTAGTCCCAACATGGTTGAAGAGGCAGACGAAGATTCAACTGCCGACGAATCTAATAGCTACTAGGGCCTCTACTAGAGCACGCCCTAGCTGAACGCTGGCAGAATCTCGGGGAGCGCTACTAATAGATCGCTCGGGCGTTGAACACCTACCAAGACTTGGCCTGCGGCTGGCAAATGGGCCTAGAAGGCAGCTGTACCAAGAGCTTCGTTGACCGTAGAGAATACACGGTGACAGTGGTTGTTGAAACTCAGCGCCAGTTCCTCGTTACGAACTACCAGGTTGACCTTGGCCTGGGCGTCTTCTGTGGTGGGTGGATTGATCAAAACCTCCACTGTAGCTAACTGGTTCATAGACACATGGCCGGGCTTTTCCTTGGCCACCAGGTAGTCTGTGGTCTCATATACCATGTTTAAGCCGCACGACTTCAGGGTGTTGACCAAAAAATCATGCAGGTTGGAGGTGGTTTTTGAAACCTTGATGAAATTGCTGTAGCGAGCCATAGGAAACACTCAACTAATAGCGACAGCAGTTATCTATAGACTGCAGCCAGAACAGAACTGTTCCGGATAAACTGCTTCTTAATTTTGCAGCTTGCTCTCAAATATAGCGAGAGGCCAGAGCCCCTTCCACCAGCAGCGGCCTAAATGGTGGAGCTCGCTTCTCCGGAACGACCTTAATTTAAAGGCCGAGTTTAGCGATCGAATGTATGCAATATTACTTAATCCTAGAGTTGCCCCAAGGGTCGCTGGGGGGAGTTTAGAAAGAGTTCGGCATCCTAAATCAGTTGGGTCTATTCATGCAAGGAAAACTTATTGTTTTTGAAGGAATTGAGGGGTGTGGCAAGTCTACCCAACTGCAGCAGCTTGATCTATGGCTAAAAGGCTATGCCCCCTTTCAGGCGCTCCAAGCACGGGGCTTAGTGGGCCAGGTAGGGCTAACGCGAGAACCGGGCGGCACCCCTCTTGGAGCCTCCTTGCGACAAATTTTGCTGGGCTTAGACCCAGCTCTGGCCATTGCCGATCGAGCAGAGCTTTTGATGTACGCAGCAGATCGGGCTCAACATGTTGAGACGCTGATCCGGCCAGCTCTGGCGCGAGGGGACTGGGTGCTGTGCGATCGCTTCATTGACTCTACCCTGGCCTATCAGGGCTACGGCCGAGGGCTAGATCTAGAAACCATTGCTCAGCTCAACCAGATTGCCACCGGAGGTCTGGTGCCCGACCTGACGCTGTGGCTGAAGCTGCCTGCCGAGGCTGGCCTAGCCCGCACCCGGCAGCGGGGAATGGTCGATCGCCTAGAGCAAGCTGGTCTGGCCTTTCATCAGCGGGTGCAGGAAGGTTTTGAGCAGCTGGCCTTGGCTCACCCAGAGCGAATTACAGCGGTGGATGCTCAGCCGGAACCGACAGCAGTTAGCCAAGCGATTCAGCAGGTTGTGGGGCAGTATATAGCGCAGTGGTATGGAGACATTTAAAGATCTCAAGGGCCAAGAGATGGCGGTTGAGTTACTGGGGCGGGCAGTGCAGCAGCAGCGCATTGCCCCAGCCTATTTGTTTGCAGGGCCAGAGGGGGTGGGGCGGCGGTTAGCGGCAGAGCGCTTTGCTGAGGTGATTTTGACCCACTTTGGCAAGCAGAGCCAGTCTACTCCTGTGCTCAGGCGGCGCATTCACCAGCGCAACCACCCCGACCTGCTCTGGGTAGAGCCGACCTATCTGCACCAGGGGCGACGGTTGACGGCGGCAGCGGCGGCTGAGCAGGGTCTTAAGCGCAAAAGCACGCCCCAGATCCGGCTGGAGCAGATTCGGGAAATTGGTCAGTTCCTCAGTCGCCCACCGCTGGAGACAGCGCGGGCAGTGGTCGTGCTTGAGGGGGCAGAGACGATGGCAGAAGCGCCTGCCAACGGCCTGCTCAAAACATTAGAAGAACCGGGAGCGGCAACCCTAATTTTGCTGGCCCCCGACACCAGTGCCCTGCTCCCTACGCTGGTGTCTCGCTGTCAGCTAATTCCCTTTCGGCGACTGGGTCAAGCGGAAATGGCCGCTGTGTTGTGCGACAGCGGCCACGAGGCGGTTTTGGATCAGCCGGATCTCATGATGCTGGCGCAGGGCAGTCCGGGAAGTGCGATCGCAGCCTACGAGCAAAAGCAGGCCATCCCTGCTGACCTGCTGGCGAACCTGCTGCAGCCCCCAGCCGACCTGCGCGATGCCCTAGAGCGAGGTCGTCAGATTGCCAATTTGCTTGATACCGAGGCTCAACTCTGGCTGGTGGACTACCTGCAGCACTGCTATTGGCAGCAATCTTCTTCTATCAGTCCTGCTGGGCTGCAACACCTGGAGCAGGCCCGCAAGTACCTGCGCAGCTACGTGCAGCCCCGGCTGGTGTGGGAGGTGACCTTCATGCGGCTGCTGGAGGCGACAGCACCATCTTGATCAGGCAGTCCACTAGGCTGTCATCGGGCAGAGGCATCAGGTGCTTGCCGTGTAGCACCTCTTGGGCCAGGATATGGCAGACCAGAGAGCCAAAAAAAATGTGCGATCGCGCCTCTAGCTGATCTAGATCGAGACCAGGGTGGTCGCGGAAGTAGGTTGAAAGTACCCGGTTGCCCTCCTGAATCACCTTCTGATAATAGAGCTGAGCCAATTCGGGAAAGCGCCCCGACTCGGCTATCAGCAGCCGAAAAAAGGCAATGTACTCGGGATCTTCTCGAAGCTTTAGCAAAATGCTGGCGAGGCGATGCAGCACCTGCTCTGGAGAACTGTCTAGGGGCAGCTCGCAGCCCGACTCACCAAACTCAATATGAAAGCGGCGCAGCACCAGCCTTTCAATCAGCGCGTTAAAGAGTCCCTCCTTGTCATTGAAATGGCTGTAGATCGTGTGTTTAGAGACTCCGGCTTGGGCGGCGACCCGATCCATGCTGGTGCCCGCATAGCCAGCGGCTAAAAAAACCGCCATTGCACCGCCCAAAATTTGTTCGGCTTTGTTCGAGGCCAAAGAGTCTTCGCTGGTCAGGGAAGTAGTCATAGGGTCTATAGCCGGCTCAGTGGGGGCGATTGGTTCGATGGGTAAAAAATAGATGGACAGGCATAGATTGCACTACCAACAGAATATGTGAAATTTACTAGACTGCACGGTGTAGTGCAGTTAATCTAGAATCATCTTTTAAGAACCATTGCAAACATAAAGGGCGCAGACGGGGATGGCTGCCAATCAATCTCGACCGTGGAAAAGACCTGGTCTATGGGCGTTAATCGGGGCTCTCCTGGTAGTAGGAGGGATATCGTTTGTGACGGTACGCAATGTTCTCCAGAGCCGGCAAGAAGCTCGTGAGCTAGAGGCCCTGCCTCCGCCCCAGCAAGTTCAGGTAGCGGCATTGGGACGTTTAGAGCCCCAGGGACGAGTCGTAGATGTAGCGGCTCCTGAAATGGGGCGACTGGGCGAAATTCAAGTCAAGGAGGGAGACTTGGTAGAAACGGGCCAGATTTTGGCCTATATGGACACCTACGAAATTCGCCAGGCTGAGCGCGACTACGCCGCCAGTCAGCTAGAAGAGGCCCGCACCCAGCTAGCAGCTGAGCGTCAGCGGGGCACATCTCGCGTTCAGGAGGCAAACACCCGCATTACCCAGGTTGATCCGCCCCAGCAGGCCGGAATTGCGGCCCAGGAAGCGGCGATTGACAGCCTGCAGGCCCAGCTTGACGTGGCCGAGATTGATCTGACCCGATTCCAGCGGCTTAGCGAGAGTGGGGCCTTATCTCGGCAAGAGCTAGATCGGCAGCAGGCGACGGTCGAGCGGCTCCGGGCCGACCTGCAAAATGCCCGCGCTACCCGCGATCGGCTGGTGCGGGAACGGGAAGGCAACCTCAGCAACGCCCAAGCTCAGGTGCAGTCGGCCCAGGCCGAAAACCGGCTGGCAGAAGTGGCAACTCGGGTACAGTCGGCTGAGCAAAATCTGGCGCTGGCCCAGGCTCAGCTAGATCGCACAGTGATCAAAGCGCCCCAGGCTGGGCAGGTGCTCGATATTTATGTCGAACCTGGTGAAGCAGTCTCTCCAGCAGAAACGCCGATTCTGGCCCTGGGCAATACCACCCAAATGTATGTAGTCGCCGAGGTTTACGAGACCGATATCGGACTGGTGCGGGCAGGGCAGCCGGTCACTATCACTAGCCGTAACGGAGCCTTTGATCAGGTTTTGACCGGCACTGTGGAGCGGGTTGGGCTGCAGATTTTCAAAAACGACATTCTTGACGATGATCCGGCAGCTAATGCTGATGCCCGTGTGGTGGAGGTGTGGGTGCGGGTCGATCAAAGTGAAGTAGTGGCCGGACTGACTAACCTTCAGGTCGATGTGGCTATTGATATTGAAAGGGCAGCGATCGCACCATGAAACGGGTTCCTCTGTCGGTTCTAAATTTGCTGCACGACCGCACCCGGCTGCTGGTTGCGATCGCAGGTGTAGCCTTTGCCGTGTTGCTGATTTTCATGAACCTGGGCTTTTTGGGGGCGCTGCTGAGCACCACCACCAATTTCTTTGAGCAGTTCAATGGCGACATCTTTTTGATGTCGCCCCAATCACTAGAAATTAGCTCCACCGAGCCCTTTCCCCGCACCCGACTAAATCAGGTGGCGGGCATTGAAGGGGTGCAGCGGGTGATGCCCCTCTACTCCGACTATGCCCTCTGGAAAAACCCTGAGACTGGCCTCAGTCGAGCCATGTTTGTCTATGGCTACAATCTCCAAGATCCGGTTTTCCTCATGCCGGAGGTCAACACGCCCGAGGGCATCCGTATTTTGCAGCAGCCCAATACGGTCTTTATTGATCGGCTGTCTCGGCCCGAGTTTGGCCCCCAGACAACTGGGCTGGAAACCGAATCTGACCGGCGACGGGTCACTATCGGCGGTCAGTATAGCTTAGGTGGCGGCTTTGCTGCCGACGGCACCCTGCTGATGAGCGATCAAAACTTTCGCCGCTACTTTGCGCCCCGCCCGCTGACCCAGGTCAATCTAGGGGTGGTTTTGCTAGAGCCTGGGGTCAACCCGCAAAAAATGAAGGAGTCTATGCGGGCCTTGCTGCCTGCCGATGTCAACATCTTTACCAAAGCTGAGATTATCGAGCACGACAGCACCTACTGGCTGCAGGCCACTTCTATCGGCTTTATCTTTGGCTTGGGCGTGCTGGTCTCTTTTGTGGTTGGCACCGTGATTGTCTACCAGATCCTCTATACCGATATCCGCGACCACCTGCGGGAATACGCCACCCTCAAAGCCATGGGCTATAGCAGCTGGTATTTGTTTAAGGTGGTGCTGCAGGAGGCGGTACTGCTAGCAGTCATGGGATACGTACCAGGCCTGATCGTTTCCCTGGGCCTTTACGCGATGACCGTCAATGCCACTGATGGTGCTTTGCCAATGCAGATGACGCTGTTTCGAGTGGGGTTTGTGCTGACGCTGGCCCTGCTGATGTGCAGCCTCTCTGGGCTGATCTCAGTGCGGCGGGCTATGACGGCTGATCCTGCCGAAGTCTTTGCGTGAGGTGAGCGATGTTTTTTAAGCGAACGCCGCTGGCGCTGCTCAACTTAATCCACGACCGCCGCAAGTTTCTCACCTCAATGGCGGGTGTGGGGTTTGCGGTGGTGCTGATGTTTCTCTTTACAGGGTTTATGAATGCCCTGTTTGATAGCCAGCTGCAGCTGCTAGAGCGGTTCAATGGCGAGATTGTCATGGTCAACCGGCTTAAGACCAACATGTTTGTGCCGCGTGCCTTTGCCCGCAGGCGGCTGTACCAGGCCCGTTCCTTTGAGGGGGTAGAGGCGGCGTTTCCGATCTACATCAGCGATGCCAACTGGAAGAACCCAGAAACTCAGCGCACTCGGCCGGTGCGGGTGCTGGCCTTTAATCTGGCGGATCCGGTGCTGCTGCTGCCGGAGGTGTCGGCCCAGCTGAGCCAGCTACAGTTACCCGATACTGCCCTAATCGATCTGCGCGCCCGAGAAGAGGTGGGGCCAAAGCAGGCCGGGGTAATTTCTGAATTGGCTAAGCGGCAGCTCCGCATTGTCGGCACCTTTAGCCTGGGCACTGACTTTGCCTCTGGCAATGGCAATCTAATCATGAGTGACCAGAACTTTCTGCGGTTTTTTGCCAACCGAGGCCCCAACGAAGATGAGCGCAGCTTTGCCACGACCGACATTGGCCTAATCAAGGTGGTGCCGGGCACAGACGTAGACCGCCTGGTGCAAACGCTGCAGGCCAGCCTGCCTAATGATGTGTTGGTTTTGGCGAAGGATGGGCCAAATGGTTTTGTTGAGCGGGAGCGGACCTACTGGCAGGAAAACACCACCATTGGCTTTGTCTTTACGCTGCTGACGGCGATGGGCTTTGTCGTTGGCATTATTCTGGTCTACCAGATTCTCTATACCGATGTGGCCGATCACTGGTCAGAATATGCCACGCTCAAGGCAATGGGTTACAACAACCTGTTTCTACTGAATGTGGTGCTGCAGGAAGCCATTATTCTCTCGGTGCTGGGATTTATTCCTGGCTTTTTGGTCAGTGCGTTGATTTACAACGCAGCGGCGGGCACTACAGGTCTGCTGTTTAAAATGACGACAGGGCGGATCATCGGCCTCTATGTCGCCACGTTTTTTATGTGCCTGATTTCAGGTGCGATCGCAGTTCGTAAAGTCCAGGCAACCGACCCTGCAGAGGTATTTGGTCTATGAAACCTGCCAGCTCGACTGCTCCGGTAGATGCTTTTTCAGACGAGGCGGCCTCCAATAGCGCCGTTCACATCCGCAACCTAAACTACTTCTTTGGCCAGGGCGAGCTGAGAAAGCAGGTCCTGTATGACATCAATTTGAGCCTGCCCAAGGGCCAGATCGTGATCATGACCGGCCCGTCTGGTTCGGGCAAAACCACGCTGCTCACCCTGATTGGGGCGCTGCGCTCAATCCACGAGGGCAGCCTGCAGGTGCTCGGCCAAGAATTGCGGGGTCTGGGCAACAGCAAGCTCGTCGAGGTGCGCCGCAATATTGGCTTTATTTTCCAGGCTCATAACCTGTTTGAGTCGCTGACGGCTTCCCAGAACGTAGAGATGGCGGTAGAGCTGGTAGGCAACTTCAAGAGCAAACGGCAGCAGGCCGCTACAATGCTCGGCCAGTTGGGTCTAGGCGAGCGGATTAACTACAAGCCTGCCTCGCTCTCAGGGGGGCAGAAGCAGCGAGTTGCGATCGCACGTGCCCTAGTCAATGAGCCCCAGCTCATCTTGGCCGACGAACCGACCGCTGCCCTTGACAAAAAATCTGGCCGCGACGTGGTCACCATCATGCAGCACCTGGCCAAAAACGAAAACCGCACCATTCTCATGGTCACCCACGACAACCGCATCCTTGACGTGGCCGACCGCATTATCAACCTGGTAGACGGTCGCCTGGAGTCAGACGAAACCCTGGGCCACTTCCGGGAGACTCACGACCCCCAAAAACTCGACGGCCAAATGTTTATTCTGTAACCCTATGCCGATTCAGTTTGCTAGCGAAGTTCAGCAGCTGACCTACCAGAAAGTGGCCGACTACCTAGAAGGCTCTACCCTCTTTGGGGACACCTTGCGAACCAATCCCGACCTGCCCCAGTTCACCCTGCTCTACGGCTCCACCATGGTGGAGGTCGAGGTGCTGCCCTGGGAAGTTCACCCCTGGGAAGAAGCAGATCTCTGCACTGTGCGAGCCACTAGCTGCGTCACCATTGGCAGCAGCATCGACCACGAGTTGATGCACTTTCTGCTCACCGAAAACCGGCGGATGCGCTTCGGGGCCTTTCACTTAGACGGCGCTAACCAGGTGCTCTTTGCCGAAAATGTTTTGGGCGGCGAAAACATGGATCTGATGGAGCTGCAGACCTGTATTCTCTCGGTTGTCACCATTGCCGACACCTACGACGACATCATTGCTCAGCGCTTTGGCGGGCAGCGAGCAGTAGATCTGCTAGCCGCGAATCCTCTACTCCTGTAAGAGTGCCTGATCATGACGCTTGAAAATCCCAGTATCCTTTCTCACGTTTCTATCGGCACCCAAGATTTTGACCGGGCGGTGGCTTTCTACGATGCCGTCTTGTCTACCCTGGGCTGTAAGCGAGTGATGGAGCACCCAGGGGCAGTGGCTTACGGCAAGCTGTATCCAGAATTTTGGGTAGGCATTCCCTTCGACAACCAGCCAGCCACGGTGGGCAATGGCACTCACTTTGGCTTCATTGCCCCTACCAAAGAGGCCGTCCATGCTTTTTATGAAGCGGCCCTAGCGGCAGGTGGAATAGGAGATGGCCCTCCTGGATCTCGCTCTGACTATGGCGAACCCTATTACGGCTGCTTTGTCCGCGACCCAGATGGACACAAAATAGAGGCTGCCTTTTGGGACGAAACGCTAGCAGCATCTGATTAACCCAACACTGACCGGCTTTGATTAAAGCATTTGTCGTAGTGGTTTGGCTTTGCTAGTCCACTAGAGCCAAAGAGTAAGATTTGAGCGTTTTTGTTTTCGTGCCTGCTGCGATGCTTAGGGCATTCGCTTTAGGCTGCAGCAATTTTTGGGGGAAGCGGACCCATCAAACCTTTGGACGTCTTTGAATCTAACTCAGGACTTTAATCTGGCCTAGACCTTCTTACCTTCTACAGAAACGGCTAAAGAAATGTAGCGTTACGATGTCAATAGACATTCATAAAAGTTCACGCTAGGTAACATTTCTGGTTATGATTCCCGATTTGCTAGAGGCTACCCAAGACTACATGCAGCAGCTAAGCGCGCTAGAGGCCGCCTATCAGCGCGACGAAATTTCCATCGAAGAAGTCGATGCCAAGGTGGAAGAGCTGATGGTTGACCTGGGGCGCACCCGGCGAGAGGCATTCAGCGCTCTTTGGGCTAGCTTCAGCAACGTTCTGCAAACTCAGTGGGAGACGGTAGCCGGATTTACAGGCATTGGCGTGCTGACCTATCTCTGGCTGGTAATTCGTTAGAGGCCTCCAGTGGGTAGAGGCAGTTTAGGCAGATGGTTTATTAAGCTCTGTCCAGGGTGTTTAAGAATTGTGCCTATGAAAGCTGCCATCATTAATCGCTACGGCGAATCTTATGTCTTGCGATATACCGATGTTGAGCTTCCTCGCATCAAGTCCAATCAGATGTTAGTCAGGGTTTATGCAAGCAGCGTCAATCCGGTGGACTGGAAGATCAGAAAGGGCCTGCTCAAGCCGCTGACGGGCAGGCGGTTTCCAATGATTTTGGGATTTGATGTTGCAGGTGATGTGATACAGATTGGTAACGGGGTTACTCGGTTTCGGCCCGGAGATACGATCTACGCCCGGCTCGATCAGCTAGCTGGCGGAGCCTACGCCGAATATGCCGCAGTTTCCGAAAAAGTAGCGGCGCTTAAGCCAGCGAACATGTCCTATGAAGAGACAGCAGCAGTGCCGCTAGCCGGACTAACCGCCCTTCAGGCCTTGCGGGACGAAGGCAAGCTCAAGCCGGGCCAGAAGGTGCTGATTAATGGGGCTTCTGGTGGAGTGGGCACCTACGCTGTGCAGCTCGCTAAAGTGCTGGGTGCAGCTGAAGTGGTTGGCGTATGCAGCGCTAAAAATTTCGATCTAGTTAGGGAGCTGGGATGCGATCGCACCCTCGACTACACTAAACAAGACTTTACTCAGGAAGATACCCGCTACGACATCGTTTTTGACATTGTGGGCAACTGCTCCTTTGCCGACTGCAAACGGGTGCTGCAGCCAAGAGGCTTTTACATCACCACTCAGCCCTACCCCCAAAACTTCCTCAAAAGTCTCGGGACAGCTCTGCTGCCCGGTCCTACCTACAAAGTAATTTTGCTCCGCTCCAACAGCCTCGACCTGACTTTTCTCAAAACTCAGATCGAGGCTGGCAAAATTCAGTCAGTGATTGACCGCACCTATCCACTCTCTGAGACAGCTGCTGCCCATGATTACAGTGAAGCGGAACACGCTACTGGGAAAATTGTGATCAGCACAGTGGCTTAGGTTGAGGACACAGGAGAGGTAAGAGAGACGGAGAAGGTAAACGCGGTGGGATACGAGCCGGTGTTAGGATCAGTGAGAGACACCGGCTCCAAAGCCTAAGCAATTATAAGGAGACATAGAGGTATGGTTCTGTCTGTTGGCACTGAAGCGCCTGGATTTTCCGCCAAAGACGATGCTGGCAACACCGTTTCTCTCTCTGACTTCGCTGGAAAGACTGTAGTTTTGTATTTCTACCCTAAAGACGACACGCCTGGCTGCACTGTCGAGGCCCAGGGATTTCGTGACAAGTATGATGACTACCAAGGTAAAGACGCTGTTGTCCTAGGCGTTAGCCGCGATGACGAAGCTTCTCACAAGCTGTTTAAGGAAAAGCACGGCCTGCCCTTTTCCCTGCTGGCCGATACCGATGGCACCATTACCCAGTCCTACGATGTGGATGGTGGCGGCTACTCTAAGCGCGTTACCTATATCATCAACGGCGATGGCGTGATTGATAAGGTCTTTGAAAAGGTGCAAACCTCTAGCCACGCTATCGATGTTTTGGCTGAAGTCGGCGCGTAGTTAAGGCTGTAAAGCGGCAGCTAACGGTATAAAGCGAAAAATAAGGGTGTGCCTCAAGCAGGCGCACCCTTGTTCTTTATCTACCGATGTTGTGACAGCTTACTGTGCCAGTTGACCTAGGTGACTGCTTTTAGCAAGCAATCTGCTCGCTGTCTGCCCTCTCATAATGTGCCCTAAGTAACCAAACGAGGAGCCTAGGCCCTTTCAGCACTGCCCTTTTCAGGCCTTTTCAGGGTTGGCAGTGTAACCGAGCAGGTTTTGCTGACACTCCACGAAGTGGTATAGCCCCGGGATATGAACCCCCCTCCCTGGCGCTACAACTATGAATACGAGGGCGAGCAACACCTCAAACTCGACACTCAAACCTCCCTGAATTAGCAAGGCTCAAACAACCTCTAACGCCTCAGGGAATGTCTCAACTACACGCAGTTTGTTTCTTGGAGAACGTTCATGAAAGCTCGTCTATTCGCTTCTATCTCTTTGGGTCTCGCTGCTGCTGCGATCGCAGTTATGCCCACTGCTGCTAACGCTCAAACCGCCGCTACAGACTACAACTACATCGGTGCTGGTGTCGGCGCTGGTGGCCTAGGTGGCAGCAACATCGGTCTATCTGTTAACAGCAAACTCTCCGTTGCTGACCAGGTTTCTGTCCGCCCCGGTGTAATCACCAACTTTGACTTCGACAGCGAAGGCACCATCATCTCTGTGCCTGTGACCTACGACCTAGCTCCCATCACTGACGATGGTCGTCTGCTGCCCTACGTTGGCGGCGGTGTCTCTGTCGTCACTGGCGGTAATACCTCAGTAGGTCCGATGGCAACTGCAGGCGTTGACTACCGACTGAATGATAACTTCGTCCTCAACAGTGGCGTCAACGTGTCTTTCACCGGCAACACCCGCGTTAATGGCACTCTGGGCGTAGGCTACACGTTCTAAGTAGCCTGGAAAGCTTCTTGAAGGTTGAAAGCTAGCTCAACCTTCAAGATTTCTAAAAGGTCACCAGTCGTTAGGTTATTGGTGACAGCGAAAGACAAATAACATATAGCCAGAGAAGCTGATCCAACTGGGTCAGCTTCTCTGGTTTAAGCTTTAGAAAGATTTCTTCGCAGCACCTTGAAAAGAGATGCCCTGTTTAGAGGTCATCGTGAGTTACTGAGTCTCAACCTTCCCTGCAAAAAATTTGTACTCTATAGTTGACGCGCAGGCACAGCTATTCTATGCTCTGTCATTAAGCTGTCACTAAGACAGCATAGACACAGGACTCGAAAGCTCTGGCGCTGCCCGAAGGTGTTGAGACCACCAACGGACAGCTGAACCCCCAAAACTGAGTAAGCAGTCTGGAGATCTAGGGTGATGATAAACCCTGATCATCCACATCTGCACTATGCGGTGGGATCGATCAGGGTTTTTGAGTTCTGGTTTCCTCAACCTGCTGGCTCTGTTGGGGCGAGTCAAGCGAAGTGGTTTCGAGAGGGGTTGCTCTCTGGAGATGCCGCGCTGCGATCGCAACGACAGAGAAGCAGACTTTATCCACACAATAAAAGGAACCCAGAAGCTCATGTTTCAATCTCCCGAATCGGGCGCACAGCCGCCCACAGTTTCGTTTGACCTTTCGCCCCATAGCGAGAAAGTTCGCATAGCGGTCTACGGCAGTTTATTGGGCTGCGACAGAATTATCAAAACTCTGCACGTGCTCCACTTTGCTGAACCCAACGATTGGACAGATCCGCTGCCCACGGGCAGGCCCAACGAGTGGGTGCGGATGGTGACGAAGCAGCTATTGATTGAATAGGAGGACGCGGAGACACGGGGAAACTTTAGGGGCGGGGCTTTGTAAGTGGCTCGAACACTGCTCTCCCGTCCCTAAAGCTGCTCTTCGGAGTCGTTTTGGGCCAAGCAATCAGATTGAACCTTGAAGAAGGGGGCTAGATGGCCTCTCTGGGCCGCACCTCCGCAAACTTGCTTCCTTAGGCTAGGATCAAGGCGTCTGAGGCAGAGGAGTGGCTACTGCATTAGAAGCCACATGCTTCAGCAAATCAGCCCCTACCTCACTTCTGACGAAATTTATGAGGTAGCTCATGTCTGATTATGAAACCGCCTTAGCCGCCTATCAGGCTCATTGCGAAGTCGCCAACATCCCCTGCGAAACTGCTCAAGAAGAGCTTTCTCAGGTGGTAAATGGTGTTGTGTATCTGCGGGCTAGACCGACCGGATACATTGCCCGCTATGACGTGCGGCGGAGTCAGCTAGTCGTTTGATTGGCAGGCTGGGCTAGGAAGCTAGCTCGGTAAAATTGCTTTTAGGCGCATTAGGGGTAGGTTAGCCAAAGCCACTGACCCACCCCACTCCACCGAGATACCCGCTTAAACGGGCATTCAACGCAAAACTTGAAATTCAGCTAACCTCTAGACTTGGGTTTTTACGGTGAAGGCGCGGTTAGCGCTACCGGCACCGGTTCTTCTAGCATCATCAGGCCATACTCCAGCCCCTCTACGACTGCCTGGTAAGACGCTTCGATGATGTTGGCCGAAACGCCCAGCGTAGTCCAGCGGCTGCGGCCATCGCCAGATTCCACCAGAACACGAGTGATGGCAGCGGTGCCAGCGGTACTGTCGAGAATTCTCACCTTGTAGTCGGATAGCTGAAAATCTGCGATCGCAGGGTAAAAATTTAGCAACGCCTTTCGCAGGGCCTGGTCAAGAGCGGCAACAGGGCCATTACCCTCAGCAGCTTCTAGAATGTCCTGATCGTTCACCGTGACTTTGACCGTGGCCAGAGAATGCGTGCCCCAGGGGTCGCTGCCCGACAGCCGATGATCAAAGACCGGCCCCTTAGGCCCATCGCACTGCACCTTGAACCCCTGCAGCCTGAAGTAGTGGGGTCGACGGCCCAGCGCCTCGCGTACCAGCAGTTCAAAGCTGGCCTCTGCCGCCTCAAACTGATAGCCCTGGCGCTCTAGTTCCTTGAGCCGCTCTAGCAGCTGCCGCGCGACCGGGTCTTGCTTCTCTAGCACAATGCCAAAGCTGCGGGCCTTAGAAATCACGTTGCTCAGCCCCGCCTGATCCGATACGACGATGCGGCGACAGTTGCCCACCTGCTCCGGCACAATGTGCTCGTAGGTCAGCGGGTTGCGCTCAACTGCGCTAACGTGAATGCCGCCCTTGTGAGCAAAGGCCGAACGACCGACAAACGGGGCATGGTCGTCGGGAGCCAGGTTAACCACCTCGCTGACAAAGCGACTGGTTTCCGTCAAACTCGCTATCTGCTCTGGGGGAATGCAGGGTCGGCCCAGCTTGAGCTGCAGGTTAGGAATGACGCTACACAGGTCGGCATTGCCACAGCGCTCGCCGTAGCCGTTGATCGTGCCCTGTACCATTGTCGCGCCAGCCATGACTGCCGCTAGAGCATTAGCAACGGCAGTGCCACCATCGTTATGAGTGTGGATGCCGAGTTGAGGTAATCTGTCGCAGTTTTGAGTCAACAGCCAGTTCTGTATCTGCTGCACAATGGCCGTAATCTCGTGGGGCAAGGTGCCGCCATTGGTGTCGCAAAAGACCAGCCACTCGGCTCCCGCTGCTAGCGCCGCCGCAAGAGTTTGCAGCGCATAGTCAGGGTTGGCCTTGTAGCCATCAAACCAGTGCTCAGCATCGTAGATAATTCGGCGGCCCTGGCTGCGCAAAAAGGTAATGGTGTCGCTGATCATCGCCAGGTTCTCGGCCAGAGTTGTGTGTAGCCCTGCCGTGACATGCAAATCCCAGGACTTGCCAAACAGCGTTACCCAACGAGTGCCTGCCGAGAGAATCGGCTGCAGCATAGGGTCTTCGGCCGCCACTTTGCCAGGGCGGCGGGTGGAGCAAAAAGCCACAATCTCAGCCTGCTTCAGCGGCTGCTCTTGCAGCTGCCAAAAAAACTGCACATCTTTAGGGTTGGCTCCGGGCCAGCCTCCCTCAATAAAAGGAATGCCCAACGCATCCAAGCGGCGGGCAATGTGCAGCTTATCCTCAATCGAAAGCGCCAGTCCTTCTCGCTGGGCTCCATCGCGCAGAGTGGTGTCGTAAACAGAGATGGCTGAAGCAGAGCCGACACCCGCGTTAGTTTGCATCATGAAACGTTATTTAATCGGTAGCTATTTCTATCATGATCTATAGCTGATGAAGTCCTGCAAAACCCTTAAAAAGCTTTAGACTGGTGAGCGCTACAGCCTGTGTTTTTTGCCGTTTCTCAGACTCAAATCTATGCCGAAAGTGACCGCTCAGGGAAAGACCTTCGACTGTAAACCAGGGGCAAATTTACGACAAGTTCTCTTACAAAACGGCATCGATCTCTACAACGGCCAATCTCGACTAATCAACTGTCGCGGCATCGGCACCTGCGGCACCTGCGCTGTCGAAATCGAAGGCGCTACTTCTGAAGCTAACTGGCGCGATCGCACCCGCCGATCTTTGCCACCCCATAGTAGCGATCGCAACCTCCGCCTAGCCTGCCAAACCCAAGTCTTGAGTGACATCCAAGTGACCAAATACGACGGCTTTTGGGGACAGGGGCAGACGCGGGTTTGGAGTCCGAGGGTGGAGGGGTAGGGGGTGGATGAGTGGGAGAGTGGATGAGCAGGAACTTCCCTATCTCCCCTATCTCCCCCATCCCCCCACCTTTAATCTATCTTCGCCACCTTCCCGTCCCCCCTCCCACTCATCTACCCATCCACCCCCTACCCTCTATCCCCCCTTCCACCCTCCGGACGTGGTGATCTCTGGCATCGTGAGCGATTATAGAGAAGTGCCGTTGTGTGGAGTTTGGGCATGAACCGATACCTGCTTGCTGGAATTTTGGGAATACTTGCCCTGTTTGCTGTTTTTGGATCGGGTATGGCTAGTTGGCTTGGCGGCCTAAACACTGGTGCCGCAGGGCTGCAGGCAAACAACGCTGCAGGCAATGGTGCTGCAGATGATGGCGCAGTTCAAGATCCGGTAGGTCAAGCTGGGCGGCTAGTGCAGCGTCAGAGCAGTCCCGTTGCAGCGACGGGCCAGACGGCTGGGGGAAATGGCGCTGGGGTAGATCCGAATGCGGCTGCCAACGGTCAGGGGCAACCTGGCGCGACTGGCACTACTGGAGCGACTGGAGCGACTGGAGCGCAGGTGCAGCCACCGACTACAACGGCTCCGGCGGGAACTCCCGCGCCCGCGAATCTAGAAGCAATTCCGGCTCTGTGGTAGGGCGTATTGATTTAGCAATAGATTTAGCGGTTTAATCAGTTTTCAGTTTTTGAGAGTGAGGCATGGTAGATCGGACGAGCGATGTCCTGGTCATTGGGGGCGGCGTTGTCGGCCTTGCGATCGCGCTTGAGCTACAGCAGCAAGGCGTGTCGGTAACTGTGCTCAGCCGGAATTTCCAAGAAGCCGCTAGCCATGCGGCGGCGGGAATGCTGGCCCCCCATGCTGAAATGCTGCCGCCTGGCCCCCTGTTGGAGCTGTGCCAGCGTAGCCTATACCAGTATTCAACCTGGGTGCAGAAGCTCGAAGCGTTGACCGGAAGATCCGTTGGCTACTGGCCCTGCGGCATTTTGGCTCCCCAGTTTACGCCTCCGCCCTTTGACTTTCCTGCCGATGCCCCGGCCTATCGGTTAGATGCTGCTATTCACAACTATCAGGTGGGCCTCAGCCCCGAAGTGCAGGGCGGCTGGTGGTTTCCCGAAGACGGCCAGATCGACAATCGCGCTCTAGTGCAGGCCCTGCGAGTTGCTGTACAGGACTTGGGCATTCCCGTTCACGAAGGCGTTACGGTCAAGGCGCTTCAGCAGCAGCGCCGCCGCATTACCCAGGTGATTACCAGTGCCGGTGAGTTCACAGCCGATCAGGTGGTGCTGGCAACCGGGGCTTGGTCGAGCGATTTGGTGCCGGTGCCCGTTTTCCCTCGTAAAGGCCAGATGGCGGCGCTGCGGGTGCCTCAAAACTATGCACAGCCCCAACCCTTGCAGCGAGTGCTCTACGGCGAATCGATCTATATCGTGCCCCGGCAGGATGGTCGTATTGTGTTGGGAGCCACCAGCGAAGACGTTGGCTTTACCCCCGGCAATACTCCAGTAGGTGTGCAGCAGCTTCTAAGCAGCGCCATGCGGCTGTACCCGGAGCTGGCCCATTTCACCCTAGAAGAATGCTGGTGGGGCTTTCGCCCCGCGACCCCGGATGAAATGCCGCTGCTAGGGCAAGGCCCCCTAGAAAATCTGATCTTAGCGACGGGGCATTACCGCAACGGCATTTTGCTGACGCCGATAACGGCGCACCTAGTAGCTCAAGCAGTGCAAGGCAAGTTTGACCCACTGCTAGAATCTTTCTCTTGGGAACGGTTTGCCCGGCCCTCCTCTTTGGCGGACGCAAGCCCTTACACCCCTACCAAAAGTCAACTCCTCCCTCCTTCCTCCCTCCTCCCTCAACCTATGCAAATTCTCGACAAACAACCCCAGTCCACCTTCCAACTGGCTGAAGATGCCCCCCTGATCATTGCTGGTCGTCCCTTTAAGTCTCGGCTGATGACGGGCACTGGCAAGTATGACAGTTTTGAGGTGATGCGCCATAGCGTGGCTGCAAGCGGGTGCGAGATTGTGACGGTGGCAGTGCGGCGAGTGCAGACCAATGCCCCTGGCCACGAAGGGCTGGCTGAGGCGCTGGACTGGTCGAAGATCTGGATGCTGCCGAATACAGCGGGCTGTAAGACTGCCGAAGAAGCGATTCGGGTAGCGCGGCTAGGCCGAGAAATGGCTAAGCTACTGGGCCAGGAAGACAACAACTTCGTCAAGCTAGAAGTGATTCCCGATGGCAAGTATCTGCTGCCTGATCCTATTGGTACGCTAGAGGCGGCAGAGCAGCTGGTCAAAGAAGGCTTTGCGGTGTTGCCCTACATCAACGCTGATCCGCTGCTCGCTAAGCGATTGGAAGAAGTCGGTTGCGCCACAGTCATGCCCCTAGGTTCGCCCATCGGATCGGGTCAGGGCATTCGCAATGAGGCCAATATTCAAATCATCATTGAGAATGCGACGGTGCCGGTGGTGGTTGATGCGGGTATTGGTGCCCCTAGCGAGGCGGCCCAGGCGATGGAGATGGGGGCTTCGGCGCTGCTGATTAATACTGCGATCGCAAAAGCCACCAACCCCATTCAGATGGCCCGAGCTATGGGCCTAGCCGCCGAAGCCGGACGCTTGGCTTATCTGGCAGGCCGCATTCCCATTCAAGGTACTGCTAGCGCTAGCTCTCCGTTGACTGGGCGCATCACCGAGTAGCTTATTTAGCTTAATTATGAACTGAGCGAGAAACTGACTCTGCCTGACGGGGGCAATAGTCGGAGCAATCGACCGCCTCTTTTCTCAAAGCCATTGCTGGGTTTACAGCACAGGGCATAAAGGTGTTGGGGTGGAAGTAGTGGCAGTTTTGGCAGGGAATAGCGCTGCGGCCGTCTAAATCGCCTGTGGCGGTGCGATGCAAGGCTTTGTCTCGGGAACTGGCACGCCGCAGCATGAACAAAACCCCTGCTAGCAGGAAGATCCCAGCAATGGCAGATACCCCTTCCTGAACGTAGGATGCTGGTTGGTTGTAGGGTTGGGTGGGTACCTGTTCCGTCGTTAGAGAATTGCCCGATGGCGTTAATTCCTCGTTGCGCCCTCCCGCTCCACTGGCGAAGGCTAGATATTGGGTCTGCATAGTAATTCTCTACTACCCGTCCGGGTTCACTGGTTCCAGCCTAGGTCTTTCTTTAGGGATGAGCACTCTGTCTTTTGACAGAAACAAACGTGTCAGATGACAGAAGGCGGATTCTGTTTGAAATTGCTACGGTTCCAGTGTTCGCACGGAGTGTGAGCCGCCCTTAGATGGGTCTTTTAAGTGGGCTTTCAGTGCAAAGGATTGCTGTAGACAGACGCTTCACTGTCCGTTTTTATTGCACTGGCTCTACCACTGACTTTGCCAATACTGCGAAAAATTTGCCATGCAACTTCTCTCTAAAGCCGAACTAAAATCTCTGATTAACCTGGCAGATGGCCCCTGCGTTTCTCTGTACTTGCCCACCCAGGTAGCAGGCCCCGAGACCCGGCAAAACCCCATTCTCTTCAAAAACTTAGTTAGGGAAGCCGAAGCTCAGCTGCAAGACTCTGGCTTGAGCAGCAGCGAAATTGCCAGCTTGCTCGAACCGGCCACCACCCTACTGGAGGGACATTTCGAGTTTTGGCAGCACCAAGATCATGGCCTAGCCTTCTTCCTCACCCGCAATGGCTCACGCTCCTACCGTCTGCCGCTTAGTTTCGATGCTCTAGCAGTGGTCAGCGACCAGCTTCACCTGACGCCGCTGATGCCCCTCTTCAGCGGTACTGGCTATTTCTACATTCTGGCCCTAAGCCAAGAGCACGTGCGGCTGTTTCAGGCGACGGAACATGCGATCGCAGAAATTTCCCTAGAAGAGGTGCCCAAAAATATTGATGAGGCCCTGCAATACGACACTCAAGAGGATCTGGAGCGGCGACAGGCTACAGCCAGCGGGGTCGGCGGATCTTCTGGAACCTATCACGGTCAGGGTATTGACCCAGCGATTGATAAGGAGTCGATTCACCAGTATTTCCTGGTTCTGGATAAAGCGTTGCACCCCTATCTCCGAGAAGAGACTGCGCCCCTGGTATTGGCCTGTGTTGACTATCAGCATTCAATTTTTAAGAGTGCCAGCAAGTATAACCATCTGCTGGATCAGCACATCTCTGGCAGTCCTGAAATCATGAAGCCAGAGGAACTGCATACTGCCGCTTGGCCCTTGGTCGAGCCCTACTTCCGGGAGGCTCAAGAGCAGGCTGTCAACCAGTTCCACGAACTGCAGGGCACCGGCAAAGCAGGCGTGCAGATCGAACAAATTGTCCCGGCAGCCTACCGAGGGCAGATCGACACCCTGTTTACTGTGGCGAACGTCCACTGCTGGGGCCAGTACGACCCCGATACCGACACACTAGAGCAGCACGAACCCAATCAACCAGAAGACAGCGACCTGCTCAACTTTGCCGCTGTGCAAACCCTGCTTCAAGGCGGCACCGTGTTTGTCGTAGATCAAGAAGAGATGCCCGAAGATGCTCCCGTTGCAGCCATCTATCGGTACGGCTTGCCCACTGAAGTGGAGGCCGCTCCTCGACAGTAGTTACTGAGGATAAGATTATGAGCTGGCTAGAGAGAGTCTCAGCAGCACCGCCAGACGCTACCACCACTCCCGTTCCCTCTGGCAATGCTATGAAGCTGGGACATCCTGAAACCTTCAATTCAGAACTGCGGGAAAAAGCTGGAATGCATTCCCCGCCAACGCCTCCCGAGTATATGGGCTTTGAAGGGGAGTATGACACCACTGGCCTAGCCAAGCGAGTCGCTAAGCAGCTAGACGAAGATGCCCAGGTAGAGGAGGTGTCTACGCTGGAGATTATTCAGCGAGAGGCAGTCATCTCCTTTGCCGGGACAGTGCCCAACCAGACTGCGCTGGATCGCATCATGGATATTGCTGCTCATGTAGATGGTACCCAGGCAGTAGACGTTAGCCAAGTTTCGATAGAAACAGAGGCAAAATAACGTTTATTCCCCTAAATCTCCCCTAAAGGGGTAGCCTTTGTCCGCGATTTATCTCAATGATAAGAATAGATTTCTTAGATGGACTTTCTGGGCTGCCCCATGCCCCAAAGAACCCATAATCCGCTGTTAAGGAATGACTCTTTTACCTTAGAAGGGCATTCTGGCCGCTGGTGTCGATTCTATGGAGCCCCGAGCAGCTGCTTTTTAAAAAAGAAATCTGACTCTCCATAGAGGCCTGGGAGTTCCTTCGATCGCTTCGCCCTCGTTAAAGGCTCCCGGCGGCCCTAGTTAACCCAATTCAGCGATTAAGAAAATGGGACCAGAATCACCTTTTGTACGTTGGTTCGACGGCTTGACCAATCAGGACGTGGAAATTGTTGGCGGTAAGAATGCTTCTTTGGGAGAACTGATCGGTTCTCTTAAGGAAAAAGGCGTCCAGGTGCCGGATGGCTTTGCCACCACCTCCGAAGCTTATTGGCGCTTTGTGCAGACCGATGGCTTAAAAGATAAAATTTGCGATCACCTAGAGCAGTTCAAAGCCGGAAAAGAATCTCTGGCAGAGACGGGCAAGGCTATTCGCAAAGCCTTTTTACACACGCCTTTCCCGGATGAAATGGCCGAGCCAATCCGGCAGGCCTACCGAGAATTGAGCCGTCGCTACGGCCGCGATGAGGTAGACGTGGCTGTTCGCAGCAGCGCCACTGCCGAAGATCTGCCCGACGCCAGCTTTGCCGGACAGCAAGAAACCTTTTTAAATATCAGTGGCGAGAAGGAACTGCTCCACGCCTGCCGGGAATGCTACGCCTCGCTCTTTACCAACCGCGCCATTAGCTACCGAGAAGAAAAGGACTTTGACCACCTGACCGTGGCCCTGTCTATTGGTGTGCAGAAGATGGTGCGCTCAGACAAGGCTGGGGCAGGAGTCATGTTCTCGATTGATACTGAGAGCGGCTTTCCCAATGTGGTGCTGGTTACGGCCTCTTGGGGGTTGGGGGAAATGGTAGTGCAGGGCAGCGTCACGCCCGACCAGTACAGTGTCTTCAAGCCGCTGCTAGATAAAAAAGGGGTGTGCCCAGTTCTGGAAAAAACCCTCGGCGATAAAGCCAAAAAAATGGTTTATGGCCCTGAGGGGGGCAAGTCTACTCGCATCATCAAGACGCCTGGCAAAGAGCGCGAGGCGTTTGTGCTGAACGATGATGAGATCTTGCAGCTAGCCCGATGGGCCTGCGTGATTGAGCAGCACTACGGCTCGCCGATGGATATGGAGTGGGCCAAGGATGGCGATACGGGTGAACTGTTCATTGTGCAGGCGCGGCCTGAAACGGTGCAGTCGCAGAAGAGTGGCGGCTCACTCAAGACCTATCGGCTGAAGGAGCCGGGTGAGGCGATTTTGACCGGGCTGAGCATTGGCGATGCGATCGCATCTGGCAAAGTTTGCCGTGTGCTCAGTGCCAAAGATATTGATCAGGTCACTGACGGCAGCATTCTCGTCACCGAGATGACCGACCCCGATTGGGTGCCGGTGATGAAACGGGTGGCGGGCATTATTACCGACTACGGGGGCCGCACCTGCCACGCCGCTATTGTCAGCCGAGAGCTGGGCATTCCGGCTATTGTCGGGACGGGTCACGCCACTTTGGATCTCAAAGACGGTCGTCCCATTACCCTCTCTTGTGCCGAGGGCGATCAGGGCGTGGTCTACAACGGCGAGCTGAAGTTTGAAGCAACTGAGGTCAGCCTAGAAGATCTGCCCGAAACCCGCACTCGCATCATGATGAACATTGCTAGCCCTGGCGCGGCCTTTAGCTGGTGGCAGCTCCCGGCTAAAGGCATTGGCCTGGCCCGGATGGAGTTCATCATCAACAGTCTGATCAAAATCCACCCGATGGCGCTGATCCACTACGACGACCTGGAGGACAAAAGCGCCTGGAAACAAATCCGCGAACTCACCCAGGGCTACACCGACAAGCGCGAATACTTTGTCGATAAGCTGGCGCGCGGCATCGCCAAGATTGCTGCTTCCCAGTATCCTCATCCGGTGATTGTGCGGATGAGCGACTTCAAAACCAACGAATACGCCAACCTGATCGGCGGCAGCGCTTTTGAACCCAAGGAAGAAAACCCCATGCTGGGCTTCCGGGGCGCATCTCGCTACTACAGCGATCGCTATCGCGAAGGTTTTGAGCTAGAGTGTCGGGCGATCAAGCGGGCGCGGGAGGATCTGGGCCTCGACAACATCAAGATCATGGTGCCCTTCTGTCGCCGCCTGCAGGAAGCTGATCGAGTGCTAGAGGTAATGGCTAATAACGGTCTCAACCGGGGCGATAACGGCCTGGAAATCTACGTCATGTGCGAGATTCCCTCTAACGTGCTGTTGGCGAGCCAGTTTGCTGACCGCTTCGACGGCTTTTCCATCGGCAGCAACGACCTCACCCAACTCATTCTGGGCGTGGATCGTGACTCTGGCGAACTCTCAGATCTATTTGATGAGCGTGATGAAGCCGTCAAACGAGCCATCGAAATGGTGATCAAAGCAGCCCATGAAAAGGGCCGCAAAGTCGGCATCTGCGGCCAAGGCCCAAGCGACCACCCCGACTTTGCTGCTTTCCTAGTGCGAGCTGGAATTGATTCGATGTCGCTAAACCCCGACAGCGTGATTTCCGTCATCCGTGAGGTTGCCCGCCAAGAAGCCGAAATGGCTGCTCCGGTAGCGTAATATCACAGTGTAGAGACGCGATTAATCGCGTCTCTACACACTGCTTCGCGCGCCTCCCCTGCTCCTTCTCAGCCCCACCCTATGCTCCTATTCTCCGGCAGCTCACACCCTGACCTAGCCCATGCGATCGCAAATAGCCTAGCCATGAGCCTGGGTCGCTGCACACTCCAGCGCTTCCCCGATGGCGAAGTTTCAGTGGTGATTGAGGAGGAGGTGCGAGACCAGGAGGTGTTTTTGGTGCAGTCTACCTGCCCCCCGGTAGACAATCACCTAATGGAGCTGTTGGCAATGGCCGATGCCTGTCGTCGGGCCGCGGCTGCCCGCATTACAGCAGTCATTCCCTACTTTGGCTATGGCCGCTCTGACCACCGCAACAGTGAAGGTCGGCCTATTATGGCTAGTGTGGTGGCTAAATTGCTGGAATCGGTTGGCATTGATCGGGTGCTCACCTTTGACCCGCATGTGCCTCAAATGGAAGGGTTTTTCCAGATTCCTCTGGAAAGTTTGACGACCACGCCGCTTCTGCTCAAGGGTATTAGCGACCATGTGAGTAAAGACGTTGTGGTCGTGTCGCCCGATGCCGGACGACTCGGTCTAGCGCTCCACTATGCCGATCATCTCAAGACCGAAGTAGCCGTGCTTCACAAGCAGCGGCACAGTGGCAACAAAACCCAAATTCACCGCCTAGTTGGCGATGTTAAGGGACGTAGCTGCCTGATTGTAGATGATTTGATCTCTACCGGAGGCACGCTCAAAGATGTCATCGAAGCCCTGCTGGCCGCCGAGGCAGTACCAGAAATAGCCATTGTCTCAACCCATACTCTGCTGTGTGCCGCCGCCGCAGACGTGTTGCAGCATTCAGCCATCAAATATTTCATCACCACAGATACGGTACCGCAGTCCTTAGATCTGCCCCATGTCAAAGTGGTTTCGGTGGCCTCCCGCATTTCCACTGCTATTGAGCGCACGCTGGCAGGCCAATCGCTAGAGAGCCTTTATTAAAAGCCTTCATTAGAAATCGCTCCAACCAGTCTTTAAGGTTCCTGGTCGGGTCTAAACTAGGCCAGAACCCATGCGGGTAAGGGGCAGGGGCCATGGATTTATCTGCATCAATCGAACTTGACCCAGCCCAGTTAGCCGCATGGGCCAAAGAAGCTGCTGCCAAAGCTGCCCAAGGGCAGGTGAACACGCGAATTTCGCTGCTGGCTCAGAGTGACCCGGCCTGGTTTGCAGCGCAGATCATGACCCGAGAGGGCACATGGAGTTGGGGCGACACTGAGCGAGTCTTTCCGCTGATGAGTGTGGTTAAGCCCTTTCTGCTGCTTTACCTGTTGGAGCACTGCGGGCAAGAGCAGGTCTTTCGGTGGGTGGGCATGACCCCTTCCGATGCACCCTTTAACTCGCTGGAGCAGCTTATTGCCGATGGTGGCTGGCCGCGCAACCCGATGATTAATAGTGGTGCGATCGCACTCTCGGCCCACCTAGCAGAAGCAAGCCAAGACGCCACAGGTCATCTCTGCAGTTGGCTCAATCAGCAGGCAGGCTGTGACCTGCGCCTTGATGAAGATCTGCTAGCCTCGGTGCGGCAGGCAGGCCGAGAGCCCAACCAGGCCCTCTTAAAAGTCTTGGTGCAGGCGGGCCAAGTGCAGCATTCCGAGGCGGCTCTGGATGCCTACGAACGGGCCTGCTGCTTGTCGGGCCGGATCGAGGATTTAGCGAAATTGGGAAAACTTCTGACCTTTGAGCAAGCGGTGGCTTACCAGCATCGCTGCACTGTCAATGCCCTAATGCTGACCTGCGGTCTATATGAGGCTTCGTCTGCGAGTGCAGTGCGAGTAGGATTGCCGCTCAAGTCAGGCATTAGCGGGGCACTGCTGGCGGTGGTGCCCGGATGGGGGGCTATTGCCGCCTACAGCCCGGCCCTCGATTCAGTAGGGAACCCAGTGGCGGCGCTGGCTTGGGTAAAGCAGTTGGCGCAAGGGCTGAGACTAAGCGTGTTTGGGTGAACGTTGGGACATTCACCCCAGATTTGTCCCCGATGTAGTAGTTAAGACCGGCCTATAGGAGCCATTGCCGCCGCCGGCTGGGGCCGTTGCCGTTTCACGCTCTGGGGAATACCCAGCACCGGGCAAGGCAAGGTCGAAACTAGCTGCTTTACCAGAGAATGCTTCTCTGAGTGGCAGCCTAGCACCAGCAGATCAGCCTTCTCGGAGGTCACAATCTCTTTTAATCCGGCCGCTGTACGACCGAACTGCAGGTGGGTTGTGAGAGAACCGCGCCATTCCTCGGCTAGATACCGGGCCTGGTAAAGAATCCGGTCTGCCTGCTCAAATTGCTTGCCCTCGATAACATACACGACATGAACCATCACCGGGCGCTGCGTTGCGAGGCGGGTTTGATGGGCCATACACAGAGTCAGATCAAGGGCTGTCAGGCTGTTGGGAGAGCCGCTGTAGCCAACAACTAGGTTGATCGTTTCTGTCGGTTGAGCCCAGTCTGTCTCAAAAAATCGCTTTCCGGGAGATAAAACGACTGGTTGGGGCAGTCCATCGCGTCCTAGGGCACTTTGTAGCTTTACCAGCATGGGTTTAGTTTTCACAGCCAAGAACCTCTCAAAAAGAAGGACAGGTGAGAGGTGGGTTCACAATCAGATGCGATCGCTCCTAAAAGCGACTCACCCAATTAAGGAGCTGCCAGTGACGCGGCTATCCGCAAAAGTCTTAGGTTGCTCCTTCCATATGCCGACGGAGTTAGCTGACGGGCTAAGACTGGAAGGTGTCTCTCTCAGGTTCAGGCTGAGATTAGCCCCAAAGGTTGGTTCCTCCGCTCTAGTTCATGGGGGAACTAGATTAGGCAACCCACTCTATTAAGTCATCTAAAATTGTAGCCAAGCCATCACCTGAAGCGCACTATTTAGAGGATTAAATTAATCTTTGTGTAAAGTTGACAAGCTACTCCTAAAGATAGAGGCTTTGATTTAAATCACACTAGCGTTGCTTTAGGAGCTGGTTCATAAAGGAAAGCTTTCATGAAGGAAAGCTTAAGGTTCTATAGAAAGCTGCTTTATGCCTTGATCCCCACTGCTTTCTTGGCAAGGAGGGAAACCGCACTTGACTATTAAGTTCCCTTAATCAAGAAATGGGAGAGAGGGAAATCTAGGTTTATAAATAGGCTCTGAGCGAAGTTTTAAAGAGTTAGCCTGATAGCTTTAGCTATCAGGCTAAAAGGTCAATGCTGCTGGCTATTGGGCCAGCAGCAGCTAATTATTATCCTCTCGCAGCAGCCATTTCTTGCTGAATTCTGCCCTTAGCCGCCTTAAAGTCAGACGCCATTTGTTCCTTCTGCGTGTCACTAAAGTTGCGATCAATAGCGGCAAATAGCGTACTTTCCTCTTGCCGAACGTGGTCACCCACGACATCTGCTAGCTGCTTAATTTTCGAGCGAAATAGATCAGAAGATGCCGGATTAATGGCCCGGATCTCATCTAGCATCTGCTTCATTTCAGCTTGCTCGCTGTACAGTTCCTGGGTGTTGTCTTCGCCGTAAAACGAGCGAACTTTAGGATAGACAACCTCTTCTTCTGCCTGGGAGTGGGCCAGCAGATCTTTATAAAGCTGTCCGAAATATTCCTGGAGCTTTTCTGGATTCTTAGTTGCTGCCACCTCGGTGAAGAGGGTATTCACCTTGTTGTGATCTAGCCGAATCAGGGTCTGGATATTTAGATCTTGTTTATCACTGTTTTGGGTGACTACACTGCCTGCTATCCCAGAGAGGGCTGCGATCGCATCCTGCACCCGGCCCCAAAGCCCCTGGTCAGGATCTTCACCTGTCATCTCCCGTACGCCAACCTGTTCGAGCAAACCCTTGAGCTGCTCCTGGTGGGCTCGACCCTCAAAGTTCACGGTATTGAGGGGGGTGATAGCAACCTCAATATCTGCGCCAACCTTTTGTGCTGCTTTGTGGATCATCAGCCCGCTCATCGCCTGGCCGTGCTTTAAAAGCTCGTGCTGGATCAGCTTCTGATAAAAGCTCAGCCCCTCGCCTGTCAGCATCTCCTCAAACCGGCTCAGAAAGGTTTGAGTGGCCTCGTTTGACTCAGATTGAATGCCGTATTGAATGATGACAGTGTCAATAATGCCAATATTTTTCTGGTCATCTGCCAGCATGCTCTGCAGGCGTTCCCGAACATCTGGGTAAGGGCAATTTTCGATCAGCGTTTGATCGTTTTTGATGATCAGGTTCTGAAAGTTTCTGAGATCTGCCAGCCTTTGGGCAATGGAGATCCGCTTGGTATCGTCTAACGTGCTAACCATTAAAATTCCTTGAATGAAAGCTACAGGCCTGTTTAGGGCCTTGTGTATTTCGATTGTGGCCAGGCTGTAGCTTCCGTCCATCGGACTGCAGTTAGAGTTTGCTGCGTATCGGCTTAGTCAGCGGTTAGAGTTGCCAAACCCGCACACACCCCTAACTGAGGCTTACTGCTGCCGCCGGAATCGTATTGGGGCTGGGAAACGGGCTGCGAAAGGAGAAGGCATAGGCTGTAGATCCGTGCTGGCGCAGGTGGTCTAGCCGCTCCTTGGCCTCTGCTACGGTAGGCCGATGGCCTGCTGGTACCCACCAAAGCGCCAGAATAGGCTGGGCCGCTGGCTCAAACCAGCGGCGGCGATCGCGCATGACGCCTGCATGAGCGCTGCGGTAAACGTAGGTAGACAACCCCTCAAACGACTGCCAGACCGTCAGCGTAATCAAAATCCGCTCATCTTCAAAGGCGCGAATGCTGGTGGCATCGTCGGCTCCTTCGGCCCGTAGCCGCCAGACAAATTCAGGGTCGGCATCTGCGATCGCATTAATCTGCTGAATTTGAGCCACAAAGTCTGTCATTCCAGGGTCGTGCAGGGGAGCCCGCAGAGTTGCTGTATTGACTTGAGCAAGATGGTAGCCGACTGACTTAATTAGCTGCATAGGTGTAGAGAAATAACAGCAATCAATAGTCTGGCACAGTCATCTATCTAAAGAAGTATTTAAATACCCCGAATTACTAGTTTCTTATCGCAATCAGTATGAGTCCGTTCGCTTAAAACCGCGTTTCGATAATTTCACCTGCTGCTTCTGTGGGCTGAAATTTCTGCCCGCCCTCCTCAAAAAAACTTAAACTGGCAAAGGCTCTCAAACCGCAAAGCAGCCTGTTTAAGCTTGCCATCAGGAAATTTTCAGCACTATGCAGCAGCGCAACGATCTAGAGTTTTACGATCGAGTTGCCCATGAATGGTGGAGCGAAACTGCCAAAATTTATGCGCTCAGTCATCTAAACGCTCCACGATTTGAATATTTTGATCGCTATATCTCCACCTGGCAGGGGCTAAAAGTTTTAGATGTGGGCTGTGGGGGCGGCTTTACCTGTGAGTTCTTAGCAACCCGAGGCGCTGTGGTCTCAGGAATTGATCAGTCACAGAATTTGATTGATCAGGCGCAGCAACATGCGGCTGTCAACCAGTTGCCAATAGACTACCGGCATGGCTATGGAGAGGAATTGCCCTATACCGACAGAACTTTTGACGTAGTTGTGTGTGTCGATGTTTTAGAGCATGTGGCCGATCTGCAGCAAACGGTCTCAGAGATTCACCGGGTGCTTAAGCCGGGCGGTTTTTTCTGTTTTGACACCATTAACCGCACTTTTAAGTCAAAGCTGATCATGATTTGGCTGCTGGAAGATTGGCTGCGGCAAATTCCGCACGGCGTTCATGACTGGCAAAAATTTATCAAGCCGGAGGAGCTAGCAGCCCTAATGGTACAGCTAGGCTTCCACGACATTGAGTTTGCCGGATTCAACATCTTTGGCGAAACCATGGCGGATAACGTCAGGACTTACTTGCACTATCAGAGAACTAAGACGTTCGAAATCGGCATTAATCAAGACACGTCTGTGATGTACATCGGTAAGGCTAGAAAAAGTCTGTCGTGACTACAGGATTTGGGGACTGGGGAGATTGCTTCGCTGCGATCGCAATGGCATTTCCCATAGTTCGGGTTAAGGCCAAGCAAAACCCAACAATCCTTTTTAGTGTTGAGTCGTGCTGGGCCTGATGCCAACTGCAGGGACTGCAGTTCTTTAGTTCAGTGTTGAGGGGTAAAGCTAGCACCCATGAGCAGGGACAGTGCTGTCTTCAAACGATTGTTCCGGGTCTTTAACCCTGCTGCACTCACCACAAAAATGCAGTCTCTCAATCAGCTAGTCTTAACAACTCCGCTCTACTTCCGAGGAAAAGCCCAAAGCGGGCCTGATCGAATTTCCAACCTAGCTTTGCCGATGGTAGTAGAAGAAGCCGCATCCGAAAAACAGCTACTTTTGATTTTTACTTAACAGCTAGCTAGGGTTGGTAGGTTCCTGTTTAGGAAAACTATTTCTTCTTTTTCTTGCCTTTTTTCTTAGATTTCTTAGATTTCTTTGACTTGCTTGAAGAATTTTGAGGCTTGTCCGGTGTCAGGGCATCAATTGCGTTACGAGCGCTGGTGGTAATGCCCTGCACAATTGATTCAGGAGAGTTGCTCAAACCGTTTACGGATTTGTCCTTGAGCCGTTGTCCGGCGTCTTGAAGTATACCTACAAGATCACCTAGGTAGGGAGCCAGGTCGCTGGCAGAAGCTTGAACGGAATGAGCTGCGCTGCCCACTGTTGAGCCGACGTCTTCTACCTGGTCTCCTGCCTTGGCAGCCACAGATTTAACGGACTTCAGCGGGTTTAAGCGATCGCTGCCATTGGTACCATCTTCAGAAGAATCTGACCCTTCACTCTTCTGAACCAAGCGTTGTGTAGCGGCCTGTACGAGTTCACCGACGATGACTCCAGCTACCGTAACGCCAAGCTGTCTGACATCAACTCCCAAAACTTCGGTTCCGCCTTTACTGGTTTGCTGTTTAGAGATTTTCTTACCCATTACCTTTCTAATTTGTCTAACTTTTCTAAGGCTTTCTAGCCTAATAATTGAGCTGTTGTTATGACATCTGTAGAAGGATCAGGCTTTGGGTAAAAAGCCTCTCCTGTTTGAAGGATTTAATCTTTGTGACCTGACGTGGGTTGCCAGAAAGCTGAGTACCCCTAGAAAAAATCCGTAAGCGAACTCGATCTTTAACGAATAATCCCCTTGGGGCCAGAGGGCAAAGGGTTGCTCCCTCCGTTAGCTTTGGAAGAGCCGTGCAGAAGGAGATATCCGGTTGAATGGTTTTTTCGCATTTTGCAATCAGCCTGTTTGAGATCCCTCAATCAGCCCTGCACCTAGCTCAACTGCAGCCGATTTGGTCAGTTGAGCAGTCTCCCTCGCTGTTGGCTCAGCTGCTGACGACGTTGGCGGTGGGGCTGCTCATGGCGTTTGGTTTTCAGCTTCTGCTGACGAACCTGGGCATTGCTCTGGGCATTTCTGTACTCACGGTTTCGGCGGGTTCCGAGTCTGATGACGACAGCGCTGAGGACAAGGCATCGGTTGACCTAGCGGGGTGGTTAGGGCCAGGAATTTTAGTGACCGTGAATGTGGTGCTGTTCGCGGCTTGTTTTTTGTCGGCTCGGTTTAGCCAGGTGGAGGAGCCGTTAGGCGGTGCGATCGCAGGTCTGACGATCTGGTCAGCCTACCTGCTGATCTTGATTTGGCTGAGCACTAAAACCCTCAACTCCGTTGCCGGATTTATCTTCGACTGGACCACAGGTGGGCTGCGCCGCCTAGTCTCTGTGATTGCGGCTGCGCTGGAACCCGCAGAAGTAGAGCCGCTGAGCGAAGCGCAAATGCTGGAGAGCATTCGGCAGGAGGTGCGCTCATCGCTAGACTCTGCCGAACTGCGGAGCCTGATTGCGGCCCAGCTACAAACGCTTACTTGGCAAGCTGCGGCTCAGCCGGGTGCAACAGCCTCCAATGGTCGGTCTTTGACTAGCACAGCGGAGCAGCCCCCATCGCTAACTCCGCAAGCTTTGGTGGAGCCAGACTTCTGGCAGCCCATTGAGGCTTATTTGACTGAAACTAGCTCCAAGAGCCTGACGCCCAAGCGCCTTAACCGGCGGCTGCAAAAGCTGCTGCAGTCAGCCTATGAAGCAGTACCCATAGATACTGAAATGCCGCCTCTGCCCACTGACCTGCTGGCAGCCCAGATAGACCAGCGGGAAGACCTCAGTGATAAGAAAAAACAGCGAATTTTGGCGCAAATAGAGACTACATGGGCTGAGTTCTGTGCTGATCTAGAGCCGCGATCGGGGCCAGTAGACAGTTCAGAGGCAGGCTCTGAGGCTGAGGACTCAACCGGATTTGACCCCGCTGCCATTTCCCAAGATTTGCTCAAGTCAGCTGCTGAAACCGCGTTAAAGCAGGTTCTCTCTGGCTTGCCTGACCTACTGCAAAAGGTCAAGCCGGATCTGCCCTATGGTTTGGGGATGGCTTCGATTATGCTCGCCGAGGCGCTACCCGACCTGCAGCCTGAGTCGCTGCTAGACTCTTTGCCCGTTGAGGCTGCTGAGGTGAGGCAGTACGTAGACCACCTTTTGGACGAAACTCAGGGCCAGATGGCTCAATTGGGGAAAGCCTCGCTGTATCAAGCCGAGCATCTGCGTGAATTGGCGCTCAAGCCAGTTGAGCGGGTGCAGCAGGGCGTGGAGGCACGGGTAGATGCGCTGAAGCAGCAGGCCCGTGAACAGGCTGAAGCTACCCGCAAAGCAGCGGCAACGGCTGCCTGGTGGCTCTTTGCAACAGCCTCAACGGGAGCCGTTTCGGCGGCCTTGGCTGGGGCTTTGGCAACCGAGTGGCTCTGGCCCTAATAGCGGCTAGACGTGAATATGACATCCAAACCGGCTTTAGTACCGGATCTGTAGGGTGACGCTGGCCTCTACGGTCTGCTCACCGCCCACGACTGGGGTTTTGAAGTCGGCTTCGGCGTTGGCAAGCTGACCACGAGCTGCAAGCGGCATTGGTATTGGCGGCGCAGCTCCATTAACCTGAATGCTAACGACTTCCTGAGGCCCCAGGTTCAAGCTCAGGAGCACTGCACTGGCCTGCTCCTGAGCATCACGGGTCGCTTCTTGCAAAGCAATCTGGCGGGCCGCTGCGATCGCATCCTCCTCCGCCACAAAAGATACGTTTTGAATTTGCGTGGCTCCTGCTGTAACTGCATCATCTAGCAGAGTGCCGACCTGGTCATTGGGCATCCGAAAACTGACAGTATTGGTGCCGATGTAGCCCACCAGCTCAGCCTGGCCCCTGTCGTAGTTGTACTGGGGGTTGAGGCGAATGCCAGTTGTTTGCAGCTTTTGCACACCGCGCGCCTGCAGCAAATTAACTACAGCCGTCGCTCGACGGGCTACCTCACGCTGAGCTTCTGCCGCCGTGCGGGCCTGAACCTCAACACCCAAATCAACTTGAGCAATGGAAGTTGCGATCGCTTCGCTGCCCTGCCCAGTCACAGTAATGGTTCTCAGGACAGGCTCTTGAGCCATTGCAGGTAGGGTAGAGGTCATCCCCAGAATGGCACCGCCTGTTAGCAATGTCCAGCTTAGAAGTGAAGTTGACATTACTTTAGAAATCCCTCGACGTGCCAATTTAAGCCGCTCCATAACATATTCTCCAAAGTTGAAGCAGGCCACAGTGTGTGGTCTCTTTGTGTTCTCTTAGTACCCAATTTGGCATTGGTGCGGGCAGGCAGCGCCCCCGTTACGGTTTTAGTAACTCCAGCTACCCCCACCAAAGTAAAAGCCCCCGACACAAGGCCGGAGGCTCCCTCGAAACAAGCATTACTGAGCTTTGAATATAGGGATTAATCGGGAGGAAATGGGGAAGGGTGGAGGAGCAGACCACCTCAACCCCCGCCCTATATCTCCAAGTCCAACGTCACCAGCAACCCAGCATGATCAGAGGCTCTAGAGCCATCTTCGGCGGGGCTATTGGCGATGACTTCGATATCTTTGATGTGCGATCGCAGTGTTTCGCGCACCCAAACGTAGTCGATGCGCTTGCTGAGCTGGCCGCCCTCTACAAAGGTGTAGCCGGGTGCTTGGGGATGTTGGTCGGCCCAGCTATCGACCCAGCCCTCGGCCTGAATCTGTGCCATCAGAGGGCTGTCGGGAGGAGTGTTTAAGTCACCTACCAAAACAGCTCGACCCGGTAGCGACTGGACGTAGGGCAGTACCTCATCCAGGTTGTCCTGGGTCTGCTTAGCTACCCAGGAGAAGTGAGCATTGAACAGATGCAGTGGGCCATCGGCCAGGTCAAAGCGAGCATGGACCAAGATGCGGGGGCTAGTGTCTTCTAAGCCCGGACGCAAACTCAGCTCTCGGTAGTGCGATGCGGCCATTGGCAAGCGCGATAGCAGCGCCATGCCTTCGGCATTTCCATCGGCGTAGGTGCGGGTAGGGCAAAAAAGCGAAAAGTCATAGCCCTCCAGTTCACGGGCCAGCTGAGCTGCCTGATCTAGACAATTTTCGGCAGCCGGGTTTTGAGCTACTGCCTGAAACGCCATGATGTCAGGCTGAGCCTGCCGAATAGCGTCTGTAATAATTTGCCTACGAACAGCCCAAGGACCGTGCTGGGTGCCGTAGTAGTTGAGGTTCATTGTCAGAATTCGCAGCATTACCAAGCTCCTCACAGCGCACAAAACCAGAGAAATGTAGTTGAACTCCCCTGTTGCTGAATGCATCTTAAAAGCTTTCTTTGGAATCGTGGAGAGCGGGTAGAGGGGGTGGAGGGAAAGTAGGCTAGCCTCGCTGAAACCAAAACCTAACCCTATTACCCCTCTGCTTTCCTGCGCCTTCGCTTTTCTGGCCCTCTACTCCCTTGTTCCTCTGCTTTTGTTCTCCTTGCTCTCGCTCTTCCGCTTCTCTCCTCAAGTCACTCTCAACCGCCTCTAGCAGTACCTTCAAAGTGACACGTACTGATTCATGGGTGTACTTATCATCGGGGTGAGCGGCTTGCCCCGGCTGCTGAAAATGGGGCCGCTCGCCGAAGATTTGGCCCCAACGGACGTCGGCTTGTCTAACGACTTCGTAGAGGGTTTCTGGGGTGCTGAGGATATCCTGTAGGATTTTCTGCAAGGCTGCCAGTGGGCGATCCATGTAGCGGCTGACTTGGGCATCTTGGGCTTTGACCCAGGCTTGCAGGACTGCTTGAAGTGCGCCGATTGAGTCGTCTAGGTGCTGATCGATAAACAGGTTGATCTGAGTGATTGCCTGCATCAGCGGGGGAATGGGCGATTCTCCTTTCATGAAGTCGCTGCCCTCGCGGCCAATCACCTCTGCCAGAGAAAACTTGCGGGCCAGCCGTAGTTCGTGTTGTAGGTCGCTGTCTGGGTTGGCGTCTGGTTGGGTCATCATGCCGCTGAGAATGCTTCACCCATTATGGACTTGTCGGGCGGCTAAACCCTTCGCCCGCTCTGCAACCCCTACTGCTGTATTACAGCGATTTTCAGATCAGTAAGCTACAGGCTAGGTGGGCGGGTGGATGGGTGGCGAATGCAGGTGAAAATGACTGTAAGCTGCAAACTGGCGCACCAAGCGGTCAAAAAGCGAAGCTTAGCCCTGATATCAGTTGGACTGGGCTATCTCTGGGGCTTCTAAGACGTTGACATCGATCAGCGGGGTAACGTTGAACCCCTGGTTCAGCAGATGAGCCTGAATCGTCTCTGTTAGCTCAGCTTGAATCGCCTCTGTAGACTGCTCCACATTAGGCTGGCGCTGCACGTAGACAACACCCAGCAGGGTATTTTGACCCTTAATGTTAGACCGGGTAAAGCGCACATTTGACTCTATCAAGTTCACCTCGTCTGCCTGCTCGATCACCTTCTGCACCTCGGCATTAGCCTGTTGAGCTCGGCTGGAACGCACCAGGTTGGGAGAGGTAGACAGCTGCCAGGTGAGCAGCCCCGCCAGTGCGATCGCACTGACCCCCAGCGACACCGGAAAGATTCCTCGCTTGCCTCGCTGGTAGCGTGCCCCCCGGGTAGAGAGCCCAAAGAACCGAAATAGCACTGCCGCTGCTAGGTTAATGCCGCTGAGCTGCAGCAACAGCAAAAACAGCCCATTTACCGCCAAATCCCAACGGCTGACGGCAGCGGCCATGCCGATAATTCCGGCGGGGGGAGCTAGAGAGGCCGCTACTAGCATCCCTGTGGCGGCTCCAGAGACCAGGCTGCTGCGCTCTGACTGAATCAAATTAATCGCTCCAGCGGCTCCAGCGGCTAGGGGCAACAGCACAGCAACCATTGAAATCTGGCTTTGCTCAATCATCAGCGGGGTTGGCGTTTGCTGCTGAAAGATAAGGCTGAGTAGAGCAGCGACAACAATGGTTACCGACAACGCCACAAAATACCGGAGCACACTACGTCCGAGCAACTGGCGATCGCCTCGGGCAGTTGCGATCGCAGTATTCATCGCCGGTCCGGCAAAGGGTGCGATCAGCATCGCGGCCACCAGCAAATAGCTAGTTGCGGTATACAGCCCGATCCAAACCACTACTCCAGCCATCGCTGCGTAGCTCAAAAAACCCTTCCATGAGCCTACGCTCTGCAGGCCAGCCAAAAAGATCTCGATGGGGCTGCGTTCCTCTACTTGCTTGACCTGCTGGGCAGCGGCATCGGCGGGCGGGTGCAGCGCCATCACCCCCGTTGGAAACAGCGTGACTTTAAGATCGGGCAGGTCTTGCAGCTGGTCCAGTAAGGTTTCAACCTTCTGGTTAGAGACATGCACCATCACGATATCTAGGCAGTCGTCGCCGTCTGTCTGCCACTGAGCCAAATTTGTGCCGTCGCAGTCCTTAGCCTTTTGCAATACAGTTTTGCCGCAGCCACAGGGAACTTGAATCAGCAGTTGGCGCATGGTTTTTACAGTATCTAAAGAGGTAGGGCCGCACGCTCCCCATCCTGCTGGCGTGTGCTAACTTCCGCATCGCTCAAAGGTTCAGTACGCTGTAGACAAATTCAATTTGGGATTCTACATGGGTCAGGAGCGAGAAAGCTTAAAGCCAATTCAGGGGGCCAACCGCGCACTGCGTCGCCGCCTGACGTTGAAGGGAGAGTTTGCCCTTGCGATCGCACCCACCGCCATTGTCCTGGGCGTGCTAGCTCTGGTAGAAGCACTTAGTGAGCAGCGGCTGTTGTTCGCCTCTCTAGCCTCCAGCGCCTTTCTGATTTACCTAGACCCGCAGCACGGCACCAACTCAGTCCGAACCCTGGTTGTAGCTCAGGTTATGGCGGCCGTTCTGGGCTTTCTGACTTATCTGTTTTTGGGTTCTGGGTACTTATCCGGCGGTACAGCAATGGTTATCACCATTGTGCTGATGATTTTGCTAGATGCCGTTCATCCTCCGGCGGTTTCGACCTCCCTCAGCTTTGCTCTGAGAGCTGGAAATGAAAGCAACTTGGTCCTGTTCGGTCTAGCTGTAGGGATTACCGCTACTCTAGTTATGCTAGAGCGAGTAGCTCTATGGGTACTCGCCCGATATGGCCCTACAGCATCAAATTCATGAGCGTCTACGATATTTTGAGTCAAACTCAGCGCCAGCGAGTTAGCGACGGGGTTACGCTACCTGTCCTAAACGGTTGTGAGGTTGCCAGCCAAAAGCTGGTGCTGGTTTGGCCCCAACTAGGAGATTTTGACAGCCTTGAATATGCCTGGTGGCTGCAGCGAGAGATGCCCCGGCTCAAGGACAAGGGTATCGCGGTGCGGGCGGTTGGCATTGGCGATCGCAACTCCGGACAGCAGTTCTGTACCTACACCGGATTTCCGGCAGACTGGCTGTTTGTCGATCCCCAGGCCGACTTGCACCGCCAGCTCGATCTTTATTCTGGCCTTTCCCTCCAAGTGCCGAGGCTCAAGCCGGGTCAAACTGCCTGGCTCAATCTGATGCTGATGTGCGCCGGAATCGGCAGCCCCGGCACCCTGGCCGAAGTGTTTCGGGGGTATCGGGGCGATCGCAAAGCCCCTCAGCTAATCGACGACGATGAAGTAGTGCGAGCGGCTCCGCTGCCGCCCCTGCGCGGCTCATCCTTCCAGTTTGCTGGCGGTAAAGGGTTTCAGCGCCCGTTTGAGCTAGCGACCTTGCGGCTGCGAAATATGACAGAAGTGCTCAGCCGCTGGCAGACCTACGTGCCCAATGCCACCTACCTGACCCAACGAGGTGGCACCTTCCTGTTCGATTCTCAGGGCAAACTGCTCTATGAGCACCGAGATTCCGGCATTCTCGGTTTCGCTAAAGACAAGCACTACCCACTGTCCTTTCTATCAGAAGTCTGAACTTTGGCTCACCGTACCCTTGGGGCGATGAAGCAAGCAGCGGCCTGCTGGCACCATAACAGTGAATTCTGTAGCCGTTGTGCTTATCACCCCTTCGATGAACTCAGAACCTGACTTTAAATACGCTCAAGCCAATTCCCTTTCAGATCTCTTTGCCCCTGATTTAGCAGGTACTCAAAGCGCATTTCTGCTCAATTACCCGGCCACTGCAAGCTGGGCTGCCTACCCCAATACCAAGCGCTATTTTATTCAGGACGGCAGCAGCGAATCGACCAAAACATCCTTTGACAAGATCTGCCAAAAGGAACCCTGGAAAAACCTGGCAGTGTTGGGCGATGGGGTTCCTGGCATTATCATTTCGCCCGTGCAGCCAGAGCTGTTGCACTACTGGCAAGATCACTTTGGTCATAGCTATACAAACCTAGAGAAGATTGACTGCTCAATCTACCTAGATGAACTCAGCCAGAGCGATCGCTTTGACCAGATCGTTACGCTATTTCCCTTTGACCATCTCAAAGCCGAAAAACACGCCGTTCCGCCAGATACTCACTACCGCCTGCTCAGTAAAGTAGCCCTCAATCAGCTAGGGGTGCAGTGCCCTTATTACGATAGCTACGACCTGCACCAAACCCGTATCGAAGATATTCCGCTACCCCAGCAGTTTCCATATCTGATCAAAACTTCCCACGGGCTCTCAGGTGAGGGCACCTACATTATTAGAAACGCCAGCGATCTCCATTACTGCCAGTCAGAGCTGAGAAAGTATCTAGAGATTGAGCTGCTTCAAACAGTTGTTGTCTCTGAATTTATTAAAGACGTTGTAGAAAACTACTGCGCTCAGTTTTATGTTAACCGAGCTGGTGAGATTGGGCTAATCGGCACTACCCGTCAGCTCACGACCTCAGACGGTGACTATTTGGGCGGAGTGATTGACTATTCTCAAACTGATATGAGCAAGTTTTTTGAAATGGTCTCAGCCATCGGCAAACATGCTCATCAGCAGGGCTATTTTGGCGTCATTGGGTTCGACGTTCTAGAAACTCGCGAAGGGCAGCTCTATGCAATCGATGCCAACTTTCGGGTCAATGGCTCAACGCCTCTTTGCCTGCAGAGACAAACACTATTAGAGGCAGGCAAGGCAGTGGCAAAATACTCAACAGATTACCGAATGAGCGGCACACTAGAATCAATTTTGTCTGAGTTTAAGCCCGAGCTTGACCGTAAAGATCTGTTGATTTTGTCGGCCCAGGAGAAGGTCAAATACGGCAATATTTATACCGATATCTACGGCATCATCGCTGGAGAAACGCTTGAGGAGATGCAGCAAATCGAGCGTAATCTTCAGCACAAGGGCCTACACCTGTAGGGCTAACCGCTAGCAAACAATCGGGTTCTGGGTTCTATTGCGATCGCAACTCCTTTTGACCCTTCTAAGGATTGTCTCAGCTAGCCGCAAGGAACCAGATTCCACAGTATTCTACTGAGAATATGAGGAGCGACTGGAACCGCACTTGCTAAGCAACGCGACTATCTCTACAGATGCTATCTACTGGTTGTAGACGATCCCTGCGTCCCTGCGTCCCCGCGCCTCCGGAACCACAGGGATGCGGGAACCCGCATCCTCCCTCCCCAAAGATTCACACTCCCATTAAGCAACGTCGAAAAATGGCCTCACCCCTGTCCCATTTGCCCAAAAATCAGCTCATAATCAAAAACACTGCACGTCGAGCTAAAGATATTCAGTATGGGACTTAGAGAGAAGATTCAAGATAAAGCTATACGAGAGAATATTGCGGCTGACTTTGCCAAGCTGATGGACGAACAAGTAGCCACGAAGAATGGGTTCTCTGGTATGGCCCTAAAAACTGCCTACAACGTAGTCAAAGGCGTGGACGCAGGCTATATCCCAGGGGCCATCGGACGCATTTTGCCAGATGCTTTTGCTGCCCTCGACCCCATGTGGAATGAGGGTGTGCAGGCAGGCAATCCGGTTGAGCACTTGGTCCAAAATCGGTCTCGAACTGCCGATACCCTGCTTAGCGTGACCGATGCTCGTATCGAAAAAACTAACAACGGCATTGTGCGCTCCTCGTACAGCAAATTCCGCAAATCGGTCAAAGGGGACATAGAAGCCGCTGTACCGGGAATGGCGAAGATTATTGACGCTCACGTTCGGGGCTAAGTATTCTCTGGTGAAGGGCCGGGGAAGGGAAATGCGTCTCCCTTCCCCGCGTCTCCCTATCGGCGTTTATTTCGTTAGCAAGATGCTTCTGCTGGAGGAGTTGCCTAGGGTAAGGGGCAGATATGCAGGAGGCCATTATGCCGATTCAGCAACTTTCGCTTTATGAGATCAGCCAGGACATGCAGCAGTGCATTCAAAACTGTCTGGACTGCCACAGCATTTGCCTTAACACCATCACCTACTGTCTGCAGCAGGGTGGCCACCACAGCGAACCCGCTCACATTCGGCTGATGATGGACTGCGTTGAAAGCTGTCAGACCAGCGCCAACTTCATGCTGCGGAACTCCGATCTACATGCTCATTTCTGTAGAGCCTGTGCCGAGGTCTGCCAGCGCTGCGCTGAAGATTGCGATCGCATGGGCGACGATGCCCAAATGAAAGCCTGCGCCGACATGTGCCGCCGCTGCGCCGAAACCTGCCGCCAGATGTCTATGGCGATGGCTTAAACCTTTCTCTCTTAAGGCTGCGTTGGCTCCAGCTCAGTACAGACCAAAAACTGGTTAGACACATAGCCACTGATCCCGTCTGGAGTGGTCACCACACTCCAAGATCCCCCGTTGCTGTTGTAGGTTACGACCGCCTCATTTTCTAGCTGGGCAATCACCGCATCCAAGGGGGAAGGGCCAGTTCGCAGGTTAGCGGGGCTACCATCAAGCGTTTTAATCTGCATATAGCCATTGAATTGCCTAGTGTTGAGCGGGCTGGGAGTGAGCAGGCGAGTTTCGGCCCAGCCGGTGGTGCCTCCTGATAGCGTAATTTCGGCCCAGCCGCCGGTGCGATCGCTGCCATTGACCAACACCTCAGTGCCGTTGGCAACAGATGTCGTGATGTCGGCAGCGGGGCTAGGATAGCTGCGCACGTAGAGCGGTCCTTCAGTTTGCACGATCCGAAAGCTGGAGCGGCAGACGCTGGTGGGCATCTGAGCCTGACTGGGCAGCGATAGCAGTAGAGAACCGGCAAAAAGTGAGGGTAGCCAGAACCTGATTGAGCGTGTCTGCATAAGGGTTCGGAGAATGTGGCACACAGGGTTATCGCCAGCATTATGGGTGAAAAGCTCGGTAGCAGATGTCATCATGGGTAGAGTTTGCTGTTTCTTTAAAGTTTTTTTGGATTCCTTGAGACTCGATGTTGCCAGCCTTTTTGCCTGCCGCCGCCGCCGAGCTGACCGAAGATACCTCAATTCAGCTCGTTCAACAAATGCAGCAGGCTGCGATCGCAACCCCCCTGAGCCCGCAGCCAATTCCCACCGCCTTTGTTTGCCAGGGCCAGGGGGTGCCGCTGCTGCTGCTGCCCGGTTTTGACAGTTCTCTGCTGGAGTTTCGGCGGCTAGTGCCGCTGCTGGCCGAGCAGGTTCAGGCTTGGGCCGTTGATTTGCTGGGTTTTGGCTTTAGCGATCGCACCTTACCAACCCTCGATCCGGGCGCGATTAAGCTACATCTACACAGCTTTTGGCAGCAGAAAATTGCTCGGCCTGTGGTGCTGGTAGGGGCCTCTATGGGGGGAGCCGCCGCAATTGATTTTGCCCTCACCTATCCGGAGTGTGTGGCGGGTCTGGTGCTGCTCGACAGCGCTGGATTTGTGGGCGGTCCAGCGATGGGCCGCCTGATGTTTCCGCCCCTCGATAGCTGGGCTACTTCGTTTCTGGCCAGCCCAGGGGTACGTCGCCGCATTAGTGCGCAGGCGTATTGCGATCGCGCCTTTGTCACCGCCGACGCCCAGCTCTGCGCCTCTCTACACCTGCAAAGCCCCCGCTGGAAAGAAGCCCTGATTGCGTTTACCAAAAGTGGCGGCTACAACTTCCTCAGCCAAAAAATCTCACAAATCACCTGCCCCACCCTGATCATCTGGGGTAGGCAGGACCGAATTTTGGGCATCAAAGATGCGGCTCGTTTTGAGCAGGCTATCGCCAACAGTCAGCTAGTCTGGATTGAGCAGTGCGGCCATGTGCCCCATCTAGAGAAACCCCAAGAGACGGCGGCTGCTATGCTCCCCTTCGTCAAAGCCCAGATCCTGCAAAGCCCATCCTAAGATTCTTTGATTTCATTGCGTTTGTAGAGGACATGGCTATACTGATTGCTGAACTTAGCCTGGTATTGCTAGTACTCAACTTGGACGGAGATTCCTGGTAGCTGGTGAACTATGCCCCAAAATCGTGACGGTTCCCGCCGACCCCCTGCCAATGGCCAAGGTGGACCTTCCCGGCGCTCTCGCCCCCCGGTTCCCAAGCCCGGCTATCCGCCCGTGCCGCCGCCCAAGCGCGACCAGCGGCCCCGCCCGGTCGACCCGTCTGACCAAGCTGTCCGGCCCCCGGCTGTGCCCCCGCTGCGTCCGCCGGTACCGTCCCCTCAGCCCCTCTATGCCCCTCAGCCTACTTTTTCCTACCGGCAAGGGTTAAACGATGCCGGCCAGGATCTTGATCTCGATTCGCCTGACTATCCCGCTCCCGCTGCGCCCCCACGTCGTCCGGCTCTCCCCCTTTGGGAAAAGATGGCCAAGAACTGGACGCTCTGGTCACTGGTATCTCTGGCCGCCATAGGCAGTGTCGGAGTAGTCTCTGCTGTTAGCCTGTTTCGCATTCCCAACCTGCCCAATTGCCGGGCTATCTTCTGGCCCACAGCCTCTGCGACTACCCGCATTCAGTGCGCCGAGGCGTATTCTGACCAGGGCACGGTAGAGGGCTATTTGGAGGCCATCAAGCTAGTCGAAAAATTGCCAGAAGACCATCCCCTGCGAACCGAAATCAACGAGCGCGTGGAGGTTTGGGCCAGCAGCATTCTAGATATCGCAGAAGAAACCTTCCAGTCCGGAAAACTCAAAGAAGCTATCAGCATTGCCGATCGCATTCCCAAGCAGACGGCCGCCGCCGGTCTAGTCAGCGAACAGGTGGCTAGCTGGAGCCAAATCTGGACAGAGGCTGAAGCGATCTATGCGGGTGCCGAAGCTGACCTGAAAAATCGACAGTTCAACGATGCCTTTGGCAAGGCGATTCAGCTCTTAGATGTGGGCAATCGCTACTGGCAGACCACCAAATACGAAGAGCTAACTCAGCTAATCACCTCGGCCCGTGAAGACCTCAATAAGCTGGGTGATGCCCGCCGTCTAGCCCGCCAAGGCAATCTCGAGGGGTTTTTAGAAGCCATTAAACTAGCTACCAGCATCAATGCCGAAAGCCCAATGTATGCAGAGTCTCAGGAACTGCTCAAGGAGTTTGGGCAAGAGATGCTAGATCTGGCCGAAGCTGCCCTAGAGCGCCAAGATTCCCAGACGGCTACCGAATTTCTCAAAAACATTCCGACTCAAGCCAACCTGTCGGCGGAAGTGGCCGACTTTCGCACCCTGGCAGATGCGTATCAGCTCTCCTGGCAGGGCGGCAACTCGGGGCTAGAAGGCGCAATTCTGCGGCTGCAAAGCATTAGCCAAGATCGCCCTCTTCACGCTAAGGCACAGACTTTAATTAACCGCTGGCGCACCGAAATCGAGGGCCGTTCGCGGCTGGACTGGGCCAAACGGTTGGCTGAACCGGGCACAATTGCCGATTTAGAGGCTGCGATCGCAGAAGCCGAACTGGTCTCCCGCGACAACCCCGTCTGGGAAGAAGCCCGCAGCCAAATTGGCGACTGGCAAGACCGCATTGCCACCGCGCAAGACCAGCCCTACCTAACCCAGGCCGAACAGCTAGCCCAAAACGGTGAGCTAGAAAGAGCTGTGGAAGCTGCCCAGCAGGTTCGCTCGGGCCGCCCCCTCTACCGCGAAGCTCAAACGCTAATCGGCCAGTGGCGCGATCAGATCCAGCGCGGCGAAGATGCCCCGATTTTGGCTCAAGCCCGCGACCTGGCTGCCTCCGGACGGCTTCAGGAGGCTGTCGCTACCGCCTCTCAAATTGGCTCCAACCGCGTCCTCTACGACGACGCTCAAGCAGAGATTGGCCGTTGGCGAGATCAGCTTCAGAGCCAGAATCGGCTTCAGGCCGCCTACCGAGCTGCTGAGGGGGGCACCGTAGATGCCCTGATCTCAGCCATTGGTATTGCCCGCGAAGTGCCAGAAAGCAACTCCCAATACGTAGAAGCGCAGCAGGTCGTTAGCCGCTGGAGCTGGGATATTTTCCGGCTGGCAGAAATTGAGTCGCAGTACAACCTGAGCCGCGCCATCGACGTTGCCCGACGAGTGCCCAGCCGCACCGAAGCCTTTGCCCCGGCCCAACTCAAGATCCAGGAGTGGCAGGCGACCCTACAGCAGTCGGGCAGACAGCTCTAGACAATCGCCCCTAAACGGTTCCTGTGACATGAGTTTTGGGTGAAGCTACGGAGCTGTCTCCTGACAATTTCGATTGCCTTGGGAATAATGCGGGAAACCTAACGGCAGACTCACACAGGATTCCTAGAGATCTCAGTACTTATAACTTTTTGGACCAGATCTCCGGGCTCCAGCTTTGGCAGAGGGCCATTTTAACAATGGGGCGATGGATATATGGGAATGAGCACCCCTACGACAAGGCTCATCAGCTGGCGGCTCAAGGCGACTATACCGTTATCACGTCCTCCCAGTTGGCTGCGAGAGCCCTGTCTGCGCGGCACCAATCCCTGCGTTCTCTGGCGGTTAAATGCTTAGAAAACCAGGGCTGGCGCGTAGCGTCGCCACTGATGGCTCAAGCGCTGTTTCGACAGGTATTGCAAGACACCCTGCAGCCTGCCGATTTGCTGGGCATGGCTCGCTCCTGGATGCCTGCGGTGCAGTCGATCTTGCAAAGCTGCGCTGGCTTCGCGGCCTCGCCTGCCGTATCTCCGCGCACACAGCAGATTCTGCAGATTGCTCAGCAGTACCGGGCTGCTCTGCATCAGCGGCAACTGGTGGATGTCGGTGAAGTCTTTTGGCGGGCGGCTGAGCTGCAGCCGCAGCCGCAGCAGATCTTGGTCTATGGGTATTTTCAGCCGCAGCCAGATGAGTTGGCGTGGATCAATGCGATCGCAACTTCCCACAGCGCCTTCTTCCTTCCCTGCCCCAGTCAAGCACTTTTTACAGACAGCCAAGCGGCACTGAACTGGCTGCTTCAGCAGGGCTGGGAGCGGGTGCCCGACCCAACCCCAGCAGGCACCCCAGGCGAGACCTTGGGCCAAATTTTTCTAGGAGTCTCGGCTAGCCCACCGCAAACTGCCGCAGCCCACGGCTACAGCACCGCTGAGGCTGAAATTCGAGGCACCTTGGCCCAGGTAAAAGAGCTGCTGCTGCTGGGCGTTCCGGCTAGAGATATTGCTGTCGTTGCCAGAGACGAAACTGCCTACGGCCCTAAGCTAATCGACATCGCCTGGGAATATGGCGTGCCGCTGCGGGCGCTGTACGACACCCCTTTTCTCAGCACCCGTCTGGGCGGCTGGCTGAGCCTGCTGCTGGAGGTGATTGAAGCGGGCTTTCCCTTTGAGGCCACGGCCAAGCTGTTGAGTCATCCTCTGGCCAGCAATCCTGATGGGGAGTTTTGGTCTGCTGTTCGCAGCCGTCATCCTCGGGGGGTGGAGCAGTGGGGTGCGATCGCAAAAGATCTGCTAGACCTCGATCTCACTCTGCTCAGCCAGACCTACCAACCGCAGCGGCGCGACGTTTGGGTGGAGTGGTGGCAATCGCTGTTCGTGGCCTTTGACTTGCGGCGGCGCTGTGCCCGCTGGGCCAGAGAAAGCCTTGCCTTCAACCGGCTACGAGCGGGCCTAGTGGAGCTATCGCGGCCAGAGGCTGAAGAACTGTCTTGGCCAGAGTTGCGTCAGCAGTTTACCGATCTGCTGGTGTCGCTGAGTGTCCCAGCTCAGCCGGGGCGGGGCGGGGTAGAGCTGCACAGACCGACTTCGGTCATGGGTGCGCGCTACGCCCACGTTTTTGTCATCGGCATGACAGAAGGTACTCTCCCTGCCCCCATCAGCAATGATCCGGTGCTGGATTTCTTTGAGCGGCAGCAGCTGCAGGCGCACGGCATTCCCTTAGCGGCAGCGGCAGCGCTGGCGAGGCGGGAGGCGCTAGCGTTTTACTACCTGCTGCAAACCGTGACAGAGCAGGTGACATTTTCCTATGCCAGGCTGAAGGAACGGCAGGCCCAACTGGCCAGCCCCTATCTTGATCGGCTAGCGCTCACGGTAGAACCTCCCCCAGCCTTGCCAGTTGCCAGCCCAGAGGCGCTGCGGCGGATTCTCCTGCGACAGTCTCTGCCGACTGAGGATGCCGTGTTAACCCGAACCGCCCACGCCTTTGCTGTCGAGCAGCACCGGGAAAGCAGCCAGCCAGCCGATGAATACGATGGCGTTATCGGCATTCCCTTTGACTACGCTGATTGGCCCTTTAGCGTGTCGCAACTGCGAAATTTGGGGCAGTGCCCGTTTAAGTGGTTTGCCAACAAAGTGCTGAGGCTGGGGCCTCTGGAGGAAGCAGAAGATGACCTAAGTTCCAGTCAACTGGGCACGTTCTATCACCGGGTGCTAGAGCTGATTGGGGTCGAAATTCAGCGAGACCCCTTCGTGGATCTGACTCGCCCTGAGCTGCTAGAGGAAGCGTTTGCAGCAGCGGAGCAGGAACTGATGCCAGCAGATTCGCCTGTCTGGGGCTTTCGGCGGCAAGAGCATCTGCGCTCCCTATCTTTAGTGCTTCAGCATCCAGACTTTTTGGCGGCGGGAGCCATTCCCGTGGTTTTAGAAGGGGCGTTTGAAGGGGAATGGCATGGCTTGAAGGTAAGAGGCCGGGTCGATCGGATTGACCAGACTGCTGCCGGGTTGGTGCTAATCGACTACAAAACGGGCAGCAGCCGTCCCCCTGGAATTAAGGACAAAACGGGAAAAGCCTGTATTGATCTGCAGCTTCCTCTCTATCAGGAGGTGGCTGGGCCAGCCCTCTGCCCAGATTCGACTGTGGCAGCGGCCTACTACTATTCCCTGCGAGGCCGCAAGAAAATTCCGATCTCTACCACTGCGCCCCAGCACGAGTTGCCCGATGCTATTGAGCGCTGTAAAGAGCACTTGCACCAGGGTAGTTATCCTGTTCAGCCCGACAACGCTAGGGCTGCCTGCCAATACTGCGATTTTGACGCCCTGTGTCGCCAGGGCAATCGGTTGAGCCGTAAGGAGAACAGCAATGGGACTGACTGAGCAGCAAAAGCGGGCGGCGCACGCCCCCGGCAGCGTAGCGGTCACCGCCGGGGCTGGCACGGGCAAGACTCACATGCTGGCCGAGCGGTACCTCTACTTTTTGAATCGGGGGTACTCGCCTCTGCAAATGGTGGCCGTAACGTTTACAGAAAAAGCGGCGACAGAGTTGCGATCGCGCATTCGCCGCACCATTACTACCCACCTAGCCGATCGCCCCGATCTGCTGGCCGAACTAGAAGCCGCTCAAATCAGCACTTTCCATGCCCTTGCTTCCCGCATTTGCCGGGAACACCCCGACAAAGCTGAGGTGCCGCCTGACTTCCAGATTTTGGAGGAGTTTGACAGCCCAATTTGGCAGGCGGAGCAGATGTCCGAGGCCCTAGCTCAGCTTCCCGGCCATCTCTATCAAGCGCTTTCTTTCTCCAAAATGCGGGATATTTTGGCAGGGCTGCTAGCCGATCCGCTAACCGCAGAGCAGGCATTGCCCAGAGTGCGAGCCGACTGGTTGCCCGCTGTTGCCTCTGCCCGCCAGCAGGCCCTAGACGACCTGCTAGCAGATGGTCTCTGGCAATGGGGCAAAACGACGCTAGCGGCCTACGCAGCTCCAGGGGATAAGCTAGAGGCTCATCGGCTGACGGCAGTGGCTGCGATCGCAACTCTCGAACAAGGCCATGAGATTGCCCCTTCCCTAACCGCTTTAGCTAGCCTCAAGATCAACGTCGGCAGCGCCCAGAATTGGGGCGGTAAAGAGGCGCTAGCCGAAGTTAAAGAAGCCCTCAAAGCGCTTCGGGGTTTGGCAGAAAGCACCTTGAAAGCGGGACTGATTACGCTGCAGCCCAGCGCCTGCGATGACCAGACTGAAGCGATGCTTCCGTCCATTCGAGCCGCCTTTGCCTGGGTTCGTGAATATCTGCAGGCGGCCAAATACCAGCAGCGCCTGCTCGACTTTAACGACCTGGAAGTTCACGCCCTCAAAGCCCTTGCCCATCCAGAGGTACAGACCTACTACGCCCAGCGCTGGAAAGTCTTTTTAATTGACGAATTTCAGGACACCAATCCCATCCAGGGGCAGTTTCTCGAAATTTTGACTGCCCAGGCAACTCTGACTATCGTGGGCGATGCCAAGCAATCGATCTACGGCTTTCGGCGGGCCGATGTGCAGGTTTTTCAGGCGTGGCAGCAGCGCCTTCACCCGTCGCCCGATGGCCCAGTGGAGCTGAGCCTGAGTTTTCGCACTCACCAGGCGCTCATGGCGCAGATCAATCAGGTGTTTGCTCCGGTTCTGGGTGACCTGCACCAATCGCTAGAGGCCTATCGCCAAGAAGACCTAGAGCCGACGCCTGCCCTCCAGCTCTATACCGTCTCCATTGACGAAGCCTATAAAAAAGACAACACGATTGACACCCATATCAATGCCTGCCGTCGAGTTGAGGCTCAGCAGATTGCTGACCTGGTAGAGCAAATGCTCCAGACCCCAATTCAGGTGCACGACAAGTCCACTGGCCAGCCACGAGACATCCAACCCAGCGATATTGCCGTCTTGGCGCGCAACTGGGCTCCGCTGGAGAGCTACGGCAGTGCGATCGCAGCCCGCAACATCCCCGTTTTGCAGGCGGGCGGCGGCAATCTGCTGGAAACTCGCCCAGCTAAAGATGTCTGGGCTCTGCTGCGCTTCCTGGCCGATTCCAGCGATAATCTAGCGCTGGCCGCCGTCTTGCGCAGCCCTTTCTTTGCCATCAGCGATACAGCCTTCTACCATGTTGCTCAATCCCTGGCTGACAAAACCACTTGGTGGCAGCACCTGAGAACGAGTAATGCGCCAGATCTCCAGACAGCAGCTAAAGCCCTCCAGCAACTGCAGATTGCTCGTCGCACAGAAACGCCCACCCGGCTGCTGCAGATTTGCGATCGCCTCACGGGCTATACCGCTGTCATCGCCAACCTCCCGGGCTCAGCCCGGCTCTTGGCCGACTGGAGCGGCTTTATGGAGTTGGTACGCACCTTAGAGCAGGGCAGTTATGACGTGCTGGGTGTGGTGCGTCGCCTCAAGCGCATTGCCGCAGGGGGTGCAGCGGTGCCCCGACCAGCTCTAGAAGGCGGCAACGCCGTCAGTCTAATGACCATTCACGGCTCTAAGGGCTTAGAGTGGCCCGTCGTCATCGTGCCTGATCTGTCTCACAGCAGCGCTGCCGACTATCCCACCCTGCGCTTTGATGCAGATCTGGGGCTAGCCCTCAAGCTAGAAGACGAGGCAGGAGAATCACAAAAATCAGCCCTCTATACCCTTTTGGAGCAACGTCAGCGCCTAGCAGACCGAGAAGAAAGCAAGCGGGTGCTCTACGTAGCCCTTACCCGCGCCCGCGACCAGCTTATCCTCACAGCTGCCGGTTCGTCTGGCGGTGGTCTTGACCTGCTCCAGCCCGGCCTAGAAGGCCTGATTGAGCCGACCCCCATTCCATTCCATCCAGAGCGGGCTCAGCTGGTTGAGCCCATCGCCCCAGAGCTGCCAACGCTGCCAAATCAGCTGATGGTGCATCCAGCAGGATCTGGATTTACAGAACTGCCTGTCACTGCCCTGAGCGACTATGCTTTATGCCCCCAGCGGTTCAAGTATCGCTATGTAGACGGGCACCCTGGCTTGCAGTCTGGTACAGGGCCGCAACAGTTCCCTCTGGAGCTAGGTCAGCTAACCCACAAAGCGCTGGAGCTAGGCATTGACGAGGCGGACAAACTCAGTCAATACGTGCCTCACCTGCCGTCAGCCATCGCGTCAACCCTAGCCCAAGAAGCCCTCACGCTCGCCCAAAAATTTCACCACTCTGAAGTCTATGCAGCCTATCGTCAGGGCCACCTGCAGTGGGAGCAGCCAGTCTCCCTGAAGGTGGGGGGGCTTACCCTAAACGGCGTAATAGATCTGCTAGGGGCTGACTTTGTGCTTGATTTCAAGACAGACACCGCGCTCCACCCAGAGCACCACCAGTTTCAGCTTTGGGCCTACGCCAGAGCCGCCGGACGAGACACAGCGCACCTGGCCTATCTCCGCCACGATTATCTACACAGTCTGAATGCAGCGACCTTGAGCCATTTAGACCAGTCCTCAGAGGCGCTGGTAAATCGGCTGGTGAAAGGGCAGTTCGAGCCTGAAGCCCACCCTATCGGCTGCGGCATTTGTCCTTATTCGGAGATTTGCGACAGTTGCGTGTAGGAGGGAGGGGACGCGTTTCCGTGTCCCCCCTTCTCCGCGTCTTTCTTCTCCCGCTTCTGCTGCGCCTTCAGCATTCGCGCCTGCAGATTTGCGTTACGCTCGGCGATGGCTGGGTCATCGGCGTACCAGGGTGGCACATCGTCGTAGTGGGGAATACCGTCGTCGATTAGGTAGCGGGCGTTGGCCGATTTGGGATAGCCTGCTGGAACGCCGCCTGTACAAACCACGAATAGGGGCACCTGATCGGCCGCTCTGAGGGCTCGCCGGGTCTGGGGGGAGACTCGCACGACGTCGCCTCGCTCTAGCGGAATTAGCTCGTCATCGGCCCAGAGCCAGCCAGCGCCCTCAACAACGATGTACACTTCTTCTTGCTCGGCATGGCTGTGGGTGAAGGTGTAGCCCTGGTTAGCGGGCAAGTGCAGTAACCCCAGCGCCACGCCCCGCAGCTTGAGCGAGTGGCGGGGACTGGTAAGCAGCGGCAGCTGATCAAAGTCAAAGTGAACTTTAGTAAAGGAATCTTCCGAGGGAGTGGGGCTGGCCATACAGTCTCAGTTTCAGGGCAGGGCGGCAGCAGAAAGGCACACTTTCCAGGATATCTTTTCTCAAAATTGATTCTGCTAAGGGCATGGGCGGGACGGTAAGACGGCAAATCAGGGGGATGGGTTGGGTGGCAGTGTGCTTTAGCCTGCTGCTTAATCTGCTGCTGCCGATGTCCCCTGCTTTGGCCCAGGGCAACGGGGGCGCAGCCAGTCTACCGCTGCTGACCGTGGAGATGCTGCAGCAGCGCCTTAGCACGCTGGATCAGCGGGACGGCAAGCCGACGATTGACCTGCGGCAAGTGGCGATCGATCTGCGGGCCGATAGCGATTTGCGCGATCGCTTCTACCGGCTGGTGCAGAACAAGCTCCAGAGCGGCAGCCGCCCCATTGGCCTAGACCTGAGCTACTCGCTGGTGTTGGGGGAGCTGGATCTGACCAAGCTGGGACTGCGAGCACCTCTCTATGGCGATGCCCTGGTGCCGCTGTTGGATACTGAAACGCAGGCCCAGTTGAGTCGCGATCGCAAACGTCTAAACCAGCTCAACCAGCTCTCGCGCTCCCTATTGATTCAGGAGAAAAGCACTGCCCAGCAAATTTATCTCATCCGGGGACCGCTGGTATTTGTGCAGACCCACTTTACGGGCAACGTAGTCGGGGCAGATATTTTCTTTCTGGATCGGCTGCTGTTTCAGGGCACCCAGTTTGACCAGTCCCTCAGCCTACCCGGTGCCCGCTTTGGCCAAAATGTCAACCTAACGGGGGCTCGCTTTAGCCAGGAGGTGAACCTGCGCAACAGCATTTTCTTCAAAAACGCTCGCCTCGATCAGAGCTATTTTGCAGGCGTTGTTACCTTCCAAGGTACCGAGTTTAAGCGCGATGCCAACTTTAACCAAAGCACCTTTATCAAAGAGGCCAACTTTAGTCGGGTGCAGTGGTTAGACAATGCTGACTTTGCCCAAACCGTGTGGAAGGAGCCTGTCTCGTTTTTCAAAGGCAGTTTTGACAAAGCGCTGTTTTTCACCCAGGCCCGCATTGAAGCGCCCCTTTCTATGCGGCAGGTGCGCTTTAGTGAGCCGATCAACTTTCGCAATGTGGCCCTCTCGGCCCAGGCCGACTTTGGTGATGCCGTTTTTCAAGAGCGGGCCTATATCAATGTCTCTGGCCTGGACTTTAACCCCGATCAGGCTCGTATTTTAGGGAATCCGGGGCAGATTGGCAAAGTGTTTTCGGTGCCGTCTCTCTCGGGAAATGAAACGCTGCTGCGGAACCTAGTGCGAAATTTTCGGCGGCTAGAGCAAATTTCTGATGCCTATCGGGTGGAATATACTGCCGAGCGGCTGCGGCTGCGGGAGCTGCGTCAGCGGCTGCTGGGGACCAACGTCAATACGGCTCCTCAGCTTAAGCTGGTGCAGATTGGCTTTACTGAAGCGCAGGCCCAGGCCATCGCTAGCCGCCGCAAAGTTCATCCTTTGCTGAGTGTGTCTGACCTATTGGATATCGAGGGCATTGACTTGGCGGCCTATGTTAAGGTGCGCGATCGCATTCTCACCCGCAGGCCGCTGTCGCCCTTGGGCCGGGTGCAGCTTTGCCTTCGTTGGCTCTGGCTAGATGGGCTGGTAGTGCTCAGCCGTTACGGTACAGGGGTCGGGCTGATCATTGGCATTGGTTTGATGGCAGTGGCCTGGTTTGCAGTACTCTTTTGGTTTATTGATCGCTATCGCCGCCGCTTGCCGACGCCCATCGTGCCCCCCCTCGCCCAAGCCCTTTGGATTGGGGTCAGCTTTTTTGCCTGTGCGAGCATTGGCCTCAGTATGGTGCTGCGTTCGGCTGACTATCCGGCCCCAATTTTGATCTGGTTGGCTGTCCTCATGCTGCCTTTACCCTTGGCCTGCATCGCCCGCATTTTACAAAAGGGCCGCTTTCACGATCTGATGGAGGAGAGCTACCTTAGGGAAGACGGCAGTATGCGGCAGCTGCGGCTGCTGATTACGCGGCTGCCAGTGATCCCCCTATTTCCCTTTTTTCGCGATCGCTTCACCCCAATTTTGCAAGACCGGCGCTGGTCCTGGTTAAACTATTACGATTTCAGCCTCAACAACTGGTTCAAATTCGGCTTTAATGACATCCGGTTGCGTGATCAGGACGTGCCGGGACTCATTACAGTCTTGGTTTGGTATCAGTGGGGGTTGGGGCTGATGTATGTCGCCCTACTCCTCTGGACGTTTTCCCGCACGATTCCTGGTCTCAACCTGCTGCTGTATTTCTAAACTCTTCTGCTGCTATGGCGTTCGATTCTCCTTCTTCTACTGACCAGGTGCAGCAGGCCAAAGCCGATTTGCGGCAGCGCCTGCTTAAAGCCCGGCAGGCTATCCCCGATCAGCTGTGGCGGCAAAAGAGCGATCGCATTTGCACCCACCTACAAAACTGGGTCTACTTTCAGCAGGCCCGCGTGGTGCTGGCCTACTGCAGCGTTCACAAAGAACCCGACCTTAGCCCCCTGCTCAATCAACCTCGAGCTTGGGGTTTGCCTCGCTGTGTCAGCAAAAATCAGCTTGCCTGGCACTATTGGAATGGCCAGTCTCGCTGGCCCCTACGCAAAGGCAAGTTCGGCATTCTAGAACCCCACCCCGAGTCACCCCCGGTCGATCCGACCCTGGTCGATTTAATCTTGGTACCGGCCATAGCTTGTGACGTGCGGGGCTACCGACTAGGCTACGGCGGCGGCTACTACGATCGCATGTTTAGCTCCGGCCTCTGGGCCAAGGTACCTACCGTAGGCATCGTGTTTGAGTACGCCCGCCTGCCCGAGATTCCCAAACTGTTTTGGGATCGGCCTTTGCGGGGGGTTTGTAGTGAGAGTGGACTCTTTTTAGGAAAGTAGGGTAGAAGGCAGAAAAAGCTGAGCTCCTCCCTTTTCTCTCCTTCTTTCTCCCTTATCCTCGCTGTTGCTGAAAAGTTCTGAAAAATTCAGGTTAGACTGAACAGTTAAGTCAGGGGTAGTCTGCAACGTCTTACAAACAATGGACTTTGACGACATCATTAGCCTGGTCAACCAGACCGTCATTTCCGCCAGAAAAAAGCCCCTAAGTGACGTGCAGCGAGTCGTCCTCAAGGGTTCCTGGGACAATCAGACCTATACCGACATTGCTAACGATGCCGTCGGCTACACAGAGGACTACCTAAAACGAGATGTTGGCCCTAAGCTCTGGCAGCTGCTGTCGGAGGTGACGGGGTACACCGTCAACAAGCGCAACATTCGCAATGCCATGCTGGAGTGGGCGGCTCAGCAGCTCCCTGAGCCGGAGCCCAGCAACGGCGTGGTGACCAAACCGCAAGCTGCTGTAAGCGAGCTGGCGGCAGAACAGGCGGCAGCTCCTTCTCGGCTGGCCCTGTGTCAGGCTTTGCGGATTGATGTCTCAGAGTTTTCTGGCAGGCAGGCAGAACAGGCTCAGCTGACCCAGTGGATTGTTGCTGAGGGGTGCCGCCTGGTGCTGCTGTGGGGACTGCCGGACATGGGCAAAACTTCTCTGGCTATGAAGGTAGCGGAGCAGGTTCGGGCTGAGTTTGAGCAATGTGCCTATTTAGAACTGCACTCAGCGCTTTCCCCAGAGGCGTTTTTGAATGAGGTGGCGGGCTGGCTGAGCGATGCTCCGCCCCAGGGCAGTTGGGATGGGCAGCTGGACTGGGTGATGGATCAGTTTGCGCAGCGGCGCTGCCTGCTGATCGTGGACAACGGGGAAGTGCTTTTTGAGCCTAATCAACTGGCGGGCACCTTTCGGCAAGACTGTTTGGCCTATCGGGATTTTTTGGAGCGGGTGTCCCGGTTTGTACACCAGAGCTGCGTTTTCTGGATTAGCCGGGAGCGGCCTAAGGAGTTTGCCACCTTGCAGGGGCGGCTGGTGCAGTCGTGGGAGCTGGGGGAGCTGTCTGCCGCCGAAGTGAAGGATTTTCTCACCGCCCAGGGCTGGCCTGCTGCTGCCCCTGAGGAGTGGCAGGCCCTAGTTGATCGCTATAGCGGCAGCCCCCAGCTGCTCAAGAGCCTCACACCGCATCTGCAGGTGATTCACGGCGGCAATTTGTCCCGTTTTTTGGAAGATGAGGTCAGTCTGCCTGACCTAGAGCGACGCAGCCTGATGGAGATTGTTGGCCGTCTCTCGCCGCCAGAGCGTTCGCTGCTTTACTGGCTGGCGCTGGCTCAGGAACCCGTGGCGTTGCGAGAGTTGAGCAATAGTATGGTGCAGCCGCCCACCGCTGATGGGGTGCAGTCGCTACTGGGGCGGGCGCTCTGCCACCATGCCGGAGAGGATCCGGCAATGGGCACCCGGCTCGATCTCAATCCTGCTGTTCGCATTTTGGCCACAGAGCAAGCGGTGCAAGCCCTAGAGGCTGAAATTGTAGAAGGCTGCATTGAGCTTTTCCACCAGATGCCGCTGCTGCGGGTAACGGCTCCTGAAACTGTGCAGGCCCGTCAGCTAAAATTAATCATTCAGCCACTGGCCCAGGCATTGGAGCAGCGTTGCCCTTCTGAAACGGCTTTGAGCGGGTGGGTGCAGCGGGTGCATCAGGCATTGCGATCGCAATACCTCAACCAGCCCGGCTACGGAGCAGGCAACTTGATCCACCTGTGTCAGGCGCTCGATATCAGCCTCACCAGCTTTGACTTTTCTAGCCTCAGCATTTGGCAGGCCAACCTGCAGCAGATCAGCCTGCAGGGGGCCAACTTGAGCCAGGTGCGCTTTCAAGATACGGTGTTTGCTACGGCTCTGGGCCGAGATCTGGTGGTGAGCTTTAGCCAAGACGGGCAAAACCTGGCCGTGGGCGACCACGAGGGCTGCCTGCTGCACTGGGAAATTCAGCGGGGCCGACTGCTACGATTTCTAGAAGACAACAACGCCAAGTCAGTACGGTCTCTAGCCTTTAGCCCCCAGGGCGACCTGCTAGCTGTAGGCAGTGCCGACGGCACCCTTCAGCTCTGGCGGCTAGGCACTCTCTACGAATCGGATCTGCTCTATAACCATCAGGCCCCTGTGCAGGCCCTAGCCTTTAACCGCGAGGGCGATCTACTGGCGACGGGCGACGAGGCAGGCTGTCTCTATCTCTGGGATCTGTCCTCCGGCCTGCCCCGGCTGACCCTGGCCGAGACAGGCGACCCAATTCACTGCCTGCAGTTTAATGCTGAGGGCACCCGGCTGATTAGCGGGGGCGAGAGCCAGAGCGTTGCCCTATGGGATGTCCAAACGGGAGAGCAGATTTGGCAGTTTCAGGTGCAGGCGACAGCTTGGGTGCGATCAGTGGGGTTTATGCCCGTGCCTGCTGGACTGACTGCCGATGCCGGAGCAGAAATGGCCTTTGCTGCAGGCTATGACGAGACTTGCCTCTACATTTGGGACGTGGAGGAGGGGAGGCCAATTCGAGTTGTGCCAATGGCGATGGGGACTCTGCCTGCTATTGCCGTCAGCAGCGATGGTCGCTTTTTGGCCTGCAGCCGACCCGACCGCACAGTGATTATCTGGGACGTGATTAGCCGCCACTACCATCACCAGCTCTCTAGCTTTGACCTGCCCGTTTGGTCTTTGACGTTTAGCCCGGATAGTCGTCTGCTGGTCACGGCGAGCGACTACACGGTTAAGGTCTGGGATGTGGCGACGGGCATTTGTCTACGGAGCTTGGGCAGTCAGCGCTACTCTCTCAAGTGCCTGGCCTTTGATGGCGAAAGTACGCGGCTGATCACCGGGCACGACGATACGCTTCTGCGCACCTGGCAGGTCAATACTGCGGGGGCTTTTTCTCGTCGCCCCCGCAGTCTGAGAGGACACAGTGCCCCGATTCGCTCGGTGACGGCCAGTTCTCAAGGCGGCTGGCTGGCCAGCAGCAGCGAAGATCGCACGATTCGCCTTTGGCAAACGAGCAGCCAGGGAGAACTCGTTTCCCCTCGAAGTGAAGGCCTGCGAGAACCGGTTCCGGCCCATCGCATTCTCACCAATGATCTGATCTCGCCAGCGACGGTGATGGTCTTTAGCGGCGACGGTCGCTGGCTGGCCAGTGGCGGCGAGGATGCCATAGTACGGCTATGGTCCCTCGATTTGCCTCAGCCCCATGACCTGCGGCTAGAGGGGCACACTGGGCCGATTACAGCGCTGGTCTTTACCGGCGAAGGTCATATCATTAGCGGCAGCCGCGATCGCACCTTGCGCCGCTGGCAGATCACCGATGGTCGCTGTCTACAAACCCTAGAAGGCCACCAGCGCCAAGTCCACGGCCTCAGCCTTAGCCCCGATGGTCATCTGCTCAGCGTCAGCCACGACGGTACTGCCCGCTGGTGGCACCTGGCCAGCGGGGAATGTCGGGGTCTGTGGCAGCACCCCCAGCATTTCTGGCTACACGGCTGCATGGTTGATCGGCAGGGAAGGCTCGTTGCGATCGCAAGCAGCGACACCCTCACCCTAGAGCTATGGTCTGTTACAGACAACCAAAAGCTTCAAGAGTTTAGTGGCCACACCCACGAGATCTGGCAAGTCTGTGTTAGCCCAGATCGCCGCTACCTAGCTACTGCCAGCCAGGACGAAGAAATCCGCATCTGGCGGCTGGATCTGGGCACCTGCGAACAGGTGCTGCGGCCCGATCGCCCCTACGAAGGCGTCAATATTCGCGGTGCTAAGGGCCTAACCGAGCCAGAAGAACAGATGCTGCGCTCTCTAGGCGCGCTGGTGAGCTACTAGATTGAGACCTCAATTTTTTACAGTAAAACCTTAAACTTACATCTTTTGATTGCCTAGAAATATCTCTAAGGAGGCAATTTTTTGCTGCTCTTACAGAGCGGTAATTCTAAATACAATAGAGCTTTTTGTTTAAACGTAAAACACCTTTAATACCGTTGTTTGCTGACCCTGTTTCCTCTAGGCAATGACAACGAATAAAATTTGAAGCACTGCTTAAAAATACAATGTCTAGTTCGCAAGCTATAGGATTTTTTCTATTTCTGACAACCGCCTTTTTCCTAGCCGGAAAGGTATTTGATACCCGGTTTGGGCTAGGTCGATCAAAATTTTTTGTTGTCAGGTTTTCTGCGATCGCAATTAGCATGTCGGTAGTGTGGCTTCTGTCTTTTGGGGCACTGAGAGCCTTGGCCGAAGAAGCAGGGGCCGAGGAAGCTACCTATGACTTTCAGGATGTCTTTTATGCATTTGTGATTCTGGGGCTTTTAATTCTAGTCGGCAGATTTGTTCGGCAAAAAATCAGGTTATTGCAAAAGCTGTTTATTCCCAGCTCAATTGTGGCGGGCATCATAGCGCTGCTGCTAGGGGGCGAGGCGTTGGGTGCGATCGCAACCTCGCTCATGGGCGAAGAAACCGTTTTGGCTAATGGGCTATTTCCGGGGCCTATTCAAGAAGTTTGGGCTGCTTCTCCCGGCGTCTTTATTAATGTGGTGTTTGCAGCCCTATTTTTAGGGCAGCCGATTCCCAGCCCGCAGCGGATCTGGCAGCAGGCTGCTCCTCAGGTTGTGCTCGGCCAGGTGATCGCCTGGGGGCAGTATGTAGTTGGCATTTTAATTGCGCTGCTGATCCTGGTTCCCTTCTTTGGCATGAGCCCGATCTCAGGGGTGCTAATTGAGATGTCCTTTGAAGGCGGGCATGGAACAGCCGCAGGCATGTCGCAAACGCTCGCGGATCTAGGCTTTGAGGAAGGGGGCGACATGGCGCTGGGGCTTGCGACGGTAGGCATTGTCACCGCCATCATTGCCGGTACTGCCCTGGCAGACTGGGCGCGAAAGAAGGGGCATGTGCAAACTTCTGGCAGTGAAGATATCGGGTCTGAGCAATCGCCATCGAATGCTTCAAGCTCGGAGGTGCAGATGGAAGAAGGGCAGATGTCTACCGAAGATTATCAGCACCGGCCTGACGGTACTTGGCGCGAACTGCTGGTCGACCCTTTGACCCTACACTTTGGCTATGTGGGGCTAGCCATTGCCCTGGGCTGGATAATTTTGCAGGGGCTGATTTGGATAGAGTCGATCACCTGGAATGCAGGCGGCGAGGGGCTAGAAATTTTAGGCAATATTCCGCTGTTTCCCCTAGCGCTGATTGGCGGCATTTTGGTGCAGATAGGCCTAGAGAAGCTGGGGCGCGGCTACTTGGTCAGCCCCCGCCTGATGAACCGCATTGCCGGTGTGGCGCTGGATGTGACGGTGGTAACGGCGTTGGCCTCAATCTCGCTGACAGTACTGGGCGCAAACCTGGCTCCTTTCTTGATCTTGAGCGTGGCTGGTGTGGCCTGGAGCGTCTTTGCCTTTGTCTATCTGGCTCCGCGCATTTTTCCCGCCTACTGGTTTGAAAAAGGCATCGCTGATATGGGTCAGTCAATGGGCGTGACGGCAACGGGCCTGGTGCTGCTGCAAATTGTAGACAAAGACAACCGCTCAGGCGCTTACGAAAGCTTTGGCTACAAGCAGCTCTTTTTTGAGCCGATTGTGGGCGGCGGCCTGTTTACCGGAGCTGCCCCAACGTTGATTGGTCAATTTGGCATGGTGCCGGTTCTAGGGTTCACAGCTGCGATTTTGATTGGCTGGCTGATTTTTGGGTATCTCGCCTTTTGGCGAAAGAATGGTGCGATCGCACATCGTTCTTGATAAACAGCTAAGCATTGAATTTGGCGGCACTTTGGGGGTGGCGGGTCGCGCTTTGCTCGACAACGTCACCTTTCCTTTAGCCTTTAAAGCCTACAAGCCAAAGGCACGATGGTCACCTTGCACACGCCACCGATACGGCCCAAAGGGAGTGACCTGCCTGAAGACGTTGATAGAGCTTACGAACCTGTTTTGCAGAGTTCATAAAACTGCTCTACACAAAATTTTTTCTGCTTAGAGTCATTGAAAAGCGATAAATCACAGGGGATTCTTCTTTAGCAGCGGGTAGGAATTCCCAAAAACTCGGCCACCCCGGAAATATACAGTCCAAGGCGGCCAGGTAAAATTTACCTTAGCCTCCGAGGCAGGTATGCTCTGTCGAAGGGGCAGCCGTTCGTCGGTGCTCGTAATACCTTCCAGCGGCGCTTGACCAATTTTTTGGGGAAAGGCAAGCTGAGCGTACATAGCTATAGCCCTCAAAATTGGAGGATTTAGCCACAGGAGGCAAGTCAAAAAGCGACAGAGTTGCCACGTTAGCCGACAATCCTGCTGGGCTTAGCCAGGAGGCCACGATTTGGGCAATTGCGATCGCGCACTTCAACGCTTCAGGAAACATACCTCAACCTTTAGCCCCCTTCTGCCCTCTCGCCTTATGAAAATCCTCCTCGTCGATGACGAAGTCGAACTGACCGACCCCCTCAGCCGCTTGCTCACCCGCGAGGGCTACACGGTCGATATCGCGAGAGATGGCGAATCGGGCTGGGAAATGGTGTTTCAAGGCGGCTACGACCTGCTAATTTTGGACTGGATGCTGCCGGGCATCAACGGGCTAGAGATCTGCCAGCGGGCCAGGTCGCAGGGTCACACGACTCCAGTGCTCTTTCTTACCGCTAAAGACACCGTGGATGATCGGGTGGCAGGGCTAGATGCGGGAGCCGACGATTATCTGGTCAAGCCCTTTGAGCTGCGAGAGCTGCTGGCGCGGGTGCGGGCCTTGCTGCGGCGTCCGCCAACGCTGGAGCCGTCGACTACCGCCCGGCTGCAGTACGAGGATCTAGAGCTAGATGAGGAAAATCAGCTCGCCTATCGCCAGAGTCAACCAATTGAGCTGTCTGAAAAAGAGACGGCCCTACTGGCCTATCTAATCCGTCAGCCCAACCAAGTGCTAACCCACGACGACATTTACCAGGCAGTTTGGGGCGATCAGGAAAAGCCCAGCAGCAACGTGCTGGCCGCCCAAATGCGGCTGCTGCGCCGCAAAATCGAGCCTAAAGGCACTCCCCCGGTGATTCACACGGTTTATGGCAAGGGTTATCGTCTCGGTCTTTGAGCCGGATCTCTTATACTCAAACCCTGAGTTTAAAGGCTTTGCAATGGCTGACCATATTCCCGTTGTTCAGTTCTATGAGGGCATTCCCGAGGAAATCAGCAACATCAGCTTGAGGCGCGATCGCAACACAGGCGTTCGACGGGTGGTGCTGTTTTTCGAGCGCATGGAGGCAATTGAGCAGTTTAAGAGCTTTCGCAACCGCTTCTCAAAAGCGCTAAAGCTAATCGACGAAGAAGGCGTGATCAGCATTGAGCCGCTGGGCATTCGCTTTATTTTTGGTGGACCAGAGGGCGACCATCTAAAGCAGGTCGAATGCACCCTAGAAATCGACCAAGACGACCACTGGGAAAGGCTGATGCGGTTTTTGCAGCGTTACGCCGAGGCCAACGGCATGGCCTACGGCGAGTCCGAAAAAGGGCAATAGCGGCAATAATGGAGAGGCGCAGGGTTGCCTTCGCCGATCTCAACTACGGTCGGGCTGGTTGACGAGCCGCCGCGATCAGCAGGATATGTAGGAGTTAGGTGTTCATGAAAGTTGCGGTCACTGGAGCCACCGGGTTTGTGGGCAGCCGTTTGGTGGAGCGGCTACAGGCAGAAGGGCACTCAGTACTGGTGCTAACGCGAGACGCTGCCCAGGCCCGCAGGGTGTTTCCCGAAGCCGCGTTTTCCCAGGTCGAAATTCGACAATACTCACCGCTGGAGTCGGGGGAGTGGCAAGATGCGATCGCAGGCTGCGATGGCGTTATTAACCTGGCCGGAGCCCCCATTTCTGAGCGCTGGACCCCCGCCCATAAGCAGGCCATCATCGACAGCCGCCAGATCGGCACCCAAAAAATTGTCGAAGCGATTGCCAAAGCCGAGCCCAAGCCCTCAGTGCTAATCAGTGCCTCCGCCATCGGCTACTACGGCACTAGCGAAACCGCCACCTTTGACGAAACCAGCCAGCCCATCGACGACGACTTTCTCTCTAAAGTCTGTCAAGCCTGGGAAGCGGCTGCCCGCAAAGTTGAAGCCAACGGCACCCGACTGGTGATCTTGCGAACCGGCATCGTGCTAGGCATGGGCGGTGCCGTCGCCAAGATGCTCACCCCCTTTCGCATGTTTGCTGGTGGCCCCATTGGCAGCGGCAAGCAGTGGTTCTCCTGGATTCATAGAGAAGATCTCGTCAACTTAATCCTCAAAGCCCTGACCGACCCAGAGATGCAGGGCACTTACAACGCAACCGCCCCCAACCCACTTCGCATGGGCGAATTTTGCCAGACCCTAGGCGCTGTTCTAAACCGCCCCTCCTGGCTGCCCGTACCAGACTTTGTGCTAGAGGCCGTGCTCGGGGATGGAGCCCAGGTAGTGCTTGAAGGTCAGCAGGTCTTACCCAAGCGCACAGCCGAAACAGGCTTTAGCTACCAATACCCCAAGGTTAAGGAAGCGCTGGAAGAAATTTTGCAATCTTAGCAGGGGCCAAAATAGCAGCAGTCACAACACTTTTCACAGAAGACTGCCACCCAACCTACCCTTGGGCAACTGCGGTTAATTTACCCATGAAGAAGCCGACCCCAAAACCTACGCTACTGCTTATCTTGCCGCTGTTCAGCATGGCTCTAACTAGCTGTGCCCCTGCTGCCACAAGCGCTCTGGTCACTTCCGCAACCCCAACCGACACCGCTACTGAGGCAGATCCGCCTCCCCTCATTACTCAAGAAGCCGTTGCCCAAATTCGTCAGACTATGACACTGGCAGAAGTACAGGCTCTCTTAGAAAGCCCTGGCCAGCTCATCAACGACCCAGAAGCACCCCCTGCAGACAATGTCCAGAGTTACCACTGGAGAAACCCAGACGGATCCTATCTCTGGCTAGTCTTTGCAGAAGGTCAAATCGTTGGCATGGGCCAGGTAGGGCTGCCAAGAAGCCTTGAGGAAGACGCAGAGATGAGAGGAAGAGAGCCAGGAAAGTAGAAAAGACGAGGTGAAGGCATGGAGATCCATAGACATAAGCCGCTCCCCCCCCCTCCCCTATCTCCCCCCCTCCCCTATCTCCCCCACCTCCCCTATCTCCTCCCCCCCTCCATCTTCCTAATGCAAATCCGCCTCCCATATGCCGATATAGATCCGATCCTGACGGTTGCGCTCGATCACGCCCTCTAGATCGCCATCGGTAAACGTGTAGCGATTGGACTGCCGCTGCTGAACTGCTTCTAAACCCTGTTCAATGGTTGAGCTGGCACGCCCGTTCAACATACCATTGAGGGTCTGTTGCATAACTTGAGGGTCAACCGTCTGGGCGAAAGATGCTTCGGTTTGGCGGACCCGCTGACTGCTTTTGTCAAAGATATAGGCAACCGTCACCTGATTGGGAACTAGCTCATAGAGAGCAGAGCGAGTGTTGGGCCAGTACGCATTATTCGTTCTCTGGGTTGGCTCTCCTAGCAACTCCGTAATTTCTTGTTCAGAGACGCCAGTAGGAAGGCCAGGCACGTTGCCTGTAACGCGGGTTGCTTCCCGATTTGGGCTGGGAGCGGCTGCCTGCTCAGAGGAATTTTCAGGCGATACTGGGCTAGGCGGCTCTTCTTGAGGGGGTGACTCGGGGGCAGGGGGCGTTTCTGGCTCGGGGGCAGGCTGATCTTCAAAGGCCAGGGCATCTTCTGTCTCCTCTGTCGGAGCTGGCGCTTCTACCGGAGCCTCTGCTGTGGCAGGAGCGGGTGAGGGTTGAGGATCGGCGGGAGAACGCGCCCACTGAGCCCCTACGGCAGCGGCGATTAGGGAGGTCGCGGCGATGAGGCCTAAGAGGGCAGCGGTGCGCCACCGAGGCTTTCCACTGGATTGTTGGGCAGGTCGTCGTCGGGCTGGCCGCTGGGCTGGGGCTGCTACGGTCTGCCCTCGCTCTGACACAGGCAATTCACGGGCATGCAGGGGAGAGCCTACAGGGAGGGTGGCGACGGGGGCAGGTCTGCCAGTGTTATTAAGGGGGGCGATGTCATTCAGGTCGGCAGCATCAGGCAGGAACTGTAGCCAGGCGGCGATGGATTGAGGTCGGTGTTCAGGTTCCACAGCCAGTCCCTGAACCACAGCCTGGTTAACAGCGGCACTGATCTGGGGCTGCAAATCGCGAGGAGCAGGGAGTGGCTGCCGATCTCGCAAGATTGAGGCCACCGGCACCTGAGCGGTCAGCATGGCGTAGAGAGTGGCCGCCAGACCATACACATCGGTAGCAGGGGTGCGCCGAGCCTGAGACATGTACTGCTCAATTGGAGCATAGCCGCTGGAAATCAAGCTGGTGTGGGTTTGGGTCACGCCAGGGGTAAATTCTCGAGCAATCCCGAAGTCAATGAGCACTACTTCTTGGCTGCCCTGGCGCACAATCATGTTCTCTGGTTTGACATCGCGGTGCAGCAGCCCGTTCTGATGAACGACTTGCAGCGCTGCGCCCACCTGCCGGATGTAGTGAATGGCTACGGCTTCAGGGAGAGGACGATCTGGAAAAATAAGCTGATCCATCGTCTGACCGGGGACGTATTCCATCACCAGGTAAGACACGCCATCTTCAGTAAAGAAGTCATTGACGCGCACGATGTTGGGGTGATTGCACAGGGCCAACCGCCGGGCCTCATCCCGAAAGGACTGCTCCAGGTTAGAAAACTGAGGGCTGCGGCGGCTGGTCTCGTTCAAGGTTTTGATGACCACCCACTGTCCCAGGTAATGATGGGCTGCCCTGAAGGTGACGCCTGAGCCGCCCTCTCCCAGCGTTTGCTCCAGGGTATACTTGCCGCCTTGAAGCGTTTTACCAACCAGTGTGTTCATTCCCTGCCATCGGTGTTTTGTGCAAGCTGGCCGGCCTGCCGTTATGCTGCACGATTGTTCCTCAGCATAGCCACTAGGGCAGACGGGATTGGCCTGTCAAAAGTTCAGTTTCAAGAATTTAGTTTAGGGCGTGATGGCTCTTACAGGTCAATCTCACTCCTTCCAAACAGTTTTTTCGCTGCTTCCCTGCTCCCTGCCTCAACCTAGGCTGCTGCAATCAAACCAGCCGAACAGCCAAGTGCAGGCCAAACTCCTCCTCAAATAGCGCCTTCTTATACTCCAGACTCCACAGCTCCGAAGCACAGTCATCGTTGGCGCGAGTAGGCTGCAGGTGTAAATGCAGAACCTCTGTCTCAGCATCAAAGTTGCAGTGCAGGCTCTTGATGGCACCAATGCTCCGCCGATCTAGGGCCACCGCAATGCGTAGCAAAGCACTGAGTTGGCTCACTATTTGGCGGTAATGCTTAGAAGGCAAGCTGCGGAAGCTGTCATGCTTTTTCTTGGGCGAACTTCTGCGGTGATAGCGGGCTAGGTTAGCAATCACCTCCAGCTCAGTTTCGGTATAGCCCAGCAGTTCAGCATTGCGGATTAGGTAATAGGAGTGCTTGTGGTGGGCGGAGTGGCTGACAAAGTGACCACAGTTGTGCAAAACGGCGGCAGCCCACAGCAGCTCTCGCTCTAAATGGCTCCAGTGGTGCAGCGTGCCCTGGGTTTGGTCAAACAGGTCGAGGGCAAACTGAGCCACTCGCGCACCGTTTTCCTGATTCACCTGGTACTTTTGGGCCGTTTTGAGAACGCTGCGCTGCCGCACCGACTGCTGAAACTGCATGCGGTCTTCGATCAGGCCATGGGTCAACATCCAGTCGACCACCACGCCTTCTCGCAGTGCCCGTTCGCAGATGACGATCTGCTGGGCCTCTAGCATCTGCATGGCTTCTTGCAGAATGACCGCCCCGGCCACAATAATTTCGGCCCGACGAGGAGACATCTCTGGCATGGCTAGCCGTTCGGCAAAGGTCATATGGCGCAGGCGCTCGACCAGTTCTGCCAGGCTCTGATAGCTCATCTCGTAGCCGTTGAGCGGCTCTGGCACAAAGCCCATGCGATCGTGGGCATCTAGAGCAGCTAGGCATTCAATTGTGCCGGAGGTGCCCACTAGGCGCAGGGTTTCATGGGGCTCTAGGTGACGCTTCAATTCATCGACAGACCGCTCCAACATACCCCGCACGTAGGAGCGCAGCGCCGTGAACTCTAAATCGTTCACCGGATTGGTGGATACAAACTGGGCCGTTAGCCGCACTGCGCCCACTTTGGTGCTGCTGAGATAGCGTTGGCTTTCAGCAGAGCCCAAAATGAGCTCGGTAGAGCCACCCCCAATATCGATAATGGTGTGGGGCTGGCCCTGAAACTCCATCCCCGACAGCACACCGAGATAAATGCGGCGGGCTTCTTCTGGCCCCGAAATTAGGTTGACCGATAGCCCGACTTCGGCCTCTACTCGCTCCAAAAATTCCTGGCCGTTGCGCGCTTCTCGCACAGCGCTGGTAGCAACTGCTACGATATCTTCCGCTTTTAGGCTTTCGGCAATGGCGCGGCAGCGCTTAAGGGCGCTAATACATCGGTCCATCGCATCATCCGAAAGCCCTCCAGTTTTTTCACAGAAGTTGCCTAATCGAACGGTTTCTTTTTCGCGGTCAATAATAGAAAAGGTGGGCAGACTGGGCTCAATTTTGACCACCACCATGTGAACCGAATTTGTCCCCACGTCAATGGCGGCTAGAATGCGATCGCGCTTTATCAGCTCCGGCGAAAACACCCTGGGCAGGGCCGCAATCTCGGGCATGGGGTGGGATGAGACCGTCTCAACCATAATTCTTGTATGACATCGCTGCTTCACATCCTACACGTCTAAACAACCGACTTCAGAAAATGTAGTGACTCCTTAAATTAGAAATAACGAGAAAGTGAAGCTTCACGGTTTAAATGCAATCCCTGACACAGGATTGCCCGTACCGCCCCCACTATTTGCTCTGCTTCTGAAGCCTCAAGTCAACTGCGGCAGCCCCGACACCTCTAGCGGTGGCGTAAAAGAACCCTCTTTATGAACAGCATTCACCTGCTGCAGCAGAGCAGAAACTTCCCCATGGGCAGCAATTAGGGCGAGACCCTGCTGGTTAATCTGATTAAACTCCGCCAAATACTGGCTCCGCTCATCGGGCCGATCTTGGTAACGAGTATCTAAATCTTCAATAAGAGGGCGAACGATCTTCAAAATCATCCGCGTGAGATCAAAATTGTAAGGCGGTACATCATCAATCATGTGGTTTACCATGTCATCGGGATAGGTAAAAGCAGCCTTACGAACAGATGACCTGTGGATTGTCACATACTGAGTAAATATTCTTTCTAAAATGAAAGTCAGGAAAGAAGAAGACATTTCTCCTCGGTGTAAAGTGTTTTGGAGAAATAACGATCGCCGATCCAGCATGAAAAGAATAATCTCTTCGACAAGCTCGACGTAGGTCTTAAAGAAGGCACTTGTACCGACCCAAAAGTTGCAGTACAAAGCATCAACAGGCAGAATTCGAGGTGCACTCTCCACATCTCCCAAGCCAAACTGGTCAAATACCTTTTGAGCCAATTCCTTAAGCCCAGTATGGCAATGCTCGCCTTGCTCCCATTGATTGAAAAAGAAATAGGAGAGCGCAGGAAAGGGATTGAATGTATAAACATCATGCCCAGGGCGCTCTGCAATCCATTCGACCACGTCTAGAGTAGAGAGCCGAGTTTTGAGAGGAAATTTAGGTGAAAAGAGCCCGATGTAGTCGCATTCCTCATAAGCCTTCTCTTTTAAGAGTTTGAGATAGGCTTGGTATTCCCATAGCTCAGGCTGATCGTTGTCTAGCCAGCACTCTTTAGCATATCTCGTAATGTTGTTACGAGATTCAGTATCGTAGGCCGTCTGATATAGATGAATGCGCATGGACTAATCTCAAATAACTCTATGAGGTTAGATGTCTATAGGCTAAGCCCCAGAGCAGGCTGCCAGGGAGCGTTCAGAGGTCGCTAGACGGAGAGAGCAATTGCCCTTTCATGACTATAGTATGGGCAGGCTCAAGCATGGGTTTGAGTTTATTCTGTCGTGGTTAAAATAGCCGAGCTTCAAAGGAGCTACAGACCTTTGGCAAAATTACTGCAGTACTGAGGACGTCGTGCTAGCCCTAAAGTTGCAGGCTAGAAGATCGGAAAGTCATCTTCATAGGTCTCAGGATGAGACTCAAGCTTTCGTTCCGGTTCGGTAGCGAGCAAGATTTCCTGGCCCACTCCTTCGTAGTCTTGCCAGGCATCTTCTGCTTTAGGATCTTTCACCTCATACACAGGAACGCCTGCCAAAGCCGCTTTTTGGAAGGCAGCATAGCGGCGAATTCCCCCCCGAAACAGCGGCAGTCGAGCTTCGACTAGCAAAGCTCTCACCTCGTCTCCAGCCTTACTGGGTTTAGGGGGGATTGCGGTCAGCAAGATTCGGTACTTGGCTGTCTGCAGGGTCCGCAGATAGTTCACGGTTAGTACCAGTGCATCTAGAGCCATCACATCAGGCGTGGTAGGCAGCACCAGCAAATCACAGCTACCCACCAAGATGGACAGATCGTCGGCAGTGGGTCGAGCTTGAGTGTCAATCACGACATGGCCATAGGGCCGCAGCTGTTCGCCTGCCTGCCACTCATCTACAACCTTAAAAGGCAATTCGCCCCGCCCGGCCCAGCTTTGGGCAGAGCGATTGGGGTCGGCATCAATCAGCAGGGTTTCGGCATACCCCTGAAAAAACGCCGCTAGGTGAATTGCGGTGGTCGTTTTGCCGACTCCCCCCTTAAAGCTAGCTACGGTGACAATCATGCCTATAGAGTACGTTGAGGCGTTAACGATAGCGCTAGAGTTAGGAAGGAAGCTCAGAATTTTCTCAGAATGGCCTTTGTACCTACCGTTTTGCAGCTGCCAAATGAACCTGCGACTCGCGCGCTCGGGCAGCAGCTAGGTCGCCATCTACCGGCTGGAACGGTGCTCTTGCTAAGGGGTGACTTAGGCAGCGGCAAGACAACGCTGGTCAAGGGTCTGGGTGAGGGATTGGGCCTTGAAGAGACGATCGATAGCCCTACGTTTACTTTAGTCAATGAATACTTAGATGGTCGAGTGCCGCTCTACCATGTCGATCTCTATCGGCTAGAAACATCACAAGAGGTCAATGAGCTGCTGCTTGAAACCTACTGGGAGGGAACTGAGACAGAACCCGGTATCATGGCGATTGAGTGGGCAGACAGGCTGCCTTACCAGCCAGATTTGCCCCTAACGGTTGCTTTGGCCTATAACGCCGAGGGCCGAGAGGCTACGCTTACACCGACAACAGCTGCTCAAGCCAACGTATTGGAGACGATTAGCCAGAATGCGATATTGGCTCATGAAATCTGAACCTGACGTCTTCAGCATTGATGACTTGAGGCGCAATCAGGTAGAGCTGTGGGACGGGATCAGAAATTATCAGGCACGCAATTTTCTGCGGGAGATGGAGGTGGACGATCTTGCCTTTTTCTACCACTCCAATACTCAGCTACCCGGTATTGTGGGTCTAATGAAAATTGTAGAGACCAATGTCGTAGATCCAACTCAGTTTGACTCTGAGAATAAATATTACGACCCTAAATCGTTTGCCGAAGCTCCTCGCTGGCAAACGGTAAAGGTGGGCTATGTAGCGACCTATTCGGACTGCATTACCCTAGAGCGGTTGAAGCAGCTGTTTACACCCGATGAGCTTTGGGTGGTGCGGCGGGGCAATCGGCTGTCCGTGATGCCGGTTGAATCGGCGGTGGCTGAGAGGATTTTCGCTGTGGCTAAAGCCTTAACTCTCGAGACCAGTTCGTCTGTCTAGCTATTCTAGATAGTGTGTCAACGTTTCAATTGTGGGTAAGAGCACGAGTAGAGTTATGGGCTTTGGTGGGCACGCTTCGCTTTGCCCATCCTACTGTGCTCGGTTATTAGAAGGCTGCTTTCGAGGCCAGCGTATTTGTCTAAGGGGCTTGGGGCCTAACTATTTGCTCACGTCATCGTCTGCGATAGGCTGCTCAAACACGTCTTGCAGCCCTGGTGGATGAACCACCCCTGGCTGCAGCATGGCGGCAATCTGGTCGGGCGACTCGGCTATCAGATCGAGCAGGTCGTATTCATCAAGCGGCTGCCCCGTATTTTTAGTGGCTTTGTGAGCGTAGTACTTAAGCTGACCAATAATTCGAGGCTCAGATTGACGCAGGTACATGCTGAGACAGGCAACCGCTTGAGCAGACTGTTCTCGGCCTAGAAAGAAAGCTAGGGCAGCTAATAATTTTCTCTCATATTCAGGAAGCGCGTGAATCGAAAGGACTGCTTTTTGACGATCTTGCATGTAATTTACTGAGTTAAAGGAGCCAAAGCCAAACTATCCGTATGAGGTTCTAGCTTAGAGCTTTTGAAATCTCTTAGAGCAATACAAAGAGAGCTGTAGGCTAGCTACAGCTCTCTTCTTAGGTACTTAAATCCTCAGTTGCTGCTCCTAGAAAGCAGTACTGGCTAAGCCAAAATTCGCCACCAAGACTCCACTGAGCTGAGGAAGCCTTATGGCTGCTTTAACTTGGCAGTCGGAGAGGGAATTTCGATGGTGGCATAGAGTTTAGGGTTAGGCACTGGAGCCTGCCCTTCAGGACCCAGGGGCTCGGGATTTTCCAAGTACTCAAATTGGCCTTTGCCGTCGGGGGTGGGGCCTTGAGCCCAACGACCCTGCTTGCTCTCTGTCCCTTCAGATAGGTTCCAGAACTGGTAGGAAGCATCTTGCTTCTCTAGTTCGCGGGGGAACTTGCTGGGGACGGGAAGATCTTCTAGTCCATCCGCCTTCAGCTCTTCGATTGCCGCTAGCCACTGGTTTTGGTGCATGGTGTCGCGGGCAATCATATAGCTCAGGGTGTCCTTGACGCCAGGGTCGGTTGACATTTCATACAGCCGGATGGCCTGCAAACGGCCTTGGGCTTCGGCCTGAACGTTGGAGTAAAAATCGGCTAGCAAGTTGCCAGAAGCCACAATGTAGTTACCGTTCCAGGGGTAACCAGTGCTGTCATTTGCAGTGGCCCCACCCCCGCTCATAATTGCGTGCTTGGGATTCATGCTGGCAGTGATAATATCTTCTGCCTTCATACCGCCCATAACCCCTTCAACGATGGGGTCTTTGATGGCGTCTGCCTGAGCTTCTTCGGGGGCTTTGTCGACTAGGTGAGCAATGAGGTTGGCGACCATTTCAACGTGGCCGATTTCCTCAGTACCGATGTCTAGTAACATGTCCTTGTATTTGACGGGCCCACGACAATTCCAGCCCTGAAACAGGTACTGCATCATCACAGACATTTCGCCAAAAGGACCTCCGATCAATTCCTGAAGCTGCTTGGCGTAAACTGGATCAGGTTTTTCGGGTTTGGTGAAATATTGCAGTCTTTTCTTGTGGTAAAACATTCAAGCTCTTGGGTTAATTGGCCAAGAAGGGAAAACTCTTTCCCTTTCTTACCCCCATTCTTAAAGAATCTAAAATTAACCCCATCCTTCAAATTCAAGAGTTTACCAAGACTGTTTCTATCCCAATAGTTAGAGGGTCTGTAAAGGGGCAAACTCTACCTATTTGTCCTTTCTATTTCCAAGGATTTTAAGCGGAATCATTTGGCATAAGTAGCCTGGTTTTACTATCACCAGAATCCGCTCGCCTAGGAGCTTTAATACTTCAAGAACGGCTAAGCGCTCTCTGGAAAGACCTCTGGAGAAAACATTCTTAGAAGTGCTTGATAATGAGGCTCATAGTATTGAACATGCTGGGACTTGAGGCAGGCTGTGAGCTCTTGATCTAGCAAATTTACCATGAGTCGCACTAGCCCCCAGCTGACTTTAAGCGTGGGGTACAGCATGACGCAAAGTGGGAATAGCTCTTGTGCGATCGCAGAAATATTTTTCTCTAAAACGCAGGTCCAGAGATAAATTTGGAACATCTCAACATCGCGCACGCTCGATGTCCGGACGCTCTCGCTATTCAGCGGGCCGGTGTAGCAAGCGTAGTCAGGGCAGTAATTGTTGACCTTGCTGACAATTGACTTGGCAATGCGAGTGGTAGCAGGCAGGGCCATGCGCACAGCCTCTAGCCGAGGATGATGGTAGTCGTAGGTAGCCGCAGCTTCGTAGGCCCGATGCAGCGGAATGTAGAGCAGATCATCGACGACTTTGAAGTATTCCTGCAGCGCCTTTTTTTCTGTCTCTGGAGCTTGCTTTAGAAGAAACTGGCCGCAGTAGTGAAACTGCATGCTGACAAACCCAATAATTCTGGGATCAATGGCCGTGTGTTTTTTGCGAATTGCGCCCAACTCTTTTGAAATCAAAACGGAAAACCGCTGAGGCGTTACCTGATTGGCATAGGCTGCCAATGCTTGCTCATAGATTTGATGAACATCTTTTGAAATCGTCCAGGGATCAATCAACTGAGACCCAATATCATGCCGCCGCACTTCATGGGCGAGCAGTGCTTCTGTTTTGCTCCAAGCTTGGGCGCTGGTTGAGCGTAGAATATCAACTAGGTTCTTAGCAGCTTCAACTTTGGTCTGGGCTGCCGTGAGGCTGATTAAAACCTGATCTCGCTGGTTCAGATGGCTGACGTATTTCTTGGCCCAAATCTCGGAGAGGGAAGGGAGTTGTCTTTCTTGCTGGAAGTCAATCTCTGCAACGGAAAAAGCTCTAAATGCCTCAGCACTCATATTGGGAACACACCCAAATAAATTGTTAAAACTGATATTAAGCCCTTACCTGTTAGCAAACTCAACGGTGCTCAGGGAAACGTTGAAAAGCTTTACTCAATTTAATAATTTAATATCTTCCAGCAGTAGTAAGAAAGCAGGCTACGCAGCTAGGCTACCGCCTGAAACAGGCCTCTGTCTTACTCCACAGGGCGCTTTGGGTAATGAAAGATCAGCTGCCGCTAGCTAGCAGGCCGAACGCTTCCTGCTGGTACAGCAAGCCTTTAGCTGAACCAGGCTAGGCCCCCTAGTAAAAGTGCGATCGCACCCAGCGCAATCCAGAGAAACAGGTTATCGCGGGTGTTGACTTGGCTTAGGTCGATGGGTTCTTCGTCTTCAATTTTTTTCTTGCGGGGCGCGCGTTTGGGGGGAGCCGTGTAAGTTCCGGCGTTGCTGCCGCCGCCTTCTAAACTAGCTAGGTCGGGAATCTTTGTATTCCAATCTTCCCGCTTTTGCAGACTAGGAGCCTGAAGAATATAGAGCAGGTTCTTTGCCTGTTTGCGTGTTTCGTAATCGGGGTGGCGAGTGAGCGTATCGCATAGGGCAATAGCATCGGGCTGACGGCTAACGGCAAAGTACGCGTTGACTAGCCAGATCTGAACCTCGCCGCCTAAGGGGGAGGTAGGACGTGCGATCGCAACCGCCTTTTCTAAATGCTCAACGGCTTCCCGGTACCGCCCGCGCTCAAAGGCATCTTGCCCATAGGCGTATTCGACTCTAGCCAGGTCAATCGATTCTGCCGTCACGGTCGCTTCCCATCTCGACTACACAGGTTTTCAGCTATTGAGGATCACCCTATTGGGAAAGGTTATCCTGAAGGTAACGGGGCTCAAGTAGGCTACTTGCCCCACTGCATCTGCCTTCCCTTCGCGTTTTATTCTAACGAGGACAGGACGATGACTGGCTCATTCTTCGGCAAGACCTCAACAGGCAAGTTCCGGGCAGCGCTGTGCAAAGCTGTCGCTACTCTGGCAGCAGGCGCAGGGTTTGCAATCCTCGCTGCCCCAGCTCAGGCAGGCACGGTCATCATCGGCACCCACAATTTTACGATTAGCACACCGAACTTTTTTCTCTCTGTAGGCAATCCGGTCGTGGTTTACCCGCAGACCGGAGTTTACTATCCTGGGGTGGTTTACCATCCTGGAGTAGTTCACTATCCGGTAGTTCACCGTCCTGCAGTTCGCTTTCCAACGACTCAGATTTACCCCTACCGCACCTATCAGAGAGTCTATCGAGTAGAGCGCCGCCGCCCTACCCTGGTAATCGACGATGCCGTCTCAGCCCCTATAGAGGGAGACAGCCTTTCTGTGTACCCGGCCTACCCTACGGCTCTGCCCGATACCAGCCGCTACACGCTGGTTACGCCCTACCTAGAAGCGGATACTAGCGCTGACCCTATCACCCGGTTCACGTCCAATTCTCTGCCTTGGCTGGAGGTTAATCTCTCCACGCCGCAGCAGCCTGACGCGTTGCCTGTCATCGAATCGCCTGCTGAACCCCAGTCGGGAACAACAACTTACCGGCTCTCTAGCCCCTCCCCGTTTAATCAATCTTTGGGCACTTTAGGCGAGTAAGAAATTTTTAGTCTCGCCCCTAGATGATGTTGATACCAACTCTTTTTGGAGATGGCGCTAGACCCTGCATTGGATGCAGTCCTCTGCACCCTTACCAGACAAACTGTAGGGCATAGGTTCAAATCGAATTGGTATAGGCCATTCTGAAATGGATGAAATTGTCATTGTTGAGTACAGTTCGAACTGGCCGCTTCTTTTTGAGCAGGAAGCTGCCCGCCTACGCGAAGTTTTAGATCAAGATCTCGTCACTCGGATTGAGCATTTTGGCAGCACAGCAGTGCCGGGTTTGGCTGCGAAACCAATCATTGATTTATTGGTAGGGGTGCGTTCACTAACAGAGGCAAGGCGGGTTACGATTTCTCAGCTCGAAACGCTGGGGTATGCCTATTGGTTTGACAATCCCGATCTGGAGCGAATGTTTTTTGTGAAGGGATTACCTCCTAATGGGCCACGCACTTATCATATTCATATGGTTGAGCCAGATAGCCCGTTGTGGGAGCGGTTGTTGTTTAAGGATTACCTTTGCCAGCACTCGGATGAAGCTGCCCGCTATGCAGAATTGAAGCAGTGTTTGGCAGAAAGGTATCGTTGCGATCGCGAAGCCTACACTCAAGGCAAAGCAGAGTATATTCAGTCGGTCATGCAAAAAGTACGGCAGCAGGCAAGCGAATAACCTCTAGTAGAGGTGCAGATTCCCATCAGTGTGGTGCTAGCTGTCCATTTGCTTAATAAGCTGCTGCACAGATGACTTAGACGAGCCATAGCTGACGATCGCAACGTCAAGATCTGCATGCTTATAGAGGGTTAACGCCCGTTGAATGGCTCCCATAATCCAGGCAGTCTCGTTGCCAAACGCTCCGCCACCGAGAAGCGTAAGAAACAGGTTTTTGCTTCCATTTTCTACCGAGTTCAAGATTGCGGCACAAATCGTTGCCTCATAGGAGGCTTCTAAAACGAGGCGAGCGAAATCTGCCCAAAGGGTTGAAGGATGACTAGAATAAGCAACGGGTAAGGCAGAGCAATAGGTTTGGGAGACGGTGTGCTGGCAGCCATTAAGCGTAACTTGCGTATTCCAGTGAATGCCGATTCTCAGGAGCTGACGCAGTTCGTCTAACTGGTTCTCGCTTGAGGCTCTAAGCCGGTTTGAAATCTCGACTAGGCCGCTATGGGAGGCCAGAGCATAGCCGTTTTTCATTTCCCACAGGCGGTTCTCGGTGTTGCCCAGGGCGGCTCCAATATCTGCAAGGCAATCGATTTGGTTGTCTGCGGTTTGACCGATTTGCCCCTTTACGGATGCAAAATAGTTGCGGTAAATCGTGCCTGCCCCCGCTGCAACGGCACACGCTGGGCCTTGGGTGTGATCTCCCTCATACATTCCAACGCCCTGCTCAGGGGTCACGTTCGGAGAGACCATTTCAAGCAGATTGAACTGGGAAGCTACTTGAAACAGGGCACCCGCGTTGGATGGGTCGGTGTGCAAGTGCTGGACGTTGGCGACGACTTCACGGAGGGATAGGTTTCCGGTCTTATGCCCGCTTGAGTGAACACGTTTTCTCAGTTCGGCTAATGATGGCGTTTCCAATCCGCCGCAAACGAGCACCTGCCCGTTTACGTGGGATTTTAATGTGTCACCGTCAAGCGTGATATTCGCACGAACCTGTTGAGGAGATTCTTCGGGGAATCCGGTTAATCTTTCAAACCACATGATTGGGCTCCATCATCTGCAGAGGCTAGAGGTGGCTAATTCGCTGATTGAACCAGCCAGCAGTGAGGTTTAGCCTTCGTAGCTGCATTGCTGTTGCGATCGCATCCTTCTCTGCTATCAATCTTCGGGAGGATCTGCAATTTCAGTGCCTCAATCAAAGGCGGCATCTCAAATTGAGCTATATCTCAAACGATATTGAGGTTGACATCATCATATTCACACACGAACTGATTTCGCATTCCGTTGATTTCTTGCCAAGTCTTATAGTTTTGTAGGATGGGCAAAGCAAAGCGTGCCCATCAAAGCACATAATCTCAAAAGATAGGCACGGGCTATCGCCCTTTTCCCAGCCTACTAGGTGGCAACCTAACTTCTTTCCGGTGCAGCGGAGTGTTAGGCATCAAATTTTTTGCCTCGCTTTTTTCGCCATTTATATTTGCTCTGATATTCACGGCGCTGTTTCGTGACCTCGTACAAAACTATTCCCGAGGTTGTGCCCAAATTCAGACTCTCGATCATGCCGAACATGGGGATATTTACGCACATTTCACTGTGCTGTATGGCTAGGTCGCTTATGCCCCTAGCCTCATTGCCAAACCACACAGCCAACTTGGTATAGATAGTGTAGTCGGCCTCATCTAGGACGACATTTTTCATTCCCTTTATGTGTGGTGACGTGACGATAGACACAAATCGATTTTTCTCTAAGTGCTCAAGGCATGCTTCGGTACTATCGAATCTTTTGACAAAGCTCCATTTGATTGCCGATACAGAAGTTTTCGAAAGTGGTTTTTGCTCCCGCATTTCTAGCCAATCGTTGGGCAAGGCTCCCTTTGGATCTACGATGTATACCTTTTCTACTCCTAAGGCATTCACATTTCTTATAACCGTACCAATATTCTTGATATCACTCGGATCTTCGATAACAGTAATTAAGTTCTTGCATCTGTAAGGCTTTATCTCTTCTGCACGTTGTCGGATCGAACTCTTTTGCTTTTCTTCTTTTTCCATAAAGTTTCCGGCTACATTGCTTTCTAATCAATTAAACTGAGTTGTTTCGGTGCACTGGGATTGTTAGGTATCATCTTGGACGTGGTGATGCGTGGCGCAGTAGAGCGACGCCCCAACCAACCATGACACTTCCGATAACAGCATTTGCCAAGGAACCGTACCGCACCTGTTCAGTGCCGAAGGCGTCGATTTTGGTTAGTCCCATCGGTGTTGTCGAGCTTCATCGACTATCCCTTGAGCCTCTTCGAGGGAAATATCATAGCGAGCGCTCAAAAGTTGGGGAATGCGATCGCAGTCGCGATTGGGATTCACATCTGGTTGGCTGGCATAAGAAGGCAGTGCAGCATTACATAAAAATGGCGAAGGTTTTGCCTTTAGTTGAAGCGGTTCAAGATTTTTAACTTCTCGTGAATTGATCAAAAACAGCAAGGCACCGCTGAGGTTGGCATCGCTGAGGTTGGCATCAATGAGTAGCGTACAGTTGAGGTCGGCACCGCTGAGGTTGGCATCGCTGAGGTCAGCACCACTGAGGTTGGCAAATCTGAGGTCGGCACCGCTGAGGTTGGCAAATCTGAGCCCAGCACAGTTAAAGTTGGCACCACTAAGGTTAGCACCGCTGAGGTTGGCACCGTTGAGGTTAGCACCGCTGAGATTGGCACCGTTGAGGTTGGCACCACTGAGGTCGGCACCGCTGAGTTCAGCACAATTGAGGTCGGCATCAATGAGGTTGGCACCGCTGAGTTCAGCACCGCTGAGTTCAGCACAATTGAGGTCGGCACCGATGAGGTCGGCACCGATGAGGTTAACTGCCTCTGTATTTCTGCTGGCAGTGCGGAGATTGAGAAACAGGAAGACTCCACCGGTAACCGTTGCGATCGCCCCAATACCGCCGATGAGGGTTTCACGATGTGGGTGGGCAAGGGTTGTTCTTTCGTTGTGGGATAGGCGACCGTAATCTGGCTGAATTCTACGCTCGGAGAGTAACCAAAGCCACCACACCATCCCGAGAAAAACTGGAGTGGCGATCGCTCCCATCACCCACCACTTGTTGATCCTGATCTTTGTCTGCCACTGCTTGAGTCGCTCCCGCATTTTTGAGACTCCCTCAATGCTGTGCCTATTATCACTCCCCTGATTCGGGAACGCTCTAAATCTTTATGCACGCTTAACTACCATTCACGCCAAAGCAAACGGGCCTCTCTCGACATGTTTCGGGCGGCGGCTCCGCTGCGATTGCGGCAGTATCGAATCGGCAGATGCCGCAGAACAATTTGATAAAGTGTGCCCATCAAAGTACATGATTTCAAAAGATGGGTACGGGCTGTTATCCTTTGTCCATCCTACTGGCTACAGTTAGTCCTGATCGCGTCGAGCGAGCGTCAGGATTAAAAACGAGAAGCCCTATCCCAATCAAGAAGAAAATCAGGGAAAGCCCTGCATAGCCTCCGACCCTAGTTTTGAGTGTAGTCTCAGAATAGATCCTTGCTTGGTTCGGTGCACTGGGGTCGTACTCCACCTGAACGGTTTTGTTCTCACAATCGCGTCGGCTTGAACAAGCGCTGCTGGTGATGAATTCGGCCGTTTCGCCTTCACGGGTCTGGAACTCGACTGTTGAAACATATTTGATCCGGGATGTTAGCGGAACCATTCCACCACCGGAATATTCCCTTTGCTCCCTCGTTGCAATAATGGTTCCAGTTGCGGAAATTGCGTTGGCTTCAAACGCAACCTCGGATCGGTGGTATGAGGGGGCCTGAACTAAGAGCATTCCACCAACTGAGGCAAAGAATAACCCTAATGCCTTTGTAACAATGAGATCTCCTGGTTGTACAGTGCTCATAGTTCACCTCTGCCTGGTTCCCAAATCAGTTTGGTATCTCTTTTAGTATAAGAGGTCCCTATAAACTTGCCAGCAAACGTTTAGCCAACTGAATTGTTATGCTGATGCTAAAATTGCTAGTTTTCAAGTTTCACGTATGCTTCTGTTGGGTGAGATAGGGCATAAGAAATCTCCCATTGCTTGAACCCTAAACTTTGATAAAGTTTTGCGGCTACCTCATTCTCTTTGCGATAACTCGTAGCAATCACTTCGACCTCTGGACACAACTTCAAACGACGAATCACCTCGATCATTGTGGCTCGCCCATAGCCTTGCTGCTGATGCTTGGAGTCAATCAGCAATCGCATCACGAACCCTACACCCGCAACAATCTCATACATCGTAAATCCAATCATTGGCATTTTGGGCTGTTCATAGCCACACGCCGCAATATCACAAACAGCTAATGGCACAAGATTAGAATCAACGTAAGCTTCTGCTAAAGATTGCGTTGTGGTTGCAACCAAACCCTTCTGCGACTCCGCGACTTGGAGATTCAGGCATTCTCGGAAATTCTCTCGCGTGACTTTACGTAAGTGAACTTTAACCACGAGCCTATTGACCTCAAACTGAACCAGGTTTTCGTTGCCTATCTTAACAACTCAGATACGTGATTCCTTTGAGCACAGCTTTGTAGCTTTGTAGGATGGGTAAAGCAAAGCGTACCTATCAAAGTACATGATTCTAAAAGATGGACACGGATTATCACCCTTTGCCCGTTCTTAGCTACGTATGGCGCTTCCGTTATGCCGACTTATGTGCAGAAAGGATAAGGAACAACGGAATTCGCTTGCGTCGTTCATAGGTTTGTGGGTCGTGAAAGTGATTAAGTTGAGGACGTGCTTCACGCAACGCCTCAATCTGAAATCCTGTAGTTTGAAGCAAATGAAAATAATCTTCAATGGTGCGATGGTATTTTTGCACAGTGCCACCTAGCCAGTCAGCAACTCGTACTCCAGTCGAAAAATAGTCATCAACAACCCAATCTTGGCGGAGTGTTCCAGCACGCCAACCGCGATCGCATGATGTGATCACAGGATGCTCAACCGAGAAGACAAACTGCCCTCTAGCAGCCAGTGTTTGGAAGACATTGTTAAAGACTGGCGCAAGGTCGGCAACATAATGAAGTACAAGCCTTGCCAGTACGAGATCAAACGCTTCAGGTGGATAGCTCCAATCTTCAATCGTCTGTGGGATGACTCTACCCGATGTGCCAGTCAGCATCTGAATGGCAGCTGCAGCCATCTTTTGCGAACCTTCGACGCCAATATAGCTTGCTGCTCCATGATGAAGGAATTCTTTTCCAATTGCAGCATCCCCACAGCCCAGATCGAGAATGCGTTTATTGGCAACCGGAACAATAAGCTCTAAAATAGCTGGTTTTTCAAGCGTTTCATTAGGCGTATCTGTACGTTGGCGATGACGCATATAGGTAGCAAACACCTCATCATCATCGTAGAAGTTGGGGCCTGCCTTTTCCATCCTAGTGCTCCTCTGTTATACCTTTGCCACTTCATCCAAATTACAATATAGGTACAACAGCCAAAGTAAATCTGTAGGATGGGCAAAGCGAAGCGTGCCCATCAAAACACATGATTCTAAAAGATGGGCACGGGCTATCACCCTTTGCCCATACTACTGGCTCACTCTTGTTCGTAAGATGAACTCGTAATCGAATCTGATAAATTTAATTCCAGGCAAAAAATTAAAAAGTGGTCTAACGCCAAGCTCACCCGTCACCGGAAACGCCAAAACGTAGCGAGACACGAGCGAAGCGGCGGCGCTGTAGGCGGTTGAGTGCAGCGCCTTGTTGGGTCGTTGTTAATGTGTATCAGGACTGCACTTCTACAATAAGGAGCAAGCTTCGCGTTTCATTAAGATCCTAGAAGTTTTGCTTAGTAGTGGTGATGACGAAATAGATCACGACTTGTTACTAGGAACTTATCAATGGCAGAATTTTCATTCTTCTCCTGTTGATCTCCTTCTGACTTTTATAAGTTTATCTGAGAGATTACTCGAAGCAGGTTGGTTGGAGCAAAATTCAGTTTATAAACGAGCTATTATCTACGTTAGGGAATTACAGGAGTATAGAGACTCCCTTGAAACTTATGATCAAAGTAAACTTGAGTAAGTGTTTACCTGGCTGTGAAGCAAGGCGAAAGATACATCTATAGCTTCAGTTTTAATAACTTGTTTTGGGTGCTGCTTTAGTTAATAAAAATGAGCAGCTCCTTAAACCAGAGACTGACAAGGAAACATCCGTTGTCAAGAAATTTAGAAAACAACTTAGTAGAAAGTGAAGTCTAATAATTTTTTAGGAAGAAACTCTCTACCTAACAGTTATTCTGGCTAATATTTTTAGTAGAAGTGATAAGCTGGGAGTAAGTTAATCTGACATCTCTATGAGTAGCTAGGCTGGAAAAATTAGGTATAATTAATCATCTTTCTGTGGGGCACATCAGATTACGCAAACTCTTCACTAAGCTAGATGATAATTTATTGACTTCCATCTGTAATTCACAAGACTCTATGAAAACTGTTAAGAGTGACAGGAGAATGTCTCTATGCCTCTACGACTTACACCCAAAATAAGGGGTAGTAATTGGTAGCCGTGACAATCGTAACCCCATTCTCCTTTAGTCCCATTTAAAGAAATTCCTCTACACGGTTGACGCCCACGTAGCACACACCGTATTCTCAATCCTTAAGCTGTCGTGCGCGGCAGCCTAGACCCGGAACTCATTGACTTAGCGCCGCCTGCAAGTGTTACCAGCACAAACAGGCGACTAGTCCCCCGAAGCTGATCAGAGCAGTTCGGAGGCTTGGAGGTCAGTTTACCTCCCCTGCCGCCCCGATTGCACACAACCACGGGGCTGCTAGGAAAGTGAGTTCTGGTTTCCTAGTTCACACTACATAGGGACCAGAACCACATGTTTCAATCCAATGATTTGGGTGCTCAGCACCCACAGTTCCACCTGCCCAGTCAACCAAGCGCAAGCCCAGGCGCGAGAAGATTACCAACGTGCTCTACGGCAGCTTGGAAGTGCTTGACCGCACCATCAAGCATCTGCACACCCTCCACTACGCCGATCCCGACGACTGGAGCGACCCTATTCCCAGCGGCAAAGACAACCAGTGGATGGCCGTTCTCATCAAGCACCTGCTGATCGAATAGACTTCTGTCTGCTTAGCCGTCCCTAGGTAAGGCGCTTCCCACCCCCTAGCTCCCAGTTCTAAGGGACTTTGAACTTTTGGTTCCCCCATTTACAGCCCTCTGGGCAACAAGAAAGGGAGTTAGGGGGCCTTCGAGAGCAACCTTCCGGCAAATCTGTCGCTGATGATGAGTTTCGCCCGCCACCCTTAAGCAAAAGCAACAACGGCTTGTTCATTTACGACAAATGTTTATGTAGAAGCAGCTCACATATAAGCAAACGCTGTAAATGCTTAAGCAAAAGTAGCAACAGCTTACTCACCTACGACAAATGCTTATGCAAAAGCGTTCACACATAAGCAAACGCTGTAAACGCTTAGGCACAAAGCAGCAACGGCTTATTCATTTACGACAAATGCTTATACAAAAGCAGTTTACGTATGAGCATTTGCAGCAAACACCCAAGCAAAAGCAGCAAATGCTTACTCACTTAAGACAACTGCTTAAGCAAAAGTAGCTTACGCACAAGCATTGGCAGCAACCATTCAAACGTATGGCCCACTAAAAAGAGGCTGCGCCCCAGACCAGAGCACAGCCCCCTTTTTTACCTTAATTACTGGCGCGACTATTTAGCCTTGTTGCTTATCAGACAGCCCCATCAAATTGCAGAGCTTATACACCGCTCTCGCGCCCACATTGCCATCCCACTCGCCATCGCCCACCTCGCATAGGTCAAAGCCAATGATTTGCCGACCACTGCGAATCACTTGGCGGAACAGGCAAAAAGCTTCCTCCAGCTCCAGCCCACCCGGTACAGGCGTGCCTGTGCTGGGGCAAAGCTTGGGGTCAAGGCCATCGGCATCAAAGCTGATGTACACCTGCTGAGGCAGGGCAGAAACAATCTGGTTGCATAGCTCCAGCCAAGGCACTCCAGCGTAGCGTTTCTCCTTCAGCACCGAGTCGTAGTGAGTGACAATTCGGCCTGCAGAGGCGTTGATCAGCGCCACCTCGTCGTGGGAGATATCTCGAATGCCAACCTGCACTAGCTTAGCCATCTGGGGCAGAGCCAGCAGGTTGTTCATGATCGAGGCATGGGAGTACTTAAAGCCCTGATAGGCATAGCGCAGATCGGCGTGGGCATCGACGTGCAAAATGCCAAATTCGGGTGTGACTTCCGCCAGAGCCTGTAGAGCACCGAAAGGTACACTGTGGTCGCCGCCAATGACGGCCACTCGCTTGCCTGCAGCCAGAGCCGCTTTCGCCTGCTCATATAGCCACTGGTTCACCCCTTCACAGGCCTGATTGATCGTTGCCAGAGTCTCCGACAGACTCGCATCGCCAGCAATGGCAATCCCTTTTTCGGTGGCTTCGATGATACGGGCAGCGTGCGATCGCATCTCCCCGTTCTGCTCCAAAATCCACCCTGGAATCTCCGGCATGAAGATTCCCTGCTGCCAGCCATCGGGGTTGTCTAGATCAAACAAATCAAGCTGGGGCGAGGCTTCTAGCACCCGATAAGGCCCCTGAGCTGCCCCAGCGTGGTAAGACACCGTAACCTCCCAGGGCACACCCAGCACCACAATGCCGGCTGAGTCGTAGTCGAACGGCAACCCATAGAGATTGCCGTTCTCTAGACCGACGCCGCTGGGGTTAAAGTTCGCAATGATCTCTTCGCGACTAGCCATTCAACATGTTCTTGATAAACGTAGGCAGGCAAAACGCTGCCTGGTGAATGTCGGCATTGTAATATTGCAGATTATTATTGACTGCAAACTCAGCCGCTCGGTTGCGATCATGATCGCTCATCGGGTGTGCTCCCCCCTTAGAGGCATAGGTAAAGCTCCACATGCCGGTTGGATAAGTGGGAATAAAGGCCAGATAGCAGTGAACGTGCTCCTGCCCAAAGATCCCTTTAAGACACGCATTCATGTCTACAAACGCCCGTTGGTTAAACCGAGGCGACTCGCTCTGAGCCGTCATCACCCCACCCGGCTTGAGGCAGCGGTAGACATCCTGATAAAAGTCCACGCTGAAAAGCCCTTCCGAAGGCCCTACGGGATCAGACGAGTCCACCACAATTAGGTCGTAGACCTCAGAAGGAGACTCACGAACGAACTTAATGCCGTCATCAATATGCAGCTCTAGCTTGGGGTGGTTCAGCGAGGAAGATAGCGTCGGCAAAAACTCCTGAGAGGCTTTGATAACGACCTCATCGATCTCCACCATCGTCACCTTTTCTACATCGTGGTGCTTGAGAATTTCGCGCACACTGCCGCCATCGCCGCCACCAATCACCAGCGCATTTTTGATGCTGGGATTGAGCAGCATGGGCACATGGATGATCATTTCGTGATAGGCGTTTTCGTCCTTTTCACTACACATCACCATGTTGTCTACGGTGAGCATTTTGCCGTATTCAAAGGTGTCGAAAATCTCAACAGTCTGAAAGGGAGACTTTTCGCGGAAGATGCGATCGCCTTTGTGGCGAATCGACAGCGCAATATTCTCATTGCGGTCAGTAAACCAAACGCTGCGGGTGAGCTTAGGCGTCACTAGCTTTTGCGTGGCTTCATCGCGCAGATCGCCCAGATCAACTGGGGACTTTTCTAACAGCTCAAGCTGGCCACGATTCAGCTCAATCGCGTTGCCGTGCTCGGCCTCAAAAGCCCGCTTCAGCACATCGTAGGAAATCCAGGGATTAACCGAATCGCCGCAGGTAAAGAGATCTACCGCTGCATAGCGATATTCCGGCCAGGTGTGGATGGCTAAGTGACTCTCTTGAATCACAACCACGCCAGACACCCCAAAAGGTGAGAAGTGGTGAAACACAGAGCTAATAATGGTTGCGCCCGCTTCTCCAGCAGCCGACAACATGCTGCTCTCGATGACTGGAACATCGTTGAGAATTTCGGTAGAGCATCCAAAAAACTCCACCAGAATGTGTCTACCTAAAGAGTTCATACCCAATTTCTGCCTCCAATAATCTGAGTGAAGTTTACAAGCATATAGAGCCGGTTTAACTCATCAATAAGTTGGGAATCCGGCAATTCAGACGCAGTCAAATCAAAGAAAGTTAGCTCAGGTAAAGAATGCTCCTAAACAAACTCAAAACCCTTGTGAAGCGATGCCCTAAAGGACTGCTTTGAAATACCTCAAAGAAGCAGACGTTTGAGAAGCGCGATCTGCTTAAAAAAACTATGTGTTTTAGACAACACTAAAAGCAATTTGGGTGGGGTCTTTTATATTACACGCCAGTCTATTAGTTTACAGGGGTTGTTCTCATTTGTGTATGGGCTTCTTGGAGGATTTAATGAGGTCGTTAGAATAAAGACAAGCAGTGGATAGCCCCACCATGACCCAACTCAGCCTCAAAAACCCCACCGACACCTGGATCTCTGCCACCTGGGAGGATTACCTTGAAATCCTTTCAGATCCGATCTTTGAGCAGGCAAAAGGCTACTACCACGAAGGATGCATGAGGCTAGAAATGTCTCCACTAGGCAATCCCCACTCCCGGGATCACGCATCTATAATCGGGGCCATCTATCTGTTTGCAGGTCTGAAGAACATAGACCTCGATGCCCACGACAACTGCACCTACCGCAAAGCAGTCTTTGAGGAGGCTCAGCCAGACGCCTCGTTCTATGTCGGGGCGAATGCTGAGGTGAGACAGTAGTAAACAAACAATTTTATGGCGCGATCGCACCTGACCCACCGCCTTGCCCAAGCCTATAGGTTAGCGGCCCAAGTCGGCACCTCTGGGCAGAGCCTTGAGAAAACCCTTGCAGATTCCCCCGCTGCGGCTGCCCAGCGTTTACCAAACTTGCCTGCTACTGCCGCTGCGCATCCTAAACCATTAGCCTCTGGAGATGCGCCCGTTCTAGTCGTCGGGGCTGGGCTGGCTGGGCTGGTCGTGGCATATAGGCTGCGGCAGGCAGGTATTCGCGCAGACGTAATTGAAGGACGCGATCGCATCGGTGGTCGTATTCTCAGTCTGCAAAACATCTTGGGAACAGGATTGACGGCAGAGATGGGTGGCGAGGTCTTTGACTCGGTGCACACCTGTTGCCTAGGGCTAGCAGCAGAACTGGGCCTGCCAATGGTAGATGCTTACGAGCTGCTGCCAGCAGATGCAGAGCCAACCTACTTCTTTGAGCGGCAGTGGGTTGAGCTAGATGACCTGATCAGCCATTTGCTGCCGCTCATTCCCAAGCTGCAGCCCGATCTAGATGCAGTGCAGCAGTTCTTGCAAACTAGCATTGCAACGGAGCGGGTGCAGGCCCTCGATCAGTTCTCGATCTGCGAGTACTTGACCACCCTAGAAGCCTCTCCCCTGCTGCAGTCGATTGTGCGAGTGGCCTACACGATTAAGTATGGGGTGGATGCTGAGGAGCAGTCTTGCCTCAATCTGTTGGCCTTTATTCAGCCCCGGTCGGGCGAGTTTAACCTGTTTGGCAGTAGCGACGAGCGCTATTTTCTCAAGGGCGGCAATGGTCAGCTGCCGCAGCACTTGGCGACAGTCGTGGCCGACTATATCGAGACTGGTACAGTGCTAGAAGCCTTACGTCAGCAGCCCGATGGTCGCTATCGGGTAAGCCTGCGGTCGGGATTGGGCACGTGCGATCGCACCTACGAGCGAGTCGTAATCACCATTCCCTTCAACCTGCTGCGCCACATTCCCCTGGGGGTTGAGCTGCCGCCGCGTCAGCGACAAGCCATCGATACTCTGGGCTCCAATAGCCCCACCAAGCTCATCACCGCCTACCGGCAAAAACGCTGGCTTACTCAGTACCGCAACAACGGCCTAATTCTCACCGATCTGCCAATGCAAAATGCCTGGGAGAGCAGCGGCAGCTTGCTATCGGCTGAAACCGGGCTATTGACCAACTATACAGGCGGGCATCACAGCCAGCAAATGTCTCGCACTGAACTGGCTGTGCAGACAGGGTCGGTGGTGAGCGATCTAGATCAGATCTTTCCGGGGCTAATTGAGGATTATCACAGCGCCGGAGCCGTCCGCAGCGAATGGCTCAGCGATAACTTTAGCCAGGGAGCCTATTCTTGCTACCGGGTGGGGCAGTGGACTACGCTCCACGGCAGCGAAGGGGGTCGGGTCGGCAACCTGTTTTTCGCTGGAGAACACTGCTCCCGCAATCACCAGGGCTATATGGAGGGAGCCTGCGAAACAGGGGAAGCTGTGGCGTTAGAACTGCTGTCAGACTTGCGATCGCTCAAAGACCAGTCTTAGAGCATTGGCCCCATTCAGTGCCCGCGTCAACAGCACAAACTTTACCAGTATAAACTTTCTGATACTGTGTAGCATTTTATACTGAGGAAGTTGCAAAAAACTTTATTAGCCCCTTATGCTTTCTTCACAATCTATCGATTAGATTGTACGAGAGCTGAAACAAACGCTCCCTAGCCCAAGCCACTATCCAGACTACGCTATACCGAACCTATATACTTATCGCTCCCAGTCCTTCGGGCTGGGAGCCCTTATTTTAAAGGAAGCTTTTCAAGGAAACCCAAGGAAACCTTTGTGCCACCGCAGCGAGTTTTGATTAGCCCAGAGCAGCGCCAGAGCCAGCAAATCGCCCTTAATGCGGCCCAGCAGCGGTACCTGCACCGGGTGTTGCGGCTGGGCCAAGGCGACCAGTTCATTGCTCTCGACGGCCAGGGTGGGCAGTGGCTAGCCAAACTGACCCCTGATCCCGCTACCGCAGCCGTGGTTGAGGCTTTACAGCCAGATGAAACAGCAGCGACCCCAACCATAACGCTGCTGGCCGCCCTTCCTAAAGGCAACGGTTTTGATGACGTCGTGCGCCAGGTGACCGAGTTGGGCGTTAATCGCATTCAGCCAATTTTGAGCGATCGCACGTTGATTCGCCCTAGCGATCGCAAGCTCGAACGCTGGCAGCGAATTGCCGCTGAAGCGACTGAACAGTCAGAGCGCCTCACCACCCCCGAAATCCTAGCGCCAGTTTCCTGGCAGGCAGGGCTCAAAGACCTCCCTACCGGTGCCCACTATCTCTGTGTCACCCGCCTAGAGGCTCCCCACCTGCTGAGTTGCCTACAGCAAGACTGGCCTCTGGGCGTAACGGTCGCCATTGGGCCAGAAGGCGGCTGGACCGATGCAGAGGTAGAGCTGGCCCTAGCGGCAGACTTTCAGCCGGTATCTCTGGGATCAACTATTCTCAGGGCTATTACCGCGCCAGTGGTGGCTCTATCGCTGATCAAAGGCGTTTTTGAAGCCAACCTTCAAGCAGACAGACCTGCACCTTAAGGAAAGCGGCAAACAACTCGCCCTAAAATTGCCTCTAATGGCACCAGCCCAAAGCTGCGACTGTCAGTGCTCTCCGCTAAATTTAACCCTTGCAAATAACAGCGGCCATCAGCCTCGACCCAAACAACCCACTTAATAATCTGCAGATCCGGCTTCTGAGGCTGACGAGCCACCACAATATCCCCAGAACAGGGAGGCTTTACGCTGTAGGCGTTTAGATCAACTAAGACTTCCTCACCTGGCTGTAGCAGCGGCAGCATCGATTGCCCTACCACTCGAAACCGCCGCCTGCGCCGCAGCAACCACAAGAAAACATCCCACAGGTGGCTATGCCGAAGCGTATTTGGCTGGTTGCTAAGGGTGTGCATTCATCGTAGGGTGCATAGCGTCAGCGCAGCTTCACCTACGCGCAGCAATGCACCGCTCCCTAAAAGTCCCAATGCAGTTGTGTAGGTTGGGTTAAACGAAGTGAAGCCCAACATTGGAGAGGATTGTTGGATTTTGCAGAGCCTCAACCCAACCTACAAGATTAGCGATGTTAAACCTGTAGAGACGCAATAAGTCGCGTCTCTACAGGGGTTGGGATGAACTCAGTTCACTAGCTAGCGGTGTACCAAGACACGTCACGGTTCTTGGTTGCCCAGAAAATGCCGTGGATTTTTTGAACGGCCTCCATCAGCTCCTGAGCGTGTTGCACACTGACTTCTACCTTGCAGGCAGAGCAGAGCTTGGCGGCCTTCCAAAAAGTGTCGTGCAGATCGGGAAACTGCTCTAGGTGAACCGGCTTGAAGTAGTCAGTCCAGAGAACGAGCAGTTCTTCTTTAGCCAGTTGAGCCTGCTCTTCCTTAATGGCTACGTAGCGGGAGAAGGTGTTGTGATAGGCCACCATTGCCGCCTTGTCGCCAGTGGTAGGAGGCTCTAGGTCCACCAATTTTTTGGTCATAGAAACCACCGCCTCTACAGCTACCCGAGCAGAAGAGGGATCGTAAACTCCGCAAGGGCCGTCGCAGTGGGCGTGCACTTCAGGTGCAGGGAACCAGGCTTGCAGCTTGGAAATTGCTTGGTTGAGCATAGGAAATTTCAAGTTCGCGTTAGTGCAGACATCAGATTAGACATGTGTATGGGCAGGGCAGATAATCTCTGCATCAGAAGGAGATATCTCCAAAGCTGCTGGTGCGAGAGAGCTTCATATCCTATCCCCCCCATACCCATTTCTAATTTTAGCGGGTGCGCTGTGCAATCTGTCTGCTTCAGCAGAGATAGTGCGTGTGTATTGATGTAGGCGATACAATGCTGGCGCGGGAACCCTTTAAAGTGCAGTCGTCAGGGAAACGAGAAAACCGATGGGTAGTGCTTTAAAACGCTTCGCTCAGGTGGGCTGGCTAGCAGGGCTCAGTGCCTTGCTCTCTGCCTGTGATCTGCTGCTAGTAGCCTCGACCCAAATCCCGCTGCCTCCTTGTGTAAATGATGACTGCAACTGCAGTGACTTCAACAGCCAGGTTTTGGCTCAGGAAGTGCTCGATGCCTTTCCGGGCGATCCGTATCGATTGGATAGCGACGGCAATGGTCAAGCCTGCGAGAGCCTGCCGCCCCAAGCCGTCCCCTTTGATCCGCCAGGGGTACCTTCTAACAGCCCCCATCTGTTGCTAGGCAACCCCAGCAACGCTAATAATGCCAATCCCAATAACTATCTGCTAGAGCGGCAGCAGTATGCGCTGGGATATGGGCGCGATCGCAACCTCACCCGCTGGGTTAGCTGGCAGCTCGATGCCGCCTGGCTGGGCAACACCCCGCGCCAAGACAACTTTCGGCCCGATGGGGCTTTGCCTCAAGGCTTTTATCAGGTCACGCCCGACGACTACCGGGGCAGCGGCTACGACCGGGGCCACCTAGTGCCCTCTGCCGACCGCACTGCCAATGTCAAAGACAACACCGCCACGTTTTTAATGACCAATATCGTGCCCCAGGCCCCTGAGCATAACCGAGGCATTTGGCGGGCGCTGGAAGAGTATGAGCGCGATTTGGTCTACCAATACGACCGGGAACTGTACATCATCGCAGGCAGCTACGGCACGAAAGAAACGATTGGGCAGAGACAAAAGATTACGGTGCCCTCTCGCCTTTGGAAAGTGATTGTAGTGCTAGATCGGCCCGGCAGTGGTTTAGCAGGCATCAGCGAAGCGACTCAAATCATCGCGGTCGACATCCCAAACCAAAATATTTCAGACGAAGACTGGCGGCGCTACCAAACTTCAATCGACAGTATTGAGCTGGCGACAGGGCTAGATTTGCTCTCGAACGTGCCCGAGGCTGTTCAAGCTGCGATTGAATCTCAGACGAGCCAGGAATAGCTAACTACTTGAAAGGTTCTTGGCTGTAACACCAAAGAAAAGCAGCGCCAGACCATTTATCAAAAGCCCAACGCCTACCAAAATACCTAGCATCCAAGGCGCATTTAAGGGCCATTCAGACCAAATCAAAATTCCCAAAATAATCATGAGAATGCCGTTTGCCAAAAGCCATGGCCACCGGGAACTAGACTTTAGCTGAAAAGCGAGAAAGACTCGAAAAACCCCGTCGAAAAAGAAGTAAACGCCTACAAATAAAGTCAGCGAGACTGCCCCTGCCCACGGGTCGGCCACCAGCAAGATCCCAACGATTAGGGAAAACACGCTGAGCAGCAGACCGAGCACAATAGACCCGCTACTGCGGTGGTGCTGAAAGGTGTAAATGCCCTGAATAACGCCGCCTAAAATAAACAGCCATCCCAGAAATAGCCCGGTCACAACCCCGGCCACTAGAGGACTTGCGATCGCAGCAATCCCCAAAAGAATTACCAAAACCCCCAGCACAATTGCCCATGTTGAGCTAGGCCCAATCTGGTTGCGGCTTGCCATTATCTTTCTCCCAAAAGCCTACTGAAATGGCTGAAAATCTGCCTTAAAGAGAGCTTTAAGGGTTTTCTCCGTCAGAACAGCCAATTTTTATCGAATTCTTACTCGCTTCCATCTTGTCTCTAATGGATTATCTATTCTTCTTCCTAAAGATAGAAGGAGGCATACTCTGGTGCTCAAGCTCTGCTGCTGTGGGTTAGGCAGAGCCTTTGGTGGGTATGCCAATGTGGAGCATTGGCACGAGAACCTTGCTAGCGAGATTGAAAAATATTCTGCACCATCTTTTTGTCGCTCCTAGCCGCTAGCCGATCCAATTCGGCAACTTCGCCTTCGTCTAATTGCCAGCCCAGGGCACCCAGATTTTGCTCGGCCTGCTGCACTGTCTTAGCACCAGGAATAGGAATAGTGCCTTTGCAGATACACCAGTTGAGGGCGATTTGAGCTGGGGTTTTGTCGCGGCGGGTTGCGATCGCATTCATTCCCTCCAGCAACGGCTGAATGCCGGGGAGCAGCTGCCGAAATACTAGGCCTCGCAACCCCTTGGGCAGCGTTCCTCCCACCGCATATTTCCCGGTCAGCAGGCCCAGCCCCAGAGGACTGTAGGCAATCAGCCGAATACCTAGCTCATCACAGACCTTATCGAGTCTTAAGTCAGTCACCGGATAGGTCGAGAGCAAAGAATACTGCACCTGCAGCGTAGCAATGGGCACGCCTCTCGCCGCTAGCCGCTGGTGGGCTAACCTTAGCCGTTTCGGCCCAAAGTTCGACAGCCCCACGCCCTTAACCAATCCTTGCTCATAAAGATCGCCCAACCCATCTAGCAGGGCATTTTCCTGCCAGGGAGCATAGTTAGCAGTAGACCAATGCATCTGCACCAGATCGACGGGGCGACCTAGCCGTTCTGCCGACGCCTTTCCTGCTTTTACCATTGCCCCACGGGTGAGCCGCCAGGGATAGGCTGCCAGCTTAGTAGCAATGCAGAGCCGCTCCTGATTTGACCCTGCATAGTCTTTAGCAAACTGTCCTAGCAGGCTCTCGCTGCGGCCATTGAGCCGCCCAGTGCCGTAGGAGTCGCCCGTATCAAACAGAGTTACACCGCCGCTAACACAGCGATTAAAGACGGCCTGCAGTTCCTGATCCATGCTGGGATCGTAGCCCCACAGCAGGCGGTTGCCCCAGGCCCAGGTGCCGCAGCCCATCGGCGGCAACAGTAAGTTTCGGCTGACGATCGGGGTGGCTGGTGACGCGCTCACGGTCAGGTTCAGTCCTTTAATCAACTGGTCTTATCTTCTGTCAGCGAGGGGCACGTTGGCTACGAAAATCGCTGGATAGCGCTATAACAAAAGAATGGCATCTCCTCAAGACAGCTTTATTTTCCTCTTTCTTGATGGGGTGGGTCTAGCGCCTGCCTCAGCTCAAAATCCCCTGGCCGCTGCCAATGCCATCCCCTATCTCACCTCCTTGCTAGGAATGCCGCTGATCCAGGGCTGCGACCAGCAAACCCCCACCCTTCTCTGCAAGCCAATTGATGCCTGCCTGGGGGTTCCTGGCCTGCCCCAGAGCGCCACAGGACAAACCTCCCTCTACACCGGACGCAACGCACCTGAATTTCGAGGGCAGCACCAGACAGGCTTTGCCAATGGCTCACTGCGGCCACTCATCGAAGAATGGGGTCTGTTTAAGCGGGTACTGCAGCTAGGCGGCACCGCTACGATGGCAAACCTTTACTCGCCCCAGTATTTCGAGGCCATTGCCAACCGCCGCGTGCGCTACTCAGTCGGCACATTGCTCACCCTGACAGCGGGCCTGCCCTTTCGTATGCAGTACGAGTATGAGCAGGGCGAAGCCATTTTTTGGGATATCACGGGTGACTTTGCCCGCTATCGCGGCATTGCCGCTGCGCCCATTACCCCTCAAGAAGCAGGCAAACGCTTGGCAACCCTGGGAGGGCAATACACCGTAACCCTGTTTGAGAGCTACCTGACTGATTTTGCCGGACACGATCAGGACATTGACCAGGCGGTGCGAGTGCTGCAGCTCGTAGACGCATTTTTAGAAAGCGTCATTACTCACCTACCGAGCCATGTAACGCTGGTTGTATCGAGCGACCACGGCAATCTAGAAGACCTCTCAACCAAAAAGCACACCCTCAACCCAGTGCCCCTGCTGGTAGTCGGCAAAGCCGCAGCCGCGTTCCAGTCTGTCACCGACCTCACAGGCATCACCCCAACAATTCTTAGCCTGGTAGGACAGTCTCAAAGTGGGCCTGAAAAGTGGCAGAGCATCTTGCAAAGCCTACTAAAATCTTCTCTCCCTCCCTACAAAACTGCCTCATCCCCAGAGAAAAAAAGGGCCAAAAGCAGCTCAAAATCTCCCTTTTTAGGTGAAATTCGGCGGGGCTTTGCAGAGCAATTGGCCAACAACAAGCTACTCAAGCGCTCGCTCAACCCTCTGGCAAAGACTGCGCCGCCTGAGTAATTTGAGCCAGCACAGGCCCCAGCGCAGCAGCAGGAAGTCCTTGGTTAGGTTGCAAGGCAACAGCGCTCTCAACGTCTTCGTGCTCAACTTCAAAAAGAACAACGAAAATCGCACTGGGAATGAGCCGACGCAGCACTTTAACGTGTTCTTCGGCGGCACTGCGTTTGCGAAAACGGGCAACGGTAATGCGCTGGCAGTGGGGCAACAGACGGATGATGCACCAGGGATAAAGGCGTTCCCTGGAGGGGTCGCTTTGCGAATCGCGATAAACCATAGGGTTCTCCAAAAATGTAAGCAGGACAAGGGAGCGCAACGCTTGCACAGGCATCGCACAGCCGGACACCTTGCGAGATGCCCAGTCGCTTATTGGTTAGAGCGAAGGTTTTGTAAGAAACTAGGAAGGCACAGAAATCATTGCCTCCAGCGGTTTTCCTACCGGAGGTAAATCAAAGGCTTAGCTGTACCTGCACTAATCCTCGTGCCAACTAAACAATTTGTCAATACGTCCTGTACAGCTTTGGTATGGTAAGACGCTCACCCCCCAATCCAGGTCAAGACTCCGCATTGAAAAGGCTTCGGGAAGCGGCTGGGCTTTCCCAGCAGGAACTCGCCAGCCGTATTGGTGTGGGTGTGACCACCATCAGCCGCTGGGAACGTGGCGTCTCCCCTGCAATGTTGTCTGTCCCGCAAACGAAAGCCCTCTGCCGAGAACTGAGCTTATCAATCGAAGAACTCCCCGACGATTTTGGTCCTATTCAGGGATGAAGGCAGGAGATAGATTTCTCGCCTTGCAGGGCAAAGTATAGGGACAACAACGGGATTGCTTTAAGCTGTCATGGCAAAATCAAGCAGTCAAGCTGGGAAAAGCATTCGTCACTTGGCAGCGAAGAGAAAAGCGAAGGCAATTCTCTCTTTTATCTCTGCTGGGCTGGTTGCGATCGCTCCGAGTCTGCTCGTCAATGCTTTTAACAATTTTCTTGGAGAGATCTCTTCTCTATCAGATCAAGCTCAAGACCCTGTTCTTCAAGTTTCGATCTACTTTTACCTGTTGTTTTTCCTAATCACTCTAGGGTTTATCTTCAATGGCTTTCACCTGCTGAAGCGAGCAAGACACGCTGATCAGGGAGCAAAAGGCGAAGAAGACACCGCCCAAGCCTTGAGACCGCTTGAGCGAGAGGGTTGGCAAATAGAGTACAACCTTCGCTTAAAAGGTGGATTAGGGGATGCCGATATCGTCTGCACCTCTCCCAAAAAGCAAACCTACGCAATTGATGTAAAGTCTCACCGAGGCGAAGTTTTTACCAACGGCACTCAGCTCCAGCGCCGCATGGGGCACTCGACTTATCCCTTTGAAAAAGACTTTCTCAACGGGGCCATGCGGCAAGCCTTGCAGGTGAAAGAGCAGAAGTCACTGCGCTTTGTTACCCCTATCGTTGCGTTTTCAGCAGCAAAGGTTTCAGTGCCTCCTGAGAAGCTGCGCGGCGTTTATGTCGTTGAAACAGCCAAGCTGGTGGTTCTACTAAAAGCGCTGGGATGAAGTCGCGATCGCAACCAATTCATCGGTCATTTAGGCACTCATTAAGAATAATATATTCTTTCATCGGGAAATAAAGAAATAGCAACTTTCCCCTGTTTATCCCTTACAAAACATTGCGATAGGCGAACTGTTTCTTCCAGAAGCCTTGCTAGCAGGCTCTTTGCAGAGCAGTTCTGATTAAATTCGCTAAACTAGAGCGAGATCAGATGCCCTTGCAGAAATCTAAAGAAAATATTAAAAAGAGGGCAGGGCTATATGCTTAGCCTGTTCTAACCCACTCCCACCTGGAGGAATCATGGACACCTCTTCTCTTGTTCGAGTGCTGTGGCACGTTATCGAGGAGACAGAGCCCAATTTACTGATGGGAGGAGAAGACACGCTGCTAGTGCGGCAAGTTTTACACGCCTTAGAAAATCGGCTCTGGCTCAACGGCGATGAAAAAAACTTTATTACTCACTACATGCGCTCAAAAATGCCTTTGATTAGAGATATGGCAAGCGCGCGATTTCAGGAATGACGCAGCTACAAGCTTTAATTTTTGACGTAGATGGCACTCTGGCGGAGACCGAACGCGACGGGCACCGCCTCGCCTTCAACCAAGCATTTGCCGACTTTAATTTGGGCTGGGACTGGTCTGTTGGCCTCTACGGCAGGCTCCTAAGCGTGGCTGGAGGCAAAGAGCGCATCCGCCACTACGTAGAGCACTATCAGTCCTCCTTCGTGCCTGAACCAGACATGACAGCGTTTTGCACGGCGCTGCATCAGGCTAAAACCGAGCACTTCAAGGCCATTCTGCAGGCTGGGGCCATTCCCCTACGGCCCGGCGTCCAGCGGCTCATTCAAAATGCACGCAAACATGGGGTGAGGCTTGCGATCGCAACCACCGGCACCCTAGACAACGTACTGGCTCTACTACAAGCAACCCTCGGCCCAGAGGCACCCGACTGGTTTGAGGTAATTGCTGCTGGCGACATCGTCCCCGAAAAGAAACCAGCCCCCGACATCTACCTCTACACCCTCGACAAAATGGCCCTCGCCCCCGAGCACTGTCTAGTCATCGAAGACAGCCACCAGGGCCTCATTGCCGCCACCCGCGCTGGCCTCAACACCGTCGTCACCGTCAACGACTATACCCGCCACCACGACATGTCTGCCGCCCGCCTAGTACTCAATCACCTCGGCGACCCTCACCGCCCCTTCAAAGCCCTATCAGGCAATACCCGCCAAGCCTACTACTTCACCCTAGAACTAGCCAAATCCCTACTCAAAACCCCCTAACCCTCCCCATCTCCCCCACCCTCTCCATCTCCTCCACCCTCCCCCTCTCCCCCACCCTCTCCATCTCCTCCACCCTCTCCATCTCCCCCCATGCCCCTCTCCCACCAGCTCTGGCAAGCCAACGAAGACCTCGCCCTAGCCTGTCTGCATCATCCTTTTGTCCAGGGGATTGGCGACGGCAGCCTGCCAGAGCGCAAGTTTGCTCACTATGTCGGTCAAGACGCCTTCTTTCTCGAAGCTTTTGCCCGTGCCTATAGCCTAGCTGCAGCTAAAGCCCCAACTTGGGATGGGTTCCAGATTTTTCATGGCCTAGCTGAGGGCGTGCTGCAAGAGCTGAACCTGCACAAGGGCTATGCCCAGACTTGGGGCGTTGACCTGCATCAAGTCAGCCCTGCCGGGGCTACCCGGCAATACACCGACTTTCTGCTCGCTACAGCTTGGAGCCAGGATGTGGGTCTGACTGCTGTAGCCATGTCGCCCTGCATGCGGCTCTATGCCTACCTGGGCCAGTCTCTAGCCCAAGCAGGCATTCCCGATCACCCCTACAGCAACTGGATCAAGACCTACAGCAGCAGCGACTTTGAGCCGCTGGCCCAGCAGCTAGAGCAGCTAGTCGAAGCCTACGCCCAAGACAGCGCTCTGACGCAATCTACCTACCGCTACGCTATGCAGTGTGAGCGGGATTTTTTTGAGGCAGCCTGGCAGGTGAGTTAAGGGGCGTGGATGGGTGGGAGAGTGGACGGGGTTGAGCTAGATGGTGCGATCGCACATTCCACCAATCAAAGCGTTTGCCCAATATCCGCCAAAGCCCGACAGATATTGCTGAACAAAGGACGCTGAGACAGATCAGGAGTCATGCAGCGTTCCTGTAGCTGGCGAAGACCGTCAAAAGCCTCTGCTTGGGCAGCCATATCAGTTAGCTGGCAGCGATCTAGCAAGTCTTCAAGCATGCACCCAAAGGCCCTCACCTCCAACCGCTCCAGAGCTGCCCCGCGAACCGGATCATTCAAGTCGTAAAACGAAGCTGCGCCAAAATCACCCAGAAGGCTGTCTCCGGCTTCATTCACCAAAGTGTTGTGAGGGTAGAGATCGCCATGCATAATACCTCGGGCATGGAGATGTGCTGCCGCCGCCGCAATTCCCCCAGCAATCCGTAGTGCAGCCGCCAGCGAAAAAGACGTGCCCGGCTCATAGGTGTCTCGGGTGCAGCTATCTAGACTGGGCGGATTCCCAAGGTTCTGATAATCCGCAGGAATAAACGGAAATACCAGCCCCGCCTTACCCTCAGGAGCGTTAACCAACTTGCCCAAAACGCTAACCAAATTACTGTGCGTTCCAGCCGCTATGCAGGCCCGCATTTCATCTGCAGGCAAACCATCACTCGTGATCTCACCTTTGAAGACTTTGACGGCAACTTCTCTGCTATCTTGCCCAACCTGCCAAAGGCCCTTTGAGATCACGCCAGAAGCCCCCTGGCCCAGAGTGCCTTCTAGGGTGATATCTGCCCAGTCAATATTTGTCAGCGGTGAACTGACCGGAGAACCCGCACTGCAGAAAGGGTTGCCCGAGTAAGCTAGCCAAGATAAGCGAGGCAGAGTCAACAGCCAGCCTGGTAGCTGCTCAAGCCGATTGGCCGCCAGCCGCACTAGCTCTAGATGGGTGCAGGCAGCCATTTGGTCAGGTAGCGATCGCAATCGATTACCCGCCAGCATTAGCTTTTGCAGTTTTTTCAGGTGGCCCATCGAAGCAGGCAGCTGCTCAATCTGGTTATCGGTCAGGATCAGCCAGCGAGTGGTCAAAGGCAGCGCCTGATCTGCAACAGTCCTAATCTGATTGGCTTTAAAGCCGATCATCGAGAGGTTAGGGCACCGGGAAAGAACCTCTGGAATCTCCTCAAACTCGTTGTTGTTGAAGAAGACAACTCTAAGGTTTTTTAACTGGCAAAACTCATCTGGCAAAGACTTGAGATGATTGTTCGACAAGTCCAAAATCTCTAGAGACTCGGCCAGATCCAAAATCTCTAAGGGAAATTGAGTTAGCCCACAGGAAAGATCAAGCCTTTGAGCATCTATAGTTTGATTAGATTGAAGTAAATCTAATGTTTTCATATATCGTCTGCCGTAGCTGTTTGGGTCTGTATTCGTGCCTCGCTTAATATGGCATTGGAACAGATCCGCTGGCATTGACGTATAAAGCTTTGATAAATGCTTGCGCCTTTCTTGTTCCGGCCTCTCCTGATGCCTTCCTGCCGACGCTTATCCCCATAGGCCCAATGAAGCGTAGGTCACCAAGAAACAAAAAAACTGGGTGAGACGACCCAGCTTAAGGTGTTCCACAGAGCAGTCTTTGCAAGCGCTAAAACAGCCCTAAAGGACAGGAACAGATAAAAATAAATTAGATAGGCAGCGAACCTTAGTACCGAAAACGGGCTTTTTGCTTTTTGTGCTTCGCCAGTTCTTTACGCTTGCGCTTCTCGATTGGGGTTTCGAACTGACGGTTTTTCTTCATATCAGAGAAAATGCCCGCCTTCGAAACTTGGCGCTTAAACCGGCGCAGAGCCGATTCAATTCCCTCATTTTCTCCAAGAATAACTTGGGCCATTCAAATCTCCTCACAAATCACCTGGACATAAAAAAGCAGTGGCAAAGCAGCACCCTCTCTTTGTCCACGGAGTTGAGCAGTAAGCCGTTAGGCTGGAGATTTAGTAGCGTCGAGCACCACCGCCACCACCGCCGCCGCCTTTCCGATTGCCCCAACCGCCTTCAGAAGACCCTCTGGGTTCACGAGGTTTGGCTTTATTGACCTTCATGTCACGGCCCATCCACTCGGCTCCATCTAAAGCTTCGATGGCGGCAGTTTCTTCTTCCTCGGTTTCCATCTCAACAAAGGCAAAGCCACGAAAGCGCCCCGTTTCCCGATCTACTGGCAGCTGTACTCGCTTGACCGTGCCATACTCTGCAAAAACTTCACTGAGGTCTGCTTCCGTTGCTTCAAAGGAAAGATTGCCAACATAGATAGACATACGCATCTCTAGAATGAGGGGGCCTTGAGACTTAGATCCGGAGAGACGCTGAAAAAACGAATTACACAACCGAAGTAAATCCTATCCGTAACATTAACACACTCAACTCCAGACCCAATCACTATTAACAATTTCCTAAAGTCGCTGACGATATACTCGGGGCCAAAGGGCATGCCCCCAATGCTCCGGCTGTCAACAGCAGTTGTCAGATAATGGGCGCGTTTGAGTTGAGTACAATACGGCACTTATAAGCATGAAGGGATATTTGCTAGCTCTGGTTGACCCTGAGTTTCGCTTGGGGGCTATAAAAGTAGCTCTGGTTGTCGGCAGCCTGCTGTTTACGATCAATCATGGTCCTGCCTTGATGCAGCAAGATATGACGATTAGCCGTTGGCTGGCAGGCACGTTCACCTATGTTGTTCCCTACTGTGTCAATGTGCATGGGCAGTACGCCAGTCGTCTCCGCCGGAAACATTGCCCGATCTCTATAGAGGCTCCTTCGGAGGAGCTGCCTCTCGGGTCGGGGCGTCAGAATCGGTAGTGCTGCCTGCTGGCCGCAGCGAAAGTTTCTTTAACAGATGCGCTGCCCATTTTAATATGCTGCTAAACATAAATAACCCCGGCATTTCTGCCGGGGCGGATTACTCATAAAGGGTTAATTTAAGAAGCCTTTGGGCTTAAAACTAATGTAGCTGCTTCTAGGGCGACAGGCTGTAAACCCTCAGTGAAGCTCTATAAAGTAATCCCAAATTTGATAGTCTAGCCGGCTGAGCTATGAATGGACTTCTGAGTAGCTACCGACTTCACCGCGACCCAAGGGGTTGCTGCCGCTTTTTCCTCTTCCTTCTCACCAAACAGCTTGCTTAAGAAGCCCATGATCTAAAGTGCCAATCCCTGGGGGCATTTACCCGCAACGGTAGCGCAGTTGGCAGAAAACGTTGGCAATTCTCTGAATTAAACGACTGCCACTGCAAGGTCGTTGGCTTGCTCGAAGAACGTAAAGGTCTAATAAGGAAGCGCCCTTGTCAGAAAAACGTCTGCTTAGCCTGCCCGGTTACCAGTTTCTCTAGACTAGAAGCAGGCATGACTCAGGTTTTTGCTGTGACTTTGGTCTGCTCATAGCGGCAGCTGTTGTTGATCTGGGCCTGTTAGCTTTGTTTCCTAAAGCCAACATACGGAGCTTCGATTCAACCAATTGCTACAGGGGAAGAACAGGCCAGAACCCAAGCTAGCAATATTGGAGCAGCTTTAGTCAAAAGGAAGTCGGAAGGGAATGGATGGCAGATCAAGCTCCCTGAGCCAGCGCTGGATTTTCCTCGGCCAGCATATTAGCTGTTAGGGGCTGCAGGTTATAGCCTACAACTGGAATACCTTGGCAAAAAATGCCTAGCTTGGAGCGCATTTCAAAAGCGGGCTTGCGGCTCTGCTGCCATTCTTTTTCGGTGTAGAGCTTATAGCCCTGGGAGCCGGTCACTAGCTGGACCGGCGTTTGCCGAGAGCGGGAGACGAGTAGATGAGTGGGTTGGAACATTTTCTAAGGGCTGCCTGAAACAGCGAAGGTTGTTTATCTATAAAACTCTTTTTTTAAAGGGAGGAAAATGAGGAGAACCGAGAGATAGCCTTCGGTTCCCCGAATGAGTAATTCTTCTTCTATCTCGCGATAGAGGGCTTTAATCATCATTTTGCTGCCCTTTTTCTTCTTCAACCAGGCGATCTAGCTCCAGCTGCATGAGCCGGGTTACTCGGTGGTAGCACTCATCAACATAGGCTTTGTCGTGGGCAGCTGCATCGCCATAGCGATCGAAAAAGATGGGGCGGCAGATGCGGGTATGTAGCTGCACTGGCAGAGGAATGTTGGGCAAAGGGCCTAGCGCCAAACCCCAAGGCAAGCCCAAGTAGATTGGCCAGGTGCCCGGATCGATGCCCCAAGGCCAGGGTATACCCCGATGGTGCAGCCGCTGAAGAACGGGATAGACATCGGCCAGAATAAACAGGGTGGAGTGGGCCCCGTAGGAGATTAGCGGCACTATCGGTACGGCTTCTTGCAGGGCCAGCTTGATGAAGCCCTGATGCCCCCCAAAATGAATCTTGTGTCGCAGCGCGTGGGGTCGAAACACATCCTTCAAGCCGCCGGGGTAAATAAGCAGGCTAGCATTTTGCCGTAGGGCTGCTAGGGCTGTTTGAGGGTGCGCTCGCAGGGCCCCCACTTGGGTAGCCAGACGGGCCAAAGCAGGCCAAACCCGCCACATTCTAGATTCCATTTGGGCATAGATGGGCCGCTCTGTCCCAAAGTGTCTAAACCAGTCGTAGGCCATCATGACAGTATCGGGCGCAGCCCATCCGCCGTTGTGCGAACCAATAAGAAGGACTTTGCCCTCGGCCGGAATGTGTTCCCAGCCATCGGTCTTGACTCGGAAGTAATGGCGATATACGCCCCCAAAAAAGGGCAGCAGTTTTTCGATCACGTGGGGGTCTCGATCCTCTAGAGACCAGCCGGTCAACGTATTGTTTGGGGTAGCAGCGGCTTTGAGGTACTGCGATACCAGAAAAGCAGCAGAGTCTGAAAAAGTCTCTGGAGGCGGCATTGGGTAGTGGCGTGGTTGAGACAAGAAAGCCTGCTTTTTGGGAAACCAAAGGTCTCCTGTATTTTATGGAACTGCCAGGGTGGCTACAACGATAGCACTCAGGAGTTTGGTAGAACTGATGTTTACGGCTTGGGGAAGAGGCTAATGGACCTCGCCTCTAGGCTAAATTTGGCTCCCAATTAGCACCCTCAACATCTCTATCTATGGAAAATTTTGGCTCTCTCTTTGGAGAGATCACGCTGTGGGTCGCAGGTTGTTAGAATTTCATAATTTTTTCGGGAACATAAAGCCTCTGTTGTGCAGTCATACCCCTCGGCACTCACCAAGGAGGATGCTTATGACTCTCTACTTAATTCCAGCTACGCTTGTTTTTGCGATCGCACTGCGAACCCTAATGCGAGATGTAACCGCGTCCAAAGCCGATGTGGAAACCTGGATCTGCTTTACTGTGGCGGCGCTGCTCTGGCCGCTAACGCTGCCCGCTATTCTCTACAAGAAGTATTTTGCCAACTTGACTGGCCCGACTAACCTCTTACCGGCTCAGCCCAAGCGAGTAAATGCCCTATAGCCCTTAACTCCAAATCAAATATTGTTAAATTTAGCGGCTACAAATCGCTAAAAACCCTGACGCTGCATAGGTTGAGCTTGGCTTAAAACTTCAACTAAGTGCCTCTCAACGCCATTTTCATAAAGTGCCCTGACTGAAATAGCCAGGGCACTTTGCGTTCGATCTAGCCGATGTGCTTCTACCGGTTCACTTGATTGGCACTACAAACGTTGCCCTAAGCGCAGGAGAATGCACCTAGGGCAGGAGTGCCGTTCAATTTTGGTAAGCGCCTAAAGCTTTAGCTTGAGGAATGGGTCGGCGGAAATACTCGATAAAGTGATGGACCGTATAAGGGTCAGACCACTCTAGCTGAGCCCGCTGCTCTAGAATAATCAGCGTATCTTTTTCACTCATAGAGGGACGCCAGGCTTTGCGATTGCGGCAAGACACCCAAGCATTCAGCACTTGAAAGATTTTAGCCAGCTTGTCCTGCGGCACAGACCGCCGATAATACTGGTCTAAGATGATAGCAACCTCAGAGAGACCAGCTTCCTTGGCTAGCTGAGCGCTCTCCTGAAACCAGGTATTTAAGTGAGTCTGCACCTGCTTATGATTTTGAAACTCCTGCTCAAGCACAATAGGGTTTAAAAAAACGGCCCCTAAATTCTTGAAGTAGGCCGCTAAAAATAAAGTCTTTTTCTCTCGATCACTGAGGCCCGCTAAAGTTCCGTAAGCCAAGCAAAGGTCTGCCAGTGTAACAGACTCTTGGGCTAACCAGCTACTTTTTCGACTCAGTAATCCTCGCAAGGTTTTGATGTAACTTCGAAGACTGGGATAGCTCACTTTTACTGACCTCGACGATTGGTGATGCCCCTTTTAACGATGGCTAGGCTTTTTAAAGATAAGCCTTAGTACACAGTTGGGTAGTCAAGATTTCGTGCAATCAGCAGCATCTAGCCCAGTGACTAAGGATGCCTTAAAGAGCCCTTTAGGAAAGACAGCAGCTAACCTCTAATTAATAGAATGCAACCTCCATCAAAGTCATCTAGATTTCTTCTGTCTGATGCACGCTGCACTCGATAATAGCATCCCCCAGCAGGTGGGACGCTTAACCCTTTAGCCTCTATTGCGACTTAAGGACAGCATCACCATTGATGATGTTGGCAAAACAATCTGCACTGGAATTGATCAGGACTGGCCCCTTAAGTTCCTCAATCCCGGGAGCCTTTGAAGCTCCTGCCCCCGCTTTTGAGGGCTGGGAGCCCCCGCAGCAACTCTCCAGAAAGTATTTTGCGGATGATTGACTGGACTGACAGCATCCGGCGCTACACAAACTATACAAACCAGGGGCATTTCTAACCTGATTGAAACCTCTCTAGGCAGAGTTGGCGGAAGTGGTCGCCCCGCACTTCAAAGTTGGGGTACTGATCAAAGCTGGCGCAGGCTGGGGAGAGCAACACTGTTTTGACCCGATCTTGCAGAGCCAGTTCCGCACTCCGCTCAACCGCCCGCTCCATGGTTTCTACAATTTCGTAGTCTCCAAAACCTTCCTGCTCTAGCCGCTGGGCAAAGGCGGGAGCCGCCGATCCAATCAGCAGAACTTGGGCCGCCTGCCGCTGGATAGCCCGCATCCAGGCAGTGTCGTCGCCCGCCTTGGCTTCACCACCAGCAATAAGAATGACCGGAGCAGCAACGGAGCGAAGCCCCACCTCGGCAGCATCGTAGTTAGTTGCTTTGCTGTCGTTGACAAAGTTGATGCCTTGCCAGGTGCAGATGTGCTCTAGGCGATGGGGCACGCCAGGGAAATTGGCTACGCCCTGAGCAATAGCTGCTTCATTAATCTCGGCTAGGCAGGCGGCCGTCACGGCCATTAAAAGATTTTGCAGGTTGTGCGACCCAACCATCTTTAGAGCATCAGCCCGGACGATGGGCAGCGTATCGAACTTGACCCAGCCATCTTCGATATAGGTAGTGGGCTGGAGCGGTGCAATCGCACTTCGGCCCCCCACGCTGGTCCAGTACACGTCGCCAAAAATGCGGGGCACGTGCTCTCGCAGGTAGAGGTCGTCGCCGTTAAAGATGGCGTATTCCGAGCGGTGCAGGAGCGCTGCCTTGATCTGAAAGTAGTTTTCTAGGGTCTGGTGGCGCTGCAGGTGGTCGGGAGTAAAGGTGGTCCACACGCCAATGCGGGGAGCTAGGGTGGGCGAAGCCTCGATTTGGTAGCTGCTGAGTTCTGCCACAATCCAGTCGGGCACCTGCTGCCGCAGGGCCAATTCGCAGGTAGCGTAGCCGATATTGCCGCAAGCGGGAGCATCATACCCAGCCGCCTGAAAGATGGCAGCAATCAGGGCGGTGGTGGTGGTTTTGCCGTTAGTGCCGGTGACACCCACCCAGCAGCGGTCTTCCAGGGTGCGCCAAGCCAGTTCAGTTTCGCCAATCACCTCAATACCAAGATCGCGCGCCTGATTTAGGGCTGGGGCATCCCAAGGCACACCAGGGCTAACGACCAGCAGGTTGAGCGTGTCGTCGGGGACAAAGCTGTGGCCTAACTCGACGGTGATCCCCTCTGCCTGTAGAGCTTCAATGTCCGTTACCTGCAAGGGGGCGGAGTTGCGATCGCTCAATACCACCTGCCAACCTTCCTGGTGCAGCACCCGGGCCGCTGCAATGCCAGATTTGCCAAGGCCAATCACATGGGCGTTATTCATTGCAGCAGCACCTATCCTTTGACGATTGCCCCAAAGTCTGCCAGCACCCGCGCATGATTTCGCAGCAGGCTCAGCAGATTGAGGCGGTTGCGCCGGACAGTGGCCTCTTCAGCCATCACCAAAACGCTGTCAGGCCCGTCAAAGAAACGGCTGACGACTGGGGCGGCAGCAGCCAGCCCGGTGATCAGCTTGCGGTAGTCTCGCTGGGCTTGAGCCGCCTGGGTTTGGGGCAGCAGATCTTGCAGGGCCTCGAAAAAGGCTGCCTCCGAGGGCTGCTGAAATGCCTGGGGATCGATTACGGTAGCAGCATCAAGGCTCTGGGTGTCGAGACTGCCCTGGGCAGCCAGCCGAGAGGCTCGATTGACCGTTTCATACACCTGATCGAGGGTACCGTCTTGCCGAATGCTCTGGAGGAACTGCGCCCGATCGCGCACGTCTAGCAGGTCAATCAAAGCCCGCTCAGCATAGTCGGGATCGTTGTCGCCCAGCACTGCGTTGACCAGGTCGTAGTCAATCTGGCGATCGTCCTGCAGTAGCGATCGCACCCGCGCCAGGAAGAAATCGCTGAGCTGATTTTCTAGGGTAGCAGCATCGGCAATTTGAATTGCCGGATCGGCGACAAAGTCTTGCACTACGGTCTTGAGCAGCTGGTGCAGGTTGAGGGGCAAGTTTGCTGCCCAGGTAACGTTGAGAATGGCATTGGCCGCTCGTCGCAGGGCAAAGGGATCAGACGAGCCGGTGGGCAGCATGCCCAAGCTAAAGATACTGACCAAGGTATCAATGCGATCGGCAATGCCCACGATCTGCCCGATCAGCGACTGCGGCAGATCGTCTTCAGCGCCGCGTGGCAGGTAGTGCTCAAAAATGGCGTTGGCCACCGCTTCTGGCTCTCCCGCATGCAGGGCGTATTTCTGGCCCATTACCCCCTGAAGTTCAGGAAACTCACCCACCATCTGAGTCACTAGATCAGCCTTGCACAGCAGCGCCGCCCGCTGGACTGCCTCCTGATCGCTCTGAGCAAGCTGGAGCTGATCGGCAACGTGGGCTGCGATCGCACCAATCCGCCGCACTTTGGCCCGCACAGATCCGAGCCGTTCTTCAAAGGTGACGGTTTCGAGCTTGTCAACAAAGGCCTCAAGCGGCTGGGATCTGTCGGCATCAAAGAAAAACTTGCCGTCTGAGAGCCGCGCCCGGATCACCCGTCCGTTGCCCTCGGCAATCAGGTCAGCCTTGGCCGGATCGCCGTTAGAAATGGTGACAAAGCAGGGCAGCAGGGTGTTGGCATCCGCCGCTGGCCGCACTGGGAAATAGCGCTGGTGGCTCTCCATTTCCATCATGGCCACTTCTGGGGGCAGCTCCAAAAACTCGGGATCGAACCGCCCGACGACAGCGGTAGGCCACTCCACCAAGTTCGTCACTTCATTTAATAGATCGGGCGATATCACAGCAACACCCTGGGCTGAACGGGCCGCTGCCTCGGTCTGTTCCTGAATGCGCTGTTTGCGAAGGGCCGAATCTACCTCGACAAAGGCATTTCGCAGCGTATCGACGTACTCCTGGGCATGGGTCAGAGAAATTTCGGCGGGATGAAGCACCCGGTGTCCGGCGGAGATGCGATCGCTCGTGCAGATCTCCGAGCCATTTTCTAGCGTCAGGGGCAGCACGGCATCATCGAGCAGCGTCACCAGCCATCGGATCGGCCTGGGAAAGCGCAGGTCACCATCGCCCCAGCGCATAAACCGCTTGCCCTCCAGGCCAAAAATCCACTGCGGCACCAGCTCGGTCAAAATCTCTGCCGTAGGCCGACCGTGGATCGCCTGGTTAACAAAGACAAAATCGCCCTTATCTGTCTGCCGCACCTCTAGGGCGCTAACCTCTACACCTCGCGACCGGGCAAAGCCCTCGGCAGCCTTGGTAGGTTTGCCGTCTTTAAAGGCAGCCTGGGCCGGGGGGCCTTTGACCTCTTCCTGCCGGTCGGGCTGGCGATCAGGCAACCCCTCAACTAGCAGAGCTAGCCGCCGGGGGGTACCGTAGAGCTGAATTGCGGCAGGCTCTAGAAAGTTTTCCTTGAGATCGGGGGCGATGCGCGCCTCCCACTGCCGTAGCGCCTCACTCACAAAACTGGCGGGCAGCTCTTCCGTGCCGACTTCCAGCAAAAACGTTGCCATACGTCCTTATATTTACTCTTTATGCGATCGCACCATCACCATTGAATCAGCCCCCTCTGGCTTAGCCTTTTGAGGCTCTGACCGGTCAGGCGCTTTTTTCCAATTTCAACAGTCTACCGTGACAATTGAACGGTTACGCCCAGTGTCTTTTAATCAGGCTCTCGAGCTTGCCCCTATTAGAGGCATACAACCTACCAATCTCAGCGGATCCTCGGCAGATCATTGAATTTAGCATCTGTCCCCGGTATGGTGTGAATGACTTACCGCAATGAGTAACGAGCCTTATGCAAGGTCAGCAAGTGCTTATCACAGGCGGTACTGGAGGGCTAGGGACGGCAGTTACCCGTGCGGTTTTAGAGCAGGGTGCCGCCGTTACGCTGCCGTACCGCCAAGCCCGAGACATGGAAAGGCTGCTGGCCGTCTTACCCCCAGCAGAGGCTGAGCGAGTTACCTTTAAACAGGCCGATTTGACCGATGAAGCCGCTGTCGCTGACCTGATTGGCGAAATGGCGCAGCTAGATGCGTTGATTCATCTAGTAGGCGGTTTTTCGATGGGGCCAACGGCTGAGTACAGCTATGCCGATTGGCAGGGAGCCTTTGAGCTAAACCTGCACACGACGTTTCTCCTCTGTAAACACAGCCTGAAGAAAATGCAGGCCCGCAACTACGGTCGGATCGTCACGGTTGGATCGCGAGGAGCAGTTGAACCCGTCGGTCAGCTAGCGGCCTACTGCGCCTCCAAAGCGGGGGTAGTGGCGCTCACCAAAGCAATTGCCGATGAGATGAAAGGCACCAACATCACAGCCAACATAGTGCTGCCTAGCGTGATTGATACCCCCACCAACCGCAGAGCCATGGGGGAAGAAAACGCTAGCCAGTGGGTCACCCCGGCCTCTCTGGCCCAGGTCATTTGCTTTTTGGCCTCGGCAGCGGCAAAAGATATTCGGGGGGCAGCAATTCCAGTTTATGGCAATGTCTGAAAATCCTTTTGTACGGATAAAGGCGCGAGTTGTCGTGCTGGGCTTTTTTGCGATCGCAGGCTCCCTGGCCCTGCTCTTTGGCATATTGGGCACCCTCAACGTCCTGCCGCTGCAGCCCAACGACCCGATCTTGGCCCCGGTCCTCTACATCTTGATCTTTAGCGGGCTTTGCCTATCGGTCTTGCTCTGGTCACGCCGACCGCCTTTGTCCCTGGAATACCTGCTCGGTCGCTGGCCTGCCCATTTCTCTTGGCAGGCCATGGGGCTGCTAGTGCTGGGGATGTTTTTTTTCTCTTTAGGAGCCTTTCAGCTTTCCTACCTGCTGCTCTCGTTAGTCGCACCGGGCATTGTCGAAGCCACCCTGCAGCAAACCCTGCTGCTCTCAGCCGAAGAAACCTCAACCCCAGGACTCTACAACCTGCTGATGCTGTTCTCGGCCATCGTGGTGGCTCCGATTACCGAAGAGTTTTTATTTCGCGGCATTCTGCTGCACCGCTGGGGGCTCAAGTGGGGAATTCGTCCGGCCATTGTGCTGACCTCCATCTTTTTTGGGGTACTGCACTCCAACCTGATCGGGCTGTTTGTCTTTGGGGTGATCATGTCACTGCTCTACCTGCATACCCGCTCCCTGCTAGTGCCCATCGCAGCCCATGCCTTGAATAATGCGATCGCAACCGGCCTAGAATTCCTGACCGCCCAAGCCAACCCCGAGACCAGCGTCAATACCCTGGCAGAATTTCGCGCCAGCTGGTGGCTAGGCGTCCTCTGCTTAGCCGTCTCAGCCCCCTGGCTAGTGCGCTATATCCGCCGCCAGTGGCCCCAGCCGCAGGAAGAATTGCCCTATTTCATGAATCAGAGTGAGAAAGAGTTAGGGCACTAAGAATATAGAGGCAGAGGAGCCATAGACCTTACTATTGGCTCCTAAATTCATTCCCACCCCCCATCTCCTCCACTCCCCCATCTCCCCCACCCCCCACTCCCTAACCCATCCACCCATCTACCCCCACCTCCCCCGCGTCTCCTGCTATCCTCAGTGAACAAACTCACAAAGCAAGGGCATATGTTCGGACTGGGACAGGGCGGAATGCTGCTCGGCGGGCGCTACCGGGTGGTGCGGGAGCTGGGCCGGGGCGGGTTTGGCCATACCTATCTGGCAGAAGACGCCAACCGGTTTCAGGAGATGTGTGTGCTCAAAGAGTTTGTGCCCCAGGTGGAGGGGGAAGCCGCTCTGGAGAAGGCGCAGCAGCTTTTTGCGCGCGAGGCTAACATTCTCTACCAGCTAGATCATCCTCAGATTCCTCGGTTTCGGGAGCTGTTTCGAGAAGGCGGGCGGCTCTTTCTAGTGCAGGACTACGTAGAGGGACCAACTTATCAGGAACTGCTAGAGACTCGCCGCCGCTATGCTGGGCAGTTTTCTGAAAATGAGGTCGCTATGCTGCTGCGGCAGGTATTGCCGGTACTTCAATATCTTCACAGTTTGGGGATCGTACACCGCGATATTTCCCCCGACAACCTGATCCAGCGCAACGCCGATGGACTGCCCGTGCTAATCGATTTTGGCGGGGTGAAGCAGCTGGTCGTCAACGTTCGCTATCAATTGGGGGTTGAGCAGCCCTACGCCAACGCAGACGGGCAGGTGACGCGGCTGGGCAAAGCCGGATATGCCCCAGCAGAGCAGCTAGATTCGGGCGTTGCCAATCCTAGCTCTGACCTGTACGCGCTGGGGGTTACCGTTCTGGTGCTGCTGACCAGCGAGGAGCCAGAGGCGCTTTTTGATCAGCGCAGCCAAACCTGGCAATGGCAGGAGAAAGTTAGGGTCAGCCCAGCTCTGGCCACAGTTCTCAATCGGCTGGTTGCGCCTCGGGCCAGCGATCGCTACGCCACTGCTGATCAGGTGATGGCTGATTTCCACATCGCTGCCTACGATAGCGGCAGCTGGCAGTCGTCTTTGCCCATCCGCATGCAGCCCATGACGCCGCCCCCCCCACCGCCGCTTCCCGATCCGCCTGCTCCTCGCCGCAAGTCTACGCCTCAGCCGCCTCGCGGGCCTGCCTATATCTCCTTGACCGACCCGCCCTATGCGCCTCTGCCCCAACCCACCGCGTCCTACACCCCACCGCTAATTGAAGAACCCGTCGAGCCCCGCCCACGCCCCACGCCCCGCTCCTCTTCAGGTTGCCTGCAGGCTTTGTTGGGTCTTTTGGTGCTGCTCGGAGTAGTGGGGCTGGGCTGGTGGGGGCTAACAGCCTCGGGCTGGCTGGATAATATCGCCATCCCTGGCGGTAGTGACGTTGGCGGTCCTGACATTTCTGAGGAAGAGCAGACCCGCAAACGCGCCACTACTGAACGGGCGCAGGCCTTGGGCGTCGATAATTCTTATTTGACCCAGTTAACCGATCAGCTCTTTTATGAGCGCTATCCTGACCTGCGGGGTACCCAGCTCACCAGTAGCCCAGAAGATGCCGCCTTGCGGACTGAGTGGGATGCGATCGCAAACGACATGCTCACCCTCACCGAGCAAAACCTCAGTACTGCTGCCCGTCAGCGTCTAGGTCGCTACAACTCCAGCGACCTCGATCGTTGGAGAGCCCAAGTCAATCAGCTCTATGTCAGCCGCCGCGCCCTCTATGACTTGGCCGATGCCCGCTATGGCAACCTTTTTCCCGGCCGAGTCAACGACGGCTTTGTTGAAGAACCCACCAGTCAAATCTGGTTTGCCCTAGCTCAAGATCGAGTCAACGCCCTAGAGTCAGGCCAAAAGCTCACCGAAATCAGCTTTCAGCCAGGAACCTACAGCCAGCAGATCCAGGTCAACCTCGACCCCGGCGAAGGCCAGGTCTACACCCTCAACCTAAACAGCGGCCAGCTTCTGCGCCTCAACCTCCAGCCCTCCTCCCCCGAAACCCTGCTCTCGCTCTACCTGCCCAGCCCCACAGATGAAGACCCCTACCTGCTGTCCGACTCCTCAAACACCACCTGGTCCGGCGAACTCACTCAAACCGGGTACTACGAAATTGTCGTCGTCTCCACAGCCCAGCAGCCCATCACCTACCAGCTCAACGTCGCCGTCGATACCGTCATCACCAATCCTGCCGAGCCTCCTGCTGCCTCGGCGGATAAGGATTAGGTGGGGAAAGTAGGGGAGGTGGGAAGGTGGGGGAGTAGGGGAAGGTGGGGGAGATGGGAACCCGGAGATGCGGAGACCCGGAGAATACTCAGCTTGAAAATCAACCTCACCCCATAACACTAATTAATCACGCTCTAAGCCCCATCCACCCTCCACCCATTCACCCCCTACTCCCCCACCTTCCCCTACTCCCCCACCTTCCCCTACTCCCCCACCTTCCCCTACCCCTCCCCATCTCCCCTAAATTCCGCTTAGGATCAAGGTATCCGCTTCACCCTTCCCCTCATGACCGACGTTCTTAGGTCACCCAGCACCGAATCGTCTGCTCCAGCCCAGGAGCCACGGCTTTATCAGTCTCCTATCGGTAAAAAGCTGCTCTCGGCGGTAACTGGGCTAGGACTGGCAATCTTTGTCCTGGTGCATATGCTGGGCAATTTAATTTTGTTTACTGGCAGCAATGCCTACAACCAGTACGCCCGCCACCTAGAAGACTGGGGAGTGCTGCTGTATGTCATTGAGGCTGGGCTGCTGGTATTTGTCCTGGTACATGCGGGGCTGGGCATTCAGATTTACCTGAACCGGCTCAAAGCTCGCCCGGTGCATTACCAGAAATATGCTTCTGCGGGCAGTCCCAGTCTGCAAAGCCTGAGTTCTCGCACCATGATTTTTACCGGCATTACGCTGGCGGTCTTTTTGGTGTTTCACCTGACTAGCTTTAAGTTTGGGGCCTATTACGACGCTGAGTTTGGCGGAGTTCCGGGGCGGGATTTGGCGCGGCTGGTGTTTGAGAAGTTTCACGAGCCGATGTATGCCTTTGGCTATCCGGCGGTGATGGTGCTGCTAGGCTTCCACCTACGCCACGGCATCTGGAGTGCGCTGCAGTCGCTGGGGGCCATGAGCAAGTCGATTAGGCCCCTGGTCTATGCCCTGAGTACGGTTTTAGCAGCGCTGATTGCGGCAGGATTTATTGCGCTGCCGCTGGCAATTTATTTCAACCTGTTGAGCTGAGTAGCGGCGGCGGCAAGCCCCACGGAGAGGAGCACAATGGCACTAGATTCACGGGTTCCGGCAGGGCAATTGCAGGACAAGTGGGATGGCTTTAGGGAGCGCTGTCGTCTGGTTAGCCCCAACAACAAGCGCAAGCACACGGTTTTGGTAGTCGGTACGGGCCTAGCGGGGGCTTCGGCGGCAGCGAGTTTGGCGGAGTTGGGCTACCACGTTAAGAGCTTTTGCATTCAAGACTCTCCCCGGCGGGCGCACAGCATTGCGGCCCAGGGCGGCATCAATGCGGCCAAAAATTATCCTAATGATGGCGATAGCGTTTGGCGGCTGTTTCACGACACGATCAAGGGCGGTGACTATCGCTCCCGCGAGGCCAACGTCTATCGGCTGGCCCAAATCAGCACCAGCATTATTGACCAATGTGTGGCTCAGGGAGTTCCCTTTGCCCGTGAATACGGCGGCCTGCTCGACACCCGATCCTTTGGCGGTACGCTGGTTTCGCGCACCTTTTATGCACGAGGACAGACTGGACAGCAGCTCCTGCTAGGGGCCTATAGCGCCATGATGCGCATGGTGCAGGCTGGCAAAATAGAGGTCTATGCTCGGCGGGAAATGCTGGACCTGGTTGTCGTCAACGGGCAGGCGCGGGGCATTGTGGTGCGCAACTTGGTAACGGGCCAGCTGGAGCGCTATGCCGGAGATGCCGTTTTGCTCTGTACGGGCGGCTATGGCAATGTCTATTACCTCTCAACCAACGCCAAAAACTCCAACGTTACAGCGGCGTGGCGCTGCCACAAGCGGGGAGCCCACTTTGCCAATCCCTGCTATACCCAGATCCACCCTACCTGTATTCCGGTTTCAGGGGACTACCAGTCGAAGCTAACGCTAATGAGTGAGGGGCTGCGCAATGATGGTCGGGTATGGGTGCCCAAAACACCGGGCGATACTCGTTCCCCTGAGGCGATTCCCGAAGCTGAGCGCGACTATTACCTGGAGCAGCGCTATCCCACCTTTGGCAATCTGGTACCCCGTGATGTGGCTTCGCGCAACGCCAAGCAGGTGACCGACCAAGGGCGGGGTGTGGGTGAAACGGGGTTGGCTGTGTATCTAGACTTTCGAGATGCGATCGCAAAGCAGGGGAAAGGTGCGATCGCAGCCCGCTACGGCAACCTCTTTGACATGTACCAGCGGATCACAGGCGACAACCCCTACGACGTGCCCATGCGGATCTACCCCGCCGTTCACTACACAATGGGCGGGCTGTGGGTTGACTACCACCTGATGAGCACCGTGCCCGGTCTGTTTGTGCTGGGCGAGGCCAACTTCTCTGATCACGGGGCCAACCGCCTCGGGGCCAGCGCCCTAATGCAGGGCCTAGCCGACGGCTATTTCGTCATTCCCTATACCCTAGGCAACTACATTGCCAGTCAGCCCCTGCCCCCCGTTAGCCCTGACCACGATGCTTTTGCCGAAGCCGAAGCCGCTGCCCAAGCCCGCATCACTCAGCTACTTAGCATTCAGGGCGAAAAGACGGTGCTGGAGTTTCATCGCGATCTGGGCCGACTGGTGTGGGACTTTGTCGGCATGGCCCGCCACCGAGAAGGATTGGAATCGGTCATCACCCAGATCCAAGATCTGCGGGAGGAGTTTTGGCAAAACCTGAAGGTACCCGGCCAGCCCAACACCTACAACAAGAACCTGGAGTTTGCCGGACGGGTCGCCGATTTCATGGAGCTAGCCGAACTGATGGCGCGAGATGCCCTGCATCGGGAAGAATCGTGCGGCGGCCACTTCCGCCAAGAGTCACAGACGCCAGAGGGTGAGGCCAAGCGAGACGATGAGCACTTTGCCTACGTTGCTGCCTGGGAGTATCGGGGCGAGGGGCGTGTGCCCGACCTGCATAAAGAAAGCCTAGACTTTGAAAATGTTGAGCTAACCCAGCGCAGCTATCGGTAAGGCTTAAAAAAAGCAGTCAGACTAGACACTTTTGGAAACCATAGTTAACATACCGTAGTGAAGTGTTTACGAAATCTTAAGCAGCACTTCATAGCAGTTTTGCATTCCCACAAGGAGTTGCTATGCGTTTCATGAATCACGTACTTACCGTTGGGCTCGGAGTCCTCGGAGCAGGTTTGGTCGCGTCTTTGCCTGCTGCCGCTGGTGACATGGTTGAAAAGGACTCTGCCCAAGTAGAGACGACCGAGGAAATGCAAGAACAGGCCGAGGAAATGCAGGCCGAGGAAACCACTGAGACAACCATTGTCGATGTTGCATCTAGCAGTGGCGAGTTTGAGATTCTAGTTGCTGCCGTTGAGGCGGCTGGCCTAGTAGAAGTCCTATCTGGGGAAGGGCCTTTCACCGTTTTCGCGCCGACCGATGCCGCCTTTGAGGCCCTCCCTGAAGGTGCACTAGAGGCGCTACTCATGCCTGAAAACCAGGCGTTACTGGCTCAGATTCTGACCTACCACGTCGTCCCTGGTACCGTTACCTCTGGCGATTTGGTTGAAGGCGACGTAGCTACCGTAGAGGGCAGTGACGTTACAGTGTCTCTGGGCGACAGCGTCATGGTCAATGATGCAACCGTCGTGATGCCTGATATAGAAGCCAGCAATGGGGTGATTCACGTCATCGATAAGGTGATCATTCCCCCCAGCCTGCTGAGCGAACTTGATGTAGAAAAGCCTGCCTTATAGTCAACTCCAGCTAGCACTGAGGTCTAGGGCAACAGCTGGCCCAGCCCTTAGTCTGCTAGCAGTCAAATAGAAAGACGGATCTGTCACAACCCCCATGACGTCTAACGGGGAAGTATTAGCAGATCCGTCTTTTTTATTAGCTTTTTTTATGTACAATAAGTTTTGTAATGCTTTTATGAGGATTGCCCCAGCAATGACCTCCCAACCAATTTTGGGGTCTATTCTATGCGGGTGAGGGGTATTGAAGTAAAAGGATCCATCAAATAATATTGATGTCTTTTAGCGAAGGTAAATTGCATTGTCTAAGTGCAATTTACTTTTGCAGTGTGTTGGGGCAGCCATAAAAGATTTGCTCAGATTTATCCATTTCTTAAAGCTACACATTTTACCTGCCACAACGACGTTTTCTCTAATTAAGAGAAACTGAAAATTAAGCCTGATGCTTGATTTTTATTTTTTTGTACCTTAATATTTTGGTACTTCTACAAAGATATTTCTTGAAAGCTGTTTATTGGCTTGATGGCTCGGATTAGAGCTATATCCTGGATAAACCAGCTCAAATTGGCTTAAAAAGAGATTGTTTCACATTTAGAAAAAATTTTGTTGTACTTTGGAGCTTTGGAATAAAATTTCCAAGGCTCGATTTTTGTGTTTATAGGTAATAAGCTCTTATCACTTTGTTAAAACTATTCTTTCTTTTTGTATGCTTACCTTTAAAGCAAGATCAGCCAAAATGCTGATGGGTTTTTAACCTATAGATAGATATAATTTAGATTGGTTTTGTCTCGGGATAAGGATAGTTACTGAATGAATCGTCAGGTATTCACGAATTGGAACAAGCAGGCATTAATTGATTGGATCGAGCTGGAGCGGGTGAAAGGAACCGATTATCGGAACCTCGAGAACGCTCTCAGGCTCGACTATGGCGTTCTTGACTGGTGGAGAACAGGTCTGGTCAATGAGCTGACCCCTGACCATCTTCAGGCTATTGCGGACTACCGAGGCTGGTCCCTTGCAAAAGTGCGAGAGTGGCTTGATATTAAATAAACTAAGTTTGAGTTAGCTGGATGGGCGATTAACTGGCCCCACCGTCGCCACTGGCCTGGGCAAAATTTTCTAACCCTACGATTTTCAAAGCCCGCTTACGCGGGCTTTGATTTTTTAGGCGGAGCTATTGGTATTTAGAAAGCTTGCGATCGCACAAATAAAAACCTCCTGGCTGACGGACCAGAAGGTTAGGAGAAAAGTATTTAATTAGCGCGGTAAGCGTACGCCAGCTCGAAATAGAGACAGTATCGGAGGTTATGCCTTCCGCGAGTAGTACTCAACCACGAGCAGTTCGTTGATATTGAGCGCAATCCATTCCCGCTCGATGATGCCGTTCACCTTAGCAGTGAGCTTGCCCTTATCGAGTTCAAGATGGTTGGGAACGTTGGCCAGACCAGGGAATTGCAGGTTGGCTTCCACCAAGGTGCGAGAGACAGCCTTGTCGCGAACGCTGATCACATCGCCAGGACGGCACTGATAGCTAGGAATGCTAACGACCCGACCGTTGACGGTAATGTGACCGTGGTTGACGATCTGACGCGCCGCCGGAATGGTCGGGCCAAAGCCTAACCGGAAGATCGTGTTGTCTAACCGCATCTCTAGCTGCTGTAGTAGAGACAAGCCGGTAGAACCACCAGCCCGACGGGCTTTTTTCACGTACCGAAGCAGCTGCTTTTCCGTCAACCCATAGTTGAAGCGGAGCTTTTGCTTCTCTTCTAGACGAACCCCATATTCAGATTTTTTCTTACGGGCCTGCCCGTGTTGTCCGGGGGGATAAGCCTTACGAGGAGATTTACGGCTCAGTCCAGGCAGTTCCCCCAGGCGGCGTACTACTCGGAGGCGAGGGCCTCTATATCGCGCCATGCAGCTTGTTCTCCAAAGAATTCCAAAGTTACTATTGTAGCCGCATAACAGCCCTAGATCAACTTTCTCGTGCAGCTATTCCCGCTTCGAGGCAAGGAAAACTTCGGCGGTGGAGGGTTCAAAGAGGTCTTGAGTGAACCAGACATAGAGGCCGTAAATCATCTGCACCAGCAACAGCCCTTGCTAAGCAGGAATCTTTTGCCTCGGCCGTACGGTATCTCAGGCATGCTTAGTGGTTCCGGTTCATGGGAGGATGCCAAAAACTCCTTTTTCTATGTCGATGGCTCCTCTCTTTGAGTTCACCAACTGTATAGTTCTCTACGGGCCTGATCTGGTGCCCCACCACTGCCAGCACTTTACCGTCAGCGGCGACACAATTGACCAAATTGCCTTAGGCGAACCCTGCTACGCCATCAATCAAGGCACCCAGGTAATCATGCCCGGTATGTACAATGGCCACACCCACATGGGCGATAGCTGTCTGCCCGATGGAGCCACCGGCCTAACTTTAGAAGAAGGATTTTTTCGGCCCCACGGCTATAAATACCGGGAACTAGCCAAGCAGTCCGAAGCCGAACATCTAACGCACATTACCAATCACCTGCGCTACATGGCCCGCACTGGCACAGTCGGCCACTTTGACTTTCGGGAGCAGGGCATGTACGGCAGTCAACTCCTACGTCGAGCTTCCGAATCAACTGGGGTACGCTCAGTTATTTTGGGCCAGTTCAATGAGCTGCCTTTTACCTCCGACGAACTCCAGCACAATCAGGCAGCACTTAGCCCACAGGCCATCGATGAACTCAAGGCAGTGCTCGCCGCTGCCGATGGCTTCTCTGAAAGCACCATGAATGACCTGACCGACCCTGCTTGGCAGCAAATTCTTACCCTTACAGAAACAGCCCACAAGCTCCGGGCCATTCACTGCCTGGAAAACACTGCCTACAGGGAAGTCAGCCTAGCGGTGACTGGGCGCGGCGATTTGGAACGAGCGATTGATTTGTACCGGCCCCACCTGGTAATTCACGCCACTGTTGCCAATGCGGATGAAATTTCCTTGCTGTCGGAGCATCGGCTCAACGTAGTGCTCAACCCTAGAGCCAACGCTAATCTAGGCCTACCACTGCCACCGATCGCGGCGCTGCTGCAAAGTCAGGCCAATCTGCTGTTGGGCACCGACAACGGCCTGCTTAACAGCCCCAACTTGTTTGCTGAACTCGATTTCACCTACAAAGTTGCCAAGAGTCAGTTTGGAGACGCCCTGCATCCTGACCCGGCTGACATTCTCAAACTGGTGACCAGCAACGTCGGTGCAGTCTTAGAAGGGGCGCTGGAGGACGGCACCTGCGGCTATCTAGCTGAGGGCAAACCTGCCGATTTTGTTGTTCTAGACTTTACCCAGCCCCATTTGCAGCGCAGCCGCCATCTGATTGCTAGTATTTTGACCCGTGTCACCCCGGCAGATGTGCTGATGACCGTGCGTCGAGGCAACTGTCTTCACGCTTAAAAAAGAATCGCCTTCACCATTAAGGTCAAGACGACACTGATTCATTAATTTAAGCTGTTGCCTAAGACTGAAAGCCGCGATTCTTAAAAAGCAGCGTAGGCAACCTGAGCTGCTGCCACGCTAACGCCCTGGGAAATGAACTGAAGCAGCAAAAAGGCCAGAATAGGCGAGAGATCGATACCACCCAGAGGAGGAATGATAGAGCGAAACACGTTTAAATAGGGGTCGGTTAGCTGGCTCAAGATATTGAAGGGAGGGCTAAGCCAATCCACATTGGGAAACCAGCTTAGCAAAATTCGGATAATCAGCAAGACCGTATAAATCTGAAGGAAGGTGGCTACCGCGTTAGCGAGCATACCAACCAATGAAGTCTCCATAACCCTAAGCTCCCAAGCCGATCCATCGTGTATTGTTGTGCCAGTTCAAGTGTAACTGATAGTCACTGGGGAAGATGGGCCGAAAACCGCCCATTCTGTGAACCGCTGGTAAAATCTGCCCAGCGGCATTGTCCTGTGGGTTGAGCACATCCCTCCTTGGTCAGGAATCTATCAGCGAAGAATCGTCCAGCATTTCCTGAGGATAGCCATTAATACCGCCAAGCTGCTGCCGAACGTCATCAATAGCCTCGTTTAGCTGAGCAATTTTGTCTTCGAGGCGGCGACGGGCTATTTCCATGCTCTCCTCAGTGGCATCATCAAACACCTCTAGGGGCTGCTCGCGGCTATTAAGGGAGCGCAGAGTAGAAGCAGTCGTTTCTGAAGGCCTGAGCCGGGAAGCCGTCAAAGCCCCAACCACGCCGCCAATCATGCCTCCAAATAAGGCTCCGGCAATAAAACCACCGGCAAAGTTATCTTGCTGGCTCATCGTTCCTTCCGGTGTCTATTCCGGTATCTATCTAAACAGGGAAGCTAGTCTACCGGATATGGGCCTCCGGTGACTTCTATTGTCGCTGACAAGGGCTCACCTGACTACCACGCTAGGCTGATTAACTAGAACTGATAGGTAGGGCTAGCGCAGCAAGCTAGGTACCAAAGGTGCGATCGCCCGCATCTCCCAGTCCCGGCACAATAAAGCCCTGGGAATTGAGCCCTTCGTCAATGGTGGCCGCATAGATATTGAGCTCAGGATAGGCATCTGCTAGCTTTTGCAGAGCTGCTGGGGCAGTGACTACGGAGATAATCCGCACCATCGACGGATCAGCACCACGAGCGGTCAGTTCCTTCATCATTGCCATGATGGTGCCGCCCGTTGCCAGCATCGGTTCGCTAATCAGCACCCGCGTTTGAGGATCAAAAGAGGCTGGCAGCTTGTTGAGATAGCAGGTAGGCTCCAGGGTTTCTTCATCCCTAACAAAGCCGATGTGGTAAATCGAGGCCAGCGGCAGTAGAGACTGTGCCCCCTCCATCAGTGCCAAGCCTGCCCGCAAAATTGGTACAATCACCACCGGCACTTCCGGGTTGATGAAGGTCGCCGGGCAGCTAGCCAAAGGAGTCTCAACCGTGGTCTCAAGGGTGGGCAGCCAATCTCGCACAGCCTCGTAGGTCAGCCATCGGCCTAGTTCAGTCATAGCTGAACGAAACAGGGTCGAGGGCGTGTCGGCATCCCGAGAAACGCCAAGCCAATGTTGGATTAGGGGATGGGGAGGAACAAATACGCGCAGTTGTGGTGCCATCTTTTAAGGAGTCAACTAAATCTGAAACATAATACTCGTTTACTGGGCCTCGAATTATTAGCAGGATAGCGGTTTTGAGATTTTATAGCTGAGCTTGTACTCTAAATAGCGCTAATTTTTGCAGTAAATTTTTCTACGGGGCTTGCGCCCATTATGAAATAGTGGGCTCTAGGGGAAGCAGATCAAGGCGATCAGGCCCGTTCTTTCACACACTTGTAAATTATTAGGCAAACAGGCCCTAGATTCCGGTTACAGAATTGATCACAGTAAAGCCACGAGTTGCCTAAAAGTATGTCCACCAGCCAGCCTAAGCAGTGGGATGTGATTGTGATTGGGGCGGGTATGGGCGGCTTGGTTACAGCTACTCAGCTAGCCGCCAAAGGAGCCCATGTCCTGGTCTTAGAGAGCTATTTAATTCCCGGCGGCAGTGCGGGCTATTTTGAGCGGGCAGGTTATCGCTTTGATGTGGGAGCCTCAATGATCTTTGGCTTTGGCAGCCAGGGCACCACCAACTTACTGACCCGAGCCTTAGCTGCCGTGGGTATGGAACTAGAGACCCTGCCCGATCCGGTTCAGGTTCACTATCACCTCCCCCAGGGTCTCGATATTCGGGTGCATCGTAACTACGAACGGTTTCTGGAGGAATTGTGCGATCGCTTTCCCCACGAGCGGGTGGGCATTCGTCAGTTCTACGACGAATGCTGGCGGGTTTTCCACTGCTTAAACGCCATGCCCCTGCTGTCGTTGGAAGAACCTCGCTATGTCGCTAGCGTGTTCGTCAAGCATCCGTTGGCTTGCCTAGGGTTAGCAAAGCGTTTACCCATCAATGTGGGAGGGGTGGCCCGCCGCTACTTGCGCGATCCAGAGCTGCTGCGATTTATCGACATGGAGTGCTACTGCTGGTCTGTGGTACCTGCCGAGCGCACACCGTTGATCAATGCCGGCATGGTGTTTAGCGATCGCCACTACGGCGGCGTTAACTACCCCAAAGGCGGAGTTGGTCAGATTGCCCAGCAACTCGTAACTGGGCTAGAGCAGGCAGGGAGCGAAATCTGGTATCGCTCGCGAGTCACCGAAATCTTAACGGAAAAGGGCCGAGCCATCGGCGTGCGCTTGGCCTCTGGCAAGACCTGCTTTGCCCGCCGCATCGTCTCCAACGCTACTCGCTGGGACACCTTTGGCTCCCTAGTAAAGCAGGATCTACCCCCTTCAGAACAACGTTGGCAGCAGCACTACCAGCAGTCTCCCAGTTTCGTTAGCCTGCATTTGGGCGTCAAAGCCGAGGCGATTTCTGAGGCTGCCGACTGCCACCATATCTTGCTGGAAGACTGGGCCGAAATGGAAACCAGTGGCGGCACGGTGTTTGTCTCCATTCCGACCCTGCTTGACCCCGATCTAGCTCCGCCAGGGCATCACATTATCCATGCCTTTACCCCTAGCTGGATGGCCGACTGGCAAGGGCTAACTTCCCAGGCATACCACGAGCAGAAGCAGGCAGCAGCGCTGGCTTTGGTTCGCAGACTGGAGCGGCTATGGCCGGGATTAGGCGATGCAATCTCACATCAAGAAATCGGTACCCCCCGCACCCACCGTCGCTTCTTAGGTCGCACCAACGGCACCTATGGCCCCATCCCGGCAGGCAAGCCCTGGGGCCTGCTGGGCATGCCCTTTAACCGCACCGCCATCCCTGGCCTTTACTGCGTCGGCGACAGTACCTTTCCCGGCCAAGGGCTCAATGCAGTGGCTTTTTCGGGGTTTGCCTGCGCCCATCGGGTGGCGGTGGATTTGGGGCTGGATTAGGGGTTGGGGGCTGGGAGTGGATGGGTGGATGTTTCCAGTAAGTTTAGATGTTTCTTGCATTAAATGAACCGGGGTATTGGGTGCCAGGTCAACGGTTTTAAGGAGGGTTTCACAAAAAATACCCCTCCACTCGCCTACCCATCCACTCGTCCACTCATCTACCCCTCCACTCATCCACTCGCCCACTTAGGAACATTGCCAATATTTAAGAATCCTGTTACTTCAGAGCATTAGCCTGTAGGCGAGGGAAAATTAAAAGTGTAGCCGTTGTTACAGTTTTAGCGGCACGATCTTTTCCCAAGGTATCTGCTATGTCCACCAGTCTGCTGTCAGATGCTAACCGTCGTCTGGAACGGGCGCTGAAGTACGTCAAGATTTCTGAGGATGCTAGCGAGCGGCTGAAGTTCCCCAAGGCCAGCCTTAAAGTTTCGATTCCGGTGCGGATGGATAATGGCTCTCTCAGGGTATTTGAGGGCTACCGGGTACGCTACGACGACACCCGGGGACCGACCAAGGGCGGCATTCGCTTTCATCCCAACGTGAACATGGATGAGGTGCAGTCTCTGGCGTTTTGGATGACCTTTAAGTGTGCAGCGCTGAATTTGCCTCTAGGCGGTGGCAAGGGCGGCATCACCCTCAACCCGAAGGAACTCTCTAAGTTTGAGCTAGAGCGGCTAAGCCGGGGCTATATAGATGCGATCGCAGACTTTATCGGCCCTGACGTCGATATTCCTGCGCCCGATGTCTACACCAACCCGATGATCATGGGCTGGATGATGGATCAATACAGCATCATCCGCCGTCAGCTTTGCCCTGCCGTGATTACTGGCAAACCCCTCAGCATGGGCGGTAGCCAGGGTCGCGACGCTGCTACCGGCACCGGAGCCTTCTTTGTGCTGGCCGCCATGATGCAAAAATTTGACAAGTCACCCCACGAAACCACGGTTGCGGTGCAGGGCTTTGGTAATGCTGGCAGTGTCATTGCCCGCCTCCTGTTTGAGGCTGGCTACAAGATTGTTGCCGTGAGCGATTCTCAAGGGGGCGTATACTGCCCTGACGGGCTTGATATTCCCAGCGTTCAGCAGTTCAAAAATGCCGCCCGCAGCGTCAAAGCGGTCTACTGCGAGGGCAGCGTCTGCAGCATTGTTGAGAATCACCAAGTCCTGACGAATGAGGAACTGCTTACCCTAGATGTCGATATCCTGATACCTGCTGCCCTAGAAAACCAAATCACAGCTGCCAACGCCGCTGATGTTCAAGCCCGCTACATCTTTGAAGTTGCCAACGGCCCAATTAGCGCTGATGCCGATGAGATTTTAGAGGCTAAAGGTATCTACGTCTTTCCAGACATTCTCGTGAATGCGGGCGGCGTAACTGTTAGCTATTTTGAGTGGGTGCAAAACCGCAGCGGGCTGTACTGGACCGAAGAGGAGGTGAATCAGCGCCTTAGCCGCATGATGGTCACAGAAGCCGACAAAATCTGGCGTATTAGCCAGGAGTTAGCCATTCCCCTACGGACTGCTGCCTATGTTCACGCCCTAGACCGGCTAGGAGATGCCCTCAACGCTAAAGGCACCCGCGAATATTACGTTGGCTGATAGACATTAGCAGGTAAGGTGCTGTAGAGACAGATCTGAAATCTGTCTCTACAGCGAATTATCGACGAAGCTGCTTTTTCGCTTCAGAGCCAGCTTGAGTAGATCCTTATACTCGCCCTCGCTCAACACCTGCGCCCCGAAGCGCTCTAGGTGGGGGTTCATCATTTGGGCATCAAACAGGACAAAGCGGCGCTCCCGGAGATGCTCTACCAGCTTCACCATGGCTACCTTCGAGCCTTCAGAAATGCGGTAGAACATGGACTCGCCAATAAAGGCTCCGCCAATTGTCAGGCCCAAAATTCCTCCGGCTAGCTCATTATCCTGCCAGGTTTCAAAGCTGTGGGCCCAGCCTGCCTGGTGTAGTTCCCAGTAAATCTCTTTTAACTCGTCGGAGAGCCAGGTGGTTTCTCGATCAGCACAGCCACTAACCACCTCTAGAAACGCCTGATCAACGGCCACCCTAAAGCGGTTTTGATTGATTGCCCGACGGAGTGATTTAGGGTAGCGGAACCGGCTATCAAGGGGGACAATGGTGCGCTGCCGGCTAGAATACCAGCCCAGATTATCGCCCTCATCATCGGCCATTAAAAAATAGCCCTGAGAGTAGCCTCGAATAATCGCCGGAATGTCGTACTGGAACGTGGTCAACATAGCAGGTCTACATCCGATCAAAGACCCTTCGATCCATGATAGGCGTTTCACGAAGGTTCAGATTTTATCCGTCCCAGGTAGCTTTAGGACTGGGGGAAGAACGCGATATCCTGTTAAGCATTCTCCCCGCAACAAACTTGCCATGGCAGAACCCATTCCACCCCTCACGCTTCCTCCGGCCCGTGACCCTCGCCAGGAACAGCAGTGGCTTCAGGTTGCCCTGCACCAGTGGCTCAATGAGGAGTTTTTGCCGGAAACGGTCAACGCCGATATTGCCGAACGAGCCGCCCAGGTATTTATGCGCCAGCGTATGGAGGGGGAAAATGATGTCGATTCCCTTGTCATGGCGGTACTGACGGAAATGCAGGGGTTTGACTTTTCGAAAAGCTTTTACAGCGAATTTGCAGTGGCTAATGCCGTCAGCGACCTGTTGCTAGACAGCCTCGGCATTGAGCGCTGCTGCGGCATGAACTGACGCAAAACAAATAGGGGCGCGAGATGTCACGCCCCTAAAAAGCTATAGATCTGACTTTAGAGTAGACCTAACAGCTACCAGCTAGATTTAACAACCCCAGGCAGCAAGCCTTTGTGGGCCATGTCCCGCAACATGTTGCGGCAGAGGCCGAAATCGCGGTAGTAGCCCCGGGGCCGACCCGTCATCCAGCAGCGGTTGTGCAGACGAGTAGGTGCACTGTTACGCGGGAGCTGTTGGATCTTGCGATGAATTACCAGCTTTTCTTGCTGGTTTTCAGCGTTTTGAAACTGCTCAAGCAGAGCTTCCCGCTTGGCAGAATATTTTGCAACTATTTTTTCGCGCTTACGCTCCCGCGCAATCATGCTTTTTTTAGCCATGCCACTTTTTCGCTCTTAGTTCTTTTGTTAAGACACAGTCTCTAATTATAAACAAAGACTCTCAAAAGGGTAACCCCCCGATATTGCCTCCCCTCAGTGCATTCGGTTATCGGCACTCGGATTGATAGGGTGGGCTTGGTACGGTAAGAAAGAAGGAATTGAGTTAGGACTTGCGATCGCAAGAAGACCCCATGTCAGCCTTGATCACCTGGATTTTATTTGCCTGGGCCATTCTAGTCATCGTCACCCAGTTTGTTAGCTGAGGTTTTTAGCTAGGAGCCTGTGAGCTAAACTATTAGCCAGATTTTGCTGAGCTTAATTTGGCCTGACGAGCAGGTTGGGAGGCTTTGGCCTTGAGTTCGCGCCCTGCTAGAGCGCCTCGATCTGAAGGGCAGAGGTCGGCCAGTTCGCAGCGATCGCACATCGGGTTTCTGGCGTTGCAGACAGCTCGACCGTGATAAATCAGCCGAATCGACCAGTTTTCCCAGTCGGGCTGGGGCAGCAGCTTCATCATGTCCCGCTCGATTTTGATCGGGTCTTCATGCTTGGTTAGGCCTAGGCGGTTGGTCAGCCGCTTGACGTGCGTATCAACCGTCACCCCAGCATTGATGCCATAGCCGTGGGCTAGCACGACATTCGCCGTTTTACGGGCCACACCGGGCAACATCAGCAGATCGTCCATGCTGTTGGGCACTTCGCCTTGGAACTCGGTAACAATCTTTTGGCAGGCAGCGCGAATGTTCTTTGCTTTGTTGCGGTAAAACCCGGTTGATTTAACCAGCTGCTCCAGCTCCTCCAAATCGCATTCGGCAAATGCCTGAGCATCTGGGAACCGGGCAAACAGAGCAGGAGTGACCTTGTTTACGCGCTCATCGGTGCACTGAGCCGACAAAATAGTTGCAACCATCAGCTGCAGCACAGTTTCGTAATCAAGAGAGCAGGGAGCCTCAGGGTAGAGGCGCTTAAGGCGCATGAGAATTTCCAGCGCCCGCTGCTTTTTGGCTGGGCGACGCGAGGGTGTCACTGGAGCAAATTCTGGAAAAACTCAAGTTGAGTGGTGTCTCGCACAATCAGAAAAACGCCCAGGCCCAGCAGCAACACCAGCCCGGTCTGCATCACATTTTCCTGAATCCGCTCGGGTAGAGGCTTGCCGCGCAGGGCCTCGATCAGCAAAAAGGCCAGCTGTCCACCGTCTAGCGCTGGTAGGGGCAGAATGTTGATGATTGCCAAGTTGATGCTGATGGCGGCAGTAAACGGAAAGAGCCTGAATATATCGTACTGAACCAGACCCGCCCCCTGCTCCACAATTTTGACTGGGCTAGCGACTTGACCCGCCATTTGGGAGAAATTAGTGATCAGCATGACAAAGCCCTGCACAATGCGGGTCAACATATCCTGGAACGACTGAGCGGCCAGGCCGAAGATCTGCAGCACGTTGGTGGGTCGTTGATACTGAATGCTGACGTTGGGCTGGAGCTGCACGCCAATAACAGATCTGCCCTCAGGACTAACCTCAGGAGTCACCGTCACGTCGATCTCTCGGCTGCCCCGCTGAACAGTGAGATTGACCGGCTGGTTGGGGCTATTTTGAATCAGCTGAATGAATTGGGGAACGGTCTCTTCGCTGGCATCTAGCAGCTTGCCTTGGGCAGCCACAATAATGTCACCATCTCGGATTCCGGCGCGAGCGGCAGGAGAAGACTGGGCCATCACCTGAGGAATTACAATGCCAGGCTGCCGGTTGAAGTCTTGAGGCACGCCCACGGTGCCAAACTGGACGACAAACAGCAGATAGGCAAATATCAGGTTGGCGATGACTCCGGCACTGATCACAATGGCCCGGTCGAAGATAGGGCGATTTTTGAGCAGGTCAGGATCGTTGATGGGAATTTCGCTTTCGGGATCGTCATCTGGAAAGCCCACAAAGCCGCCCAGGGGAATGGCGCGGAGGGCATACTCGGTTTGGGGTCCCTGGTATTTCCAGAGAATTGGACCAAAGCCGATAGAGAAACGATTGACGTGGATGCCCTGAAGACGGGCGGCCAGGAAATGTCCTAGCTCGTGCACAACAATTAGAAGCGCTAATACTGCGATCGCAGCGAGAACGGACATAGTTTCCCAGATGAGCAAACGACAGGTTTTCCTATTCTAACGTCCAGGCTCAACCCCCCTAGGGTTTTGGCAGGGATCTCTGCTCCTAGGCATAGGAGAAGGGACTAAGAAACCCGTTTCTAGCATTTCAGAAACCGGGTTTCTAGCAAGCTATCTCGAGCCTTGCCTAAATCCTTCACAGAAACCCGGTTTCTCAGCCCCAGCCCTAGAGGAATTCCCGGCCCATATAGGGCTGTAGCACCTCCGGCACCTGCACTGCGCCATTGGCTTGCTGATAGTTTTCCAAAACAGCCGCCATCGTCCTACCGATAGCCAGCCCAGAGCCATTCAACGTGTGCACCAGCTGAGTGCCCTTTTGCCCCGCTGCCTTAAACCGAACGCTGGCGCGACGAGCCTGAAAATCGCCGCAGTTGGAGCAGCTAGAAATTTCCCGGTACTTGCCCGAAGAGGGCATCCACACTTCCAGGTCGTAGGTTTTGCGGGAGGCAAAGCCCAGATCACCCGTGCAAAGCTCCAGCACTCGATAGGGTAGCTTTAACTGCTGCAAAATATCTTCAGCATCAGCCACCAGCGTTTCTAGCTCATCAAAGGCCGTATCGGGATGGACAAACTTGTACATCTCGACCTTGTTGAACTGGTGTAGACGAATCAGGCCGCGCGTGTCTTTGCCGTAGCTGCCTGCCTCACGGCGAAAGCAGGGGGTGTAGGCACAGTAGTGAATCGGCAGATCTTCTGAGGCCAGAATTTCATCTCGATACAGGTTAGTCAGCGGCACTTCGGCGGTTGGCGTCAACCACAGATCGTCGTTTTGACAGCGAAAGCTTTCCTCGGCAAACTTAGGCAGCTGGCCCGAAGCCGTTAGTGACTCACTATTGATTAGATAGGGGGGAATGACCTCGGTATAGCCAGCCTGGGTGTGGCGATCAAGCATGAAGGTGATCAGCGCTCGCTCCAGGGCTGCTCCTGCCCCAAACAGGGTGACAAAGCGGCTCTGAGCAATGCGGGTGGAGCGCTCAAAGTTTAGGATGCCGAGCTTTTCGCCAATTTCCCAGTGGGGCAGTACGTCATGCTGAGGCAGGTATTCTTCACCCCAACGCCGCCGCTCCACGTTTTCGTCTTCGTCTTTACCTACAGGCGTGGTGTCGCTAGGCAGGTTAGGCAGGGTCAGCAAAATGCTGTGGATCTGCTCTTTTAGCTCCCGCTCACGCGGCTCAAGTTCCTTTAACTGGGTTTTGACCTGGTTGCCTTCTTCTTTTAAAGCAGCGATTTCTGGCCCTTTAGGGTCGGCCCCCTGCTTGATCTGCTGGGGCACCTGCTTGCCAATTTCGTTACTGCGGGCCTGAAGTTGCGATCGCACCGTCTCCAACTCGCGCTGCTGCCGATCTAGTGCCAGCAGCGGCTGCAAATCATATTCGCCCCGCTTGCCCAGCGCTGCCTGCACCTGTTCCGGGTTTTCTCGAATTTGCTTTAGATCCAGCACAGCTCTCCCTCGCAGCCCTACCCGCTTTTTGATGACATCTTGACTTAAGGCCAGCCGTCAGCGGCACAACCAATAAATCAGGATAGCAGCAAACCTATCGACCCAAGGGTCAAAACAAATGGAGCCGCGAAATTTGCAGCTCCATCAGCAAAACATCGGGAAAGGATACGCCCTCCCCCAACCTATATAATCCCCTGAAAAATCTACATGACCTGCTCAATTTCTGCGATTTCGGGGATAAACTCGCGCAGACGACGCTCAATACCCATCCGAAGCGTCATAGCTGAGCTAGGGCAAGAACCGCACGCTCCCTGCAGGCGCAGCTTGACAACAGGACCATCGATTTCTACTAGCTCGACGTTGCCACCATCGGCCATCAGATAAGGCCGCATTTCATCCAAAACAGTTTCAACGTTATCGGTAGTTAGCGCCAGCGTTGACATGAGAATTACCTTACTTTTACACGGACTACTTTAATTCTAAGCACTGAGCCTACGCTTGTTAGTCAGAGAGGAGAGAGGGAAGAGGAGAGAAGAGTTATAAAACTTCTTGACCAAACCCATCCACCCATCTATCCCCAACCCATCCACCCATCTATCCCCAACCCATCCACTCATCTACTCCCCAACTCATCCACCTATCTACCCATCCACCCCCTGCAACTCATCCAAAGCCCCCAACACCTCCTGACTATGAATCGGCGGACTAACGCCTAAAAACCGCGCCCGCATCACACCCTCCGGGTCAATGATGTAGGTGTGCCGCAGAGACATTGCCCCTAACCAGGAGCCGTAAGCTTTGCTGACCTGGCCTTTAGGGTCAGAGAGTAAAGGAAACTCCAGCCCTTCGGAGTCACAAAACTCAGCATGGGAGTCGACATCGTCGGCGCTAACGCCCAGGATTTGGGCATTGCGCGCCTGATACTGAGCAAAATCGCGCTGAAACCGCTGCGCTTCTAGGGTGCAGCCAGAGGTAAAGTCCTTGGGGTAAAAGTAGAGAACGACCCATTGCCCCTGGTAGTCTGCTAGCGAAATCTCGCCATCGCCCGCATTGGTAGGCAGGGTAAACGCCGGGGCCGGTTCGCCAATGGGCACCTGTGGGCCACCCATCGCCACTGCTGGAGCCATTCCCGTTAGCCAAGTAATAAGGACAAGGCAAATGCTTAAAACACTACAAATTAGGGCTCGACGTGACATGGGCTCGCTCTATTAGATCGTCTTAGCAAAAGTTTAGGGCTTTTGATTGTCGAGCGCACTGAAGTTAGCGGAAGACACAGAGAGCAGCATTTAGCGACAGTTAGCTTTATGACTGATTTTGGTTGCCGATAGTGTGCGCGACGTGGGGGCTCCACCACTCAAAGGGTTGAGCAGTCCCTTAAGAAAAAAAGAGAACCCGTTGCCGATCTAAATCCTTGGCATACAACGTAAGGGTGAGCATCTCCGTGCCGATGTCCTTACTTTGAGGCAGATTTACCGTGCTCAAACCCTCCAAGCCCACGACAGATCCGGCTTACGATATTCTGCGCTCCGAGCGCCAGCCGCTCAATGCCTTCTTTGCACCTCAGGCCGTTGCTGTTATTGGCGCAACGGATCGGCCCGGCAGCGTTGGCCGCACTCTACTTTGGAACCTGATCAGCAGCCCCTTTGGCGGCACTGTTTTCCCGATCAATCCTAAACGGCGCAGTGTTCTGGGCATTCGCGCCTATCCCAGCATTCAAGACACACCCGAGCCGGTCGATCTGGCTATTATTGCTACCCCTGCCCCTACTGTCCCTGGCTTAATTCAAGAGTGTATTGCGGCAGGGGTCAGCGCTGTGGTTGTGCTGTCAGCAGGTTTCAAAGAAACCGGCGCAGCAGGAACAGCTCTAGAAAACCAGATCCGCGAGCTGCTGCGACAGAGCTCGCTGCGGCTGATTGGCCCCAACTGCCTGGGTCTTATGAACCCCCTCAATGGACTCAATGCCACCTTTGCCAGCACCCTAGCCCGCTCTGGTAACGTCGGTTTCATTAGCCAGAGCGGTGCTCTCTGTACGGCAGTGCTGGACTGGAGCCTGCAGGAAAATGTTGGCTTCAGTGCCTTTGTCTCCATTGGCTCCATGCTGGATGTGGACTGGGGTGACCTGATTTACTACCTGGGCGATGATCCTCGCACCCGCAGCATCGTCATCTACATGGAGTCGATTGGCAATGCTCGCTCTTTTCTATCGGCGGCGCGGGAGGTTGCCCTGACCAAGCCGATCATCGTAATCAAGGCGGGCCGGACAGAGGCGGCAGCTCAGGCCGCCGCCTCTCACACTGGGTCGCTGGCAGGGAGTGATGCGGTATTAGATGCCGCCTTTCGGCGCTGCGGTGTGCTGCGGGTCAACCAGATTGCTGAACTGTTTGATATGGCAGAGGTGCTAGCCAAGCAGACCCACAGGCCTCAAGGCCCCCGGCTGACTGTTATTACCAATGCCGGGGGACCGGGGGTGCTAGCCACCGATGCCCTGATTGCCACGGGTGGAGAGCTGGCGACCCTCTCTGAAGACACCCTAACCACCCTTAACGAATTTCTACCGACCCACTGGAGCCACGGCAACCCCATCGATATCTTGGGAGATGCTGACCCCGAGCGCTACAGTCAGACGCTAGACGTGACGCTCAAAGACCCTAACAGCGATGGCCTACTGGTTATCCTGACGCCCCAGGCAATGACTGACCCGACTCAGACGGCTGAAAAGCTGAAGCAACTGGCTCAAAATGCCGAAAAGCCGATCTTGGCAAGCTGGATGGGCGGGGCCGAGGTTACGAGCGGGGAGACTATTTTGAACCGGGCCAGCATCGCCACTTACCGCTACCCTGATGCGGCGGCGCGGCTGTTTAACTTCATGTGGAAGTACAGCTATAATCTGCGCGGCCTTTATGAAACTCCGGCGCTGCTGCCGCTAGAGGTGGATGCAGAGGAGCGATCGCAAGTTGATCACCTCATTCAATCAGCCCGCGCGGCAGGCCGCACAATTTTAACGGAGCTGGAGTCAAAGCAGATTTTGCGGGCTTACGGCATTCCTACCGTAGAGTCGCAGACGGCAGCAACGCCCGAGGCGGCAGTAGATTGTGCCGAAGCCATCGGCTACCCAGTAGTGGTGAAGCTGGTATCTGAAGTCATTACCCACAAAACTGATGTGGGCGGGGTGGTGCTCAACCTGCAAAATGCCGATGCGGTGCGGCAGGCCTACGGTGCGATCGCAGATGCCGTTACCGCCAAAGCTGGCCCCGAAGCGTTTACAGGCGTTACGGTGCAGCCCATGATCAACCGCGACGAGAGCTACGAAGTGATCGTTGGCAGCAGTGTCGATCCCCAGTTTGGCCCGGTGATTTTATTTGGGGCGGGGGGCCAGCTCGTCGAAGTTTTTCAAGATAGTGCCGTGGCGCTGCCGCCGCTCAACACCACCCTGGCCCGTCGCCTGATGGAGCAGACCAAAATCTACAAAGCCTTTAAGGGGGTGCGAGGCCGCCCTCCAGCGGATCTAGCAGGACTAGAAAAGCTGCTGGTGCGCTTCAGCCAGCTTGTGCTGGAGCAGCCCCTAATTGCCGAACTCGACATCAACCCGCTGCTGATATCGGCAACCGACAGCGCTCACCCACTGCTAGCCCTAGATGCCCGCATTGCCCTGCATCCCCCAGATATGGCCCTGGCTAGCTTACCGAAGCCTGCCATTCGGCCCTACCCGGTTCAGTACGTTACCCCCTGGCAGCTGAAAGACGGCACGCGGGTAACTATTCGCCCCATTCGGCCCGAAGATGAGCCGCTAATCGTAAAATTCCACCAGACCCTCTCCGAAGAAAGCGTCTATTTTCGCTACTTTCACCTAATGAAGCTGAGCAGCCGCATCGCGCATGACCGGCTGACCCGCATCTGCTTTATCGACTATGACCGCGAGATGGCGCTGGTTGTTGATCGCCATCAGCCCCAAACCGGCGAGCAGGAGATTTTAGCAGTCGCCCGTCTGAGCAAGTCCTACGGCCTGAATGAGGGGGAATTTGCCATGCTGGTGAGCGATCTGTACCAGCATCAGGGATTAGGTACCCAACTGCTGCAACAGCTCCTAAAAGTAGGCCGAGACGAATCTCTAGAGCGTATCACTGCCGAAATCCTTCATGAAAACCGGCCCATGCAGCGCGTCTGTGAGAAAGTCGGCTTTACTCTAAAGCACGCTCCAGATTTTATCGAAGCTGAGATTGTGCTCGCCTAGTACCAGTGGTCAGGGGCACGGTCGGAGAAGCGGGTTAGCTCTCGTAGCTCATGGCAAACGTCGTCAGTGATCGATTCTGAGCGGTAGCGCCAAGACCAGTTGCCGTCGGCCTTGCCCGGCGTATTCATGCGAAACTCGCTGCCTAGGCCAAAGAGATCCTGCATGGGAATGATGTTGCGATCGGCAATAGACATCATCGCCACCCGGATCAGATCCCAATGCACGCCTGCTGGTGACAGACAGCCTAGGAACATGATCACTCGGTTGCGCTCGCTCTCGTCTAGCTGGTTAAACCAGCCCACGGTGGTGTCATTGTCATGGGTGCCGGTGTAGACGATGCAGTTGCGGGGGTAGTTAAAGGGCAGGTAGAGGTTTTTGCTGTCGGAGCCAAAGGCAAACTGCAAAATTTTCATGCCAGGGAACCCAAACTGGTCCCGCAGCTCCAGCACTTCGGGAGTAATCAGGCCCAGATCCTCGGCCAGAATGGGCAGGCTGCCCAATTCCTCCTTCACCTTGTTGAAAAGCTTCTCGCCAGGGGCTTCTATCCAGTGGCCATTCATCGCAGTGGTTTCGCCCTGGGCCACGGCCCAGTAAGCCTGAAACCCTCGGAAGTGGTCAATACGAATCCAGTCTACATAGTCGAGAATGGCTCGGATTCGCATCAGCCACCAGTGGAAGCCAGTTTCTTCGAGCTTGGCCCAGTTGTAGGTGGGGTTTCCCCAGAGCTGGCCGGTGGCACTGAAGTAGTCGGGGGGTACGCCTGCCATCTCAGAGGGCAGCAACGTCTCAGGGTCGATCATGAAGTTGTCGGGATAGGCCCAGACATCAACGCTGTCGTGAGCCACGTAAATTGGAATATCACCAACAATTTCGATGCCGCGCTCGTTGGCATATTGCTTAAGCGATGACCACTGGCGGTGAAACTCAAACTGCTTGTATTTAAAGCGAGCAATTTCTACGGTTAGCTTTTCTTGCCACATCTGCATGGCTTCGGGCTGGCGGCGGGCAATAGCCGAGTCCCATTCTGACCAACCGGCTCCGCCATGAGCCTGTTTGAGCGCCATGAAGAAAGCGTAGTCATCTAGCCAGAAGGCGGCAGCTTCGCAGAACTGGGCATAACTCTGGCGATCTTCTTCGCTAGCATGGGCCTGGAAGGTTTCGGCGGCCTTTTCCAGCAGCTTCATCTTGGCTGGCACAACCTGCTCAAAATCCACGTAATCAGCCGGAAAGTCGGGCAGGTTGTCGAGATCGGCTTGGTCGATTAGGTTGCGATCGCGCAGCTGTTCCAAACTAATCAGAATGGGGTTGCCTGCCATTGAGGAGAAGCAGAGGTACGGAGAGTTGCCGTGTCCGGTTGGCCCCAAGGGTAGTACCTGCCAGATCTGCTGCCCTGTAGTCGCCAGAAAATCAACGAAGCGATAAGCCTCTGGGCCAAGATCCCCAATGCCGTAGTGACCCGGCAGGGAGGTAGGGTGCAGCAAAATTCCGCTGGTTCTGGAGGAAGCCATAACGTGCCCTGGAATATTCCCAATGACTCTAACACGGCAGTTTCAGCCGAGAGTGCTACCCTGGTTGGATTTTCATCTTTGCCTTAGGGAATATAAAATGTCCTGTCAAGCGGTTGTGTTATTTGAGGCGAGTGGTGTCAAATTCAGTAGAACAGGGGAGCCCTTTGCCTGGAGTTTGTAGTGACGCATCGTAATCCTGCCCCCACAGTCGACCTGATCATTGAACTGATCGATCGGCCCCATCGCCCCATTTTGTTAATTGAGCGGCACAACCCGCCCTACGGCTGGGCCTTGCCAGGGGGATTTGTAGACTATGGCGAGGCGGTTGAAACGGCCGCCCGTCGAGAAGCTCAGGAAGAAATTGGGCTGGCGGTTTCCCTGGTGGAGCAGTTTTGCGTCTACTCCAACCCCAACCGCGACCCCCGCCAGCATACGATGAGCGTCGTGTTTCTAGCCACCGCTACTGGCGAACCTGGAGCCGGAGACGACGCTAAGGCAGTAGACGCTTTTAACCCCTGGGAGCTACCTAAAAATCTCTGCTTTGACCACGATCGCATCTTGCAAGACTACCTGCACTACCGCCACCACGGCATTCGACCCCGGTTTGGTGACGAGATTTAAGCAGTGAAACTAAGGGATAATCAGTCACGGCAACCCAACGCAACGGTACTCCATGACCCGCAAAGTAATTCAAACAGACAAGGCTCCCGCCCCCGTCGGCCCCTACAACCAGGCCATTGCCGCTAGCGGTCAACTGCTCTTTGTCGCCGGCCAAATTCCCCTTGATCCGGTTTCCGGCCAGATTGTTGGCGAAGGCGATATCGCAGCTCAGACAGAACAAGCGATCGCAAACCTGTCTGCCATTCTAGAAGCAGGCGGAACCACCCTTAACAGCGTGGTCAAGACTTCAGTGTTTCTCAAAGACATGAATGATTTCGCAGCAATGAATGCGGTTTACGCCCAACACTTTGGCGACGAATCGGCCCCGGCCCGCGCTTGCGTCGAAGTGGCCCGCCTACCCAAGGACGTGCTGGTCGAAATCGAGTGCATCGCTGTCATCTAAGTTTTGTAGGCAAAGCAAAGCGTGCTCATCAAAGCATATACTCAGGGACTACTCCACCACACTCAGACCTTTAGCCCAAACTGCCCGATTGCCTGATTCAGCCGCAGGGCTTTTTCCTGATCTCCATTCTGCATACAGCGAGTCTGGCCCGCTTCTAAGACCTGCCGTGCCTGCTCCTTCTCGCCCTGCATCACTAGCGCCATTGCCAAAGTGTAGTAAGCATCGGCATTGCAAGGGTCTTGGCGAATCTGGTTCTGACAGTTGGCAATGGTTTCCTGCCGTTTGCCTTTACCGCCAACTACCAGATTCATTACATTACCAACCTGAGCCAAGGTCATCATGGGATCTTCATGCCAATCCCTTGAGGCAGACAGTCCCAGAAAGCTGCGAATAGCGTTGGCAGTTTTTTCTTTATCTCGCTTGCCCGAATCGTAATAGCTCGTCAAAGGCAGCGTTTCCCCAGTCTTCAACCCCAAAGCTAGGCGGTAGGTATTGCCACCTTTGCTGCCGCTAGAGCGCTGCAGCGTAACGCTCACTAGATGATGCAGCGGATGCTGAACCGTCTCAGCTCCCAGCAGACCCCGCTTGGTAAAGGTTAGCTGGCCCATGCTTTTGTCAAAATCGCAGGTGACCACTTTGCCGACAACCAGCATTAAGGCCAAGCCAGTGCCGCTAAAAAGAACTAAAAACAGCAGGCCGATCCAGCGGTCATCCTGGTGAATACGCAGCGAAGCGGCGGCTGGGCTTTGGATGAACTGATTGATCTGGGCAGCCCGATTCTGGTGAAAGCCGTTGCCAGAGCTATAGGCATTGGTTAGCGGCACCACACCCTGATCGGTTGTAAGCACCACCCGGTAGGTGTGGTCGCCATCGCTGTTTCGGTGAGTTTCTACCTCAGCCTGCTGCAGGCCAGCTAGCGAAAACGTGCGCGAGCGGCTGCCCAACGGATTGCTCTGGGTTAGCTCACATTGGGCTGGAGCAGTGCGAGTGCACTCAAAAACGGTCTCTCCCCCAAGGGCCAGCCAGACCATCAGACCCGCCCCGGTAAAAATGCCGCCCATCAGCCAGAGCAGCCAGGGAACTAGCCGCAGCGTTAGCTGAGTAGACGTTTGCCGAACAACTCTCATAGCGGTTATTGCCAGAAGGTTAACAAGATCCAATCAGTTTGTCTGAAGACCTTTCCGGGGATATTGCATGGGTCAGTCTGCTGTGTTCGGGCTCCCTGAGCCGTACTCTCCCCCTAGAATTCCCGGCTGGCTAGGTGAATTCCGCAAAACAATTCGGTCAGAAGGAGATTTGTACAGATTCCTTCACGTATTCTTCAAGGGTATGAAAAGGTAATTTCACGCACAAAAAGCGATCAGGTAGGCAGACCATGTATGACTGCATCATTGTTGGGGCGGGACCAGCGGGCAGCGCCACCGCATACCATCTGGCTAAGCAGGGACACAGTGTACTGCTGCTAGAAAAAGCAGCACTGCCCCGCTACAAGCCCTGCAGTGGAGCCGTATCGCCCAGTGTGGCCCAGTGGTTTGACTTCGATTTTGCCCCCGCCATCGATCGCACCATGCGCAAAGTTCGCTACACCTGGAAGTTAGGCGATCCCGTTGAGGGTGAACTGCAGACTGCAGAACCAATCTGGATGGTTCGACGGGACGTTTTTGATCATTTCTTAGTACAGCAGGCCCAAACTCAGGGAGCCCAGCTCCAGGACAGTACCGCAGTCACAGGCATTGAGCTTAAGGGCGATTACTGGCAGGTCAATACTGCAAACGGCAGTTTTGAGGGCAGCTATGTGGTTGCGGCGGATGGAGCTGATGGGCCGATGGCTCAGTGGTTGGGCTTCCCAGAGCAGGAGGTGCGCTTAGCTGGCGTTTTGGAAGTGCCCACCAACACTCCTCTAGAAGATACCTGTGCCATCAATTTTGAGTTTGGCCTGGTCAAAAACGGCTGTCTCTGGAACTTTCCTAAACATCAGGGCTACTCCATCGGCGCTTGCGCCTTCCGGGGCAAAAACCTACAGGAATTCAAGACCTACCTAGAGCCCTATGCCCAGTCCTTCGGCCTTTCCTATAGCCAAGGCAGCGCCTTTACCCACCCCCTCAAAGTCTGGGACGGCAACCGTCCCCTACACCGAGACAGAGCTGTTCTAGTCGGAGAAGCCGCTGCCACTGTCGATCCGCTGTCAGCTGAGGGCATTCGACCAGCGATGGTCAGCGGTGTGAAGGCAGCAGGGGCCATTCATCAGGCTCTTAACGGCAATGCCGAGGCCCTGGCTGCCTATACCCGTTCCATGCATGAGGAGTGGGGAGCCGATATGCAGTGGGCCCAGCGGATCGCCAGCCTGTTCTACCGGGTGCCGGGCATTGGCTACAGAGTCGGCATTAAGCGGCCTACAGCCACCCAGCGGCTGGGCCAACTGTTGGCAGGAGAGATTCGCTACGCTGACGTAGCAAATCGGGTGATGAAGCGGCTAGGGGGTGGGCTGATTCCGGGGTTGGGGGGGTAGGAGGACGGGGAGACAGAGAGTAAGAGGACAAGGGGACGCGGGGACGAAAGTTAGGCCAAAGTGGGAGTGTTCGAAAACTCGGAGTTAGCCAGGCTGAAACCCTTAATTTTCCGTTCTTGAAACCAAACTTACACAAGAACCTGAACAGTTCCTCATCTCCCCCACCTCCTTCATCTCCCCCACCTCCTTCATCTCCCCCTCCCCGCGTCCCCGCGTCCCCGCGTCTCCCTTCCCCACGTCTCCCCCTTCTGGTTAACCTAAATTTCACCAGTTAACCTAACCAAACCGCTATGATGCCAGGAGGCTTCTCGTTTCAGGCCAGCTGGGGTACCCCATGACTAGAGTTTTGATTTTGTACTCTTCCTTGGGTTCGGGGCATGTCGCTGCGGCCAAGGCTCTCAGCGCGGCGTTTGCTCGACTGCCAGAGATTGAGGTGAGCAGCGAAGATGCGCTTGACTATGCCAGTCCGATCTATCGTCGGGCGGTTACGGAGTCTTATGAGCAGCTCAGTGAGCGATTACCTCAGCTTTACAAGGCATTTTATGAGGGCAGCGACATTGCTGATCTGGAAAAGTCGCTGGACAACAATCTAACTTGGGCTAGGCTAGAGCGTCCCTTTTTTCGCAAGCTGGAGACGTTGATTCGAGAGGCTAGCCCGGATGTGATTGTCTGCGTGCAGCAGATTCCCAGTCGGCTGTTGCAGCTTTTGAACGAGGAAGATGGGCTGGTCAGAGCGCAGTATGTCGTGGTGACGGATGCCATTGCCCACAGCACCTGGATTAACAAGGGTGTGAATGGCTTTTTCCTGCCGAATGACTTGAGCAAGAACTTTTTAGTGCAGCGGGGGGTTGATCCAACGCTGCTCCACGTGACGGGCATTCCGATTCGGCTGGAGATGATGGAGCCGAAGGACAGGGCTGAAGCGCGATCGCATCTCAATATTCCTTCTGATAAAAAAATAGTCACTCTCATGGGAGGTGGCCTCAACTCCCGGCGTGTGCGTCAATTGGTAAAGGATCTGCTTGCTTACGGCAGCATGGATACCCTAGTAGTGGCTGCGGGTCGCAACGAGACCTTGCTAGACGCGCTAGAAGAGATCACCAGCACACATCAGGTAACGCTGCAGAAGGTTGGCATGATCGACTACATCGACGACCTGATTGTAGCGAGCGACCTGATCATCACTAAGGCTGGCGGGCTCATTACCAGCGAAATTCTCGCGAGGGGTACCCCGATGGTAATCGTAGACCCGATCCCCGGCCAGGAGGAACAAAACGCTGATGTGATTGCTTCTGCAGGCGCGGGTGTGCAGCTCCGTCTGCTGGAAATGGTTGCCCCTGCCGTCGAGTATTTGCTGACCCATGCGGGTCGTCTCCGCGATATGAGTGAGCGGGCTACCCTGTTGGGCAAACCTGACGCGGCTCTAGCCATCGCCAAGCATATCCTGGCCCACTGGCAAGCCGATTCTCTGCAAGCCAAAGATGTCACACCCTTTGCCGATGTCCCTGCCGACTGATTCCCCTATTTCCCCGTCCCAGCCTTTTCTGTGGGGCGTTTCGACCTCTGGCTACCAGCATGAGGGCGGCTACAATGGCCCTGATCAGCCGCAAAATAACTGGACCTGGTGGGAGCAGTCGGGCCGGGTTGAAGAAACGGGCGACGCTGCTCGGTTTTGGCAGCACTACCCCAAGGATTTTCAAAACTGTCGGGAGATGGGGCTAAACGGCTTTCGCCTCAGCATTGAGTGGCCCCGAGTGCAGCCAACCACCACAGCCAAGCGAGGGGCAGCCCCTGAGTTTGACTATGGGGCACTGGATGGATATTGCGATCGCATCGCCGCCTGCCGCCAGTCTGGCCTAGAGCCAGTGGTCACCCTACAGCACTTTACCCATCCAGCCTGGCTAGGGCTCGATGCCTGGCTCAGTGCCGACACCATCAAGGCTTATTTGGCCTACGTCCAGGTCACCGTCACCCACATCAATCGCCGCCTGGTAGACCATCACCAGATGCCGCCTCTGCACTGGTACATCACCCTCAATGAGCCTAACATTCTCATCTCCAACACTTATTTAAAGGGAGACTTTCCCGGCGAAGCTTGGGGCCCAGGGGCAGCTTTGCGAGGGTACAACCACATGCTGGCGGCCCATGTTCAGGCCTATAACTTAATTCATGACCTCTACGAGGCTGCGGGTTGGCCCCGGCCCCAGGTAGCGCTCAACACCTACTGCAGCGACCTGTACTGGTCAGAGAAAGTCATTTGGGATTTGCTCGATCTGCGGCAGCATCCGGTTAACGCCGACACCTTGCGAGATTACTTGGCTGAGAGCGCCCGCAGCTGGGAGAAAAGCCTGCAGGCGGCTGAATTGCCTCAGCGGCAGGGAGCCATCTATCAGATTGGTCGAGGGCTGCGACGTTTGGCCAACCGCATCGGCCAGCAGGTGATTACTGGGACAGCCTTGAACGAAACGTATCAGGCCCTAGAAGCCTCTCCGCGACCGCGCGTCTTTGACTTTATTGGGCTGGACTATTACGACCCATTTTTTGCCCACAGCTTTCAGTTCCCGCAGCTGGCTGAGCTGGCAGGCGGCAAGACTGATTTTCGCGGGCGACTGATGGCAGGCATTAGCCGTAAGTGGTGGGACTGGCACGTGCTGCCCGAAGGGCTCTTTTTCTTCTGCCAAGAATATTCCCAAACGTTTGATCGCTGCCCCATTATGATTGCCGAGAATGGCATGGCTCTGCAGCGCACGTTCAATAATCACACGGCTAACCGCCGCACCGATGGGCTGTCGCGCAGCGAATTTTTAACCGCCCACCTGGAGCAGGTAAAGCATTTGCAGCAGGCCGGAGTGCCACTGTTGGGCTACTTCCACTGGTCTTTGATCGATAACTACGAGTGGGGTTCTTACACGCCTCGCTTCGGCCTGTTTGCTGTTGACTACATGAATGGAGCGGAGCGGCAGCAGGCTGATCACTTAGGCGATTGCCCGGCCGAAACCTACGCGAAGCTGATTCGAGACTCAGCCCAGTAGGCTTTTTGCCCAACCCCCTCCTCTAACCTTGTCTAGAAGAGGAATTACCAATCTCCCTTACCCCCCTTAAAAGAGGGTGAGGGGGTTCCAAATAGGCTGCGTTTACTTCTCAAACGGCCCCTAGTCACCCCACCGAGCTTTATCAGTCAGTTCAGGTATCAAGCTCTCTTGAGAGGGCTAAACTTCTCTTGGGCATATTTGTCCAGGGTGAACCTTTTGGGAACACCAGAGAATGATATCCATCCTTTACTGATCATGCTGAAATCTACCAATCTCCCTGCAATTGCTATGGGCCGCTATGTCAACGCCGATCCCTATCCCTATCCCTACAACGGAGACTTGCGACCCAACAATACGGCGCTAATTATTATTGATATGCAGACCGACTTCTGTGGTCAGGGCGGCTATGTAGACAAAATGGGCTACGACCTGACGCTGACCCGTGCCCCTATTGGCCCTATTAAGACAGTGTTGGCCGCAATGCGCGAGCACGGTTACACCATCATCCACACCCGCGAAGGCCACCGCCCCGATCTCTCCGACCTACCAGAAAATAAGCGTTGGCGCTCTCAGCGAATTGGCGCAGGTATTGGCGACCCTGGCCCCTGCGGCAAAATTTTGGTGCGGGGAGAACTGGGCTGGGAGATTATTCCCGAACTAGCTCCCATTGCGGGTGAAGTCGTGATCGACAAACCAGGCAAAGGCTCGTTCTACGCTACCGACCTGGACCTGATTCTGCAGCGCCGAGGCATTCAAAATATTATTTTGACGGGCATTACTACTGATGTCTGTGTTCACACCACCATGCGCGACGCCAACGACCGAGGCTATGAATGTTTGTTGCTGGCCGACTGCACTGGTGCTACAGACTACGGAAATTATCTGGCCGCTCTCCAGATGATTAAGATGCAGGGTGGCGTATTTGGTGCTGTAGCAAGTTCCCAGGATTTAATAGAGGCAATCGGCTAATGGATGCGATCGCAGTGAAGCCAGAAATACCCCTAGTCGTCCCCCCCGAACTCAAAGTGGTGGAGATGACCAAGCACTTTGGCAGTTTAGTGGCTTTAGATACAGTCTCTCTGCTGTTAAGACCCGGCACCTTTCATGCCCTTTTAGGCGAAAACGGGGCTGGAAAGAGCACCTTGGTCAAATGCATTATGGGGTTTTATGCGCCGACCTCCGGCGAAATTCTGGTCGATCAGCAGGTTCACAAAATCAAAAGCCCCAGAGATGCCCATGAGTGCGGCATTGGTATGGTGTATCAGCACTTCACTTCGGTTCCTGCCATGACTGTGGCTGAGAACCTGGTGCTGTCTCGCTACGACACCGGCACGATGATCAACTGGAAGGCAGAGTACGAAGAACTTCAAGCCTTTATGGAGCGCTCTCCCTTCCGGGTGGACCTAAGAATGCCCGTAGGCCAGCTGGCTGCCGGACAAAAACAAAAGCTGGAAATCCTCAAGCAGCTCTACCTCAAGAGCCGCATTTTAATCTTAGACGAACCCACCTCAGTGCTGACCCCCGACGAAGCCGACGAGGTCTTAGGACTGATCCGCCAGGAGGTCACCGCAGGTCATCTCAGCGTTCTGCTGATTACCCATAAGTTTCGGGAGGTAACCGCTTTTACTGATGAAGTAACGGTCTTGCGGAAGGGCAAGCAAGCCGGTCAGGGCCTGGTCAAAGACTTGTCTATCGAAGAAATGGCCCACATGATGCTGGGCGAAGAACGCAAGGCCAAAGAAGTTGCCAAAGTCGCTGTCGATAATCGGCAGCCCGTTCTAGCGGTAAAAGACCTGCACGCCGACAAAGACAACGGCCTGCCTGCCATCCACGGCCTTAACCTGACCGTCCATTCCGGTGAGATTGTCGGCATTGCAGGGGTATCTGGCAACGGTCAGCGGGAGCTGGTCGAAGTGCTGGCCGGTCAACGGCTGCCTACCCAAGGCACCATCTTGGTCAACGGCACCCCCTACGGAGCCACACGAGCTGAGATGTTCCGTCACGGGGTCTGCGCTCTGCCTGAGGAGCCGCTAAAAAATGCCTGTGTGCCCACCATGTCGGTCGCAGAAAACATGGCCCTGCGAACATTTGATCGGGCTCCTCAAGCCAAGTGGAATGTCTGGCTCATGCTCAAGGCCATTCGCAGCTCGGCTCAAGAACTCATCACCCGTTTCTCGGTCAAAACCCCCACTCCTGAGACGCCTGTGGGCAACCTGTCTGGAGGTAACGTGCAGCGCACTGTGCTGGCCCGCGAGCTATCCTCAGAGTCGGTCAAGCTGCTGATTGCCGCTAACCCCTGCTTTGGCCTCGACTTTTCAGCAGTGGACTTCATCCACAACTCTATTGTGGAAGCTCGCAATCGCGGGGTTGCCGTGCTGCTCGTTAGTGAAGATATAGACGAACTGCTGGCTTTGGCTGATCGCCTAATCGTTATCAGTGAAGGGGAGTTTGCCTACGAAAGCTCGATTGAGAGCGCAGATATCAAAGTGATCGGTCAGAAGATGGCAGGGCACTGAGCATGAACACCCTTGCCGCTCAACCCTACGACTACCCGCTGCCCGTCGATACTGGCGTTGCGCTGATTATTATTGACATGCAGCGAGACTTCCTAGAGCCAGGAGGCTTTGGTGATGCCCTTGGCAACGATGTTGCTCGGCTGCAGACTATTGTCCCCACTGTAAAGCGCCTGCAAGATGCCTTTCGAGCAATGGGGCTGCCGATCTTTCAAACTGTAGAGGGTCACCAAAGCGACCTGTCCGACTGTCCCCCTTCAAAGCGCGATCGCGGTCAGGCCAGCCTCAAGATTGGCGACCCTGGCCCAATGGGCCGCATTCTAGTACTAGGCGAACCCGGCAACGCCATCATTCCCGAACTGGCTCCCCTGCCGGGAGAAACAGTCATTCCCAAACCGGGAAAAGGTGCGTTCTACAACACCAACCTAGAATTCTTGCTGAAAACCCACAACATTAGTCACCTGCTGATTGCGGGGGTAACCACCGAAGTCTGTGTCCAGAGCACCATGCGCGAAGCCAACGATCGGGGCTATGAGTGCCTGCTAATAGAAGACGCTACCGAGAGCTACTTCCCAGAGTTCAAGCAGGCCACGCTGGAAATGGTGCGGGCTCAAGGCGGCATTGTCGGTTGGACGACGACAGCCAATTGTGCGATCGCAGGTTTAACCGCCAAGTTTGCCGTCAAAGCCTAACCCTAAAAAAACGTAGAGACGCGATGCATCGCGTCTCTACGTCAGGGATTACCGATTAGGCGTTACCCATCAAGCGTTACTTTAGGGAGTTTGCCATTTCCTGCTGGAGCCGAGCCTTGGCAGCCTTGAACTGAGTCGACATTTGCTCTTTTTGCTCATCGGTGCAGTTGCGATCGATGGCAGCAAACATGGTGCTTTCTTCCTGACGAATGTGGTCGCCCACCATCTCCATCAGATCCTCAACACGGGAGCGGAAAGCATCCGCATTAGAGGGGCTCATCGCTCTGATTTCGTTCAGGATTTGCTCCATCTGAGCCTGCTCGTCATAGAGCTCCTTGGTATTGTCTTCGCCATAGAAAGAGCGAACTCTGGGGTAAACAACTTCCTCTTCAGCCTTGGCGTGGACCAGCAGATCCTTATACAGCTGACCGAAGTACTCCTGCAGCTTCTGAGGATCTTTGGTCGCACCGATTTCGGTGAATAGGGTGTTGGCCTTGTTGTGGTCCAGACGAATCAGGGTCTGGATGTTCATGTCCTGCTTATCGGAACTTTGGGTCACAACGCTGCCAGCTACGCCGGAGAGCGCTGCAACAGCATCCTGTACCCGAGCCCACAGACCCTGGTCAGCATCTTTACCAGTCAATTCCCGCACACCAACCAGCTCCAGCATGCCTTTGAGCTGTTCTTGGTGAGCCCGGTTTTCAAAGTTAACCGTATTCAAAGGAGCAATAGCCACTTCGATGTCAGCGCCGACGGTTTGCCCTGCTTTGTGTACTAGCAGACCGCTCATTACCTGACCATGCTTGATCAGTTCGTGCTGAGCCAGCTTCTTGTAGAAAGAAAGCTCGCTGCCCGCCATCATTTGCTGGATTTGCTCGACCATCGTCTGGGTCGCTTGGCTAGGCTCAGCCTGCACGCCATACTGAACAATCACGGTTTCTAGAACGCCCAGGTTCTTCTGGTCATCCTCCATCATGTTTTGCAGGCGCTCCCGCACATCCTGGTCGGGGCATTCCATCATTAGTTTCTGCTCATTTGAGAGAATTAGATTTTGGAATGCTTTCATATCTGCCAGCTTTTCGCCGATTGCTAGTCGCTTGGCATCGTTTAGGGTAGTAACCACTTCAATTGCTCCTTTGTTTGCACGAAAATTTGATGGATGCTTAAATCACAGCCGAAATGAGGTAGCCAGACACACATATAGACAACACCTCTCGCCGATAGCTTCAAGGTGTAGCTGCACTTCTTTTCAGACCTTTAATTGAGCAAAAGTAACTTCAAATAGAGGTAGCGTCCGTTAACTGACCGAAGTCAAGAGTTGAGTTAACAGCGCGCATTGAGCTGGGCTACAGTGTCATTCGACTGAAAACTTGATACCTTCATTCTGCAATCGACCAAATTCTTCTTCACCTAACCTGAGTAAGAGGTTAGGGCTGTCAGATGGCAGGTTAAATCGAAAACAAATGCTGATTAACTAACAAAACTCATCTATAAATCCAGCCTAGATTCAATCGGAAACCTAACCCCTACAGCGTCTTACTCCCTCTTAGGAGACGTAGAGATGGGTAAAACCGGGAAGAGCAGGAATTTAGGCGACGGAAGTCTCTGCCGCTTCCATCGTCACTTCTTCAAAGCGAATCACATCTTGACGAGGATTGGCATGGCTGACTCGAACCTGAAGCCGCTCACCCAGCGCCACATCCCGATTAAAGCGCATAGCCAGCTCCAGTCCCAAGTCTTCTAAGATGATCAGTCCCAGCCCATCATCTTCCCGCAGCCAGCGCAGCATCATAGCGTCCCAGACTTGGTCCTGGTTGCGCCGCAGAAATTCTAGTGCCCAGTAGCGCTTGGTCTGCCGCTCTACCAGAGTCGCTTCGTAGGCGGCGTTGCTGGCCCCCTGAGTTAGCTCGGTCATTTCTGAGGAGGAGAAGGGCAGAGGGTCGCCACGCAGATGAGCCTTCAGCTGAAAATGGGCTAGCAGGTCAGTGTAGCGACGAATGGGGGAGGTAACCTGGCTATAGCTCTCTAGGCCCAGCGTTGCGTGGCGACTCGGCACGATGCCCATCTCACTGCGGGTCATGCAGCGGCGGATGGCACAGTCGCGCACCCAGCCCGTAGGCAGCTGAATCAGCTCCTCATCGGTTGGTAGTTCGGGTTGAGGCTGGCTGCGGAAGGGAATGGCCAGGTTGTGCTCCTGACCATAGCGGGCAGCCACTTCCCCAGCCAAAATCATCATTTCTGCCACCATTTGGCGGGCACCTGAGTCTTCCAGGATATCGATGATGATGTCGTCTTCTGCCTCAGAGACTTTAATTGAAGACTCGGGCATGTGGATGCTGATAGCGCCCTGGGTTTCACGCCAGCGCATTCTGACCTGGGACCAATGTGCGATCGCATGCAGTTCCGGCTCCGCCTGAATGCCCAGATCCAGCATTTCGTCTACGTCTTCGTAGGTCAGCCGATAGGTGGGTCTGATCACGCTGGCGTGAATGCTGTATTCCTCAATGTCGCCGCGCTCATCTAAGATCACCCCAAAGCTGAGGGCGCAGCAGGTACTGCCCTGCACCAGGCTCATTGGGCCAGCCGCCAGCTCCAGCGGAAACATCGGAATCATGCCGGTGGGCAGGTACACCGTAGTACAGCGCCGCCGAGCCTCCAAATCCAGTTCATCACCGGGCTCTACCCATCGAGTGGGATCCGCAATGTGAATCCAGAGCCGATGCCGCCCATCGTCAAGCAGTTCCCCGCTGAGGCCATCGTCAATCTCGCGGGTGCTCTCATCGTCTACTGTATAGACCTTGAGATGGGTTAAATCTAGGCGTTCAGTATGGGGATCGGGAGGAGGATTGGTGATTCGATGCTGCGCCATGACCAGGAGATCCTCAGGAAACTGTGTGGGGATTTGGCTGCGGCGCAACGACAGGTTCTCATGGAGGGACCACAAACCCAGCTTTACCAGCAGGTCAAAGGCACCTGCTTGAGTCGGGTCTTGCGCCAGAGCCGTCAGCGTTTCTACCGCCAGCGCCCGCTGATTGGCCTCATCCCCAAGGGCAGCTAGTTTTTCAATTGCTTCTAGACGAGGCCGATCAGTCTTACTCCACTCTATCGAGTCTCCCTGCAACCCGGAGCGAACCTTGTCTAAAAAGGCTTGCGACTCCTGCTGGCGCTGGGCCTGTTTCTCGATCTGATGCAGCAGCTCTTCTACCTGAGCGCTGGGGCGGGGCTCGTAGCGATCGCCCTTTTGCTTGAAATAAATCTTGTCTTCCGAGAGCAGACGGTGGGCCGCGTAGCGCTGGGGCGGTTGCTGCTCTGAAAATAACAGCAGCGCAAAAGAAGCCGGGTCGGTTGACTCACCGGCTTCACTCAGCAATTCCCAGGCTACCTCAAGGTTTGACGGGTCAATGTGAGCCTTTGCTGCTTGCAAAAACGAGGGCAGATCAGAGGGGTGAAAGGCGGTATCACTAACCTGATAGGTAAACTCTCGCGGATGCAGCGTGTAAGATTGCCCTCGCTCATCGATGACCACCCAGTTCTTTTTACCCTCTGGACGGTCAACGACTCCCAAGCGGGGCTGTCCCTGCTGCTTAAACTCAACTAATGTTCCCTTATCAACCACCCCAACATTCCAGTTCTGCTCTCTTCCAGCTTAGTCTAGCCTTCCCGGTTCACGTAGGGAAGCAAAGCCAAAATTCGGGCTCGTTTAATTGCGGTAGTCAGGTTCCGCTGCTGCTTAGCGGTTAACCCGGTAATGCGGCGGGGAAGAATTTTACCCCGCTCGGTGACAAACTTGCGCAGCAGATCGACATCTTTGTAGTCAATCGGCTCATCAGGTTTGATGGGGGATACACGACGACGGAAGTAGGCCATAGTCCTAAATTTCGATTACTTAATTTCTTTGTGGACAGTGTGCTTGTTGCAGTGGGGGCAGAATTTATTCAGCTCCATGCGGCCCGTCGTATTACGACGGTTCTTTTGAGTGGTATACCGAGAAACACCAGGGGTGCGTTTGTCCGGATTAGTCCGGCACTCGGTGCACTCTAGAGTGATAACAATGCGAACGCCTTTAGCCATAACAGGTAACCCGCGACACTAAGCGGAAAACGAAGACACAATCTCTTATTATTTCACGCGATTGCGGAGGTTGGCAAACTATCTTTGCGATCGCAGCCCTTCAGCTCTCAAACCGACAGTGTAACAGTTGCCTCAAAAAGCTAGCCAGCCCAAGGGGCCAGCCCAATCAGCAAAGCCCTCAGATATCTGAGTCAAGCTATGCCCCTCGCTATACTAGCCGCTCTAGCGACAGCAAAGAGGAGCACCCAAACCAGTGCCCCTCTCTTGAGTTAAAAACTGATTCTAGAAATCAATCAGACAGACCTTACTGCCACTTAGAAGCGACCAGTTCGGCTAGGTCAACCACGCGCTGGCTGTAGCCCCACTCGTTGTCGTACCAGGCAACAACCTTGACCATGTCGCCGCCCATCACCATGGTCAGGCTAGCATCGACAATCGAAGACTCATCGGTCTTGCGGTAGTCGGTAGAAACTAAAGGCAGATCGGTGTAGCCCAAAATGCCCTTCATAGAACCGTGAGCAGCAGATTTGAGAGCTTCGTTGACCTGATCTGCGATCGCAGGCTTTTCGACCTGAACCACTAGGTCAACCACAGAGACGTTAGGAGTAGGCACCCGCAGTGCAATACCGTTGAGCTTACCCGCCATCTCAGGAATGACTAGAGATACCGCTTTTGCCGCCCCAGTAGTGGTCGGCACAATATTGAGCGCCGCCGCCCGAGCCCGACGCAGATCGCGGTGGCTGGCGTCTAGCAGCCGCTGGTCGCCGGTATAGCTGTGAGTAGTGGTCATCGTGCCTTTGACGATGCCAAAGCTTTCGTGCAGCACCTTAACCACAGGAGCCAGACAGTTGGTGGTGCAGCTAGCGTTGCTAACCACCCGCTCCTTGTCGTGGGTATAGTCTTCGTGGTTAACACCCATCACATAGGTGCCGATGCCACCACCCTTACCAGGAGCCGTAATCAGAACCTTTTTTGCCCCAGCTTCGATGTGGCGAGCCGCGCCTTCTTCGCTGACAAAAACGCCAGTCGATTCAATCACTAGGTCGACTTCCCAGGCAGCCCAAGGCAGATTATTGGGGTTGCGGTCAGAGTAGCATTTGATAGTCTTGCCGTTGACAATAATGGCATCTTCCTCAGCCCGGATGTCCGCATCCAGACGGCCCAGCATGGAATCGTACCTAAGGAGATGGGAGTTAGTTTGGGGATCGGAAGTATCGTTGATAGCGACGATTTCAAGCTGACTGTTTTCTCTGGTCAGCCAGCAGCGGAGGAAGTTTCGACCAATACGCCCAAACCCGTTAATTGCTACTCTAATCACTGCCTTTAAACCTCTGCACTACTTTCAGACTAGGTAACTATTCTTAGTCGGAATCCATCATATCGCAAAGCATGATCACCTTTACAGCAGAAATCCATTGAACTAAGTCTATGGATAATCGCTGTATGTTTTTGTTTTGCCAATCGATTCAGGTTTGTGGCGCAAGCAAAACTTCTCCGAGGCAGGTATTCTAAGATGTCACTCTAAAGCTGTCAGATGCAGCTCCAAAAATCCTTCTCTCTAGTCTTGCTACTCTGGCTCAACCCGATTACTATTAGGAACCCAATTCGGCTCCGGGCCGTAGTCAGGTTGAACTGGTTCAGCGTTCCTGGGTGATAGCCCTAGCAGCGCCGCTCTGGTGCAGCTGTGACCTGTTCGTTTGTCTGCTATTCAGGCGATGGGGTGGGCGCTAAAAGTTAGATTCACCGAGTCTGCAATTCAACCCTGATCCCCCTCTCGAATCCAGGTAAACAAGTAAAGGGAACCGCAGGGTAGGTCAATCTGGCAAATCTTGATATGATTACGCCTGAATCTTGGTGTGGTGTGGTGTTTTGAGGAGAAAAGAATGTCGAAAACCGTCGATTTTGGCGGCAGACCATTCCATTTTATTGGTATTGGTGGCATTGGGATGTCTGCGCTCGCTTACATTCTCACAAAACGAAAGTTTCCTGTTTCAGGTTCAGACCTACGGCTGACGCATATTACGCAGCGGTTGCAGGAAGCCGGGGCACATATTTTCTGGCAGCAGGAGGCCAGCAACCTCAGCTATTTTCAGACTCTGTCGAGCCAAAGCCAATATCCTTGGTCAGCGGTGGAAACCAACGCCGCACCGTCTGCTCCAATGATTCAGTGGTTACCTCAGGTCATTTGCTCAACCGCGATTGATACCAGCAACCCTGAGTACCAGGCGGCCCTACAGCTGGGCTGTCCTATTTTCCACCGCTCCGAATTACTGGCTGCTTTGATCGAAGACTACAGAAGCATTGCCGTCGCCGGTACCCACGGCAAAACCACTACTAGCAGCATGGTGGGTCTGCTGCTGCTCGATGCGGGCCTCGATCCCACCATTGTCGTAGGGGGTGAAGTCTCAGCTTGGGAAGGCAATGCTCGCCTCGGGTATGGCCAGCACTTAGTGGCCGAAGCCGACGAATCTGACGGCTCTTTGGCTAAGCTCTCTGCCAGCATCGGCGTCATCACCAATATTGAACTCGACCACACAGACCACTACCAAAGCCTGGATGACGTCATTGCTACCTTCAAGACATTTGCCAAAAAATGTGACTTGTTGGTAGGGTGCATTGACTGCGCTACTGTGCGCGATGCCATCCGGCCCTCAATCACCTACAGCCTCCACCCCGAGTCGGGGGCAGACTATGTAGCTGACGACATCACCTACCACGCAAGCGGCACCCAAGCCACGATTTGTGAGAAGGGTCAGCCCCTGGGAATTTTGAACCTCCAGGTTTTGGGTCAGCACAACTTGAGCAATGCCCTAGCTGCGATCGCAGTTGGTCGCGCCCTAGGGCTCTCCTTCGCTCAAATTGCCAATGGCCTGGGCCACTTTGAAGGAGCCAGTCGCCGGTTTGAACAAAAAGGACACCACGGCGGCATTCGCTTCATCGATGACTACGCCCACCACCCCAGCGAAATCCGAGCAACCCTAGCGGCCGCCCGGCTAAAGCTCAAAGATGTCTCCTACAGCGGTGCCGTCAAACGCATAGTGGCCGTTTTTCAGCCCCACCGCTATAGTCGCACAGCCGCCTTTCTGCCTGAATTCGCCAACGCCTTTACCGATGCCGACCGGGTCATTGTCACCGACATCTACTCCGCCGGAGAAGTTAACTCATTCGGCATTTGCGGTCGCCAGGTGGCCAACGAAATTGCCGCCCGCCATGACCATACCGAGTACCAAGACACTCTAGCCAGCGTGCAGGAGGCACTCACCGACACCCTGGAACCGGGAGACTTGGTTCTTTTCCTGGGAGCGGGTAATCTAAACCAGGTCATTCCCAATGTGATGGCGTACTATGCAGACTCTGAAGCCCAACCGCTTCAGCAAGCCTGCCGCTAAGCCTTGGCAAGTCCTATTCCTAGCGGCCGTCTAGCCTTGCTCTCCCCATCGCCCATGGACAATCTGACTAACCCCTGGGAAGTAGACTCGCTGCTGCGTTCCCAAGTTTCGCTGGCCCCTTTTACGACCTTTCGGGTTGGGGGGCCCGCTGAACGGCTTGTCCTGCCTCGTTCTTTGGAGCAGCTGCAGGCCAGCGTTTCTTGGGCTAAAGAGCAAGATCTGCCGCTCACTTTTCTGGGGGCAGGTTCTAACCTTCTGATTAGCGATCAGGGTTTGCCGGGGCTAGTTATCTGCACCCGTTACTGGCGACATACCCAGTTTGATGAAGCGACCGGGCAAGTCACAGCAGCGGCAGGTGAACCGCTGCCCACCCTAGCCTGGAAAGCCGCCAAACGGGGCTGGCGAGGGCTAGAGTGGGCTGTGGGCATTCCGGGAACGGTGGGTGGGGCCGTTGTGATGAATGCTGGGGCCCACGGAGCCTGTACTGCCGACATTTTCCACCAAGCCCAAGTGTTTGACTCCATTCAAGGCATTACTGCGCTCGAGCCAGAAGATATGGGCTTTCAGTACCGCACATCGGTTCTACAGGTGCAGCCGCAGCTGTTGGTGCAGGCCACCTTTCAGCTAGAGCCGGGGCACGATCCCCAGGTTGTCACGGCAGATACCCTGGCCGACCTGGAGCAGCGGCGGGCTACCCAGCCCTACGACCTGCCCAGCTGCGGCAGCGTCTTTCGCAACCCCACATCCCACAGCGCTGGCTGGCTGGTAGAACAGTGTGGGCTAAAGGGGTATCGCATTGGCAATGCCCAGGTAGCGGAGCGCCACGCCAATTTCATTCTCAACCGAGGGGGAGCCAGCGCAGCAGATATTTTGCGCCTCATCCACTATGTTCAAGATCAGGTAGAGGCTCGCTGGGCGCTGCGACTCAAACCTGAGGTAAAAATGCTAGGGGAATTTCCCCCCGTGTAAGATTCCCACCACAGGGCGTTAGAATCGGATAGCTTAATTCAGCGTTCCTCGGAACCGCATTTAACAGCATTTAAGGGGTTAAAAGCACGATGTCTAAAGGTCAAGGATTTGGATTTGGTGGACTGGGCGGCAAGATGAAGGAGCTTACTGAAGCCTTCAAAAAAGCTCAGCAAATTCAGGAAGGGGCCAAGCAGCTTCAGGAAGAACTGGAGCAAATGGAAATTGAGGGAGAATCTGGGGGAGGTTTGGTGAAGGTGGTCCTCAGCGGCAACCAAGAGCCTCGCCGAGTTGTGATTGCCCCCGACGCAATGAACGAAGGCCCAGACCTATTATCGGATCTGGTTACGGCTGCGATGAAAGATGCCTACGACAAGTCTACGGCGACTATGCGAGAGCGCATGGAAGCGCTGACAGGTGGCCTAAATCTACCAGGAATGTAGAATTGTTTCTTGTCCAAGTCCATGACTGGAGTTTTGCCTCCGGAGAAGCTTCAGGCCTCGAAGTGGACTTGGTTTGAGTTGCCGCAGGAGGTGGGTTTGATGGTGACAAAGCTACTCTTTGTGTGTTTGGGCAACATCTGCCGTTCCCCCTCAGCGGAAAATATCATGAACCATTTGATCCAACAGCGGGGGCTATCGGACCAAATTCAGTGCGACTCGGCGGGAACTTCTAGCTACCATATCGGCAGCCCGCCTGATCGTCGGATGACAGCAGCAGCCAGACAGTACGACATTGTCCTTCAAGGGCGAGCCCGTCAGTTTGAGGCAGTAGATCTTGCGGCCTTTGACTGGATTCTGGCGATGGATCGGGACAACTACCGCGATATTTTGGCGCTAGATCAGCGGGGACAGCACTCCGCTAAGGTGAAGCTGATGTGTGACTTTTGTCGCCATCATGCTGACCAGGAAGTGCCCGATCCATACTATGGGGGCCCGGAAGGTTTTGACTATGTGGTTAACTTGCTGTTGGACGCCTGTGAAGGGCTGCTGGATTTTGTGCTGGAGCAGTCTCCAGCTTCCTCAAACTAAGCGGGAGCCGTAGACTGTGAATCAGGTTTACCGCAAGGAGCAGGCAGGCAGAAAGCGCTGGCGGGCTCGCTTGGGCGGGCTGGGGTTGGGCTTGGCCCTATACGGCTGGGGCTGGGGAGGACAGCCTGCGATCGCAGCAGAGCGCATTATTATCTCCTACGGTTCAATTGAGCGATCGATTCGAGTGAGCCAGCTAGAAGAGTTTGCGGCCACAGGGCAGCTTGATTCGCAGCTGGCAGCCTATGTTCGCCTATTTGATCTAGAGCCTAGGCAGCTGGTGCAACTGCAGCTGGCGCTCAATACGTCTGCCGATCTCGATGTGGTAGCCATCACCCAATTTTTATACACCCCCCAGGGCAAGTTTCTGCTGAAGCAGGTGTCTCGGGTGATTCAAACGCCTTCTCGGCAGGCAGGCTTTTTAGCGACTCGAGGCGCTTTGATTCTGGCAGCGGCTGACCCCGATGGGGGGCTGACCCTGCTCAACGTGCTGCGGCATTTCCCGACCGAGGGCATTCGCATTGATGTGGCCCGAGGACTGGCCATTGTAAATCTGCTAAATCGGACTCTGGGCGAATCTAGCGCGGCTATTCAGGCTATTCAGCTGCAGTCGGCGGCAGCTGCCGCGCAGATTCCAGTGGAGGGGCAGGCTGCGATCGCACAGACCCTAGTCCAGCTAGAAACAGAGCAGCTCTATACAGCTCGAGTATTTGACCTAAACGTGCCCGGTTTGCAGGAACCTGCAGATCTATACTTGCCAGAGCCGATTCCTGGGACCGGCGCTTCGCCCTTCAACCGCCCGGTCGTGGTGATCTCCCACGGGCTAGGCAGCGGCCGGAACACCTTTGCCTACCTGGCCGAAAATTTGGCCGCGTTTGGCATTGCCGTGGTTACAGTGGAGCACGCTGGCAGCAATGCCCAGCAGCTCTCGGCTCTACTTGAAGGCCAGACTAATTTTGTTACCCCTACCGAAGAGTTTATTGACCGCCCCCGGCAGGTGTCTCTCACCCTAGATGCCCTGCAGTTGGCAGCCCGCATCAACCCGACCTTTAGAAATCGGGTCGATCTCAACCGAGTAGGCATTATTGGCCAGTCATTTGGGGGCTACACGGCTCTAGCCCTGGCGGGGGCCACTATAGACTTTGCCAACCTCGGTAGCCAGTGTTCTCCCACAACGTTGAACCTAAATCTGTCTCTGCTGCTGCAGTGTCAGGCAACTCTGCTGGTCGATCCGGGTCAGTCGCTGATTGATCCTCGCATTCGGGCAGCCTTTGTCATGAACCCCGTAGGCAGCGCCTTGTTTGGCCAAAATGGCTATGCGCAGATAAATGTCCCGGTGATGATGGTGGCGGGAGCTGGTGATACAGTAGCTCCTGCCTTTTCAGAACAGATTCAGCCCTTCGGCTGGATGACCGCCCCAGAGCGGTATTTGGCCCTAATTGGCAACGGCAGCCATTTTTCGGTCATTGGTGACGAGCCCGGCTCTGATCAGCCCATTCCAGTACCGCCTGAAATCATTGGGCCTCGCCCCGATATTGCCCAGAGCTACATGGAGATCCTCAGCCTGGTTTTCTTCAAAGTACACCTAGAAGAACAGGCGCAGTATCGCGCCCTGCTGCAGCCTGCGTTTATAGAAAATTTTATAAGCGCCGAGCCGCTGCCTCTGAGCCTAATTGAGGTTCAGCCGCTACCGACTGCCGAACTCCCCGCAACGCCTGCGGCCACTATTCGTTAAGTCATACGTTAAGCCAAGGGAACCAAGTGCCAGCAAGAAGCGGGGACGTGCAGGGATTTCTCAACCTTAATAAGCCAGGGGGACTAACCTCCCACGATTGTGTCGCTCGGGTCAGACGGCTGCTGCAGACCAAAAAAGTAGGCCACGGCGGCACACTCGATCCAGCAGCCCAAGGAGTGCTGCCCATTGCCGTAGGTCGAGCCACCCGACTACTGCCCTACCTAGCCTCGGGCAAAGCCTATCGAGCCGTAATCCGCTTTGGGCTGACCACCGCAACCGATGACCTAGAAGGTGAGATTCTGCATCAGCAACCAGCCCCAGATCTTTCCCTGGTTCAGGTTCAGGCGGCGCTGCCCCAATTTTTAGGCCAGATCGAGCAGGTACCGCCTCGCTACAGTGCCATTCAAGTAGGCGGGCAGCGGCTGTATGATTTGGCTCGGCAGGGACAGACCGTTGAGGTTCCCTCCCGGCAGGTGCAGGTAAAGCAGATTGAAGTGCTGGACTGGCAGCCAGGGGAGTTTCCCGAACTGACGGTTGCGATCGCATGTGGCCCCGGCACCTACATCCGCTCAATCGCTCGCGACCTAGGACAGGTACTAGGCCCAGGAGCAACCCTAGCCCACCTGCTGCGAACCCACAGCAACGGCTTCGACCTAGCCCAAAGCCTGACGCTGGACGCCCTAAAAGACCAAGCAGAAGCAGGCACTCTGACCCTACTGCCGCCTGACGACGCATTGAGCTACCTGCCCGCTCTCGATCTGGCAGGAGAGATAGCCGTACGCTGGCGACAAGGGCAAAAGCTGCCCGTGGATGATCAGGACTTGCAAATCGACGCTCTCTATCGCGTATTAGATGAGACCACCCGCTTTTTAGGAATTGCTCAGATCGCGCTGCGAGACGAGCAGCCGGTGATCGTGCCGAGGATGGTCTATGAAGCAATGGGGTGAGGAAGACGCGCCCATCATCTCAGCACCATGCCTGCCGTTAGCCCAACAAGAGCGCCTGCGGGGATGAGCTGCCAGGTTGGTCGGCGGAAGCGGACGAGGGCAATCAGAGCAGCGAGGCCAACGACTATGGCTACTGCCGTGCGCTCTAGGGTGGGTTGCAGGATAGCGGCTTGGGCTAGGGGAATGGCTGCGGCTGCGATCGCACCCAACACCGCCGGGGTTACGCCTTTCAAGAAGCTTTGAATCCAGGGGCTGCGGCGGACGCGAAGCAGAAAGGGGGCAGCACCCATGATGAACAAAAAGGACGGGGTAAAGATGGCAACAGTTGCGACCAGTGCCCCTAGTACCCCGGCGACTTTGTAGCCGACAAAGGCAGCTGTAATCACCACAGGCCCAGGCGTAAGCTCACCAATGGCCACCCCGTCAATGAATTCATTCTGGGTTAACCAGTGCAGCTGGTTGACGACTTCCAGCTCCAGCAGGGGAATGATCACCAGCCCGCCGCCAAAAATGAAGCTGCCTACCTTCAGGAAAAATAGGGTTAGCGGCACAAAATAGGTTTGAATTCGCTCTAGACCCCAAAAGCTAGATAGGGCCAAAGTCTCACCCGGCAAAGTGGCAAGGGTCTGGGGTAGCCAGTGCATCCACGGCAGCAGCGGCAGTAGGCCAGCACTGGTGCCAGGAGAGGGGGCGGGTGGGGGAGGCTGGGTTGGGCGGTAGAGAATTAGACCTAGGAGACCGGCAGCAATAAACTGCAGCAGCACACTCACTTGGAATAGCAGGGTAACGAGCAGAACAGCGGCTGCGATCGCAACGCCCTTCCAGTCCTTAATCGCCTTTTTAGACAACTTCCAGCAAAATCCAAAAATGATGGCAATCACCACAGGCGAGATGCCCAAAAACAGATCCTCAATCTGCGGGACGCCCTGAAAGCGAAAATAGGCCCACGACAGCCCTAGCACAATTAAAAAAGCTGGCGAGATGAAGCAAATGCCCGCCACCAATGCCCCTAGCCAGCCCGCCCGGATATAGCCGGTGTAGATTCCTACTTGGGTCGAGGCTGGCCCCGGCAGCATTTCACAAATGGCAACGCCTTCGAGAAACTCCGCTTCACTAAACCAGCCTTGCCGCACGACTGCCTCTTCGTGGATCATGGCGATGTGGGCTTGAGGGCCGCCAAAGCCAATCGTGCCAAGCCTGAGAAACAACTGAGCCAGCTCTTTCAGCCGCTCAGATGGGCTAGAGGCTGCCGTAGAGGCTGGATTGATGCGATCTCCCATGCTCAACTCCTGTCTGGCGCTACTTGGGAATTCGTGTATTTTGGCACTGCCAAATTGGGAGCACTATATCAGCTTTCGATAACGAAACTCTATATTGCAGTACACCGAGCTTGGGCACTAAACATCTAGCTCAATCTCAAAAATACTGCCTCTTGTTGAAATTCATTTTTAATAGAAGTGAGTAGGACCAGCGTTATCATTGAAGCTGGCTTAGGAATCTTTCTCATAAAGCATACGACAGCAGCCAATGTCGAACCCATTCTCCTCAAAACCATTTAAAGGCTGGTCACGCCGTCAGTTTTTAGGCTGGGGGGCGGCTGGAGTTGGGCTAGTCACCGCTTCAGCCGCCGTCGGATCACGGTTATCGGCCCACACTCCTGCCCGCATACCGCCCTTGCCTGCGAGCTATGTGCCGCCCAGCCAACTGCCCTTTGACCCAATGGCCGTGCTGCGCGACTTTGACTACGGCACTTTGAAGCGGGAAAATGGCCGCACCGTGCGCGAATTTGAAGTGACTGCTAACAGCACGCCCCTGCAGCTCAATAGCGCCATTTCCTTTGTTAGCTGGAACCTCAATGGCCGAGTGCCGGGGCCAACCCTGCGAGCGTGGGCAGGTGAGCAGGTACGGGTGATCTTTCACAATCAAGACGGCCATTCTCACAGCATGCACTTCCACGGAGTTCACCCGGCGGCAATGGATGGGGTGCAGCCGGTGCGGCACGGTCAGACGGCGGTGTATGAGTTTGAGGCCAGCCCCTTTGGCGTGCATCCTTACCATTGCCACATCGCCCCCGTGACCCGACACATCAGCAAGGGACTGTATGGGCTCTTTATTGTTGACCCACCCCAGGGCCGACCAGCAGCAGACGAGCTGGTTTTGGTGATGGGCGGCTACGACCTCAAAGGTGAAGATCGCAACGGCATTTACGCCTTTAACGGCATTCCCAACTACTACCGCGACCATCCGATTGCGATTTATCAAAACCAGCGGGTGCGAGTTTACCTGCTTAACATGATTGAGTTTGATGCCGCCATCACCTTTCATATCCATGCCAACATGTTTCAGATCTACCGCACCGGGCGCACGCTAACAGCATCGGAAGAGTCTGATGTGATCACGATGGGCACAGCAGAACGGCATATTCTGGAGTTTGCCTACCCCTATCCCGGCCAGTACATGTTTCACCCGCATCAAGATGCGATCGCAGAAAACGGCTGTATGGGTCTGTTCGACGTGTTGCCTAGCTGACAGGTGAGCCATCAAGAATCGCAAGTCTTATTGACAAATAATCTCATCAGATCTATTCTGGTTCGACATCTGATTTCTTGAAATAATTTCTCAACTAACATGGCGAAGCGACTCAAGCCCATTGACCTCTTTCTATCAGTGGGGCTAGCGGCCACAATTGGAGCCTGTGGGGGAGCAGCCCCCGGCGACAGCGAAGTCAGTGACGGTTCTTCTCATTCAGATATGTCCCATTCTGCGGCAACGACTCCGGGGCAGGGTGGCGAGGGCGGTGAGGGCGGTGAAGGTGGAGCCTCAGGCGACCCCGACGTAGACTACATGACCGTACTGGCGCTCATGAAGGGACACCTAATGGTGGCTGAAGAACTGATGGCCGCAGGCCAGCCCGAGCAGGCCGAGCCCCACATTGGCCACCCAGTAGATGAACTCTATGGCGACGTTGAAACGCAGCTGTCAGAGCGTAACGTGCCTCAGTTCAAGGGCACCTTGACCGAACTGCATGACCTGTCTAAGTCTGCGCCCGACAGCGCCCAAATGCCCGAACAGTTCAAGGCCTCGGTAAGCGCAATTGATGGTGCGATCGCAGCCATTCCCGCAGACCAGCGCCAATCCCCGGAGTTTGTCATGGCGGTAATCAACCGCACGCTCCAAACCGCAGCCGCAGAGTATGAAGCTGCGATCGCCAATAACGAATTTGTCGAAGTCATCGAGTATCAAGACTCTAGAGGCTTTGTGCTCTATGCTGACCAGCTTTACCAAACCATTGCCGACGAGATGAGCCAATCTGATCCCGAGGCTCATGAAACTATCTCAGCCAGCTTGGAAGAACTTAAAGCAGCTTGGCCTTCAGTCACGCCTCCGGCCACTCCGGTTAAGTCTCCTGAAGTCGTGAACGGTCTTGTCTCCGAGATTGAGCTGCAAAGCTAGTACCTCTTTCCCTGTTTGCTCCTTACGTCCGGCTGATCTTCAGTCGGACTTTTCTATTGCACTGAGAAAAACCTCATTGCGCTTTTGGGTTCAGATAGATGAGCCAAAGCGCTCTGCCTTCGCTACAAAGGACTTACTCCAGGCACCTAATTTTTAACGCATCGCCAAAGCCGCCCATGATTTTCAAAATCCCGAGCCTGCTCACTCCAGAGGAGCTAGAGCAAATCACCTCCAAATTAGCCAAGTCAGAATTTATTGACGGCAAGCTGACTGCGGGCTGGCACGCCAAGCTAGTCAAGAATAATCAGCAGCTTTCCCGCCAAGACAATACCTATGAGGTGCTCAAAAGCCTTCTGCAAACGGCGCTAGAACGCAATCCCCTATTTCAAGTCGCCGTGAGGCCCAAGGTGGTGCATTCGGTTCTCTTTAGCCGCTATACGCCTGGAATGGCGTATGGCCGCCACACCGACAACGCCCTCATGGGCGGCAGTTCCTTTTTGCGCTCAGACGTCTCCTTTACCGTTTTTCTCAACTCACCTGCGGCCTATGAGGGGGGAGAACTGGTGATTGAGGGGGCGGATAGCGAAACGACCTATAAATTAGAGGCGGGGACTGCCCTTTTCTACCCCTCCACTACGCTACACCGGGTTGATCCGGTTACCAGCGGAGAGCGCCTGGTCATCGTCGGCTGGGTGGAAAGCCTGGTGAGAGACGCCAGCCAGCGGGAGATTTTGTTTGATCTGGAAACGGTAAGGCGCAGCCTGTTTGCCCAATCTGGCAAGAGCGATGAGTTTGATTTGCTTTCAAAAAGCGTGGCTAATCTGTTGAGACGTTGGGTGGAATAGGATCGCCTAACGGCACTGCAGCGGCTCTAGAGGTGCGATCGCAGCTGACTGCCAAAACTGCAGCATGGCCCGACTGACCGCCTTTGCCTGAAAGTAGTGAAAAAAGTGTCGCCCTTCTGGGCACTGCCAGATCTGGTCACCCCGGTAAGGGTTGATCCAATGCTGCCAATGGGTCAAGGTTTCGGAGGGAATCACCACATCGTCTTGGCTGCCACAGACCAGCAGGGGCACGGGTGAGTCTCCCGGCGGGATCTCTCCGTCGCCCAGCAGGGAGTGGGGCGAGGGCGTTTCTTCCAGAGCTGACTGCAGGCGGCAGGCCAGCTCGCGCGCCAGGGGCCGGACTGACTCGCCAAACAGGTGAGCTACCAGCATGGAGAGGACTAGGGTGCGATCGCAACAGAGCAGCCGTCGATTCATGTAGTAGTGAGACTGCCAGCACACTGCCGGATGCGGCCCCACCCCCAGCAGCGTTAGGGATTTGACGTGACGGGGATGCTGCCGAGCATAAAGCAACCCCAACACCCCGCTGATGCCGTGCCCTGCTAGATGAACCGGATGGCTCAAGCCCTTCAGGTAGTCGTGAAGCAGAGTCAGCGGCACTGCCAGCGTTGCCGGTTCATCTAGCTCCTGATAATAGTCCCACTGGGCCACCTTAAGCCGGTAAGACAACTCCCGCAGCAACGGCCTATGCAGGCACCGAAGACTCAGGCTCGAATTTAACCAGAGGACATCGACATCAGGTTTCATGGGCGCTTGTTGAAAATCAATTGCAACAATTTTAAGCGCGCAATGAATCCCTTTGTCAAGCTATTGCAAGCAAATCTCATTAGCGCTCCACTTTACCCACCCGACAATCTCCGCTAAAAGCTCCTCAAAAAGGACGTTGTAGCAGTCCAACCCACCAGAACCGGCACGTTGGGTCAAGCGCAGCGCAACTCAACAACCCCAAATGCCGCTAGGTTGTTCGCTTAAGCTATTGGGTCTTGTAGATCACCTTTAAGCACCACGCTTACCTTCTCAAGCGACTCAGCCTACGAATGCTTTGCTATTTGGAATGAGAAAGCATCCTAAGTAGAAAGCAATCTCTGCCATACAGCTAACGTACAAACACAGCTACTCCATGCGCTGTCATTAAGCTGTCGCTACGGCAGCATAGACACAGGACTCGCAATCCCTGACGCTGCCCGAAGGTGTTGACACCACCAGAAGACCCTATTCCAAGGCTGCCCTAGTTGGCTGGCAAAAATCTTTGAAAGACAACTGTCGTGTTATGGCCTCCAAAGCCAAAAGCATTGGATAACGCTACGTTCACTTCCCTTGCCTGAGGTTCTCCAAGCGTGTAGTCGAGATTACAATCTGCATCTAGAGACTTCACGTTAATCGTTGGTGGAATAACGTTGTACTGTATTGCCAAGATAGTTGCGATCGCTTCGATTGCCCCTGCCGCACCTAGTAAATGGCCAGTCATACTTTTGGTTGCAGAAAGTTTTATTTGATGGGCGTGCTTCCCAAGAGTTTGTTTGATTGCGTTTGACTCTGCCACATCTCCTAACGGTGTTGATGTCGCGTGCATATTGATGTAATCAATGCTTTCAGGAGCAATTTTTGCATCTTGAAACGCCCGCTGCATGGCTAAAATCACCCCTTGTCCAGTCGGATCAGGAGCAGCGTAGTGGTACGCATCAGAGGACGCACCAAAGCCTAAAACTTCGGCATAAATTCTTGCACCCCTTGCCTGGGCGTGGCTCAACGTTTCCAGTATTATCGTTCCTGCTCCCTCTCCAATCACAAACCCATCGCGATCTGTGTCAAAGGGACGACTCGCCGTTTTAGGGGCGTCATTTCGAGTAGAGAGCGCCCGCATTGCCGAAAATCCCCCTACACCTAAAGGCGTAATAGGGGCTTCACTGCCACCACAAACTATCACGTCAGCATATCCCTGTCGCAGCAGCAGTAGCGCATCTCGGATAGCGTCATTCCCCGTAGAGCAGGCAGACACAACGCCATGATTAGGCCCCTTCAATCCATGCTGCATAGCAATCATACCGGGAGCCATGTTGCCAATCATCATCGGAATCATAAAAGGCGATAACGAATTGGCTCCCTTTTCTAATAACACTTTGGCCTGCGTTTCAAGGACTTGTAATCCGCCAATTCCAGAACCAAACACGACCCCGGCTCGATTACGCTCCTCCTGCGAGCCCTCCGCAAAATTGAGCTGTGCATCTTCAACAGCCTGTTGAGTAGACGCCAATGCGTATTGGCAAAACAAATCAAGCCGGGCAGCCTGCTTGCGGTCCATATAGCTTAGGGGATCAAACCCTTTCAACTCGCAAGCAAAGCGAGTTTTGAAAGAGCTTGCATCAAAGCGAGTAAGGGGTGCAGCGCCGCTTTCCCCGCGCATCATCGCCTTCCAAAAGGCGTCAACCGAGAGCCCAATTGGGGTAACTACCCCCATCCCCGTGACCACAACCCGCTCTTGAACCTGAGTGCTCATGCGACAACTCCTGCCCGCACTAGCCAGACAAAGCTACATTTGCGGAGTTTTACCCCACACTTCTGCTTTTGAACCGATGAATCCATATTTAGCTTTTAACTTGCAATATAAAATTTACAGAGTCAGGTTAACAGATATAGCTTGTAAAATGCAAGTAAGTAAACACTGCATCCCGCTATGACTCAACCTAAGCGCTCGCCCTGCCCGATTGCCAACACACTAGATCTGGTTGGCGATCGCTGGACGTTGCTTGTCATTCGAGACATGATGTTTTTTGGCAAGCAACGTTTTGAAGAGTTCTTGGAATCCCCCGAGGGAATCTCAACGAACATTCTGTCAAGCCGACTTAAACTGCTTGAGGAATTGGGTTTTGTAGAGAAGCAACCCTACAGTAACCACTCCCGCCGAATGAACTATCAACTCACTGAAAAGGGACAAAGCTTGCGTCCTGTCCTAAAGGTAATTACTGCCTGGGGTTTGAAGCACGTTTCTGGCACACAGGTTCCCGAGAGAGACGCGGTGGAAAGCGAGTAATCGAATTCCTCAAAAGCAGCTTAACAATATGCAGGGTGTTTACTTCTCCACCAGTTCGCGGAACCAGCTGTCTTCCCAGAGTTCATCAAAGGCTGGGTCGGTACGGGCCTCTTCCTTATAGTCAGGATCGAGGCGAGTAGCTTGCTGCAGAGACTCTAGCGCCACGTCAAACTCTTTTTGTAGAGCGTAGCAAAGCGCTTTGTTGTAGTGGGCTTTGGCGTAGTCGGGGTCGATGCCGATGGCTTTGTCAAAGCTCTTGATGGCGTCTTCGTCGCGGCCTAGCTTCACCAACACATAGCCTCGGTTGTCCCAGGCTTTGGCCGAGTCGGGGTTAAAGCGAGTGGCTTTGTCGAGGGAGCTGAGGGCGTCGTCGTAGCGCTCTAGCTCGATTAGCGAGAGGCCTCGGTTGAGCCATGCGATCGCATCATTCGCCTGAATCTCCACTGCCCGATCAAAGGACTTAAAGGCTTCCTCATGCTGCTGCAAAATGCCGTAAGACACGCCTCGGTTAACCCAAGCTTCGTGGTATTCCGGGTTTAGCTCCAGGGCTTTGTCAAAGGCCACAATGGCCTCTTCTCGCTGCTTCAGGCGGCTCAGCACCATACCCTGATTCAGCCAGACTCTAGCATCGTCGGGCTGCAGGTCGCTCAGTCGATTGAAGACCTCTAAGGCTTCTTCAGGGCGGCGCAGCTCTCGCAGCAGCAGCCCCTTCTGGTAGAGGGCAGAGATATTGGCGGTATCGAGTTCTAGAGCACTGTTGAGCGAGGCCAGCGCGTCCTCTAGCTTGTCCTGCTCCTCTAGGGCCTTAGCCCGGTTTAGCCAGACCTCGACGTTGATGGGCTGAATATCGAGGGCTCGGTCGTATTCGCTGACAGCCTCATCGTAGCGGCCCTCTTGCAGGAACTGATTGCCTGATTGAATATGCTCGTCGGCAGTAAGGAAAAGCTGAGGCCGGTTGGTCTGCAGGCGCTCTAGCTTATCGGTGAGATCGTCAAACCGCTGCTGGGCCTCGCTGACAAAAGAATCAGCCAAATACTGGGGCGTGACTTCGCCCAGCCGCCGCATAATCTCCTCTTTTTGGGCCTGGGCTTCGGCCTGGATGGCCTCTAGCCGCAGCTGGTACGCCCGCTGTAGCTGAGACAGATCGCCTAGGGTGGCTTCGCGTCCGGCTTCGATGTCGGCCTGTAGCTGTTCAATGCGGCCTGTGGCTTCTTGCAAGAGGCGTTCTAGCTGCTGCTGCACAGCTTCTTGGCGGGTGTTTTTGTCCGACTCTAGAGACTGCAGGTCAGCGCTGAGACGCATATCAAAGGACTCGATTTTGTCGAGAACGCGATCGCGTTTGCCAAATACCGCATCGCGCACCTGAGCCAGCTGCACTGTGAAGTCACGCTCCAGGCTTTGCAGGTTAGCCAAGATCTGGTCTCGTTGCTCGCCGGTAGTATCTCGCAGAGCATTGATCTGCTGGGTGAAGGCATTAGCAGCTTCCTCCAGATCTCGAAACAGGCCCGATTTCTGACCGTCTACCTCGCCTCGGATGTTGTCTAGCTGACGCTGCACGTCTAGCGTGATCCGCTGCAGGTCGTCGTAGGTATTGTCGCGGCGGGCATCGACTTCTACTCGCAGGGTGGCAAAGCGGCCCATTGCCTCTTCCGCCGCCTGCTGTAGCTCCTGCAACAGGCCATTCTTGCGCTGCTCAATATCGCCTCTAAGCCCTGTGAACTGGAGCATGAAGCTGTCGGTCGAACCCTGTAGGGTCTGCAGCACCTTCGACTTCTGGCCCTCTACATCTTCCTTCAGGCGAGAAAACTGGCGATTGAAGTCGCTGATGGAGCGCTCAATATTTTGTAGGGCCAAGTCTTTGTGGCCGTAGGCGCTAGCCTGCAGCTCGGCAACTTGAGCGGTAAAGTCTTGCTGCTGGGTGCGAACGGCTTCTAGGCTTTGAACCTTTTGGGTCTCTAGCTGCTCGGCGATTTGGTGTTTCTGCCGTTCAATCTCGCCAGTGGCTTCGGCCTTGAGCTGTTCGAGATGGGGGTTGAGTTGATTTTTCAGGGCATGGAGCGCTTCGAGTACCCGATTGCGCTCATCTTCTACGCTGATCGAGAGGGTACCCACCTGGTCGGCAAAGAGCGATTCGGTGTGCTGCAGCTTCTGAATCACTGCTTCCTGCTGGATCTCGGCATCGCTGCGGAGCCGATTGAGATCGCGAGCAAAGGTTGCCTGACCGTCTTCCATAGTTCGCAAGACGCTGTCTCGCTGGCCCTGGGTTTCTTTGCGCAGGCTGGTCACCTGGTCGTCTGCCGTCTGCCGCAGACCCGAAATGTAGCCGACAAAATCAGCTTCAGCCGACTGCAGCTTTACCTGCAGCTCGCTCAGGGTAGACTGCCAGTCATTTAGGGTGCGGGCTTTAAATTCGGCCAGGTCGTCTACTAGACGGTTCAAGACCTGCTTTTTGGTGGCAGCATCTTCCTGGAACCGGTCGGTGCGGGTTTCCAGAGTCTGGGCCATTTCCTGGGCATCGCGGAGAATGTCGTCTAGCTCGCGGGTAGCAACCCGAATTTTAGTCTCTAGGTCGGTCATCTCTTCGAGCTGAGTGCGCACCACTGCCGAGACTTCTTGGATGACTGAGCGCCGCATCAGCCAAAGCATGATCATGCCGATAGCAATCAGCAGCACCAGGGTGCCCAGCAGCACCACAAACAGGGTCGTGGCACGGCTAAAGGCCACGTCGGCATCTCGCCGAATCTGCGCTAGCTCGGCCCGCTCTTGGGACGTAATCGCCTGGGCCAGCAGCGGCGATGGCTCCTCCAGCGGTAATGCCTCGGCCCTAGCTGCACTGCCGCTCAACAGCATCAGCGTCAGAATCAGCATCGGGCGAGGAATTAACGAAAACAGAGGAGAACGCGGCTGACTCATTAGGCGGTTCCTTAGCTGAGTAGTCGGATTGCCAGAGACTGACCATACCCCTTAAGAGTAGTCTGCTCAAGAATCCGGGGGTTTCACCCCACAGAAGTACCTTCCCCAAGGCGGTTCTAGGGAATACGCCTAGGATACCTGATACTTCAGACGGTTAGGTTAGACCTGCCGGAAAATGGGCGGCCTAGAGACTGTGGCGGTGCCCGTCGGGACAGATGGTGGTGCGATCGCACACCCCCTCCTCCAGCGCTACCCCCACTGCTCGAAACAGGTTGCAGCCCCGCAGATCGGCCTGCTGCAAAAGGGCTCCCTCTAAGTTCGCCTTAACCAGCGATGCCCCTCGCAGGTCGGCTCCCCGCAGATCAGCTCCTCGCAGATCGGCCCCATCTAGGTTACTTCCTCGCAAGCTGGCCTGCTGGAGCATACAGCCACACATCGTTGCCCGCATCAAGGCAGCCGCGCTCAGGTCGGCCTGCGACAGATCTGAATCATAGAGCTGAGCATCACCGAGTTGCGATCGCAGCAGCACAGCTTCCCTCAGATTAGCCTGACTCAAATTGGTATAAGGCAGGTAGGCGTCCTGCAAGAGCGCCCGTTCTAGGTCAATCCCTCGTAGATTTTCTTGAAATAGGTCAATGCCAGACAAATCCAATTCTCTGAACTGGCGGCGACCCGACCGGAATGCGGTTAGCAATTCTTCTCGACTCAATCGCTGCATAAACACCTGTCAACCCACTCGGTAGCTCTTCAAGCCACCCTTCTCATAAACTGCACTGTATTGGCGATCCTGTAGTTTCTTTAGATCCAGCTAAGTATTCTTGCTCAGCTTGATTTCAGATGACTACTGTATAAGCTTTACGTTCCGTAACAATGGGTGATTAATCTTATTTTTAGGTTTCGCCTCAAGAGCCCTTTGACATACCAATGTCAAGATTTAGGGAGGACAATAGGTAAGGAAGAAAACCTTTCCTGTTTGCTCTGCTACCCCGTCTTAACCTGTTGAGGAGTATGCCCGAAGCCCTGGTATCTATTGCTGAGCATTACCACAAACGCACTAAGTACGACCCTGCCACCATTGCGGCTAAAAGCCAGGGCATTGATTTTTCTCACCAGCCCTATCCCTTCAAGGCTTACCGCTTGGGCAGCGAGATTGACCTCAAGCCGTACTTAGACGATGCACCTGCAACTGGCGAATTGCCGGCCGATATCGCCTGGTGGAGCCGTCTGTCTCACCTCCTCATCAATAGCTACGGCCTCACCGCCAAAATGCCGACTGCTGCAGGCGACACGTTTTACCTGCGGGCGGCCCCCTCCGCAGGCGGTCTTTACCCGGCTGAGCTTTACATCGTGTCTAGGGGCACTTCTCTGCTACCCGCCGGACTGTACAACTATCAGGCCCGTACCCACAGCCTTTGGCGCTACTGGGATGCTCACCTGTGGCAGGAACTGCAGGCAGCCTGCTTCTGGCACCCAGCCCTAGAGTCAACCCAGCTGGCTCTGGTGGCGAGTGCCGTGTTTTTTCGGTCGGCCTGGCGTTACCAAGATCGGGCCTACCGACGGATCTTTCTCGATAGCGGCCATATTTTAGGCAACTTAGAGTTAGCTGGAGCGGCGGCAGATTACCGCCCCCATCTAATCGGCGGATTCGTCGATCAGGCACTCAACGAGTTGCTCTATCTCAACCCCGATGAAGAGGGCGTAATTGCTGTGCTGGCCCTGGCAGATTTGCTGGAAGTAGAGCAAAATCTACCCCACTGCTCATCGGCTTTGGCGGCACCTACTGAGACCAAGTTTCCGACCCTGGCCGATGGCGAGCTGCTGAGCTATTTCCACCAGTGCACCCAGATTCCCCCCGCCACTCAGAATCTGGCCTGGGAAACCCGTTCAGCCGTCGACCCAGAGCCAACCCTGCCAGAAGACAAGTACAACATTCCTTTCTGCCTGAAAGTTTCAACCACAACCGCTCCGGTACACTGGGGCGAGGATCTGCAGGATCTCGAAACGACAATTCTCAAACGGCGCTCAACCCGTCGTTACAGTGGGGCCGAGCTTACCCTAGCCGAGCTTAGAGCGCTGCTAGATTTTACCTACCAGCCTCAGCACTACATCAGTCAGGGCTTTGATGGCGACCCCGACTACTTCGATCTGAGCCTGCTGCAAACCTTTATTGCCGTTTCTGGCGTAGAGGGCTTAGACGAGGGCTGCTACTATTACGCGCCCAAAAGCCAGGAGCTGCGCCAAATTCGCTTTAAAAACTTCCGGCGCGAACTGCATTTTCTCTGTCTGGGCCAGGATCTGGGCCGCGATGCGGCAGCAGTGCTTTTTCACACGGCAGACCTCAAGACAGCAATTGGGAAATACGGTGACCGGGTGTATCGCTACCTGCACATGGACGCGGGCCACTTGGGACAACGGCTGAACCTGGCCGCCGTTCGCCTAGGGCTAGGGGTGAGCGGCATTGGTGGCTTTTTTGATGATCAGGTAAACGAAGTACTGGGCATTCCTGTAGATGAGGCAGTTATCTACATCACAACCCTAGGCCGACCAGCCCGTAGTCAAGACTAGCCATCTTTAAATTAGATTTACTCACTGCCTGAGGAGCGGTTGAGCGATCGCAACAAAGCAGGCGGCCCCAGATCTTCCAGGGTGTAGCCCTGAGGGTAGCTGCGCTGGGGCATATCAACATAGAAATAGGGCCGTTTGCGCGGCGGCAGATACCGCAAAATTCGTCCGCGCCAGCGCAGCAACGTTTCTAGCAGCTGCCGCAGTCGGGGATTGGCAGCAGGAAAGCCAAAGGCTGCCAGCATCACATCATCTAATAGGGCATAAACTACCGGCTTTAGCGCGGGTCGTAAGAAAGCCGGGAACCAGCTGAGAAATAAAGTTAGGGTAGACTCACCCACACGTCGAGTCGCCTCAGAATAACGAAAGTGCTGAGTCTCATAGTCTTGGTTAAACCGCTCAAACTGGTCGTAGGTAGCCGGAATGTCCTGAATGCCCATCTGCTGCCCAACGTGTAGCCACGACTGAAACAAGCTCTGCTTTTCCCCCTCACTCAGTTGCCGCCAGCCAAATCGCTCAATCCAGCGAATAGGCTCATAGATAAAGGTAGAGAGCACATAGAGATAGTCTTCGTTCCTAATGGGAAAGTGGGCATGAATGCGGTTCATGCGCCCAATAGCAGCCTGTCCCTGTTCACTGTCATAGCCCCATTTCAAAATGCTGGAAATGATTAACCCAGTATCGTCGTAGCGCTTTTGGGGATGGTGGTGAAACTCGCCAGTGGCATCAAGCAGTTTGCCCACACTGGGCACACAAAAAGTTCGAAATAGCGCTATTTCTAATGCTTTTGTGACATCCCAAGGAAACTCATACCCAGCGATCTGACGGCAGATCTCGCTACAGTCTTGCACCGGATCAAGCGGTAACAACGGGGAAAGACGGCGACGCAACATAAACAGGCGACCAGAGAAGTGCTGTGATTCTACCCCCTGAGAAGCGGCTTTTCACGCTTCACATCAAAATCCATCGATTAGCTTCCTACTAAGGTAAGGTCTCTCGAGTAATGACCTCGACATCCACCACGGTCTCTGCCGGCAGCCGCTTCCCGGCCATCGCCTGTACAGCGTAGTGAACGCCTAGGTATCCTTGCTCTGCAGCCTGTTGATCAATGGTCACCGCCATTCGTCCCGTCCGAATAGCGGCCTTTGCCTCTTCTAGAGCATCAAACCCGGCCACCAGCACCTGAGAACGCTGGGTTTCAGACAGATACTGCAATACGCCTAGAGCCATCATGTCATTAGCGCAAAAGATAGCTTCAATGTCAGGATGCTCTCGCCAGATTTGGCGGGCGGCTTCATAGGCCTCGTCGATTTTCCAGTTAGCAGAGGTTTCGGCCACAACTGTGAGGTTGGGATTTTCCTGAAAAGCCCGCTGTGCTCCCTGCTTGCGATCGATGGCATTTTGCGCAGTTTGAATGCCTTCTAAAATGGCGACCTGGGTAGGAGCTTTAATTTGGTCGCTGATATATTTTGCCGAGAGGTAAGCTCCCTGGCTATTATCAACGCTGATAAAAGGGACATCGCTGAGGCCCAGTTCAGCAGATCGGCTAGGGTCAAGCCGGTTATCGATGTTAATAATGGTGATTCCTACGTCCTGCGCTTCTTCTAGCACCGGAATCAGCTCTGTAGAGTCTCCTGGCGCAATCACGATCGCATCTACCTGATTTCGAATCAGCTGCTCAATAATGTTAATTTGCTGCTCAATTGAAGTTTCTTGAGCCGCCGTTTTCACCATCAGGGCAATCCCCAGTTCCTGCTCAGCCCGCCGTGCCCCTTTTTCCATCTCGATAAAGAAGGGGTTGGTCAGCGTTTTCATGACCAGAGCAACCGTGACCACCTCAGTCGGGTTTCGCTCGGCTTCTATGGGGCTGGAGGAGGTTTCTTCAAGCAGGGGCAGCGATGGGTTGTCTCTTTGACAACCGCCAGCGCCTAAATTAATCAAAAGCAGGGCTCCCAACAGCAGCTTTTGCCCACTAAGGCGAAAACTGGCTGAGCCTTCTCGAAACTTGTCAAGGTCGGAAGCAATCTTGAGCATCTTTGATGGCGTTAGGTTCTGGTTTCAACTTCGCGATAGCAGTATTGAACCTGCAGATGCTCGGCAATCTTTTCTAACAGTAGATTGCGGCGCAGGGGCTTGCTTAAGAAGTCATCAAAGCCTGCTGCAATTGCCTGCTGCCGATCTTCCTCAAAGGCATGGGCCGTTACCGCAATAATCACGGTCGAAGGGCAATTGGCCGGAGCTGGGACAGCGCTGCTTGTAGGGATAGCCAGACGGATTTCTTGGGTTAGGGTGCGCTCCTTCTGACGAATCACCTGAGTCGCTTCGGAGCCATCCATCACCGGCATTTGTAGGTCCATCAAGATCAGGTGGGGCGACCACTGCTGCCAGAGGGCGATCGCCTCCAGACCGTTCTCTGCTTCCTGCACCTCAAAACCCAGATCGCCCAAAATTTTGACCAAAATTCTACGGTTGAGTCTGGCATCATCTACTACCAGCACCCGCTGAGCTTGCTGTTGGTTGAGCAGGGCAACGGCCTGTGGGGAAGCAGCCGTCGTCATCACTGCCTGAGCTTCTTGAACTGGCAAATCTAGCGTGAAGCAGGTACCGACGCCAACAGTACTGCTGACCGTAATTTCGCCCTGCATGATCTTAGCCAGACGGGCACTGATGGAGAGGCCCAACCCTGTTCCTTGCTGAGAGCGTCGTCCAGATGCCGTCTGCACAAAGGGCTCAAATAGGGTTGCTAGCTCTGCCGCCGCGATCCCAAAGCCAGTGTCTTCTACCTCAAAGTGCAGTTGCCAGAGCGGCAGATCCGAGGCAGCAAAGGCGGGTACTGCCGGTTTAGGCGCTAGCGGCAAAGCCCTAATACGGAAGGTGACCCGGCCAGTCTCAGTAAACTTGATGGCGTTGCTCAAAAGATTGGTCAAGATTTGGCGTAGCTTACCCTCGTCGGTTTTGATGTAGCGGGGTAGTGGAGGCTGGTTGGAAATTGAGAATGGTAGACGAGGGTCGAAGGTCGACTCATAGGTGCGATCGCACACCATTTCCAACCCCTTGTTCTGTGCGGTTGGCTTTATCAAATCCATCAGCGACTTCAGTAAGCCATCAAAATCTACCACCTGTTCCTGGAGAGTGACTTTGCCCGCCTCAATTTTGGAAATGTCTAGCACATCATTAATCAAATCAATCAAATGCTCCCCGTTCTGGTTGATGATTGCTAGGCTTTCCCGCTGACTGGAAGTAGTGTGGGGATCGCTTCCGAGCACCTGCATAAACCCCAAAATGGCATTTAGCGGCGTCCGCAGTTCATGGCTAATATTAGCTAAAAACCGGGTCTTAGCCTGGTTAGCCGTCTCTGCAACCTCCTTGGCTTGAGCTAGCGCCACCTCAGCCTGCTGACGAGCCGCTAAAGTCTCCAAAAAAGCATTGAACCAAAGGATCAGCTCAGCAATTTCATCTTTGCCCTGTACTGGTAAGGGCCGATTCCAGCCAGAGCCGCCCTGCTGAAACTGCTCAAAGCGCCGGGTGAGCTGACGAATTGGCTGCACCACTCGAACCGAGACCACCCAGGCAGCAGCGAGCAGCACACTAAAAGACAACCCTAAAGCCAGCAGCGTTGTTCGCCGAATCGCTGCTACTGGAGCCATCAGGGTCTTTACCGGCAGCATGTTGATCACGACCCAGCCACTCATCGGTGAACGGGCATAGGTCATCAGCATGTCTTGCCCATCGACAGCCTGTATGAAAGTTCCCTGATCCTGGTGCATCAGAGCCGCTAATGCCGAGTGGATAGGCTGGCCCAAAAGCTGCCTATCAGGATGGTAGATAATGCGGTTTTGGGCATCTATCACCAGCAGGTAGGCCCCTTGTCTCAGCTGGATCTGCTGGAAGTGCTGATACAGGTAGTCCACGCTGTAATTGACCAAAATCATGGCCGTAGGCTCGGAGCGCTGAGCTTGGGGAGAAGCGGTGTAAATCACCTTCGCGGCGGTCACCACTTTAGCGGCACTGGAGCTAGCGTTAACGTTATCCTCGATGCCAACCCAGGCAACCTGCCGATCCTGTGCTAACGCCTGGAGAAAGAGGCGGTGCTTGAGCTGATTGCGCACATTGGAAAGGTTGAGAGTATCGCCTACGTGATAGCGATTTCCCTTGGCCGTAAAAATGTCGATGGAAACCAGGCCCTCAAGGCTGGTATAGCCGCTAAGAATGTAGCCGATCCGGGCCTGAGTTGCGAGATTAGCGTAGGCATCTTCCCAAGCAGAGCCTTCTCCCAAAGCATCGAGAATGGCATCTACCCCAGAGATATTGGTAATCAAGCTCTCAATTTGCTTGAGCTGCAGCTCAAGGTACTCCCGCTGCTGACCCACTAATTCTGCCGTGTACTCTATTGCCTCTGTCTGCACGGTCCTGCTGGAAACTCGGTAAGAGGAAATGCCAACCGCTAGGAGCGGCAGAATACTGGTCAGCAGGATAAATCCGATGAATTTTTGAGTGAGGTGAAATGAAGACCGCATTGGCAACAGCTAGGGTCAACAGTGTGAAATCTAGCCTTGGGTCAGAGAGAGCAGCCCTAGACACCAAAAGAACTAGCAGGGGCCTTACAGAGCATAGCCATACCGTCAGAATGCCCACTGTCTGTAGAAAACAGTTACAAAAAGGCGCAGCAGATTTAAAGCCAGGTCGGCTCCCTTTGCTCCCCCCTTGTCGCTGTAATCTGGTTTAAGCAGCTGTAACGATTTCTAAACTCGACATGGTTACGATCAACGATAACTACCGCAAACTCAAAGCAGGCTACCTGTTTCCCGAAATTGGTCGCCGAGTCAACGCCTTTGCCGAGGCCCATCCTGAAGCCAACATTATCCGTCTAGGCATTGGTGATGTCACCGAGCCCCTACCTGAAGCCTGCCGGGCTGCCATGATCCAGGCGGTGGAAGAAATGGGTAGCCGCGACACCTTCAAAGGCTATGGGCCGGAGCAGGGCTATCTGTGGCTGCGCGAAAAGATTGCCGCCCACGATTTCCAGGCACGTGGTTGCGACATCGATGCCTCTGAGATTTTTATCTCCGACGGCTCCAAGTGCGACTGCGGCAACATCCTCGACATTTTTGGCAGCAACAACACCATTGCCGTTACCGATCCGGTCTATCCAGTCTACGTCGATACCAATGTCATGGCAGGCCACACCGGCCCGGTCAAGGACAATGGCGAATATGAGGGGTTGATCTACCTACCGATAAGCGCTGAGAATGCCTTCACGGCCCCAATTCCGACCCAAAAAGTAGATCTGATCTACCTCTGCTTTCCCAACAACCCCACGGGAGCCGTCGCCAGCCGTGACCACCTCAAAGCCTGGGTAGACTACGCCCTGGCCCACGGCTCGATCATCCTGTTTGATGCGGCTTACGAAGCCTTTATCACCGACCCCAATATTCCCCACTCGATCTACGAGATCGAAGGGGCGCGCAACTGCGCCATTGAGTTTCGCTCTTTCTCGAAAAATGCGGGCTTTACCGGCACTCGCTGCGCGCTGACTGTGGTGCCCAAGTCGCTTAAGGGTAAGGCTGCAGACGGCTCTGAGGTAGAGCTACACCCGCTGTGGAACCGTCGTCAGTCCACCAAGTTTAACGGCGTTTCCTACATCGTGCAGAAAGGAGCCGAGGCGGTTTACTCCGAGGAAGGCAAGGCCCAGACTCGCGCCCTGATTGACTTCTATATGGAAAACGCCCGCATTATCCGCGAGCAGCTAACGGCAGCAGGCATCCAGGTCTATGGCGGCGTCAATGCTCCCTATGTCTGGGTGAAGACACCCAATGGCCTCTCTAGCTGGGACTTTTTTGACAAGCTGCTGCAGGTTTGTAATGTGGTCGGTACACCGGGTTCTGGCTTTGGTGCAGCAGGTGAAGGTTATTTCCGGATCTCTGCCTTTAACAGTCGGGCCAATGTAGAAGCAGCGATGCAGCGCATTACCGAGAAATTTACGGCGTAGGAAATGGGGAGCGATAGTCCTTGTGAGCCGATCTTCGACTATTGCGCCCCCTGATCGAGATGTTCCTTTTCTATGTCTCAATTTCCGACGGGTAGAGGCGTGATTAGTCGCGTCTCTATGAATGCGGTGTTAAATTCAAGATTATCCATCTACCGAAGGAAATTGTGTCAGCCATACGTATAATCCGGGCATCACTGGTGGCGTTGGGGCTGCTGGCCAGCGCAGTTCTCCTGTGGGACGCGCTGCCTTTTTATGCAACTGCCAGCCCTGCTGTGCAGTCATCCCCCGCTAGCCAAAGCCTCGCTACTGCCACCTTTGCGGGCGGCTGCTTCTGGTGCATGGAGCCTCCCTTTGACCACCTCGAAGGCGTCGTGGCAACCACGTCGGGCTATACCGGGGGCACTCAAGAAAATCCGACCTACTATGAAGTTTCGGCAGGCACAACGGGCCATGTAGAGGCCGTGCAGGTTACCTACGACCCCGCTCAGGTAAGCTACGCCCAGCTGCTAGAGGTCTTTTGGCAGAACGTCGATCCGCTCGATGATACGGGGCAGTTTTGCGATAAGGGCAGCCAGTATCACTCAGCCATTTTTGCCGCTACGGCAGCAGAACAACAGCTAGCGGAGCAGTCTAAACAATCGCTGCAGGCAACCAAGCAGTTTAAGCGCCCTGTTGTGACTGAAGTCCGGCCAACTCAGATCTTCTACCCAGCAGAAGAGTATCACCAGGACTACTACCTCAAGCACCCGGTACGCTACAAGTTCTACCGCAACGCCTGTGGGCGGGATCAGCGGCTAGCTGAGCTGTGGGGCCAGGACTAATATTGCGGATCGTCTCAAAATCTCAATAACCCCTTTTAGCAGATTTAACACCATAAATCCAAGGGTTAGACTGCTTGCTAGCCACTGGTCGCCTGCCACAAGTCTCTCCGCAAAAAAGCAGATCCAGGCTTTTGCAAGCTGACCAGTAGGGGTGTGTCTTGTTTGTCAGTTCGTTCGTTTAGGCCTAGCTGTGGAGTGAGTTCGACGAGTTTACCTTGCCGGATTCGCTTTGACCTATAACCGCTCACACGTCACGGTTATTTATTCATGACTGAGTTCCAAAATTTCGTCATTGTTGTTTTTCCACTGGGATTGCAGGGAAAAATTTGGACTACCATCCTCCGCTCTCAGAACATTTCGGTGATTTGGGAGTCGCCCGACGTTCATATTGTAGAAACCCTAAAACAGCTCCATCGGCAGAGTCGTCCCTTGCCTAATCTGCTGATCCTTGACACTCGACTGCGGGGGCTTAACCCCTATGCGCTCTGCCGTTGGTGCCGCCACCATTGCCCAGAAATGAAAATAGTGCTGGTCAACGGGGCACAGCCTCAAATTTTGCCTTCAGAGCAGCAGTGGGCTAGGTGCCAGGGCGCTGCCGATTTACTGCCCTGCTTCCATCGTGACTCTCTCATTAGCAGTGCTGTTACGGGCCTGCGGGAAATCCTGGATCTGCTGGGGGGGGTGCCTCTCAATCAGCGGGCACTCATTTCTACTCTGCTGAAGCTGGGCTTTGGCCCCCGGCTTCGCTCTAAACCCAATTCCTGCTCGGTTAAGTCTAAGATGGCGCTGATGTCGGCTCAGAGCACGTTGGCTTGGTAAGGGCTAAAGAGCTGACAATCTCCCCTGCAGACGGTGATTACCGTTTTGACGCCGCCGCGTCGGGTAAAGTCGCCAATGACTCGCAGACCCGCGGGAGACAGCTCCTGCCAGATGCGATCGCATATCGCATTGGTCACTCCCTCATGGCTAATGCGCTCATTGCGAAAGGAGTTGATGTAGAGCTTAAACGCCTTTAGCTCTACGACCCAATCTGCGGGCTGATAGTCCACTACGATCGTGCCGAAGTCAGGGTAGCCTGAGCGGGGGCAGAGGGCCGTATACTCAGGGTGCTCTAAGTGAATGGTATAGGCATTTTCTGAGGGGTTGGGCCATTTCTCCAGGGGCTCTTGGGCCGCCTGCTGAATGGCGCGATCGCCGTAGGGGAGGGTAGCGGTGTGCGACATGAAATCAGAATAAAACATTCAGAGATCTAGCCTAGTGCATGGAGGGGTAGGGTTGTAGGAGGGAAGAGAAACAATCAGTTACCCTCAAAATGTCTGTCATTGATTCTGTCTTTGATTGGGTTGGCTCATGTCCCTGCTACAGGTTTGGGGTGCGTTAGTAATTTTTGGGCTGTGTCCGCTGCTGGGAGGGCTGCCGCTGACGGGCTGGATTACCCGGCTAGTGTCAGGGCACAATCTAGCGAATGTGGGCACAGGCAATGTGGGCGTTTCTGCCGCCTTTTATCATGGCGGCAAGCTGGCTGGGGTGCTGGCGGTACTGGCAGAGGCGTTTAAGGGCATTGCAGCGGTTTTGTTGGCGCGCTATTTTTTCCCCACTGATCCGGTTTGGGAAGTGGCTGCCCTGATTGCCCTGGTCTTAGGCCGCTACTGGATTGCTAAAGGGGCTGGCACCACCAACGTCACTTGGGGCTTTTTGGTTCACGATTGGCGGGTCATGCTGCTGACGCTTGGTATCAGCGCCATTGGCTTTACGATTTTTCGAGAGCGGCGACAGGGCCGTTTACTGGTGCTGATCCTGCTGCCGCTGTTGACCGCCGTGATCCACAGTTCTGGAGAACGAGTGCTGGCGGTCGCCTGCCTGAGCGGCCTGATTGCCTGGATCTATCAGAAGCTGCCCGATGATTTAGATCTCTCTGCCGATAAGGGACGACTGGAGTCACAGACCATGTTTCGCTTTTTTCGCGGCGATCGCGCCTTGCTTTCTCTTGATCAGCCTCTCAATGCCGCTAAGGTGGGCGGCAAAGCCGCTACGCTAGCCCGACTCAGGGCCTGGGGCTATCCGGTGCCTCTGGGCTATGTTCTACCCGCTGGAGACGATCCTAAGCCGCTGATCGAAATTACTAAACCCTCAGCGGCTCAACCTGTGGTGGTGCGATCCTCAGCCATGGACGAAGACACAGAACTGGCCTCAGCAGCGGGCCTCTACACCTCAATTACCAACGTCACTAGTCAACCCGCGCTGGAAGTAGCCATTCAGCGCTGCTTTGCCTCTTACAACAATCCAGGCGCAGTGCAGTATCGGCGCGATATGGCCGGCCATCGCACAAGCGATCGCAACTCCCCCAATCAAGGGCTGGCCGTTTTAGTTCAAGCACAGGTGCAGGGCGTATTCTCTGGAGTTGCTTTTAGCCGCGACCCGATTGCCCGCTGCGGCGATGCCGTGGTGATTGAAGCATTGCCAGGAGCCGCCAGCCAGGTGGTTTCGGGCCAGCAAACGCCAGAGTCTTACCAGGTGTGGGTAGGGCCAGACGACTTAGGGCTTCTAGAGGGCGAAGATGCTTGGAAAATTCCCGATGCGCTGACCCTGACGGTGGAGGGCCAGGGTCAGGTGCCCGCCCGCCTGATTCAACAGGTAGCCTACTTGGCCCGCCACTTGGAGGAACGCTACCACGGCATTCCTCAGGACATTGAGTGGAGCTATGACGGTGAAAACCTATGGCTGCTGCAAAGTCGCCCGATTACTACCCTGCAGCCGATCTGGACTCGCAAAATCGCTGCCGAGGTGATTCCGGGCAGCATCCGCCCGCTCACCTGGTCGATTAATCGGCCGCTGACCTGCGGCGTATGGGGCGATATTTTTACGATTGTGCTGGGGCCACGGGCTCAGGGGCTGGACTTTGAAGAAACGGCCACGCTACACCACAGCTATGCCTACTTCAATGCCACTCTGCTGGGCGACATCTTCCGGCGTATGGGCCTGCCTGCCGAAAGCCTGGAGTTTTTGACGCGGGGAGCCAAGTTTAGCAAGCCACCCCTAGCCTCAACAATGCGCAACCTGCCGGGTCTGCTGCGGCTGCTGGGGCGAGAACTGTCGCTCGAAAAAGACTTTGAGCAAGAATTTCAGACGTTGCTACAGCCAGAGCTAGAACAGCTGGCAGCGGTTGACCCCAAAACTTTGGCGCCCTCTGAACTGCTGCAGCGCATTGAAACAGTGCTCGCCCTGCTGCGACGGGCCACCTACTACAACATTTTCACCCCACTGAGCTTTGCCATTCGAGACGGGATGTTTAAGGTGCCTGCTCCAGCCCTAGATGCGGGGCAGAACCCAGAAGTAGCAGCGCTGAAGGAATTGGCTGCGATCGCAGCCGAAACCCGCCAGCTCCTGCCCGCTAGCACTCGCTCCAGCATTACCGATGCCCCCTCGCTAATGACCGCGCTCTCAGAAACAACCGAGGGCCAGATTGTCCTGAGCCAGCTAGATCAGTTCATCGCCACTTACGGCTATCTGAGCCAAGTGGGCACCGATATCGCTGTCCCCACCTGGCGAGAAAACCCCAGCCCAGTGCGAGAACTGCTGGCCCAATATGTCATGACTCCCCCGACAACCCCAGCCCCCGAGCCAACGACCGATGCCAGCGGCTGGAAGCGAGATGCTGTGCAGCAGCGGCTGGATCTAAAAGGCCAGGTCAATGCCCTCTACAGCCGCCTGCTGGACGAACTGCGCCGCTGTTTCTTGGCACTAGAGAGTCGCTGGCTGGAGGCCGGTCTGCTGTTCCAGACAGGCGATATTTTCTTTCTCACATTTGAAGAAATCAAAACCCTGATCACTACCCCTGACGCTCTGCAGGACAGCCTGCCTCAGCGCCTCAGCACTCGGCAACAGCAGTTTGAGGCCGACCGCCAGCTCAATCCAGTGCCTATGCTGGTGTTTGGCAACGATCCGCCTCGGGTTGACCGCGCCACCCTGACCGTGAGCCCTCTAGGCGTGGCCCAAACCTTAAGCGGCATCGGGGCCAGCCCCGGCATTGTGGAGGGCAAAATTCGGGTGATGCGAGAGCTGACCTCTCTAGAGGGAGCAGACGGCTCGATCATTTTGGTGGTGCCCTACACCGATGCTGGTTGGGCACCGCTACTCGCCCGCGCCAATGGCCTAATTGCTGAAGTTGGCGGTCGTCTATCCCACGGCGCGATTGTTGCTCGCGAATATGGCATTCCAGCGGTGATGGATGTCACTGCCGCGACTCAGCGCTTTCACGACGGGCAAAGGGTCCGGATTGACGGGGCAGCAGGCACGGTGGAGGTTTTGGCCGAGTAAACCTAGTAGCTAGTCGCAGCCGTGACGCGCCAGAGCAACTAGCTATTAATTAAGTAGGGCTAAGCATACCGAAACCCAACAGTAGAGGGGGTTGTTGGTCGCGCTGCGCTTGACCTGACCTGCGGGACTGTAGGGATGTTTGGGACGGCTATGTTTTTACTCGGTTGTCGGAGTAAAGAAACAGGGTGAAGAGAATGGCAAAGGTTAGATCAAGCACGCCTGAAATCAGGAAAAACGGGTGAAGATTGCCCAGCAGAACGTGATAGGCCAATACTGCAAAGACGCTATATTGGGCCAGCACGCCCAGCTTGATAATGCCGTAGTTGTGGTCAATATCTTCAGCCACCCACCAATAGCCAATGCCAATGATTAGAACCAGGCCATAGAATAACTGCGAGTATTCGGGATTGGCCAAAGGCTCGGTGGCGAGCAGATCGCGTATCCAGCGATCGCAAAATAGCAGCAGGATACCTTCGACCCAATTGATTACGGCTTTGGTCTGGAATATGAGTTTCCAAGGAAGGGAATTGTTCATAAGCTCAAATACTGGATACAACTGCAGCTGCAGACGTGGCACTAGGCCCCTGTGCGCCTAGCCTAAATAAGGTGTTGTTAGACAGACTTTAGGGATTTGGAATCGTTAGCAGCCATTTGTTCTTGAAGCTGCTTTTTGGCCGCTTTAAAGTCAGTCGCTAGCTGCTTCTGCTGCTCGTGGCTAAAGCAATCTTTGAGTTTTGGAAAAATGTCTTTTTCTTCCTGATTGACATGACTGCGAACAGCGATTCTGACCTGCTCGATCTGGGCTTTGAAGTTTGGATCGGTAGGATTCAAAGCTTTTATGTCATCTAGCATTTCAATCACACCGTCAGTCTGATCAAAGATTTCCGGCATCTGCGAGTAATGGGGCTGGACTGCCGGATAGAGCACCTGCTCTTCGGCTAGACCGTGAATGGTGACATCACTATAGAGCTGGCCAAAATACTCTTGAATCTTCTGAGGATCGTCGCTGCCCAAGATTTCGGTAAACAGAACATCCGCTTTGCTGTGATCCATTAGAAGCAGTTCGCGAATGGGAATTTCGTCATCGGTACGAGTGATGAGGCTGCCTGCAATGCCAGCGAGGGCTGCGATCGCATCTTCAACCCGCGCCCACAGTCCTTGCTCTGCGTCCTGTCCAGTGAGCTCACGCACACCCAAGAGTTCTATCATGCCCTTGAGCTGTTCTTGGTGAGCCCGGTTTTCAAAGTTGATTGTGTGCAGCGGTGTGATTGCGGCTTCGACATCGGCCCCAACTCGTTGGGCGATCTTGTGAATCACTAGCCCCGTCATTGTCTGTTGATGCTTTAACAGCTCATGCTGAGATACCTTCTCAGCCAGCGTCAGGTCAGAGCTCTCCATCAGACTGTGAAGGGTTTTGACCTGTTGTTCAATAGTGTCTTTGGGCTGAGCCTGAATGCCGTACTGAACGATCACTGTTTCGAGAATGCTCAGGTTTTTTTGATCCTGCTCCAGCATCTTCTGCAAACGCGGGCGAAGGGCTCCATCAAGTGCATCTAGCAGCATTTGATCGACGGAAATCAGCAGCCTCTGGAGGGCTTTCATGCCTGCAAGTTGTTCTGCGATCGCAAGGCGCTTAGTGTCGTTCAAAGTAGCCGACATTTCCCTGTTCCTCTAGCAAAGGCAACGACTTTCGGACACCCTAGCGGCTCTCCTTCTAACGACATCTCTACCAAAGGAGTAACGCCTATTTAGCTAAGAGGATGAAGTTTAGCAAACCCGCTCTGTAGAAACTATTCAGCTAGGGGCGCTAAGGTGACACTGCCTGCCGGAAACAGGGTCAGGCGCAGCTGCTGGGGCGATGCTTGAGGAGCTAAAACCGGACTGCCTAGAGGGGGCAGGGGAATGCGATCGCGATTTTCCCGCGCCAGCCTGCCCTGAGGGATGACGCTCTGTAGATTGCCCGCCTCATCAATTACTAAAACATAGACCAGCGAGTCGGCCAGATTGGCGGGCGGCACCCACTGTTCTTGCAGCGTGAACTGCAACGCCTCTAGCGATCGCGCTGCTGGGGGCGGGGCTTCGGTGGCTTGGCTGCTGAGACTACCGACAGCACTATCCGCCGAGGCATCAGGAGGTTGAGCAGGCAACTGGGGCGGGGCGCTCAGGACAGAAGGGGGGGCAGGTTCTAGAGCTCGGTTAGCCTCAGGCCCGGGCTCAGACGGCACCGGGGCGGCTTCTATCTGGGGCAGCGCTTGCTGCTCCCCAGGAACCTTAGCCGTGGGTGGAGCCGCTGGGCTTTGAGAAGGTGCCGTTGGGCTTTGGGAAGGTACTGCGTCCCCGTTTAGAACGACAGGCGGCGGGCCGACAGCTCCACTAGGGGCGGGAGGTACTGCCTGATTGAGTTCTCCAGGGGCCGTTGGCACTTCGGTCGCTTCTGGCAACCCGGTTTGCGGCATAGAAAAGCTTTCGGCTCCGGGCTCAGGGGCCATGCTATCGGCACTGCCGCCAGCGGGGGCTGAGGCCGTTGTCTCTAGCTGAGATACCGAGTTGCGCTGCAAAATTCCTGGTAAGACAGCACTTGCGCCAACCACGACCAGTAAGGCTGCCGCTGCCGTTCCCCCCCAAGCCAGCCGCCGAGACGGAGAACGGCGACGAGATCTGGCCTCAGCCGGGGCAACCTCAGTGGGCAGCACGTCAACGGCCTCCTCTAGCTGGGCCAGCACATCGGCTAGGTCGGCTAGCTGCAGCGTACTCAGACGCACCTGCCGAGGACCGCTGTGAACCGCTAAGTTACCTAGATCCAGGCTGTGACGGCTAGGGCTGTAGGGCTGTAGGGAAATGCCCTCAACCGCTGCCGGTCGCAAGGCACTCTCAGCAGGCCCGTTTAGGTAGTTTTGAACGTAGGTTTGAACGAGGGTCGAAAGGTCTAGGAGATGCGATCGCATTCCCCGTGCTGCTATTACCGGGTTTCCTGAGGCGTCTTGAATCTGCAGGTCAAACCGCAGCCGCTTCAGAATAGGCTGCTCAGCCACCTGGCTCAGGGGAGAAAGTTCCCCCATCACCTCAAGGGTGCAGGTTGGGGCCGTATACCGGAGAGAGGTTAGTTCAGAGATCGGCGTCATGGATACTCACTTTGCCCGGTCCAGCAGCGATAGCCAGAGCCGACGATCACCGCCAGTTCCGCTGTAAAAGAGCAAATCAGTCAGCAGTTTTAGGGCCAGGGCGCTCAGCTCCTCAGGCGTTGCCTCGCTATCGCCCTCCATGCGCTCCTCGTAGGTGTTGCTAAAGGCGTCAAGGTAGTCACCCAGCCGCGCTACTCGATGGGGCGGCAGCTGCCGCTCTAAAACATCCTCTAGCAGCCCTACCGCCTGACGAATCACAGCCTTATGCTGCTGGGCCAAATGACAGCTAACCAGCACCAGCGCCCGCGCTTCCTCGATATCAAGCTTTTTGCGACCCTGGCCCTTACGCAATGGGCTGGCCTGCCGCAACCGCCACAGGCTCACGCGATCGCTCAAAAAATCCTCTATCCCCAGCGTCTTTGCCGCCGTTAACATCGCATCTGACCCAATTCCAGTAAGAGATTCTAAAGCCAGCAGCACCAGATCTAGCTGAGCCTTGATGTTGTCCAGCTGGCGGGGAGACATTGGCTCCTCTGGTACACCGGGCTGAACTTGAGCAGAAAAAGACGGTTCCACTGCCCGCCACCTTTCTAAGCTAAGGGATACGGCCCATTGTGGCACAGGGGTTACAGAACCTGAAACACCAGCCTTAGTCGTGAGCAATCCTTAATTGACTGGGATTGTTTTCAAGTTCTTTGTGAGGGTCGAGGGTTGAAGCTGAGGCATGACTTTTGAGGGTTATCTAAATTAATCCTAAAACAGACTGATTTGAGTCCCAGAAGCACCCTCGGGCAGTGCTGATTGGCCCTTTCGAGAAGAAGAGAGCCGATCTGCTAAGCGGGTCGTTTCGGGCAGACGGTAGCGGGTGGTGCAGCGCAGGGTGTAGTCAATGGCCGTTTCCAAGCTGATGCGATGGCCGGGGGAAATGTAAAGCGGGTTGACCTTGTCTCGACTGCGGAGCACTGCCCCAATCCGTTCACCTTTGTCTAACAGCGGCACCCATGCGCCCTTTTCGCTGGGCACAGGGTCATGGGTACCGACGAGCCGAGATTTGGCCACCCCGATAGTAGGGCAATTGATCAGCAGGCCCAAGTGCGAAGCAATGCCGAGGCGGCGCGGGTGAGCAATGCCTTGGCCATCGCAGAGAATCAGATCGGGGTTGGTTTTAAGCTGGGCTAACGCATCTAGCACGGCAGGCACTTCTCGAAACGAGAGCAGACCCGGCACGTAGGGAAAGATCGTGGGGCGGCGTACCAGGGCTTCTTCAACCGGCACTAGATCAGGAAAGCTGAGAACCACAACGGCAGCGCGGGTGATAGTGCCGTCGGCCTCAAATCCGGCATCGACTCCAGCGACGTAGGTAATCGGGTCGGGCAGCTGGTCTTGGGTGATGATCTGGGGGCGCAGCTGGTGCTGCAGTGCGATCGCATCTGCTGCCGTTGTCGGCCACTGCTCAGGAGGCGTGATATCCATCAGTTAAGTCCATTTAATAATTCCATCAAAGCTGTTAAGAAAGGCTGTCGCTCGTTCGTTTTTCGGTAGCATCTAAAGACCATTTTGAGACCAACCTGGATACCTATGGGGATTCGGCACTGCATCACCCTTCTGGGCACTACCCTGGTCGTCACCGCTTCATCTGCGCTAGCGCAGATGCCGTCCGAGGTGCCCTCTCTTGAGCCTATGACCGGCCAAATTTATCAGAGTGAGTGGAATCAGCGCAGCCTCTATAGGGAAGTGTTGCCCCTTTGGCTAATCGCTGCCAGCCTAGCGGGCGGTGCCTTGATTGCGCTGACCTGGCTGCACCTATACCAGCAGCGATGGCGACAGCGTGTTGAGCTGGCCCGGCAAGAGACCAAAGCCTTTCGAGAGCGAGAGGCCGTCAGGAACGTGCTCGACATTCTCGACTACGAGGAGTACCGCACGTTTTACGTCAAACACCCCCAAGATGGTCGGCTGCTGACCTTTGAGGCCAGTGACGACCTGCTGCGACGAGCCCTCAGATCCCACGATCAGATGGTCAAAACCCGCCAGGGCCTAGACGAAATCAAGCAGCTTACGGCCCAGCAGCCCGACGCCATCGACGCTAAGACTGTGGCGGTTTTTAAGCGTTACGAAACCGAAGAATTTGTCATTGAAATTATTCTGCGGGACTGGTTTGACTCCTTTTTGGGGGGGCTAGAGAACTTTGACACTCTGATCGAGGCTGGCCTGATCTCCGCTAGCGAGCTTAAGCCGTTCGTCATTCACTGGATCAAGCTGATTGGCGATCGCCGCTACCGACGCAAGGGCGGCTCTGGCTTTTACGACCAGTTTTTCCACTATATCCACTGGGCCGGATATAGCCGGGTGCAAAAGCTTTTTGAGCGCTACGGCTACAAGATTTTGCCGCCGCCCTATTCCTCCCATGACTTCGCCCAGATCAGCCAAGAGCAGTCTTCCGATACGCACCGGGCCATCAGTCTGGCGAAGGCTGCCTATCTGGTCTACGAAGATCAGGACTACGTTAACGACATTGTTGGCAACTGGGTCAGCAGCGAGGACGACAACCGCTGGATGAAAATGTCGCCCCAAGAATACGTTGTAGAGGTGCTTAATAACTGGCTTAAGGAAGGAAAGCAGCCCAGCAAATCTACTCTAAAAGGCAGCTTCTTCTACCTCGATAAGAAGAAAACCGACACCCAAGCATTTATCTTCTGCCAGGGTGAAGACATTATTCTGGCCTTTCGCGGCAGCCAGCAGCTCAACGACTGGCGCACTAATTTTAAGATCCGCCTGAATCAGTTTACGGTTTTAGCGGATCAACAGCCCGTTCCGCCCTTGGGCCGAGTCCACCGGGGCTTTCTGGCTGCCTGGCACAGCGTTGAGATGGAAGTGCTCGACTACCTGAGAAAGCGGTGGATGCCTGCCTCTCGACTGTGGATTACGGGCCACAGCTTGGGCGGTGCCCTAGCAGCGATGGCGGCAGTCTCGCTGGAATCGCAGGGCTTTCAGGTGAGCGGGCTATATACCTTTGGCCAGCCGCGTATCGCTGACTGGAAGCTAGTCAACTACATGAACAGCAAAATGCGCGATCGCATTTTCCGCTACGCCAACAACAACGATGTCGTGCCGCTAATTCCGCCGCCCATCTTGCCCTGGGTGCCCACCCGAGTCTATGGCCACATGGGCCACTTCCGCTACTTCGACTGGCGCGGCAACCTACAGCGTCAGTCTTTTCCCACCGAGCGCCTGCCCGATCGGCTGCTGGGCTACCTTATGGCCATCGGACGCCCCGGCCTCGACTCCATTGGTGACCATAAGATGGAGTTTTACCTAGCCAACCTGCAAAAGGCGCTAGAGAAGGAACAGGAAGAAGCCAAGATAGAAGCCGAAAAGAAGAATATCCATAGTCAATCTGTCGCTCCCCTCACCCCCGACCCTATCAACTAAGCTAGAAACATTGCCCCTGGATAGGCTTGTCTCGTAGCGACGCTGTGAAATATTCCCCCTCTCGCCCCATTCAACTTCGTAAATACATTCCCTTGGTGCTGGTGCTGGCCTTTGTGCTGGCGTTTACAGGAACGCTGGTGCGATTGCTGACCGACTCTTGGTGGTTCGCCTCGGTTGGCTTTGAGCAGGTCTTTTGGACCCGAGTGGGCTGGCAGGTAGGAATTTGGGCTGTCACGTTCACGGTGTATACGGCATTTCTGTGGGGCAACTACCTGTTAGCCCAACGGATTACCCATGACCACCCCTATGTTTATTTAGAAAAGTACGTTGAGCAAGGCAACCCGACCGTATTGCGAGGGCTGCCCCGCTATGGTGCGATCGCACTCATTCTGCTTCTGGCTATCAGTGCTGCCTTACGCAGCGCCGCTGCCTGGGAGACAGTACTCAAGTTTTTTAACCCTGTCCCGTTTAATACTGCCGATCCTATCTTTCAACGTGACATCAGCTTTTTTGTGTTTCGGCTGCCCTTTCTCCACGACCTACAAGACGGCTTGCTGGGGCTGCTAGTCTGGAGCGCGTTTCTGGCCCTGGGTGTCTATGTGCTCAAAGGCGAGATTCGACCAGAGCGGGGTTGGAAATATTTTTTAACCGGAGAGGCCAAAACCCATCTGTGCCTCCTACTAGCGGGTGTGGCATTACTGTTTGGAGCCGGCTTTTGGCTGGCCCGCTTTGACTTGCTGTATTCACCTACAGGCGTAGTATTTGGGGCTGGATACACCGACGTTCATGCTCGTCTGCAGGCCTACTGGATGATGGGCTTTGTCACACTAGCGGTGGCAGTGCTATTTGTCCTATCGCTCTGGCGTAGCGGCTTTTCTCTGCCCAGCTTTGCCATTGTGATTTACCTAGCAGTGTTGATTCTAGTCAACGGGCTCTATCCACTGGTGCAGCAAACCGTGGTAGTCGGCCCCAACGAACTAGAGAAAGAGCGGCCCTACATTGCCTACAACATTGAATACACCCGACGGGCTTACAACCTACAGCAAGTCCAGGTCGAACCCTTTCCAGCAGAAGAAATGCTCGACCGCGAGATCCTGCAGGGCAGCCAACCGACGCTGCAAAACATTCGCCTATGGGACAACGAACCGCTACTCAGCACCTATCGCCAAATTCAAGAAATCCGCCTTTACTACCGCTTTTCAGACGTTGACGTTGATCGCTATCGCCTCAGGAACGACTACCGACAGGTCATGTTGGCTGCCCGAGAACTGGCCTACAGCCAGGTACCTGAGGAGGCGCAAACCTGGGTCAATCAGCGGCTCAAGTTTACCCACGGCTTTGGCCTAGCCATGAGTCCTGTAAACCAGGTAACGCCCGATGGTCTGCCAGAACTGTGGATTAAAAACGTCCCCCCAGTGACTTCGGTCGATCTAGAGATTGATCAGCCTCGCATTTACTACGGTGAAGAGAATGACCACTATATCTTTACCGGCACCAGTACTGACGAATTTGACTATCCTCTAGACGACGAAAATGCCTCCTTCCGCTATAGCGGTGTGGGCGGTGTACCCATTGGTAGCCTGCTGCAGCGACTGACCTACGCCTACGACCTGGTTAACCTGCAGCTAATTTTTTCTAACTACTTCACGCCAGAGACGCGCATTCACTACTACCGCACGATTAAGGATCGGGTGCGTCAGGTCGCGCCCTTTCTCACCTTCGACAGCGATCCCTACATTGCCCTGATCGACGGTCGCCTGCAGTGGATCGTCGATGCCTACACGGTCAGCGATCGCTACCCTTACTCCGAACCTTTGAGCCGCAGCCCTGAGGCGGAGGTGGTTTTGCAGAGCAGTACCCTAAGTGATCTGGTGCGGCGAGACACTAACTACCTGCGCAACTCGGTCAAAGTTGTAGTCGATGCCTACGATGGCACCCTGCGCTTTTTTGCCATTGATGAACAAGATCCAGTGCTGGCCAGCTACCGCCGCATGTTTCCCAGCCTGTTTGAACCGGCAGCAGCAATTCCTGCCACTATCCGCGACCATCTGCGCTATCCCCCAGACCTCTTTACAGCCCAGGCTCAGGTCTACCGAACCTACCACATGGCCAACCCCGAGGTGTTTTACAACCGAGAAGATCTCTGGCGCTTTCCTAATCAGGTCTATGAGGGCAACCAGGTGATGATGCAGCCCTACTACCTGATCATGCGGCTGCCCGATTTCAACCAGGAAGAGTTTGTCCAGATCATGCCATTTACCCCAGCCAATCGAGACAACATGGTGTCTTGGATGGCGGGCCGCTCTGATGGTGAAAACTACGGCAAGCTACTGCTCTACGATTTTCCCCGGCAGGAACTGGTGTACGGCCCCAGCCAGATCGAAGCGCGAATCGATCAAACCCCAGAAATTTCAGAGCAGGTCTCGCTCTGGAGCCAGCAAGGATCGCGGGTGATCCGGGGAGACCTGCGGGTGATTCCCATTGGTACGTCGCTGCTCTACGTCGAACCGCTCTACTTGCGCGCCGAACAGGGTGAGTTGCCAGAGCTGCGGCGAGTGATTTTGGCCTACGGCGATCGCATTGTCATGCGCGAAACGCTGGAGGACGCCTTAAACGCGATTTTTGGTGAGGGCGTCGGCAACGTGGTGGCTGACTCTTCCCCGCCAGAGACTTCACCCACCGGTCCCTCTTTACCTGACAACTACTCGGCCCTGATTCAGTCAGCCCTAGAGGCTTACCAGAATAGTGAGGAAGCCCTACAGGAGGGCAACTGGCAGGCCTACGGCGAGAGCCAGCGGCAGCTAGGGGAGATCTTGCAGCAGCTGCAGCAACCGTAACTCTAAAAAGATATTAAAAAACTGGAGGCGCTTGAAGTGCCTCCAGTTTTGCTTTTGAAATTACTCTGCAACTACACTTTGAAATTACTTCACCATATTTGAAATTACTTCACCATATGGTGGTCTACGGCAAAACGCACTAGCTCAGCTCGATTGTTGGTGTCGGTTTTGCGGAACAGGCTGCTGACGTATTTTTCGACGGTACGAGGGCTGAGATAAAGCCGATCGCCAATCTGGGCATTAGACAGGCCGTCGGAAATCAAGGTGAGGACGTCTTGCTCTCGGGAGGTGAGATCAGGCTTGGGTTCTTCCGCTCGCTTTCCGAGCTTGGCCTTTTCGAGGGCCATGGCTCGGTCTTGAGCGGTTTGGAGGGCGACTTGGTTGATCCAGGCGGCCTGAATCAGCTGCGATCGCTCCAGTAGATTGCGCACGACTGCGCCGATTTCATCTAGCTCAAAGGGCTTGGGCAGGTAAGCATCACAGCCCATCTGGTAGCCCTTGATGCGATTTTCGGTTTCGGTGTGGGCCGATAGGAAGATCACGGGCAGCAGTCGCCAGGCGGGATGCTGTCGCACTCGCTGCACCAGTTCATACCCGTCTACGTGGGGCATGGTGATATCTGTTATCAGCAGGTGGGGCTGATATGCAAAAATTTGCCGAAAGGCATCCTCGCCATCGGTAGCTAGAAGAACCGAGTAGCCCTCAAGCTCCAGGTAATCGCTAATTGACAGGCGAGTTCCCTCGTCGTCTTCTGCGACCAGAATTGTCAGGGGCATAGCCTCAACTTACACTCTTGCGCCTACTTAATAGCCTAGGAGAGAACTCCTTGAAATGTATGTATCTGTTGCTGAAATTCAACTAAATTGAATTCTTTTGAAACACTTTTATGAACTAATGGTTTGATAGCACTCTTTGCCCTAAGCGACAACTGTCATTAGTTCAGCCTGCCATGTCTGACGAGCCTGCTCTAAATCAAAGGGAAAAGGCCGCCTTAGGGGACGAAACTCACGGGAATGGGTCGGCCCATGACGCAAGACTGCATTGACTAGAACGCAACTTTCTCCACTGAGGTTAATGGCTGCATGGGGAACGCCCGGAGGAATAGTGACCACTTGGGGCGTGCGATCGCACAGCCCAATATAGCGGTACTGTCGGTTTTGCAACACCACCAGCACCAAACTGCCCTTAACCACCAGTAGCTGATCGGTCTGGAAGTGGTGCACGTATAGGTCATCCACTGTCCCCGCCGGAATGTCTACCAGCATGGTTTCGTGGCTGGCCTGGGGGGTGTAAAAGGCGGCCATCCCGCCCTTCATTGAATCTAGCTTGCGAACCTGCACCTGGGCCGTAAGTCCCATAAAGCCTCCCGATGGGGCACGAGTCTGCTTATACAGTTTTCTTACTCACATACTAACGAATCATTAAAAAAATGCTTCGTCTTGAGAAATATGAGCCAAACTATGCTTCTAAGCCGACCCGGCTATCGGGGCCTAGGCTACCGCAATTTTAATCTCGTCAGGTTGACCCGGATCTCCCAGAATGGTCACGCTTCTCTGATTGGCGTTGAGGTGGCGAACAATTTTATAAATAGTCTCTACCTCGTCTAGGGAACCGACCTTAGCGGCCAGGTCAGCCAGCGTTAGCGGTTGGTCGCTAGCCTGCAGGGCCTGAATCACTTTGGACTGGAGATCGATAACGCTGGCTGCCGCCTTTTTCCCGGCCTCAACCCCTGGTTGGTGATAAGCGTTGATATTGACCAGGGAGGCATAAAATCCGACGGCCCGTTCGTAGAGGGCAATTAGCGCTCCTACCGTGTGGGCATTGACTTCAGGAATGGTCAGCGTGATCGAATCTCGGAAGTTTTCAAAGAGGGCCTGACGGGTGCCCTGCAGCAAGCCCAACAGGAAATCGCCCGAGGTCGCCCCTGCTTCGATTTCAACCGAGTCTCCCACACGGTCTTTGAGAACTTCGATAAAGGTGACAAAGAAGGTGGGCACGCCTTCCCGCAGCTGCTGCACGTAGGCATGCTGGTCGGTGCTGCCTTTGTTGCCATAGACCGCAATGCCTTGATAAACCACGTTGCCGTCCAGGTCTTTTTCCTTGCCTAGCGACTCCATCACGAGCTGCTGCAGGTAGCGGCTAAACAGCAACAGGCTGTCTTTGTAGGGCAAAATTACCATGTCCTTTTCGCCTTTGCCGTTGCCTGCGTAGTACCAGGCTAGGGCCAGCAGCGCAGCAGGGTTTTGGCGCAGATCGGGAACTCGGGTAGCCGCATCCATCTCTCGCGCTCCGCCCAAGATAGAGCGAATATCGATGCCCTGCAGCGCTGCTGGCAGCAGACCCACCGCCGAGAGTTCGGAGGTGCGCCCACCCACCCAGTCGTGCATGGGGAAGGTAGCTAGCCAGCCTTCCTGCTTAGCCTGCCGATCGAGACCGCTATCGACGCCGGTAACCGCAACGGCTTGGCGGGAGAAATGCAGGCCCCGCTGCTCTAAGCAGTGGCGCACTTCAACCATGCCATTGCGGGTTTCGGGGGTGCCCCCAGACTTGGAGGTGACGATCACTAGGGTCGTGGCCAGGCGGTCTTCTAGCCGCGCCAGTATCCGGTCAATGCCTTCTGGGTCAGTGTTGTCGATAAAGTGAATTTGTAGGGGCGGAAAGTCGGGGCCAAGGGCCTGGGCGACAAACTGCGGTCCTAGGGCCGACCCACCAATGCCAATGGAAAGAATGTCAGTGAAGCGCTCTTGCCCAGGTGGGTAAAGCACTCCGGTACGGATTTGGCTGGCAAATTGCTCAATACCGACCAGCGTATCGACGATGTCTTGGCGCAGTTCGGGGGTGGGAGCGAGATCGGGATCTCTCAGCCAGTAGTGGCCCACCATGCGGTCTTCATCGGGGTTTGCGATCGCACCTGCTTCTAGCGCCGCCATATCTTCAAAGGCTTTTTGAAAACGGGGCTGCATCTGGGCCACAAAGGCATCATCAAACCGCATGCGGCTGACATCCAGATAAAAGCTTAGCCCTTCGTTGTAATAGAGCCAATCCCGATAGCGTTGCCAGAGCGCCGCAGCATCATTCATGACCGTCACTCCTCTTTTCTTCCTGCTAAATCCAACTCTACTGCGTGAAGTTTAGGACACAATCGCCGGAATGCCCCTGAAGTGGTGATGAATTTAAACTGCGAAAAGAATTGATTAACCTTATCCTTCAAGTCTTTCGAATGACGGAGCCAGTCCTTGACAGACTGGGCTTAGGGTGCAAGCGGGAGATTGCGTCGCAAAAGGTTCAGCGGTTCCTAAACACTTTTACTTGACAGCCCTCAAAGAATACTCAGAAAAATTCTCTCCAAGGGCTGACCTGTTTAGACACTCATCCGTTGAGGTCGGCAGCTTCGGCAGTATAGCGCGTTTCCTACACAGCCTAGAAAAGCCGCCTTTCTGTCGTCATTCTGTTGGCAACAAGTCTCAGGCTTATTGAAACAGAATTGCAATAAGATTAGGTTTTAGGTATTCTAAATGACAGGCACCTCTAGCTTGCCCACCTTGGCAACAGCAGGCTGCTCGTAACGGCAAACCCTGAGCCGACCGCAGTTTTTGGGAGATAGCGATGAGAGAGGCAACAATTCGGCCCCAATTTCTAGAGGGCACGTATGTCGGTGAACTAAAGTCGCCTAAAGGCAAGCTGAAGGGAATTCGGCTGCAAACGGCCCGACAGGAGTACCCAATTAAGCTGCCGAAGTATCTTGTCCCTATCCTGACCCATGAGCTTGAATCTGGCAGCCCCATGCGGGTTTGGGTCACCCCCAAAAAAGATACCTGGATAGCCCTTAATATTATTCCGCTCAGCCCCAAAGAGCTGGCAGCCGAGTCGCTGCCGATCGCAACGCCAAGCCTAGCGCAGCCCAGCAAACCCTACTGTGTTCAAGTCTGTAGTAAGAGCAATTGCTGCAAGCGCGGTAGCAGTGAGGTCTACAGAGCCATGGAGGATGCGATCGCAACCAACCCCAGTCTCAGCAACATTCGTCTAGAGCCCACAGGCTGCCTGAAAGAATGTAAGAAAGGCCCCTGCATCCGCCTGGCCTCTACCGGCAAAGTATTTACCCAAGTAACTTGCGAGAACGCACCAGCAATACTGGCAGAACACGGTCCCCGTCCTCAAGTTCTTCGTTAGATATCGCTAATTAGACGGCCTAGGGCACAGTCAACCTATCCGGCCTCTGGTCATATAGGCTTCTTACGGTAACCAACAACATCAGGGGCGCATAAATGCACACCCCTGATGCAGTCTTAGATCCTACCCTTCGCCGCCTTCGCCGCCTTCACCCCCTTCAGTTCCTCCAGGGGCTTCAGGAACAGCTCCAGGGGCTTCAGGAACAGCTCCAGGAGCTTCAGGAACAGCTTCAGGAACGGTCTCCTCCGTAGGTGCTAGATCGCCCTCAGGTGCCTCTTCTACATCAGTAGCAGGGCCTTCACAGGCCACAAGAGTAGCTGCCAAACCTGCAGCCAAAAAAAGCCCGACTGGCTTGAGTCCTCTCATTATAGTTACGCCTTAGCTTCTACTTAACTAAATCGTGCATCCAAGAGATTAGCGATCAACGAAACCAACGTCAATCGTCTTAAAGGTATAGAAATACGCCAAAATCGGTTTTTTTGAGCCTTGGCATTAAGACGAACTGGCTATCTGATTCAGGCTCCAGTCATAGGGCAAATACTTGACTGTGGTAGCACCAGAAAGCCCAGCAGCAGGCAGATAAAGCTGGACATAGTCAGGCACAGAGGGCGCAACCCGCAAAAAGTCCTGACGATACCACTTAAAAATTTTGCTGCAGTACAGGGTCTGCTCAGCCGCTTCATATCTGACCTTCTGAGGGTTTTGGATAAAGCGCTGGGCATCTTCCTCAAGCTGCTGCTCAATCTGGTCGGCCCGATAGGCTCGATTGCGCAACAAAGGGCAGCCGGTAGAAGCACAAACTAGCGCAAAGTGAATGCGAGGTTCACTATACTGCTGCCGCAGCAGGCCATGCTCAATCTGGTTAAGACTAAGCTGCTGCCCGTTAAGGGTATAAATTGACCGGGTGAAGAACCGCCAAAACGCAATCCAGTTGGGAATGCCTAACCAAGTAGGCTGAATCGAGGCAATGGGATAGCGTTTTAACACTTGCTGAACGGTCAGAGCGTTGTAAAGGTTGAGCAGTAGGGCTAGGCTCTCCTGTCGATCTAGAGCTGCAGGGTCAAAGGATGAGAGAGAAGCCAGCCAGTCCTCCAACCAGGAAGCAGACTCGGCCTGCCAACGTCGATAGTCAACTCGCCCCTGCAGATTTACGTAAGTCTGCAGCATCTCATCCCAAGGGGAAACATTTATCATGACTGCCAACCTCCCTAATAGGCACGCTCATCTGCCAATGTAGTCCTTAAGCCTAAAATAGGGCGGGTCGTGCAGTTTCTGGCAAAAAACGTCCTATGCTCAGCTTTCTAGTCAGCCCGTTGCGATCTTGGGTCTGGCAGCTTGTAAAAACCAAAATTCGAGCGCGGTTTCCCTCGGTCAAACCCATCTCAACCCAGAGTCTAGCTACCTGGCTAGATCAAGCGCCCTTCCCGGTTTTGCTAGACGTGCGCCAAGCCGAAGAGTTTGCCGTCAGCCATCTCCCTGGAGCGCAACATACGCCAAATATTGAATCGGCTATTCAAACAGGCCTAGCACCCGATCAGCCTATCGTCGCCTACTGCTCAGTGGGATATCGCTCAGCCCGATTGGTTCAGCAGCTGCAGCAAGCAGGCTTCAGCCAAGTTTATAACCTGGAAGGGTCTATCTTCCAGTGGTTCAACGAAGGCCGCAGAGTCGTGCAAAACGGGGAGACAGCCGAACGAGTACACCCTTACAACAGCCTCTGGGGAATGCTCCTCACACCCAGCCGAACAACTCCTACAGAGGCAGAAGTGGAACCACAGCAATCATGTCGTTAGAGTTGAGGTGGGCAACAAAGTTAATCAATCCCAAAAGCAGACCAATGCCCAGAATCATAGAAACGGCAACTAGAAGTCGCCCTACAACGGGTTTCACAGGTTACTGCGCTCCCAAGCTCGCAATATGTTTAGTCCCCTACCCTATAGCCGGTTGCTGCCTACCCGCGTCTACCACGAGACGGACTGGGCGCGCTACTACTCGTTACTTGATCCTGCTAGAAATTGCCGGAGACTGCCTTTTTCAGATTGTCGGGAGTGCCAATATCAAGGTAGCGCCCGGTGGGGAAGACTTCTGCCTCAACCCGTAAGCCCGCTCCAATAGCGGCTTGAATCACGTCGCCAATAGGAATTTCGCTGTAGGAAGGAAACTGCTTCAGTGTTTGTGGCACCGTGCTGCCAATCAGTTGCTTTAGCTCGGCCTCAATAAATTGGTGCAAAAACTCAGTGAAGCTGGGCTGCCAAACTGCGATCGCCCACATATATTTCAGGTCAGTACGTTGCGACTTTTCAAAAATGGCTGCAACTCGACCTGCCTTATCAAACTCAACAACACCAACCTTTTCCGGCTGATCGGTAGGAAACAGCCCCAAGACGACATCGGCTCCCCCCGCTGCCTGTCTTGCCAGCAGTTTGGTGTAGGCCTCTTGCGGTTGAAACAAAATATCAGGAAAGCCTAGCGCCACTGTCGCCTCTCGGACAAAGGGATAGGCCTGGTTCAAGCTAAACGGCACTCCAAAGGGAACATGGACTGTGAGATAGCCCAGTCGCATGTCCAGCAGTGCGCCATCGCCTAAATAGGCTGGAATATCCCATTTCCCTGGCCGCAAAATTACCAGAGCTTCGGTAATTCCAGCCTGCCGCATGGCTGTTAATAAAGAGTGGCAAGCAACTTTAGGCCCTGTCCCAGCTTGAATGCCCAAGGGAAATAGCTCTTTGCTCATCGGCAGCGGCCCCAGGCGGGTCGCCTGTCCGGCAGCAGGCATTAGCCCAATGACTCGGGTCAGTGGCATGGTCGGCAGTTTTGTTAAAGGGACTCAGCGTTGAGGGGTTGACGGTAGAGACAGCGTAGCTGCCGCACATCTGCCTGGGTTTGGAATGAATCAGGCGCTGCAACAGCCTGCACTTCATTGAAGGCAATTTGAGCTGGGGGGGCAATAGCACCTAGGGGTTGGTTTTTGACCATGGCATCTGCGATTTCCTGCCGCACCGCTGGCTCTAGCGTTTGATAAAGCAAGCTCAAGTGCGGATTGAGCTGATAGCCAGCTGAGTCCGGCAAGGCCTGGCGAATTTGCTGAGCCAGTTGAAGAAGCAAATCGCTGGGCTGGAGCTGCACAAAAACGGTTTTAGCAAATACCGAACTCTGCTGTACACCCACAACATCTAGTGTAAAGCCAGGAATACCCCGTACCGCTACTGCTATCGCCTGCTGTAGGTTCACACTTGCAGGAACCGGCCCACTCTGCAAAGTGACATGAGGCAAAAAGGAGGTTGCCCCGTAAGCTTGAGCCAAGCTATCGATCAAAGCCTGAAAATCGGTTAGATATGGTTCAGACGGTACCAGCCAGAAAGAAATGTGACCCACACTTCACCCCCCCTTAAATAAATCAGAAGGAAAGAGCCCCCGCGCTCCTCTGCCCCTCTACCTTCGATGCCCTCAATGCCCCTTACTATCTCGCACAAACTGTACATCATGGATCGGACAGCGGGGCGTTTCTACAGTAGAGCTGCGGCGGTACCACTCTTGATGGCAGCTAGCGACGGGGCAGACATAGTGAGGGCTTTCAATCGGGTTGTGGCTACCGGTCAAAGGCTCGTAAGTTCTTAGCAATTTCAGGATGGCCTCGGCGGGGGTGTGCTCCTCTAGAGACAGTCGCAGCCACTCTCGCGTCAATTCGTGCTGAGACAGTACCGCTACAATTTGCTGGGTAGCCGGAGGTTCCGTCGGCCCCTGACTTAGCAAACCGGCTAGCTGGCCGTCTACCTGCTGAGCAATCGGGGTATCGAGAAGTTTGGGCAGGTAAGGCCGGATTTCTTGAGCTATGTTGACAATTTCATCGGCAGAATACATAAAAACACCCTAGGTTGAGTGAATGCCTCCATTTTAGTGGGATGTAATTGCGGCCCTTCCTCTGCCAGCGCTGCGACGATAAAACTATTTACACAGATCTGCCGCCTAGTAAGAATGTCCCTAGAGCCACCCAGGTAACCTATGTCTGAGGCTAACCCCTTCCCACACGCTGACCGATTGCCGCCAGGGTGCTGCTTGAGAAAAGCTAGGGCAGAAGATAGCTGGGCAATTCGCTGGCGGGTGCTGCAGGCTAGGCTAGACCCGACTCAGCTGCGCTGGCAGCAGTTTTGGGTGATTGAGTGCGATAAGGAGATGATCGCCTGCGGCCAGCTGCGCCAATTTGAGGGGGGCCAAGAGTTGGGCAGTCTGGTGGTTGCGCCCCAGTGGCGAGGCCGAGGCCTAGGCACACTACTGACCACTCATCTGATTCAGCAGGCTAGCGGCCCACTCTACTTGGAATGCTTGGGCGATCGGCTAGCTCATTTTTACTATCGCCTAAGCTTTAAACCGGCTACTTGGGACACTATGCCGCCAGCCCTGCAAAAAAAGTTTCGCCTCTCCCAACGGATTTCTCGCTGGTTGCGGCTGCCGCTGCACGTTCTTTGCTATGAAATTCCCCCACTGCAGCCCTAACGTTTAGGCACAATGAAGGAAGCGGGCAAGCGTTCTACCCTTGCCGTTTATCTCCGCTGTCAGAGCTGCCAACTGGCCAACATAGATATATGGAAAACTCTCCCAATCAAGCCTGGAATACGGACCTTTATCAAAGCAGCCATAGTTTTGTCTGGCAGTATGGGGAATCGCTGCTGGATTTGCTGTCGCCGAAGAGCGGTGAGCGGATTCTAGATTTGGGCTGTGGTACGGGGCAGCTGACGAATGCGATCGCAAAACGCGGAGCCACCACTCTAGGGACAGACGCGGATGCCGACATGATTGCCCAAGCCCAGAAAAACTTTCCTGAGCTTCAGTTTGAGGTGGCCGATGCCCGCTACTTTGTCATGCCGGATGCAGTCGATGCCGTGTTTTCTAATGCCGTGCTGCACTGGATCCAGGAGCAAGACTGGGTAGCTGAGCGCATCTGGCAAGCGCTAAAGCCAGGGGGAAGATTTGTAGCGGAATTTGGCGGTAAAGGCTGTATTCAGTCGATTTTAGATGCTATTCACATTGTTCGCTCTAATCTCGGCTACGGTCAGACCACCGCAGCTCCCTGGTACTTTCCCAGCGTAGGCGAGTATGCCACCCTGCTAGAGCAGCAGGGATTTGAGGTGAGCTTGGCGACTCTGTTTGACCGCCCTACCCCACTAGAAGGCGAAACAGGCTTAGCTAACTGGATCTTTATGTTTGCTGGACGCTTTTTAGGCGACTTGACTATGGATCAGCAGGCCGCCGTGATCAAGGCAGCAGAGGACTGGCTGCGCCCCTCTATGTATCAGAATGGGCGTTGGATAGCCGACTACCGCCGCCTGCGGGTTGTGGCAATCAAACATCAGACCATCTAAACCACAGACCCCCATTAGGCGAGCCTTCTTTGAGATTTGGGTAAATACGCTAGAAGCATCTGCTAACCCCCGCCCCCACAGTTTCCCACCTTCTCGACCTCCCCGCATCCCGCGTCCTTCCTCACACCTCTACCGGCTCTAGACACTCAGCCGCATCATTTCGGGGACTGTTCACAGCTTTGCTCACCGGGTAGCTCTCCATCCCCTCTGCACGATAGGGATCTAGCATGGTCTGAAGATCCTTAGGATCATAAAAGTCAGGGTCTAACCAGGCCGCGTACTGGTCAGGCTCTAGAATCACGGGCATGCGATCGTGGACAGGTTCTAAAACTGCATTAGCAGCCGTGGTCAAAATGGTGCAGGTATCTAGTTCGCTGCCGCTTTGAGGATCGGTCCACTGCTCCCAAAGTCCGGCAAAGGCAAAGGGGGCATGTTCTTTTAGGCGAAAGTAGTAAGGCTGCTTGGCCTTGGAGTTGGGGTCACTTTTCCACTCATAAAAGCCGTCGGCCACAATCAGGCAGCGTCGCCGCTTGAAAGCAGCCCGAAAGGAGGGCTTTTCTGCAACGGTTTCAGAGCGGGCATTGATCAGCCGACTGCCGATGCTAGAATCTTTGGCCCAACTTGGGATCAGGCCCCAGCGCAGCAGCTGATAGCGGGGTTCTGGGCTGTCTGGGGTAGCTAGAATAGCTGAGACGGGCTGGGTCGGGGCAATGTTGTAGCGTGGCTGGAGGTTGGGCACAGCCTTGAGCTGAAAAGCCTGAGCCACCGATTCGCCGCTTTGGCTTTGGGTGAAGCGTCCACACATGGTTAAATTTTGAGCCTGGGTTACTGGCCCTTACCTGCCGCGCCGCTCCATTTCATCGCGGATGGCCTCCATGGTTTCTATCAGGCTGGCTTCAAACAGCTTGTAGAACATTTTCTTGAAGGGGCCTAGGTCGGCCTCTGCCTTGACCTGCTGGGAAATCAAAACGGCTTCGGGGTAGGGTAGGTTCCAGTCTACCGACTCTATCCGCCAATGTCCGTACATGTACTTGAGATTGCCTTCTAACAGCCGGAAGCTGATTTGCTGCTGGTCTATCTCGACATTCTCAGTCAGGATAGTAGTCTCTACTATAGACAGCAAAATGCGGCGGCGGTCGATCTGTTCGACAATGCTGCGAGCGCCATCGATTTCGACAATGCGGCTGGCAGCAATAGTGGGCACGAAGCGATCGAAGCTGCTGTAGTCAGTGAGGACAGACCATGCGATCGCAGCATTGACTTTAGCCAGTCCCATCAATGCATACTGACCTTTTTCCCCCAGCAGCACCACCTGCCCAAGATTCAGCCGCTGTCGGTCTGAGTCCGATAGCAGAGAAGTTGAAGCCATTGCCGAAGGATCGGGGCTAGACACGGAGGCCATGGACTGGGGTAAGTTAATAAGGTCTTTAGGCTACTTTACCCGAACTCCACAATTTAAGGTGTTCGTACCCTTAACATACCCGCAATTCTGCTGATAGCGCTTATGTCACAGTTCGACGAGGTTCTTGCGGCCTATCAGGCTTTTCCCACCGAGCGGCAGAGCCTGATGATGAGCACCGTGACGGCTGATGGCATGCCCCATGCCAGCTATGCTCCCTTTGTCATGGATGAAGACCACCGTCTCTACATCTATATCAGCGGCCTCTCAGCCCACACACAGAATCTAGAGCAGAGCGGCAAAGTTAGCGTGCTGCTGATCGCCGACGAAAGAGAAACTCCGCAGATTTTTGCCCGTAGTCGGCTAACCTACGACTGCACAGCCCAGCTGCTAGAGCGCAAGACCCCAACCTGGGACCATGTGGTTAGCCGCTTTGAGTCTCGCTTTGGCAACATTATTCAAATGTTTCGACAGCTAGAAGATTTTCGGATTTTCCAGCTAACGCCTTATGCTGGCCGATTTGTGGTGGGATTTGGAGCGGCCTATGACGTCGATCCACAGCAGCCCGATCGGCTAATCCAGGTCACAGGGAAGTGAGCGGGCAACGGCCAAAGCGCTATCAGAACCAGCCCTAGACACAGTTTTGGCCGAGTCTACAGAGACATTTATAGGAGTACTTTTTGAGATAATTTGCCGCTGCTGTTACCGGGATCGCCTGCCTTCTCAGTGATCCCACGGAGCAGACACACCCTGGAATAATTCGGTAGAATGGCCTCTTGTAACTAAAAGTGCGCCCCTTCGGGTCATCTTCTGCGCCTATGGGACAACTCAATAGTGGCATTACGCTTTTTTTGAGCTTGCTGGTTGAAGCCATGCCCTTCCTCCTAATGGGGGTCGCCTTTTCGAGCATTTTGCTGTTTTTTGTCGATGAGCGAAAGCTGATTGCTGTTCTGCCGCGCAACCCTATTCTGGCTGCTCTAGCAGGCAGTCTGGTAGGGTTCTTGTTCCCGGTGTGTGAGTGTGGCAACGTGCCGGTGGCCCGACGGCTGCTGATGCAGGGTGCACCTACGGCAGTGGCGATTGGCTTTTTGCTGGCCGCTCCCACGGTCAATCCGATTGTGTTTTGGGCGACTTGGGTGGCCTTTCGAGACCAGCCAGAGATTGTGTTTTTGCGGCTGATCTTTACCCTGCTGATCGCGACAACAATTGCGGCTATCTTCAGCAGTCAAAAAGATATGCGCCCATTTTTGCAGCAGAACTTGGCTCGACTAATGGCCGATCCGGCAGACTCTCCGGCCCAAGCTGCCTCGGATGATGGCTCAATGCTGCTGCAGTCGGGCACCTTTTTGCTCCAGGCTCCCGGCAAAACGCTGCAGCTCAGCGCCCCGGCAGGTCAAACCTTAGCAATGGCGGGGTCGATGCCAAAACCTTTCGGCGACCGGCTGCGGCTAATGGTAGACAACATGATTTTGGAGCTGCGAGAGCTGGGGGCGGTGCTGATTATTGGCAGTGCGATCGCAGCTTTTGTGCAGGTTGCCATCCCTCGCGAACTGGTGCTCAGCCTGGGTCAAGGTCCGGTCACCTCGATTTTAGCGATGATGATCTTGGCCTGGGTAGTTTCTATCTGCTCCACCGTAGACTCTTTCTTTGCACTGTCGTTTGCCTCCACCTTCACCAGTGGCTCTTTGCTAGCTTTTCTGGTGTTTGGCCCCATGATCGACCTGAAAAACATCAGCCTACTGCTGACCGTGTTTAAGGGCCGGGCTATTCTTTATCTGTTTGTGCTGGCAGGTCAGATGGTCTTTGCCCTGTCCCTGCTGATGAACCTATATTGGACCTGATTAGACCTGTTTTGAGGCATCTGCAAATCGCTATGGCCGTTTCTTCCCGTTCTATTTCGCGCCGGAAGGGCTCTATTCCCTGGTCAATGGTCGTGGATCTGCTGATCCTGGGACTTTGGGGCGCTATGCTGGTGCGCTTTTGGGTGACGGGTCAGATGGCGCTACTGCTGCACCCTGACTACCAGTGGCTGGCCCACTTAACCGCGATTTTGCTGCTGGGGCTAGCGGCTTTGCGGGGGCGGCAAATCTGGCAACAGGTTAGCCAGTTCTCTCGCCTGCCCCCGGTGATCACAGCAGACTCTCACATCAGCCTGCTGCCGCGCCAGATCAGCACTAGCCTGCTGTTGGCGGTAGCCGTATTTGGCCTGATTTACACCCCCCGGCCCTTCACTAGCGACACGGCTCTGCAGCGAGGTATCACCGATACGCTGACTATGACGCGATCGCAACCTCAGCGCTTTACCCTCAACACCAACCCTGAAGAACGCACCATCATCGACTGGGTACGCACCCTCAACGTCTACCCCGAACCCGATGCCTATGCGGGCAAAAAGGCCGACGTCGCTGGGTTCGTCATCTATCCCCCTGGCTGGTCAGAAAACTATCTGATGATCTCCCGCTTTGTGCTGACCTGCTGTGCCGCCGATGCCTACCCGGTAGGGCTGCCGGTGCGGCTAGCCGAGGGTCAGCCTCGCCCCCGTCAAGACACCTGGCTGCAGGTACAGGGCCAGATGACCACCGACACCCTAGACGGTAAGCGTCAGCTTGTCATCGATGCCAGCCAGGTGGAGGAGATCCCTGAGCCTAGAAATCCTTACGAGTACTAAATCCCTTTCATTTTTGCCTATGTCTCGCCGTCGCCATCGCCGCAGCCTCTCTCCTCTAGACCGCTGGGCCTCAATTTTTATGACCGGGATGGCTCTGCTGATCGGCGGGCTGCTGCTCTCTGGCGACCACGCCTTAGCCCGAGTGCGAGACTTCTCCTGGGACCAGCGACAGGTCGGCGCAGAAGATAGAGCATTTTTGCTGACCTTTAGCCGCCCTATGGACCCGACCAGCGTAGAGCAGAACCTAGTAGTCTCGCCGCCGCTGCCGGGCAAGGTGAGCTGGGCTGGCCGCCGCATGGCCTACACGCTAGACGTTCCGGCTCCCTACGGAGAAAACTTTTCCATCCGGCTCAATCACGCCAAAGACCTATTTGCCGCTCGAGAAGAGCGGGAGGCCCGCTTTGAGACTTTCCAGAGCACCTTTCAGACGCGCCACCGCGCCTTTGCCTATATCGGCAGTGAGGGAGAAGAGGCCGGTCGCCTGGTGCTGGCAGACCTGACCCGGCAAGACCAGCAGATCCTCACGCCCGCAGATTTGGTGGTCATGAGTTTCAAGCCCTATCCCTTGGGCGATCGCATTCTCTTTGCCGCCACCGATGCCGCTACCTCTCAGCAAGGTGGGCTTGATCAAAAACTTTATACTGTTACCACTGGGCTCAATCCCCGCCCGCCAGAGGAATTGGGCAGCTCTTCTCGCTCGCCCCTGGCGCTGTTTCGCCGTCAGCCAGTCAACCAGCCTCCCGGCAATATTGAGCTGGTGCTAGACAGCAAAAACTATCAAAACCTAAAATTTGACCTTTCTCCAGATGGTCAAACGATTGTTGTGCAGCGGGTTAGTCAAAGCAACCCGGCAGACTTTGGCCCCTGGGTTGTCAAGGCAAACCAGCCGCCTCAACCCCTAAAGACTGAGCCTGGTGGCGATTTTCTCATTGCTCCAGACAGCCAATCCCTGCTGCTGCTGCAGGGCCAGGGCACGGCCATTATTCCCTTAGATGAAGCCACGCAGCAGACCACTGAACCGCTGGATTTTCTGCCCGAGTATGGCCGGGTGTTTGATATGTCTCGCGATGGCTCTTCTGCAGCAATGGTCAACTTTAACCAAAACGACCCGGAACAGCGCTACACCGAGTCGCTATTTTGGGTGACTAACCAGGGCGAAGAAACCGAGCTAATGCAGGTGACAGGCACGGTCATGGATGCCCAGTTTGACCCCACCAATCGCATTCTCTATAGCCTCACAAGTGAGGTGCTGCCTGGCGAGGAGTACGTTGAGCAGCCGGTGCTGTCGGCTGTTACCCTGCGGGAAAAGCAGGTCACAGATCTGCTGCTGCTGCCGACCCAGCAAAACATCACCATGGACTTAGCTCCCGACGGGTTGGCTCTACTGTTGAACTTTGAAGGAATGATGTCGGCAGAGACGCCTGCTTCTCCAGAGGTGCAGGCCACAAACAACTCTATCTGGCTATTGCCCCTGTTTACCTCCTCAGAAGATCGAATGCAGGGCAAACCTGCGCAAAATCAGCCTGAGCCGATGCCTTTTAAGGGTATCCAGGCAGCCTGGTTACCCTAAGCCTGTGTCGGGGCCAGCGGCAAACTAGAGGTCAGGCCATTCCCATCATGGCTAGAAACTCTAGAACAACTCCATTCGTCCAGCCAAAGCCGACTTCGTTGGAGCTATAGCCAAAGTGGATCTCGTCAGAGACATCTGCTGAACAGCGCTCTATGTCGTACTTCTCAACCAGGGTGCCGCTCTGTTCAAACTCCTGGATAACCATGCTGACAAACTTTTGGGCCAGTCGGCGGGCGTCCATCTTAAACTGGTAGCGGTTGAGCCCCTGCACGGCAAAGAGTTGCAGGGGAGCCCAGCCAAAAGGGGCATCCCACTGATTGCCAGAGATGTGAGTGCTGGTCAAGAGGCCGCCAGGTGCTTCAAACTTCCAAAGATTCTCTTGCACTTGGCTGGCCTGCTCCTCGGAAGCAATACCGGCCCAGAGCGGCATGAAAGTTGTGGCAAACTCATACACCCGGCGCTGGCCTTGGTGCACGTTGTAGTCAAAGTACAGCCCTGCCTCGGGGTCCCAGAGATAGCGGTCGATCAGCTGCCGCCTCATTTCGGATCGGCTGTTCCAGGTTTCAACGGCTTTGGGCTGCCGCAGCAGGGCATGGATGCGGGCAATGTCGCGCTCCATGCGGTAGAGCAGCACATTCAGGCAGACCGGAACGTGGTGAACGATGTCGGCGCTGAAGGGGCCAAAGCGATCGCTAATATCAAAGCCCGACTCGCGCATGGAGCGATCGCCAATGTAAAACTGCTCGGTGAGACAATCTTGCTCGGCATCGTAGAAGCGGGTGAGGTCATAATCGGGCACGGCATGATGACGGTAGTACTGACACACCCGGTCGTAGTGGGTGTGGCCTGCCTCATCACGCTCGGAGCAGACGACCTCCGGGGCTGGGCCATGTCCTAAGGCATGATAGCGAGACAGCCCGGTCGTGGGTTCGAGGTGGGGCTCGCTCATCCAGTAGGCGTAATAGTGCTCTAGAGCGGGCAGCACTGAGCGCAGCCATTGGCGGTTTTGGGTGTATTTAAACAGCTTCAGCACCATCAGCGACAGCACTGGCGGCTGGGAGCGGTTTAGCATGTAGGTGCGGTTGGCGTTGAGCACCTTGCCGTAGTGCTGCACCTGGTAGACCAGCTGATCGACCATGCTCTGAGCCATTGCCAGTTCTCCATCGCGCAGTAGGCCCAGCAAAATGAAGTAGCTGTCCCAGCCATACATTTCGTTGAACCGACCACCGGGCACCACGTAATCGTGGGGCAGGTAGAGCAGGCCGTGCTCTGTAATCGCTTCGGGGTCATCAGGCAACACCCGTAGGTCAATCTGGGCGTATTCTTCGGGCGAGAGGGCGGCTTTGAGTGCCTGCTCGACCGACTGCCGATTTTCCTGGGCGGAGATGTACACGGGCCAAGTTTGGCCGGGGCAATGCTCGACTTTCTCATCTCTGGCGGCTTCTAGAATGTGAATCAGGGAGCGCGAGAGGGTCTGCCATGTGGCCTTGATATAGACACGAAGAGAAGTGACCTGCCGAGAGGAAAGCCGCTCGGCAGGCGCAAGGGTTTGAATATGCACAGCTTGGAAGTCTGAAAGTTGGTTAATCCAACCTACTCAGATTCCCCGTTAATCAGTAGGGCTACAGAGAAGTTTTGCAGAATCTTGCCGATTGGCAGCCGAGGCTGATCCGCAATTTCACAGTCAGTGATGGTTTCTCGCCACTGGCCCCGCAGCGTATCTGGAATGACTAGGGCCGTATCTCCCCAAACCGCTTCGCCTAGAGGCTCCTGATCATGCTCGATCAAGGAGGTGAGGAAGCGGGGGGCCACTGCGATCGCACACCTGCCCTCATAGGAGCGAGCAAAGGCCATAATGTTGCCTGCGTGGGTGCCTTCCACCTGTAGGGGCAGGTAGTCACCTTGCTCAAAGACCGGCAGATACTGTCGCCGGGCTTCTAAAATGCGGGTGATCAGAAACAGCTTCATGCGGCCATCGTGCCGGGTAGCCTGCAGATCAGACAACAGACTTTCCATGCCAGTTTGGCTGCGCCGCTTAATCTCCTGCAAAAACGACAGACGCTCTTCATACTGCACCGGGCGGCGGTTGTCGGGGTCAACCAGGCTCAAGTCCCATAGCTCAGTGCCCTGATAGAAGTCGGGTACGCCAGGAGAAACAACCTTTAGCAGCGTCTGCGAAAGGGAGTTGAAGATGCCGTAGGCAGCCAGCTTCTTTTGCAGGGGCAGAAAAGCCTCTAGAAATTCGTTCTGCTTGCCCTGCTTGAGAATGCGGTTGACGAACTTGACAAAGCCGTCCTCATACTCGCTATCGGGCCGCAGCCAGGCGGTGTGCACCTTGGCCTCCCGCACAGCTTTAACAACGTAGGCTTTCACCCGCTCAACAAAGGATTCATACTCATTCTCATTGCAGGGATAGGCCCCCAACAGCGTCTGATAGAGGAAATACTCGTCATTGGCGTCGGGAATCACCCGCTTTTCCGTGACAATCTTGTAGGGATCATTGATTTCCCGCCAGCGATGGAGGTACTGCTCCCACTCCTGGGGAATTTCCGAGAGCACGTTGAGCCGCGCTCGCATGTCTTCACTGCGCTTAGTGTCGTGGGTAGAGGAGGCGTTGATGGCGTGGGGCCAGTGGGCCAGGCGGCGCTGGTTGAACGTATGGAACTCGCTGTCGGTGAGGCCAAACTTGCCAGGGTGCCCGCCCACCTCGTTGAGCGAGATCAGCCGATTGTAGACGTAGAACAGCGTATCTTCTACGCCTTTAGCCATCAGTGGGCCAGAGAACTGCTGAAAGCGCATGGCGAAGTGGAGCCACTGGGCCCGGTCCTCGTCGGGGAGGAAGTCTTCGTAGTCGAGCAGCAGAATCTTTTCAATAAAGTTCAGCTCGTTCAGCAGCTGGGGAATGCGCTTTCTGGCACTGTCGATGGCTTCAGTGATGTACATGCGATCGCGATCGCTCACCCCATCTTCATTGGTATAAGTGCAGTACACCGGAAACTGCACCAGCACTTCCAAAACGCTCTTTCTCAGACCGCTCAGGGTAAAGTCCCGGCCATAGCGGTACTTGCCAGCGATGCGCTTGATCATGTGACCCAGGTTGTCCACATCGCCGACCAAGTTAGTCTCGGCAATCAGGCGCTTCTTCTGTATCATCCACTCTTTATAGTTGGGATTAAGCCCAGTAAAGCGGTGATAGATTGCGTCAAACCCCTCAGCATTACTAGTCTGGCAAAAGAGGCTATTGATCCGGTTCAAGAAGTCATAGCCAGAGGTGCCCTGAATCAGCCAATCCTCCGGCAACTCCTCCTCAAGTTCCAGGATCTTTTCAATCACAACATAGACATCACCAAACTTGGTACGCAGCCGCCTGAGATACTGCTCGGGGTCATATAGCCCGTCAATGTGATCGATTCGCAGCCCTTGTATCTGACCATTTTTGACCAATTGACCAATCAGAGAATGGCTCTTCTGAAAAACCTTAAGGTCTTCAATTCGTAGGCAGATCAGTTCATTGACGGTGAAGAAGCGGCGATAGTTGAGTTCTTCCGCTCCCACTTTCCAAAAAGACAGCCGGAAGAACTGATCAGACAGCAAATTGTCTAACAGATCATGGCCATTAACCTCAGGATTTTTATTGTTGAAAATCTCTAGGTTTTGTTCAATGAACTCTTTGACGTGTTCATTGGTATTAAAGAGCTCCCACAGCAGCTCTTTGACAAATTCGGCCTGCTGTTTGCGCTCTCTACCAGTTGTCTCAGTTGAGACATTTTTGACCATGTAGAGAATGCCCAGCAGCTTGATAAAGTCTGGGTTGCTGCGGCCTAGCTCGCGGGCCAGCCGATCCATGTCGTGGTTGAGGAACTGAGTATAGGACTCAATCCGCAGCGGAATTTGCAGGCTGTAGTAGTTGACGGTCAGGCCCGCATGGCTATAGCTGAGCGTAATCTCGCCGTTTTCTAGACAGTTGCCGTAAAAGTCCCCCAGCATGGGCGTAAGAATTTTGCCCCGGAAGTCATCAAAGGGGTGCTCCCACTCCACATCGAAAAAATCGCAGTATTCCGAATAGGGACCGTGCTCTAGAATGTCGATCAGAAAGGGGTTTTCTGAGTCATAGGCCATGTGGTTGGGCACAATGTCCTGTAGCCAGCCCATATTGCGGGACTGCAAATCTTCAATGAGATCATTGAAGTCTTCCTCGGTACCCAGTTCGGGGTTGAGCTGGCCGGCATCGACCACATCATAGCCGTGGCTGCTGCCAGCGCGGGCCTTAAAAATAGGGGAAGCATAGATGTCAGAGATGCCCAGCTCTTCTAGGTAGGTGAGGATTTTTTGAGCATCGTTAAAGCCAAATTCCTGACGGAACTGCAGTCTGTAGGTGGCAGAAGGTGTGCGCATAGAGAATCACCGATGAGTTGGCTGGACAGTTAGGCAAAGGAGGCAGCTGTCTGGGCAGTTTCGTACAGCACAAAGCTGTGCGGCGAAAGGGTCAACTCTTGAGCGACTTCCAGGACCTCAGGGGCTTGGCTCCCTGGGCCCTTCCAGGATACCTCTGCCGAATCAAGGCGCTTCTGCCAACGTCCCTCAATCTGAACCGACTGCACGACCGGCTCGGCCTGAAAGTTCATCAAGCAGGCCAGTTTTTGACTATCACACCAACGCTGCAGCAAGATCACCTGGTCACCAACACAGTCTGCAGTTAAAGACTCGACCCCTTGGGCGGGCATCTGTAGAGCGGGCAGTTCCCGGCGCAGGCGAATCAGGGTTTGATATAGGACCCAGAGGGACTGGTGATGTCCTTCTTGGCGTAAGTTCCAGTTCAGCTTTGACTGGTTGAAGCTGTCGCGACTAAAGGCATCGGGCGCATCTCCCTCGGCGTGAAAGGCTTCGAACTCACGCTTGCGACCTTCTCTAACAGCCTGGATCAAGTCGGGGTCGCTGTGGCTAATGAAGTAGAGAAAGGGCGCGGGTTCACCGTATTCCTCGCCCATAAACAGCATTGGCAGGTAGGGCGAGAGCATCACGGCCCCGGCCAACAGCTTCAGCCCTTCAAAAGATGTTAGAGCGGTCATGCGATCGCCCATCATGCGGTTGCCGACTTGGTCGTGGTTTTGAGAGCAGACCACAAATTGATAGGGTGGGCAGTGGCGGGCATCGCTGCCGTGGTAGCGCTTGCGGGTTTTGGAGTAGGACCAGTTATAGACAAAGCGGTCTTTAAAGACTTTAGCCATGTCGTTGCAGGTACCAAAGTCTTCGTAGTAGCCCTGGGTTTCGCGGGTAAGCAGCACATGGAGGCAGTGGTGGAAGTCGTCGCTCCACTGAGCATCAAGGTTGTGTCCACCTTGCTCCGGGGGGTTGATCACCCGCACGTCGTTGAGATCGCTCTCAGCAATCAGGTAAGCCGGAAAGGCGCGGGTTTGCATGGCGGCCTGTACGGTTTCCTGCATTTGGGCTAGGACGTGCTTGGCCCCAAAGTCGTAGATAGCGTGGACAGCATCGAGCCGCAACGCATCGAAGTGAAACTCTTGGAACCAATAGAGCGCGTTTTCAATGACGAAGTTGCGGACGCCTTCGCTGTAGGCATCATCGTAGTTGATAGCAGCGCCCCAGGGAGTGCGGTAGTGCTCGGTAAAGTAGGGGCCAAAATCGCGGGTGTAGTTGCCCTCGGGTCCAAAGTGGTTATAGACCACGTCTAAGATGACCGCTAGACCGTGCTGGTGACAGGCATCGACCAGCTTTTTCAGGCCCTCAGGGCCGCCATAACTAGTCTGCACGGCAAAGGGGTAAACACCGTCGTAGCCCCAGTTGCGATCGCCTGGGAACTGAGCTACGGGCATGATCTCAACGGCGGTGATGCCCAGCTCTACTAGATCGGGCAGCCGCTCAATGGCTGATTCAAAGGTGCCCTCTGGGGTAAAGGTGCCGATGTGCAGCTCGTAAATTACGTAATCTTTCAGCGGTACCCCTGACCAAGCGGTATCTTGCCAAGCATAAGCGCTGTGGTCAATGACTTGGGAAGGGCCGTGCACGTCCTCAGGCTGGTATTGAGAAGCGGGGTCGGGGCGCAGTAGATCGCTGTCTAGCTGGTAGCGGTACAGCGTACCGGGTGCAATGTCGTCTAGGGTAGCGCTCCAGTAACCGTCTATATCTTGCTTGAGGGGAATGAGGCGAGGTTCTGGTCCTTCTAGCTGTAGGGCTACCTGCTCTCGCAACGGAGCCCAGACTGTAAACTCGCACTGATGATTTCCTTGATACTGCGCTCCAATTCTCATGCTTCACTTCCCTAAAGGTAGGCTGACGTAGACGTGGACTAGGCCTAGGTGCTGACAATGCCCGACCACTGAACTTTTTTCTCCTTGGCACGGCGGTAGGAAAAGAAGCGCTCAGGCTCCTGGTAGGTGCAGTGGGGTGCGATCGCAACCTGCTCCGGGGCAATTCCCAGCTGCTCTAGCTGCAGCGCATTCACTCGCCTTACATCTAGCCGCACTCGACCCGGTTCGGGGTCACTCAGCACTGCCGGATTTTCCTGGGTCTGAAGGTAGCAAACCAGGGCCTCATCTGCCAGAGCTGCTTGGTCAGGCGCAATAGTGCGCCCCACCGCCGCTGCGACAGAAATAGAGACCTGGTAGACTTCACCTGCGATCGCAGGCCCCATTGCAACGTTCAAGTCCTCAAGACGACTGCCACCCGCAATTAGGCGATCAACGGTCAGAGGCACTACTTTCAGGGACGTGCCCCGCCATCCGGCATGGATAGCGGCTACCTGTCCCGTCCGACCATCAGCAATGAGCACCGGATTGCAGTCCGCCGTACATACCCAGACTGATTGTTGGGCATCATCCGATATCACTGCATCTGCCTCAGGACGGGCACCTGCCGCTGCAGAGTCTGTTTGTTGGGCGCTGATTTGGCTTGAGCTCAGCACCCCCTTGCCGTGAACCTGGTTGACTCGGTAAACAGCTGCCTCAGACGCCAGGGCCACCACCAGATCCTCTGGCGTCTGAGGCCAAAACTGTTGGGAGAAGAAACCGTGGGGCCAAGGCTCTAAAAGGCTGCAGGTAAGATAGGGCTGATCCTGCCAGGTCTGCCAATGCCAGGTATGCATAGCTATAAAAGCGCCCGATCTGGGTTCAAAACTGCTCAGACATCACCGTTTAGCCTATATGAAATCTCACAGAATGCCATGCACTCCCCGGGGATCAGCCCAGCCTCGATCCAGCAATCTTTCTTCATGAACGGATTACGGGAATTCCAGAAATTTTTACTAAAGCCCTATAAGTGGAGTGCTAGCGTAGCGATCAGAGTTAGGGGTGGTCTAAGTTGGACTGTGCACGGCTGGCTCAAGCGCTCAAAGAAAATCCCCGTAAATTAGGAGTGATTCAGCCATTCTGGTCTATTCGCCCCAAATTTCATCCCTATGTCTTTGACTGTGTCCCCTCTACCAACACTTCGGCCTGGGAATTGATTGACCAGGGCGCGCCCTCCGGTACCGCCGTCATTGCCCGCAGCCAAAAGGCCGGACGCGGACAGTGGGGCCGACAATGGCAGTCTCCTCGAGGCGGGCTGTATCTGTCTCTGGCTCTACAGCCCGAGGTGCCAGCAGGCAGCAGCAGCCAGCTCACCCTTGCAGGAGCCTGGGGCATTGCCACCAGCCTAAGCAACTTAGGTCTGCCAGTTCAGCTGAAGTGGCCAAATGACATTGTCTTTCAAGGCCGCAAACTAGGCGGAATCTTAACAGAGACCCGCGTAGACAGAGGACAGATCACGGCTGCAGTCGTGGGCGTAGGCCTAAACTTTAGCAATCCTGTCCCACCCACGGGGATCACCCTGCTTGAGGCAGCCGAGGGTAACCATCAGCCACCGCTGCAGCCCGGCCAACCAACCGAGAGCAGCAGTGTTGATCAAGCTGCCCACAGCACTGCTCCTGCTAGTCTGGAGCTAGCAGCGGCCGTTATCCTTTACGGGCTGCTCCAGGGCTATCTATTCTGGCAGGCCTACGGCACCGATGCGCTCCTAGAGGTCTACCGCACTCGCCTAGTCAACCTGGGCCAGGTTCTCGTCCTCGATGGACACAAATGGGAGGTTCAAGGCGTCACTCAGACGGGCAACCTATGGGTCAAAGACATCCATTCGACAGCGACAGCGGCCTCAGTAATCAGAGAACTTCAGCCAGGGGAAATCACTCTGGGCTACAATTCATAGGGTTTGGCATCGTGGATAACCAAGACGACAACGGGATGAGCCGACACACACCTTCACAACGCACAGCTTCTGTTTCAGTGCCCCTATTCTGGGTGCGCCTCTTGGCGCTTTTCGGTGGATTGGGCTTGACGGGCAGCAGCCTGGCCATCTCCGAAGCCCCAGTCATTGCCGAAATAGAAGGGCCCATTTACACGACAGCCGAACAGCTGTTGCCCTCACAAAAGGCAACGGCAGCCCCGGCTGCCTCACACGGATCCCAAGCAGTACAGGCGGCCCCGGCCCCAGTGCCTGCGTTCTCGCCGCTGCGGACTTCCCCAACAGCTTCTCTTACCACCAAGGCCAACAGCGACCAGCGGCAGCCTGCCCCAGCTCCAATTAGTCTAATCGCACAACAGCTCATCGAAATCGCCCCAGAGGGGGAACCTGCGGTAGCTCCAGCAGCTCCAGCGGCTCCAGCGGCTTCAGAAGCCCCAGCGGCTGCGCCTGAGGCTCCTTCTCTAGCTGTCCCGTCTGAAATTTCTGCCGAGGCCGATGTCCCAGCAGGGTATAACAGCGTCTTTATTGATCCAACAGACTACAGTGTAGGCGCGACCGAAAGCCCCTCCCTGGTCTTTTCAGAGCGCTCTACTGGCTGTCAAATTACGGTTCCAGCGGGGCAGGCCCTGGCTCAATCTTGTGGGGGAGGATCTGCCCCCGCTGCCGCCCCTACCAGTTCAGCTCAAACAGCCGCAGCAGCCGCAGCGAATTCAGGAGGACTGCAAGTCGGTCCTGTTAATTTCAGTAGTCGCGGCGTTAGTCTGGGCAATACGACCATTGTCAGCCGAGAGGCTCTCAACGAAAAACTAAGACCGCTCAATGTGCTGCGGCGGGGCACTCAGGAGTACATCTTCCCGCTCTCTATTCCGGCTCCCATTACTTCGCTGTTTGGCTGGCGGATGCACCCTATTTTTGGTGAATGGCGCTTCCACGCTGGGACTGACATTGCGGCTCCTTCCGGCACCCCTGTGATGGCGACTCGCGCAGGCCAGGTCTCAGTTTCTGATTTTCTAGGCGGCTACGGCCTGACAGTTATTTTGCGGCACGAGGGCGAGCTGGAGTCACGCTATGCTCACCTGTCTCAAATTCTAGTGCAGCCGGGAGAGCGGGTTGAGCAGGGTGAAGTGATTGGCCTGGTTGGGAGCACTGGTAACTCGACTGGTCCCCACCTACACTTTGAAATGCGACAGCTCACAACCCAAGGCTGGATTGCGGTCGATCCCCAGGAGATTTTGGAATACGGCGTTGCTAACCTGATAAATATCATCAACAACCCGCTGCAGGCGCTAAATCGGCCTGTAGCCGCTCCAGAGGCGGCAGCCCCCCAGGTCCTGCCTGGAGATCTGCCCTACCGTCCGGCCCAGCCCAATGCCAGCTAACGGCTCTTTTAGGAAGTCTTTGCGGTAGGCCATGACCTTTCTCTATGCCAGAACCATTCGCTTCCAGGAGACGGATGGGGCAGGGGTCGTCTATTTCGCTAACGGTCTGACCCTTTGCCACGAGGCTTATGAAGCCTCTTTAGCGGCAGCTGGAGTAGACCTGGGCGCTTTCTTCGCCCGAGGTCCGGTGGCCTATCCCATCGTGCATGCCAGCATTGATTTCCGAGCGCCGCTGGCGTGTGGCGATCGCATTTCAATCGCCCTAACTCCTCGGCAGGCAGATTCAACCAGCTTTGAAATTTTCTACCGCATCTATCTGGCAGATCAGCCTGAGCGTAGTGCAGCAACGGCCCAAACTCGCCATGTCTGTATCGACACTACAAAGCGATCCCGACTAGCCTTAGCGCAGAGTCTGCTCGACTGGATCGAACAATTTGGTGAAGCCAGTTCCTCTGAGAGTAGTACGCGGTTACCATAGACAAGTTGGCAGCCGGAAAGGCACGATGACCCTGACTTCTCAAAGGCTATCGGTGAGTGAGCTTACAGCCCGAGTTCTGGAAATGGCTCAGACTGGCGTCTACCGAGAGTTGATTTTTCAAGCCTTCCAGCCAGTAGCAACCAAGCGGCAGATCCGCAGTGCGATCGCACAGGCCAAACAGTTTGGTCTGCACTCTGTAGCGGCTCTAAGAGACAGTGAATTGGGCACCTACTACCAGGCCGACCCAGCCCGCTACCAGCTTTTCCAAAAAGCCCTCAGCACCTCAGCCCTAACCAACAGCGAAGATCTAGCGCAGCAGTTGATTCACGGTACTCAGGCGATCAAGACCATGTTGTTCGTTGTGGCTGGCAGCGCTTTGGGGCTGTTTGGCATCGGCAGCCTGTGTTTATTGGGGGGGCAGACGCAAACCGGTAGCCTGCTGTGGTTAGGGGCTGCTTTGGCGGGCGGGATCTGGGCAGTGCAGCGGACTGTCGCTAAACCCCTGGTCTGACAGTCGCACTCACAAAATTCTCACCCAGTAGCGATCGCGCCCCCGCCGCTTGGCCTGGTACAGAGCAGCATCAGCTGCCGCCAACAGTTCATCGCAGGAGCCATCACTGCTGGGCATAGTGCTGGCAATGCCCATACTAGCTGTCACATAGGGGCTGACAGCAGAGTTAGGGTGGGGAACCTGCAGGCTGGCAATTTCGCTTTGGATAGCCTCTGCGACCACAATTGCGCCAGCTCGGCGGGTGTTCGGCAAAATCACGGTAAACTCCTCGCCGCCATAGCGAGCAACCAAATCTGCCGTTCGCTTTACCGCTCGACAGAGCGCCTGGGCCACCTTAAATAAGCAGACATCTCCCTGCTGGTGCCCGAAAAAGTCGTTGTAGATTTTGAAATAGTCTACATCTAGCAAAATCAGAGACAGGGGCTGCCCTTCTCGAGCCATGCGCTGCCATTCCTGCTGTAGGTAATCATCAAAGCGTCTGCGGTTAGCGACTTTGGTCAAACTGTCGAAGGTCGCTAGCCGTTCTAATTTCAGGTTGGCCGCCTGCAGATCCGCCTCTACCGATTTACGCTCAGTGATGTCGATACAGTTACCAATAATGCCCTGGACCTCACCGCTCGGGGAAACAAAAGGACTGACGATGGTTTGGTACCAGCGCGTTTCTCCAAAGACATTGGTGATAGTGAGTTCTTCCTGAAGAGTAATGCGCTGGCTGATGACCTGCTGGTTAAGGGTGAAGAGGTGCTCCAAATCAGCCGGGGTCACGTTGGGATTAAACTCGGTTTCGACTTTGCCGATCATCTCCTCTGGCTGCTTGCCGTGCATGGAGGCACTGGCTTGGTTAACGGCAATGAGGCGGCCCTGGCAGTCCTTGACAAAGGTAGCGCTAGGCATGTTGTCAATCACCTGCTGAAGAAACTGCTTTTGGGTATTGAGTTCATCCTGGGTGCGTTTAAGGTCAGTAATGTCCCAAAATACTCCCTGTACGCCAGTGATCTGACGATCTGCTCCATAAACAGGAGACTTGATCACCTGGACATAGATCTCCTCTTGCCCAGCAGGCGTTTTGTGAGCTTCGACCGTGCGCAGTGTAGCGCCTGTTGTGGTCACACGCTCGTTGTCGGCCGTATATTTATCAGCTAAAGAGGGAGGGTAAAAATCATAGGCGGTCTTACCTAAGCAATCTTCAATCGGCCTGTCTAAAGTTTTGAGAAAAGCCGGATTAGCAAAGATCAGGCGGCCTTCTACATCGGTTCGATAGAGGCAATGGGGCAAAACTTCTGTAAGAGACTGGTAGAGGGCACGGCTCTCCTTAAGGGCATTTTCAGCCTGCTTTTGCTCCGTTGTGTCTCGAACGATGATTAGGACTTCGTTTTCACCACTCGGCACAATTCTAGATTCTTCATACCGGCAGACACCGGCCTGCTCAAACTGGTATTCATGAATCTGCATTGTGCCTGTAGCCAAGGCCTGACGGATGAAGTGCAGCCGTTCTTCCGCCATCGGCGAGGGCAGGAACTCAAAAAGATGTTTGCCTACCAATTCTTCAGCCGGGGCCAGCAGGAAGACTTCGCCCGAATTCATCAGACTGAGGCAAATTCCGTCTCCAGAGTAGCGAACCAGCAGATCTGGAATGGCATTGAGGATAATGGCCTGAGTTGCTTCACTTTGTCGCAGCGCCTGAGTTCGCTCGGCTATTTGAGCTTCTAGGGCAAGGTTGTAGCTGGCCAGCATCCGTTCCGCTGCAACCCAAGCTTCAGGGTCGTTCAAATCTAGCGTTTCAGAAGCCGCAACAGGGGCTCCGCTTGCTTGGGCCTTATGGGAAGGGGCACGAGAACTTTTCCAGAGCCCCTGTCTGATGCACCTAAAGGTCCGCCCTAGAAAGCCGAGGATTATCCGAAGAACCGCTTTGAGAGATAAACGGTACACAGTATTGAGAAGCCTCTCTAGGCAATTGAAACGTACCACTAGGGCATGAGCGCAGCAGACAAGCTTTGAAGAGTTTAGCTCTTTCCCAAACTAGCAAGGGGAAGAGATGCAAGGACTCTAGGCGTAATGGGCAGTTAACAGTCTTACTTAACATTAACTGCTTAACAATGTTATGGGCAGCGTCAGGGTGCCGCTAGGGAGTAGCCCCACACCTGTCCCTACATCCATCAACGCATCAAACAAAGACTCAGATAGGTTTCTAGAATGCAAAACAACTTCTAGGCTGGAAGCCCGATAAAGCGTGCAGCGGATAGTGTGTAGCGTGGTTTGTAGGACTGCCCCAACCAAAACAGAGTCCCGCCGTAGGTTGAGGGCTGTTGATCGCTCCAGCACCTCATCTCGCCTAGGGCCTGCTAAGGCAAAACAGCCCAAGGCCCCGCTTTGATCAGTAACGGCCAACGAGCCAGCCTCCAAGCGGGTCACGAGGCTGTCTGCCTGATCCGGCAGACATAGCATCAAATAGTCATTCATCGTTAACCGCAGGGCAACTATCTGCCCAGCTATCTGGCTAGTCAATGGAGGCGCAGCAGCGGCCCCAGGAACGATCTGATCGACGCGCTCCGCTGCCCCTCGACCAGAAACCGACACTTTGCCCAGGCAGGCCCAATCGATCAAGACAGCGCCGGTCAGCCGCTGCTGCTGCTCCCGTTCGGGGTTGCCAAAGTGCCGAGCCATACACCAGCCCGCCAGCAGCTCTGTTTGTACTGGGTAACGGCGGTAGACACCAGACAGGGGGCTAGTTTTAACCAAAGGCGTTAGCGTCATGATTTAAGAAGTTAGGCGAGTACCGTCTGGGTCGTAAGCAGCCTGAGCCAGAACAGTTGCCTGCACCTGTTGACCGCTGCCCAGCCGAATTGTAAATTCCCGCTCGGGCTGCGCCAGCTCCTCAGCGAGCCAAGCCAGGCCAATGCCTTTATCGAGGGTGGGGCTACGGCGAGAACTGGTGATCCGGCCGATGACCTTGCCCTCAGAAAAGGCCACTACCCCATCTTCAGGAACCGGATCTTGGGCATGGTTGAGCATAAAGGGCACCAGGCGGGTCTCTATCCCCCGCTGCTGAAAGGCCGACAGGGCAGTCTTGCCAACGAAGCTAGGTTTATCAGTTTTGACCGCAAAGCTGAGGCCTGCTTCGTAGGGGTTCGTCAGCGCATCGGTATCGACGCCGGGAATCAGGTGCCCTTTTTCCAGCCGCAGAATCCGCTGAGCTTCCACCCCAAAGGGCTTGATTTGAAGGGGCCGCCCTTGCTCCAGCAGAAAATTCCAGAGGGCCTCTCCATACTCTGCTGGAAAGTGCAGCTCATAGCCTAGTTCGCCGGTAAAGCCAATGCGAAACATCAGGGCAGGGATTCCAGCAATCTGAGCCTGGCGGCTGCTCATGTAGGGAAATGCTGGATTGGCCAGATCAATATCAACCAGCGGCTGCAAAAAATCTCGGGCCATTGGGCCGGTGACGTTGACGGCAGCATAGACAGCACTGAGGTTCTTAAACCGCACGTCAAAGGGTTCGACTGTCAGCCACCACTGAAATAGCGCGTTAATCGCCTCCTGATTGCCAGTGGTGGTCGTGAGATAGTAGCGATTTTCCTCCAGCCGAGACAGGGTGCCATCTTCAAACAAAATGCCATCTTCGCCCACCATGATGGAATAGCGGGTGCGCCCAACCGCTAGCTTGCCGTACTTGCCGGGCAGCAAAAACTGTAAGAAGTTTAGGGCATCCGGCCCGCTCAACTCCAGCTTGCCTAGGGTGCTGATGTCGATTAGGCCGAGATGCTGGCGCACGTGTAAGGCTTCTAGTCCAGGATCACCATAGGCATAGGGCCGCTGCCAGCGCCCAGCTTCTAGAAATGTTGCCCCTGCCTGCTTGTGACACAAATGCATGGGCGTTCGCTGAATCGGCTGCAGATGGTAGGAGCGGCCTGCCAAGACACCAAAGGAGACCGGGGCAAAAGGCGGCCGCAGGGTAGTGGGCACAGCCATCTCAGCAGGGAGACCCGTATCTTGGGCTGCTAGTCGAGCGACGGCCTCGTAGCACTGCTTGCCCTGACACGGCCCCATGCCCATGCTGGTGTAGCGCTTTAGCGTTTCTACCGCGTCAAACCCTTCGGCGATTGAGCAGCGCACTTCCTGCCGGGTCACATCCATGCACTTGCAGATGATGTGGTGGGAGCCGCCCGACTCAATGTCGGCAGGCAGGGCCGGAATTAGATCAGTTGCCTGCCGCGTAGACAGAGGTTGGGGGCTTCCTTGGGCAGCCGCTGTTCCCGCTAACCAGCCTTCTTCATAGAGCTGAGCAAAGCTGGCAGTGCCGTTGACGTCACCCGCTGCATAGAGCCCTGGGGGCAGTTCAGGGATGCGAAAAACCTGCCGCTGGCTGTCCCACACCGGGCGATAGCGTCCGGCTGAGAGCAAATTGAGTTGGGGCTTTAAGCCAACTGCGATCGCAACCAAATCACAGGCAAAGCTGCGCAGACAGCTGCGGCCATCCAAGCTACCAATATCAATGCTAGCGACCCAAGAGTCTCCGTAGGCTGCCTGAATTGTTTGCTCTCGGTAAATGGGAATGCCCAGCTGACTCAGGCGCTGCTCAAATGGCCCCGGAGTGCCTTCAGGGCGAGCATCTACCACTGCCTGCACCCGAGTACCCGCTCCCAGCATCAGAAGGGCAGTGTGATAGCCGCCGTCGTGGCAGGTCACCACTACCGCGTTTTCTCCCACTGCCAGTCGATGGCCAGCAATCAGACGCTCCACCCCGCGAGCTGTCAAAATGCCGGGAAGGTCATTGTTCTCAAAAACGAGATGACGGTCGGTAGCACCGGGTGCCAGCACCACGGCCCCTGCCCGGATCTTGAACAGGTCATTTCCCTGCTGGGCCGCCACCAAATTGTCCTCGTAAAGGCCAAAGACAGCGGTGTTTCTCAGAATTTCCAGTCGGGGATGGTCTTTGAGGCAATCTGCCAGTTGGTGAACAGCTTCGTATTCTGGCAGCTGATTGAGTACCGCCTCTCGGCAATTCTGCACCAGGGCAATGCTGTGTAGAGCATGGCCGCCTAGTTGGGGCCGATCGTCAATCAGCAACACCTGCCGACCGGCTGCTAGCGCTGCCTGGGCTGCAGCCAATCCTGCAGGGCCGCCTCCCACTACACAGACATCCGGAAAACGGTAGCGCTTCTCGTAGCGAACCTCATTTTCCCCAGCCTGCCGATCCACCTCTCCCAGTCCAGCGATGCGGCGAATCACCCGCTCAGCCAGCGGCCACAGCCACTTGGGCTTGTGAAATAGCTTGTAGTAGAAGAGGTTGGGCAGTCGCGGCACCACCCAACCGTTGATCGCCATCAGGTCAAACTCTACCGAAGGCCAAGCATTTTGAGTGCGGACCTGCATCCCTTCTCGCACAGAGATCCGATCGGCTAGTTCATTGGGCGTGTTGTCTACCGTAACTAGCGTTTCTGGCCCCTGACCGTGGCCGTCATAGACACTGCGCGGCCGGTGAAACTTAAAGCTACGAGAAAATAGACGAATGCCGTTAGCCAGTAAAGCCGAGGTAACGGTGTCGCCCTCAAAGGCAGTTAGGGTTTTGCCGTTGAAGCTAAAGGTGACGGGGCGGCCTAGGTCAGGCAGCTCTATTTCGGGGTGGTGGGTGATGCGCCGGAACATAGATATAGAAGTTCAACAAATTGGTCTGGACAAGCCTTGGAGCTTATCTATAAACCCAGGTTTCAATTTAGTGAATCGGTTTTTAGCGTGAGGGGTCTTCTGGCATCCCCTGCAAATCTCGGTACCAAAAACTCCGGTGCTGAGTGTTGTCTGTGGTATCGCGCTCAACTAAAAACCAGGACTGGCAGCCACTGCGGTGATACCACCATTCCAGCTGCCGCCCCCGACGGTTTTGCCTGAGATAGAGGTAGTCGGTCCAGTCCAATAGACCTGCATCAGGCAGCGGCCGGGGAGTAAATTCACCTTTACAGGCAAACTCACTGACCGAACGCCTGCCGCAGTTAGGACAGGTAAGTTGAAAGCTCATATCAGCAGTTGACGTACTGTTTCATTTCCCAGGGAGTAATACCGGCGTGGAAAGCATCCCACTCGCTGTACTTAAATTCAAAGTAGGTCTTGGTCGCCAGCTCCCCAATCACATCCATCAGCAGGCTGTCGTTTTTAAGGGCTTCCAGCGCTTCCAGCAGGTTTGAGGGCAGACGCTGCAGGTCAAACTCAGACCCTCGAACGAACAGGTTTTCATCGATGCGCTGGCCGGGGTTGGCCTGGGTAGCGATGCCCTCCAACCCAGCAGCTAGCAGCCCCGCCAGCACTAGGTACAGGTTGGCAGCCCCGTCTACCAAGCGGCACTCAAACCGTCCAGCCTCCGGAATTCGCAGCATGTGGGTGCGGTTGTTGCCGCCATAGGAGATGTATTGAGGGCTCCAGGTGCTGCCAGACTCGGTCATGGCAGCACCCAACCGACGGTAGGAGTTAATGGTTGGGCCACACAGGGCTGTAAGGCCCCGCCCGTGGGCCAAAACCCCGCCCAGGAAGTGATAGCCTACAGCAGAGAGGCCCCCGTCATCTGCCCCGTCGGCGAACAAATTGTTGTCGCCCTGCCAAAGGCTGTTGTGAATATGAGCCCCGTTACCCGTCAGATGACTAAAGGGTTTGGGCATGAAGGTTGCTGTCAAGCCCTGCTGTTCTGCCAGGGTTTTGACCATGTATTTAAAAAAGACGTGGCGATCAGCGGTGACTCTGGCATCGTCATAGGTCCAGTTGATCTCAAACTGGCCGTTAGCATCTTCATGATCACACTGGTAAGGTTCCCAGCCCAGTTCCTCCATATAAGTCACCAGCTTGGAGATCAGGTCAAACTGGCGCATCAGGTTGAGCTGGTCGTAGCACGGACGGGTGGCGGTGTCGTGGGCATCTGCGATCGCATATCCCGTCTCAGTCTGCCGCAGCAGAAAAAATTCAGCCTCCACCCCTGCCTTGTAGCTGTAGCCCAGCTCAGCCGCCTGAGTCAGCACCCGGTTCAAAATCATGCGAGGAGCCGCTGGAAAAGGCGCTCCATTGAAATACACATCGCTAGCTACCCAGCCCACATTAGGCTGCCAAGGCAACACAATCAAAGATTCAGGATCAGGGATAACGGCGATTTCTGCAGCATCAGGTCCCAGACCCAAATTAGAGGCAAAAGACGCAAAAAAAGCGCCGTTTCGCTCCACCGAGCTGATTTTAGCAGCAGGTACGAGCTTGGCCCTCGTCCCCCCCAGCAGGTCAGTGTAAGACACCAGAAAGAAGTTTAAGCTGTGCTCCTGCGCCAGTTCAGCCAGGGTTTTGCCCTGGGTCAACGTTGCAACCATACCGTTCTCCAGACCGCTTAAATTAAGACAGCGGGCCAATCACCTGGCCAACTCCTGAACCCCTTTTGTCATAACGTTATTTGTCACAGCCTTAACGCAGGGGATTCAGTTAAGCCCAGTAAATCAACCTTGTTATGACAAGTTTGTATCCCTAGATACGACTGCGGCCTTCAAGTTCGCCTTTCCCCTCCTACGGGAGCCTCTTCTTGCCAACCAAAACTTTTCGTGATGTAGACGACATTCTGTATCAGCCTCTTGTGTTAGCGAAATCTGATTATCTTAACCTCCTCTTTACGCAAGCCCTGTAACGTGGTCATCGAGACATCGTGCAAACCTCTATTGCGCAAACCACCTAATTGGCTAGGGAGTGAGAACCCAATGGTTTTAACAACGCTTTTATCCCGTTCCGCTTATTCTGTTGCCCTGGCAGCTCTGGTAGCAGGCCTAGCAGCCTGCGGCGGCGATTCCCCAACCGCTACAACCGAAGGTACTGATGCCGGTGGTACCGATAGCCCTTCTGGTATAGCAGGCGATATTCAGGTTGACGGTTCTAGTACCGTTTTCCCCATTTCTGAAGCCATGGCTGAAGAATTTATGGCAGCCAACCCCGAAACCCGCGTAACGGTGGGTGTTTCTGGAACTGGCGGTGGCTTCGAGAAATTCTGTACGGGTGAAACCGACATCTCCAACGCTTCTCGCCCCATTAAGCAGGAAGAGATTGAAGCCTGTGAGCAGGCTGGCGTTGAGTTCGTCGAACTGCCGGTTGCATTTGACGGTATTACGGTCGTTACCAACACCGGCAACGACTGGGTTCAGTGCTTGACCACTGAAGAACTTAATACTATTTGGGCACCTGAAGCTGAAGGCCAGGTCGCCAACTGGAATCAGGTCAGACCTGATTTTCCCAACCAGCCTCTAGGGCTATATGGTCCCGGAACCGATTCAGGCACCTTCGATTACTTCACTGACGCCATTAACGGTGAGGAAGGGGCCAGCCGAGGTGATTACACTGCGAGCGAAGATGACAATGTAGTTGTTCAAGGGGTTGGGTCAGATGACGGTGGCCTAGGCTACTTCGGCTACGCCTACTACGAAGAGAACGAAGGCCAGCTCAAGGCCCTAGAGATTGAAAACGAAGCCGGTGAATGTGTGGCCCCTTCTCGCGAAACCATCGCTGACGGCACCTACGCTCCCTTAGCTCGGCCCATTTTCATCTACGTTAATCGGGAGGCTTACGAAACCAAGCCTCAGGTTCAAGCCTTTGTGGACTATCAAGTAGATCCTGCTAACGAAGAGTTGGTTTCTGAAGCAGGTTACATTGCGCTTCCTGCTGATATCTCAGAGAAAGTGGTCGCAAGAGTTAGCAATGCAACAACAGGCTCTATCTATGAAGGTGGCTCCTCTGTAGGCGTCAAGCTCTCTGATAAGCTGTAGAAACTAGGTGTTTTAGGGGCGGAAGTTACTGTTTCTTTTGCCCCTGCACTTTGGGATTCACCAGGTTCCTAGAAATGGCTTTGTGCTCCTGCGGGGCTGCATAGCTTTGCCCGTTGTGTGAGTTATTTATAGCAGGTGCGGTGTGTAGATGACGGCTGAAGTACCTCCCCAAAGCTCGGCTTCTCTTTGGCGGCCTAACCGTCAAAGAAGTAAACAAATTCAGAATCTAGTCGTCGTGATCACGGGGGCATTCGCAGCGATTTCTATCCTGACGACCCTGGGTATTGTTGCGACCTTGATGTTCGAGACATTTGAATTTTTCCGGGAAGTTCCTTTCTGGAATTTCCTCACCGATCGGCGCTGGACTCCACTGTTTAGCAGCAAGCAGTTTGGCATCTTTGTTCTAATCAGTGCGACGGTGCTGACCTCGGTTATCGCTATTCTTGTCGCTCTGCCCCTAGGGCTACTAGCTGCGATCTGCTTGAGTGAGTATGCTCAGCCAAAGACGCGCCGCATACTGAAGCCTGTTCTAGAAATCCTGGCAGGCATTCCTTCTGTCGTCTTTGGCTACTTTGCTCTGCTGACGGTTACACCGTTTCTGCAGTCTTTTATTCCTAATCTTCAGGGCTTCAATGCTCTCAGTGCAGGGTTAATTTTAGGAATTAGCATTACGCCCCTCGTGGCTTCTCTCAGTGAAGATGCCATTTATTCAGTGCCTCAAAGCCTGCGGGATGGTTCCTATGCTTTGGGGGCAACCAGGCGAGAAACAATTACTGCTGTAGTCTTACCGGCTGCTCTATCGGGGATTGTAGCGTCGTTGATCTTGGCGGTTTCTAGAGCTATTGGGGAGACGATGATTGTAACGCTAGCAGCAGGCCAAAACCCAACCCTTGGCTTAAATCCTTTTGTGCCAGTCATGACCATGACTGCCTACATTGTGCAGGTCAGCTTGGGAGACACGCCAGTGGGGTCGTTGGCCTTCAAAACGATTTTCGCTGTGGGCATGACTCTCTTCCTGATGACCTTGGTTCTTAACCTATTTAGCTTCTGGTTCGTGCGTCGCTTCCGGGAGAAGTATGAGTAATGACGATTAATACCTCACAAGAGCTTGCCAGTGGCGATGCTGCCTCCGGTAAAGAGAATTTTGATCAGAACTTGGCTGGACGCTATCGCGCTGACTCCATGTTTCAAGCTGCTGCTTGGGGGGCTGTTGCAATTGCGATCGCAGTTTTGGTCTGGCTATTGGTGGACGTCCTAATAGACGGCTTGCCTCATCTGGACTTGCAGTTTATCACCAGTTTTCCTTCCCGAAGGGCTGAGTCAGCCGGGATTGCCGCAGCCCTGGCAGGTACCCTCTGGGTTATGGCCCTAGTCGCCCTCATCTCCTTCCCAATAGGCGTAGGGGCCGGCATTTACATGGAAGAATTTTCCAAAGACAGCTGGTTTAATCGCTTTATTGAAGTTAACATCAGCAATCTTGCAGGTGTGCCCTCAATTATTTATGGGTTGCTCGGCTTAGCAGCATTTGTGCAGCTTATGGGACCGCTAACCGGGGGCCGCAGCGTGATTTCAGGAGCATTAACGCTGGTGCTGTTGATTTTGCCAATTATTATCGTGGCTACCCGTGAGGCGCTGCGATCTGTGCCAGACAGTATTCGGCAGGCAGGATTTGCCCTGGGGGCGACTCGTTGGGAAGTTGTTTGGGCCCATGTGCTGCCCTCCTCATTGCCGGGTATTCTTACCGGAGTCATCTTAGCCTTGTCCCGTGCAATTGGAGAGACGGCACCGCTGATTGCCATTGGCGCTTTGACCTTTGTACCTTTTAGGCCAGAAGGTCTAAGAAGTCCTTTTACAGTGTTACCCATTCAAGTTTATAACTGGGTCAGCCGGCCTCAAGCAGAATTTCATAGCATTGCAGCAGCAGCCATTATTGGGCTGCTAATTGTGTTGCTTGGGATGAATGGAATTGCCATTTACCTGCGTAACCATTTCCAAAAATCTCGCTAGTGACGCGGCCCTAGTCGCATTTGCTGATAGTGACTCCTAATGTGACGCCTAATAATAACTGCTACTCATCGTCTCGCTAACCTAACTGCGCCATGTTACAAAATTCTCAGGCCCAAACCGCCAATGACATAGCTCTAGAGGTAGAGAATGTCTCGGTCTCCTACGGTTCGACGCTCGCAGTTCGGGACGTGTTCCTGGACGTTCCCAAAAACCAGATTGTGGCTTTTATTGGTCCCTCTGGCTGCGGTAAGAGCACAATTCTACGCTGCTTCAACCGCATGAACGACCTGATTTCTGGAGCTCGTATGGAAGGTCGGATCACCTACCACGGTCGCAGTATCTACGACCGCTCAGTTGACCCGGTAGAGCTGCGCCGTCAGATTGGCATGGTGTTTCAAAAGCCCAACCCCTTTCCCAAATCAATCTACGAAAATATCAGCTTCGGTGCGCGCATTAATGGCTACCGGGGCAACATGGATGATTTGGTAGAATCGTCCCTGCGGAGCTCTGGCCTGTGGGAAGAGGTGAAGGACAAGCTGAAGGAGAGCGGCCTCTCGCTTTCGGGTGGTCAGCAGCAGCGGCTATGTATTGCGCGTGCGATCGCAATTGAGCCCGAAGTGATTCTAATGGACGAGCCTTGCTCAGCTCTAGACCCAATCTCCACTCTCAAAATTGAGGAGCTGATGCAGGAGCTCAAAACCAACTACACCATCATCATCGTCACCCACAACATGCAGCAGGCGTCGCGGGTTTCTGATAAAACTGCCTTCTTCAACGCCCAAGCTACGCCTGCCGGAGGTAAAGTGGGCTACCTGGTTGAATATAACGATACTAAAGTTATTTTCAATAACCCCAAAGAAGAATACACCCGAGACTACGTGTCTGGTCGCTTTGGGTAAATTCTTTTCGTTAGCGTTACAGCACACCTTAAAAGCAGGGGAGGCAAGACCGTCGCCCCCTGCTTTTTTATTGAAAATAGAATTTTATTGAAAATAGAAATACAGCGCCTGCAGGCCCCCAATCAAAAAGCCTAAAATACCGCCCAGATTGACAATAGCCTGTAGTTCGCTCCGCACAATTCCTTGGATGGCCACCTCCAGCTCAACTGGAGATGTGGCATTGACTCGGTCGATAATGACCTGATCAATATTCAAAATCGGGATAATCTGAGCAACCAAATTTTCCAAGTCTCGCTCTAGGTAGCGCTCCAGGATAAGCGCCAGCTCCTCACTGACTGGATCGATCGAGCTAGTGACCACCTTGGACGATCGCAGCCGGTTAAGCAGCTGCGTAGCCAGCATTTCCCAGTTCACCGAACTGCTTAGCCCCTTCAAAAACTCAGGTCCTCGGGTGCGAACATAGTTTCGCACGGCATCCCGCAGGTCTCGCCGCAGCTGCCGCACCGTCGCCACTGGCAGCTGCTGTAGTGACAGGTTGAGAATCCATTCCTCTAGCCGGTATGACACCTTCAGAGTATCTATCAGTTCGGCAATCCGGGCGTTGCTGACCTCTCGCTCATCTAGACAAAAGCTGCGTAGTCGAGACAGCGCATTGCGAACCCCAAACAGGTTAGCCACGACCCAATAGGTGCCGCTGGTACGCTCGCGAAAGATGGTGTCAATCACCTGAATATTGCGGTCCGTGAGAAAATCCACCACGGCCTGGCGAATCTTATCTGGTGGGAACACGCCTGCCAGCAGCCATTGAGAGAGCTGTCGGGCTTGCTCCTCTGAAAACTGAAACTCCAGAAACACCTGATCAAAGAGCTGATTAACCTGCTCTTCTAAAAAGTTTTCTCGCCGAGCCCATACCCGCAGCAGTCGGGGCAGGGACTGGCCAAAGAGGTCTTTAAGAATGCTGCCAACGACGGTAGCGGTTCGATCCTGGGAGGTGGAGCGCAATTGCTCCAAAGCCAGCTCTAGCAGCCACTTGATTCCGGCCTGAATGCGCTCTGTCTGCAGCAGGCGGCGGGCCAGTTTTTGCAGCTCCTCAGGAGTCAGCAGCGTTCCCATGATGGTATCGGAGATACGCAGGGCCAAGCGACTCTGGTTGCTGGGAATTAGCCCCGGTGTAAACGGGAGCTGTCGCTTAAACAGATAAATTGGCCGATAAGGCCGAAACAGCATCTTGATGGCGATGTCATTGGTGAAGTAGCCAATCAAACCGCCAATCAGAGGAGGGGCCAGTAGTAACCGTAAATCAGACCAGTTCATCTCAATGGGCTGCCACGAGAACACCCATCATGCCGCCTGCAATGGGGTAGTGGACTGCCTGACTAAAGCCTGCCTCTAGAGCCAATGCCACCTGTTTCTGACCAGTGGGAAAACGATCCACGCTGGGGGCGATATAGGCATATTCATCTGGCAGCCCATAGCGCTCAGCTGCAGGCACTACCACTTGGTCCAAGTACCACTGCTGAAACTGCTGCATCAAGGGATTGGAAGGGCGATGAAAATCGAGGATTGCTGCTGTACCGTTGGGTTTTAGAACGCGGCGGAGCTCAGCTAATCCCTGGGGAATATCTGTCAGATTTCGCAGGCCGTAGCCCATGGTAACAGCATCGAACTTAGCCGCCTCGAAGGGCAAGTCCAGCGCGTCGGCCTGCTTCCAAGCAACAATTTTAGAGAGGCGAGCGGATTCAGAGCGCTGCTGTGCGATCGCAAGCTGCTGAGCCGAAAAGTCCACGCCATACACTTGCCCCTTCACCCCTACCTGCTGCGCCAGCATTAGAGCCAGATCACCACTGCCGCAGCACACGTCCACGCAGCAATCACCCGCCTCTGCTCCGCTCCACAGCACCGCCATCCGTTTCCAAACTCGATGAAACCCCAAACTCAAGGTCTGGTTTAGCTCATCGTAAACTGGAGCAATGCGGTCAAACAGCGCCTGAATTTCCTGGGTACTGGGTCGCAAATCGGAAGGGGCCACCATACAGGGCACACAATTAAAGGTAAAGGGCTTCTTGCACTACTCTAACAAGTCCGTCCTACCCAAATGGGCAACCCTTAACCTCTATTAGCGATTTACCCTCGGTTACACAGCAATAGCAGCAGACGTTTCACTAACCTTGCAGGCACATCAGAGCCAAGGCCAGATGGCCCGTAGCCAGAGCCAAACCTTCCTGCTGAGATTCGGAAAAGCGGCGTGGTACGCGCCAGCGCAGAGCCATAACGGCCACAACCTGATTGCGGTACAGAGTCGGCGTCAGCAGTAGAGAGCACATGTCCGAAGGGCTAGGGCCTTCAATGGCGGCTACCGCCGCAGCTTCGTTGATCCGCTGCACCTGCCTTTGTGCGATCGCAGCTGCCACCAAGGGGCTACTGCTAAAAGCTGCTGCATCGACTAGAGAACCTGCGGTTCCAGGGACTCCAACAGGCTGACCATCGGCAACTAGCTGAATAACACAGCCATCAGCCTGAAAGGTTTCAGCAAAGACAGACGCAATGGACGGTAAGGCAGCTTCCGGGTGGTCAACGGTCTGGGCAATTTGAGTAATGCTGCTTAGCAGAACAGTCTGAATATGAGCCCGATACAGCTCATCAGTACGCTGCTTGAGCGCCTCGTAGGTATCCACCGCTCGACGCACGACCTGCCGCAGCTCTTCAGGATCCCAGGGCTTAGTAATGTAGCGATAAACCTGCCCGGCATTGATCGCATCTACCAGGTCTTCGACATCGGTAAAACCAGTCAGAATTATCCGCATGGTGTCGGGAAACTGGGGAACCGTGCGGCTGAGAAACTCAGTCCCCTTCATTTCCGGCATCCGCTGGTCAGAAATGATGACAGCGACTTCTCCCTCTTCAGCCAAGACTGCTAGCGCTTCCTTACCGCTAGCGGCCCGCAAAATCTGAAAGTCCCTTCGAAATGTCCGGTAGAGCAGATCAAGGTTATCTGGCTCATCATCAACCACCAGCATTCTCGGCCGAGAAGGTTTACGAGAGCGAGGAGATTCGTCAGGGGCAGTCAAGATTGCAGAAGTCATGGTCATGGTCAACCTGCAGGAATAAAAACAGTGACTGAACGCTCTAGCATGAACAGCCCATTTACCCTACAGATCTGTTGACACCAAAGGGTACTGGCTTAAATACCACTCGAAAGTTTGAGTTGGGCAAGAGGAATCCCTCCTCTTAATTGTGCCCAAACTGCCTAAAGAAGCCAACAGGCCCTTACCCCTGGCTCATCTCAATTACATTGCTGTCTGGGTCCTGTGTAAACAAGGCGGCCCTACCAGACGCACTGAGCTGAACCGGGTAACCTGCAGCTACCAATACAGCCTTAGCAGCCTTGAGATCTTTGACAGCCAAAGCCAGATGCGGGTTGCGGCCCCACTTCTCTGAATTTTGCAGCGGTTTTTGCAAACCCTGGGCCACAATTAAGTGAATCTGGAAAGCACCTACCTGATACCAACTGCCCGGAAAGCTCATGGGACGATTTACTTTCTCTAGCTGCAAAAGCCCACCATAGAAAGCCTCTGCCCGTGACAAATCGCTCACCAGCACAGCGATATGAAGAGGAGCCTCAACCGCAATCATTGCCCTTGAGCTCGAGAGCGAAAACGGCGCTTCTTACGGCGGGACAACGCCTTCCGCTTTTCCTTTTGTAGAGGCGTTTCAAAGTGGCGGTTCTTTTTGATGTCTGAGAAAATATCCGCTTTAGAAACCTGACGTTTAAAGCGGCGTAGAGCTGATTCAATCCCTTCGTTTTCACCCAAAATGACTTGAGCCATGGCAACCCCTTCAGTGAATTAACAGCTGTAAAATCATAAAATCAATGGATTAGCAAATTGCTAGTCCGAACAGAGACGATAAAAATACAAAAGCTTCCAGCAGAGCGGGAGAACTACCCGGTTCTGGCTGGAAGCTCTCATATTTTAAAAGATCAGGCAGCTAGAAATTTAGCAACTGGCCCTAGTAGCGACGATCGTTACGACGGCCACGGTCACCACCGCCGCCGCCACCCCAACCACCGGAGGCAGGCCGCTCTTCACGGGGTCTAGCCTTATTGACTTTAAGGTCACGGCCCATCCACTCAGCTCCGTCAAGGGCATCAATGGCAGCCGTTTCTTCAGCTTCTGAGGACATTTCAACGAACCCGAAGCCGCGCAGACGACCTGTTTCCCGGTCGGTAGGCAGTTGGACCCGCTTAACGGTGCCGTACTCTGAGAAGATTTCGCTGACTGCCGCCTCGGTTACCTGGTAAGACAGGTTTCCAACGTAGATTGACATGAAATACAACTACTCCAGTCTAAAAACAGTGTAGAGAATCAAATAAGTCGGAGAGTTGTCTGTCAGCCTAGTGAAAATACAACTAAACACCGAATATCAAATCTCAGAATTCATACTAGCTCAGTTTGAAAATTATGGCTAAGGATTATCTCCCGTCCTTACGGAATTTTGCATTTCTGTATTTTCTTAAATTTCTGTATCATTCGGCCTAAAGACAGGAACCTGAAGATTTTTCTTCGTTTTACTCAGCCTAATTCCTTATGACAGCCATTTGTGTCCGTTATCTTCCATTTTAGCCGCTTAAGTCCAACCGACGACAGCTACCTAATGAGCATAGCGGGAGCAGGGGGCTGGTGCTGCTCTGCAGCAGGGGGCAGCACCCACTCTACTACGTTGTCCAGGGCTTTAGGCCGCTGCCCGAAGCGCATTCAACGACATTCGAGGCAGGAGTAGAGCCTATAAGCTAGCTCACCATTTCTTGAGTTCGCTCGTTTAAAGCTATGAAAAAATCCCCCTGCTATCGAGGGGGATGATTGGGAGCAATCCCACGGCATCTGAACCTTTACGCGCGGTAAAGGTCAGCAGAATTAACGGGCGTCGGTTCCCTGGTTGGGGTTGCCAGGAACAACGTCGTTCTTGTGGCCAGGGGCTTCGGCTTCAGCACCAGGGCGCACATCTTCTTCCATGGCTTGCTGTCCAGTCTTCCGAGACATCTCATCAATGGGCGTCTCACCCTCTTCCGGATCGGGGTCTAAATCAATATTTTCTAGCAGCTTATCTTGGTTATCGTCAGGCATAATTTTTCTTCCTTGTGGTATTCAAAAAACAGGGGGGTTTCTATGTATTACCCCGCATGTCTTCTTCAGGATAGGCAAATGAAGCAGACAGCTTAATCTACCTAGAGTAAGGAAAGAGAGCCAAAAACTAGGCTGAAAACGCAGAAAAACGCGGTCAGAGTTTAATATCTGCCGCGTTTTCTCTAATACAATCAATGTCGCGAAAGCAAAGCCTCTAGCCGGCCCATACTAAGGCTAGGCTTCGCTCGGACGCCCGTCTGATTCGGGATCTAATTCCCAACGCCGCTCGTCTCTGGCATACATTTTATCGGTCACATTGAGTGGGTGACCATCCGGCACTTGTACCCCAACTGACTCAGCAATATCATCTGCTACGTTCTGGCCAGGCAGCGAGACAGTGCCTCCAACCGCTTCGTCACCAACTACTTTTGTCTGTTCTGGTAGGCTAGACAACCCTCCCCCTGTAGGCGGTGGCTCGGCTTCCATATGAGCTGTGTCTGTTTCGACCTCGGCCCCTAAGAGCTGACTATGGTCAGCCATACCAATGCGAGCAGCCTCAGCTTCATCGTCGCCTGCTTCAATACCAATGTTTTCTTGAAAGGCTGACTCAGAGGGGTACTCAGAACCCTGGCTCAGGTCTTGGTCTGACTCAAGAAATGCCTCTTCCGCTGGATTATTCATCATGTCATCTGATCCTCAAATTCGATTTTTAAAGGCCCTAGAACCAGCCAAACAACACCAGTGCAGCTAACCAGCCGCAGACAATGCCGTAACAGCAGCTCACCAGTGCCTCAAAGGAGTTCCGGCGCTTGTAGCGCCAGATCAACGTTGCCAGGGTGAGGGAAAACAGCAGTTCTCTAAACGGCAAGCCCACAAAATCGTAGGTTCGCTCAAGCCCAATAATGAGTAATGTCCAAAGGGTGAAGATAACGAAGTTGTTAATGGCTGGAGATCTGCTTTCGTTGGCCGGAACCTTTAGATTGAGCAGAAAACCCACGTAGACAGCTATCAAAATCGGTAGGATGCCTGCAGCCAGGCTCCGCAGACCTAGGCCAAAGTCGTTGGCAAAGCTGACTAAAATGGGGCCAATTAGATTAGTCAGCAGAAAGGCTAGGGCTAATGTGACAGTGATGTAGTTTAAGGCGCGGCGGAGTACAGCCGGCACACCTGGAGGGGAGGTTTTTTGTCTGGAGGGAATGCGGCTGTAGGGCATTGCAGTTCACAGTTTGCCTGTGAGAAAGGAATAAACGGGCTGGTAGGATGCTGGACAACCCCAGACGGTTTGGGGCCTATTATCGATGCTAACAAGGGTGGTAATTGCGCTAAATCGTTCGCAGGAGTGATTTGGTGGCTTCTCTCCAGACTCTGCTGTTTCTTTACCTCCACGATCCCACCGTCTGATAGACTGTTTGGTTGAAGCTGGGAACGTCAGACCCACGAAAAATAGGCAGTTTGGAGGATAAGTCCCGTGGAAAATACCCTCGGATTGGAAATTATTGAGGTCGTCGAGCAGGCTGCGATCGCATCTTCCCGCTGGATGGGCAAGGGCGACAAAAACACCGCTGACCAGGTGGCGGTAGAGGCAATGCGGGAGCGTATGAACAAAATTCATATGCGGGGCCGCATCGTCATTGGCGAGGGCGAACGGGACGATGCACCGATGCTCTACATCGGTGAACAAGTGGGTATCTGCACCCAGCCCGATGCCGCTGACTTCTGCAACCCCGATGAGCTGATGGAAATCGACATCGCGGTAGACCCTTGTGAGGGCACCAACCTGGTGGCCTATGGTCAAAACGGGTCGATGGCGGTGCTGGCGATTTCCGAGAAGGGCGGTCTGTTTGCCGCACCCGACTTCTATATGAAGAAGCTAGCAGCTCCTCCTCAGGCTAAAGGCAAAGTAGACATCAATAAGTCTGCGACTGAGAACCTTAAGATTCTCTCTGAATGCCTGGATCGAGCTATTGAAGAGCTAGTCGTAGTGGTGATGAAGCGCGATCGCCACACCGATTTAATTAAAGAAATCCGGGAAGCGGGGGCTCGCGTCAAGCTGATCTCCGATGGCGATGTCTCTGCTGCCATTGCCTGTGCCTTTTCCGGAACCAACACCCATGCCCTAATGGGTATCGGGGCTGCTCCCGAAGGCGTTATTAGCGCTGCCGCAATGCGCTGCCTGGGTGGACACTTCCAGGGGCAGCTAATCTACGATCCGGCAGTGGTGAAAACGGGCCTGATTGGTGAGAGCAAGGAAGCTAACCTGGCACGCCTACGGGAAATGAACATCAACGACCCCGACAAGGTCTACGACACCCATGAACTAGCCTCTGGTAATACCGTTCTCTTTGCTGCTACTGGCATTACGACCGGGGAACTGATGGAAGGTGTGCGCTTCTTCCACGGCGGTGCTCGCACTCAGAGTCTGATTATCTCTAGCCAGTCCAAGACCGCTCGCTTTGTCGACACCATTCACATGTTCGAAGCTCCCAAAGCCCTGCAATTGCGTTAGGTTGCTTAGAGGTTACTATCAGTAGGCGTGGGGTTAGACTCTCTGTTGGCCCCACTCTTAAATGCCTTTGGATTGTTATAGAGACGTGGCCTGCTGCGTCTCTATCTTTTTTGGGGCAAACTAATAGGAACTTAACAACAATTTGATGGACTTTTGTTGAGATTTCTTGAGTTGTGGCTTATTTCTCTCTAAGTTCAAAAATGTTGGCTTTGTGCGAAAGTGGCTGAGCTTGTGGGTTTTCAGGCCCAACTGGCATAGTACTCGCTGCCATTTAGGCCACTGCGATCGCACAATTTAAATTACAGGCGCATAAGATAACCCGAGTGGAGGAAGCATGAATATTGCCGTTATTGGCCTTAGCCATAAAACAGCCCCCGTTCACGTTCGTGAAAAACTCAGTATCCCAACGGCCCAAACGGCAGATGCGATCGCGCAACTCACCAGCTATCCCCACGTCAACGAGGTCTCTATTCTCAGCACCTGCAATCGACTCGAAATCCACATCGTTACCGAAGAAGTGGAGCAGGGTGTCCGAGAAGTGACCCAGTTTCTAGCCGAACACAGCAAACTGCCCCTACCCGAGCTGCGGCAGCACCTCTTCATCCTGCTGCATCAAGACGCAGTCATGCACCTAATGCGGGTAGCAGCAGGGCTAGACAGCTTAGTGCTGGGCGAAGGCCAAATTCTCTCCCAGGTTAAGCACGCTCACCAGCTAGCCCAGCAAAACAAAAGCGCAGGCCGCATTCTCGACCGGCTGCTGAAGCAGTCAATTTCAGCTGGAAAGCGTGTTCGCAGCGAAACCAGTATTGGCACCGGAGCTGTCTCAATTAGCTCTGCTGCCGCCGAACTAGCCCGCCTTAAGGTGCCTAACCTGCATGGCTGCCGCATTAGCATCTTGGGTGCGGGCAAAATGGCCCGGCTTCTGGTGCAGCACCTTTTCTCCAAATCTCCCTGCGAACTCACCATCCTCAACCGCACGATTAACCGGGCCAACGAACTAGCCACTCAGTTTCGAGAGGCTACCATTCACACCGGCACCCTTGACAGCATGATGGAGGTCGTTAAAGTCTCTGATGTGGTCTTTACCTGCACTTCTGCCACCGAGCCTCTGCTGCACCGGGACAACCTCAAGGAGATCCTTGAACCAGGCCGCCCTCTAATGCTGTTTGACATCTCTGTGCCCCTCAACGTTCACTCCAACGTCAGCGAGTTAGACAATGTCTTTGCCTTCAACGTAGACGACCTCAAAGCCGTCGTGGCCCAAAACCAGGCCAGCCGCCGCCGCATGGCGCTAGAGGCAGAAAGCCTGCTAGAGGAAGAGGTCGAAAGCTTTATGGACTGGTGGCGCTCCCTGGATACAGTCAATACCATCAGCTGTCTGCGGACCAAAATCGAGACCATTCGCGAGCAGGAGCTAGAAAAAGCGCTCTCTCGGCTGGGCAGCGAGTTTGCCGAGAAGCATCAAGAAGTAATCGAGGCGCTGACTCGCGGCATTGTCAATAAAATTCTCCACGACCCTATGGTACAGCTCCGCACCCAGCGAGATATCGAAGCTCGCAAACATGCCATGCAGACCTTGAGCGTGCTGTTCAACCTAGAAACAGCCTCTAGCGAGAAGTTTAGCTAACTCACAGACGAGGATCTATCTAGAAGCCGTATTCTCAGACTTGCTTGGGAATACGGCTTTAGACTCCTCTGTCATGACGGCTTAATTTAATGACTTTGAGTCGCCGCTTCCTTGCCAGACTGAGTCAGACTAGCTAGCACCAAGCGAATCTCTGGGTAATCGTAGATCAACCCTAGGTGATTGCGAATGGCCGTTGCAGAAGGGCTATCCACTGCAGCAATGGCGGCTCGAATGGCGCTTTGCCGCTCTGGAGACACCAGGCGATCCAGGTCAACTTCATGACCATTAAGCAGCAGCCGCTCAAAATGACTAATTACAGTGCTGTAGCGCAATTGGCGGCGCTCGATGATGTCTGGCACAGACAGTCCTTCATGGTGTAGGGCTAATGTCTGTAGGTGCGTATCTCCCAAAGACTGCCGTTTGCGAGTAGCCGGGGCAAACGAACTGGTAGAAGCACTGTCTTCAGGCAGGTCATTCTCCTGACAGAAGCGGCGAATTTCTTCAGTAAATACCTGGCCGTATTGCTCCAGCTTGCGGCTGCCCACCCCTGAGATACGAGCAAAAGCATCAGGAGTTTGGGGCCGCTGCTGGGCCATCTGCCGCAGGGCCGACTCGGCAAAAACCACATAGGGCGGTACAGCTTGTTCGTCAGCTAGGCGCTTACGCAGCGATCGCAACCGCTCCAGCAGCTGCACAACCTCTAAAGAATCCTCAGGGGGAGTTACTTCGACCACTTGCTGCAACCGTTCTGGAATCGCTATCTGCACGGAAATTTGCTTTCGCAGAACCTGCCAGCTGCCTGCATTCAGCTTGAGCACCGGATAGCCATCAGTGGTTTCCTCCAGCAAACCCTGATGCAGCAGAGAGCGACTCAGTAGCCGCCACTCATCTACAGATCGATCTTTACCGATGCCGTAGGTAGATAGCTCATTGTGCTTTAGCTCCAACAGCCGCTGCTTTTTGGCTCCCCGCAGTACATCAATAATGTGGCCTGCACCAAACCGCTCACGACAGCGAGCAACGCAGGAGAGAAACTTTTGCGCTTCGATAGTCCAGTCTTCAATTGGTGGGGGTGAGAGGCAGTTATCGCAGTGACCGCAGGGTTCTGGCAAAATTTCGCCAAAGTAACCCAGCTGAATCCTGCGTCGGCAAACTGTACTTTCGGCATAGTCAATCATCTGGCGCAGCTGCTGCCGGGCAATGCGCTGCTCCTGCTCATCCGGTTTTTGGCCGATCAGGTATTCAACGGTAGCAACATCGGCATAGCTGTAGAAAAGCGTGCAGTGAGCAGGTTCTCCATCACGGCCGGAGCGGCCCGACTCCTGGTAGTAGCTCTCTAGGTTGCGAGGAATGTCGTAGTGGATGACAAAACGCACATCAGGCTTGTTGATGCCCATGCCAAAGGCCAGGGTAGCCACCATCAGCCGCACATCATCTCGAATGAAACGTCTCTGATTTTCAGCCCGATCAACGTCGCTCAACCCCGCATGGTACGGCAGCGTCGCAATCCCATCCTGCTGCAGGCGAGCGGCCAGCTCATCAACCCGCTTACGGCTGAGGCAGTAAATAATGCCTGCCCCATCAGTCTCCCGCACCTGCTTCAAAAGCTCCAGGTAGGACTGGCGCTGCTTAGGCCGGACTTCGTAGAAAAGATTGTGCCGATTGAAGCTCGAAACGTGCAGCAGCGGGTCATTAAGCCAGAGCTGCTGCAGAATATCCTGCCGCACCCGCTCGGTGGCAGTAGCCGTAAGGGCCAAAATGGGCACCTGAGGAAAGGTCCGCCGCACAGTCGAGAGCTGACGGTACTCAGGGCGAAAGTCGTGGCCCCATTCTGAGACGCAGTGGGCTTCGTCAATGGCAAAGGCAGCAATGCCGAGCGTTTGACTGAGGTCGCGCAGCAGCTGCAAAAAGCCAGGGCTAACCAAACGTTCTGGAGCTACATAAAGCAGCTTGATACGGCCAGCACGCAAGGCCGCTTCGCGCGATCGCACCTCCTCCAGCTTCAAAGTGCTGTTCAAAAAGGTGGCGGCAATGCCGTTGTCTCTCAGGCTATCTACCTGGTCTTGCATCAGCGCGATTAGGGGCGAAACCACTACCGTTAGCCCAATCTTCAGCAGAGCAGGCAGCTGGTAGCAGAGGGACTTGCCTCCACCTGTCGGCATAACCACCAGAACGTCACGGTTTTTAAGCACCTCTTCGATGACCTGCCGCTGACCTAGCCGAAACTGGTCGTAGCCAAAGTGGTGCTTAAGGGCTCTTTCTAAAGAAGGAAATGTGTTTGCGGCTGCAGCCCCAATCGTCATAGCTTTGTTCTGAGACACCCTGAGGGATAGTACCCTGGTACTGCTGTCAAAGCAAGAACCAGCCCCCAGGTTTAACCCCTAAATTAAAATGCCCAGCCGAACTAGTTTTTCGCGGATCTTACGACTAACAGAGCGACTAGCGGTTGAAGTAGAGTCTGCCGTAGCCCGATCAAAAGCAGCATAGGCTTCTGGGTAGCGCCCCAGTCGCTGGAGGGCAACACCTCGGAACATCCAAGCGCGGGAATAGTCAGGATATTGAGCCAGAATGCGATCGCACCGCTTTAGCGCCGCCTGCGGCTGCTGCAAATGAATCAGACAGACTGCTGTATAGAGCAAACCCTCTGCGTGGGTGCTATCAATGGCTAGAGCCTCCTCAAAATAACGCAGCGCTTCACCGTAGTGGCCTAGGTCCGCTAAAGCCTCTCCCTGGCTATACCAGTTGGCAAAGTCAGCAGCAGTCTCTTTCGGGAAACTGCTGTCTGTAAACTGCTCGAAGCCACCGTTTCGAGAAACTGACATCATCTCGCGATCTATGTCCTAATAGGTGATTTAAAGATTGAGGGCTGAAGAAGACTCAGTGGGAAGCGTTCGCATGATCTACCTCACAGTCTTACCGTAGATAGCTTCAAAGCATTGAAGCTATCTGGAGGGGGAGTAGGACGTTAGCACTGGCTTCAAGACTTAGCTTCAAGACTTTGAATGAGTGAGACGCTAGCTTGAAGAGCAGATAGAGGCCGTGAACGGGTAGAAGCATTGAGTGGCAACACGGAGGGCAAACTTGCTGTTGTCCCATTTTCCCTGTCAACAAAAAGTATATCGTCGCTTCCTGAGAAGCCTTTGGAAAGCGTTGCACAAGTTAATAACTGTTTAACAACGCTGCACATTTGGCTGAACTTACCTGCCTAGGGCCTTTTGAGCGGAGTTTTCACCTTTGCTGCTCCCTGTTCTAGAGGTCAGCCTATCAGCGCGCTGTTATTAACAAATGTTACGAAGTTGACGCCATACTGGCATGCTGGCTTGACAGTATCTAGAAAAGCCCGTTAATGTGAAATCCATACCCGGGTAATCCTATGTTGAAGTGTGATATGCAAGAGCAAAAGGCTACAAAGGTCACGTTGTATTTACCACCCGACCTGCACCGCCAACTAAAGATCCGCTCTGCGGTCGATGGTGAAGCGATGTCTGCCATTGCACAGCGCGCTATTGATTTTTACCTGACCCACTCTGAGGTGGTAGAGGGTCTAGAATCTGCCTACGGACAGGTTCATCGTGTTCATAGCTGTCCTTCTTGCTCTACCTCCGTGGTGATGCGTGAAGGTGAGTTAGTGCAGTTAGCTAAAGTAGCTGCATCGGATACGACAGACGATCTGTCAGTGGATGTTCAGGAAATCGTAACAGATACCCGGCAACCCGAAGAGGGAGAGTTAGTGGTTTGCTAGACCACCTAGGCTCAAATGCCAGCTCCATCAACCTAATTTAATCAATACGTTAAGAGCGAGTTTTGCAATAGGCATCTCTAAATCAGGTGTCCCCCTGTAATCGCAGGATTCGTGTCCCTTCTGTACCTGGTTTGAGCCATCTGTCGTTAGGAGAGCGGTGGTCATGAGAGAAGATCTCAGTGTTCTAATACAGGCCCAATATCCTCTGGTCTATTTAGTTACCTTTGAAGAGGAGCGGGCGGAGCAGACTATCGCTTCAGTTGCCCAGCGGCTAAAGCCCCACCGCCGAGTTTATACCTGGACCATGACTCATGGAGTTGTGGAATATGGGCAGCCCCGTAATGTCACCCAGCACAACAGCACTGTTTCTCCAGAAGCCGCCATTGAGTGGGTTATGCGTCAGCGGGAGCCGGGCATCTTTGTCTTCAAAGATCTCCATCCCTTCAAAGACTCCCCGGCTGTAACGCGATGCTTAAGAGATGCGATCGCAGGTTTCAAAGGCACCCAAAAAACCTTCATTCTAATGTCTCCGGTTCAAGAAGTGCCGATTGAGCTAGAAAAAGAGGTCGTTGTTCTTGACTTTGACCTGCCTAACATGGGCGAGTTGAATCAGGTCCTGACCGATGAGCTAGACCAGGCTCGCAACGCCAACATTTCTACCGATGTGCGGGAGAAGTTGCTAAAAGCAGCCCTTGGACTGACCCGTGATGAGGCAGAAAAGGTCTATCGTAAAGCCAGGGTCATGACTGGTCGCCTGACGGAAGACGAGGTCGATATCGTTCTGTCGGAAAAGAAGCAGCTAATTCGCCGTAACGGCATTCTAGAATATATAGATGTCGATGAAACCATCGATTCTGTAGGTGGGCTAGAAGAGCTCAAGCACTGGCTACATCAACGCTCCAACGCCTTCACCGAACGAGCCCGCGAGTATGGCCTGCCTCAGCCTAAAGGAATGCTCATTTTAGGGGTACCTGGCTGCGGTAAGTCTCTAATCGCCAAGACCACTGCTCGTCTATGGGGTCTACCCCTGCTGCGCCTAGACCTAGGCCGCGTGTATGACGGTTCAACAGTAGGTCGATCTGAGGCCAATCTGCGGAGTGCGTTGAGAACGGCAGAGTCAATTTCTCCAGCTATTCTCTTCATCGATGAAATCGATAAGGCTTTCGCAGGTACTACAGGTTCCTCAGATTCTGACGGCGGCACTTCTAGCCGTATCTTTGGCACCTTCCTCACTTGGATGCAGGAAAAGACCTCCCCGGTATTTGTCATGGCCACTGCCAACCGGGTAGAGCGGCTGCCTAGCGAGTTTTTACGCAAAGGACGCTTTGACGAAATCTTCTTTGTGGATTTGCCCAACGCCGAAGAGCGTCAAGAGATTTTCCAAATTCACCTGCAGAAGCGTCGCCGCGATATTGCCCGCTTTGACCTTGACCAGCTTACCAAGGTCTGCGAAGGATTTTCCGGAGCTGAAATCGAACAAGGTTTGGTTTCAGCCATGTATGAAGCATTTGCCCAAGGGCGCGAGTTCACTCAGTTGGACATTATCGCCGCCATCCGGGCTACGCTGCCCCTGTCCAAGACCATGAGTGAACAGGTGACGGCCCTGCGCGATTGGGCACGTCAGCGGGCACGACCCGCAGCAGCCTCCGTCGCTGAATATCAGCGAATGGAGTTCTAACAGGCTTTCTTCCCGGTACTCAGCCGGTGGAAAGGCTAGCGTAAGCTAGCAGTACAACAGCCCAGCAGTCGGTCATTTCTGGCTAACGGGTCACTCTCTAACTCTCAAACCTCGTTGTCTCTCAATTTCTCGCAGGAGGAAACTCACATGTCTCACTTCAGCACTCTTCGTACCAAAGTTACCGAAGCTGAAATTCTCAAGCAGTCTCTGCGCGACCTAGGCATCAGCGTTAAGACTGAAGCTGATGTTCGTGGCTACAATGGCCAGCGCGTTCGGGCTGACATCGTTGCCGTTCTGGAAGGTGAGTATGATCTGGGCTGGTCTCGCAATGCCGACGGCTCCTTCGATCTAATCGCTGACCTGTGGGGCGTTGCCAAAAAGCATAACCAAACTGAGTTGATCAACTCCATCAACCAGAAGTATGCCGTGAACAAGACCCTCGCTGAAGTTAAGCGTCCTGGTCTGCAAAACGCCAACGTCAAACTGGTGCTCCAGTAACCTCTCAACGCGTTCCCAAATAATGGGTTGGCCAACCTAATCGGTTGGCTGACCCATTTTTTTATGCGTTCCAGTAGACTGACAGGGTGAGACACACTTAACACCATGCAAGACCTGACCGAGGCCCAACTGTCAGCGATTAAACAGATTCTACTGGACTGCGGCAAAGAGGCTCGTCAGCTGGCGGCTCAACCGTTTCAGGTGTTTGAAAAGGGTCTCAACGACTATGTCACTACCGTAGATCAGGCCCTAGATAAACGACTGCTGGCGGTCTTTCAAGCGCTCTTTCCCCAAGACGGCATTATCACTGAGGAAAACTTCAGGTCTCAGCAGACCTACCAGCATGATTATGCCCGCTACTGGCTGATCGATCCCATCGACGGCACTGAGGAATTTATGCAGCAGGGACAGAGTTACGCAATTATGGTGGGACTCGTGACACAGCACCAGCCGCGAGCCGGCTGGGTCTATGCTCCTGCCTATGACCATCTTTACTGGGGTGGGTTAAACTGGGGCTTGTTTGAGCAGCGCTCAGGCGCAGCGCCAGCTCCCCTAGTTCCTCAGATACCGGTTCCTGTTGGTGGGCCAGTCTGCCCGATTATGATTGGGGATAAGGATCAGCGGCGGTTTGGCGATGCGATCGCACAGGCAATTCCCACTACCCAGTTCGCAACCTCCGGCAGCTTCGGCCTAAAAGTTTTAGAAGTGATTAAAGGCCAGGTTGGTCTTTATCTCTACCTTAACGGCCGGGTCAAACTGTGGGACACCACTGGGCCCATCGCCCTAGCCCAAGCTGCAGGGCTTATCTGCTGCGATCTAGAAGGCAACCCGCTGCGCTTTGACCCCGAAGTCATCGATCCCGCCACGCTTGCTCACCAGCAGAGCATTTTAGTCGGTTGGCCCCAATACATAGAAGCGCTACGACCCACCATCAAGCAAGCTGTGGCTCAGGTTCTCGCCCAGGAAGTCGAAGCCAAAATTCGCCCTCAGTAAGCTGCAGCTGGGGCAGTCATTACAAATCCACGCTTGGCATTAGGAAATACTCAGATTTCTAGTTACTATGAGCATTGGTGAAGGGTTATCCGTTCGGAGTGGGCAAGCTAAACCTAAGTGAACCCTTCCTTCCTTTACCACCAAAAACAAACCTGTGATTAGCCTTTACATGCAGCCTGACACTTTTAGCACGCTGTTCCCTTTGTTCAATGCGGCCAGTCCAGAAACCGTTGAGTGGTTGTTATCCGTTGCGACGGAGCATGAATATCCCGCCGATCGCGCTGTGCTAATGGAAGATGCTTGGGGTAATGCAGTTTATTTTATTGAATCGGGCTGGGTCAAAGTTCGCCGCCATGCAGGAGAAGGCTTCTTAACGCTAGCCGTTTTGGGGCAAGGAGACTTCTTCGGTGAGATGGCTATTTTAGACGAATCTCCCCGCTCAACCGACGTAGTAGCCCTGACCAGTGTAAAGCTGCTAAGTATTTCTGCTCAGCGGTTTATTCAAACCCTTTTCAAAGATCCTCAGCTGCATCACCGTATGCTGCAGCTAATGGTGCAGCGGCTGCGCATGACCAACTTCCGATTCCAGCTCCGGAATCAGCCTCCGGCAGTTAAGCTAGCCAATACCCTAGCGGTACTTAACGAAGCCTATGGCAAACCCAGCGGCGACGGCAGCGAAATCCTCTACATTCCATTCAAAGACCTAGCCGACGTTACCGATATTACTGAAGACGAAGCCAGCAAAATTATGGCCAAACTGGCTGAAAAAGGCTGGTTGAGAGTAGAGTCTGACCGCCAGGTGGTTACGCTGATCAATCTGAAGCAGCTCAACCATTTGGCCGGACGACTGTAGACCCCGCTAATTCTGTAGACATTAATAACATCCACAACCAGACCATGAGCGGCATGATACGGTGATCCAAAGTCAGCATTGTCATCGGCTGGCTGATTGCTGTTGGATTGAGGACACGACTAATGACCCTACAGCCCCCACCGCCACCGTCTATTTCCCCTCGTCAGATGACGCTCATGCGAATTGTGGCGTCTCTCGCCTGGAGCGATGGCAACCTGGCGACCGAAGAAGTAAACCTAATGCTAGATCGGTTTAGCAGCCTATTTTCTGTTACGGCAGAGCGGCAGCAAATCCTGCGCCAAGAACTGCAGGATTATCTGATGCAAAACATTCCACTAGAAGAACTGGTGCCCAAACTTCCTGCCCAGGAAGAGCGTGAGGTTGTGCTGCAGCTAGCCTATGAGGTTATCAGTGCCAGTGCTCGTGCACCAGAAGAGCCAGTTATTAACCCCGAAGAAGAAGCAGCCTATCAGCGGCTGGTGGCGCTGTTGGATCTTCCCACTAGCGTAGTGGAGAAAGTAGAGCAGGAAGCCAAAGCCGACCTGCAACAGCCCCAAAACATCGTAGATCGGATGACAGACCGCTTGCGGCGCTTCATTGAGCATCCCTGATCTGGCTTCTGGCTATTGGCAAAATTGGGCTCAGGCCGCCTCCTCACAATAGGTAATCAGTGGGCTAGGAAGGAGTTTGCTCGGTCAAGCGCTCATTTCTAACATCCGCTGGATCGGACGCAGTGCCGCTACTCGAGTACTTTCAGACAAAGTCACCTCGGGCTGCCGGTTCTTCATGGCAAGATAAAGCTTCTCCAGCGTGTTGAGCCGCATGTGAGGGCACTCATTGCAGGCACAGCTGTGGTTGGGCGGCGCTGGGATAAACAGCTTGTCTGGCATCTGCTTCTGCATCTGGTGGATAATCCCTGGCTCAGTTACCACAATAAATTGGTCACGAGGGCTGTTCTGAACATACTTCAGCAGAGCCGTAGTAGAACCTACAAAGTGAGCATGTCGCAGCACGGGCTCTTCACATTCGGGATGAGCCACGATCTCTGCCTGGGGGTACTCCATCCGCAGCTGTACCAGCTTCTTCTCAGAGAAGATCTCGTGCACCATACAACTCCCCTCCCACAGCACTAGGTCACGCCCCGTTTGATGCATAACATAGCGGCCCAAATTGCGATCGGGGGCGAAGATAATGGGCTGATCTAAGGGAATTTGCTGGACGATTTTGACAGCATTGGAGCTAGTGCAGATAATGTCGCTAAGGGCCTTAATCTCCGCTGTGCAGTTGATATAGGACACAACTACGTGATTGGGATGGGTAGCTTTAAAGCGGGCAAACTGCTCTGGTGGGCAGCTGTCTGCTAGAGAACAACCAGCATTGAGATCGGGCAGCAGCACAAGCTTGTTCGGGTTTAGAATTTTGGCAGTTTCTGCCATAAAGTGAACCCCAGCAAACACGATGACATCTGCATCAGTCTCTGCTGCCTTCTGAGAAAGCCCTAGAGAATCGCCGATGTAGTCGGCCACATCCTGAATATCGGGCTCTTGGTAATAGTGAGCCAGGATAATGGCGTTTAACTCTTGCTTAAGAGCCTCGATGGCTTCAAACAGGTCTTGCTGAATATCCGCTGACGCAGAAAGGGGTGAGACACTGGTAAACACGGCGATTATTTTTAGTCTGAGCCATTCATTAGGATGTTTTGAATTATAGTTGTTTTCACCATAAAAGCGCAGGGGGAGATCCGACTTTTTGGGTACCTTTTTGGGTTCGGATGACTATTAGAGCCAGTTTCAATGGGCTGCAGCTGATTTGGTCTTTTGCGTTCCCGATAGAACCAAATCCAAAATCAGGAGGATGCAAGACTGGGCTGACTGATGTGGCCGTTATGGTTTTGGGCTGCGGCTTCAGCAATGGCGCGCTCGATATTGAACCGATAGCCAACGTTGCGAACGGTTTGGATAATGCTGGGTTGCCGGGGGTCAACCTCGATCTTCTTGCGTAGAGAGAGAATATGCGTATCAACGGTACGGGGGTTATCAATGGCATCGGGCCAGGCCCGACGCAGCAAATCAGTGCGGCTCAGAGGCGAGCCTGCTGCTTGGGTCAGCACAAAGAGCAGGCTAAACTCCTGAGGCGTAAGATCAATAAAGTCGTTGCGGAACCGAACTCGCCGCTGTACTAGGTCGATATTAAGGTCACCGTAGGCTAGAGAAGCGGGCGCTGCTAGGGTGCGAATGCGACGGGTTAGGGCTTCTACCCGCGCCAAAAACTCCTGCATCCCAAAGGGCTTAGTCAAATAGTCATCGGCTCCTGCTTTGAGGCCAGTGACAATATCCGACTCCCCGTTGCTAGCGGACAAAATCAGCACCAAAGGTTGCCCCTGCCCATGCAGCCAGCGACACAGCTCTAAACCGTCCCCGTCAGGAAGTTGAGAGTCTAAAATAACCAGGTCTGGGTGGCGGGTTTGGAAGGTTTCTCTTGCCCGCGCGATATCTGCTGACTGGTAGACCCTATAGCCAGCCTGCTGGAGGTGCCAGCCGAGCAGCGATCGCAGATGGGGATTGCCTTCAATGATTTGAACTGAAACAGATCCCACTGAAGTTCACAGGAGAAACAGCGCGAAATTAATGCCTCTAAGACTAACAAACGAAAATAGGAGGTTTTGTAGCTAGCGTTACTCTCCCTAGGAGACAGGCGCTTCCAGTGAAATTGATATGGGTATGGGAGCGAAAAGGTTTGTGAGGAGCACTTAAGACTGCCTAAATAAAAACTTATGTGTTTAAATTCGAAACAAATGTTACGAAAAGCCCTCTTTTGTTTCTACCCTTGGGGTATGCTGCTCGCAAGCTTTTTTGCTTACAGTTAGAGCTATATCCGCATCCCCAACCCATATTTTCGCGAACCTATGCTTCAGGACGCTCGAACGATCCGATATTATCAGCGCATCACTGATGCCCTTATGGAGCAGTGGAACCGAGGATACCGCACCGATGAGCTGCGCCTCTATTTGGAAGGTTACCTAACTTCCCTACGCCACTCCGATGCCCTAGAACCTTACCTGATCCACCGCCTTGAGGAAGAAGTGCTGCGCTTTCTGCACGACACGTCTAACTTTGTTGTGCCTGAACCAGAATCTGAGCCCGATTATTTCTAATTCTCTTGAGAGAACCCCTTAGAGAAATCTGACCCACTGCATCTGACCCACTGCATCTGACCCACTACAAAAATAGGGGCGTCTGACACGCCCCTAGGAATCAAGAGCTTCAATAGCTGTTTAAGAAGCTAGGGCGACCTCAACCATTTCCCGAAGCTGCCCGTTTTGGTATAGCTCAATCAGGATGTCAGAACCGCCGACGAATTCGCCATTGACGTAGACCTGAGGAATTGTGGGCCAGTTTGAAAACTCCTTGATGCCCTGACGGATCTCCTGATCCGCAAGCACATCACAAGTTTCAAACGGAACACCCAACACGTTAAGAATCTGAACAACGTTGTTGGAGAATCCACATTGGGGCATCAGCTTGTTGCCCTTCATGAACACCATAATCTTGTTGTCTTGAACGAGCTTTTGAATTCGCTCTTGGGTTTCGAGTGCCATAACTGCAAAGGTCTCCTTAAAAACTAACGGTATTACACTTAAGCCGAACGACCGGAAGCCCAAGCATCCGGGGTGAAAGTTTTGAGGGCCAAGGCGTGAATGGCTTCAGAAGACATGGCTTGCCGTACAGCCCCATAAACGAGCTGATGCTGCTGCACCAGGCTGCGGCCCTCAAACTGAGACGAAACGACGGTGACCTGATAGTGGTCACCGCCGCCAGTTAGATCCTCAACCTGGACCTGTGCATCGGGCAGCCCGGCCTTGATCATCGCTTCAACCTGATCTGGGCTGATCATGCAAATTTCCTCAATACTGGTTCGATAATAGAAATCGATACGACTTCGATCAACTCCAGTTTAGCGAATCAGGTTCCCCTCCAGCGGGTTTGTGCTGCAGCAGAGCTACCGAGTAGAGGAGGCCGAACCGCTGCCGTAGGGCTCATCCACAAAGCCTAATTCGAACAGCTGCTGGTAAGCTCGCTGACCCAGATCACGGGTGGGTTGTTGGCTTCGCAAAATTTCCATTAGCAGGGGAACCGCCTGATCAGCGCGGTTTTGAGCGCGGTAAACCAGAGCTAGCTGGTAAGTAGCCTGATCGCGTAGCTGGGCAGTTTCCAGAGCTTTGCCGCGATTGCTCTGGGTGAGCCGGCTATCGACGCCCAAAAACATGTTCGACAGTTCCTGGTAGAAATTAGACATTTGGTTAAATGCCTCTCGAGCCGCCTGCAGCTTTTCGGCTGCCTGGGCATAGTTTTGGCTAGCAATGGCGGCAGTGGCTTCCTGCATCAGCTGCTGGCCAGAAGCAATACTGAGGTTGCTAGATGCCTGGTTAAGTGGTCGCAGTTCGTTGAGTTCTTGAGTCTGCTCTGGGGGGGCGACTTGGGAGGAGGGATCGCTCAGCTGAGCCCGAACTGGCTGAGCCTGAAGCAGGAGTGGAGCTAGTGCTAAGGCTGCACCGGCAAACACGGTGGGCAAAAAGCGAACCTTGGGAGAAGCGGCCATGGATGTTCTATTCTACAGGTAAAAAAAACAGCCGATTAAAGACGATACTGGGGTATCTTATCATTTCAATATGCTTCGATCTGCCCACGGTATTCTCTAGGGAAGATGTCACTATAAGCAGAGCGCATTTGAGTTAGACGACCAGATTAAGCTAAAGGTTCCTTTTACTGGAGTAGCGACCATCTGCCTGCTTATTGCTTGCCTCCAGATCAAAAATCGGCGCATCAAGCGATTATGACTGAAACAAATCAGATGGGCAACAGCAGCCAGTTGGGCGTCAGTGCTGGTCACGAGGGGCTAATCTTGCAGCGGGGGGGAGAAGAACTGCTGCTGGAGAAGGTGTCTGACCGCTTTACGACCCGGTTGCGACAACCTGAAGATCTAGAAACTGTGCGGGCGCGCCTCCAGCCGCAGTCGGTGCGGCCTGTTGCCCAAGGGCAGTTAATAGAGTGGACAGTGCCACCTCAACGGCTGGAGGAAATCTTAGCAGCGGCACGGCAGTCAGCTGAAGTCATCTTTGCCAGTCATGTCTATCGGCTAGCGGTGAGTCTCCAGACCTGGGTCTACCTGACTGAGCAGCTAACAATTCAATTTGACCTAGGGGCTGCGGCTCAAGGGCAAGATGCAACACTCCTTGAGGAGCGGTCTTTAGCCATCGCATCCCAATTCGGCCTGATCCGTAGCCGACCTTTGGAGGGTATTCCCAACACCTACATTTTTGAGGTGTCGCCCACTGCTACAGAGAACCCGATCAAGATTGCCAATCGCCTGATGCGGTTACCTGAGGTGCTGACAGCAGAGCCTAATGTGGTTGTTCAGATAGACACGCTCTATCGACCCAGCGACAACCTATATCCTAAGCAGTGGCACCTGTTTCACAGCGGCAGCGGCGGCGGATTGGCCTCCTCTTCTCACATTGACATTGAGCCAGCCTGGAACCTAACTCGGGGTAGCCGCTCGGTTGTCATCGCCATCAGTGATGATGGCTTTGATCTAGAGCACCCTGACTTACAGGGTCTGGGGAAGCTGGTTGGACCTGCCGACTTGAAGGATCGAGACAGCGCTCCTCTGCCTATGACTGCCGATGAAAACCATGGCACGTCTGTAGCTGGGTTGGCTATTGGTGAGGAAAACGGCAGTGGCATTGTGGGGGTCGCTCCGGGCTGCTCATTCATGCCGATCCGGACAACCGGATTTTTGGATGATGAGTCGATTGAGCGGCTGTTTGACGGGGCGGTGGAGCGGGGGGCCGACGTGATTTCCTGCAGCTGGTCTCCGGCCTCAGTGTATTACTCGCTGTCGTTGCGGCAGCAGGCGGCGCTTAATCGGGCGGCTACTAAGGGGCGCGGGGGTAAGGGCTGCGTTATTTTGTTCTCGGCAGGCAACGCCAATCGCCCGGTCAGCGGCACAGTGAATGAGCGGAACTGGCCCAACAACGTGGTGCAGGGTCAGACTAAATGGCTCAGCGGTTTTGCGGTGCATCCAGACGTGATTGCTGTGTCGGCTTCGACTAGCCTAGGGCAAAAGGCAGCCTACAGCAATTGGGGGGAGCACATTGCTATTGCGGCTCCTAGCAATAATGCTCCACCCAATATGGCGTTGCCCCGAGTTGGCGCTGTGGCAACTGGGCCGACTATTCAAAAATCGCTACCGGGCTTGGGGATGGTGACTAGCGATCGCATTCAGGGCGCGGGCTATAGCAGCGACAGTTACACCAACAGCTTTGGCGGCACCTCCAGTGCTTGCCCGGTAGCGGCTGGGGTGGCTGGGCTCATTTTATCGGCCAACCCAAATCTAACGGCCCGTGAAGTGCGCGAGATTTTGCAGAGCACAGCCGACAAGGTCGTGGATGCTAACCCCGACCCGCAGCTGGGTCTGCACTACGGTAGCTACGACAAAAATGGCCACTCCCTCTGGTTTGGCTATGGTAAAGTCAACGCCTTTAAAGCTGTGCAGGAAGCTCGCCGACGGCTTTATCTAGGCAGGTCAGTGCAGCGGGTAGTGCGATCGCAATCAACATCTGCTGTTGCCATTGCCGATGCCAATCCGGCGGGGACAAGCAGCTCTATTCGGATCACAGACCAGGGCCAGGTACAGGACATCCAGGTTCGAGTTGAAATAGATCACGAATTTTTGGGCGACATTGATGTGTCAGTGGTTGCCCCTGACGGGGAACGGGTGCTGCTCCAGGGGCGCACTCTGGGAAATCAAACCCAGCTGCGACAAACCTATACACTGGCGACCACGCCAGCGCTAACCCGCTTGCTTAGACGCACGGCCGCTGGTAACTGGCAGCTGCGGGCTGTTGATAATGCACCGGGAGCTACTGGGCAGATTTTGCAGTGGGAGTTGATTTTAGGGATTTAGAGGTAAGGGCAGAGGGCAGAAGAGGGGGCAGGCTTCTAGCCTCACTAGGATTTAGGGCCTACTTTTCCCCAGTATGTGAAGCATGACTATGCTTTAGGCATCGGCTGAGGGATATTGGGGATCTTCTGAGAGGATGATTAGGGCCTTTTGTAGGTCAGCTGTGAGGAGCTTGGCATTGGCTTTGAGGGTATCGGCATTGGGATTGTCTCCCACGTAGTTAGCCACTAGAATTGGCCTACCGATGACAATCTGAACATTACTGCGCCAGGTGGGAAAAGGGGTGTCGTAATGCAGACTGATAGGGACGATTTGCACGTCTAGCTTTGGATTAATCGCCTCGGCCTGAACAGCTAGGCGGGCTAAGCCGGGCTTTAGGCGGTGTACCCGGTTGTCGCGAAAAATGCCGCCTTCCGGAAAGATAACCAGCATCGCTTCGCCTAGAAGGAGGTCAATGCCGTGGCGCAGGCTAGAAATGGTAGGCCGTCTCACGTTAACAGCAAAGCCGCCCAGTCGCCGAATAAACCAGCCCTGCAGACCTTTGACCTCGTCAGCAGTGACCATGAAGCGCAGGTCACGTCCGGTGGCGGGTCGGCCCGCTACCATGGGCAGCACTAGAGAATCCCATCGCGCCCGGTGGGTAGGGGCCAAGATCACAGGGCCGCTGGTAGGCAGGTTTTCCTGACCGCTCACTGAGATTTTGCCAAAGTAAAAGGGAAGAACAAGGCGCTGGCCCAGAAAGTAGGCCAGGGGCGTTAGTAGCGGGGAGCAGCGGGAGGTCGTGGGTTTAGTTTGGGTCAGCGCCACTTTTTTGGTTGGAAGCTGGAGAGTTGGCATAGTTAACGGGAACAGTGAAACCATAGCGACAAGACCCGTGAAGACCCCTAATCAGTTTTGTTAGTTACACATTACTGGGTCTCTTGAAAGCTGTCTTATGGATAGGGACAGTTTTGCTGGTGTCCTGTGTCTACCTATAGAAATAGATTGCCCAGCTGATCCCCAATGTTAATTACCCGAGTTGATTGACCCGCTCACGACTGGCGATTAGTGCTGCGGCGGTCGGCAAACCAGGTGCGTAGCTGTTGACGGCAGGGAGTTGTCAAAATGCCGGGTAAAACGGCCAAAACATGATTGGAACAGGCGCTGTCTGGCAGGTTCAAAACCGTTCTAATAGCGCCTGCTTTGGGATCATCGGCTCCATAGACCAGTAGCCCTAACCGGCTTTGAATGAGGGCACCGGCACACATAGGGCAGGGCTCCAATGTGACATATAGGGTGCAGTCATTGAGATGCCAGGTACCTCGAACTTGGCCGGCTTGCCGCAGAGCCAAAATTTCAGCATGGGCAGTGGGGTCGTGGTCTCGTTCCCGGCGGTTGGCAGCCTCGGCAATGAGCTGATCCTCGGGGTCAATAATGACGGCTCCTACGGGCACTTCGCCTGCTTCGCCTGCCGCTTCTGCCAACTCTAGCGCCCGCCTCATCCAGTGTCGGTGGCGTAGATAAGTGGGGTCTGATAGAGCCGATGGGGGAATTTCAAAGGGCATTATTTCTAACGGGTTGCCTTTGGCCTTAGGGAACCTTAGCGGCGGCTGTGCCGAACCATTTTTCATAGATCTGAGTGTAGGTGCCGTTTTCTACCAAGGTTTCTATGGCTTCGTTGAGGGTGGCGGTGTGGGGCGATTCTGGGGGCAGTGCGATGCCGTAGACCTGATAGGTCAAAGGTCGCTTCAGCAGGCGAACGGTGTCTAGATTTTGGGTTGCGATCGCATGTAAAACCGCAGGCTTATCGTGAATCACGGCATCAGCCCTGCCCTCAACCAAAGCTGCAATAGCTTCATCTGCCGTGCTGAAGGGGATAATTTTAGAGCCCATAATCTCAATAGCCTGACTGGCCCCTGCCGTATTGAGCTGCACCGCTAGGGTTTTGCCCTCAAGGTCAGCTTCAGAGGAGATAGCTTGCTCGTTCTGGCGCACCGCAATCACCAGCCCTGCGTCCAGGTAAGGATGGGAAAAATCGACGGCTTGCGATCGCTCTGGGGTAACAGAAATAGCGCTAATTGCGGCATCTAGCCTACCGTCTTGAAGTGCTGGGATAATTTCCTCAAAGGCCAGCGTTTCGATCTCAAACGTTTGCCCTGTCTGTTCACTAATAGCGGTCAACAGATCAATATCAAACCCCACTAGTTCACCCTGGGCATCCTTCATTTCAAAAGGCGGAAAAGGGGGGGCCGTGCCTACTTTCAAAGGCTTGTCCAAGTCAACTGGAGCGCTGTCTGCTGGTGGCGTCGTTGTGTTGCGGTTCACGCTACAGGCCACCGCTAGAAATCCAACTCCTAAGCTCAAAGCAAATCGGCGCAACAGCTTTGAGCGAGTCACCTGCATGTGTACTGGCCTTTCTACTAATGGTCATGCCCTGAGGGGCATCCAAAATTCTGACACGAATAGGCAGCAATTGCTTCTGATAGGCTGCTCTTGAGGCTCGTCTGTAGCTGCGCTCAGCTAAAATCAACCTGATCTAAGCAATTCTGTAGGGACATGGCGATTACCTGCGAGCATTTGATTGACGCCCATCCAACCGCCTGGCAGCAGGCCACTGTTCATCCTTTTTTGAGCGGCTGTCAGACCGGCACGATTCGCCCGGAGCAGTTTAATACCTGGTTGGTGCAGGACTATCTCTTTGTCAAGGAGTTTACCCGGATGCTGGCTCGGGTACTGGCAGCTGCCCCAGACACCAATCTCGACAGCCTGCTAAGCGGCCTTGGAGCCCTAAAGGATGAACTGCTCTGGTTTCAGGCCAAAGCCGCCGAGCGGCAGCTAGAGCTAAACACACCCCGTCAGGCCACCTGCCAGCAGTACTGCGAGTTTATGGCCAGCCTAGTAACAGTGCCCTATGCCGTTCAGGCAACGGCTCTTTGGGCCATTGAGTATGCTTACAATCAGGGCTGGCAACTGCCGGGGCCTATGCCCCAGCCCTACAGTGAATTTGCCGACCGCTGGGGCAATCTGGGCTTTACTGAATATGTCAAAATCTTGGCTCAGCAGGCTGATGTCGCGCTGGCAACAGCAACCCCAGAGGCGCAGCAGCAGGCCCAGGCAGCTTTTCTGCGGGTAGCCGCACTAGAGGCAGACTTTTGGCAAATGGCTTTCAACGCAGTTGTGTGAGGGAAACAGGATGGATATCCGCTATGCCCGATCTGAAACCGAGTTGAGCCGCTGCTTTCCGGTGATGGTGCAACTTAGACCGCACCTGAGCCAGGCAGAATTTATCAACCGGGTTCTGCAGCAGCGACAGGAGGGCTATCAGCTGGTCTACGTTCAGGCGGAAGATGGGGTAAAAGCCGTAGCAGGCTTCCGGATTCAGAATCTGTTGGCCCACGGCCGCATTTTATATGTCGATGATTTGGTGACCGATGCGAGCAGCCGCTCCCAAAGCTACGGCAAGCAGCTCATCACCTGGCTCCATGAGCAGGCCCAAGCCCAAGGCTGCAGCTCTTTGCAGCTAGACAGTGGCGTGCAGCGAGCCGATGCTCACCGCTTTTACTTCCGAGAAGGGCTGGTGATCACGTCGTTTCGCTTCGTTAAGCCCCTCTAGATCTGGTTAGAGGTTAGGAGGATTACCGCTGCGGTGGTGAGGCTCACTGTGGAGCACAAGAGAGTGCGGCTTTTCCAGCCCGTGGGCTTCCATGAGGGCCTGGTTGCCCATAACTTCTCTAGCGTTGCCATCGGCAATTACCCGGCCATCGTCGATGAGTAAAACGCGATCGCACACCTCCAGCACAAACTCTAAGTCGTGGGAGGAAATCAGCAGGGTTTCAGGAGCCTGCTGCAAAAAGTGGATCAGCCGTCGCCGAGTGCGCAGGTCGAGGCTAGCGGTGGGTTCGTCGTAGAGCAAAATGCGGGGCTTCATAGCGAGCAGACCTGCGATCGCAACCATCTGCTTCTCCCCCCCAGACAGATGGTGGGGAGGCCGGTTTGCCAACCGCTCTAGCCCTGTCAGCGCCAGCGCCTCCTGCACCCTCACTGCCACCTCCGCATCCTCTAAGCCCATGTTCTGCGGCCCAAAGGCAATATCATCGGCCACGGAGGCCGAAAAAAGCTGATCATCTGGGTCTTGAAACAGCAGGCCCACCTCAGGCCGAAACTGCCCTGGCTGCACCGGCTCGTCAAAGAGCCAAACGTTTCCCTCAGAAGGCGTCAAAACCCCGCACAGCAGCATAAACAGCGTCGTTTTGCCACAGCCGTTATGGCCAATGATGCCTACCCGTTCCCCAGCGGCAATGTGCAGCGAGACGTTGTCTACCACCCTAGAACTGTCAGGGTAGGAAAAGCTAAGCGCCTCAGTCATAACGGCAAGCGGTTGCCCAGTCGTCGCTGCCGCCTCAGCAGCAGCCGTGGATGGCACAAAAGTTGAACTCATAACCTCGACAGCGCCACCTCAGCAACCACAAAACCAACCGCTAGCGACAGGGTTGCCCCCGTCAAGGCCCAACCTACTTTATCAGGCAGCCGCTTTTGCCCTGCCCTGACTGTTTTGACTGGCTCCTGCGGCCTGCCATACCCACGTAGCCGCATAGCCTTATACACCCGCTCTGAGCGCTCGTAGCTCCGAATCAGCAGGGTACCGATCAGCGAGGCAAGCTGTTGCAGCACGCGCCGATCTAGCCGCAGCCGCCGCTGACGGGTCTGACCAAAGCCTCGCAGCTGCATCGCCTGCTGCATGATTGCCAAGGTATCGGCAATTTCGTAGAGATAGCGGTAAGACAGTAAGGTCATGTCAGTCAAAATCGCAGGCAACCCCAAGGAACGCATGGCCTTAATCAGGGATAAAAACGGGGTAGTCCCTAACAAAATAAAGCCTAATGTCAAAATTGACAAAAATCGGCCCAGCACTAACCCCATAGTCTGCAGTCCTTCCTGCCGCACTGCTAGCCAGCCCCACTGCCACAAGACAGTCTCTCCCGACGCCAGTGGCAGCACTAGCACGACCGCCAGAATAAACATGCCTGGATAGCGCAGCCGCTGACCTAGAAAGGAAATGGGCAGCTGCGATAGGCCATACAAAACTGCCGTGACCGCCAGCATAGGCACCAGCAGCGCCAGTTGCCGCACCGCAGCAAAGGCAAACATGAGGGCAAAAAGGCCAATCAGCTTTTGCTGGGGCAGCCAACGGTGAATCGGCGATGCCAGCTGAATATAAGCCTCTTGATGCGTCAGGATCACGATTTACCCACACCTTCTAGTAGCTCTGGCTTGACCCGCTGCAAAAACAGAACCAGCGTTGCCGTAAAGGCTCCTTCGATCACCATTAATGGAATATGAGCAATCGAGAGGCCCACAATTGCTGTTTGCTCAGTCGTCGCATCAAACCCAGAGGGAATGGTTGTAATCACTAGAACAAAGAAGACCAAGGCTGCTAGCCCCAGACCCAATGCCCCGCCCAAAAAGGCAAACAGCCCCGTACCCCAGGTGCCTGGCAGGGAGCGGCCTAGAGAGTGGCGCAGCTGAAAGATGTGGTAAGCCAGCAGCGCCGGAACCCCCATCATGGTCGCATTTACCCCCAGGGTTGTCAGTCCGCCGTGGCCGATAATCAAGGCCTGAAAAAACAGCCCGATCAAAATCGCTGGAAAGGCAAAGTAGCCCAGAACAACCCCCATCAACCCATTCAAGATCAGGTGAATGCTGGTAGGCGGAATGGGAATGTAGATGGAAGATCCGACGAAAAACGCCGCTGTTAGCAGCGACGCCTTGGGAATCTCTGCCGTTGGGTCGGATTTGCGGTTGATTTGGCGCAGGGAATACCAGGTGACTAGACTTGCGATCGCATAGCCCCCCGCACTAACTTGAACCGGCAAAATACCGTCGGGAATATGCACTAACGCTTACCCCGCGAAAAGAACAGCGCCGTGCCAATAAAGCCCCAAATCACCGATCCCACCATGATCCCCTGCTGCACCGGCGAAGGCCCAGCGGTGGCGGCCTGAGGGCGAGCAGACATTGTCTCTGAGTTGGAGGTGGCCTCGCCGCCACCAGACCCAGACCCCTCAGCAGTGGTCGCTACGGAAGTGCCTTCAACCGGGATCGCGACGATGCCGCCGTGACCGGCTTGGCGCACAGACACTTCCCAAGTGCCGGGCAGCGACGCATCAGGCGAAAACAAAAACCTCCCCTGCGCGTCGGTTGTGCCCTCAGCCCAAGGTTCCGACGGGCTCTCGGGAGAATACACCAAAACCTGAGCATCGGCCATCGGCTCCCCATTGTCGAAGGTAGCCTCCACCGCAATGCTGTTGGCGGGCTGGTAGTTAAGCACGACTCCGTGCGCCAGGGCAGGGGCAGCCCCCGCTGCTGCCCCAATACATCCCAAAATGATTGGTATTACACGTCTCATGCAGTCAAATTCGTCTCTTCGCAGTGGCCCTCGCCGACATGGCCGAGGCTGGGCAGGATTTCTAGAAGCTTCTGGTAATCAGCAGGGGCAAGACGTTCGCTAAGCTGCTGACTATTTGCCTCAACCCGACCCCCTTCAGCCAGCGCCGCAAGGGGATCAAAGCCCAAAGCGCCTGTATTAATTTCGTCGTCAGCAGGGGCTTCGCCATCGCCAAAGAGGTGGTCGAAATGGAAGGTTGCCTCCAAGTCAGCCTCATCATCGCCGCTTAGAATGCCTTTGCGCTGATCCCCAACGAAGTCGCCGCAGGTAAACGCTAGCTCCTCAGACAGTCTCAAGACAAAGGGCAGGGTTTGCCCATCGCGAGTTGCCGTACCCTGCAGCACTATGGAATAGCCCTCGGCTGGACCTTCAGGGGCCGCGACCATCTCCCACGATAGGGCATTGTAGCGACCCTCGGGCGCTTTGACCTCGGCAACCATGACCGGATCTGCAGCCTCATCCCCCTCAGCCAAATCCACCGTAATTGGCTCCGACACCGAAACGGTCTCCTGAGCATTGATTTCTTGGGTAGCTTGCGGATCAAACGGCGGATCGGTTTGGTAGGCAGTAACGTTGGCCAGCGTCACATAGACGTTGTCAAATTCCATTTCCCACCCATCACTGGTGGTGAACCCTTGGCGCACAAAGTCCTCACCATTGGCTCGAACGACTAGAGTTCCTTCCCCTGCAGTTCCAGATGCCGCTATCTGAGGATCTGGGCTAGCAGTATCGGTAGCCGTGGGCGAATCACCGCCACAGGCCTGTAGCGTCAGGGGCAGCAGGACTGCCAACAGTCCTGCCCTAGCCAGTCTGATCACCGTTTCTTGCATCGTGTCCTCTAAAGAAACTATGGGGGCTTGCCTAACTTACTGGCTCGCTTGGATTGAAGCTACTTAGCTTAAATCAGTTAACCGCTACGGCTTTAGCTGTTCAATGCCCTAGGGGGGGACGGTTAGGCAAATTTCGTCATTTTTCAAGATTTACGAATAAGCTTAGAAGCCTTGGAATTTCAGCGATAGGGTGTCTCACAAGGGGCAATACCCTGCCTTCGGATAGATTTTTAGGTTAACGCAGCTAGAAGGGCTAGTTTTCATAAAATAGAAAGGCTACAAGCCCCTTTGGAGGTGTTGACTTGACGCTTAAGGTACTGTCTTTGGGGGCTGAGGTAGGGGAGGCAGATTGGCTGCTAGTGGCACTGCATGGTTGGGGAGCCAATGCTGAAGACTTAGCCAGTCTAGCCCCGTACCTGCAGCTCTCAGGGTTTCAAATGCTGTTTCCCAATGCCCCCTTTCCCCATCCTCAAGTGCCGTTGGGCCGTATGTGGTATGGGTTTCCCTACAGCTATGACTTTCGCCGCCCCTACGATTTTGCAGAGCAGGCAGATTTTCAGGAAAGTCGTCGGCTGCTGCAGGACTGGCTGAACTCATTGGCAGATAGCACTGGAATTCCGCTTAGCCGCACGATCTTAGCCGGGTTTTCCCAAGGTGGGGCAATGGCGCTAGATGTGGGCAGTGCGCTACCGCTGGCAGGACAGATGATCTTAAGCGGCTATCTTCATGCTCCCTTAGAAGCCTCAGTTAGCAACCGCCCTGTGCTGCTGGTGCATGGTCGGGTTGACCCGATTGTGCCGCTACCCAAAGCTCATCAAGCTAAGGCTGCATTAGAAGCGCAGGGAATCACTGTGCAATATCACGAGATGGCTATGGGGCATGAAATCTTACCCGACGTTATCCGGCTTATGACTGTCTTTTGCGAAGATTTGCGGCAAGGGCAGAGTGGAGTGACTGCTAAATTATTAGGATAAAGGGGTTGATCCGTCTTTGAGCAGCCAAAAGCTGGCGTCTCTAGATGGACGGAGTCCACAACGGGGGGAAAGACTATGGCGACTATTCATGTGTCTCAGCAGGAAGTTTCTGCGATGACGCCCGAAACGGTGGCTGAACTGGCTAGCCGGTTGGAGCAAGATGCCTATGACAATGCCTTTGAAGGGCTCAATGATTGGCATTTGCTGCGCGCGATCGCATTTCAGCGACCCGAACTGGTTAAGTCTTACGTGTATCTGCTCGACATTGAACCCTTTGATGAAGAGTAAGCAACCGTAGGCTTGAGCCAGAAACAGCGGGTTCTGATTGGCATGGGTGGGGGCATCGCAGCCTACAAGGTCTGTGATGCCATTTCTGCGTTGGCAAAATCGGGAACTGAGGTGCGCGTTTTGCTGACTGAGCGGGCGCAGCAGTTTGTTACGCCTTTAACCGTGGCAACGCTAGCCCGCCACCCTGCCTATACTGACGCGGATTTTTGGAATGCAAGTCAAGGTCGCCCGCTGCACATTGAGCTGGGCGAGTGGGCTGACGTGTTTTTAATCGCCCCGCTCACGGCGAATACTCTGGCGAAACTGACCCACGGCTTTGCTGACAACCTGCTGACCAATACCGTACTGGCCTCGACCTGCCCTATCCTGCTGGCCCCAGCCATGAATACTGACATGTGGCAACAGCAGGCAGTGCAGGAGAACTGGCAGAGAATTTTGACCTTTTCCCGCTATCACAGCGTGGGGCCGGGGGAGGGAGTGCTGGCTTGCGATCGCATCGGCACCGGACGCATGGCCGAACCTGCAGACATTCTGGCTCACCTCAAATCGCTGCTGCACACGGGCGGCAACCGGGATCTGGCTGGGCAAACCGTTCTGATCAGCTCAGGCAGCACCCGCGAACACCTCGACCCAGTCCGCTTTATCGGTAACCCCTCGACCGGCAAGATGGGCCTGGCTCTAGCCCAGGCGGCGCTGCATCGAGGCGCACAGGTAACCCTGGTGCATGGACCGATGGAGGAGAGTTTGCGATCGCGGCTGCTGGGAATTCAAGCTATTCCCGTCACCACTGCTGCCCAGATGCAGCAGGCAATGCTCTCGGCCCTACCCCAGGCCGACTGGATCTTTATGGCAGCGGCAGTGGCCGACGTTAAACCTGCGGTGCAGGCAGAAACTAAGCTAGCAAAGCAAGACTTGCCAGAGTCCCTACCTTTAGAGCAAGTGCCGGATATCGTGGCGACCCTAGCCCAAAGACGAACACCTCAGCAGCACCTAATTGGCTTTGCCGCGCAAACTGGAGACATCATTCCCCCTGCTCTAGATAAGCTCAAGCGTAAGGGGCTAGATGCGATTGTGGCGAACCCGGTAGACCAGCCCGGCAGTGGCTTTGGGACGGATACTAATCAGGCGGTGGTGCTGCAAAAAGGGGGGAGGGAAGATGCGATTGCTCCCTGCTCTAAGCTGGAAATGGCTCACCGCATTTTGGATATCCTCTTGAGCAAGCCTTGTAGGCTGCTGCAATAAGTGGGTTGTCCCACTCTTCGTCCAGGCTGTAACTGTATTCATCTGGAATGGCTAGACGTAGAGTTGAAGCTTGTCTATAAGCTCTAGGAACAACTGCAAATCTTATGCTTGATGTGATTCAAACCAATCGTCGGTGCGCGTTTTGTGAAAAGGGCGAGCTCGGCGTCGATTATTTGATTGCAGGACCATCGAGCTTTATTTGTAACGAATGTGTAACCAATGCAGCCGATTTATTAGCTGCGCGAAACGGATATACAGATGTTGATCCAACACAGCCTTTACGAGTTGGGTTAGAGCCGAGCAAATTTGTTCATACGGTGCTCAAGAAACATTTCTACCCAACCTATGTTACTGACGTTGTTACCTCCAGTCGGGTTTTTCCTGCCAGAATGCGGGCTGACTTGCAAAAAGCGTTAAATCACCTGTTCAACCAGCGTGAAGGCGTCACTTTTTTGGGAGTCCATGTTAGCTATTCCTACGAAACCTGCACCTTCTCATTGCTGTTAGATGACATTCGAGAGACAGCTGTAATCGCTCCTGCCCGCTATGAAGAAGTTGACATCGGAGAAGACGAACCTGTCCGATGTTTAGAGAATGGGTTATGGCTCGTCAGCGAACACAACGTCCGCTATGCTGTCTTGTTATCACCCCAGAAGGAACACAGTAGATGCGTCGGTTCTCACTTGGAAGTTGCTGTGCTGGCAGGAACAGAGGGGCAAACTATTGTCTCCGAAATTTTTAAACAGGCTGAAAACGCGATCGCTCAAGCAAAATCCTACCGGGGCAAAGTGCTTTCCCTCGAAACAGGTGATAACTACTCGGGGCATAGTGTGGGGGTCACCGTTCATCGACTTGATCCGATCGATCAAGACGATCTGGTGTTGCCTGCTGCCACCATTGAGCTGCTGAGGCGCAATGTCATTGAGTTTGCCCAGCGGCGCAAGGAACTGGCAGCCTTTAACATGCCTCTCAAAAAAGGCTTGTTGTTCTACGGTCCACCGGGGACAGGCAAAAGTTTTACCATCCGCTATCTGGCAACGCTCTTACCCGGACACACCACCCTATTAGTCACTGCCGAACAAATTGGGTTAATTCGTGAATACATTGCACTGGCACGATTGTTACAACCGTCGATGGTGGTAATTGAAGATGCCGACCTGATTGCACGCGATCGCGACACTATGTCAGGCTCTTGCGAAGAAGCGATGCTCAATCGACTGCTGAATGAAATGGATGGGTTAGCAGAAGATGCTGAACTCATTTTCATTCTCTCCACCAACCGCCCAGAGACGATTGAAGCCGCTGTCGCAGGTCGTCCGGGGCGCATTGACCAGGCGATCGAATTTCCGTTACCTGATGAAGCTGGGCGTAAAAAGCTGGCAACGGTCTACGCCAGAAATGTGCCGGTTGCCGACGACGTTCTCAACGGGATTGTTGCTAAGACAAAGAATGTCAGTGCCGCATTCATCAAAGAATTAATGCGACGAGCAACTCAGTTTTACCTCGAAAACAACCGCTCAGGGTCGCTCTCCATACAAGACATTGACGAAGCACTCACCGAAATGTTGTTTACCGGAGGGCAACTGAACGTAAAACTTCTTGGTGGTGACATCGGTTCCTTAGCTGAGAAAGACATCTCCTGAGCAAATGGAGTGCGAGGATGGGCAATGCTCGTCTCCTTGCTGTTGTTAGGCTGAATACGCTTGTTGTTGCGATCGCAAAACGCTTTATGGTGTCGAGTGTGATCGTTTTGAAAGGTACGTCGTCTAGACATGTGCACCAAATTTGAACGCACTAAATAACATCGGACTTAAGGGCACTATTCACCAAAAGTGCTAGACAACACCCTCAATCTCCACAGCTGATATAAGGCCTTGAGTGCTTGAGTTTTAAGATTTACTTCAATACCAGTTTTTTTGTTGCCTGTACATTAAAAAGCCTTTTTAAGAATTAAGTTGTAAATTACTCACGCTTGTTCTAAAGAGTGCTTTCATTATTTGAGGCAAAACAACCATGAAACATTCCTCGAATCAGCAAAATTTTTCAAGAAGGAATCTCCTTCAATTTGGTGCAGGGTTGATTGGCACAAGTTCATTGACAGCTTGGTTAGGAACGGGTGCATTAGCCCAAGCCGTCGAACGCGGGGGATCTCGTACTAAGCAAGATCAACTTGTTGCGGCCACTCCCGGCGGGGCTCATCCCCAGAGCACTTTGACTCCCGATCAGGCGCTGGCGCAACTCATGGAAGGAAATCAGCGATTCGTTGCAAGAAGACAGAGCAATCCTCATCAAGATTTTGCCCGCCTTACTGAAGTTGCAACAGGGCAAGCTCCCTTTGCCGCCATTCTCGGTTGTGCAGACTCACGAGTGGTGCCAGAGATCGCGTTTGACCAGGGAATTGGCGATCTCTTTGTCGTCCGTGTGGCTGGCAATATTGCCATCACTGAAGACATTGCTAGTGAAGAGTATGCCGTGGGTGTATTGGGAGCCCCCCTGCTCATGGTTTTGGGACATGAGCGATGTGGTGCAGTGGCGGCAGCTCTAGAGGGGGGTGAATTGCCAGGTGTTATTGAATCACTCGCAATAGCAATTCGGCCGGCAGTTCAATCCTCGGAGGGAGAAGCAGGCGATCGCCTCACAAACGCAGTCAAAGCAAATGTGCGCTTACAGGTAGAACGATTACAAACCTCTTCTGTAATTGCTGCAGCTGTGCAAGAAGGCACACTCAAAGTCGTTGGTGCCTACTATGACTTGGATACAGGCGAGATTAGTTTAGTCAGCTAGGATGACGTGAGAAGGCTTGAGCTAGAGTTTGATGTTGTGGCTGCACTTAGAGAATGCAGCCACAACACTTTAGTGAGATCGCAAAATACTTTGTGGTGTCGGGTGAGATGGTTGATGCGATCGCAAAATACTTTATTGCATCTATGCAATACGTCATTGTCATAGATTAATACCTCAGTTGCAGCACTTGCGACGTTGATGCGATCGCAAAATACTTTCTTGCATCCGTGCAATACGTCGTTGCCGTAGACTAATATCCACTCGATGGCGGAACAGCTATGTTGATCGACCGGGGCAACATCTACTGGGTCACGCTCGATTCCGACATTCCCCACCCCTACGTCATCCTTCAGGACAACCTGTTTAACCACAGCCGCCTCCCCACCGTGGTCGCCTGCGCCCTCACGACCAACCCCAAGCGTGTTGGCCTCCCCGGCAACGTGGCCCTTGAAGCTGGCGAGGCCGGACTCCCGAAGCGAAGCGTTGTCGAGGCGGGCAAACTCACGTCTCTGCAAAAAACTCAGCTTGGCCCCTATATCGGCACCCTCACCGAGGCGCGGGTGACCGAGATTCTCGACGGCATCCGGTTCCTTCAACGGATTACCCGATGAGGGTCGACCGACCTGTCCCAATGCGTTACGGCTACGCCTAACACATCCTACTTTCACTGGGGAACTTGAAGTCTTTGGGGCCGATTTTGCGATTGTGGCAGCAGGTCAATACCCTGATCTAGGCTGAAATCGCTGAGTGACGCTGTCACCGACACTAGCCGCACTGACATTTTGGCCTGGGTTGCCTAAAGACGTTATTTCACTTCTAAATTGCAGCGGAGCATCGGTTTCGGCAGCAATTGAAGCAATCAAGCCAGAAGATCGGCTAGAACAAGTTTATAGATCAGACATCCTCAACAATCGGAAAACCTATACAAGAAGCCAGAATATAACCCATTTGAGTAGCGGCAGGCCCTTGCTGATAATGAGTCTCTGGTTGCATGCTCTAGAAGCCGCTAATGCCTTATTAACAACAAAGACGACCCACTAACAATCGAGGGAGAAAAAACGATGACGATGGATGTACTGGGATACGCCGCAAAATCTGCTGCAGATGCTCTGGTTCCCCATAGCTTTGTGCGCCGCGATCCGCGTGCTGACGATGTGGTGATCGAAATTCTTTACTGTGGCGTTTGTCACTCTGATTTGCATACTGCTCGAAATGACTGGGGGGGAACTGAATACCCGGTTGTGCCTGGCCATGAAATTATTGGTCGTGTTGTCAGTGTCGGGCCAGAGGTGACGCGCTTCAAACCCGGTGATCAGGTCGGTGTTGGGTGCATGGTCGATTCCTGCCAGCAGTGCGCCCCCTGTAATCAAGGCTTGGAGCAGTATTGCGAGGAGACTGCAACCTTTACCTATAACAGTCATGACCGCTATGATCAAATGCCCACCTTCGGCGGCTATTCCGAGAGAATCGTCGCGTCGGAGAAATTCGTTCTGAAGGTTCCCGATGGGCTAGATCTCAAGGGGGTTGCGCCCTTACTCTGCGCCGGAATTACCAGTTGGTCACCCCTGCGTCACTGGAACGTGGGTCAAGATAGCCATGTAGCGGTTATCGGTTTGGGAGGGCTGGGACACATGGCCCTGAAACTGGCAAAAGCACTTGGCGCGAATGTCACCCTGTTTACCCGTTCCCCCAGCAAGGAAGAGGATGCACGTCGCCTTGGGGCAGATAGCATCGTGATCTCTACCGACGAAGCGCAAATGGCAGCCGTGAAAGGACGCTTCGATCTGATTATCGATACCGTCCCGACAGAGCACGATCTCAACCCCTACCTGCCAACGCTGTCGCTCAGCGGCACTCTGGTGCTAGTCGGATTTTTGGGCGGTCTGGTGCCAACCTTAAATACGGTTCCCTTGATCATGGGGCGTAAATCGATTGCGGGTTCCCTCATCGGTGGCATCGCTGAAACTCAGGAAATGCTCGATTTCTGCGGTGAGCATGGCATCACTTCCGATATTGAAGTGATCGAGATTCAAGATATCAACGAGGCGTATGAACGCATGCTGAAAAGCGATGTGAAATATCGCTTTGTCATTGATATGGCTTCGCTAACGAAGAACTAATCCCTAGCGTGGGCAAGTTCGTCGGGAGAAGCGGGATAGAGCCTCAGTAGCCCACCAACCCAGGGGGATTGATCGGCTGCTAGCAGAAGGGTCTATTAGCTTGCGGGCTTTCTCCGTTTTCCTCAACTCGAAAACGGAGAACTTTCTAGCGGTCTCAAGTGGAGGTAATCGAAGATGCTAGCGCATAGAATGCACTTAGGGCATCTCACTTACCCGGTTTAAGTCGGGATGTCACAGGGGGGTTGGGAAGTTGCACCTTTCCAAATTCCTGCCTAGATACATTCTCCGCAACGTTGAGAGTACAAGAACTGCCCCGAGAGTTCAACCGTGTAGAGCTAACCTAATCTAAAGGTGGAAGGTGGTTTGAGACAAATTTATTGGTACTTAAAGCTTCAATTGGTTGAAGTGGTCAATAAAGCAGTGATTGAAAGATTCTTTGTGAGTAATCAATATGTTTAAGCATGTTTCTGAAGTCATGTATTTCGTCTCCAATCGTCATGCTGCCGCTGCGTGGTATTCAAATTTGTTTGGCATCGAGATTACATGGTTGGAAGATCCAGAACACTTCTTTATTCGGGTAGGTAATCAAGAGGTGTGGTTTCATCAATCAGATAGCAAAGTACCATCAGGAGCGGCAGGACATGTAGCCTATTGGCAAGTTGCAGATTTTGATGCCGTGCTTGAGCGGGCTACACAACTGGGTGCGAAGCTCTATCGAGGTCCATTGGATCGGCAGGATGGAACCTACATGTGTCAAGTAAAAGATCCTGATGGAAATCTGATTGGTTTAATTGGTCCAAGGTATAGCTTGCAGAGTCCTCCCAGAAACCCGGTTTCTTGAAGAAACCGGGTTTCTGGCCCCCGTGATTAACCTACATTGGGTTTAGGTGCGCTCTTTCTAATGAGTACGCTGATGTATTCGCTGCTCATGCCTATCGGTTGCGGGTCGCTCCAAAACTTCTTCTCTGCGAACTTAACCACAGCTAAAAAGTCCTGCGTTCTGAGCACTGCATCGAGGTCGCCCATCAAAACGACCTTCAGCTTCTCCTGATTGCCAGACGGAATTGCCCGGAGAATGTCCAGGTTTAGAGATGTTGTCATTGTTGCCCTACTTTTTTGGGTAAAGGAAAGCAAGGCGGCAGCGCTAGCCACGCCTCAAAGTAGGTTAAAGAGTTCGCCGAGATCTTATGATTGATCCAGCGTTTCAGCCTACCGGGTTTAGGTTGGACGTTAGGGGGGATTGGGGTGTATCAGACCTCTCTCCTCCCGCTAGGCTCATCGCCTTGCATCTCTCAAATTATCAGAACCAATTTAGAAGTACAACCGTAGGGGCTCAATTTACCGCCCAGCTCCCAGCACAGCTTCTGCTGTCAGGGTCAATTTAGGGAAAACGGCAGAAACGATCGGCTGATCGCCTCGCAGAATTTGTCGCTCATAGCGACCCTCTTCGTTCAAGACACAAACGGTTAAGGTTGGCTGTTTTGGGCGACCGATGAAAAACTCACCGCCCAGCCCTTGATAATCTGCAATCCAATATTCTGGAATGCCAAGCAGGGCATAGTCTTCAAATTTACGCGCGTAGTCGTTTTGCCAATTGCTGCTGACAACTTCAGCCACGAACTTGATGGTGCTACCTAGAGTCACGACGGGCTGGCTAGCCCACAACGGCTCTTGAGGCAGCGCAGATCGATTTAGCACAATGACGTCTGGTCGGAACCCAGTCCCTGTTGCCAGGGGCTTAATGAGACAGCGATGGGGAATAAAGTAATCGAAGCCTTGCTGAATAATCTCGTAATTGAGCCATCGGGCAATAACTGCAGCAACCTCCTCATGTGGTCCAGTAGGTTCCAAATCAAACAGTTCTCCGTCAATCAATTCATAGCGAGCATCATCGCCATAGTGAGCGAGGAAATCGTCAAAACTTAACGGCAGAGGTTGAGTAGATCGATCAGTTGCGAGTGCCATGATTGCCTCGGCAGTTGCATCGGTCGCGGCATATAGTCAGTTTATGATTGATCTAGCGTTTCAGCCTACTGTAGAGAGGTTGAGCATTTTAAGACGTTCTGAATTCTGATGCCCGCCATGCCTAACGATTCCCAACCGGCTGAAGCCCTCGATGATGCCGCAGTTCGCCTTGATGATGAAGCGGTGGCAGCGGGATTGTCTGACGAGCAGTATCGGCGCAAGATGCAGCGTCGCAAAGAGGTGCAGGAGCAGCGGCTGGCAGAGCGCACCCTAAAGAAGGGGCTGATCATTGTCCACACCGGCAACGGCAAGGGCAAGACCACAGCAGCCCTGGGCATTGTCATGCGATCGCTCGGCCACGGGTTCAAAGTAGCGATTGTTCAGTTCATCAAAGGAGCCTGGGAGCCGGCGGAGAAAGCCGTGCTAGAGCGCTTCTCAGAGCAGCTCACCTTTCAGGCTATGGGCGAAGGCTTTACCTGGGATACTCAGGATCGGGAGCGAGACATTCAAAAAGCGACAGAAGCTTGGGAAGCAGCCCTGTCCTACATTCGCAATCCCGAGTACAAGACTATCCTGCTCGACGAGGTCAACATTGCCCTCAAGCATGGTTTTCTCTCGGTCGAGCAGGTGCTAGCGGGTTTAGCCGAAAAGCCAGAGCAAACCCACGTCATTTTGACCGGACGGGGTGCGCCACAGGAGTTGATCGACCAAGCTGACCTGGTGACCGAGATGAAGCTGGTGAAGCACCCGTTCCGGGAGCAGGGGGTTAAAGCCCAGCCGGGAATTGAGTTTTGAGCACAAACTTCTGGAGCAGCAGAGCAGTATCTTCGCCGTCGGGCAGGCCGATGACGTTTTCATAGATCCGGGGGTGTTCGATGGGGGAAAAGTCTGATTCAGCAGCAGCCGGATCGGGAGCGACAACCAGCAGCGATGCGATCGCACCGACAAACCCAAACACAAACATCCACACCAGAACAGGCAACTGCCTGGAAATTTTTCGGTTCATGGAGGCCCTTACAATTCAACCCGGTAGCTCAAGGACAGTATGCCCAAAGGCTCCAGCGTTCCATTCTAACCATTTCATCTACCCTTTGACTAAGACGCTGCCTGACGTCAGAAAGTTCAAAGAAATTTGGCCTGCATCTAGCGTATTCATACTATTATCGAGAGCCATGACCCGCTACATCTGGCCTATGCATGGCTGAGTACCAACCCTCTTTTTTACCTGAAGCTGACCTGCGGGCGGCAGACCTCTCTTGGGCCTATAACCGCACCCCTCAAGCCGACATCCCCCCAGCAGAACTACAGGACTGGAAACGCCGCATCCTTGATTTTCAGCAGGCGGTTCAGGCGGCTCCCCAGGCCGAGCAGGGTTCTCTCTTTAGCGCCTGGGAAGCCCCCAACCCAGTCGATGCCCTTGACCCATTTACCCTACCCCAGCGCAACGCCGAGTTTTGGCGCGGCCAATTTAGCGAGTCAGGAGTGCCCGCACTCTACTTTGTCGTCGATCACGAGCTGCCAATCTTGCTCTATGTAGGCGAAACCATCAAGTCAAACCAGCGCTGGAAAGGCGAACACGATTGCAAACGCTACATTCTCAACTACATTGCCGCCCATCGGCCCCACGATTTGCCTGTTAGCGTCAACATTGGCTTTTGGCCGTTTGCCCCGTGCGATCGCAAAGCCCGCCAGTCCCTCGAATCAGACCTAATCTGTCGCTGGCGATCACCTTTTAATAAAGAAAACTGGACATTTTGGAGCACTCCCTTCGTCGGTGGAAAAGAGTAAAGGGCGATCGCCTACTTTCAGGCCAAGCCCGACTACCAAGAGCGGTGCTACCAAGCGCTGAATGTGCGATCGCCCTTTACAGTGGCGGAGGGGCTAGATCTACTAGCAGCAGATTTTCATCTACCGCCTACTGAGCGCACCTCCCTAGAAGCCATTCATCCAATTGATGACTCTAAGTTCCAAAGCGGATCTTGAGGTAGTCATCCTCCATCTTGGCCCCTGAGGGTTGTAGGGCTGCTAGGGCTTGAGGCAGCACCAAGTTGCGGCGATGATTGCCAATGCGAATATTGAGTTCATCCGCAGACTTGCTCAGCTCAATTTTGTCTTTAGGAATGCCCGGCAGATAGACCTCTAGGCTGTAGGCGTTATCGGCCTGCACCACCCGCAGCGTAGTTTCTTTGTAGTAGACCTGAGCCGGGTCTTCTTCGCCGTAGAGAATGTCCTTTAGACGTTCTAGGGCTGCTAGGCCACACATTTCTTCTGAGAACAGCGGCACTTCTTTGACCGGCAGCGGGTGGAAGTTCTCATGAATTTCTTGGCGGTACTGCTGCTGGCTTTCCTTCCATCGCTGGAAGAAGGGGTCTTGCACGCTATCGGGAATAATGCGGTTGGCAATAATCAAGTCCGTGCCCACATTGTAAAGACTCAGGTAGGCATGAGCCCGCAGAGACTCCTTGATTACCATCTTTTCAGGGTTGGTCACCAGGCGAACGGAAGTGACGCTAGCATCGGTCAAAACCTTTTCCAACGCCTCTAGCTGCTCGTAAAACTCGTAGGGGGCATCCATGACCTCCTGAGTAGGCAGGGAGAACCCAGCCACCGGGCGAAAGATCGGCTCAACCAGGGGCCGCAAAGCTGCTGAAACTGCCTGAAAGGGCTTGTAGAGACGACGCATATACCAGCCCGCTACCTCCGGCAGGCTCAGTAGCCGTAGGGCCGTTCCGGTCGGAGCAGAGTCGATAATCAGTACATCGAACTCGCCCTCGTCATAGTGGCGCTTCATCCGCACCAGGCTAAAGATCTCGTCCATGCCGGGGAGAATGGCTAGTTCTTCGGCCTCAACCCCCTCCAACCCCCGCGCCTGAAGCACCTGGGTAATGTAGCGCTTGACCGCGCCCCAGTTGCCCTCTAACTCCATCAGGGCGTCGAGTTCGGCTCCCCAAAGGTTGGGCTTGACCTGTTTGGGCTTGTGCTCTAGCTCTATATCGAAGCTGTCGGCCAGGGAGTGAGCCGGGTCGGTGCTCAGCACCAGGGTTTTGTACCCCAGTTCGGCGCAGCGCAGCCCTGTAGCCGCTGCAACGGAGGTCTTGCCAACCCCGCCCTTGCCAGTCATAAGAAGTACGCGCATCAAAATCCAGCCCGTCTCAGAAACGTTACATATCTTCTAATCTATCGGCTTTGCGAAGGGTTCGGCCATTGAACTCTTGTGGGAATGGGTGCGATCGCTGCCAAAGACCTTTGAATCGACAGTTGATCAACGGTCTGAATTAGAGGCCGTTAGCTGCATAAAACCCACCGCATAAAACCCGTCGCTACGTATTTTCAGCCGACTGATTGTTTGTCCGATCATAGGCTACCTGATGCGGTCTTGCCCGGTGTTAGCCGCCCCTTCAACCCTTCTTCATTTCCTCTACCGATTTACTGATTTACAGCATGGTAAAAACGCCACCTTTGTCACTTGCCTCATTTCCAACATCCTGTTTGAATGAAAGCTATAAAAATGAAGTTTTATAACGGGAAAGCGGCATGTACATTGTGCAGATTGCCTCAGAGTGCGCTCCGGTAATCAAAGCAGGTGGTCTGGGAGACGTGGTTTATGGTCTCAGCCGGGAGCTGGAGAGCCGAGGCCACACAGTCGAGCTGATTTTGCCTAAGTACGACTGCATGCGCTATGACCACATCTGGGGTTTGCACGATGCCTACCGGGATCTCTATGTACCCTGGTACGGCCATGCGGTGCACTGCTCGGTTTACTGCGGCTGGGTCCACGGACGGCTGTGCTTCTTTATTGAGCCGCACAACGATACGGGCTGGTTCAACCGGGGCGCTTACTACGGCTGCGACGACGATGCCATGCGGTTTGCCTTCTTTAGCAAGGCCGCTCTAGAGTTTTTGCTGAAAAGCAACAAGCGCCCCGACATCCTTCACTGCCATGACTGGCAGACGGGTCTAGTGCCTGTGATGCTGTACGAGATGTACAAGTACTACGGCCTGGAGTCTCAGCGGGTGATGTTTACCATCCACAACTTTAAGCACCAGGGCTTTGCGGGCAGCGACATTCTCCATGCCACAGGGCTAAATCGGGAGGAGTACTATTTCAGCTACGACAAGCTGCAAGACAATTTCAACCCCTTCTCGCTCAATTTCATGAAGGGCGGCATTCTCTACTCCAACCACGTCAACACAGTGTCACCTCACCATGCCTGGGAAGCCCGCTATGGCGACTGCAGCTTTGGCCTGGGTCACACCCTCTCGCTGGTTGAAGATAGGTTCTCCGGCATTCTCAACGGCATCGATTACGACGTGTGGAACCCAGAAAAAGACGATTACATCCCCTATCCCTTTGGGCTCAGCACCTTTGAAGACAAAATTCTCAACAAGAAAGCATTGCGGGATCGCCTGCTGCTCCAGCAATGCGACAAGCCTCTAATTGCCTTTATTGGCCGGTTAGACGACCAAAAGGGAATGCACTTGGTCCACCACGCCATGTATTACGCGCTGGAGCAGGGAGCCCAGTTTGTGCTGCTAGGTTCGGCAACAGATCGTCGCACCAATGACTGGTTCTGGCACGAGAAACGGTTCCTCAATGACAACCCGGATTGTCACCTGGAGCTGAGCTTCAATGAGGAACTGGCCCACCTAATCTATGCAGGTGCCGACATGATTTTGGTGCCGAGTAACTTTGAGCCTTGCGGCTTGACCCAGATGATCGGCCTAAGATACGGCACAGTGCCCATCGTGCGCGGTGTGGGCGGCCTGGTAAACACCGTCTTTGACTGGGACTACGACCAGAATCGCCCCCCTGAGGAGCGCAACGGCTTTGTGTTCTACCAGACCGATAATGTTGCCCTAGAGTCGGCCATGAACCGAGCACTGGGCTTCTACAACAACGCTCTAGACGGTTTTAAGCAACTGGCCCTGCAGGGCATGCAGTACGACTTCTCTTGGAAGAGTTCAGCGGATGAGTACCTAAAGGTGTACGAGTACATTCGTCACAAGTAACTACTTTTGTCTTGCAGCCTGTGTTGCTGTGCAAAGATTGAGGCAACCCTAACAGTAGGAGAGCTACTGCTCGGATGTTCTAACCTGGCTGTGCCTTGAGTGACCATACAACTGTTAGAAAAGCCAGTCAGCAGCGTACTTTAACTCGGGCCGGCTCGGCTCTGCAGCCCTTTTCCCAGCAGGTCGTTGGCAATTGCAGTTCCCAGCAAGATCAGGCTGCAGCCCGCCACCATTGAAGCCGTCACGGTTTCTTCCAAAACTGTGACTCCCCACAGCATGGCAAACAAAGGAACCAGGTAGGTGACAGTTAGGGCCTTCGTCGAACCAACGTTTTGAATCAGGCGGAAGTAGAGAATATATGCCAGCGACGTTGAGCATAGGGCCAGGGCTAGCACGGCTGCCAGAATACTCGCTGAAGGGGGCGCTACTGGCAAGGTAAACGGCAGGGCTGGCAGCAGAAACACGGCTGCACTCAGCTGGCTAGCTGTTGCGATCGCAATCGGCGGCACACCCGCTAGCTGCTGTCTGGCGTAGGGTGCTGCGATCGCATACAGTGAAGACGCCAACAGCCCCGCAGCTACCGCTCTAAAGAAGGCAGGCGTCATGACAACAGGCTGCCAGCCGATTAAGACCGTCACTCCCGCAAAACCCAAGGCAAATCCTAGCAGGCGGCTGCCGGTTAACCTTTCCTTGAGCCAAACTGCTGCTACGACAGAGCCAAACAGCGGCGAGGTCGCGTTGACAATTGAAGTAAACCCAGCAGGCAGAGACAGAGAAGCAAAGGCAAGCAGAGAAAAGGGCAGGGCCGAATTGATGCAGCCCACGACAAATAGCGGCAGGGCCGCCCGCCGCACATGAGGCCACAACTTCAGGCGAAGCAGCAGCGGCAGCAGTGCCAGCCCCGCCACCAAAACCCGCAGCTCAATTAGCCAAATGGGTCCAAGGACAGGCGCTGCCAGCCGCATAAACAGAAAGGAGCCACCCCAGAGGGCAGCTAGCAGCAACAGTTCGGCCAGGTCTGAAAGTCGCATAGCGGGTTGGCTAAAGGATTGCAGAATGGGATGCAACAGGATTCTTCCCAGCTTGGCTATCTAGTCGGAGCACAAAGCCCGTCTTGTTACCAGAGAGGAAAAGCAGGGATAGAATCTGAGGCTGCATGGACTCAAGTTATCAACCGTCCAGTCTCCAAGCCACCCGATTCTTGCGCTGATAGGTTAGCCCATTCCAGACTGCTGCCGCACGCTGCGGGCTAGAGCCGACACATCTTCGTCGCCAAACCCTTGAGCAATCAGGCCATTTTCGATCTGCTCCACAAAGGCTGCCATCGGTAGGCTCACTCTGAGTTCTCGTGCGGCTTCTAGTGCGATCGCAAGATCCTTGCGGTGCAGCCGCACCCGAAACCCCAGAGGATAGCTGTTGCTGATCATGTTGCCAGAGCGGTGAGTCAGCCCCCAAGAACCAGCCGCCCCACTACCGACGGCCTGCACCACCTGCTCCATCTCCAGCCCAGCCTTTAAGCCTAGAGCCATGCCTTCGGCCACGGCCCAGTAGGTGCCTGCCACAATGATCTGGTTGATCGCCTTCGTGATCTGTCCAGCTCCAATAGGCCCAACATGGGTGAGGGTTTTACCCATCGCAGCCAGCACCGACTGCACCCGCTCAACCACTGCCGCCTCACCCCCAATCATGATCGATAGCGTGCCCTGCTTGGCTCCTTCCGAACCGCCCGAAACCGGCGCATCCAGCATCGCAATGTCTTTTGCCGCCAGTTCCCCAGCAATTCGCCGCGTTACCCCAGGGCTAATTGTAGACATATCAACCACCACTGTCCCCGGCTGCGCTCCGTAAATCACCCCGCCCTCACCCAGAATGACGGTCTCTACGTCCGGCGTATCGCTAACGCAGGTGATCACCACCTCTGCCGCTGTCACTGCTGCCTGGGGAGACTCGGCCCGGCTAGCCCCAGCCTCCGCCACAGGCACCTCCCGCTCACGAGTCCGGTTGTGCACCGTGACCTCATGCCCCGCCTTGAGCAGGTTCAGCGCCATCGGCACCCCCATCGTTCCCATTCCAATAAAGGCAACCTTCATCGATCGTGTTCTCCAGGTGGTTGTGGTCAGGTTATCACGAGGGAGTAGGTGGGTAGAGGGTGAAGGGTGAAGGGTAGGGGAGTGGGGAGCAGAGACAACACAAGTCCCCTAGCTCATCTACTCATCTACTCTCCCACTCATCCACCCCGCGTCTTCTTCAGCAAAACGGTAGAATTTCATACGACACTCTCACCCTCGAACCTATGTTGGAATCGCTCAGGGCAGTCCAAAAAAAGGCTGGCGCTCAGTTTGATGATCAGGGAATTCCGCTGTCTTTTGGTCAGGATGGGGGGGCGCTGGCGGCGGTTGAGAAGGGGGTAGCGGTGTGCGATCGCAGTCATTGGGGTCTCTTGCAGGTTTCTGATGAGGATCGGTTGCGCTTTTTGCACAACCAGAGCACCAATGACTTTCAGCGGCTCAAGCCAGGAGAGGGGTGTGAGACGGTCTTTGTCACTTCGACGGCGAGAACAATTGATTTAGCGACCGCTTATGCCACAGAGGCAGCGGTGCTGTTGCTGACTTCTCCTGGTCAAGATGAGCGGCTAATGACCTGGATGGACCGCTATATCTTTTTTGCTGATAAGGTCAAGCTGAAAAACTTAACGGCTGAAACAGCCATATTCTCACTGGTAGGGCCAGAGAGCGGCTCGCTGTTGACTCGGTTAGGGGAAGTTGCTTTGCCAGAGCCGCTGCATAGCCACACGCTCACCACCTTGGGCCAGGCAGAGGTGCGAGTTGCCGCAGGCAGTGGGCTAGCCTCCCCTGGATTTACCTTGCTGGTAGCGGTTGAGCAGGCAGCAGACCTCTGGCAGACCTTGGTAGAGGCTGATGCCGTTGCTGCGGGTGAAACTGTATGGAATCAGCTGCGGGTACAGCAGGGCCGCCCGGTGCCTGGCGCAGAGCTGACCGAGGACTACAACCCTCTCGAAGCGGGACTGTGGCAAACACTCTCCTTTGAAAAGGGTTGCTACATCGGCCAGGAAACCATTGCTCGGCTTAACACCTACAAAGGGGTTAAGCAGCAGCTTTGGGGCCTACAACTGCAGGGACAAGCCAGCCCCGGCACCCCCATTACCCTAGGCGACGACAAGGTTGGCTTGCTGACTAGTGTTGTGGAAACAGCAACAGGCACTTTGGGGCTGGGCTATATCCGTACCAAAGCAGGCGGCGCAGGGTTGACCGTTAGGGTCGGGGATACAAACGCAACGGTAATCGAGGTACCTTTCCTCTCACGGGGCTATTTGGCCGCTGAGTGAACTCTGCAAGAGGTTTATCCAGGGGATTAAGGGGTGTCTCAGGCGAGCCCGTCTGACATCCTTAGTTGAGCCTCGAATTCCACGCGCCTTAAACGGATGGGTTAAGAGAATAAATTTCGCAGCCCTTCGGGAGCAGCTTGAAACAGGTTACGAAGCACTTCAGGCGATCGCCAAAGCAGATAGCCTAGGGTGCCAAACAAAACCGTGTTCAGGGCGGTTAACCCGTAGCTTACACAGAGCAACAGCCCGTCTTCCTCCAGGGTGGCAATGACAAAGGCCAGAATGCCGACGGTAGGAATAGGGTTGGTCATGGGCACAGGGCTCATTAACAGCAGCGCCAGCCAGCTAATGCAGAAGCCGTTGATCTGCCACACCGCAGGATGTTGGGTAATGCCTGACCAGCGGGGATGAGCAATGCGCTCTATCCAACGGCTCAGGCGCTTGAGGGGATTGAGCATTTGCTGGGCCAGTTTCTGGGGAAACTGAAAGCGGGCAATCCGCTCAGGCAGCCAAGGGGATCGCCGCCCCAGAGCCATCTGAGCAGACAGCAGCAGCGCTCCCCCGCCTAATACCGTGGTAAAACCTGGCGGCAGCGGCACGAGAAATGGCAACACCAGCAGCCCAATCACCAGTGAGAATCCCCGTTCCTGGGTTTCAGCCAAAATTTGGCCGAGGGTAAGGGGCTGATCAATGAGCCTTTCCAGCAGAGCCCTAATTGCCTCAGAGAAGTGAACGGGCAAGTTCTCTGGCTCTTCTGGGGCTAGATTCGACGGTTCTTCCATATCTGAGTAAACAGTTTTTCTAGTTCAATCCAGACAAACATCAGAGTGCTGAAGCCAAAGCAGATTGCCAGCTCGCCTGCACTGAGGAAGTACAGACCAAAAAAGGCCCGCAGCGGTGGCGAGTAGATCAGCAGTAGCTGCAGCACGGTAGTCAGCACCACGGCCCCTAGCACAAAGGGGTTGGAGAAGGGGTTGAGCTGGAAGGTCATGCGGGTATCGGAGCGAACCGCCATAGCATGTCCCATTTGGGCCAAGCACAAGGTAGTAAACACCATCGTCTTCCAGGTTTCGGGGGCACGGGGGTAGTCAGGGGCGTGAGTATGAGAGTAGGCCCAGACCATCAGAGCGATGGTTAGGATTGCTAGCACTACCCCCACTCGGAGCATGTAGGAGCCTAGACCCCGGGCAAAGATGCTCTCTCGAGGGTTATGGGGAGGCCGCCGCATGACGTCGGGCTCAGCCGGTTCCATCGCTAGGGCTAAGGCGGGTAGGCCATCTGTTACTAGGTTCATCCAGAGAATTTGCAGTGGGGAGAGGGGCACCCCCCCCAGGCCGATCAGGGGAGCTGCGCCAATTGTCAGCACTTCCCCAATATTGCTGCCCAAAATGTATTTAATGAAGCGTCGGATGTTGTCGTAAACAACGCGGCCTTCTTCCGTGGCAGCGACAATGGTGGCAAAGTTGTCATCTAGCAGAACCATGTCGCTGGCCTCTTTACTGACGTCGGTGCCGGTAATGCCCATAGCGATACCGATGTCGGCCTGCTTCAGGGCGGGGGCATCGTTAACACCGTCGCCGGTCATGGCCACAAATTCGCCTCGCCGCTGCAGCGCCTGCACAATTCTCAGCTTGTGTTCGGGGGCTACCCGAGCATAGACACTTACGTGAGACACTTTCTCTTCAAGCTGCTGCGGGCTGAGTTGCTCGAGTTCACGCCCAGTGACAATCTCATCGCCAGGGCTAGCAATGCCCAGATTTTCTGCGATCGCTTTTGCCGTCAGCTGGTGGTCGCCGGTAATCATCACCGGACGGATGCCGGCCTGTCTACATTCAGCGACAGCGGTGCGGACCTCAGGGCGAGGGGCATCTAGCATGCCGACCAGGCCCAGCCAGACCAGATCTTGCTCCGCTGCCTCTAGCTCGCTTTCGGGAGGCAGGGCAAACAGGGTTTTGGTCGCAAACCCCAGCACCCGCAGGCCGCGACTGGCCATCTGGTTATTTTGCTCTAGGATGCGATCGCACATGTCTCGCGTTAGCGGTTCCTGTGTGTTGCCGTGCTGCCAGAAACGGCAGTGCTCCAGCACCAGTTCGGGCGATCCCTTGGTCAGCATCACCAAGTCGTCGGCCCCTGCATCGGTTGATGACTGAACGACAACGCTCATTCGTTTGCGCTCAGAAGAAAAGGGAATTTCGCTGATGCGCCGATAGGTTTCGGCCAGCTTGCCTTTGTCAAAGCCACCTTTGCCCGCCAGAGCCAGCAGCGCCCCCTCGGTAGGGTCGCCCAAAATCGTCCAGATGCTGCCCTGTTTTTGCAGGTTGGCATCGTTGCAGAGGGCGCAGGTCTGCATCAGCGTTTGTACTTCGGGCTGCTGCTCCAGGTCAACAGCCTGGTTTTGCCGCAGCAGTTCACCCGACGGTGCGTAGCCTTCCCCAGTCACCTGCAGGAGGTCGCTGGGGGTGGCAATTTGCTGCACCACCATCTTGTTTTGGGTTAAGGTGCCAGTCTTGTCAGAGCAGATAGTGGTGACTGAGCCTAGGGTTTCCACCGCCGGTAGCTTACGGATCAGGGCATGGCGGCGTACCATCCGCTGAGTTCCCAAGGCTAGGGTGACAGTGATGACGGCAGGCAAGCCCTCTGGCACCACGGCAACAGCCATACTCAGAGACACTTCCAGCAGCTCGTCAAACAGGCTCAGGTCGCCGGTTCGCACCAAGCCGAAAATCACCACCAGTACCACCAGCACCATGGCCCCTGTGACCAGCACGTTGCCCAGCTGAGTCATACGCTGCTGCAGCGGCGTGGGCTCAGACTCGACTGACTGCAGCATGGTGGCAATGCGGCCCAGCTCAGTGTTCATGGCAGTGCCCGTGACCAGCACCTTGCCCCGCCCCTGCAAAACTTCGGTGCCCTGAAACACCAGGTTGAGCCGATCGCCTAGGGAAGCGTCTGCCTCTAATACCAACCCAGGCTGCTTATGCACTGCCTCAGCTTCACCAGTTAGAGCGGCCTCTCGAATTTGCAGATTAGAGGCTTCTAGCAGACGGCCATCAGCAGGTACCTGCACCCCCGACTCCAGCAGCAGAATGTCGCCGGGAATCAGCTCTTTAGCCGCGACCTCCTGCTCCTGCTCGCTGCGGATCACCCGCACCCGGGGAGAGGTCATGTTCTTGAGGGCTGCCAGCGCCTTCTCAGCTCGGCTTTCCTGCACGTATCCCAAAATGCCGTTGAGGATGACGATGGCGAAAATTGCGATCGCATCCTTAGGAAACCCGCCCGCCCGCAGATCCAAGAACAGCGACACCAGCGCTACTGCAATCAGCATCAGCAGCATGATGTTTTTAAACTGATCCCACAGGATTTCTAGAGCGCTGCGGCCAGCCGTCTCCTCCAGCTCATTAGGGCCATATTGGCTCTGCCGGTCCGCCACTTGGTCTAGGGTCAGCCCCACTTGGCGGTCACTATTGAGCAAAACCACAGCCTTATCAGGAGAGAGCGCATGCCAAGCCGTCGAGGATGCCTCAAGGGGAGCTGTTTTCAGGGAAGGACTGCTAGCCATAAAAGATGCGTATTTTGAAATTGCTTATTTCGGGAACCAGGGAGACGGGCACTATAGAAAAGTACTCTGTTAGCCTTTATAGCACTATTTAATAGTGCTATAAAGGTGTAAGGTTAAAGTCTTAATGCCATTAAGAATCATGCCCAACCTATTTCATGGTCAATAGTCCCTTCCTGCCGCAGCAGTTGATTGGCCGAAAAGCAGAGCTGCACCAGATCTGCCAGCTTTTAGACCAAGACAGCGACTTTCTAGTTGTCGGTGTTTCCGGCATTGGGCGGCGCACCCTGATTCAGGCTGCAGCCCACGCAGTGGGGGCTAGAATCATGACTATCGACTGCTTGCGGTGCCGCAACGGCAGTCAGTTTTTGCGGCTGTTGGCCGACAGCCTGACAGAAACATTCGCTACTTTAGGCGAACTGGCCCTAATGCAGCGGTGGATCACTGAGCACCCCCTTTCCCTAGATCAGGTTTCTTCCCCACCCCGCCTCACTTGGCCAGAAGGGTCGGGCCATGAGTGGTCCCGCTTTGAGGCCCTGCTGGCGCTGCCGCAACATTTGGCAGAAGCTCTCGACTGTCAGGTGGTGATTGTATTCCATAACCTGTCCCACATTCGCTCCTGGGATCGCAAGGGCCGCTGGGAGACCCATCTCAGGCAAAAAATCCAGGCCCATAGCCGGGTCAGCTATGCCCTCATTGCCACCATGGCCGAACCCTGGGTCTACGACAGTGGCCTACCTGTCATCCACCTCGACCCCCTGGCTGATGCCGACCTTGAATCTTGGATGGTCACGACGATGGCCACTGAAGGACTCAAGTTCGACCCAGACAGTCAGGCCCTAAAGCTTTTTCTCAGCTATGTTCAGGGCCACTTTGGCGATGCCATTGCCTTAGCCCAACGACTTTGGCTAGAGCATCAGGTCTTTGTTGCCAGAGACTGCCCTGGGCTAATTCAGGCGCACCATGTTCAGCGCAGCCTACTGGGTCTAGTGCAGGATATGGCCGTTACCTTTGAGGCGCTAATTCTGCTGCTACCGCCCACCCAAGCTCGGGTACTGGAGATCCTGGCCCTCGATCCTACCGATAGCCCCCAGTCGCAGGCCTATATCAAAAAACATCAGCTCTCGCGCGGGGGCGGTTTGCAGGGAGCCCTTAACAGCCTGGAGCAAAAGGGCTTGATTTACGGGCCTAACTTAAGCTACCGAATTGCCCTGCCCCTGCTGAACTTTTGGCTAAAGCAGCGGCTGAATTAAGAAGCTACTTGAGAAGTCGCAGCGCTTACCTGGATTCCCCTAAGTCCCCTACAAAAGGGAGGTTGGGAGGATCTTACTGGCTAAGCGTGCTGAGAGGAACTTTTCAAACAGCCTTTAACTTCGTAGCAGACCGCTGCTGTGAAGTTCATAGGAATAACCAGAAATTCACTGCTTAAGCCTTCTCTCTGGCCGAGAAGATTGCCCTACTTAAGAAGAAATGCTAATTTCGATGGAAACTCACAAAGTTCTTGTCCCATTGAGTCAGCCTAATTCAGCCCCCTGGGTTGAAGCGGAGGAACCAGTTTCCAAGGGGGCAAACCTCGCCTCAGGCGAGGGGGAGACCTCTCACTCCCAGCCCGTCAGCTAACTTCGTCGGCATTGAGGGCAGACTCGCTAGAAGCAATATTGTCCTATGTCTTTGCAGACATAGGCAAATTCACCTTCTGCCGATCTCCTGACCCTGGTCTTGTATCTGGATGTCTGAAATTTGGGTGTCTGTAAGGAGACGACATGGAAGGCGTGCCTGCGATCGCAACCTCTTTTGGCCAACTGGCAGCACTGGCGATCTTCGCCAGCGTTATTTTTCTGATCATTACCGAATGGCTGCACCTGACGATTGCCGCCCTGTTGGGTGCCCTCTTGCTGGTGTTTCTGAATGTGCTGACGCTGGATGAGGCGATCAGCTACATTGGCCGCAGCCATGCCACCCTGGCCCTATTCTTTGGCGTCATGGTAATGGTGCGGGCCTTTGAGCCTACCCGCATTTTTGAGTATTTAGCCACCCAGATGGTGCTACTGGCGAAAGGCCAGGGTAAACGGCTGTTGCTGGGCATCGTGGCCCTAACCACGCCCGTCTGCGCGGTTTTGCCGAATGCCACCACGGTGATGCTGCTGGCCCCACTGATTCCGCCGCTGGCTGCCGATATCGGGGTTGACTATGTGCCCCTGCTGATTCTCATGGTGTTTGTAGCCAACAGCGCTGGCCTGCTAACGCTAGTGGGCGACCCGGCAACTTTCATTGTGGGGGATGCCATCAATATGAGCTTTCTTGAGTACCTGACGAAGCTGAGTCTAGGCGGCGTTGTGGCTCTGGTAACCCTAGTATTTCTAGTACCCTTTCTGTTTTCAGAGATTTGGAACCGACAGCTTGACGATCTGTCAAATCTGCCCCAGCCCGAGGTGAACCACCCCCGCATGCTGGCCTTTGGGGGGGTGGTTGTGGCCCTGGTGCTGATCTTTTTTGTGATTGGAGAGAGCCTGCCCGTTCCCATTCCGCCAGCCCTGGTGGCACTGCTGGGGGCGACCCTGTGCCTACTGCTAACCCACCAAAGCAAAATCGACTCCATTCAGAACGTGCTGCGGGACGTGGACTGGAGCACCCTGATTTTCTTTATGAGCATTTTTGTGCTGATTGGGGGGCTGGAGAAAACTGGTGTCATCAGCGGGGCCTCGGGCGTTCTCGCCCTGCTATTGGGCCAGAACATTGTCCTAGGCTCGATTTTGCTCCTGCTGTTTGTCGGCTTGCTCTCTAGTGTGGTGCCCAATATTCCTCTGGTGGTGGCAATGGTGCCGCTGCTAAAGGAGTACTTAGTGACTGTGGGCATGGCTCCCCCAGAAGTTCTCAGCGCGGGCTACACCGGCAGTTTCCCCCCCGAAACACTGCCCCTGTTCTACGCCATGATGTTTGGTGCAACCCTAGGTGGCAATGGCACTCTGGTCGGCGCTTCCTCTAATATTGTGGCCGCAGGCATTGCTGAACAGCACGGTAAGGCTATCTCGTTTCAAACCTTCCTGCGTTACGGCATGCCCCTGATGGCCATGCAGCTGACCACGGCTGGACTGTTTGTGCTGGTTCGGTTTCTGCTGGTGTAAGGGGGGTAGAGGCGAGCCGTGTTTACTGTATTGGGCGGGTCTTGAAGGATTGAGAAAAGGGGTAAAGTCCTCCATTAAACCTGCCCCTACCCCCATCCCCCCTATCTCCCCCATCCCCCCTATCCCCGCGTCTCCCCATCCCCCCGTCCCCCTGTTTTTGGTAAACTTTCAGTCTGCACCCTGGATTTACTGGGCCTAATCATGACTGTTTTTCCCACAGCTTCTCAGGCAGTTTCTCTAACTGCGATCGCACTTCAAACCCGGCAGGCGGCTGGGGCGTTGGCGGGGCTTTCGAGTGAGGCGAAGAACGGAGCAATTGAAGCGATTGCGGCGGCGCTAGAGGCCCACGAGTCAGAAATTTTAGCAGCGAACCAGGCTGACTGTGAGGCGGCGCTGGCTGAAGAGTTGGCTAAGCCGCTCTACGGGCGGCTAAAGCTGGATGCTGTGAAGTTGAAAGGTGCGATCGCAGGGGTGCGTGATGTGGCTAAGCTGCCCGACCCAGTGGGCACAGTGCAGATTAATCGGGAGCTAGACGAGGGCCTGATTCTGCAGCGGGTGGCCTGTCCGCTGGGGGTGCTGGGGGTGATCTTTGAGTCGCGGCCCGATGCGGTGATGCAGATTTCGTCGCTGGCAGTAAAGTCGGGCAACGGGGTGATTCTCAAGGGTGGCAAGGAGGCGGTGCGCTCTTGTCAGGCATTGGTCAAAGCGATTAAGCAGGGGCTGGAAACGGCGGGGGTAGATCCGGCAGCGGTGCAGCTCTTGACCACGCGGGAAGAGACTCGCGCCCTGCTGCAGCTTGATGGTTTTGTAGACCTGATTATTCCGCGCGGCTCTAATTCTTTTGTTCGATATGTGCAGGAAAACACCCGCATTCCGGTGCTGGGCCATGCTGACGGCATTTGTCACCTCTATGTAGATGCAGCGGCAGATCTGGCTCAGGCCGTTGCCATTGCGGTAGATGCCAAAGCCGGATACCCCTCTGCCTGCAACGCGATTGAAACGCTGCTGGTGCATCGGGGCGTAGCCGCAACCTTTTTGCCCCAAGTCGCTGAGGCGCTGCAGGCGGCGGGGGTGAAGCTGCGGGGAGATGAGGCGACCCGCGCCGTGCTGCCAGATATTGCGGCGGCAACTGAAGAAGACTGGGCGACGGAGTACAGTGATCTAATTTTGGCAGTGAAGGTGGTGGATTCTTTGGAGGCTGCGATTGACCACATTAATCGCTACGGGTCGCGCCACACCGATGCGATCGCAACCCAAGACCCCCAGGCCGCAGCCACCTTTATGAATCAGGTTGATGCGGCTGGGGTTTACCACAACTGCTCGACCCGCTTTGCCGATGGCTTCCGCTATGGCTTTGGTGCAGAGGTCGGCATCAGCACCCAGAAAATGCCGCCACGCGGCCCTGTCGGTTTGGAGGGGCTGGTGACCTACAAGTACAAAGTTGTTGGCAAGGGTCACATTGTCGCCACCTACTCGGGCGAGCAGGCCAAACCCTTCACCCACCGCGATCTAGGTTAAATTTGAACAATCTCATGGATCAGCTTCACATCACGGGCATTCGCGCCTACGGATATACGGGCGCTCTGCCAGAAGAAAACGTGTTGGGCCAGTGGTTTGAGGTTGATCTGACGCTCTGGCTAGATCTGACGCTGGCCGGAAAAAGCGATGCTCTAGCCGACACTCACAACTATGTCTACGTCGTACAGGCAGTGCAGCAGCTAATGCGAGAAAGCCGATTTCAGCTAATTGAGCGACTGGCAGATGCGATCGCAACCACTGTTCTCACCTCAGATGCTCGCCTGCACCAGGTCAAAGTGCGCCTGATCAAGCTCACGCCGCCTATTCCCGACTTCAGCGGCCAGATTGCAGTAGAGATAGTGCGACAGAAAGATTAAAAGCGCCCTTTAAAGAAGTAGCAGCCCCATAAATTGAACACCGAAGGGAGTCGCATGGGGCTGGAGACGCAGTTAGGAGGTATCTTTTCTAAAGGTTATCCACTGCCAGATAGATAGCAGCTACTTTTAATAAGTTCTTAATGTGTAAAAGCGGTAGGTTGCGGATTGTTAACATTCCAGGCACATAAACAATCTATACAACTTATTTGCGGGCTTATAATTCTATTGGCACAGTAAAGAGAGATACAAAACTTGGGGTCATTAGCCAGTTTTTCGATATCTTTTTTGTTTTAGTTTTTAATTCTGGTAGGGCACGGTTAGGGTAAGCCGGATTTTGCCCAAGTGAGAAAGGCTCCGACTGCTAGGAACTAGGCCCATACGGATGCCTGTTGTCAAACTGTTTTTATGGCTATGACCTCATTCGATACATAGAGGAGGTCGGGATATGGGAATTGCCAGTATTAATCCCGCAACTGGAGAAACGATCAAAACGTTCAACGCCTTAACGGATGCTGAACTTGAGGCGAAACTCGCGCAGGCTGACGCGACCTATCAAACTTACCGCAAGACTTCTTTTGAGCAGCGCACTGCCTGGATGCACGCTGCCGCTCAAGTGCTCGAAGATAATAAGCTAGCCTATGGTCGCATTATGACTTTGGAGATGGGTAAGCCCTTAAAAGCTGCCATCACCGAAGTCGAAAAAAGTGCCTGGGTGTGTCGCTTCTATGCGGACCATGCCGCCGAGTTTCTGGCCGATGCGCCGGGGCAAACCGATGCCAGCCAGAGCTTCGTTCGGTATCAGCCGATGGGCGCTATTTTGGCCGTTATGCCCTGGAATTTTCCGTTCTGGCAGGTGTTTCGGTTTGCGGCCCCAGCGCTGATGGCGGGCAATGTGGGGCTTCTAAAGCACGCCTCGAATGTGCCTCAGTCAGCCCTAGCGATTGAGGAAGTGTTTAGCAAAGCGGGATTTCCAGTGGGGGCTTTTCAGACCCTACTCATTGGGGCCAGCAAAGTAGCCGATCTGGTAGCCGATGATCGCATTAAAGCTGCAACCTTGACTGGCAGTGAGCCTGCTGGGGCTAGCCTGGCTTCAGCCTGCGGTCAGCACATTAAAAAAACGGTGCTGGAGCTGGGCGGCAGCGACCCCTTCATTGTTATGCCCAGCGCTGATCTGGAGGATGCGATCGCAACCGCCGCCAACGCCCGCATGATCAATAGCGGCCAGTCCTGTATCGCAGCCAAGCGATTCATTGTGGCAGAGTCGATTGCGGAGCAGTTTGAGCAGGGGCTTAAAGCCAAGTTTGAGGCCCTTACCATTGGCGATCCGTTAGACGAGGGCGTCGAGGTGGGGCCGCTAGCCACAGCCTCAATTCGAGATGAGCTAACGGCTCAGGTCAAAACCTGTGCCGAGCAGGGGGCAACCGTTTTGACCGGGGGTGATGTGCCTGCCCTGATGGCTAAGCTGCCAGAACGGCTACAGCCGGGACACTATTTCCCGCCCACCATTCTCAGCCAGATCCCGCCCGGCACCCCAGCAGATCAGGAAGAATTCTTTGGCCCTGTGGCCTTGGTGTTTCGCGTGCCGGATCTCGATACGGCCATTCGCGTCGCCAACTCAACGCCGCTGGGATTAGGAGCCAGCGCTTGGACAAATGACCCTGAAGAACGGGAACGCTTAGTCAATGAGGTAGAAGCGGGCGCTGTTTTTATTAACGGCATGGTTAAGTCCGACCCCCGGCTACCCTTTGGCGGCACCAAACACTCTGGCTATGGCCGCGAACTTGGCAGCCAGGGTATTCAGGAGTTCGTCAACATCAAAACCGTCTGGATTAAGTAGCTTTTTCCAGATAAAGACATCGTTAACCTGACGAGAGTGGTGGCTCCTCTGCAAAACAGTCTGCCACCATTCTCATCAAGGGCTGAATCACTTGAGCATAGTTAAGTAGAGGCAATATGAATACAGCAGAGCTGCTGGTACGCTGTTTGGAGAACGAGGATGTGGAGTACATTTTCGGCGTACCGGGAGAGGAGAACCTGCAGTTTCTGCAGGCGCTCAAACACTCATCGATTCAGTTCATTACAACTCGGCACGAGCAGGGCGCAGCCTTTATGGCAGACGTCTACGGGCGGCTGACGGGTAAGGCTGGTGTCTGCCTCTCTACCCTAGGACCTGGCGCAACCAACCTGATGACCGGAGTGGCCGATGCAACGCTGGATCGGGCTCCCCTGGTAGCGATCACAGGTCAGGTGGGCACCGACCGAATGCACATCGAGTCTCACCAGTATCTCGATCTGGTGGCCATGTTTTCACCCGTGACCAAGTGGAATGCGCAGATTGTGCGGCCCAGCATCACTTCCGAAATTGTGCGTAAAGCCTTTAAGCTGGCTCAGTCTGAGAAGCCAGGCGCAGTTCACATCGACCTGCCCGAAAATATTGCGGCGATGGAGGCCCCCGGTGCCCCCCTACGGCGCGACAGCCAGGAAAAAACCTACGCTTCCCTCCAAAGCATTCAGCAGGCAGCAGTAGCGATTTCTCAGGCTACTAACCCAGTCATTTTGGTAGGTAACGGGGCAATTCGAGATAAAGCCAGCGAGTCGCTGACTGAGTTTGCCACCCAGCTCAATATTCCTGTCGCCAACACCTTCATGGGCAAGGGCGTGATTCCCTACACCCATCCCCTGGCAATGTGGACATTTGGGCTGCAGCAGCGTGACTACATTACCTGCGCCCTAGAGCGAGCTGATCTGGTGGTAGCAGTAGGCTACGACCTGATAGAGTATTCGCCCAAGCGCTGGAACCTAGATGGTAAGCTGCCCATTCTCCATATCAACCCCAACCAGGCCGAGATTGACAGCAGCTATATCCCCCGCGTAGAAGTAATTGGCGATATCTCTGACTCGCTCTATGAGATTCTCAAGCGAGTTAATCGCCAGGGCCGCCCTGACCCCATCAACCTCAAAGTGCGTGAGGAAATTGTTGCTGACTATGAGCAATACGCGGATGACTTTGGCTTCCCGATCAAGCCTCAAAAGCTGATCTACGACCTGCGGCAGGTTTTGGCAGCCGACGATATTGTGATCTCCGATGTGGGGGCTCACAAAATGTGGATTGCCCGCAATTACCACTGCCTCAAGCCCAACACCTGCCTAATCTCCAACGGGTTTGCAGCGATGGGAATTGCCATACCGGGTGCGCTCGCAGCCAAGCTAGTCCACCCGTCACGCAAAGTCGTTGCGGTCACTGGTGATGGCGGCTTCATGATGAACTGCCAGGAACTGGAGACGGCCCTGCGGGTCGGTACGGCTTTTGTCACAATCATCTTTAACGACGGTGGCTATGGTCTGATCGAGTGGAAGCAGATCAACCACTACGGCGAATCGACCTACGTCCACTTCAACAACCCCGACTTTGTAAAGCTGGCAGAAAGCATGGGCCTTAAGGGCTACCGGATCGAGTCTGCCGAAGACTTTGTCCCCACGCTGAAAAAGGCCCTAGAAGAGGATGTCCCTGTCGTTATTGATTGCCCCGTCGATTATCGGGAAAATCTTCTCTTCAGCCAGAAGACCTCGGACCTAAACTGCACAGTATAAAGAAACGAACTGCTCAAGCAGGAGTAGCTGAACCAGAAACCGGGTTTCTTCGCCTACTCGCGCCTAACCTAAAGCTGCGCTGAACTAGAAACTGGGTTTCTTCGCCTGCTCGAACTTAACCTAAAGCTGCGCTGAACCAGAAACCGGGTTTCTTCCTCGCCTGCTTGAACTTGACCTAAAGCTGCCAAGTAGAAACCCGGTTTCTTTAACTGCAGGAGTAGTTGAACCAGAAACCAGGTTTCTTCGCCTGCTCGAACTTAACCCAAAGCTGCGCTGAACCAGAAACCGGGTTTCTTCGCCTGCTTGAACTTAACCCAAAGCTGCCAAGTAGAAACCCGGTTTCTTGACTGCCTTGTGGATTACCGCTACCAGCTATAGAATGCTTTTCGATAACGCAGTGACCTCACTATAAGGCGCAAAAGCATGACCTTTTGCAGCTGCCCAAATTTGGTTGCCAAAATCGAAATGCCACCATTCAAACTCGTCGAATCGAAAATCTTCGGCCGACATCGCTTCTCGCAGTAAGCGGCGGTTTTCGCGAACTTGGGGATCCCGGCCCTCTTCTTCGAAGTACAGTGAGGCTGCCTCTGGCCCAAAGTAATCAAAGCCAGTGCCCATATCAAGCTCATCACCATTTGGCTCTACCAGCGTGAGATCCACTGCACCTCCCGTAGAGTGCGGAGGGATGATGTCTGGGGAGGGCGGAGCTACAAAAATAGCTATCTCTTGGTCTAGACGAGCCTTATCCCATGCTGGGTGCTTGGCTGCGAGTTGGTTGCGGTAATAGGTGTAAAGCTCAGCTTGGATCTCTCGTGATCTCCAAGGGTCCCAGATTTTTAGCCTGTGCCCAAGGAGGTTCTTTTGAACCCGTTGAAGTTTTTCAGCGACCCGTTCTCGCAGGAAACAGGCGGGCGAGTCACCTACTCCCTGCTTGAAGTACATCGGGTCCAGCACAAAGTTGAACTTTGATAAGTCAACAAGCGGTTCACCACACTCTTCAACAGGGATGTGCTGCCAAACAACTCGGTTCATGAGAAATTCCTGTTAGCCCTCTTTGACCACTTTAATTGCCCTAAGATGGCTCAGCTGAACCAGAAACCGGGTTTCTTCTTCGCCTGCTCGAACTTAACCTAAAGCTACGCTGAACCAGAAGCCGGGTTTCTTCGCTTGCTCGAACTTAATTTAGAACTGCCAAGTAGAAACCCGGTTTCTCTCTAAGGCTTGTGCCCTCTCCTGAGATAACTCAGGAGAAGTTGGAGCCTATTTATCCCAGCCACCAACCGCCAGCCAAAAAGATGGCTGACGGTCGGTGGCTTTGCTGCTATGCGTTTGGCGGGGAGGCCTAGTCTAGAGCTGCATCAGAGGCTTCTCTGCGAGTCAAGATAGACAGGTACTCGCCGGATCTGCCGGTGGGGATGGGCTGTGTCCAGTGTTTCGGCTCAGCGTAATTGAAGGTGGCGAGGGCGTGAATAGTCTTGACGATCGCACCATAGTCACCGAGCAGAATGTGCCTTAGCGTCTCCTGGTTAGGAGCCAGGGGAATTGACTGAAGCAGTTCGGAGCGGGCTGGGAGTTTGTTTTCTTCACACATGGTTGTTCTACCTTCCGTATTGGTTTAGGAAAGTAGAACTTAAGCGCTAGTCCCTCTTACAAATTAGGCGCAGCGGGATAGGACTAGGTCTAAAATGACGCTAGCCTTTCAGCTTACCTGGATTAAGGTGAGAGGTCAGGGGGTTAGAGAGGCTGCAATCCTCTCTAATCCCTGTCTAGTCTTAAGTCCTACATAACTGCAAAATGGGCTGATTTCTCAGCTTGCAAGAGACAGTATCAGAAAAATCAAAGGAGTTCAACCGTACGACGAATTAAAGTGCAAGGGAGTTACTCTTCTTTGTTCCAAGGCTTTGCCTTGAAATGTTTAGACAACTACTCTTTTCTAATCTGCAAAGCAATACCCATGCAAATCCTAGGAACAGGATTTGCATGGGTTGAGGTTAGGCATTCTTTGGGAGTGTTGGGTCGCGCTGCGCTTGACCCAACCTACTTGTGCTTCTATTTTCCGGCTTTGATGTGGGCGGCTTCTAAAATACCCCAGGATAGGATGGTGGACATTGAGGCTGCGATCGCAAGCATGGTCAGCCCGTTGTGCCAAAGTTCAATATTTTCCATTGCACATAACCCGATTGACGATAGCCCAAGCATTCCCAACAAACCTACTCGAAAAAGCTGAACTCGCCTAAGTTCAGTCGTTTCACGGAACTAGACTGTTGGGCAATCTTGCCACATCAGGGAATTTTGGGAGACCCCAAGAGAGCCAGCACAACGAAGCTTTAGGTGTAGAGAGAAGCTACATACTCGCCGTAGCCGTTGTAGATCACTGTTGGCTGCGTCTCCCAAGCGTAGGGATTTGTGCCCTCACCTAATAGCCGCTCCTTAGATTGCGACCAGCGGGGATGAGGAACTTCAGGTTCTACGTTGGCCTCAAAGGCGTACTCATTGGGCGAAATCGTATTCCAATAGGTGGCGGGCTGCTCGGCCACAAACTCGATCTTGACGATTGATTTGGCCCCTTTAAAGCCGTACTTCCAGGGCACCACCATGCGAATAGGGGCACCGTGCTGCTTGGGCAGCGTGCGGCCATAGATGCCGACGGCAAAAAAGGCCAAATCGTTTGCCATTTCCTCAACGGTTAGCCCTTCCACATAGGGCCAGGGCAGATTGAGGGCAAACCCCCAGGCTGGGCCGGGGCACACCTCAGCATCATAGAAGGAGGTAAAGCGAACAAACTTGGCCTGGGAAGTGGGTTCAACCGCCTCCATCAGCCGCTTCATGGGAAAGCCAATCCAGGGCACCACCATGGCCCAGGCTTCGACGCAGCGGAAGCGGTAGATCCGCTCCTCTAAGGGAAAGCGCTGGGTAAGATCGTCTAGGTCGTAGGTTTGTGGATTTTTCACCAAGCCCGACACTTCGACGGTCCAGGGATCGGTCGGCAGGTTTTGAGCGATGGGCCAGATGGTTTTGGTGCCGCCATACTCATAGAAGTTGTTGTAGCGGCTGGCGTAGGTCTGCTTCGTTAGGTCGCGCCCAGCATTCAAAAAGTTAGGGTTGCGCTCAATGCCCGAAAGCGGTTGGCCCAGCGTCTTTTCTAGCTCTGGGTCTACGGCCTCTGGCGGCTGGCAGGCAGTCAGGCCCACGGTAGCAGCCCCAGCTCCGGCACCAATCAGGGCTTTCATAAAACGGCGACGATTCATGAAGGCCAATTCGGGAGTAATCAGTTTTTCGGGCAGTTGCCAGGACGGGGGCGTGTGGATGAAGGGCATGAAACGCTCGCAGAGGTTGACCGACTTAAATTGTTACACTTTTCTCATCCAGAGGCATGAGTGGGAGCTTAGAGAGCTTTGGCTAAACTACGCCTCGTTTTCTAGGATCTCCCTGGCCACCTGAAGCTGCTTGAGATGCTCGGAGTTAACTTGTGGATAGGCCAGATTCAAGGATTTCATCTTCTCAGCAATAAAGTAGGCCACTGATAAGCGAGTAAACCACTTGTGGTCGGCTGGAATAACGTGCCAGGGTGCCCAGTCGGTGCTGGTGTTATTAAAGACATCCTCATAGGAGGCCATGTAGTCATCCCAATAGGCCCGCTCTTTGGCATCGCTAGGAGATAGTTTCCAGTTCTTTTCGGGGCGGTTGATTCGCTCCATGAAGCGTTTTTTTTGCTCCTCTTTGGAGACATGCAAAAAGAACTTGAGAACCAAAATGCCGTTGTTAACTAAATATTTTTCGAAGTGATTGATTTCTTCAAACCGCTGTTGCCAGATGTGATCACCTTTGGCAGTCGGGGGCAGCTGCTGCTTCTCCAACAGCTTGGGGTGAACCCGTACGGCTAATACTTCTTCGTAATAGGAGCGGTTAAAGATGCCAATTCGACCTCTTTCGGGCAGCGCTTTGAAGCAGCGCCAGAGGTAGTCGTGGTCTAGCTCTTCGGCGGAAGGGGCTTTGAAGCTAAAAACCTGACAGCCCTGAGGGTTAAGCCCTGACATGACGTGCTTGATGGTGCCATCTTTGCCCGCCGCATCCATAGCCTGCAAAATAATAAGCAGGGCATAGGTATCTTGAGCATAGAGCATATCTTGAAAGCGGGCCAGCTGCTCTTTGCTCTGCTGCAGAAAATCTTGGGAATCAATTTTGCTCAGCGTTCCGGTAAAGCTGGCATCAAATTCTTTCAGCGTTACAACTTGACCTGGCTTTACCACCATTCCTTGAGGCTGAAGCGCCTCCACAAAGGTTTCGGTTCTCATAGTTCTTTCCAGCCAGAAAAACCTGATCCTACCTGCTCAGATCGGCGGTGACATCTGGATTTAGGCTGTTTAATTCTTTAGCTTTATAGTGTTCAGGAATGCCGCCGCAGCGCTTTGGGGGAACAGGCGTGACTACATCTTTTTATATTGGCTGTGCCGTTTGGGCTTATAAGGACTGGGTGGGCAATTTTTATCCCAAGGGCAGCAAGGCGCGAGATTTCCTGGGACTGTATTGCGATCGCTTCACAGCTGTCGAAGGCAACACGACTTTTTATTCCCTACCCGATGCCAAAACGGTGGAGCGTTGGGCAGCAGAAATGCCGCCGACCTTTCGCTTCTGCCCCAAGCTGCCCAAGGTCTTTTCGCACCAGGGCAAGCTGGGGCCTCACCGAGAAGGAGCGCTGCAGTTTCTAGAGTCACTGAAGCCTTTGGGCTCGCGTCTAGGTCCGCTGTTTATTCAGCTGCCGCCTAGCTATAGTCCGGCGCTGTTTTCTGATCTGCGAGAATTTCTTACGGACTGGCCTCGGCAGGCATTTCCTCTGGCGGTGGAGGTGCGGCACCTAGACTGGTTTCAAGACCCAGTCGCTAGCCGATTGAACCAAATGCTGTCTGCGCTGGGGGTCGGTCGGGTGCTGCTAGACACGCGCCCCATTTACGACAGCATCGAGACTCCTGCCGACGATCCGCAAATTGGCTCAGAACGCAAAAAGCCGCAGGTTCCCCTACAGCCTGTGGTGACGGCTCCTTTTACCCTAGTTCGCTATATCAGCCATCCAGACCTGGCGCAGAATCAGCCCTACTTTAAGGAGTGGGTGCCCCGCCTGAAGCAGTGGCTAGATGAGGGAACAGAAGTGTACTTCTTTGCTCACTGCCCAAAAGAGGAATACTCCCCTGAGCTGGCTCGTTACGTCTATCACCAGCTGCAGGAGGAGGGGGCAAGCATACCCCCTCTGCAATGGGACTTGACTGAAGCTAAAGGCGGTGACGATCAGGAGCCGCCAGCCCAATTAAGTTTGTTTTGAGGCGTTTGTTCCGGAGCAGGGAATTTAGTCGTTTTCCCAGTCTTCTCGGCCCATCAGGTCGCTAATGCGATCGCGCAGTAAATAGCCCTCGGTTTCCAGTTCCCCTTCAACCAGCGCCCACTCACGGGCAGGAATGTAGCGACAGAGCGTGTAGATCGGCTGTTGGCGGCTGACGGCACCCTTTTGCACAAGTTGCCGAGCTTCGTCACGGATAACGTCAATAGTGTAGCGAAGAGACTGAAGCATACCTCATCCTTAGAAAAACGTCGGGTCTTGCAGCGGGAACATCAAGAAATGTAGACAAGAAACTTTGCAAACTGTATCTAATATTACTGATATTCCCAGAGGTCTGGCTAGCTAACGTCCATTTATTCTCACCCCAATCATCTATTTACAGCATTAATAAATGTTGTAGTTCCCTGTAAGCAGGGCCTCAAAATGCTGTATATCTAGATTTTGGTCTTTTTGGCTAAGAAATCGGCATATTCTTGGTTTCTGGGCTTCTGATATAGCCAAGTAGGTTTTACAGAAGATTAAGAGTTGCAGGCCAGCAGGCCAAGGTAACGCGATTGCCACAAATTTTGCCGCAATCGCGCGAGAAAGCTACCTGAATCATGACTTAGGCAGGTTAAACCAGCCCTAAGCTTTTTAGCCAGCACTATTAACTTGCTCTTAAGCCTGGGTAAGGGACGGGGTGAGGTTTTTTTGTCGTTGGGCAACCAGCTCAACAGCCAATTCGATAGCGGCAACCATGCTGGTGGCGTCGGCAATGCCCTGCCCCGCAATGTCAAAAGCGGTGCCGTGGTCGGGCGACGTGCGCACAAAGGGCAGCCCCACGGTAGTATTGACTGCCCGATCAAAGGCCATCAGCTTGACCGGAATTAGGCCCTGATCGTGATAGAGCGCCAGATAGGCATCGTGGGCACGAGCAACTGCTGCCGTGTCGGTGCCAAACCAGGCTTGCCCTGGCAGCACCCACATTGTGTCGGGCGGCAGCGGCCCTACTAGGTGAACTTGGGGGTAGCGGTGGCGCTGCTCCTCTAGCCAAGGAATAAGCCAGTCTTGCTCTTCGCGGCCTAGCTGCCCCTGCTCGCCGCTGTGGGGGTTGAGCCCTGCGATCGCAATGCGCGGCGTCTCTAAACCAAAGTCTTGGCGCAGGTGCTCAATCAAGAGATCGAGCTTGCGGCTCAAGAGGTCTGCCGACAGCACCTGAGGCACCTGGGCTAGGGAAATGTGGGTGGTGGCTAGGAGCGATCGCAACGTCCAGCCCGTATGGGGAGAGCGGGCTACAAACGCCATGCCAAAGCGATCGGTGCCCGCTCCTTCGGCCAGCAGCTCAGTTTGACCGGGGTAGAGGTGCCCGGCTGCTTTCCAGGCCGACTTGGCAATGGGAGCTGTAACAATGCCATCGAAGTGCCCTGCCACAGTTTTTGCGATCGCACTTTTAAGAAAAGCAAAGCTAGCCGCCCCGCTGCTGGCATCGCCCTGCCCCGTCTGAAGGGCCTCTAGAGAAGTCCCTAGCGGTACTTCCAGCAGCGTTAGCGAGTTTAGGAGCGGCAATCCGGCCAGGCTGGGCAACTCATCGTAGGCCCGCTTCAAGAGGGCAGCAGTGCCAACCACGGTAATATCAGCCACCTCATGCCAGGGTTTTGCCCCCAAGGCTTTTAGCACCACTTCTGGCCCAATTCCAGCCGGATCGCCTAGGGTAATGGCCAGCCGAGGCCGCTGCTTACGTGTCGTAGTAGGCATATTAAATAGAGGTATAGAGCGGTTAGAGGGGTAGACAAACTGTTCTAAAATGAGGCTGCTAGGAACACAGGTTTTATACCTGGTACCCGCATGTTGGCACTGTTTCAGGAGGTTTTAGGCAGCTATGACTAGCGAAATTCTCAGTACTGCGATCATACTTTTCACACTGGTGCTTGTGGGCTTGGGTGCTGGCTTTGTGCTGCTCCGCCTACAGGGGGGTGAGGAGTAACCTCAGGCATATCTGTCTCCTGTCGAACCGGATGGGAGACATCTGATATCCTTAGAGTAAGGTTACATTTTGTTTCAAATCCCTCATGAAAATTTTGATTGTAGGTGCTACCGGCACATTAGGAAGACAGATTGTACGCCGCGCCCTAGATGAGGGATACGAGGTGCGTTGTTTGGTCAGGAGCTTCCAGCGGGCCGCTTTTTTGAGGGAGTGGGGGGTAGAGCTGGTTAGGGGCGATCTGGTCAAGCCAGAGACTCTCATAAAACCCTTAGAAGGGGTTGAGGCGGTAATTGATGCCGCTACCGCTAGGCCGACCGAACGAGCAGAGGCAGTCGATTGGCAGGGGCAAGTCAATCTAATTAAGGCCACTCAAGTAGCTGGCATTAAGCGCTTTATCTTTATTTCTATTTTGGATGCTGAGAAGTTTCCTCACGTGCCGCTGATGGAAATCAAGCGCTGCACTGAGAAGTACTTGGCAGAATCGGGGCTGGAGTATACGATTTTGCGGCCCTGTGGTTTTTTGCAGGGATTGATTGGGCAATACGCCATTCCTACCCTGGAAAAGCAGGCAATCTGGGTCATGGGCGAAGCCGGCCCGATTGCTTATATGGATACTCAAGATATTGCTAAATTTGCTGTTAAGGCCCTATCGCTACCCGCTACGATCAACCGCAGCTTTCCGCTCGCCGGACCTCGGGCCTGGGGCGCTTATGAAATTCTTCGCCTGTGTGAGCGCAAGTCGGGGCAGACTGCTCGGGTTTCGCGCATTTCAATGGGCCTGCTAAAGCAGATCCGTCGAGTTGCCCAATTTTTTCAATGGGGCTGGAATTTTGCTGACCGGCTGGCCTTTATTGAAGTCGTTGCAGGCAGCCAGCCCATTGATGCGCCGATGGAGGAGGTCTATCAGGTCTTTGAAATCGACCCTAATGAGATTACAACCCTGGAAGACTACATGCAGGAATACTTCAGCCGCATTATGAAGAAGCTGAAGGAACTCGAGTTTGACAGCGATAAGGCCAACAGAAAGAAACTGCCGTTCTAGAGCGCTGAACCAAGATTCTTGAACGAGGTTATAGAGACGCGATTAATCGCGTCTCTATCTTTTTGGCAATTATCGGCAGCCCAAAGAATCGCGGGTATCAACGCCAGTTTTGGGGTTGGTGCCGCTTGCGATCGCACACAGCTTTCTCACCTGAGCCCCATCAAGCAGCGCCCCCGAAAAGTCGGCCCCAGTAATGTCAGTTTCTTCAAAGCGGGCACGCAACAAAATCGTGTCTGCCAAAACAGCGTCTCTCAGGTTAGCGCGGGTAAACGTAACTACGTCTAGCATCCCCGTTGTAAAGTCAGCTCCCTGAAAGTTCGTTTCAGTCGCCACCGAGCCGCTAAAAATTGCGCCCCGCACATCGGCATCGCTAAAGTTTGCCCGCTCTAAGTTGGCATTAGAAAATTCAGCCGCTTGCAGGGTCTGACCAGAGAAGTCTTTTCCTTTTAGCTCAGAATTGCTGTAGGAAAGCGGCGGCGGATAGTCGTTGGCCAAAGCTGGCTGTCCACCCACTAAGCACAGCAGCAAGCACAGAGCAAACATCAAACGGAGCATCCTGGAGTTCCTCAGTGAGAGAGTAGAGGCAATAGCAGAGGACTTTAACACTATCTCCAAGCGTCATACAACTGGCCCTACAAAAACTTCTGCCCTCTGCCCTCTCCCTACCCAACCAGCCTAAGAATTAATTCAACCAGCCGATCCGAATCAACCGGCTTGGGCACGTGGATGTTGAAACCGGCCTCGAAAGCCCGTCGGTGATCGAGTTCACCCGCATAGGCCGTGAGCGCGATCGCAGGCAGCGTGCCGCCCCGCTCGGGAGGTTGCGATCGCAGCGATCGCACCAGCGTGTAGCCATCCATGCCCGGCATGCCGATATCGCTAATCAAAATATCAGGCAGCGACTCCTCTAGCGCCAATAGCGCGGCTGGGGCTGAAGCAACAGCTGTGACCGTAGCACCCATTTGTTGCAGCATGAAAGTGATAAATTCGCGGGTGTCTGCCTCATCTTCGGCCACTAAAATGCGAACACCTTCTAGAGAAAGGGGGCATAACGGCTGGTGCAGACCATCCTCGGCCGAGAGCACTGGTTCGAGCTGCTCTGCACAGGGAATCCGCAGGGTAAAAACAGAACCTAACCCTTCACCAGGGCTGTCAGCGCTGACGGTGCCGCCGTGCATTTCAACTAAATAGCGAACAATTGCCAGGCCCAAGCCGAGGCCGCCAAACCGCCGGGTGGTAGAGCCATCTTCTTGGCGGAAATACTCAAACACATGGGGCAAGAAGCTGGGGCTAATGCCTTTGCCGGTGTCCTGCACCTGCACCTGAATCTCATTGCCAACCTGGTCTAGCCAAATCGTAATCTGGCCGCCATTGGGGGTGAACTTGACAGCGTTGGAGAGAAGGTTCCAGATAATCTGCTGTAGCCGTCCGGCATCTCCTCGAACTCGACCGGTGCCTCTGGCGAACTGCGTTTGCACCTCAATGGTTTTAGCTTCGGCAGAGAGCCGGACCGTTTCAATGGCAGCGGTGATTACGGTCGAGAGATCGACCGACTCTAGATTCAGATTGAGCTTGCCGCGCAAAATGCGGGAGACATCAAGCAGATCGTCGATCAGCTGGAGCTGGAGCTTGATGTTGCGCTCAATTGTGGTCAGCGCTTTTTCTAAGGTCTTTTCATCGACCTTGCGACGCTGCAGCAGGGTGGCCCAGCCCAAAATGGGGTTGAGAGGCGACCTCAGTTCATGGGAGAGCACTGCCAAAAATTCGTCTTTGATGCGGTTGGCTTGCTCAGCTTCGGCTCGGGCCGCTTTTTCTAGCGCCAGCAGACGATCGCGCTCAGCTTCGGCTCGCTGGCGCTCACTCAGGTCGATGATGAAGGTGACGGCCTCTGTGCGCACCGGCTCTACTAGAGAAAACCCCACCAGTACTGGTACCCGGCTGCCGTCCTTGCGAATGTATTCCTTTTCAAAGGGGGTGCAGGCTCCCTTGTCTTGGGCCTCGGCAATGCGTTCGGCCTCCTGCGGCAGGTACTCAGGTGGGGTGATGTCAGTCCAGCGCAGCAGACCCGACTCCAAATCTTGCCGGGAGTAGCCAATAATTCTCAGCAGCTCATCGTTGGCTCCCCGAATACCGCCATAGATATCGGCAAAGAGAATGCCGATGACGTTGGCCTCTACAAAGCTATTGAGCTTAGACTCGCTGATTTGGATCTGGGCTTCGACGGCTTTGCGATCGCGAATGTCGCGCACAAATAGCTGCCAACGACCATCGGCCAAAATCTTGGCGCTAATTTCTACGGGCAGCAGCTTGCCCAGAGCATCAATCAGCCGCCATTCGCCAACGTGAGTTTCGCCGCTGGCCAGGGTAATCTGAACCGACTCTAGCAGCGGCAACTCCTCTTGGGGCAGCAGGTCGACGAATTGTTTGCCAATCAGTTCGGTGGATTCGTACTGCAACAGGCGACAGGCATTGGTATTGACGTCGATCAAAATGCCCTGATGGTTGGCAATAAAAATAGCGTCGGGAGCATCTTCAAACAGCGCTCGAAAGCGTTCTTTGCTGCGGCGCAGCGCTGCCTCGGCAGCTTTGCGATCGCTAATATTAATCGTGCTGCCCACAATCCTCAGTGGGTTGCCAGCAGCATCTCGCTCGGCAATCAGCCCCTGATCAAGGACATCGACATACTGGTTGTCGCGGTTGAGCACCCGGTACTCATTGGTGTAGTAGTCGTTAGTGAATTGGGACACTCCCTGTTCAATCAGGCGCTTCAGGTCTTCGGGATGCATGCGATCGCGCCACCAATCCGCAGTCGGCTCTGCCTCCTCTAGGGGAAACCCCACAACATGTATCAGCCCCTCAGTTCGCTCCACCCAATTGTTAGGCACATCCCAGTCGTAGATCAGAGACTTAACAGCGCGGGCAGCCAGCTGAAACCGCTCATTGGCTCTTTTTAGCTGTTCCTGGCTCTGGCGCAGCGCTGCTTCGGCCTGCTTCCGCGCAGTGACATCTAAAAAGGCCCCCACCACACCCCGCACATTGCCCTGCTCATCTCGCAGAGGTACCGCTTTGCCATACAGGGAATGTATGTCATCCTCCCCAAAAGCAAACTCAAACTCCTCCTCAATCGCCTGCCCAGTTTTACCCGCCCGCTGCATGGGCAGATGCTCCGCAGCAATCACCTGGCCATCTTTATAAAGCTTAAAGGGAAACTGAAACTGCCGATTTTGGGGCGATTGGCCTGTGATTGAGCCCAGCGGCATCCGCATCAGATCATAGGCTGTCCGGTTGGCTGTCATGGACTGGCAGTCTGGATCAGAGGCCACCCAGACCGCTGCCGGCACCGTCTCCATAATGGTTTCCAATTCTTCTGCCTTGGCTCTAGCTACCTCTTCGCTAGATCGCAGTGCCGCTTCTGTTCGCTGACGCTCCTGCACCTCCTGCTGCAGCTGTTGGTTCGTCAGAGCCAGCTCTGCAGTGCGCTCCTGCACCCTCTGCTCTAGCAGGTTTTGAGACTGGCGGAGATTTTCTTCAGCCTGCAGACGCTCCTGAATTTGAATACTCAGCGCTTTGTTTGCCTCTTCCAACTGAGCCGGACTGGGCAGCGCCAACGCCAGCGGCACCAGCGGAATCAGCTCCAGCGCGGTAAAGACCGAAATCAAGGCGGTCAATGCTTTGATTAAGCCAGATAGCCAGTAGGTTGGGTACCAGAGGGTCCAAATTTCCGCTAGGTGGGTTGTTCCACAAGAGACAATAAAGGCCGCAAATAGCAGAAAGATCCGGTTAAAGGGCAGATCTTCCCTCTTGCGAACAAAGTACAGCAGGGTAATAGGGATGGAGTAATAGGCAGCCGCTATCAGCGCATCGGAAACCAAGTGGAGAGAAACAAGCTCTGGTTTCCAGAGATAGCAGTGGCCATGAGGAATAAAAGGCCCGCTCAACAACCCAAACATTTTTAGCAAGTCGTCCATAGACAGGCAAGGAAGACCCAAGCCAGAAGCTGCCCGATAGCAGAAAAACTTAAAAGCCTAACGCTGGGTCGTCCGTTAGGCTTCTGCTGGCATTTCTATACGCTTTGAGCAGGCAAAACCTGTATTTTTCTACGGTCTACCCCTAGGACGATAGAGCATTTTTTATACCTAATGTCTCTGCCTTAGGGGAGAACACATAGGCAACCTAAGCTGATACGCCAGCCGCTATCAGCGGTTTCACTATGGTAGCGATTATGGGGACGTGGGGACACGGAGACGTGAGGATACGAGGGCACGGAGATGGGGGAGATGCATATTGCTAATACCTGCGGCCTTTGGAACTGAGTTCTCGGCTGACCACAATAGCCCACTTATCGACCATCGTCATCATGGCAGGCATGTCTTTAGAGACTTTGGCCTCTAGCCCTAAATCAGCCACCACTGAGCGAAAAGTACGGCCTTTGGTCATGTAGTAGGCAATTTCCTCGACTTCAATCCAGGTCAGTTTGCTCTCAACAAAAGCTTGAGTCATGACAATTAACAGATTTTGATAGCGGTTTCCCTCCTGTTCCGTCATCATCGTGTGGGGAATATCGAGCACTTTGTCAAAGCGGTTGTACCAGGTCAGCGGCTGTTGCTTGAGGGCTGCTTCAAAAAAGCGTTTGTGGTCAAGGTTGCTAACGGCCTTGTCGCTCTCGCTGGAGATGGTAAAGGTAGGGGCTACAGGGGATTGACGAACCCGCTTCAGGCAGTGCTGACCAATATCGAGGATGGCCCGTAGCGCTGCTATGTCAAATCCGGCGTAGGAGGGGGCTACGGTCTTGGTCCAGCTAAAAAAAGTATCGACGTGTTGGACGAACAGATCGATGACTTTACTGCTGCCGCTTAAATAGGGAGCAAACAAGATTGCCCGCTCAATGGCAGTGGCCCTTTCCAAAGCTAACCAGGCCGCTAGAGTGCCACCCCCAGAAAGACCGCAGACAACTACCCGGTGCCCTAAACGCTGGGCTAGGTTGAGCCACTGCACCGCAAACTGAAGATACTCCTTGGGGTCTTCCGGCAGGGGCGGCGGATTGTCTTTGCCCCAGTTACCCGCTCTACCGTGGCCGGGCAGAAGTGGAACTACAACGTTGTACCCAGCATTGAAAAAACGTCGGCCCAGGGGCTCAAACTGGTACGGGCCAGCTGTAAAGCCGTGAAAGCAGAGGCAGACGCGTTCGGTGGGCTTTCTGTGGAGCAACATCAAACTGTGAAATGCCTCGCCCATCAGAGGGTAGGCCCGCTCTTGCTGCCTCAGCTCAGTCTCCAAAAGGGTCTTGACGGTAATGTAGTCGGTCATGGTAGATCGAGCCGATTGTTTAAGGTGGCAGTTGTTTTTGCATTTATAGCAATTGCCGGAGAAATTAGAACATTTCTAGGGAAGCAATCAGTCCCAACCTTTGCTTCAACCTTCTGGCCCTCTGTAAAAACTGGGTATAGCTAACAAAAAAAGCGGATGGAATTTATCCATCCGCCTCTTGCTAGCCGGAGCAAGTCCAGGCGCTAAGTTTTAAGGTCTCTTAAATGGCCTGATTACTTACTTGTTCTCAGGTTCGGAAAACTCAGCGTCAATCACGTCGTCACCGCCACTGCTGTCGCTGGCGCTAGGCTCAGGGCCGCCTGCGGCTGCCTCTGCTTCACTGCCAGCCTGTTGATACAGGTTGGTGCTGATGGCGTAGAGGGTTTGCTGCAGTTCGGTGGTCAGGGACTTGATCTTGTCGAAGTCTTCGCCTGCGATCGCATCCTTGAGCTCCTTAATCTGCCCTTCTGCCTTTTCCTTGTCAGCAGCAGGTACCTTGTCAGCCATATCGGTGAGCTGTTTCTCTGCCTGGTAAGTTAGAGAGTCGGCCTGGTTCTTCAGGTCAATCCGCTCACGACGCTCTCGGTCAGCAGTAGAGTTGGCCTCAGCATCACGCACCATACGCTCAACTTCCTTCTCATCCAAGGTAGAAGCACCCGAGATGGTAATGGACTGCTCTTTGCCGGTGCCCTTGTCTTTAGCAGTAACGTTCAAGATACCGTTAGCATCGATGTCGAAGATGACTTCGATTTGGGGCACGCCACGAGGAGCCGGGGGAATGCCGTCTAGACGGAAAACACCCAGGTCTTTGTTGTCGTTGGCCATTTCCCGCTCACCCTGCAGGACGTGGATTTCCACGTTGGTCTGACCATCTACAGCAGTTGAGAACACTTCGGACTTCTTGGTAGGAATCGTAGTGTTGCGGGTGATCAGCTTGGTCATTACGCCGCCTAGGGTTTCTACACCCAGAGATAGCGGGGTGACATCCAGCAGCAGAATGTCCTTGACTTCACCGGCTAGCACACCACCCTGAATAGCTGCGCCAACAGCAACCACTTCATCGGGGTTAACGGTTTCGTTGGGCTCTTTGTCCAAAACCCGCTGCACCAGCGACTTGATCGCCGGAATTCGGGTGGAACCACCCACTAGAACCACTTCATCAATGTCGGTCTTGCTCAGCTTCGCATCCTTGAGGGCTTGCTCAACTGGCACGCGGCAGCGGTCAATCAGATCAGCGCACAGTTCTTCAAACTTGGCGCGGGTCAGAGACATTTCCAGGTGCTTCGGCCCGTCTTGGGTGGCGGTGATGAAGGGCAGGTTGACTTCTGCCTGGGTCACACTGGAAAGTTCGATCTTGGCTTTTTCAGCAGCTTCGGTTAGGCGCTGTAGGGCCTGCTTGTCTTTGCGCAGCTCAATGCCTTCGTTGCGCTGAAACTCCGCGGCTAAGTAGTCCACGATCTTCTTATCGAAGTCGTCGCCGCCTAGGTGGGTGTCACCTGATGTGGCCAGCACTTCAAATACGCCCTCGCCTACTTCCAGAATAGACACGTCGAAGGTACCGCCGCCCAAGTCAAAGACCAGGATGGTTTCGTTGCTCTTCTTGTCTAGGCCGTAGGCCAGAGAAGCTGCAGTTGGCTCGTTGATGATCCGCAGCACTTCTAGACCAGCAATCTTCCCGGCATCTTTGGTGGCCTGACGCTGGGAGTCGTTGAAGTACGCAGGAACGGTGATGACAGCCTGGGTCACTTTCTCGCCCAGGTATTTGCTGGCGTCATCGGCCAGCTTCCGCAGCACTTGAGCGGAAATTTCTTCGGGGGAAAACTGCTTCCCTGCAATGGGGCAGTCCAGCTTTACACTGTTGCCCGCTGTGAGAACTTTGTAAGCAACTTCAGTAGATTCGTTGCTCACCTCATCCACACGACGGCCGATAAAGCGCTTCACAGAGTAAAAGGTGTTCTCTGTGTTCATAACGGCCTGACGCTTGGCGATTTGACCAACCAGGCGGTCACCGTTTTTGGCGTAGGCCACGACCGAAGGCGTGGTTCGGAAACCTTCAGCATTTGCAATGACGGTGGGCTTACCGCCTTCCATAACGGCCACTACCGAGTTGGTGGTGCCTAAGTCGATACCGACTACCTTACCCATAAGTTTTCTTACTCCGGCTTGACAGATATCTCTATAGTGCGTGGCTGGGCCTTTTATCTGAAGGAGGGGATACCGAACAAGAGGGTTGGGGTTGCGCGGTTTTGGGTAGATGAGTGAGTGGGGGATGGGTGAGTGAGTCGACGGGTAGAGGGGTGGATGAGGGGATGGGGGGATAGGTGATACGTTCTTGAAAGAGATTGCAAGGTTTTCCGTCTTCGGCTAGCGTTTGGTTGTAGCTGTTGCATCTAGGAATGCGAGCGTTGGTTGCAAAGCGACGTAAGCAGTAAGCATTAGTTTGGCAGGTTTGGATTTGGCGTCTTTAAACTCCAAAACAGAATTCATTAAATTGGCAGTCAATGGCACCCTAATGCGGGGGCTGGAGCTGAATCAAAACTTGCTGCAGGTGGGAGCCGAGTTTGTTTGCGAGGCGACGACGGCTCCGGTGTACCGGCTGTGGTCGATTGGAGATGTGCATCCGGCAATGGTGCGGGTGCGGCAGGGGGGAGTTGCGATCGCACTCGAAGTCTGGGCCGTCCCTGCACTCGGTCTGATCCAGGTGCTGCAGCAAGAGCCGCCTGGGCTCTGCATTGGCAAGGTAACGCTAGCCGATGGCGAAGAAGTGCTGGGAGTGCTGGGGGAGCCGATTCTCTGTGAAGGGCAAAAAGAGATTACCGAATACGGCGGCTGGCGAGCCTACCTCAAAGCCAGCGACAAATCGGCGTAATTGGTAACAGAATTGCGGCCCCCAAACCCTCAGATTAGAAACACATCCTGTAGAGGGTAGGGGCTGACAGTGCGGCGCAGGCTGAGAGCCGCAAGACCATTCCCGCAATGCTATGCTTCCACGACCCCTGTAACAGTTCAACCTGAGGAAAATCTATGAGCGGACTCGGCGGACTTAACAAAACTCCCAACGGCGTAGTGCTAGGCATGGTGCAGCTGCAGCTGCCCAACGTGGTCACCCCAGCCGACCTGGCAGCCCAAACCCAACGCATTGTAGACATGGTTGGCAAAGCCCGACGCAACCTGCCCACAATGGATCTGGTGGTGTTTCCTGAATACTCCCTGCATGGCCTATCGATGGACACCAACCCCGACATCATGTGCCGGCTTGATGGGCCAGAGGTAGAAGCGTTTCGCAAAGCCTGCATCGACAACGACATTTGGGGCTGCTTCTCCATCATGGAGTACAACCCTAGCGGCAACCCTTACAACAGCGGCATCATTATCGATAACTCTGGGGAACTCAAGCTCTACTACCGCAAGCTCCACCCCTGGGTGCCGGTAGAGCCTTGGGAACCGGGCAACCTAGGCATTCCTGTGTGCGATGGCCCCAACGGCAGCAAGCTTGCCCTGATCATTTGCCACGACGGCATGTTCCCAGAGATGGCCCGCGAATGTGCCTACAAAGGGGCCGAAATCATGATTCGCACCGCAGGCTACACAGCCCCCATTCGCCATTCTTGGCAGGTGACTAACCAGGTCAATGCCTTCTGCAACCTGATGGTGACCGCTTCGGTCTGTATGTGCGGCTCTGATGGCACCTTTGACTCGATGGGCGAAGGGATGATCGTCAACTTCGATGGCACTCCGCTAGTCATGGGCAGCCACCGCCCGGATGAAATCATTACTGCCGAAGTCCGTCCTGACTTGGTGCGTGAGGCCCGCCTTCACTGGAGCGTGGAAAACAATATTTATCAGTTTGGCCACCGGGGCTATGTGGCCGTTAAAGGCGGTGCCCAAGACTGCCCTTACACCTACATGAAAGACATGGTAGACGGCTCTTACCGCCTGCCTTGGGAAGACCAAGTCATCCACAAAGATGGCACTGCCTGCGGTTTCCCGAGCCCAACACGAGAGTACAAGGGTGAGGAACTGCCGCCAAGGCTAGCCCGAGCTGAGTAGGTACGCTGAGTAGGTGCGTTGACAAAGGGGCTAGTACCGAGGCTTTTAAGAAGCCCCTCAGTCTATCCGGGATTGCGTTCTCAGGGATTGCTTCGCGGCCCGCAATGACTATAGCGGAGCAATCCCTGATCAAGCCCTTTGCAGATGCGATTAGTACTGGGATGTCGGGTAGACCGCTATGCTGAAATAGAGCGATCCCAACGGATCGAAATTTGACTCAGCCTCATCGAGCAACTATGACAACTCCCCAGGCCCAGTCTCCGGAACCCACTTGGCGTTTAGTTTTTCGGCTGCTGCGGTGGGATAAGCCTACCGGGCGGCTGATTCTGATGGTACCGGCCCTGTGGTCTGTGTTTTTGGCTGCTGGGGGTACGCCGCCGTGGCAGTTGGTAGGGGTGATTATTCTAGGTACTTTGGCCACGAGTGCCGCCGGTTGTGTAGTCAATGACCTGTGGGACCGCAACATCGATCCTCGGGTGCAGCGCACCCGCAACCGACCGCTGGCCTCACGGGCGTTGTCGGTGCAGGTGGGGCTGGTGGTGTTTGCGGTGTCGCTGGTGTGTGCCTACGGCCTGTCGCTCTATCTCAATGTTTTGAGCTTTGTGCTCTGTGTGCTGGCGGTGCCGGTGATTGTGCTGTACCCGCTAGCGAAGCGAAAATTTGCGGTGCCGCAGCTGGTGCTTGCGATCGCATGGGGCTTTGCTGTTCTGATTCCCTGGGCTGCCGTCGCCGGAAACTTGACCCTGCCTGCCTGGATTCTCTGGCTAGCAGTGGTGCTGTGGACTCTGGGCTTCGATACAGTCTACGCCATTCCCGATCGGCAGTACGATACGCAGCTTGGCATCAACTCCAGCGCTATTTTCTTTGGCGACCAGACGCCCCAAGCTGTGGGCTTTTTCTACCTAGGTACCTGGCTGATGCTGATCTGGTTGGGGCTGGTGATGGCGCTGGCCTGGCCGTTTTGGGTGGGGCTTGCGATCGCACTGCTAATCTGGGCCCGCCAAACCTATCGGCTCAATCAGTACAACCCGCCCGCCAAACTCTACGGCCAAGTGTTTCGGCAAAACGTTCTGCTGGGCTTTGTTTTGCTGGTGGGAATGATCTCTGGGAGTTTACTGTAGAGAGCTTATCTGGGCTGATATCTCAAGCAGATCGTTTGACATGGCTGGGTAGTCTAGTTACGGGGCGCTACCGTAGGAGTTGGAGACGCCGCATGAGCCATGAACGACATTGACCGCTGCTTTGAGATTTTAGAATTAAAGCCAGGGGCCTCAAAACAGCAGATCAAGGAAGCCTATCGCAGGCTCGCTAAAATTTGGCACCCAGATCAGTTTGGGCAAAGTGAGCCGCAAAGGCGGCAGGCTGAAGAAAAGATTAAGCGCATTAATGACGCGTACCAGAAGCTCAAAGAAATTTCAGTTTCTCAGCCCACCAAACCTTCTTCATCTCAAGCTGTCAGAACTGACTTTAAGACTCGGCCAATTACCCCTCAAGAGTACTGTGAAGAAGCTAACGCTCTGGTTCAGGACGGGAAATATCAGGAGGCTACAGAGATTCTTGGCATCGTCATAAAACGGTATCCTGACTATGCCGATGCTTACCGCTATCGAGGGTTAATCTACTCTGTACTGGGCTATGAATTACGGGCTGAAGCTGACTTAAACAAGGCCAATTCTCTAGGTTTCAAAAAGACTCAAGCCTCACGAAGAAGCGCTAAAAATGCCCAGCCTAGCCAGCCTCGCCAGGCAGCTTGGGCGACCCGTCAACCCTCGAAGACTGAAGCTGGCCCCTTCAAAGCTGAAGCCCGCCCACGGCCAGAAAGCTCCTTTTCGGTTGAAATAGCGTGCCAGCTGACCTTTGCCGAAAGTTCAGTGCCACTAAATGCGATCGCAGTTAGCCCCAATGTCAAACTGATGGCGGCTGGGGGTGAAAATGGCGTGATTTATTTGTGGAATTACAAAACTAGGAAGGCATTCCATACCCTGGCAGACCATACTGGAGCAATTCATGCCCTGCTCTTTAGTGAAGATAGCCAGTTCCTATTTAGCAGCAGCGCAGACGGCACCATTAAGCTTTGGCATTTAGCCTCAGGCAGTTTGATCAGAACATTGGCTGGTCATACAGGAGGTGTTGCCAGTATTGCCATTAGCTGGCCTCACAAAGTGTTAGTTAGTGGCGGTGACGATGGCACCGTTGGAGTTTGGGATCTCAAAAGCAACCAGCTCATCCGCAAGGTCTTGAATCAAGATGTGCCGGTGCAAGCTGTGGCCTTAAATCCGGACGGTGAGATTGCCATCTGCGGCAGCGTAGACGGTTCGATCAAGCTGTGCCATGTGTTGCGCGGCGGCATTTTGCAATGGTCAGAGCAGCATCGGGCTCCGATATCTGCGATCGCAACCTCCCCAACAGGCAAATACTTTGTCTCAGGGTCTAAAGACGGACAGGTGGTGCTATGGGATATGGCTGGAGACTATTTGCGATCGCTTCAGCCCCCAGGGCAGAGCGTGACGGCGCTACTGCTGGCGCACCAGGATACTGTCGTTATCGGGGGCGGAGCAGACGGTTATTTAAGGGCTTGGGATGCTGAAACAGGGCATCTTCTGCAGAGTCAACCTGCTCACTCAGGCCCGATTCAAGGGCTTTGTGCAGTCCCCAGCACAGAGTACTCCCTTAGCCTGGGTGCCGACAGAACGATTAAGCTATGGCAGGTGCTACAAGTAAGCGGCTAAAGCTCCGAAAAGCCGTCTAAAATGCCGGACATCACGTCTTACAGAAGGGGACACGTATGTCTAGCAGCGCACCCTGGTTGGTTCAGGCTGAGGAGCAGAGCTATGTGGGTTATGCCTACGACGAACCGGGCAGCCTACCTGGAACTTTAAGGATTAAGGCAGACGCGGCACCACCAACGATTGTGCTGATTGACTACAACGAGGCTGAAGCAATTCGGGTCACGCTAGAAACTCCTGAAGAATGCGCTGATTACCTGGATACAGAGTCGGTTTCCTGGATTGATTTGCAGGGGTTCGGCAGTGAGGATGTCTTGCAACGGTTGGGGCAAGTGTTCCAGCTACACCCAGTAGTGCTGGAGGATGTAGTCAATGTGCCGCAGCGACCCAAAACCGAGAACTACGAGGACCAGCTGCTGATTGTGCTGCACATGGCGGTGGCGCTGCCCGATCAGTCTCGCTACGTCAGGGAGCAGGTGAGCCTGGTGCTGGGGCCGAACTACCTGCTGACGGTGCAGGAGGAGCCGGACTACGATCCGTTTGAGCCGATTCGCGATCGCATTCGCTACAAAAAGGGCACCATTCGCCAGCGGGGGGCTGACTACCTGGCTTATGCCCTGATTGATGCTGTTGTCGATGGCCTCTTTCCGGTTCTAGAACTCTTTGGCGAGCGAATTGAGTTTCTAGAAGATGAGGTGATTCGCCAGCCCAACGCTCAAACTCTAGCCAAGATCCATCAAATCAAGCGGGAACTGCTGGCCCTGCGCCGATCAATCTGGCCCCAGCGCGATGCGATCGCAGCCCTGCTGCGCGACGACTGCCCCCTGATCAGACCAGAGGTGAGAGTTTACCTAAAAGACTGCTACGACCACACGGTGCAAATTCTCGACATGGTTGAAACGTACCGAGAGCTGGCCTCTAGCCTCATGGATGTGTACCTATCCTCAGCCAGCAACAAGATGAATGAGGTGATGAAGACCCTCACCGTTATTTCCACTATCTTTATCCCACTGACCTTTATTGCTGGGATCTACGGCATGAACTTCAACCCCGACGCTTCGCCCTTTAACATGCCGGAGCTGAACTGGTACTGGGGCTACCCGCTGGCTTGGGGTCTGATGATTGCGATCGCGCTGGGGCTGATTTATTTCTTCAAGCGGCGGGGCTGGTTTGAGGACTTTTCTACTGTGGCAAACAAGCCATGAGATTAGCCTAAATAGACAAAGACCCCTGGGTTCTTCAGGAACTCAGGGGTCTTGCGAGCCTGTCTTTTAGTTAGCTCAGGGCTTCGAGCAGCTGTTGTTTAGCGCTCTCTAAGGCCTCTGGCAGCTTGGCCGCATCTCGGCCTCCAGCCTGGGCTAGGTTGGGCCGACCACCGCCGCCGCCGCCGCAGATCTTGGCGATGCCGCCAATGAACTTACCGGCCTGTAGCTTTTGAGCAATCACCGCAGGGCTAAAGGCGGCTACTAGGCTAACCTTGCCCTCTTCAGGCACAGAACCCAGCACGACGGCTCCTTCCCCCAGTTTTTGCAGCAGTCGCTCGGCTGCCGTTTTTAAAGACTCAGGATCAACGCCAGGCAGGTCAGCCACCAAAATCTTCAGACTGCCAACGGCCTCTGCCTGATTCAGGAGCTGGTCTGACTTAAGCACCGCCAACTCAGACTTCAGCCCATCTCGCTCCTTCTGAACTGCTTTCAACTCGTTTTGCAGGTTGGTGACCCGCTCGGGCAGCTCCTCCGGCTTGGCTTTGAAGCGATCGCTCAGGTCGCGCACCACGCTATCGCGCAGGTTCAAGTACTCCAACACGGCTGGGCCTGCCACTGCCTCGATCCGCCGCACGCCTGCCGCCACGCCCGACTCAGAGATGATCTTAAACAGACCAATCTCAGCGGTATTGGTAACGTGGGTGCCGCCGCACAGCTCCATCGAGACGCCAGGGAAGTCAATCACCCGCACTTCGCTGCTGTATTTCTCGCCAAACATTGCGATCGCGCCGCGAGCCTTAGCATCATCAATCGGCATGACTGCCACATCCGCCTGGTGCCCTTCTGCAACCCAGGTATTCACCTGCTCCTCTACCTGCTGCACTTCCTCGGGCGTGAGGGCGCGAGGACAGTTGAAGTCAAACCGCAGGCGGTCAAAGGTCACCAAAGAGCCAGCCTGAGAAATGCCGTCATCAACCAGCTTTTTCAGCGCTGCCTGTAGCAGGTGAGTGGCAGTATGGTTAGCCTGAACGCGGCGACGACAGGCCCGATCAATCTGCGCCGTGACCGCGTCACCCTTTTTAATCGTGCCCCGCTCCACCCGGCCATAGTGGACAAAGAAGTCGCCGTCCTTCTGCACATCCTCAACGCGAATCACCCAGTCTTGGCCCGACAGATAGCCGCGATCGCCCACCTGCCCGCCCGACTCAGCATAAAAGGGCGTCTGATCTAGCACCACCTGAACCGGGCTGCCTGCTTCTGCAGCTTCAACCGGCTGCCCTTCTACCAGCAGCACCTCGACCCGACTGGTGCTCGACACCTCGGAGTAGCCTAAAAACTCGGTCGAATGGATGTCTTCGGCCAGGCTATCAAGGCTGCCCTGCACCGTTAGATCAATGGTTTCGTGGGCGTCTTTAGAGCGCTGCCGCTGCTTCTCCATCTCGGCTTCAAAGCCTGAGAGGTCAACGCTCAGGCCCTGTTCCTCGGCAATCTCTTGGGTCAACTCCAGCGGAAAGCCGTAGGTGTCGTAGAGGACAAAGGCATCGGCCCCAGAAATTTGCTTCGCGGCAGACTGGCTTTCGCGCTGCAGCACTTCTGCCAGCAGCTTTTCGCCGCGCTCTAGCGTTTCTAAGAAGCGAGCCTCTTCTCGATCCAGTTCAGCCTTGATGTTGGCTTCTCGCTGCCGCACATTGGGATAGACCGCTTCTGAGAGCTGCATCGCGGTTTCAGCCACCTGACTGACAAAAGCGCCCTCAATACCGATTAGCCTGCCGTGGCGCACCACCCGCCGGATCAGCCGCCGCAGCACATAGCCCCGGCCCACGTTAGAGGCTGTAATGTTGTCGGCAATCATGTGCACCACCGCCCGCACGTGGTCGCCAATCACCTTGAGCGAAACCTGGGTTCTCTCATCGCAGTCGGCGTAGGTGATCCCAGCAAGTTTTGCCGCTGTTTCAATGATCGGAAAGATCAGGTCGGTTTCGTAGTTGTTGGGCACCTTCTGCAAAATCTGGGCCATGCGCTCTAGCCCTAGCCCGGTGTCAATATTCTGGTTTTGCAGCGGCGTTAGGGTGCCTTCAGCATCCCGGTTGTACTGCATAAACACCAGGTTGTAGAACTCGATGAAGCGCGTGTCGTCCTCTAAATCAATCGAGTCGTCGCCCAGTTCGGGGTGAAAGTCGTAATAAATCTCAGAGCAGGGGCCACAGGGCCCCGTCGGGCCTGAGGTCCAAAAGTTATCGGCTTCGTCCATGCGCTGGATGCGGTGAGCCGGAATGCCGATCTGGTCGCGCCAAATGGCAAAGGCTTCGTCGTCTTCGCGAAAAACGCTGACCACTAGCTGCTCTGGCGGTAGCCGAAAAACTTGGGTAGACAGTTCCCAGGCCCATGCGATCGCTTTTTCTTTGAAGTAGTCGCCAAAGCTAAAGTTGCCCAGCATTTCAAAGAAGGTATGGTGCCGGGCGGTGCGGCCTACGTTCTCGATATCGTTGGTGCGAATACATTTCTGGGAAGTCGTGGCCCGAGGAACCTCTGCCTGCCGCTGCCCCAAAAAGATCGGCTTAAACGGCAGCATGCCTGCAATTGTCAGCAGCACAGTCGGATCTTCCGGCACCAGGGAGGCGCTGGGCAAAATCTGATGTCCCCGGGCCGCATAAAACTCTAGGAATGTTTGGCGGATAGCGGCTCCGCTGGTAGCAGTTTGGGGTTGGGACTGAGGCTTAGACATGGGATTTGCGGCGCAGGCTGCGATTCAGTGTAGTAAAGGCATCGAAATAGTCAGATATCTATTGTGACTGATGTTTGCCTCAGCATCAGCCCAAGCTAGCGCTTTCTCTCAGTAAATTCTTGGCTTGAACGGCTTCTTGCCCAGAATCTAGCGTTAAGCGTTAGGCCGCTACCCCTCCGTTGACCTGATCTTGAAGGTAAGCCGATTGAAGTCTCTCCTACGTTGGAGGTCACAAGCGCTTAGTCTGTTCAATAATAGGCGCACGTAACCCGAAGACGGCCGACAGTATCAGCTAGTGCAAAAGCCAGTAATCCAAAATCCCTAAAGGGTATCTATCTTGAGTAGAAAATCCTAATCAGAAGGACAGTCTGCTTTGTGGATCTGATTGAATCCAGCTCAACTTCAATGGGCTATTCTGTCCGGAAAAACTGTTTCATCCGGAAAAACCAGGACTCCATTGAAGAGTTTAGATACTGGCAAAGTTAGCGAATTACCCTGCATACAGTGTGACCCCAAACCGACTAAAACAGGGTTAGGGTCGCCTGGTTGTTGGTAGCCCTCACCCACACCGATGTTTATCCCGCCTGTTTCCTTAACGTCAACTGATTTAGTCCAGGAAATTCCTAGAGGAATCAGGCCCAGCCCCTGCCAGCCTGTCTATGACCATCGGGTGCTCAGCACGACTGATACGTGCTGCTTTGAACTACCAACTGACTGCCGCCTACCCTCCATGAATTCCTCGGTTTTAATCGTTGGGGAGGATGACTTCCCGTCTCGCGTCATCAGCCGAGTCAGGGGGCTTGCCGCTCTCACACTCCGCACAGTCGCATCGGCTCAAGAAGCAGAAGACCTAATTCAGGCCGACCCTTCAGAACTCATGATTCTCCAGGCCAGCCGTGCTGAAACCTGGGAACTGTGCCGTCGCCTGAAGCAGCAGCGCACTCTAAACAGCATTTATTGCCTTTTAGTAGACGATCGCTCTTGTCCTGCTGACCAAGCAGAAGAATCTCTGCTAGGGCGCTATACCAGTTTGATGACCACAGCGCTAGAAACGGGGGCCGACGCCTACGTGTGGTTGGGAGAAGACAACCCAGATCAGGCTGAGCTGGGCTTTGCTGACCATCAGAGCCGCCTGTTTCAGGCTCAGCTCAGGCTGGGGCTGCGGCGCATTCAGTCTTACCGAGAGCTGTCGCGAGCCAATGATTTGCTCTCTGCGATCGCACTTTCCGATCCCCTCACTCAACTGAGCAACCGCCGCGCCTTTGACTGGGAACTGCCCCGCCAAATTCAGGCAGCTCGGGAGCAAGGAGCAGCGCTCAGTCTGCTGATTTTAGACATCGACCACTTCAAGTCGGTCAATGACCAATACGGCCACCTGATCGGAGATCAGGTACTGCAGCTCGTAGCCGAACGACTCAGCCACAATATGCGATTTTACGAAACCCCCTTTCGCTATGGCGGTGAGGAGTTTGTAGTCATCCTCAACAGCACCAGCGCCGACGCAGCCCTGATGATTGGCGACCGGCTCTGTCGGCTGATCGGCGACCATCCCTTTGCCGTTAGCGAAACCTTGGATCTTTCGATCACGATTAGCGTTGGCGTTTCCTGCCTCACCTCAGACGACGACGAACGCGGCGTCAGCCTGCTCGATCGCGCCGACCAAAACCTGCTCAAGGCCAAGCTAGAAGGCCGCAACCGAGTTGTGCAGAGCTAAGCTGCCTCTGCTCTAGTCCCATGTTGTTGAATAATCTGCTGGCAAACCGCTACCGGCTGCCGCTGATCCATCGCTTCAACTAGCTGCTCAAACGCCGCCTGATTGGCCTGCAGCAGAGTCTTGGCCTGTAGCACTGCCCAACGCTGCTTGAGCTGAGCTTCGGCAGCAGGCCGATCCATCTGCTGCCAGAGCTGAGCAAACTTTTGCCGGTCATCGAAGCCACCTTGTGCATCGCCGTAGGTAATTTGCTCCGCCGCAATGCCCGCCATCCACACTCGGCAATAGCGATCTACCATCGTCGCTGGGATCTGGCCTTGGGCAAAGGTCTGCTCTAGCGCTGCTGTATCAAAGACCACGCCGCCCTGCCCCGGCAACCCCTGTTTCCAAGCTTCCCAGGTGTTGAGGGTGTAGCCTACCACGGGGATTTCTAGCAGGCTGGCGACCAGGAAGTGACCTGCTTCGTGGCGGAGCACCCGCTGACGATGCTCAGCGGAAGTCCAGGCAGCCCAGTCCACCACAATATTGCCCATGCGCCCCTCTAGCCCCAGCTGATCTAGTGTTGCCAGCCCCAGCAGACCCGCTGCCGCCACTGCCGGAACGGCCGGAGACAGGCTGAGCATCGGCCCCAGCAGGCTGAGCATCGTGAAGCTAAAAACAGAGATGGCAATCAGGTTGAGGGTAGAGTCGCGCATAGCAGAGGGAAAGGCTTAGGGGGACGGAACCGGGCTGAGAAGGTAACCACAGCTCTATTCATTATCTGCTGTTCTGGGAGTTGCGCCTTCCTCCTCGGTTTCACCAGTATCGGTCTGATAAAACGTCTCCAGGCTTTCGCGATCGCCGACAAATCGCCAGTGCCAAGGCTCAAAGGCGACACCCTGAGGGTTGTTGCGGTCAAAGGAGAGCTCAAAGCCATAGTAGGCAGCATTTTGCTGCAGCCAACGATAGGCTTCGGTTTGCTCAAAGGATGGCTCTACATCAGTCGCCGGCCTTCTGCCATCTCCAATATCCAAGGCATAGCCGGTATGGTGCTCACTGTAGCCAGGTGGAGCACTAACCTCGGCTCGGGTGCTGGCTGTCTCACCTCGGTCAGCCTTGATCTCAAAAAACAAGCGAGACTGGTCTTCCTGAGAGCGAAAACCGGATAGCGGCACCAAAATGACGCCCTCGGCTGCCGCTGCCGCTGCCATATCTTGAAACTTATCGGCGGCTGCCTGCCGCAGCCGAATCTGACCATCGGCCGTGAGCGCGACTAGGTCGTTAGCAGGGGCATCCTCGTAGGCTCGATGGCCCAGCAGCACCTTTTGGATCGGCACCAAGGGGGCTGCCGCAGCGGCATCTGGAGTAGACGAGTCTGCTGCAGTCGCCGTAGGTTCAGGAGGGGTAGTAATGCCACGAATTGGTTCTGGCTCCGATAGACCTGCTTGGCGCACCGAAGCCAGCAGCAGTCCACCGCTCAGAAGTGCGATCGCACCCAATCCTCCCCCCAACCAAAGCCAGGTTCGACCGCTTTTCGCCGGTCTTTGGTCAGATTCGACCAACTCCCGTCGAGCTTCGGGAACATCGTCAATCGGCGGCAGAGAGCCATCCTTTGCCTGATCCATTTCTTCTTTTCCCACCTGGTCATGCTCCAGATCTGACACTCGCTGCAGGCGCTTACCCAGCTTAACGTGCTGTCTGCCCGTCGGGTTATGCGTCTGCCCGTGATTATTATGGCCTGTCCCTGGAGTCATTGATGCGGAGCCGGGAAGCCGAGGAACGGATTGAAAAAGCTTTACCCCCTTGCCCCCTTACCTCATCTGACTCTGCCTGCTTGACGCTCCCGCTTTCTGCACCAACCATAGGTACTCAGTCCCCTCAGGGAGGTGGGTGTGCCTACTCTGTTAGTTTTAGTTCGGCTCTATATCCCTTTGGTGGCAACAGTGCTGCTGGGGGTGGGTGTCAGTGCACTGCTGGCGCTGCCTGTCGTGCAGCGGGTTGGAGGGGGGCTAGCGGCGAGAGCGCCTGTGGCCCTGGGCCAATTTTTGTTTTGGGTAGGTGTGCCGCTGGGCATCATCAGCTTTCTGCACCGGGCAAATCTGTCGGAGGGGGTTTTTCTGGCCCCAGTGGTGGCCTGGAGCGCTATGCTGCTGTGCCTGGGTTGCGGCTCACTGTGGCTCAAGCCTTACCGCAAACGCTGGTCTCGCCCCAGCCAGGGCAGTTTCTCTCTGGCCTCCATGTTGGGCAATACAGGCTCTATTGGCTACCCGGTCGTGCTGCTGCTGCCTCAGCTCGGCCCCGACTATTTTGGCTGGGCACTGCTGTACGATGCTCTGGGCACACTGCCGGGAGCCTACGGGTTTGGGGTGGTTTTGGCCTCTCGCTATGGCGATCGTCCGCTGCCTCGGGCTGAGGCTGCGGCCCGCTGGCTCACCCCAGTACTGCAAGTGGTTGGCAACCCCAATATCATTGCCTTTTTCGTTGCCATTGCGCTGCGCCCAGTACCCTTTCCGCCGCTGCTCGATCAGGGACTGTACGGATTCGCCTGGTTGGGAGTAATGCTGTCGCTGGTGCTGATGGGCATGCGGCTGCAGCAGATCACGTCTTGGCGAGCTTTGCAGCCTGCGACCATCGCTGTCAGCATCAAAATGCTGCTGATCCCGCTGGTCATTGGCATAGCCCTAACGCTAATTGGCTTGGATGGCCCGTCTCGCCTGGTGCTAGTGGTGCAGGCGGGTATGCCCTGTGCCTTTGCCAACCTAATTTTGGCCGAGGCTTACAGCCTAGATCGGCAGCTGACTGTAACCTGTGTCGGCCTTAGCTCAGGATTGCTGCTGCTGACGTTGCCTCTCTGGCTGTGGGGCTTTGCCCCTTAAGTCAAGCACGCTTGGGGGCAGATCCAAAGTCACTTCACGACCCGGCGGGAACAGCTCTAAAACAGGGCTGTTACTATGGCCCTTAGTGTTGTTAAGAGGATGGACTGTGCAGAGGTCAGCGAAGGAGTTGATCGGGTTATGAGGCGTCGCTTTTGGAGAAGCGGAGCAGGCGTGGTGGCTGGGCTGTTGAGCGTTGCTTCGGCTGGCGGCATGGTTGGAGCGCGATCGCAATCGGCTCCCGCTACAGCTCACCCGGCTTTGCTCTCGCTCAACCAATCGGCTCCTCCACTGCAGCAAAGCACTCCAGCAGAAGAGCCGCTGCTGCGGCCTGGCAGCGATGGGCCAACCGTAGAGAAGCTACAGCAGCATCTAGAGCGTCTGGGACACTACGCTGGCCCGATTGATGGGCGGTATGGGACGAGGACAGCTGAAGCTGTGCGGGATTTTCAAAGCCAGCACGGTCAGGTAGCCGACGGAGTCGTGGGCGCAGACACCTGGCGGACCTTGTCCATCACCCTCAATGCGGAGGCCCAAATCGTTCCGATTCAACTGCCGGCAGTCACCCCTCCAGCCTTCACGCTGCTGCAGGTTGCTTCTCCCCAGCCACCGCCCTCCCGGCTCTGGCTGCTGTTGATGCCGATGGTGCCTCTGGCTGGCGGCGGGCTGACCTATCTGACGCGCCGAATCAGCTCTAAAGATCCCTTTGCTCCGTCTGAGCCGCCCCCTCCACCCAACCCGTCTCCATGAAACGTCGTCAGTTTTTAGCGGGGTCTGCCGGTGGTTTGGCCCTTACCCAACTGCACCCAGCCTCAGCTTTCTGGCCAAGTGCAGACCTAACGCTGCGGGCCTGGCTGCCAGAGGGGCAGCCCCTCCCCGTTGAGCAGCTGCGGCAGCTCTATTTTCTGGATTTACAGGATGAACCCCTGCCTAATCCGCCTCGCGCAGTGGCCCCAGGGCACCTGAAATCTCAGGCTCCGACTCATTGGCCTGTTGCGATCGCACTGCGGATGCCGGTATCGGGCTTTGGTCAGGTCGCTCTCTATGCCGATAACCGGGGGCAGGGATTTTTGCCCAGCGATTTTCCACTCAGCCTGAATGAGGTCTTTGCTCGCGATCGCATTCACCGAGTTCAAACCGCCCTGACTCAGTGGCGGCAGGCAGGCTACACCTTTGCGGCCAGAATTGAGGCGCGATTAGCCAAAGCTGGCCAGCTACTGGAGCAGGCCGCCGCTACTGACAGCCTTCCTGCCCAGGTGCACCTGTGGAACGACTCTCTGGTAGAAAGCCTGTGGGCCGGGGAGGAAAGTGCGATCGCTCGGGCCCAACAGCGTATCCAGCAGCGCCCGCCACGCCAGGATTTTTTGTTTGGCTGCAATTTCTTTGGCCACCCTCATCAAGGCGACGTTTACGACCAACGCTTTCGCCAAATCTTCAACTTTGCTACAGTGCCTTTTTACTGGCAGGGCTTCGAGCCCGTCCAGGGTGACCCCCAATATGCCCCTATAGATCGCCAGGTAGCATGGCTGCGGCAGGCAGGTATCATACCCAAAGGGCATCCGCTGGTATGGTTCCACGACGTCAGCGTACCCGACTGGCTGCGGGACTTACCCTACCCCGAGGTAAAAGGCTTAGTGCAGCGTCGGGTACGCCAAATTACTCAGCGCTATGGCAGCCAGATTCCCTACTACGATGTCATCAATGAGGCCCATGACGTCCCCTGGGCCAACGCACTAAACTTCTCTGATGACCAGTTCCTAGATCTCACTCAAGCAGCCTGTGAAGCCGCCCAGCAGGGGTACTCGCAGGTCAACCGCATCGTCAATAGCTGCTGCCTCTGGGCCCAAAATGTAGCCTACAACGGCCCGCCCCAGCGCAGCCCCTACCGCTACCTACGGGCCTGCCTAGACGCCGGAATCGAGTTTGAAACCATTGGCCTGCAGCTGTATTACCCCGACCAGGACATGTTTGAAATCGATCGATTGCTAGATCGCTTTGCTGGTCTAGGCAAGCCGCTGCACATCACAGAAATGGCGACTTCTTCAAATTCGGGAGTCGATGAACAGTCACAGCTGCAGGAAGCTAGGGGCCTTTGGCATGCACCCTGGAGCGAGTCGGTGCAGGCAGATTGGGTTGAGCAAATCTACACCTTGGGCTACAGCAAACCTGAGGTGCAGGCCATTACCTGGTGGGATTTTTCTGATTTGGGTGTGTTTTGGCCCTTTGGGGGGCTGCTAGATCGAGACTTGCAGCCCAAAGCAGCTTTTGAGCGGCTACGGCACCTGCTGCAAAGCTGGCAAGTCCCCCACGTTCTGTAATCGCTAGACTTGGTGCGTCACGCGCTGCGATGACACACCTTACAGGGCTGCACCTTTGGCCTTGTCAGACTGGGAGAGCCAGCCTAAGCAGACTGCAGGTTCATCTGCTGAAAGTCGTCAGGGTCTACCACTCGAAACACCTGGGGCGGACGCTGGAGAACCGGCTCGGGCCGATCCCCTGACTTCGGGATCACGGTGACCCAATAGCCAGTATCTGGGTCACGGTAGGTCAAAAATGGGTTGGTCCGCAGCTTTTGTTGGGGAGGCATTTTCATAGGTGCAATTTCGTAGCTAACCCTGATGGTAGAGAGCTCAAATCTATGGCTTGGTACGAAAAGCCTTGGACAACGTCAATCTGCCCATCCCCTAAACTGGGGAACTTTTTGTCGCAACTGCCCCAAGCCCGGTGGCAGCTGCGACAGCCGCTAGCGAGATGAGTCGCTTAGCTTTCACTATGCGTGACTGGAAACACTCAGGCATCAGATAAATCCCGGAGATTGGGGATGAATCTACACCTTTGCAGGCAACCATATCAGTAGGATGAGGGAGACCGCAATTGGGCAGAGACCCCCTATGACTAAAACGGAGGAATTGCTAGCCAATCTGTCGGAAAATCCGCTGAATGGCTTACGTCAAGCCGATCGGCTGTGGCAGCAATACCGGCAGGGCACCCTTCCCGTTGCCGATAGCGTCAAAAAAAATACTGAAGCCCTGGGTCAGACAGATTGGGATGTGGTGATCAGCGGCGGTACGTTGGGCGTGCTATTGGCTGTTGGCCTGGCTCAGCGAGGCTGGCGAGTGGCGCTGCTAGAGCGCGGCAAGCTCAAGGGCAGGCAGCAAGAGTGGAACATTTCCCGGCGAGAGCTGCAGGATTTAGTCGAACTGGGGTTATTGAGCGAGGCAGAACTGGGCAATGCGATCGCATCCGAATACAACCCAGCCCGCATTCAGTTTCATGGGGGCGACCCCCTCTGGGTGCGCGACATTCTCAACGTCGGCGTTGACCCGATCTACTTGCTAGAAACCCTGAAGCAAACGTTTCTGCAAGCAGGCGGTCAGCTGTTCGAAAACACCCCTTTTGAAACAGCAGTTGTGCATCCAGATGGCGTCAATGTGCAGGCAGGGCAGAGCTTTAAAACTCGGCTGCTGATTGATGCCATGGGCCACTTTTCACCCATTGTTCGGCAGGCTCGTGAGGGGCAGCAGCCCGATGCCGCTTGCCTCGTTGTGGGCACCTGCGCCGAAGGCTATACCCGCAACGACAGCGGCGACCTGATCGTCTCCTTTACCCCCATTCGCAATCAGTGCCAGTATTTTTGGGAAGCCTTTCCAGCTAAAGACGGTCGCACTACCTATCTCTTTACCTATCTCGATGCTCATCCTGACCGAATCAGCCTAGGAACCCTGTTTGAGGAATACTGGACCCTGCTGCCGCAGTACCAAGACACACCTCTAGCGCAGATTAGCCCCAAGCGGGCCCTGTTTGGCTTTTTTCCCTGCTACCGCAACAGCCCTTTGCAATACCCTTGGGATCGGCTGCTGCCTATCGGCGATAGCAGCGGCAGTCAGTCGCCTCTCAGCTTTGGCGGCTTTGGTGCGCTGATTCGCCACCTCACCCGGCTCACCCACGGCGTTGACGACGCCCTGCGGCAAGACTGCATCGATGCCTCTGCTCTAGGCTGGCTGCAGCCCTATCAGCCCAATCTATCGGTCACCTGGCTATTTCAGCGCTCTATGAGTGTGGGCATAAACCAGCAGATTTCAGAGCAGCAGATTAATCAGATGCTGGCAGCTATCTTTGCCGATATGGCCGCCTTAGGCGATTCAACCCTGAGGCCATTTTTGCAAGATGTAGTGCAATTTCCGGCCCTAACTAAGACTTTGGCGGTCACAGCGGTCAAACATCCTACTTTAGTTGCCAAAATAATCCCTCAGGTAGGGCTTGCCCCACTGCTGGATTGGATGAGACACTACGCTAGCCTGGCTGCGTATAGTGCCCTCTACCCGCTAGGCCAAGCCGCTAGTCCTCTGCTGGAATCCTTATCTGGCCCCCAGCAGTACCTTGGTCATCGTTGGCTGGAGGCTCTACGATACGGCACCGGCAACGACTACAGCCGCTAATGTCCTGTTAATGTGATGGAATTTTCGCCCGCTCGCCAACGGTTTTATCAGGAAATACAGCAGCCAGAGGAGCAGATTGATCTGGCCGCTGCCGCCCTCTACATTGCCCAAGAAAACTACCCTGACCTCGAAGTTGAGGCCTATCTCAATGCCCTGGATACCATGGCAGATGAGGTGCGGGAGCGCCTGCCCGAAGAAGCCTACCCGCTCAAAATTATTCGCACCCTCAACCAGTATCTGTTCACAGACCTGGGGTTTAAGGGCAATACCGACGACTACTACGACCCGCGCAACAGCTTCTTGAATGAGGTGATTGAGCGCCGCACCGGCATTCCCATCTCGCTTTCGCTGGTTTACCTGGAGGTGGCTCGACGCATCGACTTTCCGATGGCGGGAGTGGGGCTGCCTGGACATTTTTTGATTCGACCGACGCTCGAAGAGATGGCCATCTTTGTCGATCCGTTCCACGAAGGCGAAATTTTGTTTGAGGCAGACTGCCGCGACCGGCTGCAGGCAATCTACGGCGAAGGGGCAAAGCTGCAGCCTGAGCACCTAGAGGTGATTAGCCCCAAAGCGCTGCTGGCGCGTCTGCTGAGCAACCTCAAGATTATCTATCTGCATCATCGAGACAGGATCAAAGCGCTGGGAACAATGGACCGCATCTTGCTGATGTTCCCTAACGCTGCGCCTGAACTGCGAGACCGGGGCCTAATTTACTACCAGCAAGGCCGTTTGACCGAAGCCCGCTACGACCTAGAACTGTATCTGTATGAACGACCGGATGCGGCAGATGCTTTCGAAGTGCGGCAGGTGATTGAGCAAATTGAGCGGGTCAAAGACAGCTGATATCAGGCAGTTCTTTTCTAAGGAAAAGCGGGCATGCTGAAGCGTGAAAGACATTTAGCCCGCTTCTTTCTTCATGAATCGACTGAAGCCGGTTTTTTCTGATTTCTGCTGCTGAGTGGGCTTAGGGGCCTAATTAGAACCCTTCTATGGGGTCAGGCGGCCGAGTTCGATGTGGGTTAACATGTTGAAACGAAATGGGGCACGCATAAGTGGCTCCTAAAGCTAGAAAGTAGAGCTAGAGAGAGTTTGTCAGCATCTGCCCTCTACTGCTTTAAGAAAATTGCTGTTTTAGCGATGGTTGCTTCCTGGTATCCCCATGAGGAAACGTTGTCTACCTTCTAAACTAATTGTCCGCAATGTAGTCTTCCTGCTAGTAGCTTGGATTGGTGCGTTGTTGGTGGCTGTAGAAACCCACGACACCGCTAACCAACAGTCACAACGCTCTGAGGAACTGCGTCGCCTGTTCCTCTATCGGGTTGTGACGAAATTGGAGCAGGGCAGTTAGGAAATTTGCTTCACAACCTAAACGCGATCAACGGTAGAGACGCAGTCAACTGCGTCTCTACCGCAAAAATTCACCTATACCTGATCAGCCCTGTCGGGTCTTTTCCGACCAAACGCGGGTAGGCAGACCCCAGACGTAGATAAAGCCTTCAGCGGCTTTGTGGTCAAACTGATCGTCGGAGCTGTAGGTTGCCAGTTCTTCGGTGTAGAGAGCCTTGTCAGACTTGCGGCCGACAATGGTCGCTGTGCCTTTAAAGAGCTTCACCCGAACTGTGCCTGTCACTCGCTCCTGGGTCTTTTGAATAAAGGCATCCAGGGCATTTTTCAGGGGGCTGTACCAGAGACCGTTGTAAACCAGCTGGCTGTAGGTTTCTTCGATGCCCCGCTTGTAGTGGGTAACATCGGCGGTCAGAGTTAGGCTTTCGAGATCGCGATGGGCTGCAATCAGCACCAGCAGGGCCGGAGCTTCGTAAATTTCGCGGGACTTGATGCCTACTAAGCGATTTTCGACCATATCAATTCGACCAACGCCGTGGCGGCCTGCCAGGTCGTTGAGCTGGGTCACCAGCGCAACAGGGGAAAGGTCGCTACCGTTAAGGCTGGTGGGAATGCCCTGAACAAAACCAATTTCGACGTACTCCGGCTCGTTTGGAGTGTCGGCAATGCCCTTGGTCATCAAGAAGACTTCTTCCAGAGGCTCGTTCCAGGGGTCTTCGAGGGGACCAGCTTCGATGCTGCGGCCCAGCAGGTTGCGGTCGATGCTGTAGGGGGAGGATTTTTTGACGGGCAACTCTAGACCACACTTTTCGCCAAAGGCAATGGTCTCCTCGCGGCTCATACCCCACTCGCGAGCGGGGGCCAGCACCTTGAGGCTGGGGTTGAGGGCAGAGATGGATACATCAAAGCGCACCTGATCATTGCCTTTGCCGGTGCAGCCGTGGGCCACAGCGTCGGCTCCGTACTTGGCGGCAGCTTCGACTAAGGCCCTGGCAATTAACGGGCGGGCTAGAGCGGTTGAGAGGGGGTAGCGGTTTTCGTAAAGGGCGTTGGCCGCAATGGCGGGAAAGGCGTATTCGGTGATGAACTCTTCTGTGAGGTCGGCAACCAGAGACTGGGTTGCGCCTGCCGTTAGGGCTTTTTTGCGGATTGGTTCGAGTTCGTCTCCCTGGCCTAAGTCTGCTGCTAGGGTGATAATTTCTTTCACGCCCCACTCATTCATTAAGTAGGGAATGCAAACTGTGGTGTCTACCCCGCCAGAGTAGGCCAGTACAACTTTTTCAGCACGACCCATGATTCTTTGACCTGCTAATCCATATATGAGCGTTCTATTATCTATCGTTTTGCGATCGCATCTCAGTTCCTTTCAAACAATCTGCTGACATTTGAGGTGCTAGAGCAGCAGCGCGGCTACTGTGTTTCCGTTGAGCGGTAATAAATTGTGATCAACTGACTTAAAAACTAGGCTATCGGCTAGCCACGTAATAGTTGAGGGGACGCTACCTCAGTAGCGCCCCCGCTCCATGCCAGTCCCCTATCTACGAAGCGCCGAGGGCCCCGCCCCCGCAAGGGCCTGATTCGGGCTGCAGCCCAGAGACTGGCAAACCTACTGGCGTTTAGCCTACTTTTGAATTAGCTGCACGCCATGCTTGATGCAGATCTCTTGAAAAACCTCCGCGTTGGGCGGCAAAGAGGTGATTTTTTCGCTAGTCTCGCGGTAAAAGGCTTCTGCATAGGCAGGAATCATGACCAGAAAGCGCACTGTAGGAGAAACGATCGTGAAATCGTGAGCACAGTTTTCGGGCACGTACAGAGTGCTGCCAGCTGTCGCTCGAACCTTGCGGTTGCCCACCTGCAGCTCCAGTTCGCCCTCTAATATGTAGAAAACCTCGTACCAAGGGTGGGTATGAAGCGGTGCGCCAAAGCCAGCAACGTCGGTGACTTCAACCATTACCCAATCGCCATTAGTTTCTGCAGCATCAACTTTTTTGGTGAAGGTATGGCTCAACATCTTTGAGGTTTCACCTTCACCAGCCAGCAGAACTTTGGGGCGAGATAGTACTTGTGCAGTCATTTTGATTCTCCAATTCAGTGGGGGGAAATATGTTCTAGCTTTCTATTAGCTTGAGGCGCTTTCGGCTGCTGAACATATCTCTAGAATAGAGAACCCTTCAAGCAAAGTCAGGGAGAAAAGTCGCACGTTTCGAGGCATTTCAGGCAAGAGACATTGCATAAAAGTGCAGCCTGCTTCCATCGTTAGAAACCGGATTTCTTGTCCAGTGGTCAAGCCTTTGCAGTAGCACAGAAGAAATCCGGTTTTTTAATCGACCTGTTCGGCAACGACAATCACTGGAATTGGGCTGATTTCCAAAACTGCTTGGGAGACAGAGTCCATCCAAACAGCTTGCCCAGGGCGATGCCTTCGCTTGCCAATGACCACGTCGGTTACCTGCCGGGACTGGGCTATTCGAACAATTTCTTCAGGGACAATTCCCGGCAGCGTCAAAAACTCAAAGCGAATATCGGCTAAGAACTTTTGAGCTTTCTGGCGCAGTTCAACTACTGTAGATTGATCGCCTACGTTGTCTACATACAGCACAACGACCTCGCCGCTGCTGCGCCGCGCTAGATCAGCCGCTTTGAGCAACACCGGAGTTGCTAGGGGTGAGGCATCTACTGCTGCTAAAAATATTGGGCGGCCCGCGATCGCAACCTTAGTCGGATCGACTTCTCCCTTTTCTAAAAGGCGTGGGGCAAAGACCTGAGTCGCCCACGCCCCAATGGGAGCTGTAGTCAGGATAGAAAGGGCTGCGATCGCTAAAATGATTTCTCCCCCTTCAATTCCTGCGGCTAACGGCAAGGCCCCGATTGCTGCCTGCATCGTTGCCTTTGCCATATTGCCAGGCAGCAGAAATAGCTTCTCCTTCCAGGTCCAATTGCTGCCTAGCGTTGAGAGATACCAGCCCAGCCCCCGACCTACAATCAGCCCCATTGCTAACAGCAGCAGCCCCGGCAGCAACACATTTCCCAATATCTGAAGCTGGATGCTGGCACCGAGCAGCACAAACAGAACAATCTCTGCCACTGTCCATAAGACGTCGAATCCTCCCCGCAAGAAACGAGCCAAGGGCGCATCAAATTCAATCAAAAAGAACCCCATTGCCATCACAGCCAGATAGCCCGAGTAATAAGGAAACACCCGAGCAAAGGTAACTAGAAAGAGCGCTACGCTAGCAGCGATAATCACGTCCTGAACGACAGTGCGAGTCCAGTTTTGCTTGACCAACAGCAGCACTAGCAGTTGGGCTGCCAAAAAGCCAGCCGCCAGCCCCAAAGCAACTTCTAGCACCACCTGAAACGGCAGCAGCTGTAGAGGGGATAAGGTAAGGCCCCCCGGCAACATCAACGTCTCCGCCCCATCCTGCCCTAGGAAGTTGAGCAGCAGCGCAAACACCAGCAGTAGCAGCACATCTGACAAGGCACTGCCGGTCAAAATCGCATCGGGAATGCCCTTGGTCACGCCCCAGCCCAGGCTTTTGAGCCGCAGCATCCCCGGCACAATAACCGCAGGCGACTCAGCCCCAACCACGCAGCCCAGCAGCAGACCCGTCATAAAATCAAAGTTGAAAAAGAGCATGGCTGCGATCGCAACCACTACCACCTCCGCTAAAGCAGGTAAAAACCCCAACCTCAGGGCAACCGTTCCCTGCTGAGCCAGCTTTTCCCGGTCTAGCCCCAGCCCAGCTTTCATCAAAATAATCATCACGGCCACTAGCCGCAGATCGTCTGCTGCCCCCAACACTTCAGGGCCAATAAGGTCTGCAAACTGGGGGCCAATAGCAATGCCTATGAGAATCATGCCAATCAGCGGCGGCGCACCCCATCGGCGGGCCAACTGACCCGCAAAAAAGCCCATGAACAAAATCCATAGGGCACTGTTTAGCATGGATTCCCTCTCTTAGTGGGTGAACTCAATGGAGACTTGAGCACTAGAGCAGAGGGGTCTTAAAAACAACAAAACCCCTACCCTCTAGCAACAAGCTAGACAAGTAGGAGCCATCAGCTTAAGTGAACAGCTAAGTCACTTCAGCGGTCAGGGTGAGCTCCATCACCCATTAATGCAGGTGTCTTCCAGCCGTACTTTGCAGGAAGACGCTTCTCCAAAGCCTAACATGGCCGAGTTTCTGCATAGTTTTGCCCTGAGGTATGGCCGCCTTAAGTCATGTATCAAATTTAACCCTAATTGCAACAACCCGTATTTACCCGCATATCAAGCAAAGTTCTTTAAAGCTAGAAATGAGGAACATTTAGAGAAATTCAATGAAAAAGCTACTCGTGCTTGGCGGCGTTGCTCTGTATAGTTTGATGCTAAGTCTGCCTGTGGTGGCTCAAGAAGTAGAGGTGTACGAGTATGAAGATGGCAGCGTGACGGCTGTAGACAGCGACGGTAATGCAGCTTATGTCGATGAAGAAGGCAGCATCACTGCCGTCGACAGCGAAGGCAACGTCCTTCATGAGGATGTAGACGGTAGCACCACCGTAATTGACAGCGAAGGCAACGCTGTTTATGTCGATGAAGAGGGCAACACCGTTTACGTGGATGAAGACGGCAACACGGCCGTGTTTATGGAAGAGTAAGCCTCTAGATTTAGCTTTCTACTTCCAAGATTAACGACAGCCTTAGAGACGTGACTGTAGATCCTGCAGATGCGCGTCTCTAGGGTTTTTGGTTCTAATACTGGGGTTCATTGCCTGGGGTAGAATCCATACCCCAGAGGGAGGGGAAGTCCCCCCTGAGAGCCCTCTTGGGCTCAAAACCCCGCGCCACAATAGAAACAGGCGCATTTGTAAAGAAACATTGCTAACTGAAACTGCAACCGCCCCAACCAAGACTCGTCTGTGGATGCCGGAACGGGTTCTCTTCACCCCAGCTGCACTAGACGAACCGTGGGGACAGCACATTTTAGAGCGGGTCAAGGCCCTAGATTTGCCCATCGAGGAGCTGCCGCGCAACCGCGTGACTGGTCTGCGGGGTGAGACTGAGCGAGAGACATATGCGATCGCAAAGCGCACCCTGGCCGTTGTCACCGCTCCACCCAGCCAGTTCAAGCTCAGCCCCATTCCTCCGTCTGCCGACTGGCAGTTCCACTTAGCTGAAGGCTGCCCGGCCCACTGCCAATACTGCTATCTGGCAGGCAGTTTGCAGGGACCACCCGTGATTCGGGTCTACGCCAACTTGCCTCAGATCCTGGGCAACCTGGCGAATTATGAGAAGCCCGACAAAGATACCTCTTTTGAGGTGAGCTGCTACACCGACCCGCTCGGCATTGAGCACCTAACTGGTGGCCTAGCTGAGTGCATCCGATACTTCGGCACCCGTGAGACAGGCTACCTGCGATGGGTCTCTAAGTTTGATGCAGTCGAACCCCTGCTAGATCTGCCCCACAACGGCCATACCCGCTGCCGTCTCAGCGTCAACGCAGCCCCCGTCTCTACCCGCATGGAAGGCGGTACCGCTGCCGTCAAAGATCGCTTGAGTGCCGTGCGGCGTTTGGCGTTGCCTCGCTCTGAAGGTGGCGGCGCTTACCCAGTGGGGTTGGTGATTGCTCCAATTATGGCGATCGAGGACTGGCAGAGTCACTATACCCAGCTGCTTGACGACATTGAAGCAGCCCTTGATTTTGACTGCGATCTTACCTTTGAGCTCATTTCCCACCGCTTTACGCCTGGCTCTAAAGAGGTGTTGAACCAGTGGTACCCCAATAGCAAAGTAGACCTAGATGAAGCCAACCGCAGCATTAAACGCAATAAGTTTGGTGGCACCAAGTATGTCTATGAAGCTGACATAATGAAGGCCCTAAAGAGCTTCTTTTATGAAGAGATCGGTCGCCGTTTTCCTCAGGCGAACATTCTCTACTGGACTTAATTCGTAGCTAAAAATACAGAATTTAAGGGTTCTGATTTTCGCTAGAAATTATCGCTAACAGCCGTCTTCTACAAAATTTACGAAGGCGGCCTATTTCTAATGGCATTTCCCCCTCTTCAGGCAGACGCATGTTTAGCCACTTGGTGCAAATTAATCTGGACTCGCGATAGAGGAAGGTAATGAATTCTATTGTTAACTTTTGAAAATACAGCCTTGCAAAAAAGGCCGTTGCTCCTAACAACCTATCTCTAGTGATTCGAGTATGTTTAGCGACGTCATAGAAAACCAGGACTTTCCTGGTTCTTTGGAAGATAAGTTTGCAGTAGAGCGATCGCTCTACAACCGGATTATGAAGACGGCGGTCTGGGTGATCGGTATTCCAGCTTGGCTTTTTGGAGTCGCTGACAGGGGAGTCGCCGCTTTCTTCGACCACAGCGTTACTACCAGCGAAGTTTCCCAACTGCTGTTCGTCTCCATCATTTTCGTTAGCTGGCTGCTGCTAAAGCCTGAAGAAACGGCTTCTGTGAGTAACCTGAGGGCGCTGCGCAATCATAATGTATTTTCATCTATATCTCAGCCCCAGGAGAAAGCTAAAAGCAAGACCCAGCGACGCATGCAGGAGCTGAGTGATCAATTCATCACCAGCCAAGAACACACGCTGCCCTTCCCTTACTACTGCCAGATCTATCACCTGCTGAACCTGAAGCATCTAGAGGACATTCACAGCTTTAGCCTAGGCAACCTGAAGATTGTAGAGGTTAGCGAATTTCAGGCTACTCAAGAGGGCGGAAAACTGAAGTTCAAGACTCTGCTCGATTCGCCTATGAACATTTTGCGGCTCTGGCGCGATGCCACCGTTGAGGTTGAGCTAACGCTGCACAATCCCTACACAGTTGAGCTGCGAATCCCGGCCTACGCAGGCAAGGAAGTCTCGGTTATCTTTAATGCGATGCCGATTGATGAGTCGAGCCACAAGCTATACATCGATATGTACTCTGACTTGGGTTGGCCTAAGCCTTTGCTGCGCTTTGTTTTCCATATGGCGGCTATTCTCACCCTACTAGAAGATCTGCCCTACCTGCGGAAATTGGCAGAGCGCAACATTCAGCACCTGATTAACAAGCAGCGAGTTTCACGCCATAATTCGATGCAGCTCTTTAATCGCTTCATCGATTTGTATGGGGGGTCCGAAGCAGCTATGCTGCAGCCTCAGGCACAAGGAGTTTAAGTAGATGCGGGTAAGCAGTCTCCTAGGCGCTCCCACTCTGTTTTCCTTTGCGCACCTACGGGCTTAGCTAAGTCATTCTCTGAGAGAAATCTTCTGTAGCATGGCTTAGCTAAGCCTGTAGGTGCGGATAGCTGAGGATAGCTAGGTTAATCCCGAGGTCTGGGTATCCAGAGCCGGGATTTTTGCGGTTGGGTCAGAAGTTTTTGCCAGAGGGCTTCGTACTGGTGAGTCATGTGGGTAACGGTGAACTGGGCAGAAGCGATCGCACGTGCCCGCTGCCCCAACTGTGCCCTCAGTGTAGGATCGTCCCGCAGTTGCCGCAGCGCTGCCGCTAGCCCCTCTACGTCATCTTTTTCGATCAGCAGGCCGGTCTGGCCATGTGCGATCGCTTCTGCCACACTGCCCACCCGTGTCGCGATCACCGGACGGCTGGCCAGCATCGCTTCTACCACAGTCAAGGGAAAACCCTCGGAGCGAGAAGGCTGGGCAATCACATCAAAAGTACTAAGGTAGGGGCGCGGCTGCTCCACCCACCCCAGCAGCTTAACCCGCTCTTGAATGCCCAGTTCTGCCGCTAGCTGCTCTAGCTGAGGCCGAAAAGCCCCTTCCCCCAAAATCACCAGCCGAGTACGCTCCACCTGAGCCAATGCCCGCAGCAGCACATCGTGGCCTTTCATTGGGTCTAGGCGGCCAATGCTGCCGACCTGTAGCCAGCCGTCTGCGGGCGCTAGAGAAACTGCCTCTAGACAAGGCTCATCTGGCACGCCATTAGGGATAGATTCCACCGTGTTGCGGCCCAAAGCGTAAAAATCTTCCATTCTCCGGCTGCTGGCAATGCCCACTGCCACATGAGCATCTACCCGCAGCGACAGCAGCCGCACCCGCAACCAAGTCCAAAAATCCGTCGTTCGCAGCGGCAGCTGATCGACCCGCACTACTCGCGCCTGAGGAACACTCAGGGCCGCCAGCAGACCTACCATTCCAGCCCAGGGTGTACATAGGTTGAAGTGAATCAGGTCGGGCCGCAGGCGGTAAAAGGTGCCGAAATGAGCCAGCAGGGAAGGTAGCCCAGCACCCGGTAAGACGACCGTTGCAATTTGGGGCCGCCCTGCTGCTACAGCTTCTACAACAGCCTGACTAACACCGACCACAATAAGCTCAGTCTCAGCAGCAGCGGCTTTAACCAAATGACCCAGGCTAATTTCAGCCCCACCAACCCCGGCCGCATCGGTGTAGACAACCACACGCATGGTTCACCGCTGCCTTGCTTTTAGAGGCTTAAGCTCCTGCAGCAGCATAGCCAGGCGAATTTGAATAGCCTCATCGAACTGGCGTGGATCAAGCCCGGTTAGAGAGGTAATCTTGTCTAGCCGGTAGCTTAGCGTGTTGCGATGAATTAGCAGCCGCTTAGCCGTGGAAGACAACGCACAGTCTTCATCAAAAAAGACTTTCAGGGTTTCCAGCAAATCTGGCTCGGCATCGAGAGGGCTGAGCAGATGCCGGGCCAGCTCTACCTTAGTACGCTCATCAGCCACACAGGCAAAGGCTGCGATGCCCAGCCGATCCAAACAGTACACCTGATTTTGCCCGTTGAACTGCCGCCCCAGCCGTAGCGCCATACGCGCATCTTGGTAAGAGCGAGACAGCCCCAATACGCCCGGATGATAGCGCCCGATACCGACACTGACAGCGGCCCCCGTATCCTGCCGGAGCCGCAGCAGCAGCGCATCCCCTGCCCGCTTCAGGGCCTCTAGGTTAGTCCAAGAACTGGCCGCTTCCTGGGAAGTCAGGCTGCCTGCAGCCCAAGTGCCCATATTTTTAGTATCGCTGGCCTTGAGCACTGCAAACTCACCGTCTCCCAGATCGGTACAGATCGTGTCATCCGGCAGATAAAAGAAACGGACCACACTTTCGATGATGCGCTGGGCTCGCTTGTGCTGCTCAAAACCAGAGCGTTCAGGCGGATCTTGATCGGAGTGAATGAAGTCAGTTGCATCGATCAAAATGACGGCCCGAGGCGGGGCTAGATCTAGACCCAAGAGCTTGGACTGCCTGAGCACCAGGGATTCATCCTGGATATGACCGTGCAAAAGGCTCTGAATCACCTGATTTTTCTGAGTTTGCTCGTCAGGCAGCAAGACGGGTTGGGTAATCTGGCTCAGAACTAGGTCCAAAAAGGCTTGGGCGATTCGGGGGGAAATGACTTCGCCACCCGTAGATTGCTCAATTAAAACTTCTCCTGCCTGGTCTTGAATATGTAGAGGAAAGCGAAGAAAATGGCCCGCTTCAGGATTAGCTTCACTCGATGTAGCAGGCTTAGACCCCAGTAATCCACTGGCTACCACACTGCCCTGAGAATTGCTGACAATCACCTCTCTTTGCAGAATTTCAGTCAATCTATTGGCAACAACACTAGCAATCTGAGTAAACTTTGTAGACACGGTTACACGCTACTGTGATTGAGGCTACAGCTAAAAGTAGATGACTAATGCTTGGCGTCTGTCATGTCAGATTGATAAAAACACTTTTATGTCAGCCTAATGAAGATGTTATGAGAGCGGTCAATCTGTCGCCTGCATCACTAAACGGCCCATAACGAGGCAGTTTGAGAAAGCAGGCGAAGTCTCTATCGGAAGACGGGTTGACTCGCTCTTATACCTATCTAAGGACGTAGACAAAGTGTCTTTTAGGTCTAACCAAAGTAATAGAGAAAATGCTGCAAAGGCACTTTTCATTTTTGTTAAAAAAAAGTGTTTGTTCATCTTTCCCAAGAGAGATTGATAACATGCACAAGCATGCTTGTGCAAATGCCCAATTAATACTTTCAGGAAAGTAAAATTCTTCTGGCAAATGCCCAATGAAATTCATTAGCTACCCCCCCTAGGATGCAGATCATAGAATGCGCTTTGGGTTCAGAAATTGGCATTTCAACTATCTATGGCTCCTGTTGGACGAATCGTGGTGGTGCGATCGCTTCCCGGTCTTGGTGATCTGCTGTGCACCGTTCCGGCGTTGCGGGCATTGCGGTCAGCTTTTCCGGCGGCCCATATCACTCTATTGGGCCTACCGGGCAGCCGTTGGATGGTTGAGCGTTTTCCCGATCTACTAGATGACTGGCTGGCCTTTCCGGGCTACCCCGGTATCCCAGAAGGCTGGCAGAGTGTGCAGACTACTGTTCAATTTTTAGCTCAAACTCAGGCGCAGCCCTTTGATCTAGCTATTCAAATGCACGGCAACGGCAGCTACATGAACTCCTTTGTCACCTTACTAGGGGCAAAGCAGACGGCAGGCTTTTACATGCCGGGGTTGTTTTGCCCTAGCCCTGAGTCTTTTTTGCCCTACCCTCAAGACGCCCCAGAAGTTGAGCGTATGCTTCAGCTCATGGAGTTTTTAGGAATTCCTTCGCAGGGCAGCGAGATGGCCTTTCCGGTCACTGAGGCTGAGGTGCGATCGCACCAGCAACTAGCCACTGCCCACGGGCTACAACCCTACCGATACCTCTGCCTCCACCCTGGCGCTAGCGACGCTAGCCGCCGCTGGTCTCCAGCTAACTTTGCCCAAGTCGCTGACCACTTAGCGATAAAGGGATACCGCATTGTGCTGACCGGCACCGATGAAGAGCAGCCGATTATCGAATCTGTCATTAGCCAAATGCACACCCAGCCGATCAACCTGGCCGGCAAGACCAACTTAGGCACCTTAGCGGCCCTACTTCAGCAGACCGCTTTGCTGATCTGCAACGATACCGGCGTCTCCCATCTGGCCGCCGCTCTCAAAACGCCCAGCATCGTGATTTTTAGCAACTCCGAAGTCAAGCGTTGGGCTCCTCTTAACCGGCAATACCACCGCCCCATCGACTGCCGAGAAGCCGGCATTGCCACCACAGCAGCTGTCTTAGTGCAGGCCAACGAGTTTCTGCGGCAGCTACCCAAATCCTTATCCCGTGAAGAGGTTAGTCATGCCGTTTGAAGACTGGGCAGCCCTGCAGCGGCTCTTAATTTGGAGTGCAGATAGCCCAAAAGCCCTACAGCCTGCCCTAGAAGCCCTGCATCAGGCATTACCAGAAACAGCATTGACAGTCTTAGAAAGTCCGGCTCGCCCTAAAAGCCAGCTCAACGAACCGCTCCAAACCGTGCAGTGGCTGCAGCAGCACCCCTTTGACGCAGCCATTATTTTCTCTGCCCCCAACCAGTCCCCCTATGCCCCAGCCTACCTCTGCTACTTGGCAGGCATTCCTGTGCGGATCGGCCAATCCCGAGAATTTGGCGGCCAGGTGCTCTCTCACTGCTTTGAACCCCCTGCTCCCCTAGAGCCAGTCGATCCACATCTGCATCTGCTGCAAGCCGCTGGTCTGCTATGAGGCGGAGGCACAAGAAGGGCGGAGAAACAAAGCTGTATCAATCCTCTCCCCCATCATCCCACCTCCCCCATCTCATCTCCTGCCCACTCTCCCCTGCCCCTACTCCCACGCCATGAAACGACTCCGCATTCTCACCTGGCACATCCACGGCAGCTACCTCTACTACCTAACTCAGGCACCCCACGAGTTTTACCTGCCAGTCAAGCCCAATAAACCAGAGGGCTACGGGGGAAAGCTGTCGGGCTTTGCCTGGGGCGACAACGTCCATGAGGTCGCAGCAGAAGAGGTGCAAAATCTCGAATTTGACTGCGTCTTGTTCCAGTCGCAGCGCAACTATTTGCAGGATCAGCACGACATTCTTTCCCCCGCTCAGCGGCAGCTGCCCCGCCTGTTTTTGGAACACGACCCCCCTCGCGAGCACCCGACCGATACCCGGCATGTAGTGGACGATCCGGCGGTGCTGCTGGTACACGTCACGGCTTTCAATCAGCTGATGTGGGACAGCGGCAGGACACCTACGCGGGTGGTGGATCATGGGGTGATCGTGCCCTCCGGTGTGCAGTACACAGGCGAGATTCCCAAGGGCATTGTGGTGGTGAATGGGTTGCGATCGCGCGGTCGTCGCCTTGGCCTCGATATTTTTGAGGCCATCCGTGAGGAAATACCTCTAGATCTGGTGGGTATGGGCTCAGAAGCGCTGGGCGGTCTGGGGGAGGTGTCTCACGCTGAGCTGCCCGCTTTGATGGCTCGCTACCGCTTTTTCTTCCATCCCATTCGCTACACCAGCTTGGGGCTGGCACTGTGCGAAGCGATGACGCTGGGCCTGCCGGTGGTAGGGTTAGCCACCACAGAGTTGACCACCGTCGTTGAAAACGGCATTTCTGGCTACATCGACACCTGCCTGCCCAAGTTGGTACAGCACATGCAAACCCTGCTCGACGATGCCCGACTGGCCCGACGGCTCGGTGAGGGGGCCAAGTGGCAGGCCCAAGAGCGCTTTAGCATCCAACGCTTTATCCGCGATTGGGAGGATGTTTTTGCCGAAGCGATTGCCCGCAACCGGGAACAACAGCCCCTGGTAATGGGCCGATGATTTGCGATTAGGGCACAGGCCGCCGCCTCTACCAATACGCACCTCTACCCAGTAGCAAGTGGGCGGTGCCCACCTATCCACTCCTCACCCCTCACCCCCCGAAATCGCTATGACTAAACGGATTGCCCTGATCAGTGAACACGCTTCGCCCCTTGGGATTTTTGGAGGCACCGACAGCGGCGGCCAGAATGTCTACGTCGGCCAGATCGCCAAGCAGCTTGCGGCCATTGGCTACAGTGTGGACGTGTTTACCCGGCGCGATCGCACCGACATCCCCGATGTCGTCACCTGGCACAATGGGGTCCGCATCATTCATGTGCCGGTGGGGCCAGCCCGGCCCATTCCCAAGGAAAGGCTGCTGCCCTACATGGAGGCGTTCACTGAGTTTGTTCTGGCCTTTATGCGGGAGGAGCGGCTAAAGCTCAATGGGTCTTTTAAAGGGCGACACTTCTACGACCTGATCCACGCCAACTTCTGGATGTCGGCCCTGGTCGCTAACCAGATCAAGCAGCAAACGGGCGTACCCTTTGTCGTCACCTTCCACGCCCTAGGCCGAGTGCGGCGGCAACACCAAGGGCAGGCCGATGGCTTTCCCGATCGGCGCTTTGCCGTTGAAGACGAGATTGTGCAGGCGGCTGACTTCATTGTGGCTGAGTGCCCCCAAGACCGAGATGACCTGATTCAGCTCTACCAAGCCGATCCCAACAAGATTCGCATTATTCCCTGCGGCGTAGATGCCGCCGAGTTTTGGCCCATTCCTAAAGACAAGGCGCGGGCCACGCTGGGCCTGCCCCAGGACGAGCGCATTGTGCTGCAGCTGGGCCGGATGGTGCCGCGCAAGGGCGTAGATAATGCATTGCGGGGCGTCGCTGCCCTTAACTATCAGGCGCAGATGCCGACTCGGCTGCTGGTGGTTGGGGGTGAGGCTTCTGAACCTGACCCAGCCCTCACGCCTGAGATTGGGCGGCTCCAAACCCTGGCTCAGGAGCTGAACCTGACGGATCGCGTCACCTTTGTCGGCCAGCGGGGCCGCGAGGTGCTGAAGTACTACTACAGCGCTGCTGATATCTTCGTCACCACGCCCTGGTACGAGCCCTTTGGCATTACACCCCTAGAGGCGATGGCCTGCGGCACCCCCGTCATTGGCACAAACGTGGGCGGTATCAAGTTCACAGTGAAGGATGGGGAAACGGGCTATCTGGTTGCGCCCAATGAACCGCAGGCACTGTGCGATCGCATGGCCTTTCTCTACCGCAACCCCGCTATGCTCAACCTGTTTGGGCGGCAAGCGATCCGCCATGTGGCCAGCCAGTTTACCTGGCCCAAGGTGACCAGTGCGATCGCAGCTCTCTACGAAGACGTGCTGACCCTAGAGCCCCAGCCCATTACCCTGCCCTCTCAAGACATCGGTGAACTGACCCGCATGGAGGACTGCTTTGATGCCGCCATTATGGCTCTTAAACAGTCCCAACAAGTGCTCAGCACCGATATTCTGGCAGCGGCAAGGTTAATGGGCCAGTGCTTTACCCAGGGCGGCAAGGTGCTGGTCTGCGGCAATGGCGGTAGCGCTTCCGACTCTCAGCACTTCGCGGCTGAGCTGGTGGGCCGCTTTCGCTCGCCCCACCGGGCTGGGCTGCCTGTTATCGCCCTCACTGCCGACACCGCCCTGATCACCGCTTGGTCCAACGATGTGGGCTACGAAGATATCTTCGCCCGCCAAGTCCACACCTTTGCCCAGCCAGGGGACGTGCTGCTCATGATGAGCACCAGCGGACGCTCCCCCAACCTGATTCGCGCCGTCGAGGCCGCTAGCACCCGCAATGTTTCCACCATTGCCTTACTCGGCGGCAGCGGCGGCGACCTGATGCCACTGGTAGATCTGCCCCTTTGCGTCCCTGCCAGCGACACCCAGCGAATTCAGGAAGTCCACATTTTGATCCTGCATCTGCTGTGCGAGTGGATTGAGGAAGATCTGCTGCGGGCCAAATGTCCCCAATCGGCCCCGGCTCTGTCGCCGGTTTCCGCCCCTGGGGTAGAGACACGGTTAGCCGCCTCTCTACGCCCTTCGACCCAAAAGCGCCTGCTTTAACCCGTTTTTGAACCCCTATTTTGAACCCCTAGGAGAATATCGATGCAAACCCTTCCCCAAAAAACGGCTTCCGATCAACCCCTAGCTAATAAAGTCGTCGTCGTCACTGGTGGTGCCCAAGGATTGGGTGAAGCCACCTGTTACTGTCTGGCTGAAGGCGGGCTGAAAGTCGTTGTAGCCGACGTGCAGCCCGCTCGGGGCCAACAGCTAGCTGAGAAAATCCAGGAACAGGCGGGAGATGCGATCGCACTGCCCCTCGACGTCAGCGATCCCGACCAGAGCACCCGCCTGGTTAACCAAGTGCTTGACCACTACGGCAAGATCGACGTTTTAATCAACAACGCCGGTATCGACGTCACCCTTTCCGTCGAAGAACTCGAGATCAACGACTGGCAGCGGGTTATGGGCGTCAACCTCAATGGCCCCTTCTATATGTCTAAAGCCGTCTTTCCCCACATGCGCGAACAGGGCAGCGGCCAGATCATCAACATCGTCTCCACCGCCGCCAAACGCGCCTGGGCCAACGCCTCTGCCTACCACGCCAGCAAGTGGGGCCTGCTCGGCTTCTCCCAAGCCCTCCATGTCGAAGGCCGCTTGCACAACATCAAAGTTACTTCAGTCATCGCAGGCGGCATGCGCACCCCCTTCCTGCTAGATCGCTTCCCCGACATCGACATCAACACTCTGCAAGACCCCATGAACGTGGCCGAAACCATCAAGTACCTGCTAATGCAGCCTAAAGACACCGTGATCTCAGAAATTATGGTGCTGCCGATGAAGGAGACTTCCTGGCCGTAGAAAGGCAGGGGGTGGATGGGTGGTCGGGTAGATGGGTATAAAACCACAGCCTTCGATAACTCTTTACTCCTACTTCCACTCATCCACTCTCTCACCCATCCACCCTCCCACTCCCCACCCATCCACTCCCTCTCCACTCATGCAGAAGGCTATCTTCCTCGACAAAGACGGAACCCTGATTGAAGACGTCCCCTACAACGTCGATCCAGCTCGCATGATGCTGTGTCCTAGGGCGTTGAGTGGCGTCCACAAGCTCTATCAGGCGGGCTACCAGCTGATTGTCATCACCAACCAGTCCGGCATTGCCCGAGGATATTTTGATGAATCGGCCCTGACTGCTGTAGAGCAGCGACTGCGCCAAATGCTGGAACTGCCGCTAGCAGGCTTTTACTATTGCCCTCACCACCCCAATGGCACAGTGGCGGAGTATGCCGTCTCCTGCGACTGCCGCAAACCTAAGCCAGGGATGCTGCTCCAGGCCGCTGCCGATCACGATATTGATCTGCATCAGTCTTGGTTTATTGGCGACATTTTGAACGATGTCGAAGCAGGGCTGCGGGCGGGCTGCCGCACAGTTCTGATCGACAACGGCAACGAAACCGAGTGGGTGCTCACGCCACAACGCACGCCCCATCATGCGACCACCAATCTCAGCCTTGCTGCCGACTACATCCTCCACACCCAACCCGCCCATGACTACTCCAGACGCACAAACCAGCCGGTTGCTTGATCTGATCGATCGCTTTGCTCACCTGAAAGTACTGGTGATTGGCGAAGCTATTCTCGATAGCTACCTCCAGGGCGGAGCCACCCGCCTCTGCCGAGAAGCGCCCGTACCTATCGTTGACGTGGATCAGCGCCAGTATGCGCCGGGAGGCGCGGCCAACACAGCAGCCAACGTGGCGAGGCTGGGCGGCGAGACGTACTTTTTGTCGGTGATTGGCTGCGATTACGAGGGCGATCGCCTACGGGAAGCCCTGACCGAGCGGAGTGTGCAGCTCGACGATCTGTTGAGCCACTCTGACCGACGCACGCTAGTAAAACAGCGGGTCATGGCCGATGCTCACCTGCTGGTGCGATTTGACCAGGGCAGCACCGGAGCCATTTCAGAAGCCGCAGAGGCCCTGCTGATTCAAAAGCTGGTGCAGCGGTTCCCGCTTTGCGATGCTGTAATTATTTCAGACTACGCCTATGGCATCTTCACGCCAGCGGTGATTGCAACTCTGCAACAGCTTCAGGCCCAATATCCACGGGTGATTGTGGCCGACTCCAAACGGCTGCAGGCTTATGCTGAAGTCGGCGTTACTGCAGTTAAGCCCAACTACGATGAGGCGGTGCGGCTGCTGAATTTGTCCCGGCTGAATGGACATGCCCGAGTTGAGCAAATTTCTCGTCACGGCCAGACGGTGCTGCAGCTAGCAGGCAGTCAAATGGCGGCCCTGACCTTGGACGAAGAGGGCGCAGTGATTTTTGTGGGCGACTTACCCCCCAGCCGCACCTTTGCCAAACCGGCCCCCAGTTCCCACGCTACTGGGGCAGGCGATACCTATGTGGCCGCCCTGGCTCTAGCTTTGGGTGCGGGCGCAGACCCCCATGCAGCAGCATCTCTTGCGGCGATGGCAACGGCGGTAATTGTGCAGGAGGAAGGCACTACCTGCTGCAATCCGCTGGCCTTGCGCCGGGCTCTGTTTGACCAGAACAAGCGCATCTTTAATCACACTGAGCTGGTGTCGCTGGTGGAGCAGCACCGCGCCCTGGGCAAACGAATTGTGTTTACTAACGGCTGCTTTGACATTCTCCACTCGGGCCATGTCACCTGCCTTGAGCAGGCCAAGGCCCTGGGGGATGTGCTGATTGTGGGGGTCAACAGCGATGAGAGCATTCGCCAGCTCAAGGGGCCAACCCGTCCGGTCAACTCGCTGGCGGATCGGCTGACGGTGCTGGCGGCTCTAGGCTGTGTGGATTACGTGGTGCCCTTTGGCGATCTTTCTCCGCGTGAGCTGATTCGCATTATCCGCCCCAACGTATATGCCAAGGGCGGTGACTACACCCGCGACACTCTGCCCGAAACGCCGCTGATTGAAGAGCTGGGCGGCGAGGTGAAAATTTTGCCCTACCTGGGCGATCGCTCCACAACCCATCTAATTCAGCAAATTCTTGCAGGACACGCCGAATGAAGACTGCTGACTGGACCACAGCCAACCGCATTCTCTGCATTCGCCTAGACAGCCTGGGAGATGTGCTGATGACGACTCCGGCTCTCGGCGCAATTAAGGAGACGAACCCTCAAGCTCATCTGACGCTGATGACCTCAGAGGCGGGAAGTGCGATCGCACCCCTCCTCCCCATCATTGACGAAACTCTGGTCTACGATGCCCCCTGGCTTAAGGCCACTGCTCCCCGCACCAATAGCCAGCCCGAATATGCCCAGTTCGAGGCCCTGCGCCAGCAGTTTGATGCCGCCATCATCTTTACGGTCTACAGCCAAAACCCGTTGCCCTCGGCTTTTATGACCTACATGGCAGATATTCCTCTGCGGCTGGCCCATTGCCGCGAAAACCCCTACCAGCTTCTGACCCATACGGTCAAAGAACCGGAGCCAGAGCAGTTTATCCGTCATGAAGTGCAGCGCCAGCTCGACCTGGTCGCCAGCGTCGGCTTTCACACAGCCACTCCCCGCATGAGCCTCGATATTCCCCTCAAGGCCCAAAAGCGGGTCGCCCTGCTGCTGTCGGAACTGGGTCTGAGCAGTTCAAGCCCTTGGGTAGTCGTTCATGCTGGTGCATCGGCCCCCTCTCGCCGCTACTCGCCCGAGCAGTTTGCTCAGGTGGCTGATGCCCTTCAGACCAAAGGCATCCCAATCGTCTTCACCGGCACCAAAACCGAGCGTCCCCTGATTGACCAGATTCGGTCTCAAATGGGGACATCTTCTCTGTCTCTTGTGGGGATGCTGGATTTAGCGGGCTTAGCGGCCCTGCTCCAGACGGCACCGCTACTTCTGTCCAATAACACTGGCCCAGTTCACCTAGCAGCGGCGGTGGGAACCCCCGTCGTTGATCTGTACGCCCTAACCAATCTCCAGCATACTCCCTGGGGCGTGCCCAACCGGGTGCTCTACCACGAGGTGCCCTGCCGCCTTTGCTATAAGAGCATTTGCCCTGAGGGGCATCATGACTGTCTGCGGCGAGTGGAGCCAGAACAGGTAGTTGCGGCGGTTGTGGAGCTATTGGCCGAAACCCATCGCCCCTCCGATTCCTTTCCCTCCATGGAGATGCAATTAGATAGTCCTTCGGGCAATAGCCCTTTGGGCATGGCTTCGTTAGGGTTTCGCTAGGGCACAGAGGCCTGTGCTCCGACCAGATTATTCTGCCCTGTGCCCTTCTATTGGGTCGTGCTGCGCTTGACACCAACCTACAAGACCTCCCTTCTGGGTTTTGGGTGGTTGCGCTGTGCTTAACCCCAACAAGCCTTTTGTCCTTCCCCTCTGCTTTCTCCATGTCCACCCTCAACGTCCTTATTCCTACCTACAATCGGCCTACGGTGCTAGCGATCACGCTGACTGGCCTGTGCGCCCAAACGTTTCAAGATTGCAGCGTAATTGTTTTTGACCAGACCGAAGGTCAGGCTGTAGTCAATGTCAGTGAAGTTCAGGCGGTGGCGAGAGGGTTGCGATCGCACCAGCACCCCGTCCAAATTCTCCAGCACCTGCCGCGCCAAGGCGTGGCCGAGCACCGTCAGTTCCTCTTGGAGCAGGCTACTGCGCCCGTGCTGGCCCAGCAGCGGGTGACGGCCCGCTACGGAGACTGCGGCATTCTGCCTTCAGGGGCCTACCACCAAGAGATGGTGACGACAATTTGCGATCGCACCCATGACGCCCACCACCTTTTCCCGGTTGAGGTGTAGGGGCCTATGCAGCGGATTCTGTTTATTGAACTTTTGGGCGGCCTAGGCGATACGCTGATTGCCCTACCGGCAATGCAAGCCCTAGCGGCTTCCCATCCCCAAGCCCAGCTCAGCGTCCTCACCTTCGAGCCGGGAGGTGAACTGCTGCGCCACCATGCCCTCATTCACAAAGTCATCCAAACGCCTAAAGGAACCGCACGACAGGCAGTCGAGCAGCAGCTTGCCCAAGCCACCTACGACCTGATCGTGACGGACGTGACCTACGAAGGCATTGCCAACCTAGTGCAGCAGAGCGGTGCAGCCCGAGTAGTGACAAACCTGTGGCGCAACCCGCCCAGTGATCAGCTAGTTTGCGATCGCTTCCTGCAAATCCTGCTGTTCGAAAACCTCATCGACGAAAGCGCCGCCCGCCGCTACCGCCATCCCCAAATTCACCTCACCCACACCGAGCACACCCAGACCCAAAACCGGCTAGGAGCCACCTATCGCCCGCTTATCTGCCTCTATCCCGACGCTGGGATGTCCATCAAGCACTGGTCAACTGACCATTTTGTAACCCTGGGCAAAGCACTGCAAGAACGCTACAGCGCCAGCCTAATCGTGCCAGAAGGCAATAACCCCGATCAGGTCAAAGCCATCACCAGCGCCCTACCCAGTGCCCGCCCCTGGCCCCGAGGTTCCCTGCGCGAACTCGCTGCCCTCTTTGCCCAGGCCGACTGCGTCATCGCCGGAGACACGGGTCCCGCCCGCATCGCCGCCGCCCTCGGCACCCCCACCATCACCCTGTTTGGCCCCTCCTGGCAAGGCCGGTACGGCCAACCCGCCCCCCACATCAACCTGCAAGGCTACCCCAACTGCCCCGAACGCAACCTCGCCAACTTCACCGAACAATCCTGCTGGTACAGCGGCAAGTGCCCCTTCGAATGGGCCACCTGCGTGGATCTGATCACCCCCGCTCAAGTATTAACAGCAGTCGATCAGGCACTGTCCAATCAAAATAGCTCCCCCACCGAAATCACCCCAACAGCGCACACCCACACGCCCCCATCCACCCATCCACCCATCCACTCATCCACCCTCCCTCCCTGGCCCGCCCCCCAAAATATCCTCATCATGCGGCTCGACAACATCGGGGACGTGCTCATGACCAGCCCCGCCCTACAGGTCATCAAGGAGCACCAGCCCGATGCCAAGATCACCCTCATGGCCAGCCCCGGCGGCTCTCTAGCAGCCCCCCTTCTGCCCTGGATAGACGACGTGTTGACCTGGCGAGTCCTCTGGCAAGACCTGGGGAAGCTCGACTTCGACCCCCAGCGAGAATGGGAACTGGTGCAAATCCTCAAAGACCGAAAGTTCGATGCCGCCATCATCTTCACCAGCTTCAAGCAAAGCCCTCATCCCGCCGCCTTTCTATGCCAGCTCGCAGGTATCCCCCTCCGCCTAGGCGAATCTAAAGAAACCAGCCCTACCCTCACCCACCCCATCCCTGCTGCCCCCGACGACCTCCATCAAGTCGATCGCAACCTCCGCCTCATCGAATTCGTCGGCTACCCCGTCAACAACCGCCACCTCTCCCTCTCCCTCCCGTCTTCCCCACCCCCCCAATCTCCCCAATCCACCCCCTACCTCCTCCTCAACCCTTGGGCCAGCTGCCAATCGCGCACCTACCCCGCCGAACGATTTGCGATCGCAGCCCACCAACTCTCCCAAATCACCGGCTGGCCTGTCGTCGTAACGGGCGTGGAGAAGGATTGCGATCGCGCCGCCCCCCTGCTCGACATCCTGGGAGAGCGGGCCATCAACCTAATTGGCAAGACCACCCTGCCAGAGCTAGCAGCCCTGATCGATCAGGCCCAGCTCATGCTCTCCAACAACACCTCGACTATGCACATTGCCGATGCGGTGCAAACTCCGAGCGTCATTCTCTTTGCGGGGACAGAGCTGGAGTGCCAGTGGCAGCCGCGCCAGACCCAAGCCATTTTGCTGCGCCGCCCAACCACCTGTAGCCCCTGCTATCAGTTCACCTGTCCCTACCAGCTAGAGTGTTTGGATATCGAACCAGAAGCAGTTGTCACCGCTGCTTTAGAACTGCTGCACATTCCGGCTCCCGCACCTTTTTCCCTCAAGAGTTAGATGTGCTCGTCTCCCAACTTCCGCATCATAGGGAGAGGTTGCTAGATCTGCCCTTCTTCTTTTGCAGCATGGATTTTAGTCAAGCCCTTCTGGAAAAAAGCGACTACATCGTAGAGTCCTGGGTTTCTGCAGTCAGACAGGATGAGCAGATTTCGGTTACGCAAGAGCTGACCTACACCGCCATTCGCAATAGCCTTCCTGACGTGTTGTCGGCTTTGGGCACCGTTCTTTCCAAGTCTACAGACAACGACCTTCACAGCCTCGTAGAGGCCAGTCTAAAGCACGGCCAGATTCGTGCTGAGCAAGGCTTTGAACCTGCCGAGATCGCCCGCGAGTATCGCCTGCTGCGCTCCATCATCTTTTCTGAGCTAGAGCCTGACCTATTGCGCGGCAGCCCCGCCGACATGCTGCGGGCTGTGCGGCTGATCGATACCGTGATTGATGAGGCTATTGCCCGCTGCTTCCACAGCTACACCGATGGCCGTATGGAAGAACTCAAGCAGCTGCAAGGCCAGTTAAATCTGACCAACCAGGAGTTGACTCGGCTAGTGCGGGCCAGCAAAGAAAACCTATCGCACCTAGCCCATGAGCTAAAAACCCCGCTCACCTCAATCATTGGCTATACCGATCTCTTTCTGCGGCAGCAGCGCAAACAGTCAGACCTCCGCGACACGTTTCCCAACTTGGAAAGCATTGAACGGGTGCTGCAGAGTGGCAGGCTGCTGCTGCGGCTGATCAACGATGCTCTAGAAATCTCCCGCTACGATGCTGGGAAAATGTCTCTACAGCTGATGCCAACCCATGTCCCGGAAGTTCTCAATGGGGTCATGACAATGGTCGAACCTCTGGCTCGATCAAAGGATTTAGCCCTGATTTTGAGATGCGATCGCGCCCCCGCTTCGGTCACCACCGATCCACTGCGGCTGCAGCAGGTCATCACCAATCTGCTCAGCAATGCCATTCGCTACACCGAAACCGGCTCGATCAGCCTAGAATGCTACGCCCTCTCAGAAGAGCAATGGGCCATCACTATTACTGACAGCGGTGTAGGCATTAGCCAAGAAGACCAGTCCCACATCTTCGAGCCCTACTTTCGGGCCCCCGCCTCAGAACTGGCCCCATCCCAAGATGGCACCGGACTAGGCCTCTCCATTGTTTCTCGCTTGACCAAGCTGTTGCAGGGCGAAATCAAGCTGGAGTCTTCACCGGGGGTTGGCTCTGCATTTACTGTCGTTTTGCCCACGGTGCCACAGCCAGCGGCGGTGCAGGTGGCCCAATAGTCGGTCGAATCTCCCTTTTGGCAGCGGCAGGTCAAACTTCAAGAATTACAATTTTAATAGAGAACTTAATCCTTCGTAACCTTGTATGGCCCCTTCCAGCCGCCCCAGTCGATGCTTTGCCATCGGAGATATCCACGGCTGCGATGTGGCGCTAAAAGTTCTGCTGGAGGCAATTGACCTCCAGCCCCAAGACACTCTAATTACGCTGGGCGACTACATCAACAAAGGCCCAAACGCTAAATCGGTTTTAGACACCCTGATTAATCTACACGCCCAGGGGCAGCTCATCCCGCTGCGGGGCAACCACGAAATCTTTTTTCGCACTGCAGGCAAATACGGTAGAACCCGGCTCAACGGCAAAGACCTGATTGACCGCAAAACCCTGGTGTCTTACAGCCCTACCCGCAAACCGGCTGGCCTGAGCGACATCCCAGAGGCCCACTGGAGCTTTATCCAAAAGAAATGTCTGGACTGGTGGGAAACCGAGCGGCACATCTTCGTCCACGCTACGCTGGCTCCCGATAGGCCACTGTCGGAGCAGCCTGACAAGTCACTATTTTGGGATAAATTTACTGATCCGCAGCCCCATATGTCGGGTAAAACCTGGATCTGCGGCCACACCCCTCAAAAGAACGGTAAGCCCCGCAACCTAGGCTATGCCGTCTGCCTGGATACCTGGGTGTATGGCAAGGGCTGGCTGACTGGCCTAGATGTAGACAGCGGCCAAGTGTGGCAGGCTAATCAGCGAGGCAAGCTCCAGAGCGCCCATATCGAGGACTTTAAAGAGGATTCTTGAGTTGATGCCGCCCGCTAAAGCCAATCTGTTCTCACTGCCCAACCCCTTGTCCAACATCGAGGTATTTGAACCGCTCTTTGATAAGGGTAATTGCCTAATAGAGCGCATCATTTCGAGTGGGCAAATCACCCCTGCCGGTGAATGGTACGACCAGAAACGCGACGAATGGGTGATCTTACTGCAGGGTCAGGCGAGGCTGGCCTACGAAGACGGCAGCGAAACCGCTCTAGAGTCAGGAGACTACGTTCTGATTCCGGCTCACTGTAAACACAGAGTTGTCTACACCAGTGCAGAACCCCCCTGTATCTGGCTAGCGGTTCATTTGGACTAGGAAGCCAGGAAAAGACTCGCAAACTCAATGAGTTGCCATTAGCTAGAACCATCAGAGGAGCCAGAGAACCAAGGTAGCCAGGAATCTGGCAACCCACCTACCCGATCTGCCAAAGCTAGACCTAGGACTGCTACCCCGATGAGCAGCATAATCCAGTCCAAGAGATTCAGCTTCCCCAGCCCCGACGATTTGCGGCCAAAACCTCGGGTTTCCAGAGTGGCCATTAAGGTAGGTGCCCGTCGCAGCACCGCAAATAAAATGGGTAACGACAGCCTCATAGAGTTCCAAACCAGCTTGAAAATGTTCTTCGTGTCCAACTCAACACCCTTGAGCTGCATTGCTTTGCTGATTTGCATAGCTTCAGCCAGGGTGGTGTAAAGCAGGCGGTAAGACAGCCCTACTGCAAAGGCAACAATTCCAGGTAAGCGCAGCCCTCGCAGCCCTCGCGTCAGGTCATTGGGGTCCATCGTAGAGAGCAAGCTGATGCTGACGACAATGGCAGCTGTCCAAGCCAGAATCAGGCGCAGTTCAGTTGTTGCAACCTCTATCACTTTGCCGTAATCTCCTGCTAGGATTGCGCCTCCCGCCGGGATGATCATCAGCACGATGAAGGTCGGTAGGTGAATTGCCCACAATACAGCCAGCCATTTCCAGGGAGTGCGTGCCAGTACAGCAGTAAGAAATCCTAGGACGACGGGCACCAGCATCCATTGCCAGGTTGGAGCCACAAATAGATAAAAAAATAGTAGAAGCAGCAACAGGATTTTTACGCGCGGATCTCGGTCATGAACGACCGTATCGTAATCTCGATAAAGGACAGGTACACGAGCTGTCATCTAGGCCTCCTGGTATTGAGATAGTTTTGCAATCAACTCATCGACCGTTGTGGCCTGAGTCTCTAACCGCTGAGCGAGCTGAGCCGCATAGGGGGGATGAATATATAGATCGGAAAGTTGAGGCCAATTTTGCTCGGCAAACACCTCTTGCACCGACCCTTGCAGCACGATCTGTCCCCGATCCATTACGGTGATGGTGTCTGCAACTTCAGCAACAAAATCGACATCGTTTTCGGTGATTAGAATGGCTTTACCCATGTCACGGAGCCGGGCAATAGTTTCCTTGAGCTTGCGGCGGGAAGTTGCACTCAGCCCAACCGAGGGCTCATCTAGCGAAATGACCTGAGGGTCAACGGCTAAGGCCTCTGCAATCGTAACCAGTCGGCGCAACCCTGCAGGGAGTAGCACCGGGTCTTGATCAAGCAGCTTTTCTGAAATGCCGACCAGCTCGCAAGCTTGGGAAATCTTTTGTTGAATATACTGGTCGTCGTATCGCTGATGCTTACCAAATAACCCTTTGCGTTTGTATTGACGCTCCCGCAGCGGAAACCTAATTTCATCCCTGACGCTACGTTCGGTAATGTGTTCGTCTGGGTTTTGAAACACGGTGCCGACTTTCATGGCTAAATCGGTTGCACTGCTGCACTGGGTATCAATGCCGCAAACAGAAACCTTTCCGTTGCTGGGTTTTAACAGGCCTGCAATATTTAGCACTAGGGTGGTCTTACCGGCGCTGCTGTTGCCTACAATGGCACGGACTTCTCCTTCCCGCAGGGCGAAGTTCACGTCTTTCAGAGCTTGAGTGCCGTCTGGGTAACAGAAGCTGAGCTGTTCAACTTGCACTAGGGTTTGACCAAGCTGAGGATCAGTTACTGAGGCCCCGTTGCCTAACTGCTGCTGTCTAGGCTCTGGGCCGAACTTAGGATCAAAAGCCTGCTCAAACTCCTCGAAGGTTAAGGGAGAACTGGGTAATCCTAACGCGCGAGCCAGCCGCAAGCTCACAGGAGGCGTCGCATCTGCATGGGATACCAGGTCGTCATCGCGCAGAATATCCTCTGGCTTCCCTTCGGCAACAACACTTCCATCAACAATGACCAGAATGCGATCAGCAATCTCTTGCAGCAGATGGGTGTCTTGCTCGACCACCACCAGCGTTTTTTCTCCGGCCAAGTCTTCAATAATTTGACGGACTTTGTCTTGTCCCCGTGGGTCGAGACGATCGATTGCTTTGTCGAAAATCAGAATTTGGGGGTCGAGGGCAAGGGTCGCTGCGATCGCAAGCCGCTGTTGCTGTCCCCCCGAAAGCTCCCACACTCGCTTCTTCTGCAGCTCGTCGAGGTTTAACCCCACCTGATTTAGCAAATCTCGCGCCCGGTTTTCTGCCTCCTGATCCGAGAAACCCCGATTTATTAAGGGATTTTTAACTTCATCGAGTACTTTTAACTGCGTCAGTTGTCCGGCATAGTCTTCAAACACCATGCCAATGGGATGGTCAGCCTCTTCGTCCTGATTAGTCTGGGAAGGCTGGTGCCCATTCCGATGCACCTCCATTTCGCCGGAGGTTTCGCCCCCTGTGATGCGAGGTGCAAGCCCTGCAATCGCCATACACAACGTCGTTTTTCCGGCTCCAACGGGTCCAATAATCCCTAGGATTTCTCCTTTTTGAATGTCAAATGACACCCTATCCAAGGCACTCTTTTCAACTCCGGGGTAGGTGAACTTAAAATCTTTGGCTTTGACAATTTGCATAGATTTTTCCTTCCTACTTGCTGAGCATTAATGTCGTTGGCTACCCCTACGGAGCTAAAAATTGCACGTTCTAACTTGCGTTAGCAAAACCAGGCAAACGTCTTTTTCTGCGGTAATACTCAATTCCACGAGGAGCAAATCCTAAATATCGTTCAACTCGTCCATACAGCCGGGGCATGAGCAAAACTGCTGGAATTGCTCCTAAAATGATGCCGTCGTTGATGGTGTTGCCAATAGCACTCCAAATAGCAACTCGCAATAACTCTTGATCAAACAGGAGCAGCGCAGTCACTTCAATCACCGCATGCAGGAAGCCGGATACCAATACCGCAAAGGCTAAGCGAGCTTTGTTTAAGGGGCGATTGCCGACGATATAGCCACCTACAACAAACCCTACAAGGTAGCCTATAGCTCCAATCGGATCATCAATCTCATATCCCTCAAGCAAATCCCGCAAAAACTCCCCTAGCATTCCGCCCAACCCAACAGCAAGGAGCGGCCCCCAAGCTCTTGGAACCAGGGCCGCAAATACCATCGGGATGAAAAAGGGCTTGAAATCGATATCAACCGGAATTTCAGGAATTGCTTCCACCAAAGTCAAAGCAAGGAAAAACGATACTGCAACGACGACCGAAACTACAGTCAGCTTAGGAATATTGGCACTTTGCATAGAGAAATCCCTATAACTTTAAATCAATTGTTTGCCTGAGAAACCACTTTTTAACTGACAAACAAGAAGAAGAAAATGCCTTTTTGTCTTGCAGAACACAATTCTCAAATTTAAGGTCGAATTAACCTTTTCTTATCCTAAACAAAGCGTTTCTCAAGCACTTTGATTTTTGCAGATTGGTCAACAGTGCGTTTATAACTTTAGAGGGAATTGTACAAAGGCACGTTATTTATAAGCCGGGAAAAAAAGCGCTACCCACTCTTGAGATAAGCAAAGCATAGGGCTGGCATTTGCAGTACTTGCGCTTATTTCCGTCCTCTCTAGCAATTTGAATCTGGCCATCAATCTGCACGATCTAAACTTGATCGTGTCAGAGCTAATAGATAACCTCTCTAGTCATCAATAGTGATGATTAAGAATGGAACTTATGTATTTACGAGAAAACCAGAGCAGCGGAACACACCTTTTCAAGCATTGAAGATCTTGGGCAGGAAGATCTTTTTCTCACCAGGCGGGTATGCATTCTGCTTTCCGAGCGATCGCTTCTGTTTTCGCCAAGATATGTGCTCCACTACCTTGTCTCTGCAATAAGTTGATCCATAGTCGATCAATCTGAAGCCAGTTCTAAGCAGTTCGGCCCGTGAGCCCACCCAGGATCAGGACAGTTCGATCAGCAGATGCTGTGACCACTAACGCTTATTCGCAGCATCGGGTTTGACCTCTACGTTGGCAAGACTGAGGCTATGTGCGATCGCATCATTCCAGCGCACCGCCTAAATAAGTAGGCGTCAAAACGGTTTCTGTCACCGAATCTCCGCATTTCTCCACGCGGTAGGCTTTAGCCTCAAGGTGAGAACTCACAACTTTCTCTATCTGCTCGTTCACGAAATGTAGCGCAACCCCATCATCTGCTGCGTACCCATTGCTTAAGAGACTATTTGCTATAAGCTGATGATAAATAGGTCTTCTTTGAGGATGGTTATAGTGGGGAGAATGGCTGCCCTTGATGAATCCTAAACACTTCAACGGATTTAATTGCCCTGGCAGGTAGTCACTGACGCCTTCTTCAAACCAACAGAGTGACCCCGCACTTACCCCACAAAGAATTGTGCCTTTCTCCCAAGCTTCTTTGATAATTTGATCAAGTTCCCAAGCTTTCCACAGAGCCAATAAATTTCTTGTGTTGCCGCCACCCACATAAAGGATGTCTTGCTCCAACACAAAAGACCGTAGATCAACGGTGGGAGGGCTAAATAAAGAAAGGTGGCAGGGAGTGCAGGAAAACTGCATAAAGGCAGCGTAGAACTGAACAATATAAGAATCGCGATCGCCACCCGCTGTTGGCACCAAGCAAACTCGTGGTTTGTCTTTAGCAGCTAGGTTTAGGATGTACTGTTCGATTAATGGGTTGTCAGGCTCCTTTGAAAAACCGCCGCCACCTATTGCAACAATCTGGCGTTTGATTTCAGACATAGCACTTTCAATTCAAAAAATTCCTTCTACACAGTTAACGCTTGCTAAGCGCACACCGTATTCTCAGTCATTAAGCTGTCTTGCGCGGCAGCCTAGACACAGTTTAGCCATGTCATCCACTACGAGACACTCTTCAACCGCTGCTTGGCTAGCTGTAAAACTGCCTGACGGTTGACCTTGCCCTGCGCATTAAGCAGCAGAGACTCAACCGCGATCCAGTGCTTAGGCTGCTTAAACTTGCTTAGCTGAGGCATAATTTGCTGCCGCAGTTTCCCCACTTCCGGGCCTGCCTCCCCCGGCACATACACAGCCGTTACCACCTGCCCCCAATCGGGGTCTGTTAGGCCCACCACGCACACGTCACTCACTAAGCCCGTCTCTCGAATCACTCGCTCCACTTCCTCAGGAAACACCTTTTCACCCCCGGTGATGATCTTCGTACTGTTGCGGCCCACGACAGACAGGTAGCCCTGTTCATCCAAGTAGCCCAAATCGCCGGGAAGAAAGCCGCGCCAGCCCTCAACACCAGTTGGGACTGACTGGGAACCAAAGTGTGTTTGGATATAGCGATGGGCTAGCGATCGCACATACACACAGATCTGCCCCACCTCCCCTGGCGGCAGCACGGCCCCTGCCTCATCCCAGATCTCAATCCGGGCATGGGGCAGCACTCGCCCCGCACAGTTCCGCCCGCTGAGAAATTCTGCAGGCAGCAAAGTTGCTACCTGCGCTGCCGTCTCGGTCATGCCGTAGGTAAGCGCAACTGGCACTGCCTGTAGCCGCGCCTGCTCCAGCAGAGCTGACCAGGCGGGCGCTCCCCCCAATAGCACCGCCTGAAATTGGCTCAGCCAGGTTGCCGCTCCCTGGGTTAAGAGCCGCTGCAGCTGAGTTGGCACCAGGGAGATAAAGCTGCCTTGGGCTGGAAGGGTCAATCGATTGCCGGTGCTCAATGCTTTAAACGGCTGAATTGCCAGCCTGCCCCTAGAGATAAACGCCCGCAGCGCCTGCATCAGCCCGCTAACGTGATACAGCGGCAGCACACAGTAGGCATGGACCTGCCCCACCTGAAAATGCTGCTGAAAGCCCTCAACCGCCGCCACAAGCGTTTCCCAGCTATGCACTGCAAACTTAATCTGTCCCCCAGATCCCCCAGTGGGAATGCCAACCCTGCCCCGTTCCAAGGCCAGCAGAGGCGCTGTCTGTGGGGGCAGGCAGTTGGGGGGCAGATCTCCCCAAATTGTGTCGGGTTTGCCCTGCGCCCACACCTGCTGCCACTCGCGCTCACCCCAGTCAGGGCTGCCTAGGTAAATCGGGCAATCTGCCGCCCAGGCCGCCCAGAAAGTAGAGAGAAACTTGAGCGGATCGCGTTCTGTAATTAGCACGACTGGAGATGCCTGCTCTCGGCACTGCTCTATCTGCACCTCGACCCTTTGCCAAAATACCTGACTGTCTATCCCCACCAGCCAGTCATCGCCCCACCGCTGCTGTAAAACCTCTCTAGGGTTCAAACTGCTTCCCATAGCTGCTCCGCTGGGAGACTATCCCAATCATCATCAAACAGGCTGCCAGTGCCAAAGCCCAAGGCCCTTTTGGGGTTGAGCGAGATTTCCTGAGCTAGTGCGATCGCACCCCGTCTCCCTACCCCAGTTTCCAGAGCCGAAGACAGCACCACATCCAGAGAGCGATCGCAAATAAACCGCGTCAACTCAGCCGGATAGCCACAAATAGTAGGTTTAACGACGTAGATCCCTGACCACTGCAGCCGCCAACAGCCCTCAAGCTGGGCCAAAGTCGCCACCGATTCATCCAAGGCAATCGGGGTTTGACAGCGCTGGCTTAAACGCTGTAAAGCCTCAAACTGCTCAGGCGGCAAGGGCTGTTCTAGAAACTCGATCTTTCCAGGCAGCGCATCACAAGCTTCTAGCCATTGCGCTGCCTCCACTTCTGTCAGGCCCCCATTGGCATCGAGCCGCAGTTGCCCCTCCGATGGCAATTCCCTCGCTAGAGCCTGTAAGCCCTCCAGTTCAATGTCTAGGGCCTGCACGCCCACCTTCCACTTAAAAGTGCGGTGTCCTTGCTGCCATAGGGGTTGCCACCGATGCAGCGCCGCTTCCCCCGCTGGCAGCAGGCCGCAAATCGCTCTCGGTTCCAGTTTTGGCAGGGGTAAAAGAGCCTCTAAATCGGCTAGGGCCAGCCCAAAGCCAAACTGACAGGCGGGCAGCGCTGCCGAAATTTCTCGCAACTGCAGATCATCCTGCCAGCCGCTCAGGCTTTGACAAAACGCTAGGGCCGCTGCCGTTGTCTCAGAGCCAAACCAAGGAATCGGCGCAACCTCGCCATAGCCTACACGGCCTGTCGGGTCGGTCAGCCTGAGCAAAATCCCCTGCCGCACCGACCACAGCCCATGCGCCGTTTTTAGCGGCTGACAGAACGGCCTCTCGTAAGGACGATACTCAACCCACCGCATCAGACGCCGGTAGGCAGCAGTAGCCCCAGCGCCAGCAGCACGCCGCTCCAGAAGTGAAAGCCAATGGCAATGAACTTAGAGTTACTGACCTTTTCCGGCACGTGATGGAATTGCCCCACATACTGGCTCAGCCTTACTGCTGGAGGCACACTGGCTAGCACCAGCAGCGTCCACAGCGGGAAATAATCAGCCGCTACAGCAAAGACGATTAGAGCAAAGACGCTGGCACAGGCCCAGGGAATCAGAGCTGCCCCGCGCTTTGTCCCCATCCTGACAATGGGCGATCGCTTGCCTGCGGCGAGGTCATCTTCGACCTGATGAAAGTGCGAGCAAAACAGCACCAGCGTGGTTGTCAGGCCGATGATTAAGCCCGCTAGCTGGCTACTCCACGACCAGGTCTGGGCCTGACTGTAGTAAGCCGCTCCCACACCCAAAGGCCCAAAGGCCAGGAAGCAGAGGATTTCGCCTAGCCCCTGATAGCCCAATCGAAATGGCGGCCCTTGATAAAGGTAGCCCAGCCCGCAACAGGCCAAAATCAGGGCCAACACTGTGGGGTCTTGCTGGCCGATTGCGATCGCAACAATCCCCGCAATACCAACTCCCAAAAACAGATTACTAATCCAAAAGATCATCCGCTTATTGCGGGTTAGGTTGACCAAAGAATGGGCTTTGTTCACATCAATGCCCGTCTCTGAGTCAAAGACATCATTGCTGAGGTTTTCCCAGGCCAAAATCAGCACGGCAGACAGGGCAAAGGTACAGAAAACGCCTGCCTTAAAGACCTGAGTTTCAGCATAGGCGGCGGCGCTGCCCACCAAAATCGGCATAACTGCCACGCTATACATCGGTGGCTTAATAGCAGCAAGCCAGAGCTTACGAGGGGTGTATTGAACCGAGCGAGTGGTCATCGTCTACGTTTTTACTCCAGGGCTAGCATATCGCTTTCCCTAAACCCGCTCAAAGGCCTTTCCTCAGTGGCATTGAGGCCCGTAAATCTGACGAGGGCGCGGCCCCTCAGCCTCAAAATTCAGTAAATTCCCTTAGCAATTCTTCAAGGAGCGCGGTCCATATTAGAAGCATCGACCCAGTCTGCAGCGATTTCTTATCTCATCTAGCCAAATTAGCAATGGATTTTCAAGTTCCTGCTCACTGTCACAAGCTTTTCCTCGACTCCCAACCCCGCAGCGAGCAGGCGGCCTAGGAGCCGACTAGGAGTCAACAAGTTTCTCCCTTCGAGAAAAAGTGGTTTGAGAGCCACAGGACGCAGAGTTATCTGCGTCCTTTTTTTTGTTTGGCCTGCCTTACTCGGTTGGATGCGCCTTCAGGTAGCTCAGCAGCCAGTTAGCCATTGTTGCGCGGCGGGTCAGCCGGGGAACGAGCTGATCGATACTGTAGCCCTTAAAGCCAAGCTGCTCTTTCAGCAGCTGCTTATTTTCAGGGGGGATAGAGCGGGTGAGCTGCACAGTGGCCGGACGGCTTTCGATAAAGTTGGGCGGCTCAGGGTATTTCTCGCTCCAGGCGGGCTCTACGTGAGCGGTGTTCCAACCCTCTGCGGTCTGCTGGTAGCCCAGGTAGTACCAGACCAGGCGGTTGACGGTGTCGTCGTCTAGCTTCTCGTTGAGGATGGCCCAAATGGTGTCTGTATTCAGGGGGGGCAGGTCAGGCATGGCGGCAGCGCTAGGATTGGGATGTCAGTTATTTTAAGGGTTTGACGGGCGCTGCTAAGAGCGCTTTAGGCAGAGGCGATTCCCTCTTCAGCCCTAATCACGTCTAGCGTCTGCTGCAGCTCTTTCTCATGAAACCAGCCGATGAATCCGGAGTAGAGGCACTGGCCATCGGGAGCCGCTACGTAGATGTGTAGGATTCCGAGGGAATTTCTCCAGGTGCGCAAAGTGCTGCCGTCTTTGAGCGCGATTAGGGTCTTGGCTTTGGCAAAATCTCGGGGATGTCCGTCAGTCACCCACTCAATTGCTCGCAGGCGGTTGATCACCGGAATAATGACTAGCGGCTCGCCCCGATTGGTATCGGTCCAAAATTCCTGAATGGCTGAAGCGACAGCGGGGTGATTCCGCATGACCGCATGGGATAGCCCCGGCAGACAAAGAAACTGGGCATTGGCGAACTGGGTGCAGGCTACGGGTACAGTGCCGTCGCTGCCGCCATCAATGTCGCCCGCAATGATCAAAGTGGGAATTTGGGCGGCAATGGGTTCTGCGATCGCACATCGAGTTTTGCCCAGATCTGCTGCAATACCCACCCCAAAGCCTATGGGATCTATCAGCCTGCTCAGGTCAGAACCGCCCACCGGAGAAGCCACCAGCACCAGGGAATGAACCCGGCTCCACCACTCTGGATGACGATGCAACAGTTCCAGCCAGATTAGCCCACCCATCGAATGGCCCACAATCCGTAGGGGTAAATCAGGGTGCTGAGCGAGAGTTTGTCGAGCAATCTGCTCCGCCGCCTCAATTAGGGGCATTATTCTCAGCCACGTCTGGAGGTAGCCGAGGCTAGGGGCCACAATATGCGCCTGTGGGGTTGCTAGTGCCTGTGCTAGAGCCAGCATGGCCCGGTTGTCGTCAGCCCATCCATGTTGAGCAAACAGAATAAAACCAGGCGAGGCCAAATCCATAAAAGAAGAATACATAGCGCAGAATGTAAGTGAAGTATAGGCGTCGGCCAACCTTATTGTTAGTCTCTCCGACTACTCCTATCTGTCTTTTGAAGGAGACCTTTTGACAGAGGGAACTAAGCAGTATGGTCGTTAGACTCTTGAGTGTTGTGACAGATAATGTGCCAGTTTGGCCGAGTGACCTTTTGGTGGGGTCAATTTGATCCACTGCTCGACCTTGTTTGGCGGCTTTAAGCGACCCGATCTGAAGCTTGAGGCCCTTGTAGCGTCTCCCTTTGAGGGATTTACCGGAATGGCTCTTAATGCCAAAGAGATTGCTGTTGCCACTGCACTAAGTGGCATAAAGGTGCAATCCATTCCCTCTCTCTTAGCGCTACAACTATGAATACGAGGGCGAGCAACACCTCAAACTCGACACTCAAACCTCCCTGAATCAGCAAGGCTCAAACAACCTCTAACGCCTCAGGGAATGTCTCAACTACACGCAGTCTGTTTCTTGGAGAACGTTCATGAAAGCTCGTCTATTCACTTCTATCTCTTTGGGTCTCGCTGCTGCTGCGATCGCAGTTATGCCCACTGCTGCTAACGCTCAAACCGCCGCTACAGACTACAACTACATCGGTGCTGGTGTCGGCGCTGGTGGCCTAGGTGGCAGCAACATCGGTCTATCTGTTAACAGCAAGCTCTCCGTTGCTGACCAGGTTTCTGTTCGCCCCGGTGTAATCACCAACTTTGACTTCGACAGCGAAGGCACCATCATCTCTGTGCCTGTGACCTACGACCTAGGTGCCATCACTGATGATGGTCGTCTGCTGCCCTACGTCGGCGGCGGTGTCTCTGTTGTCACTGGCGGTAACACCTCAGTAGGTCCGATGGCAACTGCAGGTGTTGACTATCTGCTGACCGACAACTTCGTCCTCAACGGCGGCGTCAACGTGTCTTTCACCGGCAACACCCGCGTTAATGGCACTCTGGGCGTAGGCTACACGTTCTAGGCTGAAGCGCTACAGACCTTGAAGGCTGATCTAGCTTTCAACCTTCAAGGTTCACCCTTAGGTAAAAGGTTGCTCTCCTAAGTTCTTTAAAGTAGCTGACAAGGATATGAAGCTGACCCGTCTGGGAAGGTTTCATATCCTTTTTGTGTTGTGTATTTGTCAGGCTACTCGGTTGGGCGGGCACTGCCCCTCGGAGAAATTCTAGATGGTGTCAAAGTTCTCAATGAGCGGAAAGCTTTCAGCGTCTTTGGAGGGGTTGCCGGGGCGATAGGAAAACAGGGTTTTCATGCCGGCTGCCTGGGCTGCTTGGAGCTCTGCAGCGATATCAGAGATGAAAAGGATTTGCTCTGGAGGCAGGCCGATAGTAGAAGCAATTTTCTGGTAGCTTTCAGCTTCTTTTTTCGGGCCGGTAGTGGTGTCGAAATAGCCGCTGAGCCAGGTTGTCAAATCGCCTTGATCAGTGTGGGCAAACAGCAGCTTTTGCGCCTGGATGCTGCCCGAGGAGAAGATAAATAGCGCTTTACCCGCCGCTTTCCAGCGCTTAAAAGCGGGATAGACATCGGGGTAGATTTGGGATTGGAGGCTGCCGTCGGCGTAGCCCTGGTTCCACAGTTTGCCCTGGAGGGATTTGAGGCCGATGGACTTGCGATCGCACCCAATCAAATACTGAATATACGCCACTGCTGCTGTCGGCTCGTCCCCCTGCCAGTCCGGCAGATCCAGCCCTTGAACCCGGTCTGCTTCATACTCCTGTCGCAGCAGAGCCAGGTCGGCCTGAACCGCTGCCTCCTGTCCGTGGGCCTGGAGGAATCTTTCAGCTTGGTCGCGGGCAAAGGGAAAGAGGACGCCAAACACGAAGTCTACAGGGGTAGTCGTGCCCTCAATATCTAGAAGAATCGCCTCAACCTGATCTGAAATTCGCTCTGCCATTGCCCATCCCCGCGCATCAGTTAAACCTGTAGGGTGGGTTGAGGCTTTGCAAAACCCACAATCCTCGCCAATGTTGGGTTTCACGTCTTCGACCCAACCTACCAGTCGAATGGTCCTAAGTTGCTGTAGTGCATTAGTAGTAAGGGGGCATCATCGCATGACGCCCCCATTTGCTAAGCCGTTACAAAAGCAGGGCCAAAGCACATCGGCACATAGCTCTGCTCTTTAGCGCTTTCGGTGTAGTGGGGAGCCCAACCCGACATCTCCTGAAACATGCGAATGGCGCGAATTCTGCGATCGCCGCAGAGTCCAAACCAGTGGTGCGTGCCGCGCGGCACGACCAGCAGATCTCCCGGCCCAACCTCAATGCCAACGACCGGACCAGTCTTCGGATTGATATGGAAAAGCCCGTGTCCAGACAGTGTGAAGCGCACCTCGTCTTCATCGTGCCAGTGCTCTTTACTGAACTTATCCAGCATGACCTCCAGGTTGGGAGTGTCGGGCTTGATATCGATCACGTCGGCGGTAACATACGCCCCAGACTGCTTCAGCACTTCAATTTCTTTAGAGTATGCCGCTAGCACCTCTTCAGCCGTGGCCTCTTCTGGCAGCGGGTGGGATGGTTCCCAGCGCTCAAAGCCAATGCCGATGTTGGCCAGATAGGCCTTGATCTCTTCGGGATCCGTGATTCTGCGATTTTCTTCAGCGATATTGAGAACAGCCATAGTCACCTCGTAAGAATTCAAAAAAGAGAAGGTTCAAAACTTTAGGAGTGTCACCCATCACCGCATTCAGGGTGGTGATCTGCTCGCCCCGGTGCAACATTCTGGGCTTAAGCGGGCTACATTGCAGGCAGCGTCAGTTTGCGGTAGGTCAATTCAAACAAAAATTCCAAAATTTCCAGGTGTCGTCGTGCCTGAAATAACGTATTACCCCAGGTATACAGGCCATGACCGGATAAAAGAACCCCGTGGGAATGCGGGTTCTGCTGCAAAATAGGGCGGATCTCTTGACTCAACTGCTGCATGTCTTGGGAATTGGGCAGCACCGGAATCTGCACTGTCGTGTCGTGGGTGGTGATGCCCTCTAGACCCTTGAGCATTTCATAGCCCGCTAAAGGCACCGCCCCCTGAGCCGCATAGACAACCGACAGCAGCGTATTAAAAACCGAGTGAGTATGCAGCACCGCTCCGGCCCCAGTCGCTTCGACAATAGCTAAGTGCAGCGGCGTTTCTGCCGAGGCTTTGCCGCTACCCTCAATTACCACCCCCTGCTGGTTCACCCGAATCAGGTCTGCCGGAGTCACCATGCCCTTATCCACTCCACTGGGAGCCATCAGCAGCGCCAGCGGCTCACGACTATCCACCGCACTGAAGTTGCCGCCAGTGCCCGTCGCCCAGCCCTTTCCATGAATCTCCTTAATTACCCAACTCAGCGCTTCCCGCTGATCCGGGGAATACAGCATCGCCTGACTCCTGCCCCTGGCCGCGATAAAAATTCTCCGAATTAAATACAATAGCTTAGAAATTTGGGCTTTATCAGCCGCTTTGTATCGCCGGATACGGGTGCTCTACAAAAGTTAAAGTGCGGGGAGGGAGTTGGGATTGTTAGGCCGCGCTGTGCTTGACACCAACTACGAGGCTTCTTGTCTTCCCCATCTCCTCCCCGCACCCCCATCTCCCCCCCCATCTCCTCCCCGCACCCCCATCTCCCCCCCTTGTGTCCCCCTCCCTAGTGTCTCTTTCGCTGAGATAGAGTAGGCGTATCTCCTACCTTCTCCCACGCCATGACCCATCCCCTGATCGAATTTCGCCACGTTCGCAAGGTCTACGGTGCTGGCAACACAGAAGTTCACGCGCTGTGGGATGTGGATCTGCAGATTGAAACAGGCGAGTACTGTGCCATCATGGGGCCTTCGGGTTCGGGCAAATCCACGGCGATGAATGTCATTGGCTGCCTCGATCGACCTAGTGCAGGCGATTACTATCTAGATGGGGAAAACGTGGCTACCTTGGATGACGATACCCTGGCCCACGTTCGCAACCGCAAGATTGGCTTTGTGTTTCAGCAGTTTCACCTGCTGCCCCAACTGACGGCTCAAGAGAATGTAGAGCTGCCGATGGTCTATGCCAGCGTGCCTGCAGCAGAGCGGCACCAGCGCGCCCAAGAAGCCTTGAAACAAGTAGGCCTGGGGGATCGGATGCAGAACCGCCCCAACCAGCTATCAGGAGGTCAGCAGCAGCGAGTTGCGATCGCACGCGCCATCGTCAACCGGCCTCTGTTGCTACTGGCTGACGAACCCACGGGAGCGCTCGACTCTCGCACCACTCAAGATGTGCTGGATATCTTCTCAGACCTTAATGCCAGCGGCATCACCGTCGTCATGGTGACCCACGAACCTGAGGTTGCCCGCACTACCCGTCGGGTTGTTTGGTTCCGCGACGGGCAGGTGCTCAATGCCCACCTTAGCCCGGATGAGGTGGGGCAGTTGGCGGCGGTGGGTTAGGGGGTGAAGGGTTAGGGGGTAAAGGGTGAAGGGTGGAGTGTTGCGCTTGACACTAAGCCCATAGGGCTGAAACTCAAAACTTAAAGCTTTATCCCCTACCGCTCCTACCTCCCCTCACTCATCCACCCTGCTACCCACCTCGACCCACTCGTGCCAAAGCGCAGATCAGGTGCTAACCTTAGACTCAAATTTCTGCAGCACGCGCTTCAAGTTGCCATGATTTACCGGAAGCAGCTTTGGTATCGGGTTTTGTCTTTTCGCCCTTGGCTGGTGGCGCTGTCTCTGGCGGCTCTTGTAGGGGCGTGGCCTAGTTTTACGGCTGCTCAGAGTGAGCCTGCGCCCCCGACGGCTGCTGAGGCGGAGCTTAATCGAGGCCTCATGCTGATTCAGCAGGGGCAGTTTGAGGCGGCGATGGCGGCTTTTCAGCAGGCGGCGGCGATTGACCCGAGTTTGGCGGCTGCTTACTACAACTTGGGGCTGGGCTATCGGCAGCAGGGCAAGCTGCAGGAGGCGGCGGATGCTTTTTGGCGAGCGACTCAAGCCGACCCTCAGTTTGCGATGGCCTATGCCAACCTGGGTGCGGCCTTAATTGAGGGCACTAACGCTGACCAAGCCCAGTCTTATCTGGAGCGGGCCATCCAGATTCAGCCGGATCTGGGTAATGCTTACTACAATCTGGGGCTGGTATATCAGGCGCAGGGGCGGGTAGAAGATGCGATCGCAACTCTCCAGCGGGCTGCCGAGCTTACGCCTAATGCGCCCGAACCTTATTTCCATGTGGGCCTAATCTACTCTCGTCGCCAACAGTACACCGAGGCCGTAGCGGCCTTTCAAAAAGCTCTGGAGGTGCGGCAGCAGTATCCTGAGGCCCACTACAACCTGGGCATTGCTCTGTTTAATCAGGGGCAAGGAGAACCGGCTCTCGATGCATTTCGATCGGCAACCCAGCTCAATCCTAACTACGCGGATGCTTATTACAGCGCTGGGCTGGTGCTGCTGCAGCAAGGCAAATATGACGAGGCCAAGCGCGTCTTGGAATATGCCAAGGGCCTCTACATCGCCCAGCGCAATCCTCAGTGGGCCGCCACGGCGCAAGCCCAGCTAGACCGCATTCCGGCTACACCGCAGTGAGGGGGGGCAGTCCCCTTGCCTCAAAGACGGCTTTCTCAGGGCTCTAAAAACAAACTGCCTACTGCACCAGAGAAAGCATAGGGTCAAACTCTGCTTCGAGGGCCAGTTCGTTAGCGGCCAGTTCATCAGAAGACAGGGTCTCTGAAGTTGGCAGCTCTGCTGCGCGGATGGCTTCTAACCCAGCAAAATCAAATAAATTTGGATCGGCCAGTTGAGAAGGGGCCACGTTTTGCAGGCTGTGAAACAGCGTTTCTAAGCGGCCTGGCCACTGCCGCTCCCAGTCTTGCAGCATCTGCTTAACTTGCGATCGCTGCAAGTTTTCCTGAGAGCCGCAGAGGGTGCAGGGGATGATGGGAAACTGCCGCTGGCGGGCATAGCGGGCAATATCTTTTTCCGGGCAGTAGGCCAAGGGCCGGATGACGATGTGCTGCCGGTCATCAGTCAGCAGCTTGGGCGGCATGGCCTTGAGTCGTCCGCCGTGAAACAGGTTGAGAAACAGCGTTTCTACCATGTCGTCTCGGTGGTGGCCCAGAGCAATTTTGGTTGCCCCTACTTCAGCAGCGGCTCGGTAGAGTGCGCCCCGACGCAGGCGGGAGCACAGGCTGCACATCGTCTTGCCCTCGGGGATAATGCGCTTGACAGTGCTGTAGGTATCTTGCTCGACGATGCGATAGGGCACCCCAATCGACTCAAAATATTCTGGTAAAACGTGGGCTGGAAAGCCGGGCTGCTTTTGATCTAGGTTAACCGCCAAAAGCTCAAAGTGAACCGGGGCGCTACGCTGAAGCAAGAGGAGGATATCTAGCAGGGTATGGGAGTCTTTGCCGCCAGACAGACAGACCATGACTTTGTCGCCATCCTGGATCATGTCGTAGTCGTGGATAGCTTTGCCGACCTGGCCCCGCAGCCACGACTGGAGCTTTTTGAAGCTCTTGGAGGTGGGAATTTTCACCTCATCCATGAATGGGTTCCTCTGCCTATTTCACTTTTATCCTAATCGCCAGTTTAGCCAAGACTCAAGCACCTGCGCGGGGTATCTTGAAGGGAATTCGCCTCTAAGGCGGAATGTCAAAGAAGTCGCAACTGTTAGTTGAACCAGGGGCATCCCCTTATGTAGTCGGAGGGCTATGAACGCGGTATTAGCTTTTTTTCGGGAAAATCCCATCGGTCTGTTTACCCTACTACTAGCCATCATCCTGACCGTTCCCCCGCTGTTTAAGCAGCTGCGGCTACCAGATCTGGTGGGCCTACTGGCGGCTGGGATAGTGTTTGGCCCGCAGGGGCTAGGCTGGCTAGACGGCAACTCTGAAACAATTGAGCTGCTTTCAGACATTGGGGTGGTGTATCTCTTGTTTGTCGCGGGACTGGAGATTGACCTGGAAGAGTTTCGCAAGATCCGCAACCGCTCGATGAGTTTTGGCCTGCTGACTTTTTCGCTGCCTCTAATCACCGGTACCGTAATTGGCCGATCTTTTGGCTTTGGTTGGAACGCGGCCATTTTGATGGGATCTCTCCTGGCCTCCCACACACCCTTGGGTTATCCAATTGTTCGCAGCTTTGGGGCAGTGCGGGATGAGTCGGTGATTGTCACCATTGGCGGCACTATTTTTACCGACATTGGCGCGCTGCTAGTGCTGGCCCTGTGTGTGGCTTTTAATACTGGGGATCTGACGCTGGCTACTGGGGCACGACTGCTAGGTGCGATCGCACTCTACGTCTTCGTCGTCTTATTCAGCCTAAAACGAATTGGCCGTGCCTTTTTCCGCCGCAGTGGTGACAACGAGGGTAACCAGTTTCTGTTTATCTTGCTGGCCCTGTTTCTAGCAGCAGTAGGGGCCGAGGTAGTTGGCATTGAAAAGATTGTCGGCGCGTTTTTAGCGGGTCTCGCTGTCAACAGTGTGGTGCCCGAAGGTCCGGCAAAGGAAAAGGTAATCTTTGTCGGCAGTGTCCTCTTCATTCCCATCTTCTTTATCGATATGGGGCTGCTCATCGACCTGCCTGCCTTTATTCGCACCCTATCTGCAATCTGGCTATGTTTGGCGATTGTGGTGGGGCTGATTGCCAGCAAGTTTGCCGCCGCCTTTATCACTCGGCTGATGTACCGCTACAGCTGGGCCCAGACTATGACCATCTGGTCTCTCTCTCTGCCTCAAGTGGCGGCGACCCTGGCGGCGACTCTGGTGGGCTACCGGGTGGGGCTACTCAACGATGCCGTACTCAATAGCGTTTTGGTGCTGATGCTGGTCACGGCAACGCTCGGCCCTTCTATCACGGCTCAGGCAGTCCCTCGACTGATCAAGTCGGCCCCCCCGGCTTCCCTTTCCCCCGAAACTACAGGGACTCTAGCCCTGCGGCGAGAGTCTCTAACGCTGCTGGTGCCCGTGGCCAACCCCCTGACCGAGCAGCCCCTGATTCACTTAGCGGCCCGGTTAGTACAGGGTTCTGGCAAATTGATTCCCCTAGCAGTCACCATTGCCCACGCCAAATTGGGCGACGAGCAGCTAGCCGAGGGCATGGCCCGCAGCCAACAGCTGCTGGATCGAGCCGAAGAAACCACCCAAACTCTGCAGGTACAGGCCCAATCGCTGCTGCGCATTGACGACAACATCGCTCAGGGTATCACCCGGGCTGCCCGAGAGCAGCGAACGGATCTCATTTTGATGGGCTGGGGCAAAACCAACACCCTGCAAACTCGGCTGTTTGGCAGCATCATTGACTCGGTTTGCTGGTCGGCTCACTGCCCGGTTGCCGTGACCCGGCTACTAGACGATCCAGGACGGTTCCAGCGAATTTTGGTGCCCTTAAAAGATCTCTCAGAATATGCCCTGGAGCAGGTGCAGCTAGCAGAGCGCCTAGCCCTAAGCACCGAGGGGCAAATTACGCTACTGCACATATACCATCCCCGCACCCCGGCTCAGCAGATTGCCAGCTTCAAGACTCAGCTAGCCCGGTGGATCGACGTTCAGCAGAAGCCGCCTGCCACGATTGAGCTGGTGCCGTCTATTGCGATCGCACAAATCATCACCCGCTTCTCGCGGGCCCATGACCTAGTGATTTTGCGAACCACTCGCCGACAAACTGCGGGCGGGCTGATGGCAGCCAGCGAGGTTACCAACCAGCTGGTCGTCGATCTGGCCTGCTCGGTGATGATGCTGAGCGACCCTCCCAACCTCGCTCAGACAATTCGCCCCTGGTCCGATGATCTGCGGCAAGACCCCCCAAAAGATCCCGACACCTCAGGGAAGAGCTTCCTTGCTTGATTCGCAGTTCCCTTTAATGACTTAATAGAACTCACCCGTCAAAGGCTGTCTCTCTTGAGTAGAAGTCTCTGGCGCTGACTGTTTGGGCTTTTCCCTAAGTTATGACCCTCGCAATTGACTTTGGCACCAGCAACACCGTTGTAGCCCGCTGGAATGCCGCTACCCAATCTGCCGAAACGCTCACCCTGCCTGGCCTGAGCTACAGCCTCAGCGACAATCCCCCTCTAATTCCCAGCCTAGTCTATATCGAGCAGGCCAGCACCGGAGCCGTACTGGCCGGTCAGACGGTGCGCGATCGTGGCCTCGACGTGGTCAGCGACCCCCGCTTTTTCCGCAACTTCAAGCGCGGCATCGGGATTCCTTGGCAGGGGTTTTTGCCTGAAATCGAGGGGCAGAGCGTGTCCTTTGAACAGGTGGGGCACTGGTTTTTGACCCGCGTGCTGAGTGAGCTCAAGACAACTGCAGGCGATCTAGACGCCCTCACCTTCACGGTGCCCGTCGACAGCTTCGAAGCTTATCGTCATTGGCTAGGCCAGCTTTGCGACTCGCTCGATATCCAGCAGGTACGAATGCTCGATGAACCCACCGCTGCCGCCCTGGGTTACGGCCTCAGCGGCGGGCAGACCCTGCTAGTGGTAGACTTTGGCGGCGGCACCCTGGATCTATCTCTGGTGCGCCTAGAGCTGCCTGCGAACCGCAAACCTCTGGGGTTTGTGCTCAAGTGGGGCAACCGCTCCCTGGCCGATAGCTCGTCCCAGAAGGTGCAAACCGCCCGCGTATTTGCCAAGTCCGGAGAGAATCTGGGCGGTGCCGACATCGACAACTGGCTGGCCGACCACTTCGCGGCCCAAGGGCTGTCCCTCTCGCCGCTGACGCTGCGGCTGGCCGAACGGGTCAAAATTGCGCTTTCTAGCCAGCCGCAGGCCAGCGAAGTTTACTTCAATGATGAAACGCTAGAGACCTTCGAACTCAGCCTTAATCGGGAACAGTTCAACGCCATTTTGCAAGAAAACCAGTTCTTTGAGCGTCTAGATAATCGCCTGACTCAAGTGCTTCAGCAGGCCCACCGTCAGGGTATCGAAACCAGCGATATTGATGCGGTATTGCTGGTGGGAGGAACCGCCCAAATTCCGGCAGTGCAAAGCTGGATTGGAGAGTATTTTCCAGCAGACAAGATCCGGTGCGATCGCCCCTTTGAGGCCATTGCCCAGGGAGCGCTTCAGCTTCAGCAGGGGGTGGCTCTAAAAGACTTTCTCTACCACAGCTACGGCATTCGTTACTGGGATCGCCGCAACAAACGCCACGGCTGGCACCCCATCGTCAAGCAAGGGCAGCCCTACCCCATGGCAGAGCCGGTAGAACTCACCCTAGGAGCCTCGGTAGAAAAACAGCCCAGCATTGAGCTGATCTTGGGAGAATTGGGCGATGAGTCGGGTCGCACCGAGGTCTACTTTGAGGGCGACCGTCTAATCACCCGCCAGGTTAGCCAGGGCAGTACCCAGGTGCAGCCCCTCAACGACCGCGACGGAGCCCGCACCATTGCCCAGCTTATGCCGCCGGGAATGCCGGGTAGCGATCGCATTCGAGTGCAGTTTCAGGTCGATAGCGATCGCTTTCTCCGTATCACTGTCGAGGACATTTTGACCGGAGACGTGGTGTTGACCAATCAGCCGGTGGTGCAGCTGCGCTAATCAAGGTTGACTGGGCTGCTGCGCCTGAGCGGGCGCAGCCGACTTAACTGCGATCCCTGGCTGGGCAAACTCTAGACGATAATACTGGCCATTGCCTGCCATCAGCAGCGGTCCTGACACAGTCGCTGCTTGAGATGCGCTCATGTCGGGTAGGGCTGTTAGCGTCAGGGTTGCTGTCTCGTGTCCTGCTACCGGGGCCAGCATCTGAGCTAGCTGTACCTGCTGCTCCAGCGTGCCTGTAGACGACACCAGATTGCTGAGGCCATTGACCAAGTCGCGCAGGTTATTCCGAAAGGCCGGATCTCCCGTCAGCTCATCCACATCGGCCAGCACTTTTTGTGCATTCTGAAAAACATTACGGGCTGAGTCAAGCGTCTGCTGCAGCACCGCCAGGTTTTCGCGGGTACTAACCGCTCCTGTGAGGTCGCGCAAACTATTTGTAGCCAGCAGCGCATTGGCCGAGAGCGCATCTAGGTTAGCAATGAACTGACTGTCTCGAACTGCCGGTTCCAGGCTGTTCATGATTGTCAGCAGCTGCTGACTGCTGACGTTGAGGTTGGTCAAGGTGCTACTGAGATTGGCCTGGTTGGCAAGCACCAGGCGATTCACTTCGGCCCCTGTCAGCTCAAACTGGCCTGCCGCGCTGCTCACGCTGTCTGCGGCCCGACGGGCTGAGGCTGATAGTGGCTGCACCTCAGCCCGCACCGACTGTGACAATCCCGTCAGCTCATCCGCTACAACTCCTGCCTTGGCTGCCGCTACTGAGGCATTGGTCAAAGTTGATCTGAGCTCAGCAACCAGCAGCGGGTCGGAATAGGTACTGGCCAGTCTTTCCGCTGAGCGCAGCAGCGATTCATAGCTCGCGCCTACCAGGCCTGGCAGCACATCGCCATCGCACACAATCAGCTGCGAATTACAGTCCTCACCGTAGGGGGTCAAAGCCAAACTGGTTTCAGGAAGAATTTCTAGAGGCGTGATGTCAATCGTAGTGTCGCCAATCAGGCCCGATTGGTTGGCATAAGCCTCTACGGCTTTCGGAATTCTTAGGTTAGTGGCGGTAATTTCAGTTAGCACCGTCACTTCATTAGCCCCTGGACTGATGGCCAGCACGCGCCCCACAGGAACTCCCCGATAGCGCACTACCGTCCCCGCCTGCATGCCTAGAGTGTTTTCAAACACAAAGCCCACTTGATAAGTGCGTCTTCCTGGACTGATACCCCGCAGCCACAAAACCAGCGCACCAAACAGCCCTACACTGATCAAAATTAATAGTCCAACCGAACCCTCACGAATTGCCCGTGCTCGCATTTCCTCTTCCTAACGCTTGCGCGTGAATCTCCCCGCTAATGTACCAGCTGGATAGGGCCTTCTACCCGACCGCTAAAAAACTGACGCATGAACGGGTTATCTGTTTTATCAACGTCTTCTACCGAACCGCTCCAGCGGATTCTCCCCTGGTGCAAGAATATCACCCGATTCGCTGTTCTCCGTATTGTGCTGTCTTGATGGGTAACAATCAGGTAGGAGCTACAGCCGTTTCCCCTCTGAATGCTCCGAATTAGGTCTTCAATCACCGTTGAGGCTATCGGATCTAGTCCCGCAGTTGGCTCATCGTAGAGCAGCAGGGCAGGCCGATCCGTAGGGTTTTCTGGGTTAGACACAATGGCGCGGGCAAAACTCACCCGCTTACGCATTCCTCCCGACAGTTCTGCTGGAAAGCGGCTGCCAATTCCTGGCAACCCCACCATGTCTAAAACTTCATCCACAATCCGCCTGATCTCTCTAGCAGGAAGATCAGAGTGCTGATACAGCAGAAAACCGACGTTTTCCTCCACCGTGAGGGAATCAAACAGAGCGGCCTGCTGAAAGACCATACCAATGCCCAAAGGGTCGGGAGAATCTTCAATCAGACCGAGCCGCCGCTTGCCCTGAACGAAGATATCGCCTGATCCGGGCGCTTCAAGGCCTGCGATAATGCGCAAGATGGTCGATTTACCTGTGCCAGAAGGACCAATAATCGCGATGGCTTCGCCGGGATAAACCGTGAGGTCAACGCCGTCTAGGACCTTGTTATTCCCAAACTGCTTGGTAATGCCGCGCAGCTCTAGCAGCGGAGCTTCCCCGCCACAATCTCCGGTGTCAGAGTTCCGTTGGTTCGTCAGTTGATCCACCATAGGTCAGGTTTTAGCCGCTACCCTTTATTGTTTGGTTAAAACTTCACACCCCATTGAAGCTGTGGAAAAGTCCCCCTAGAGTTTACCCACCCTTTCCTTAGAGTCTGCCAAACGATAGATAAAATCAAAGGCATCTATAGAACGTCACAGAAGTTACACTAATCCATCGAAGCGTCTGTCTTAGGGACGCTACTATCTTGCCGCGTTTTTACTGCCCTATGCAATGTTGCTTAAGCCGCTCAACGCTGTGATTATTAAGTTCTTCCGTCAATTAGACCGAGACCGGAGCTGGTTAGCGTCGTCGCGCCGCATTAACCGTTGGATGGGCTGGTTAGCGCCCGGTCTGCTCGTGAAACGGTGGCTGTTTCTCAGTGTCGCTGGCGTTTTGTTGGTGGGCTTTGGGATGTTGGTCTGGCTGAAGCTAACCCCGGTGTTTTACACGGGGCAGCTAGTGGGCTCAGTGCTGCGGCTGATCACGAGGTTCTTTCCCAGCTATATCAGTGGGCCTCTAGCAATCTTGACTGGGGTGTTAATTATTCTTTGGGGTCAAACTCGCACCCTGGGGGTGATCACCGATGTGCTGATGCCGGGGCAGGAGGAGGAACTGCTCGATGTGCTGTTGAACCAGCGACGGCTCTCTAGAGGCCCCAAAATTGTGGTGTTGGGGGGCGGCACTGGGCTCTCTAATCTGCTGCGGGGCCTAAAGCAGTTTAGCTCTAACATTACGGCCATTGTCACTGTAGCCGATGACGGGGGCTCGTCGGGGCGGCTGCGGCGCGAGATTGGGGTCTTGCCACCGGGGGATATCCGCAACTGTTTAGCGGCTCTAGCCGATGAGGAGAAACTGCTGACGGAGCTGTTTCAGTACCGTTTTAAGGCCGGGAGTGGTCTGGTGGGCCACAGCTTTGGCAATCTGTTTCTAACGGCCATGAATGAAATTACGGGCAACCTGGAGCAGGCCGTGGAGGCCAGCTCTAAAGTGCTGGCGGTGCGGGGGCAGGTGCTCCCCGCAACGCTCACTGATGTCCAGCTCTGGGCAGAACTGAGCGACGGTCGCAGGATTGTTGGGGAGTCCAAAATCGCCGAAGCCCGAGGCCGGATTGTCACTATCGGCTGTTTGCCAGCCAACCCACCGGCGCTGCCCAACGCTGTCAAGGCAATTGAAGAAGCAGACTACATCGTGATTGGCCCTGGCAGCCTGTATACCAGCATTATTCCAAACCTGCTGGTGCCTGAGATAGTCGAAGCGATCGCAAGCCGCCAGGTGCCCCGCATCTATGTTTGCAACATCATGACTGAGCCGGGAGAGACCGACGGATATAAGGTTTCTGACCACATTCGGGCCATCGATCGAGCTTGTGGCCGCTACCTATTTGATGCGGTGCTGGTGCAGCGAGAACCGGCCTCAGTCTCAGCTCAAGAGCGCTACGCCCGTGAAGGCGCTATTCCGGTGGAGCTAGACCGAGAAGCCATTGTTGAGTCGGGCCGCCGCATTATTGCTGCCAACGTCATGCTGGAAAGCGAGATCCACACGGTCCGCCACGACCCCCACCGACTGGCGCGAGTGCTGCTGCGCTGGTATAGCCGCACCCAGCGGCTGTGGTAAGGCCAACAGGCTTAAACTCCAGCATCTTTGGCGCTGAGCTTTTTGGTAATCCAGCTCATCACACCACTTGCGATCGCGCCTGCCATCAATACACTAATAGCCGGTAAAATCAGCGGATTCCAGAGGCTGTACCACAGGTCTAGCCCCAAATTGAGGTTCATGCTCTGGCCCAATACTGCTGCCATAAACCAACCAAAGGCAGCCAGTACAACAAATAAATCAGCGACTAAAATCCAGCCAATCCAGCGTGAGATCTGTTCTTTCATACGGTCATCCTCCTTCAACCATTCTTAGCCAACGGGGGACAAAGCGAAATAGCGCTGCCCCGCTGTTTGCAGAATTTTCCTCGTTCACCAAAAAGTATGGCTGTCCGTTTTAGAACAGCCATACTTTAGAAGTTAAATTTTGCCAGGTTAAGTAATCTGAGAATTACTCGCCGGGGAGAGATAAATATCACTCCATTTCATGCCCTTCCCCAATTGGCACCAAAAGATTATCCGGGTCAACGTAGTGACAAACGGCTTCATCGATGCAGATCAGGGCCCATCCGGTCTGCTCAATGCTGACCAATTCGTAGGCGGCATCTTGAACGAAAAAACCCTTATGGTTGCGGGTTTCAGGCTTTACTTCTACAGAACGTCTAACCATGACCATTAACTCCAAGAACAACGACCAGCAAAGGAAAAGAATTTCTTATCTCCGGATTGACCAAATCTTATCATTGGCTTTCTGGGAATTTCATTAAGTTATTTAATTGAATGTTGCAGCGAGCCACCGTTGCATTCTGTAATGAAGCCCCTTTTAAGGGGAGCAAGTATTGAAATTGCGTCCTTGAGCGGGTCAATCGCATTTTCATTCCACAGTCAAGGGAAAGTTTACATTCAAATTTATTTACAGAAAATTCTTGCTCATCTATCGGCTCCATCTCTAGGCATAGGTATAATTGCTAACTACAAAAACTTAGCAGGGATCAACCTTGAAAGAACCACAAACGACGAATAACTAGATGCTTTTGCAGGCTTAAGGATTTCATAGGTAGCTAAAAAGCTTGAAGTAATACTTTTGTTCAGGTTCCTCCTCAAACATCTTCTCTCTACCCTTCGATAGATTTATGAGAGCCTATAGGAAGACTCTTAGTGAGCCTTGTCCCTTAATGTCGGTGTCAGCTATTTTGGCTTTTGAAGAAAACGGCAGTGCTGCTTGAGGCCGTACAAGAGCTACTTCTTTGACCCCTTGCGATCGCACTTCTGCCGCCTTCAAGCCGAAATAAAGACCCAGCCAACCGCCTTATGAGAGGCTCTGTAACGGGTTAATAACGATTCATAGGGGCATGAAGTGAGCTGTTAGTCAGCCCATCTCTAGCTTTAATCGCACAAAAGCCCTGCAAAGCTTAGCTTTGCAGGGCTTCTAATAGGACTGATTTGTATGGCTTTAGAGGCTTCTGGTCGGGGCCATCCTCGGGTTCAAGAGCCGCATTAGGCTCCAAACAGCCAGTTCTGAACACGGATTAGAGAGGGCCATTCGGGCCTGCGGCTAAGGCCATCTTGAATGCTCTGCTGCACCTCTTCCTTTAGTTCAGGCACTGCCATCATGACCTGCCCAGCCACTTCAATGTGCTCGCGCACCCCGGCTTTGCCTGAGTCGAGCATAGCAGTCGCCAGGTTGACCCGCGCCTGCGGATCTTGAGGATTGAGCTTGACCGCCCTTTGAGCCGCCTTGAGAGCAGAGCTGGCCTTGCCCTCTAACAGATATAGCCAGGCCAGACAGGTCCAGGCTGGACTACTCTTAGGTGCGCGATCGCACACTTCCTTAAAGACCGGAATCAGCACCTCAGGGGATTCACCTGCCTTGTAACGCTCAATCCCCGTATCAAACAGGGTCTCAACGGTCTGAGTCATGGTAGGAACGAAAATTCTGTAAGGTCTACAACAGTACAACAGACCCAGACGCAATGGTCCAGGTCTGCTTAGGAGATTATCTTAACGTTAGCCCTGCTGGAGAAAATAGAGAAGGTAGGAGAAAGGAAATGCTCCAACGCACGCTCCCCCAGCTTTCCTAGGCTCCAAACGACTTCCCACAGCCACAAGTCTGGGCCGCGTTGGGATTGGTGAACTGGAAGCCGCCGCCGATGAGGGCGTTGCTGTAGTCAAGCATCATGCCATAGACATAGAGCAGGCTCTTAGGGTCGCACACCACTCTAAAGCCATCGTAGTCGTAGACTTCATCCTGCTCAGTAATATTGCTGGCGTCTTCAAAGTCCATTGTGTAAGACATGCCGGAGCAGCCCCCCTGACGCACACCTACCCGCAGACAAAGCGCCTGGTCACCCTGCTGGGCTTGCAGTGCCTTGACGTGCTGGAGCGCCGCCTCGGTCATCAAAATGCCTTTTTGTTGTTCAGCTGTCTGTGTCATGAGAACCTACATGCCCTTCAAAAACTTCATCCACAGGTGCAACGGCTGCTGAATTACAAAATCCTTCAATCCCCTGGTATTTTGGGCAGCTTGCCACCAACATCATTGAATACGGTATTCCCAGTTTAGCTCACCCCTTAGAGCGTCGTTCTATCCCAAGAGCTAGGGAGATCCCTAGAACCATTAAATTGCCCTATGTCCTGGCTAAACCCTTCCCTAGGAGGCCATCTCACCTTGCTCCATCTGTCCCCCAGAAGTGTCATGCTTTAAATCCTACTTCTCTAAAAATCGTGCTCTGCGCTTGACATCTAGGCGGCTGCCCCGATTTATCGACCCCTTGTTAGACTGTTCGCGAACTGCTTGCCAAAATCCGCCATTCTCTGTTTCTGAACGTTAAGAGATCGTCGCTGCCCATGAGTACGCTGAGCCGCATCATCCTCCAACGCCTCAAACAAATCCCTAAAATCCCCAGCGTCTGGGAGGCTGACCGACGTGAAATTAGCGACTATGTAGCCGACAGCATAGACGAGGGAAATGATGCCGGATCTAGCCACAGCGACTGCATTATTTGGGTAGACGGCACGCAGGGAACGGTGCGATCGCTCTCTGTTGTGCCCTCTGACAGCGGCCCTGAACCTCTGGTACGGGCCTTTCTGCAGGCTATGGAAAACCCCCAGGGGCCTCAGAGCCCAGCCCGACCCCAAAAAATCGTGGTACGGGACCGACAGATCCAGTTTTACCTGCGGGGCGTACTCCAGGATCTTGATATTGCCGTTGACTACGTGCCCGAACTGCCCCTGATTGATGAGCTGTTTGAGACACTGCAGCAGGGCTCAGAACCCCACGAGGCCGAACTTCCAGAGCGCTACGCCAGCACCCTGGTCGAAAAAGCCTTTGATATGTGGGAGGCCGCCCCCTGGAACATTCTCAACGAGCAGCAGATTTTAGCCGTTGAACTCAATACCTGGGACATTGACACCCTTTACGTATCGGTCCTCGGCATGGCGGGGGTAGAATACGGCCTGCTGATGTACCGCTCTCTGGAGTCACTGAAACAGTTTCGGCAGCGCGTCTTGGTGGGGGACCAGTCGCCCAAGCAAATGCAGGAGGCTTTTCTTGAGCAAGATTGCCTTTACCTCAACTTTGAGCTGATTGAAGGCCCAACTAGACCGCGCAACCCCCTGCCCGGTCTAGACTGGCTGCAAGATTCACCCGAGGCCATCAACCCAGAGTTTGGCAGCCTGCATCCTTTGGAAGGACTGCGAACCACTCTGGTAGAAGAGGAGGGCGCGACGCTAGTGGTGGCCCTAGAAGCCTTGAACCGTTTTTTTGTAAAGCACTATGACAGCTTAGAAGGCCCCCCTTTTCCAGCCCTGCAGGCTCGCTACCGCATTCCTAACCCAGCGGACGACCCTGGCCGCAAAACCATTTCGATAACGGTAAAAACCCTGCCGGAGGTGGCCGATGAGCTGATGGAGCAAACGAGCCAGGCATTTTCTGATCAGGTTGGGCTAGGGTCAGGCTTTCCGGTCTTGCGAGATGATTTTGTGCCGGAAGGGTCGCTGATTCTGCTGATGCAGTTTTCTCTAGAATGGGTCCAGCACTTGCGGCACAGTCCGGTCGTTTACTACCAGGCCCTGATCGAACCCCAGGCTGCTCCAATCGGTCTGCCCGTCGTGCTCATTCAGACAACCCGACCCAAAGCTCAAATCCTGATCCAGGATTTGCAGCAGGCTGGGGGCATTAAGGCGGTTTGCTTTAACCAGGGTCGCGACCTGATCAGCGGGGAGAGCTACGAATTGGGGCTGCTGCAGAGCGGCGACGGCGAGTTTCACCTGTTTGCCGAGTACCAGCCTTCAGAATTGACCGACAAGCGAATTCTCAAGCACTGGCAGCAGTGGCAGCAGGAGCATAACGGAGCCTGCGGCGTGGTGATTGCGGGTGGCGTGACCGGCACCTCTAAGGGCAAGCCTCAGATTAAGGATATATACGCCTTCTTTGAAACCACTGCTCAAACCTCTGAGGCGCTGGGGCTACCGCCGCTGCAGTTGCAGTACGCCCTAGACTGGGAACTAGACCGCTAGGGCAAGAGGTCGTAGCCTCAAACCCCCGCAAAGAATTAATATATGTAAAGCAAATCTAAGGATACGGCGGCGAATGCGAGTTGCGATTGTCGGTGCGGGGCTGGCTGGAATGGTTACCGCCCTAGAGCTGGTAGATGCGGGCCACGAGGTTGAGATTTTTGAGTCTCGTTCTTTTGTTGGCGGCAAGGTCGGCAGTTGGATCGATAAAGACGGCAACCATGTCGAGATGGGGCTGCACGTCTTCTTTGGCTGCTACTACAACCTGTTTGAGGTGATGAAGAAGGTAGGGGCCTTTGATCACCTGCTGCTCAAGGAACACACCCACACCTTTGTCAACCGAGGCGGGCAAACTGGAGCCTTGGACTTTCGCTTTATTACTGGGGCTCCCTTTAACGGGCTGAAGGCTTTTTTTACTACCACCCAACTTACGGTGCAGGACAAGCTGCAAAATGCGATCGCACTTGCCACCAGCCCCATCGTGCGCGGTTTGGTTGACTTTGAAGGGGCAATGAGAAACATTCGATCCCTCGATCACATCAGCTTTGCCGACTGGTTTCGCAAGCAGGGCGGCTCCAACGGCAGCCTCAAGCGCATGTGGAACCCGATCGCCTATGCCCTCGGCTTCATTGACACCGAAAACATCTCAGCTCGCTGCATGCTCACCATCTTCCAGTTTTTTGCCGCTCGCACCGAGGCTTCGGTGCTGCGAATGCTGGAAGGTTCACCCGATACTTACCTGCACCAGCCCATTGTTAACTACCTGACCGAGCGGGGGGCTCAGATTCATACCCGCAGGGGCGTACGGCAGGTTTTATTTGAGGGCGAAGGCGATCAGATCCAAGTGACGGGCTTGGTGATTGCCAACGGAGAGAGCGAAGAAACTATCACTGCCGATGCCTACGTCTGTGCCTGCGACGTCCCCGGCATTAAGCGGCTGATTCCCGATGACTGGCGCAAGTGGCCCCAGTTCGACAATATCTTCAAGCTAGAGGCGGTGCCTGTTGCCACGGTGCAGCTCCGCTTTGACGGCTGGGTCACGGAACTAAACGACTCCGAGGCCCGTCAACAGCTGCAGAGAGCGGTGGGTTTAGATAATTTGCTCTATACCCCCGATGCCGACTTCTCCTGCTTTGCCGACCTGGCTCTAACTAGCCCTAGCGACTACTACCGCGAAGGTCAGGGTTCGCTGATGCAGCTGGTGCTGACTCCCGGCGATCCCTTCATTAAGCAGAGCAATGAAGAAATTGTTCAGCATGTTCTCAAGCAGGTGCATGACCTGTTCCCCTCCTCGCGGGAGCTAAATCTAACCTGGTCTGGTGTAGTCAAGCTGGCCCAGTCCCTCTATCGAGAAGCCCCAGGTGTGGAGCCCTACCGCCCTGATCAGGCGACCCCTATCTCTAACTTTTTCCTAGCGGGCAGCTACACCCAGCAGGACTACATCGATAGTATGGAAGGGGCAACACTTTCTGGCCGTCGGGCTGCCCAGGCAATTTTGGAACACCCCCATGAGTGATTGGCTCGATCACAGTGTATTGGTTGATGTGGATGTCCCGGTGGAGATGGCTTGGGGGCTTTGGTCTGATCTAGAGCAAATGCCCCGCTGGATGAAGTGGATTGACTCGGTCACTGTCTTGCCAGAAAACCCCGAGCTGTCTCGCTGGAAGCTGGCCACACGAGGGCTTGAGTTTACCTGGCTGTCTCGCATTACAAACCTGGTGCCAGAGCAGATTATTCAGTGGGAGTCGGTCGATGGGCTGCCCAACCGAGGCGCTATCCGGTTTTACGACCGCAAAGGCAGCACCACCGTTAAGCTAACGGTCTCTTACGATGTGCCTGCCATTGTCAAGTGGATGGACAATCTCTTTTTGGGCAGGGTAGTGGAGGGAGAGCTACAGGCTGACCTAAACCGCTTTAGGACATACGCCCTGGCTGTAAAGCAGCAGTCTTCCTAGCCCTATGAATACGCTGACTCAACAGGTTCAGTCTCGACTGGAGCGGTTTGAGTTTACGGCCCTGTTTAGGGAGGTATTGGGCTGGGCTGCTGTTGGGGTGAGTCCGGCTCTGTTAGCTACAGAATCTAAAGATGGTGTGCTCTCTGGCTTGAGCTGGCGGGCCATTGCCCAGCGATCGCACTACACGGTCGTTGAAGTTTCCCTAAACAGGCCCTGGGATTTAGACCCCGATCTGCGGCAGCAAGTCTATTGGGCCATTGCGGCAGAAGTTTCTCACCTGCTGCTGATCTTTTTGGAGGCATCTGGCCAGCGCAGTCTTTGGATGTGGCCAGGATCGGCTGAACCCGCGGAGTATTTGCATAGTCAGATCTACATTCGCGGTCAGGTGGATAAGGGCTGGGCGAGTCGGCTGGCCCGCCTGCACCCGCAAATCTCAGAGGATCCGGAGCAACTACACAGCCACCTGCTGACGGCCTTGAGTGATGGCAGCGAGCAGTTTGGGGATGTGCAGGCTCACTTTCAGGCATTTCAGGCCAGCCTAGAGCAGATCTATAGCGGCATTACCGGGATTGGCCGGATTTGCGATCGCAAGCACTATGCCCTGGTTGTGCTCTGTCGCCTTTTAGCCTTAGCGCAGCAGCAGCGCCAGGGCTGGCTTGACCAGGGAGATGAGTGGTACCTACACAATCGGTTTGGCCAGAGCCAGCAGCGAGGAGCCAACCAGTTTTTCAGCGAGTTTTTGCAGCCTCTCTGGTTTCAAGGGTTCATTCTGCCGTCTCAAGAGCGTCCTCTGCTGGTGCAGGAGCTGGGGGAAGTGCCCTTTTTGCCCACCGGGCCATTTCAGCCCCATCCACTAGAGCAACAGTATGACCAAATTCAGATTGCCGATGTTGCCTTTGAAGCTGCGCTGACCTGGTTGGGCGATCTGGCAGAATCCGCCGCGCCCGACCAAATTTTGGATCTGCTCGGCCCCCTCTTTGAGCGATTTGTAAATCAGCCGGGCGATCTGCCCCTGATTACGCCCGAGCCGATGCTGAGGGCGCTGTGCGATCGCACCCTAGAGCGCTGCCTGCTGCAGCAGAGCCAGCCTTTTGCAGCCATCCCCCCACCGTCTTTAGACGATCTGCTGATGGCAATGGCCGCCCCGAATGCGCGGGTTCTCCTAGAGCAGATGCCCAGCCTGACAATTTTAGATCCAGCCTGTGGTTCGGGTCGCTACCTGGCAAGGGCACTGCAGTTTTTAACCCAGACAGGGGCAGCACTGGCCGCCATTCTAAAAACGACTTCTGGCATTAGCCTGCCTGATTGGCTGAAGTTGGAGCCGGAATCTTCTCTGACCCTGGCCCTACAGCGACGGCTCCTAAATCGGTCGTTTTTGGGCGTTGAGCTGTCGGCTCAGGCGCTAGAGCTGGCCCGTCTGCAGATTTTTCTGCAGCTGGTGCAACAGGTCAAGCAAGTGCAGGAGCTGCAGGGCCTACCGGATTTGGCTCTCACCGTTTTGCAGGGCAATTCTCTAATTGGCCTTATCAAAGTAGACTCCGAGCGGTTTGACCAAGTGGAGGACAAAGCCGCAGCCGAGCAGCCAGAAACGGAAGCCGACCTGGCCCTCCAAGGCAACCTGCTGCAGCCCCTACTGGCGGAAAACTACCGCAGCACCTTAGCCGAGCGGCAGATCTGGCTGGAGCACTACCGAGATCAGACCCACCTGCTCTCGGAGGTAAACGGCATTCCCGGCTATGTGCAGGCAGAGTTTCTGCGCGACCGCCTGCTAGAACTTAACCGCACTGTCCAAGACGAGCTCAACCAGCTGCTGCTGAGCGAGTTTAGTCAGCAGCTCGGCATTCGCTACCGGCAGAGTGATAGTCAGGGTCGGCAGCAGCGGCGGCTATTGACACTGGCCGATATAGAAGCGCTGCAGCCTTTTCACTGGGGCTTTCATGTCCATCAGCTGCTGGAGCAAGGCGGCTTTGACATAGTGCTGTGCCACCCGCCGTGGAGTGGGGTGCAGAGCACAGCGGAAGGCTTTTTTACGGCTTTTCAAGATCTCTTTGAGCGCAAGGGCATCCCACTAGAAGCCTTTCGCCACCATCGCAAAGAGCTCCTCAGCATCGATGCGGCTCTAGCTACCGCCTGGCGAGACTACTGCGGGCAGTTTACCCTTCTCAGCGACTATTTTCGTCGAGCTGAGCCATTTCGCAACGCTGCCCAACCCCCCCCTAACCATTCCCAAATGCGGCTCAGTCAGGCCAGACTGCTGCTAGAGCGCAGCCAGCAGCTCCTGCGCCCTGGAGGGATTGGGGCGTTTTTGCTGCCGCCTGACCTGTGGCACCACGACAACGCCGTCCGGCTACGGCACTGGCTGAGGGAAGAAAACCAAGTTTTGAGTGTGATTGAAGTTTCCAATCAGCAGGGAGCTTTGGGAGATTTGCCAGCCCGCACAGCAGTCAGCTTACTTTGGCTAGAGAAAGGCAGCCCTACCCCAGAAAATGCCGCGCTTTACGAGCAGCCTGCCCCCTCTCCAACTGCCGCCGCGCTATGGAGCCTGCTGCAAAGCCCAATCCACCTGCTGGAAGAGAGCGTTGAGGTCGGCTGAGTTGTCTAGCACCACATCAGCCTGAGCTATCTTCTCGGCTAGCGGCATTTGGCTACGGATACGGGCCTGGGCCTGGTCAGCGGTGAGCCGATTGCGCGCCATTAATCGCTGCTGCTGCTGAGTTTCGCTGCAAGCAACCACCCAAATCTCGCTTACCTGATCAGTCAAGTTAGCTTCAAACAGCAGGGGAATGGACTGCACCACAATGGGCAACTCTGTCAGCGCTGCCATTGCCTCGGTAAACTGCTGTCGCACAAAGGGGTGGATCTGCTGCTCTAGCCAGCGCTTTTCTGCCGTGTCGTTGAAAACAATCTCCCCCAGGCGCGCCCGGTTCAAACTGCCCTCAGGCTGCAGAATGGTCGGGCCATAGCGATGTGCGATCGCACCCAAAATTGGCGACCCTAGTTCTACCGCCTGCCGAGCATAGTGGTCGGCATCGAGCACCGGAATTGAGTGCTGCGACTGCAAATACTGAGATACCGTAGATTTGCCGGTGGCAATGCCGCCGGTCAGACCGATGATCCGCTGCCTGCCCATGTGCTGATCGCCTCAGTCAGGCCGTCTAGGGTATACTCTGCCGCTTCGATGTCTACCCGTCCTAGCAATTCCTGACAGGTGATTGAAGTTTGTGGCCCAATCGAGGCAATGGCAACCTCTGCCAGGAAGCTCAGCCAATCGGGGCCTAACCCCTGCTCTACTAGGGCGCTAAAGTGCCGCACCGTCTTAGAGCTGGCAAAGGTGACCACGTCTACCGAACCAGACTGTAGCGCGGCGATGGCTTGCGGATCCAGTTCGCGGGGGCAGCCCGACTCATAGGCTGCTACTGCCACCACCTGTGCCCCCGCAGCCGTGAGTTCTTCGATCAGCACTTCCCGGCTGCCGCTCTCGACGCGGGGAAAAAGCACTTTCAGCCCGTCTACCGGCTCCGGAAAATGCTCCACCAGCGCATCGGCCACAAAGTCTGGGGGCACAAAGTCCGGCGCTAGCCCCCACTGCCCCAATACCGCTGCCGTTTTTTTGCCCACCACAGCAATTTTGATCCCGGCGAGCGATCGCACATCCTTTCCAGCCGCCAGCAGTCGCTCTAGAAAATAGTTCACCCCGTTAGCCGAAGTTAGGATCAGCCAGTTAAAGCGGGAGAGATGTGCGATCGCATCATCCAACTCTGCCCAACTAGAAGGGGGGCAAATCTCCAGGGCAGGCATCTCCACCACCTGGGCTCCTTGAGCCTGCAGCAGCTTGGTGAACTGGCTCGACTGCCCGAGTGAGCGCGTGACCAAGATGGTTTTGCCAGTTAAAGGCATTGCTGGGGCTGCAGCCGGGGGAACGGTATTAGCGAGGCTTCCCAGTTCAGACATGGTTAATGCTGGCCGCTCACTTCCCATTAAATACGGACGCAATCCTACCACTTCTCCAATCACAATCACGCAGGGCGATAGCTTTTCCCCTTTCGTCACCTGGTCAATATTGAGCAGCGTGCCCTGCCAAACCTGCTGCTGAGGCTGACCAGCCCAACGAATCACCGCTACTGGAGTTTCGGGCCGCTTGCCGCTAGCGCGCAGTCGAGCTGCGATCGCACCTAAATTACGCGCCCCCATCAGCACAACCACCGTCTGTATCTGAGCTAAGGCCCGCCAGTCCAGCAAATCCATATCGTGAGCTGTGACTACCGAAAATCCGTGCCCCCACACCGAATCGGTCAGCGGAATTCCAGCTAACAGCGGCGCAGCCAGCGCCGAGGAAAGGCCCGGTACCACTTCAAAGGCACACCCCGCCCCCTTGAGCGCCTGAATCTCTGAAGTCGTGCGTCCAAAGATAAAAGGGTCGCCACTTTTCAGCCGCACCACCTGCCGCCCCTGCTGGCACAGATCCACCAGCAGCCGATCGATCTCAGTCTGCGGTGGGCTGGGTTGGCCGCCCCGTTTGCCTACATCAAACTGCTCACACGTTGGCGGCAGCAGCGCCAACCAGTCGCTATTCACTAGCGCATCGTGCACCAGCGCCTCGGCTTGCCCCAGCACTTGATACCCCCTCAAGGTGAGATAGGCCAGATCCCCTGGCCCTGCTCCTACCAGATACACCTTACCTGTGGTCACACTGCTTTCCTGGGATGTGTCTTTTTTATGATGCCTGAGAATGGGGGGTGGGGGAGATGGGGATGGTGGGGGAGATGGGGAGGGTGGGGAAGGTGGGGAGCAAATGCGGTAGGGGCAGGTCTAGGCAGAGACGTTTACTTCTCTTCCCCAATTTCTCAAGACTTGCTTGACGTGTGGCTACGCCTAACTTCCTGCTCTCTGTCTGGAAAATTAAATTAAAAAACAGGTGCTTTCCCTGCCTCCTCAGTCCGGCTATCTTAAGGCAATAGCCCCCTCTTTAACGGCACATGTCACATTCCTCAGCGCTGGTGCTTAAACGTGTTTTTTCGGGTTTTGCGATCGCAGCCGCAGCAATTACACTCTCGGCTCAGGCAGCACCAGCGGCTACCCTGAGCTTTGTGCAGCCAGGAGACGGCGGTACCTTTAGACCTCTAGTGCCTGTGGCTCCGGGGGAGTATGGTTTTGAAGGCCGGGGCGGCAGCCCAACTACCTGGGAGCTGGGGGTGGGCACTCAGACTAGCGTTGTCGGCAGCTTTAACGAGGCGGATTTTGCTTGGGGGGCGCTGCAGCCTTTTGAGATGACTTGGGCCCCTGGATCTCTAGTTAGCGTCACTGTTGGGACGACTAGCCTGTCTTACAGCGCTGACTGGCTGGTGGGCAACGCTATCCGCGTGATCGCCAAGCAAAAGGCCCTGCTTTCTATTTCCGAGGTGGATGGGCAAAGTTTGAGGGGCAGCATTGGCGATATTGCAGGCACGACTCTGGAAAAGCTCTACCTCACAGGAGACAGTCTGCTAGATGGTTGGACGCTGAAAGGGCAGATTCAAATTGCGCCGGGCGGCAACTCCCGCAATGAGATCTTGATCACCAGCGGCAACTTCACCCCCGCTGAACCGGTTCCCGAACCACTGACTACGGCGGCGCTCTTTCTGGTAGCAACGGCAGGATTGGGGCTGACTCAACGGGTTATCAAAGCCTGATCGGCGGGGATGGTTTCGTGGCATTCTGGTAGCCAGCATTCAAGAGAGCCCCGATGATCACGCTGTACCACACACCCATTTCGCTTAATTCCCGCCGAGTCTGGGTAACCCTGTTGGAAAAGGGTCTGTCCTTTGATCTGGTGAAGGTCAACCTTACCGGGGGCGAGCAGTACCAGCCAGAGTTCCTGGCAATGAACCCGTTTCACCACATTCCGGTGCTGGTGGACGATGAGACTACAGTGATCGAGTCCTTCGCCATATTGGATTACCTGGAAGCGAAGTATCCGACTCCGGCACTGCTGCCAAAAGAGGCAAATGCGATCGCAAAAGTCCGCATGGTGCAGATGGTTGTGCTAAATGAGCTGACGACCGCTCTTGGCCCACTCACCCGCCAGTTTATGGGGTTTGGCGAAGCGTCACCGGAAGAACTGGACAAGGCTAAGCAGCAGGTTGCCGTCTCCCTAAAATTCTTTGAGTCAAAGCTGGGAGATCAGACCTTCTTCGGCGGCGAACAGCTGACGCTGGCCGACATTGTTTTAGGCATTATCACGCCTTGGTTCGACGAGCTGGCGCTGCCCCTGGCCGACTATCCGGGCCTGCAAGCCTGGACGGCTCGACTGATGGAGCGACCCGCCTGGAAGACCACCCAGGCCACACCGGAGGAAATCGAAGCCTTTAAGGTGCGCGCCCGCGAAATGATGGCACGCCGACGTTAGATCAGCCGTAAATCTTGCGGTAGTAGCTCTGATACTCGGCCGACAGCAGCGGCATCCACCAGTCGCGGTGAGTTAGATACCACTGAACAGTCTGCCGCAGCCCTTGCTCTAGCGTCACACTGGGCGACCAGCCGAGCTGAGTCTGGATCTTGGTAATGTCCATCGCGTAGCGACGGTCGTGACCAGGCCGATCCTTGACGAAGGTGATCAGGTCGCGGCAGGGGCGTACCGGCAGATCCTCTGCCAGTTCATCCATCAGGTCGCACAGGGTATGAACCAGGTCAATGTTTTTGACCTCGGCTTGGCCCCCGATATTGTAGGTTTCGCCTGGCTGGGCCTGGTGCAGCACTCTGTCGATGGCGCGGCAGTGATCTTCCACATACAGCCAATCCCGGATGTTCTGGCCGTCACCGTAGACGGGCAGAGGCTTGCCCAGCAGCATGTTGACGCACATCAGGGGAATGAGCTTTTCAGGGAAGTGGTAGGGGCCGTAGTTGTTGGAGCAGTTGGTAATCAGGGTGGGCAGGCCGTAGGTGTGGAAGTAGGCACGGGCCAGGTGGTCGCTGCCCGCCTTAGAAGCTGAGTAGGGGCTGTTGGGAGCATAGGGCGTGGTTTCTGAAAAGGCCGGGTCTTCTGGCCCTAGGCTGCCGTACACCTCGTCGGTAGAGACATGCAAAAAGCGAAACTGTGACGGCTGCCCCTGAGCCTGCCAATACTGGCGAAAGGCTTCGAGCAGGGTGAAGGTGCCAACGACGTTGGTCTGCACAAAGGCCTCGGGTCCGAGGATAGAGCGATCCACGTGGGACTCGGCAGCGAAGTGAACCACAGCGTCGATCGCATGATCCTGCAGCAGGGTGGTAACGAGGGTGCGATCGCAAATATCCCCCTTCACTAGCTCCACCGCCCCAGTCTCAACCAAATCGGCTAGGGTTTTGGCATTGCCCGCGTAGGTCAGGGCATCTAGCACCCAAATCTTTTCGCCCGGTCGCTGTTGGGCCCAGTGCCGCACAAAGTTAGAGCCAATAAAGCCCGAACCGCCAGTCACCAGCAGCCGCTTTAAAGAAAGTTCTGTCAACTGCTTATCTCCTCACCGTCTACACCAAACCGTCTACACCAAAGCTTTGAACAGCCTCTAAACCAGCTCAATCTGCGAGTCGTCACCGACCAAAAACCGCAAGGCCTTAGGTCTTTGAGGCGTCGTTTTCAGGTGGACGCGCTGACCAATCACGCTGTCTACAATGCGGTGGGGAATGCCCTCAATCCGCGCTCCGCCTAAAATAACGCTGTGATCGACTTCTGTCTCAATCAGCGTAACTGAGTCAGAAATACTGCTGTAGGGGCCGATAAAGCAGTTCTCGATGTGACAGTTGCGGCCGATCACCACCGGCCCTCGAATCACAGATTTGATGATTGTGGTGCCAGAGCCAATCTGCACCCGACCACTGATCTGGCTGTCACGCCCCTCCACTTTGAGCGTAGTCGTCTGTAGACAGGTATCGAGCAAAATTCGGTTGGCCTCTAGCAGGTCGTCTTTTTTGCCGGTATCGAGCCACCAGCCCGACAGTTCGCTAGCCTTAACCACCTTGCCATCACTAATTAGCCGCTGGATGGCATCGGTAATCTCCAGTTCCCCCCGAGGGGAAGGCTGAATTCGATCAATTGCGGCATGGATAGCTGGGGAAAACAGGTAAACGCCCACTAGCGCCAGGTCGGAAGGAGGCACCTGAGGCTTTTCTACCAGCTCTAGCACCCGGCCATCTGCTGCCAGCTTAGCAACGCCAAAGGCCCGTGGATCGGTGACTCGCTTCAGCAAAATTGAGGCATCCAGGCACTCGCTCTCAAAGGAATAGACAAACAGATCGAGGCTGTCTTGAATTAGGTTGTCGCCCAGATACATCACGAAAGGCGAGTCTTGCAGAAAGGGCCGGGCTACCTTAACGGCATGGGCCAAGCCGCTGGGAGTATCTTGCAAAATATAGGTAATGCGGGCTCCAAAACGGCTGCCGTCGCCTGTACGAACCTTAATCTCGTCGCCGGTCTCTGGGCTAATCACGATACCGATTTCGGTGATGCCCGCCGCCACAATATTTTCAATTCCGTACCACAGGATGGGCTTGTTCATCACCGGCACCAGCTGCTTCGCGCCGGTATAGGTGATGGGCCTCAGACGGGTTCCCTTTCCTCCGGAAAGGATTAGCGCTTTCATCGTCATGCTTCCTCAGCCCAGTGGGTCATGGCTTAAATTTCAACCGTACATTCAAACCCCATTACTGCCGGTTCCTTAAGGCGGTGCGGCCAGCTCAGCCAGCATTTTCCGCAGGCTCGCTCGCCAGTAGGGGGGTCTGCGCCCAAGTAGCTGCGAGATCTTTTGTGAGGAGAGCACCGAGTAGGCAGGTCGCTGGGCCGGTAGAGGGTACTCCGAGGTTGGAATGGGCACAACCTCGGGCAGGGTTTCGATCAGCCCCAGCGTTTGAGCCTCTTCAAAGATTGCGATCGCAAAGTCAAACCAGCTCGCCACCCCGCTGCTAGCAAAGTGGTAGAGCCCGCCCTGACCAGACTGCACCGGAGCCAGCAAATCACTCACCGTAGCCGCAATATCGTAGGCCCAGGTCGGTGCGCCCACCTGATCTACCACTACCCTTACCAGGCCCCGCTCAGGCCCTACCCGCAGCATGGTCTTAACGAAATTTTTAGCTGAGGGAGCCGCCCCATAAACCCAAGCTGTTCGCAGCACAATCGCTCGGTCAGTGGCCTGCAAAACAGCCACTTCCCCGGTTCGCTTAGAGTGACCGTAGATGCCGAGGGGAGCCGTTGTGTCGGTTTCCTCGTAAGGCGTGTTTTTGGTTCCGTTAAACACGTAGTCGGTGGAGAGGTGAATCATTGCAGCCCCGCACTGTTTTGCGGCCTCAGCCAGCAGACCGGGGACTGTTCCATTAATGCAATGGGCTAGCTCCGGCTCGGTTTCGGCTTTGTCAACAGCGGTGTAGGCTGCTGCATTGACCACTACCTGTGGCTGCAGGCTGCTCACCGTCTCAACCAGATGATCTAAGTGCGTCAAATCTAGCTCTTGGCGAGACAGGCAAACCAATTCACCCTGGCGGGCCAGCGTTCGCTGTAGCTCTTGCCCCACCTGCCCCTGACTGCCCAGCAGCACAATTCTCATCAGGCGTACACCTCTGCATCCTTCAGGCAAACGCCTGCCTCATCCTTAGCAGACAGAATAGGCTCTGCCTCGCCAAGAGGCCAGACTATCCCCACGTCTGGATCGTTCCAGAGCAGCGTGCGATCAAATTCGGGAGCATAGTAAGCCGTAGTTTTATACAAAACTTCGGCCCGCTCAGAAGTCACCAAAAAACCGTGGGCAAATCCGGGGGGAATCCAGAGCTGGCGCTTGTTTTCAGCGCTGAGCAAGACACCGACCCACTGCCCAAAGGTAGGGGAAGACTGCCTCAAATCAACGGCCACATCAAACACTTCGCCCACCACCGCCCGCAGCAGCTTGCCCTGAGGTTGCTGAATCTGATAGTGCAGCCCTCTGAGGATGTGGGCCCCTGAAGCGGAGTGATTGTCCTGTACAAAGTCTATATTCAGGCCGGTTTTGTCGCGAAAAACCCGCAGGCTAAAACTCTCCATAAAAAAGCCGCGATGATCGCCAAACACCTGCGGCTCCAAAATCAGCACTTCAGGAATCTCTGTCGGTGTAACTTTCATCCCAATCTTGGCAGCCCCAAACCCGAAAGATGTCCACACCACTTATACCAGAAGACGGCTGTTCCCCACCGCCCAAGCAGGATCGCTCGGAGGGCAGTGCTGCAAAAACTTCTGTCGTTTCACAGCAATCCGGCTCACAGCAATTCAAAAGGCCGTTTAAGACCCTAGCTCTTCTGCTACAGGCGTATTCACCAAATGGCGGAACTTAGAGCGCCAGCCCACCCGCTTTAGGTCGTTGAAGGTGACGAATTCAAGCGCGACGTGCTCTCCCCACCAGGCCGTGACTCGCTGCTGAATCTGCTCTGGATCGGCATGGGGGGCCAGCACGAGCCGTAGCAGGCAACGCTCTGGGCCTACCTGCTCTAGCTGAAACTCATCAATACCCCCCAACCGATCCAGCAAATCCTGCAGGTAGTGGGTCGGGTACTGGCGATTGCCCAGCCGCACCATATCGTGAATGCGACCGGCAATATTGGTGATGTAAAACTCACCATCGACCCGCACCAGATCGCCCAAGTCGCCGGTTTTATAGCGCAGCAGCGGCATGGCGGCGTTCCTCAACCCAGTAAAGACGATCTCGTTTTGGGTGTCGGCAGCTACGGCTTCGCTCCAGACCATGAAGTCTAGAACTTTGAGGTGGCTCGACTGGGGAAATTCAGAGTGGGCTACGACGCCAAACTCAGCATTGCCATAGCGATCAAAAATCTGGCACTTGAACACGTCTGCGATCGCATCTCGCTGCTTGCCATCCAAAACTTCGCCCGTGGACTCAAAGACTTTAAACAGGGATTGAGGGGTCGCAAAGTGGCGCTTGGCGTAAAGGGCCAGGGTGTAGAGAGTAGAAGGGTGCCCCTGCACGCTGTAGGGCCGGGTTCGCTGAAGCTGTCGCAAAATGTTCTCTAGAGAAGCATCATCGAAATCAGCAGTGCGAATGTTGACCCGGTTTAGGGTGATGCACTTAATCGATTCACGGAGGCGATCGCGCCAGGGAATCTCCTCCGGAAACTCTGAGGAAAAGTGGGCTTCCTTGGTGTAGCGCTTTTTGCCGGTCCACTCCAGCACAAACAGGTTGGCAGCAGCCGTCCAGTCAAGGGCCTCGTCATCGTAATAAATCAGGGTGGAGGGGCCGGTGGATCCGCCTGTTTTACGGACGTGGAGCCCAGTGCGATCGCAGCTCTCGCTCAGCAGCCGCTCTCCCTGCTCGCGGATGATGTCTTTGGTCAAGTAGGGAATGTCTTGGAAGTAGGCGCTATCTTTAGCCAGCCGCTCCGGGTCAAAGCCAATCGCTTGGAACAGGTCGCGGTAGTAGGGCACTGTTGCAGCAGCAGCGGCTACCATCTCGGCTAGGCGCTGCTGAATGGCTTGCGATCGCGCCTCCCGCGAGAGCGCCGAGAACGCCCTAAGCTGAGCCAGCTTTGGCAAAATGTTGCGCTTTTGCTGCCGCTCTACCAGCGGGTAGAGCACATAACTAATTAGAGCCTTGCTCATTTTTGGACTCTCCCCTAGACAATTCGCGAATAGGCTTCTTGCAGCTGCTCCGCCGCCCGCCGCCAAGTGTAATGGGTCGCGACGTGCTCCTTCAAGCCAACCGGCCGAGCCGCCCCAAGCTGAGCCTCAACCCCCGCTCGAATGCTCTCCACCGACATCGGATCAACATACTCCACAAAGTCACCAAAATATTCGCGCGTGCAGCCCTCCTCGGTCAGCACAATCTTGGCCCCCGCCGCTGCGGCCTCTAGGGCAGATAGCCCCGGCGTTTCCAGAGTGCTCGGCAGAACAAACAGCTCACAGGCGTAATAGGCAGACAGCAGCAGCTCACTCCGGTGAGGAACATACCCAAGATACTTCATACACCCCTGGCTTTCCTCCAGGCAGCGATTGAAGTAGTCTCGATCACGAATATTGCCCAGCACCACCAGATCGATGCCCAGATCTCGCACCGCCTGCACCAGACGCCGCTGGTTTTTGCGCGGCTCAATATTGCCGACATTCAGCAAAAACGGCCCCTCAATGCCAAATTTCTGACGAAACAGGTCTGGCGAAATGCCTTCCTGAAAGAAAAAGTTGTCGATCCCGTTTACCACCGGATGAAACTTCTCTATCGGCACCCCAAACACCTGAGCCAGATTCACCGCCTCAATTTGAGAGTTGGGCAGCAGTACGTCGGCCAAGTGCAGCAAATGCCGAATTTCATCCACTGGGTACAGGCCCGCTCCGTAAGTCTCTTTGGTGATCCAGAGAATGGGGGAAATCGCCAGCGGCAGCTGGCGATTGTGCTTGACATAGTTGCAAAACACAGACGATCCGCCCATGACCGAAAAGAAATGGACGGCTTGGGCCTGATCAAACTGAGGCTGCCAAGGGTCGTAGGGAATCACGTTTTCCCCCAGAGCCTCCAGCGCCTCTTTTGACTTCAGGAGTTGAATCTCGCCGCCTCCCGGACAGTCAAAGGCAACAGGATAGGTATTAAACAGGATATTCATCTTCAAATACCAGGGGCGCTTCTAAAAATTTCCAGATGGCTGAACCGTTGGCGTCAGCCTGCATTGCCTGCAGGCGTTGAGTCTGCCGGTTCAAAATCAGCTGCTGCTTTTGAGGATCTGACAAGACCTCGTACACATCCTGGGCCAGGCTATCAAACGCCTTCTCATAGAAAACTTTGCCCGATCGTCCCAATGTCTCACGAACGGCCTCTTGACCATAGGCGAAAACGGGTACCCGAAAATGCATTGCCTCTACCAGGGGAATGCAAAAGCCCTCATGCTCACTCATCATCACTAGAGCGCTAGCAGACTGATAGGCAGTTTTGAGCTGACCATCGCTAATCATGCCCAAGAAGTGAATTTTGTCTTTTAGAAACGGATAATCTGCGGCAAGAATGCGATCTAGAAAGTCTTTGTACACAGCAAAGTCGGTCGAGCCAATAACAACTAGATGGGCTGCTTCATCCAGTTTAGAGTAGGCAGCAAAGAGCTTAATTAGATCTTCCACTCGTTTGTGAGGTACGACTCTGCCTACGTAGAGCAGGAAGCGATCGCAACTCAAATCTGCGATCGCTTCCGCTTCCACCACACTCCACTTCTGAAAATCCACCAGCGGTGGAATAATCTGAATTTCCTCTAGCTTGAGGGGCTTGCGAACAATTTTTTGCAGCGCTCTCGCTGCCGATTCAGAGATTGCGCCATACTGATCAAAGGCATCTAACAAGTGCCCCTGCTGATACCCCTTCAAGCAGTGATCGGCTAGTTCGGGCTGATATGCCTCTAGAAACTTGGGCGGCGTAATGCCGTAAAAAATAGCCGTCTTGTAGCAGCTAAGCTGCGATAGCGCCTCCAGCTCTGGCAAAAAAATAGAGAAGTTGACGATAAGAAGATCTGTAGGTTCTATCTCTTGATACAGCTCAGAAATTGGATAAACCTTCCCCTCTAGCTCCGGGCTATAGGCTCCAGAATAGTAAAGGCGGCAGGGCACTTTATTTCTCTGTAGCAGATCGTAAAAGTAAAGAATAAAGTTGCCAATGGCATCGCCAATATGAATATTATTTGAAACCATGTGAACGGTTTTACCCGCTGGCCAGAAAAACCAGGGAAACACCAGTTCTTGACTTTTTAAAGACGACGCTTCTTGCATACAACAGTTATTGATTAAGTGAGCGATTGGTGTGTGAAAGCTGCGCTACCAGCTCAAGATTTGGCCCTAACCCCGTCATGCATTCCCCGCTACATGATGAGAAAGGCCCTATCCAGATTTAGTGACTGGAAAACCGCAACAGTAGATGCCTTCTAAATCAGTTCATCGGTTGTCCCAGACTCCCTGCAGTCGTTCTAACATCCCCCGGCATCTTCCTTCCCAAGTGTTTTCTTGGGCGGCAGCTATCATAGCCTGTTTTTTTAAGGCAGACTCTCCAACCAAAATTTCTTCAATCGCGCTAATGAATTTTCCGGAGGTAGAACAGACCTCATGCAGCCCTTGATAGCTCTCCAGGGCAGGCAGCGGAGTTGCCACAATCGGCTTGCCCGCCGCTAAATACTCAAAGAATTTCATGGGAAACATCGAGCGCGTATAGTCGTTTAGCAGGCAGGGCAGTGTCACCACATCAAAGCCCCGCAGGTAGTCTGGGAGCATCCCATAGGGACGCTCCCCTAAAAAATGAACATTCAAACCGCTAAATCGTTCCCGCAGAGCCTCCGGGGCAGCCACTTCAAAGGCCCCAATCAAAACCCAAGCCCACTCCGGTCGAGCTTGGGCAATTTGCTCAATTAGGTCAAAGTCGATCTTGTAGTCTTTAATGGTGCCAACAAAGCCAATTCGGGGCGCGGCAATGGTCGCTAAGTCCTCAGGGATTTTTCCTGGGGTTTGCGCCTTTGAAAAGTGCCCATAGTCAGCCACGTTGGGAAAGTAGTGGGTTTTTTGAGGTGCGATCGCAGCCAGCCTTGCCTGTAGAGAGGGACTGGTGGTAAACACAACGTCAGCCTTATTTACCGTCTCCAGTTCTGCCGGTACCACCAGCTTGGCATCGATCCCGGGGACCGTAGCCAGATCATCGACGCAGTGGTAAACGGTTAAAGACTCTCCCAACGTGCCCATCAGTTCATGGGCTAGCGGGTTATAAATCCAAAGGATCGGATTTTGCAGCCGCAGCAGCCTCGACAGAAGCCGCACGATGCCGCCCAAAACAGACCAGTTCAACCGACGAATCCAGGGGTTGTGGTAAAAGGGCAGCACCAGAGGCGAGTATGCCCAAACCTGAGGCTCTACCCGGCGAACCAGCCGCAGCCCTTTTCTCAACCGGCGAAAAATTCGCTTAATATCTCTGGCCGACGCCGTTGGGCTTCTCAGTCCCTGAGACTCCACATAGAGCACCCGAAAGCCCTGACGCGCCAATTCATGGGCCATATGCTGATTGTTTGTCCAGCCCGACTGAGTCCAGTCTGCCGTTGACAGCACAATAATGCTGCTGGGTAATTGCCGACTGCCCACTGCCTCTCCCACTCCACGCCTTACAAGATCTAAGCAGATCCTGTGCAAATCCTGGTGCCGATATGCCTTGCCCAGCAGAACCAACTAAATGCCGAGGTCGATAGTCTCCCCCCGCCAGCCAACAGAAATTGTAGGAAGGTCGCCCGGAATGCCTTTAGGATCGCAGCGCACCTGAAGCTGGTCAGCTTCGACAGATATCTGAACCTGGTCCCGCTTACGGACAAAATCAAGGCACTGCACCAGATTTGGGAACCAAATATCCTCGTGAGACTGAATGAACCGGATCAGCTCAGCATGGGCTGCTAAGCGCTCAGTCTCACTCAACCAGCCGTACTGGTAGGTTGCCGAAAACGGGTGATCTAAGTATCCAAAAATGTTGCCCGCTTTCAGGTGATTACTAAAACTCTCCAGGTAGGGGTCTACTGAATTGCCGTAGCGATGGTAGCAGTCCCCGTGCAGCATACACTGCTGGCTGTGGGAAACAATCGGTGGCTCACAAAAAGGCACTCGGCCGGCCCGCCCAATCAAATACTCCGGATCGTTGTGGATAATGCCCCCCACAAAGCCCTGATACCCCGCATCAGTAAGGGCCTGGACTGCGTAGGGTGGATTTTGGTGAAAGGGAGACACCGCATAGCGAACTGAGCCGACTTCAGGCAGATGTTGCTCCAGCCAGCGCTTTGAGTCTTGTGCTTCCTGCAGTGCCTGGGCATGGTCAGCACCCCAGTTAGGCGGATGGGTAACTGAGTGAGACACGACCGATCCACCTGCGGCAATCACGTCTCGCAGCAGGGCCATGTCTTCTACTTGAGGCGGCAACCCAGTGACCACGGCTAGGGAGAAGGGCAGCCCCGCATCTCTGTAAAGTTCAAACAGGGGCCGGGAAGTTGCGATCGCTTGATCACAGTCCAGCCGCATCGTGACAGCCCCCTGATACCCCGACGGAATTTCCCTGAGGTGAGGAATGCAGGGAAGCTCATCAGAGCGATAGTGGCTGTAGAAGTCCTCTACAATTGCCCATTCCCAACTGTCTACTGGACCCACTTGGCGGTTGAACCACAAAACCTCCGAGGTCTCAAAGGAGGTTAAAGACGCATAGAGGCCAAAAGTTTGCCCGATCTGATTGGTTAGCTGAGCGAGCGAGCTGGCCGTTATTGCCCTGACTTTCTGGCAAATTGACCAAGGGCTAGGCCCCTTTTGAATACCTCCAAAGCCCAAAGTGTTCCATTCGTCCGTAAAGTCATAGCGTAGTAAAGGCCGGCTCCGGGCCTTCAACCGAGCCAAAATAGGTGAATCTGAAACGTAATGAATGGACAACTGAGACTGATCGAATGTATCTGTTTCAATTAAGGACAGATAGTCCTGGAAATCTCCAGCTTCTAGCGCTTCAACTTCCAATCCAAGAGTTCTACCTAGGGCTACTCCTAAGGAGCCCAACAGGATGATCTTGGTCCGTTTTGCTAGCAGCTGTTCAATCAGGCCAGCCTGCTCGTCTTGCGGGTTTACAAACAAGTAGCAGCCGTCAACTTGCTCTGTAGCAACATAATTTAGCCGCTGCACCCCGGCCACAGAAAAAGATCGAATCAAAGCAGCTTCCACAATAGAAACCAGCTCTATATCCTCTTGGCGGCCTATAAGGTTGATTGGCACAGTAGAGTATTCAAACTTAAAACTACTTTTGGACACCGCTTCCTGGAGCAAATAAAGGCTCAGACAACTTCATTCCTGGTTCCAGATTGTATGCATTAACCAATCTCGACCTGAAATGCCAGCTGCATCCTCCGACAACAGGAAACGAATAAGGCCAGCCACCTCAGAAGGGGATGACAGCCTGCCTAACTCCAGAGGGCTCGTAATTTCCTGCAGGTAATTCTCAAGACTCACACCCTTCTCATCTGCAATTCTCTGAGAGTCGACCCTGGACATCTCAGTATCTACCCAGCCAGGGCAAACAGCATTCACTGTGATTCTGCGGTGGCCCAACTCTTTAGCCCAACACTTGGTCAAGCCAATCAGCCCAAACTTTGATGCACAGTAAGCACCGTAGCCTCTCCTACCCTCTTTGCCAAGCTGAGAAGAAATGTTGATAATTCTGCCGCCATCCTGAATTTTGCTGAGCAGATTAGCAGTTAATAAATAAGGAGCAGCAAGATTAGTTGCCAATATCTCATCCCACTCATCTAGGCTCTGATTCTCGTCAATTCGTCTAACCTTACAAATACCGGCATTATTAATCAATCCGTAAACGGGATCATTAACAGCCTCACAAAAGGAGAGGACAGAGTCCCTATTGGATAGGTCAACTTCACAGGTTGAAACAGCACCAAAATCTTCTAAATCAGTTTTAGCCTGGTCTAGGCTAATTTTATTTTTACCCACAACGACAACTTGATAACCGTCTTTTAGTGCGCCCCTTACGATCTCAAATCCAATCCCTCTGCTGCCTCCCGTAATAATTAGCTTTCGGCTGCTCATAAAGGATAATTCTTGTAGTCATCAAGAAGGGATGCAAAGTCCTGAATGCGAACTCTGGAGAAGTAAGAGTCCCCCTCTCGATGGGGTTCTCCAACCCGGGTCAATAACCCTAAGGATACCTTGCCGTCATAGTAGTGCTTATCGTACTTGACATGGTAAATAATTTTATCAGCCTCCAGCTCAGCAGGAACTGTGAACGGCAATCGGTAGTGCTTTAAGACACTAACGTGCTGACTGAGTAACTCTTCACTGCATAGACCTAATTTGTTTGCCGCAAAGGCTGAAAATGCCATACCGATAGCAATGGCTTCCCCGTGCAGCATCTCATTCTCGCTAGCATGTTCTATCGCATGCCCCAAAGCGTGACCGTACTGCTTGATCGCTTCGTTGTAAAGGAAAGGATCGTTAGCGGATGACTCATACTCCGACATAATATCCAGCTTCAGTGAGACACTTTTGCGGATAACGCTGTTCATTCTTGCCGGATCCCAAGCAAACGGGTCTTGAGTGAGCAGTTCTTGATAAAAGGAATAGTCTTGGCAGAGGGCATGCTTAATAACCTCTGCAAAACCATCGATCAAAAACCGCTCTGGCAGGGTGTTTAGAAAGTCAACACAAATAATGACTGCCGTTGGGGGGTAGTAGGAGCCTATGGAATTTTTAGCAAAAGTGGAGTTAATAGCTTGCTTAACGTCTACCGCTGCATCTGCTTGGGAAAGCAGGGTAGTAGGAATATGAACGAGCTGAATTCCTCGGTAGAGTGTAGAGGCAATAAAGCCAGCTAAATTGTTGACGACTCCGCCACCAAAGCTAACGATGCTGGAGTATTTATCAATGCCGATGTTAAGAATTTTAGAAATACACTCGCCGTAAGTTTCTAAACTCTTTGAATCTTCACTCGCTGGAACTACGATCGGGAATACTTTGATGCCCAGATTCGCTAAGCAATCGAGCACAAAGTCTAGATGCAGAGCAGCAAGGTTCTCGTCTGTAATGAGAATGTTGGCCGACTCTTGACTGAAGAGATTGAGTCTAGCTAGAAAATCAGCTAGTTCCTGCTTCTGAGGATAATAAATTTTTACCTGAGATTTTTTTTCAAACTTAAAATCCTGAAAAAAGTCAGCCATTTCTGAACCTCTTTCCGTCAAATTCCTTAATCAACTGTTCGAGGTCAAATCTTTCATTGAGAAGCCGAAGCCAAAACTCTCTGGACTCTTTGAATTTGAACCAGGCATGAGCCCCGAATGGTAGTTCCCCATGATTCATCGTCAAGCATTTCTCAGGGTTGTACTCAAACCCAAAAGCGAGGGAGTCTTCAAGGGAGCCCAGCTTAAAGTCACCCTTAAAGCGATTGGCCCAAAATCCCCAGAACATATCCTCATTATTGCTAAAAACTTTACCTTTATGTAAAAGGCTAGAGTACCGCTGGATCATATCACCAAACGAGCAAAGTGAAGTATCTTTGCCAAGTGCCCGCTGGGCCTCTGCGATCGCACCTCTCAAAGCTTCAATGCAGGAGGAAACCTTGCGCAGAGAAAAACCACCGTTACCACACCCAAAATCGACGTAGTTCCAGGTTACATTTTCCCAGAACTCTATTTCATTCCTATCCCACAAAGGACCAATGTAGTCGTACTGCTTCTGGCACCACTCAAGCAGGCGATCTGAAAGAACTAGAGAGTCCAACTGATAAATCAAAATATAATCAAAATCTTTAAACTGAGTGTAAAAATCAATGTCAAGTAGAAGCTGACTGTAGTTGTTATGAGAGCGGAAGAACCAATCATCGAATGAGAACAAGGTCCAACCGGAAAATTTCAGGTTTAAGGAATGTGGTTTGACGATAACTCTCGTATGGTTAGCTAAGACATGATCTGCTAGCAGGAAGGAAATCTTCTCGTATTCATTAAAATCTGGTTTGTATAGAGGCAGAACCACTGCAACTCGCAGATCTGTTGACATTGCTAGCCACGGCAAAACTTTGACTGAACTAGAGGCGATCCAATTATCTCACCTAGCAGCAGTAATAAGCCTCGTTCAGAACACTTTATTCCGCTAAGGACAATTGAAGACCTTAAACCTCATAAACAGTTCCCTTGAGGGGGTGTAGGAGGAGGCAGGGCCGTATTTTGTTTGTGTACGTGATGCCCTAAAAGAAAATAGCGGATCTGAAGGCACTCCCCTGTACAGCGCTTTAAAGACGTTTTATAGGGCGGCAATTCTGCTTAAAGCTTTTTCTGCAACCGTGGCAGTGGAGAATTGCTCTGAAACAAACTTATAGGCAGCCTCAATTTTTTCCTGTCTCAAACCGGGATGCTCTGAGCAGGTCTTTAAAGCTGATACTGCAGATGCATGGGAAGGATCAAACCATTTAGCATCCCGCCAAAAAGGGTAAGCATAGGGCGCAACGTCTACCAATTTGCCCTCAACAAGAAAAGAAGTGTTTTCATTGCAGTAGTCAACATTGCCTGAGTAATCAGAAGTGACAACCGACTTCCCGAGCAGCATAGCCTCAGCCATAGTTCGACCAAATCCTTCTGATCGGTGTAGAGATACATAGGCATCTGAAAGTTTAAACAGAAGGTTGATTTGAGCTTTGCTGAAAGATTCATTGATAAAGATTACGTTGGGCGCAGCCGCAATCATCTCGCTTAGTTCTTCATCATGATGCCTGTAATTCATTGTTTTTAGAATTAAACAGGTCTCTTGACTTCTCCCAAAAGCGCTAGCAAAGGCCCGCAGTAGGCCCTTTGGATTTTTGCGAATCAGCGTTGAGTTAGCATCAAATACAAAAAGAAATTTGAAGGAGTCTGCCTCAAGAGCTTCAATAGAAGTGGGTAAGGCTTCAAACTGTAATGGCTCTTTAATAATTAAGGGAATGTGAAATACGGGTTTACTAAAAGAGTTCTGAAAGCAGTTTAAAGTAAAAGCTGATGAAGCCCAAATTTCATCAACCAAGTCCTGGATAAAGGAAAAATCCTTAGGCCATAGGGATAATTCCCAGGGCCAATAGCCGATGTTATACCTGCCTTCGAAAGGTTCTGGCCCAAATTCCAGAAAAAAATGCATTAGCTCAAACGCAGGAAAGCAGAAAATGTTGCAGCTATACTTCAAACTGTCTGAAACATACTGCTCGCAAGACCTATCACCCTGTCGTGTAGTTAACCTTTTGGGATAGTTAAAAATAGTCGTTGGCACTCCCGAACTAACAAGGGCTTCAGCCAATGTTCGAACATCTTCGCCAAGACCTAGTTCACCAAAAACAGGCCCAATAATATTTACGCCATCAACTGTCATTAAACGAATACCTCTAAGGTGATTAGACCTCAGCAGTTAGATAATTTGACAAGAGCTGTTCGACTTCCTGTTTGTAATTATAGACCTTGACAAGTTCTGAATCCTGCAACTCTCCGCTGTTCCTAAGCCTCTCCCAGTTAAAAGACCAAAAGGCCATCCTACCCTCAGCTCGACCACAAGAGAGCCAATGCTGATATCCAGAAGTGACCTGGCCTGCTTTAATTGCCTCCATTACGTCGAGATTTGCATTTAAATACTCAGTTTCGTTGAAGCATAAAGGTAGTTTAAATTTGTTAGACCAGAAAGCGGTTCTACCCTCTTCCTTGCCATGACGCACCCAGTGTTGGTGCCCAGAAACCATTAAACCTGCCCTGACTATTTCTGCAACATCGGGGTAGGTATTGAAATACTCGGCCTCATTGAAGGAGGAAGGTAGGTCGAATTTGTCGGACCAAAAGGCCTTTCTGTCTTCCTCAATACCGCATTGAATCCAGTGCTGATATGCGGAGGCAAACACACCTGCTTCAATAGCTTCTATGACGTCAGGGTATGCCTTGATATATTTTGTTCCGTCAAAGCACAAGGACAAGTCAAATTCTCTCAAAGCTGTTAAAAACTGATTGTTTTCAACAAATGCTTCAAGCGGTAGTTTTTCGACAGCAGTTTCAATCAGATGGGACTTGGGCAGCGTACTATAGCCCCAATCCCTAATCCACAGTAAATATAAAATTAATCCCTCTACAGAGGTCAGATTGAACTTGTTTTTCAAATCTTCTCGAGTTAAGTAGAGGCAGTAAAAGAAAACAGGCAAGTAGAGCCTGTTTTCTTCTGATTCAGGCAGGATTGATTTCAAGAGAAAATCAACCATCTCGTTGTGGTCAAAAACATGTTCCAGGTGATGGAAATTTTTGACCAACTCATCATATCCGAGCAAGAACCATCCTAAATAGCGGATTAATCCACTACGAGTATAAAGATCAAAGTTGGGCTGAAAACTGAATCCATGAGCAACCCACAAAGCAGCCAACATATTTGGCAAGTGCCAGGTAGAGTCTCCCGCCTTTAAAGAGAAGCTGCTGTTGCCCAACAGGGTTGAGTTTTTAAAGGTTTTCGGGCTCACACAATACCTACACCAAGACTTATATCGAGCGAAGTTTTGATCAAATGTACTTTGTCTGCAGAGTTCTGACTTCTACTAAAGTAGATCAAACTTTACTGGCTTGAGTTCCTCATGGAGTAAGAGATAAGCCTACTCATCCACAAAATGGGGGCCCCAGACTATGCCTTTGTAGTCTATACATTCTCCATACTGACAGCCAGCGGTAGCGCAGAAGCAGCGCTACCAACATGATTCAGGTACATTTCAGTGATCTCCTTAGGCTCTCCTGAGGCTAGGATTTGGCTGTCTTGCAGCCAAATCACCCGATTGCAGGAGTCTTGGATCATCTCCATGCTGTGGGATACGACCAATACGGTTGTATGGTTGTTCCAAAGCTGATCCATGCGGGCTTTGCTCTTTTGCTTAAAATTTTCATCTCCTACCGATAGAACCTCGTCCACGATTAGGATGTCGGGCTTAACTTCAGTTGCGATCGCAAACGCCAACCGCGCCACCATCCCCGAAGAAAGCCCCTTGAGTGGAGCCGAAGCATAGTCCTGCAAATCTGCAAAATTGAGGATATCGTAAGTGCGCCTCACCATCTCGCTGCGGGGAAACCCTAGCAGTACCCCGTAGAGAATAATATTGTCAATAACAGAAATATCGGCTTCAAACCCTGCCCCCAACTCGATCATAGGCGCGATCCGGCCTTTGACTCTGACTGTTCCTTGGGTAGGCTTTAAGATACCAGAGATCACCTTTAATAGGGTAGACTTTCCAGCTCCATTGGGGCCAATGATGCCAACTTTTTCCCCTTGCTGGATAACGAGGTCAACCTGTGTCAATACGCGCTTTCGAGCAGGCTTTCTGTACTTGCCTTCTAGAATAGAAAATAAGGTTCGCTTCAGATCGTAGGAAAACTCTTCCTGCGTCCTTCTCCAAAGGGAAACTTGATCCAGCCGTATAGCTTCCATAGGGTTTTATAGTAAATCCATAAACTGAGGTTTGAGCCACTTAAAGGTAAACCACCCAAAACTCATAAAAATAATGCCGCTGAGCCAAGAGGTTGCCACCAAGGTTAGGTCGGGAGCCTCCCCTGAAAGCACGATTTGCCGTGTACTTTCTATAATCGGATACATGGGATTTAGCTGCAAAAAACCGGCCACTTCCTCGGGCACAATAGCTGATGGGTAGAAAATTGGGCTAGTGATCCAAAGGGCAAAAGTGACCAGCTCATACATGTAGGGTAAGTCCCTAAAGAAGACGTTCAAAGCAGCCATCAGTAGCCCAATACCAGTACAGACCATAGTCAGACCAACAAAAGGCAAAATAACAGCTGCCGCATTGAGAACGCTATAGGAGATCAATAGGGTCATAACCACTAGAAGCGGCCAGACAGTGAGGCAAAATTGGAAGGCATTGGCTGCAATTATAGAGAGGGGGAAAGCACTCATTGGTAAGTGCATCTTATTGAGCAAGCTGCCGTTGTTGACCAGGCTTGAGAGTGCCTGTGATGTAGAAGTCGAGAAGAAGTTAATTACGGCCATCCCCGTGAAGGCCGCCAAGATATAGTTAAGAATCGAGTTGTTATAGTATTCTGCGAAGGTAGTTCCAAAGATAGTGGTGTAAACCCCTGTCATAATAAGTGGGTTTAATAGAGACCAGTAAATTCCTAAAAGTGAGCCACGATAGCGCACCTTTAGGTTTCGCTCCACCAAAACCTGTAAAATTTCCCAGTATCTATAGGCTTCGACCTGGGTTGGCAGTAGCTTCTTCACAGTGAGCGCCAAGGACCGTTTCCTACTGAGTTTTACATCATCGATTCACTTTAGGTGGCTTAGAACGGCATTGTCAATCTGACCCATACGGGGGATCTCTGCGGCTGAGGCTGCTTTTGCGTCCACCTCGTTTCCTTATTGCCCGATACTTGAAGGCTAGCTCTAGCCGCAGTTGAAGATGACATTGAAAGTTGCCTTAGTGCATGAGTGGCTAGTGAGCCATGCGGGTTCGGAGAAGGTTGTCGAGCAGGTTCTGGAGTGCTTTCCATCCAGCGATATTTTCTGCCTGGTGGACTTCCTGCAAGGCACAGATCGGAACTTTTTGGGCGATCACCAGGTCTACCCTTCTGTCATTCAACGGCTGCCCCTAGCGCAGAGGCACTTTCGGCAGTACTTACCTCTAATGCCCTTAGCGATTGAAAGGTTTGATCTCTCTGACTACAACCTGGTGCTCTCCAGCCACCACGCAGTGGCGAAAGGGGTGCTGACTCGGGCCGATCAGCTGCATATCAGCTATGTGCATACGCCTTTGCGCTACGGCTGGGATCTGCAACACCAGTACCTGCAGCAAAGCGGCCTCAATCGGGGCCTCAAGGGCTGGGTGACTCAAGTGATACTGCACTACCTGCGCCTGTGGGATGTGGCTAGCGCTAATCGGGTTGACTGCTTTGTGGCCAATTCCCGCTATGTCGCCCGGCGCATCTGGAAAACCTACCGTCGTCCGGCCCAAGTTATTTACCCCCCAGTAGAAACGACCCGCTTTGTGGCCTCCCCCCAGCGAGACGACTTTTACCTAACTGTTTCTCGGTGTGTTCCTTATAAGCGGCTCGATTTGACGGTGGCGGCTTTTAACCAGCTGGGCCTGCCGCTGGTCGTTATTGGAGACGGGCCGGGGCTAAATGATTTGCGATCGCAAGCCAAGCCCAACATCCACTTCCTCGGCCATCAACCCGATTCAGCTGTAGAAGACCACATGAGCCGCTGCAAAGCCTTCGTTTTTCCGGCCGAGGAAGACTTTGGCATTGCCATTGTGGAAGCTCAGGCAGCAGGCGCACCCGTCATCGCCTTTGGTCGGGGAGGAGCAACAGAAACCGTTATGCCTGGAAAAACGGGCCTGCTGTTTCCCTCACAAACGGTTCCCAGCTTAATGGAATGGGTACAAGCTTTTGAAGCAGGACAATTTTCCTTTAGCTCAGAGCAAATCCAAAACCATGCTGAGAAATTTTCGGTAGAACGATTTCGCCGAGAATTTAAGACCTTTGTTGAAGCGATGTGGAGGAAATTTGAGCAAGGCGAAGCGTTGGAGATGCATTAGAGTATTTACGGTGATGCAGGAGTGAGCTGCGGCTGGCATGATTCCCCTACGCCGAACTCTGAAACCGGCTATTTCGACTCTGAAAATCTCGTCCCAATCATGGCCCATGATTGGGGTTTTTCTGGCCTCAGATACCTTAGCTTTACTAGGGGCTGCCCTGGCCGGTGTTTATCTTCGTCTAGCTTTTAATGGAGAGTACCATCCCTCTCTGTATTGGCATTTGTGGCCCGTCATTGGGCTTTTTTTACTGGCCTATTGGGCCTCAGGGCTCTATCCCACGGTAGGGTTAAGCCCGGTTGATGAACTGAGGCGAATTTGCCTCTGCACCACGCTGACCTACCTGGCGCTCGGAGCGGCTATTTTTCTATTCCAAGAAGGTGAAACCTACTCCCGAGGCATTTTTTTGCTGGCCTGGCTGTTTTCCCTAATAGCCGTTTTGGCGGGTCGTCTTATCGTTCGTCAGCTATTTTCCCGCTACACGTGGTGGGGATATCCAGTCTTAATTTTGGGCGCGGGCCGCACCGGAGAACTGGTGATTAAAACCCTACAGCACCAGCCGGGCTTCGGGCTCAAGCCGCTGGCTGTTTTAGATGACAATCCCAACAAGCGAGGTGAACTGGCAGGCGTACCTATTTTAGGCCCCCTGTCTTTGGCCCCAGCACTGGCGGTAGAGCGGGAGATTAGCTACGCCATTATTGCCATGCCTGGGGTGCAGCGGGAAAAGCTGATGACCATCCTGGAGCGATACGCTCACACCTTTCCCCACCTGCTGATGATTCCCGATCTCTTTGGCATTGCCAGCCTGTGGGTAGCGACCAAAGACCTAGGCGGTGTTTTGGGGCTAGAGCTGCGGCAAAACTTGCTGCTGCCGGGCCCCCGCATGACCAAAGCCTGCCTGGATGTCTGCCTGACAGTGGTGATAGGGCTGCTGCTGCTGCCGCTGATTGCGCTGATTGCAGTGCTGATCAAGATCGACTCGCCAGGGCCTATTCTATATAGTCAGGAGCGGCTCGGTCGAGGCGCTCAGCACTTCACGGTTTGGAAATTTCGCTCTATGCGCCTAGATGCCGATCAAGCTCTAGAGCGCTACCTCAGGGAAAACCCTAACCTGAAGGAAAATTGGGAGCTAGACCACAAGCTGAAGGACGATCCGCGCATCACCCGAGTCGGCAAACTTCTTCGCCGCACCAGCCTAGACGAACTGCCCCAGCTCTGGAACGTACTGCGCCGAGAAATGAGCCTAGTAGGGCCTAGGCCCATTGTTGATCGAGAAGTTTGGCGCTACGCCGATAAATTCGAGCTCTATGCTCGGGTTTCACCGGGCCTAACTGGGCTCTGGCAAGTCTCTGGGCGAAATGATGTGTCGTATGATGAGCGAGTCAATTTAGATGCTTACTATGTCCGGAACTGGTCCGTTTGGCTCGATATTTATATATTAATTCGTACAGTTTGGGTGGTTTTGGTTTGGGATGGCGCCTACTAAATTTGGTAAGTTCGGAAGACTCACAACTTCTCTAAATCCTGAAGCAGGGCTGCTGGGATGTCTATTGATTTTGCCCTATGCCAGCTACCTTGCCTTGGTAGGTATGGCCTCTTTAACCCTCTGGATCTGGCTGCAGCACAGTCAGGCCGCTTGGCGGCTTTTAGCCCGTCAGGGATGGCTCGTGCTGGCGATCGGGATGGGAATTACTGCGGCTACGGCCTATGACCCGGTCGAAGCTGGGCTACAGCTCACGAATTTTCTGCCTTTCTTCCTGTTTTTTGCGGCTCTTTCTGTTTGGATTGGTCATCTCCAGCGCCCCCTCTCTACCCTTGAAACTTGGGCCTTTATTCTGGTGCTGGGTTCAATCCCCATCAGTTTGCGGGCCGGAGTAGAGTATTACCTGAAAAGCCCGCCGGTAGAAACCAGGCTATTTGACTCTCCCTATTTTGGCTGGCTGTATAGTCAGGTTGACTACGGCCACCGAGCTAGTTCGGTGTTTGGTCATCCCAACGTATTAGGAGCTTATCTGGTCATTATTTTAGGGTTGGCGCTGGGGCTGGGGCTAAAGGTTTTGCGGAGCGGCACCCTGGTTGCCCAGTGGCGGTGGCGCTACTGGCCGCTGGTCCTCTATAGCGCGATCGCATTGGCCCTATTAGGCATTTTTTGTTCGGGCTCTCGCAGTGGAGTGCTAGTTGCGATCGCACAGCTCCTGATCGTCGGCTGGCTGATGCGCCGCAATCGGCTCATCGTGCTGCTGGGGCTCTCCGGCATTGCCGCTGTCTCGGCAGCGGTTTTGGCGCTAGGCATTGGCGGTCGATCGGTCGGTGAAGCCTTGACCACCACCACTCTGAGAATGGATGTCTGGGAAATTTCCCTCGATCTGATTCGGCAACACCCCTGGCTGGGAACGGGGCTAGGCGGCTTCAGGCTGAGCTATGTGCCCTACACCATTCCCCAGTACGACACGGTAGAGCACGCCCACAACCTGTGGCTCATGCTGGCGGCCGAGATTGGCATTCCGCTGATGCTGCTTTTTACCGCAACCGTAGGCTGGATCTGCTGCCAAGGACTCAAGACGTTAATCGGCTCCAAAAACAAGCACTTTCCCCGTAGCGAGCAGGCCGTCCTGGCAGGTTATGGCTTGGCTTTTATGAGCTGTATCTTATTTGCCCTGTTTGATGTGACCTTCTACGACTCGCGGGTTAATGTTTTAGGCTGGCTGACGCTGGCTGTCCTTCAGGCCATACCCGCTCTGGCTGCTAGAGAAGATCTGGCTGAGGCCGATGCAGCTTAGCCTGGCTAAATAACCAGGCTAAGTCGTCTGTGGCTAGATCACCTTAGTAATTCTCAGGCCAAAGTAGAGGCCAATAGCCAAACCCAGCATCGCGCCATAAAAAAGGAAGTAGGCTACAACGCTACCCATACTCAATTCTCCCAAGCATAAATTACAGCAATTGCTGTAATTTATTGAACCACGAGACTGACCTCGAAGGCTGAGCTTCCAGCAACAGGTAGAGAAGACTGTCCTCGTGACGAGAATCCGGCAAGGGGGTAGGGTGGAAATGAAGAGGAAACCACAGCCATGAAATCAACAATTACTGTCCCCCTGCCTGAACAGGCCTATGAAGTCGTAGTTGCCCCAGGCGGCCTCGATCACCTAGGCCACTGGTTGACCGACGATACCCCCCGCATCAAACCTGGGCAGAAACTGTTGCTGGTTTCCAATCCGATGATCTATGAGCATTTTGGTGAGCGGGTCAAAGCAGCACTAGAGCAGGTGGGTTTTCAGGTCAGCCCCTGTCTTTTGCCTGCCGGAGAACGCTATAAGACCCTAGCCTCGGTGCAAAAACTTTACGATGCTGCCCTAGAACAGCGCTTAGAGCGGGGGTCGGCTATGGTGGCCCTAGGCGGTGGAGTCATTGGGGATATGACCGGGTTTGCTGCCGCCACCTGGCTCCGCGGCATTCCAGTAGTGCAGGTGCCTACCTCTCTACTGGCCATGGTTGATGCTTCAATTGGCGGCAAAACCGGCGTTAACCATCCCCAAGGCAAAAACCTAATCGGGGCATTTCACCAACCCCGCCTAGTGCTCATTGACCCCCAAGTGCTAAAAACTCTGCCCGCCCGTGAGTTTCGAGCAGGCATGGCCGAGGTAATCAAATACGGCGTCATCTGGGACACCGAACTGTTCGCTGCTCTGGAAGCGGCCGAACGGCTAGACCAGTTTCGCTATATCTCTGAAGATCTGCTCCAGCTAATCCTGACCCGCTCCTGCCAGGCCAAGGCCGATGTCGTCTCCCAAGATGAAAAGGAAGCGGGCAAGCGGGCCATTCTCAATTACGGACACACCATTGGCCACGCAATTGAGAGCCTGACCGGCTACCGCACCATCAATCATGGCGAAGGGGTAGCCATGGGCATGGCAGCAGCAGGCCTGTTGGCCGAAAAGATGGGGATGTGGAACAGCACCGACAACCAGCGTCAGCGCCTTCTGATTGAAAAAGCAGGTCTCCCCAGCACCATTCCTAGCGATCTAGACCCCGATGCAATTATCGATCTGCTCCAGACCGATAAAAAGGTCAAAGACGGCAAAGTGCGCTTTGTGCTACCCGAGGCCCTGGGCAAGGTCACCATTACCGACCAAGTTGATGAGGCCGACATCCGGCAGGTATTAAAAACCCTGCAAAGCACCTAAATCTCTCCCTCCCCGTGTCTCCCCCTCTCCGCATCCCGCGTCTCCCCCCTAAACCCCAGCTCCCCACTCTGGAGCCCTGCAGCTCATTGTCGCGGCTAGCGCTGACATGGCACGATAGGGGTTTCTTGAGTTACTGGGTTTGACCTATGCAGACGCGCGATCGCAACTTCTCCCCCGCCTCCGATTTAATCCTTGACCGTAGCGCCTCGGTCAGCCGCACCACAGGCGAAACCGATGTGCAGGTCAGCCTCAACCTAGACGGACAGGGACAGTGCAGCGCAGCGACCGGCGTCCCCTTTCTCGACCACATGCTGCACCAAATTTCCTCCCACGGGCTAATCGATCTAGAAGTGCGGGCTAAGGGAGACTGGGAAATAGATGACCATCACACCAATGAAGATGTCGGCATCACCCTGGGCATGGCGCTGCACAAGGCCCTGGGCGATCGCAAAGGCATTGTCCGTTTCGGTCATTTTTTGGCTCCCCTAGATGAGGCGCTGGTGCAGGTGACTCTAGACTTTTCAGGGCGGCCCCACCTCAGCTACGGGCTGCAGATCCCTACAGAGCGAGTCGGCACCTACGATACTCAGCTAGTGCGGGAGTTCTTTGTGGCCGTGGTCAACCACAGCCAGATGACCCTCCACATTCGCCAGCTAGACGGCATCAACTCCCACCACATCATTGAGGCCACCTTTAAAGCCTTTGCCCGCGCTGTGCGCATGGCGGTTGAAATCGATCCCCGCCGAGCCCACCTAATTCCCAGCTCCAAGGGAGTGATTTAGACGAATTCCATACTGGGAGAAGCCCGCGCCGTATTGCCTAAGCGGTCGGTGTCAGGATTCTGTCACGGCAGAGGCGGCCCCACCAACGGCAGCCTCAGCTTAGAGGGGGCGCTGCGGGGCGGGTTCACCGTTAGGGTAATGATGCGGCAGTCCATTCGGGCACTGTCTCCGGCAGGCTTACCGGTCCCGGCATTAACCGCGTAGGCGGGAAAGCAGGCAGCACTGAGGCTGAGTCGCAGGGCGTGACCTTTAGGAATGGCAAAGCAGGTGGGCTGTAGCGATAGCGTCAGCGGCTGCCCTCGCTCTGTCTCTGGCCGCTCTACCCGCTGATAGCCTTGGGTCAGGTTAAAGACACGACCATCGGCTCGCACCTCCGACAGCACCGCGCAGACATCAAAGCTAGAGGCATCAGCACGGCAGCGCAGGTCTAGCTGAACGATACCTGCGATCGCAACAGTCGCCTCAAAAGGCTCCGTAGTGTAGGTCAGCACATCGCTACGGCCATCAATCGCCGAGCGCTCAAACGACCCTGATGGCATACCCGCATGGCCCCCTAAGGAAGGAACAGGTCGCCAAGGATCGTGTACCACCACGTCCGGCTCCGGCGGAGCCAGCGGAAACTCAGCCTCCAGTTTGCCGACATCTTCTCGCATACCGGCTAGGCCAGTACTGGTCAGGTAGTAGGTCTGAGTTTCTCCTTCAGGCCAGGCGGCAAAGGTGCGCCACTGGTTGGTCCCCATCTCAAACAGGGAGATCGAATCCTCCTTCAGCAGGCCCGTATTTTTGCGCTTGAGAAACTGGTCAAACCAGCGGATTTGCAGTCGATCAATCGGGCTAATAGCTTTAGGGCCAAAATCAACCGCCCCTACCTGACGGCTCCAGGGCAGGTGGCCCCAAGGCCCCACCCAAAGATGCTGAGGTGTTGTGCCTCGCGCCTTCATCTCCTGGTAGAGCCGCAGGCTGCCTCTCAAGTAGGGATCAAACCAGCCGCCCACGTGGAGCATAGGCAAATCGACTCGGCTCAGATCAGGTTTAAGGGCCTGCCAGTAGTCATCGGGGTAGGGGTGATCGAGCCAGTCGTAGAAGAAAGAATCGGCAGCCAGCTGCGAGAGCACCTGAGGCCGCGCCGCAATCGCCTCGTTCAAGGGTAAGTCGCGGGAGGCCGCATAGAGACGGTTAAACGCTATCTCGTCCCCCTGGCGGCGAGCCGCCTCGGCAGCCAGCTGAATCGCCCAGCCCAGCCCAGCCTGCAGCAGCAGCGCGCCATTCTCATAGGCCCAGTCGGCATAGAGATCGTAGCCGACCATAGCGGGAGCTAAAACCTTGAGGGCAGGAGGCGCTGCCGTCGCTGCATAAAGCTGGGTCATGCCTTGGTAGGAAAAGCCATACATTCCCACCTGGCCAGTGCTGCCGGGTAGCCCGGCAGCCCAAGCCACGGCATCAGCACCATCGTCAGCTTCGTGAGCAAATAGCTGAAACGCCCCTTCCGAACTGCCCCGGCCTCGCACGTCTTGAATCACGACGATGTAGCCCTGGCTGGCGTACCAGGTCGGGTGGGCATAGACCACAGTGGATGCGATCGCACGGCCATAGGGCTGCCGCATCAGCAGGACCGGGAAACGCCCTTCATCCTCTGGGTAATAGACATCCGAATCCAGGCGGACGCCATCGCGGGTGTGCATAGACAGAGTTTGGTGCGGCTGTACCCGGTACCGTGCCATGAAGCAGTTCGTTTAATCAGGGGCAGGACACTAGACTAGCAGGCAGGCCGTCCTGTCGGCCCAAAACAGCCAAATCTTCCTCATCTAGCTCTGCCGGAATGCCGCTACGGATCAGTTCGGCAAAGTCCTCGTTCGGCACCATAATACAAAGCGCATAGAGCCGACTTGGCCCAACGTTTTCAATCACGTGAACGCCCGTGGGCGGCACCAGAATGCTGTCTCCTGCCCGGATCAGCATGCTTTTGCCATCACAGGTAGCGCGGCCTTCTCCTTTAAGCACAAAAAACATTTCCACGGCAATCTGGTGTCGATTAGGCGGCGTCTTTCCCCCTACATCAAAAATTTCGACACAGTAGGTCAAAGACATATTGGCAATAGTGGGATCAAAAACAATCGCCAGACGATTCGTATCTTGAGAGCTAATGCGATAAGCCTGATAGTCTTTGGGAGACTTAATTACAGGCACCACACAGCTTTCAGAAAGCGTACAGCTTGGAGTATCCATACCGGTCTCCATGAGGAAGTAGGTTAGTTAAAGGCTGAAATTATGGCTGAACTATTGCTGAATCCGGACGGTTTTTGCCGCCTATAGCGTTGGCTAATCACCTCTGCAAATAAGGTGTCTGCAACCTGCTTACCAGACCTCCGGCAGTCGCAGGGTAGTCTCTACAACACTTTGTAATAACAAGTCAGAAACTAGCGTTAAATTGGCCTACCTTACGCATCCAAATTACCCCAAAATTAGATGGCTATGAACCAGTTCTAAGGCGTAAAACAGGGCACAATAGGAGCGTTCCAGCGGGAAAATCTATTGGGAGTCGTCATTTTGAGCCAGACCTTTACCCTTCGGTCCGTTCTTGTCCTCAGTGAAACAGGCTACCAGACTCAAGATGTCCAGGTTAGCGAGGGCATCATTGCGGCGATAGGTGCCGACCTCTCCGTGATAGGAGAATCGATTGACGGTCGAGGGAAACTGCTGCTGCCGGGATTTGTCAATGCCCACACCCACTCTCCAGAAATGTGGTGCCGAGGGCTAATTCCGCCACTGCCCCTAGAACTCTGGTTGGGGGTGCTCTATCAGTGCCCGCCACTGACGCCCGAGCAGACATACCTAGCAGCGCTCTGGACGGCGGCTGAGACACTTCTATCGGGGGGAACAACCCTAGTTGACCACCTGCTCTTGACTCCAGGGCAGGAGCTGGAAACCATTGCTGCCGCCGCCCAGGCCTACGAAGAGATTGGCATTCGCGCCTGCATTGCCCCGCTGATTCAAGATCACTCAATGGATGTCAGTATTCCAACGGGTCAGGTCAGCAGTCAGCTTCCGTCTACCCGCCAAACTCGGGCTGTGCTGGAGATGATGGAAACGGCCATACAGCGGCACCATCAGCCTGCCAAGGGGATCTATATCGCCCCTGGCCCAACTGGCTTTCAGCTCTGCTCCGAAACCCTATTTCGGGGCTGCGTTGAGCTGAGCCAACGGTACGACCTCTGCCTCCACACTCACCTATTAGAAACCAAGGCCCAGCAAATGCTAGCCTACGAGCGCTATGGAGTAAGTGGCGTGGAGTATCTCAACCGCATCGGCTTTTTGGGCTCTAAAACGTCTCTAGCCCACGGAGTTTGGCTAGACGACGCTGACATCGATCTGCTAGCGATGACCGGGGCCACAGTGGTACACAATCCGCTGAGCAATTTGCGCCTGGGCAGCGGTATCGCGCCGTTACTGAAATACCGGCGGGCGGGCGTAAACGTGACATTTGGCTGCGATGGCTCAGCCAGCAACGATGGGCAAGATTTGCTAGAAGCCATCAAGCTGGGCACAATGCTGCACAACCCAACCGACTTTGAGTACCGCAACTGGCTGAGTCTGCAAACAGCAGCTTCTATGGCAAGCCTAGGCGGGGCTAAGGGCTTAGGCCTGCAGGAGCAGATTGGATCGCTTACGGTAGGCAAGCAAGCCGACTTGGTTCTCTATGATTTAAGTGACTGGTCGATGCTGCCTGCTAGCGATCCCTTAGGGCTGCTGCTGCTGGGCAGACCTGTCAATCTGGTGGATCGGCTCTGGGTAGGGGGTCGCGCTATTCTCCAAGACCGTCAGTTTAAAACGGTGGATCTGGCAAATCTGCGGCAGCAACTGCTGCAGGGGCGATCTAGCTGGGTGACGACTCCCCCCGTCCTAAGTCAGGCATTGGAGGAACAGTACCGTTCTGTGATGGGTCTTGGGGCAGGGGCCTAGGTGGGTGTAGTTAAAGATTGAGGATAGAGAGCTCAATCGATGGCGCGACGTATCGGAATCCTGCAAGATAGGGAGGGAATGTGCATCAATTTTTAAAGCCAGCCTCAAGACACGCCAGAAGCCTGATGTGATGACTGATGCGACGACCGATATCCTCGTCATTGAACACGACCCTATCACCGAGCATTTTTTGGTGCATACGCTACGGCAGCAGGGGTACACGGTGACGACCGCCCGTACGGGGCAGGAGGGGTTAGCCCAAGCCAAAACGCTGCAGCCCGCAGTCATTATTTGCGACTGGAATATTCCTGGCACTGTAGATGGGTTGACCATCTGTCAAACCGTTAAGCAGACTGTCGTCTCGACTACTTTTTTCCTGCTGCTGACGTCTCGCCACAGCATTGCCGATCGTGTTAAAGGGCTGGAGCTAGGGGCCGATGACCTCCTGTCCACACCGGTCGACGTAAATGAGCTGCGCGCTAGAGTGCGGGCCGGACTGCGGCTGCACCAGCTAGCCCGCGACTTGCGGCAGCAAAAGCAGCGGCTAGAAGACGAACTCGCAGAAGCAGAAGCCTACGTTCGCTCGCTGTTGCCCGATAGCCAAGCAGGGCGGGTGCCGATTCAGGCCCGCTTTGTACCCTCACAGCAGCTAGGCGGCGACTGCTACGACTATTACTGGCTGGATCCAGACTATCTGGTGATGTACCTGCTAGACGTCTCAGGGCATGGGCTGGGGTCGGCTCTCCTGTCAACCTCGGTGCTAAACGTGCTGCGATCGCAATCTCTCCCCGACGTCAACTTCTATCGCCCAGAGAATGTGCTCAAAGCCCTGAACGAAACCTTTCAGATGAGCGACCAGAACCAGAAATACTTCACTATCTGGTACGGCGTTCTCAACTGCGCCAATCGGCAATTGCTCTATGCCAGTGCCGGACACCCACCTGCTGTCTTGATCTCTGAGCAGCAGCAGGGGTTTACCGCCGAGCGACTACGCACCCCCGGCATGCCTATCGGCATGATGCCGGAAGCCCGCTATCAGTGGCAGCGGTGCCAGGTTCCCCCCAATAGCACCCTTTATCTCTTCAGTGACGGTCTCTACGAGGTGCTTCAGGACAACCGGGAATACATCGGGCTAGACGGATTTATTGATTGTCTGTCTCAGGCTCAGCGGCAGACCCATGTCGACGACATTCTACAGTCCGTGGAGCGGCGGCGAAGCCCCGGTAGCGCCACCGACGACATGTCCCTGGTCTCAATCGTTATAGATTAGGGTGTTCTAAATTAGGGTCTGGACTTAAGACCTGGAGCAGGGCGCTCTAGCTCAGTACCTTAGCTTCAAACTCAGCGCGATCAGCAAACACCTCAAAGACCCGGTCCATTCCCGTCAGGTCAAACAGCATGCGAACCTGATCGTTAATCGAGCAAATATACATCTTGCGCTCGGCTGCCCGCACTTTCTTCAAGACCATCACCAGACTGCCCAGCCCCGAGCTGTCAATAAAGCTGACTTTTTCTAGATCAATCAAAATTATCTCGTACTCCTCTGACAAAGCCTCATCCACGGCTTTACGGAAGGCCTCCGCGTGGGTACTGTCCAAAACTCCAGCTGGTTCAACAGCTTTAAAAGAAGAAGTCATTTTGAGCCCTTACAACAGAATCACAAAAACACAGCTAATGCAGGATTTAGGGTGCTGCCCCTTACCTAGACAGCCTCTTGCTTCAGCACCTTTTTCACAGGGGCCTGTTTCAAGAGTACCGCTGTCAGTTAAGCAAACCGATAGCGCGCTATTACCTAGACTGACAAAGTCTCCGTTGAAAGAGGGGGCTTTTCCGGAGAATAAATGCGCAAGGGCCTACGATCAGGGCCAATTTCAATCACCAGATCGACCCAGTCCGGCTGGCTGCATAGAGGAGTGATAAAAAGCTCTGGGTGTAACGCCTGCCAGAAATACTCGACAAATTGGTTCAAGGTAGCGTCGGACATACCTGCCTTGCCCTGAGCCATCATCTGGTGCTCGGCCTGACGCCGCCACCGCTGGCTGATACGGTAGTCCTGGGGATAGAGAACTACTAGACGGTCCAGAAGCGCCCACAGCGGCAGATATGCCTGCAGCTGCTGGTTCATATCACGAGCAAACTGGCGATCGGCCTCAGTCTCAATTGGCGGCGGTAGGGGCTGATCAAATCGTTGGGGCTCGATTGGCCGAACGCCCAAAAACCATCCTTCAAACAGCACAATATCAACATTTTCAACCCATTCGGGCGTTATCCGGTCCCCCTCTCCTCCATGCAGTGACTTATCAAACCGGGGTAGGGGCACCGCCTCTTCCGGCTGGGCCCGTCGCAGGTGCTCAAGAGTAGCAATGCCCAGATCAATATCGTGGGTGCCAGGTGGGCCTCGCCAGATCAGGCGAGGGTCAATTAGCCGCAGCTGTTGTCGGTCGGCATAGGTTTTATAGAGGTCATCAATGGACAGCCCTACCGTTCGATAGCCCATAACCTGAAGCAGCAGCTGCAAGATTTGGGTGAGCGTAGTTTTGCCTGTCCCCTGCCCGCCTAAAAACCCCTGAATTAAAGGTGAGGATTGGCTCTGTCGAGCCGCTCGCAGCTGCAGCGCTAGAGGCAGCCAGAGCTGCCAATAGAGCGGCAGGTAAGCGCTGAGAGGCTGGTGGGGCAGAGGCAGCCGATCGTGCAGCGGCACCATCTGATGTAGCCAGTGCAACCGTTCCTCTAGCGCTTCCCGAACCGTCTTGGGCGTGATTTGCCAGGCTGAGGAACGGCGGGTGTCGGTTAGTTCCCAGGCGATTAGCTGCTGCCACTGATCCTCGGCAATCGGCTGTCCGGCAAGGCTCTGCTCTAAAATTTGCACCACGTCTATCATCGCTACAGCCATCCTATGACCTGCTAAGCCGAAAGAAGATGCCGCCTGAGTAAGCCTGTTCGTCTCGACCGTAGCTAGTCACTGCGATCGACTGTAGATGGCTGAATAGGGGTTGGCCTAAGGTTTCAATAAGCTTGAGCCAGGGAGCCCGATTCAGCCAATCTGGTCTGAGGGTTTGCCAGTCGAGATAGAGGTAGCCTGCATTGGGCAGGGTTAAAGGCTCGATAGTTTTTTGCCATTGAGGCGAGGTGAGCAGCGAGTTGCCATTCACCTGAAACGCTCGGTAAAGGCTGGTGGGCGAGTTTGACAGCAGTTCGTACTCTCCTGACTGAGTGTGCAGACCTGCAACTGTTGTAGTCACAACTAGTTCAGGGGATGCGCCCGCTGGAGATGAGGAATTTGGATCTGGGGTGGAGGCAATGGATAGACGAGTCCAGGCCGAGACTGATTGATCTGCCAATGTCAGGGGGCCTACGCTCAAACCCTGCTGTCGGGCCAGCTCATCAAAGCGGGCCATTGCCGCTGGGGTATTGTCTTGGTGGTGGGCAGCTAGCACCCAGCCTGAGGCCATTTGAGGGGAGCGAGTCACCAGTCCTAAAGCATAGTCTCCGCTAATCCAATCTAGCAGCGCTTCTGGCGGTTGATTAGGCAAAGGGGCCTGCAGGCGATCCCACAGTGGCTGCCAGGCGGGTACCGCAGCCGCATAATAGGGCAGATTGTTGCGAACATCTTGCCACAGCTGGTCTAGCTGGCTACCCACGGCAGCCAGTGCTGTGTCGGCAGGCAAAAATTGGGCGGCCTCGGGCGGTACCGGGGTAGCCTGCTGTGGTTTGAACGGATGTCCAGCAGCGGCCAGCAGCACTGTATCAGCCAACAGTCCTTGACGGTGAGGGCGCAGGGAGAAAACAGCTCGATCAATTATGCCGTCTGAGCTGCCTAAGCCTTGAGTCCGGAGAGCGGCAGTCGTATGGGTAGCCAACCCTAACCAGCTCAAGCTGGGGGGCAAGTTAACAACGGCTAGACCAATTCGACTGTTGTCTAGCGAAGCTACAGCTTTCCGGTAGCCCAGGTCGTGCTCCAGATTGAGATCTCTAGACTGGGCTGCGGTTAAGGCCTGCTGCAAAACTCTGGGGTCGTTAGCCAACAGAACAAACTTTTGGCCAACTAGAGCGCTGGCAACGGACTGAGGGCCAAATTCAGCAATTCCAGCTTGAGGCAAATCAGCTGGGGAGGGGTCGCCTTGAGCTGGGGTATAAATTAGCTTGCTGCCCGCAAACTGCTCAAATCTGAGGCGGTCTCCTGCGATCGCACGTTTTTGCCAAAACAGCTCGAGCACAGCCTTAGCCCGCTCGCTATCGCGGCAGCTCAGGGCTAGCAGGTAGCCGGGCTGGCTGCCGTTATCGGGATCTTGATCAAGATCCGCTGTTGTGACGGCAAAGGTAATCTCGTTGCCTAACCAGGGACGAATATCCTCTTCGTAGGTCAGTCCCACCCCTGCTAGCAAGGATTTTTCTAGCCGAGCAATCTCGGCTTGGGTTTGCCGTCGATCGCCTGGAGCCGCTAGCAGCAGCCACAGATCTGTCAGGCGATCGGGGCGAGTTAACAGCGACACCATAACGGGCGCATTCTTAGAGACAAAGGGAGCCGCAGTGGGCAGCGACTGTCCCCCCTGAGCAAGCAGAAAAAGTGGACTCCGAGAGGTGAGCCCAATAAATCCACCGATTCCCACCACCAGCAAAGCCACCACAACCAGAGTCAAGGTGGAAAAAAACGTTCGGACTTTCATGCGATCAATCGAACTAGCACCAGAGATTCCTGACCTCTATGCCCTTGACTCGGACGCAGTGGTCAAGAGCTAGTTTATTACTGCAGGGCAGATGCCAGCGCTAGATCTCTATGTAAGTCGCCGTAATTTAAGGATTGTGAAGGTTTTGCCCGGTGCTAACGAGAATCAAGGCTGAGCTAGACCACTAGATCCGGATCCAGTCCTCGCCAAACAGCGATCAAGCGCCCCTGCAAATCTACAGCCTCTGCCGGAAATTCCATCACCGGATACTTGGGGTTGGCCGGCTTAAGCTGCACCAGATTGCCCTGACGGTGAAAGGATTTTAAGGTTGTACCGCTCTCCACACGGGCAGCCACGATGGTACCTTCCCGCAGGCTTTGAGGATCGGTAATGGGGCGCATAATGACGACATCGCCGTCGCAAATCTGCTCCCCAATCATGCTGTCTCCGGTAACTTTTAGCGCGTAGTCATTGGTCCGAATGGGCAGCCCAGTCAGGTCCAAGCGCTCAATCCCGTCGGTAAACACTTCATTGACAAAACCAGCGGCAATGGTGCCCAGGATAGGTACACCCCGAGCATTTCCTTTAACGCGAATGGTTCTTGCCTTGCCCTCGCTCCATTCGATGTAGCCTTTATTCTTAAGATGCTCCAGACGGCTCTGAATAGGAGCAGGTGACTTCAACCCCATAGCCCGCATCATCTGGCGAATGGAAGGAGAGTGCTGATGCTCTCGGATGTAGTCTACCAGCCAGTCGTAAAGCTCTTGTTGGGCAACAGTAAGGGGTTCCATAGTGGGAGACGCTCAAACGCTGTACGGTAATCATAACAGAACAAGTGTACCAATAAATACAGAGTTCTGTCTATAATCTATGTAAACATCTGTATTGTCTACCCCTAAAGCTTGCTCCCTCAGCAAGCCACAACCCAACTAAACAGCTCAACTAAAAAGTAAAGAGACCGCCCGTAGACGATCTCTTTAATAATCACTTGTAGGACGATATCCTGCAAGCTGTTAGATCCAGGAAGATCTCACCCTTACCTGCTCCTAACGGATGTATTCCTTAAGGATGCTGTTGCGGTTGGGGTGGCGAAGCTTGCGCAGGGCCTTGGCCTCAATTTGACGGATGCGCTCACGTGTAACGTTAAAGATCTGGCCAATTTCTTCCAGAGTCTTCATCCGGCCATCGTCAAGGCCGTAACGTAGACGCAGCACATCGCGTTCGCGGGGGCTGAGGGTGCCTAAAACACTCTCTAGGTCTTCCCGCAGCAGGCTCTTGGAGACCTGATCTTCTGGAGTTTCACCATCGGACTCGATGAAGTCTCCTAGACGGGAGTCTTCTTCTTTACCAATGGGAGTCTCTAGGGAGATGGGCAGCTGAGCTGACTTAGCGATGAAGCGAAGCTTCTCGATAGTCATTTCCATGCGGGTTGCAATTTCCTCTTCCGTGGGCTTGCGGCCCAGTTCTTGAGACAGCAGCTTAGTGGTTTTCTTAATCCGAGAGATGGTTTCGTACAGGTGAACCGGCAGACGAATCGTGCGGGACTGATCTGCGATCGCACGGGTGATAGCCTGACGGATCCACCAGGTCGCATAGGTAGAGAACTTGTAACCCTTTTCGTGGTCAAACTTCTCCGCCGCTCGAATCAGGCCTAGGCTGCCTTCCTGGATCAAATCCTGGAAAGATAGCCCTCGGTTCATATACTTCTTGGCAATGGAGACGACCAGTCGCAGGTTGGACTGCACCATTTTGTCTTTGGCGCGGCGACCTACGTGTAGACGGCGGCGGAAGGCTGGCAGTTCCATGCCCACCTGACTCGCCCACTCATCATCTCGAGGATCCCGTTGCAGGCTCTCAACTAAACCTTCTCGAATACGCTCCAGCTCCAGGAGGTCCGCAATTTTGCGAGCCAGTTCGATTTCCTCTTCGGCCCTCAGCAGGCGAATTCTTCCAATTTCTTGGAGATAAAGACGAATGGAATCTTCAGTGTAATGGCCCCGTTTCTTGGCTGGAGTACGGCGGCGGGAAGTTTTTCCCTTGGCTCCTTTAGCCGGCCCCTCCTCCTCCTCTTCGTCTGGAGCGACAAAATCCTCGTCCCCATCGTTACCAAGCAAGAGTTCTAGCTCGTTCTCCGGCTCAATGGTTTCGAGCAGATGATTAGCTTGAGTCATGCCGCGATCCTCGTGCTCCTCTAAATTCAAGACAAAGGCTTCATTCAAACTAGCACTCCGGGTCAAACCCTGCCTGCTATTTCTAAAGCGTTGTTAACGCTTTGTGTCACCCGTAGGCCGGACTTAAGAAATAACGTGACAGAGAGTCTTCCCAGAATCCCAAAAAAAGTCACAGTTGGGCGTGAATGTAGCCTCCCAGTATTACCGGGAACCATTCCGCCAAAAGTTTTCCAATTGTAACTTCTCCAACAAAGATGTACCACCTAAATGCTTGATTTCCGGCTTAGAATTCACACACTCCTTAATCAAAACCCGCAAATTGGTAGCCACGGCGACTTCCTAAATTTTTTGGAGGCTGTATGTAGGTCAAGAAAAGCCTATTTTTTTAAGAATTAAAAAGGAATTCACGCTGAGCAGCTGCTCTTTCTAGCGCTCTAGTCTTATGGAGAAGGTCTTGTTAAAGGAGGTGCTAAAGAAAGTCGCTAGTTTTTGAAGCCTCAGAGCTAACGTCTGCCGAGGGTTGGTACACTGACTGCTGCAGGCTCGTAACTGCCAACTTTTGATTGCGTAAGCTGATCCACAGGCTGCAGTGGTTGTCTGCCGTGCTCACAACAATGCCAGCCTGCCGCTCAGCTAACCTGCAGGCCGTCTGGTAAAGCCGAGATCGCTGATCGGTCTTGACGGTTTGGGCGCGGTAGTAAAGCTCGTTCCGATGATGCAGTCCATCCTGCACCCTGCCATTGAACCAGAACTTAAAGAGGTTCAACTGGCTTTCTAGCAAAATTTGAGGCAGCACAGGGCTTCACTCCAATCTCGTTGGGGATAGGGAACAAGGAAATACCCAGTGACTTGCCAAAGCGTTGGGAGCAAATCTAGAGCATCCCGATCAAAGTTTCTCAGCTAGCAAAATTTTTAGGTTACAGTCAGACTCAGCATCAAAGCTAGCAGGCAAAGGGTTAGGGAGCTTACTAGAGCTCTGTTAGAAATACTTTTCCTAGTCTACCCAGGGGGAACGCTGCCTATCTTGGGGTAGGAGAAATGGGGCTTACGTCTAGCTCTGTTTAGCCAGGGCTGATTCGACTAGAGAGGTGAGAACTTCTCCACTCAAGGGCTTAACTAGAAATCCGTCGAGACCAGGATTCTCATCCTGCTGTCCCCAGCGGGGGCTGGTTGAATCAGTCAAGGCAACAATAGTCATGTTGGCTGTACTGGCTCCCTGGCGCAGCTGTTCTACTAGAGGCTGAGACCAATTTTGCCCATCGCCTATCAAAATCACGAGGTAGGGAGGTACCTGATGAACTTTGGCCAGCGCTTGTTCTGCTGTCCCTGCAATGAAAACAGGACAGTGCAGCTGAGTCAGCAGAGAATGAACTCCACTCGATTCTTGCCGCTGGGTATCCAATACTAAAATGTAGCGATGAGTCTTTGACATACACAGTAAACTACTCTGGCTTTTTATAGTAGTTAGTCCTCGAGAAGTAGCTTTAAAAGTTTCGCATTGTCCAAAATATGGCTAAAAGCCTGAAAGGCTGGTTTCACGGTCTTGTTAGGGTTAGTAGGGCAATAATCTTCTTCCGTTTTTTTTAGCCTTGTGAAATCAAATCTAAATAACGAAATTCCGGTGAGCTGTTAGCCCTGAAGGCAGTTCAAGTAATGCAGCTTAAGTCTTCGCAATAAAGCTTTATACAAAAGCAAAAAATTACTTAAGATTGCCAGCAAAAAAACAAATGCCTTACTTCAAATGCTTGCCTGCTCATCTTTTTAAGCTTTTTACCTTGTTTTTTAATAGACCCGAAAGCCCGCTTTTAAAGTCGATTAGGCAAGCTAGCTAGAGAGCACAGCTCTAGCTAGCTTGATATCTTTCTTAGGAGAGATGTCAGGATTCTGGGGTTTGCTCTTGGACTATTAGGTGATTGCTCTGTCTGCTCAATTGTTTCAACTCTTCTTCAAAAAAGCTGGGCTGAGCTTCGGAGTTTTGCATCATTTGAGTAGGTTGATCGCCTTAGTTAAAGTAGGATTTGGGCCTACTTCCATGAGCGATCTTCGGTGAATGGATTTCATTGCTTTTACTGATCGCTTTTACAATAAAGCAGACGAATTCCGATGGCCATGGGTGGTGCTAACCCAACCTTTCGATATTGATCGGGTACTGACAACCATTCGAGATGCGATCGCACCGTTTCCTAAGGCGGCTATGTTTCAGCTGGCAGAGGAGGGGTTTGACTCCCTGTTTGAGCAGCTGGTCTCCTGCATCATCTCCATCCGGACCTACGATGAGGTCAGTGCGCCGGTTTCCCAACGCCTCTTTAAGCAGGCCCGGACGCCAGAAGCCATAGCGCAGCTATCCGTTGCCGAAATTTTTGACTGTATTCGAGACAGTACCTTCGCTGACCGTAAAGCAGAGCAGATTTTGGCTATTGCTCAGCAAATTGTGTCGGAGTATGGGGGGCATCTACCGGCTGACCCTGAAGTTCTCACTAGCTTTCATGGTGTGGGGCCCAAGTGTGCCCACTTGGCTCTGGGGGTGGCGTGTCATCTGCCGTATATCAGTGTCGATGTGCATGTTCATCGGGTGACCAACCGCTGGGGCTACGTACAGACCCGGACGCCCGAGAAAACGCTGGTGGCGCTCCAGAAACAGCTGCCCCAGCAATACTGGGTTGAGATTAACTCGCTGCTGGTGCCCTTTGGCAAACACATTTGCCGAGGGACTCGCCCTCGTTGCCAAACCTGTCCGGTCGAGTCTATGTGTGCTCAGGTCGGAGTCACAGAGGTGGGGGGATAGGCAGGTATGAGCCGTTCTAAAATCTTTGTCACTCGCCGACTGCCCATTTCTCTCTCACCGCTAGAAGCTGTGGCGGAGGTTGTGCTTTGGCCTGAGCGGCAGCCCCCGCCTTATGAGGTGCTGCGGCGCGAGAGCCAGCGCTGTGAAGGGCTGCTGTGTTTGTTGACCGACCGCATTGATGCAGCACTGCTGCAGGCTTCACCCCAGCTCAAGGTGGTGAGCCAGATGGCAGTCGGTTACGACAATATTGATGTCAAGGCTGCCACCGCGCTCAAAATCCCGGTGGGCCATACGCCAGGGGTATTGACCGAAGCAACGGCGGATTTGACCTGGGCTTTGCTCATGGCAGCGGCGCGGCGCGTAGTTGAGGGCGATCGGTTTACCCGCTCAGGCCAGTGGACGACCTGGGAGCCTGACCTGCTCTTAGGACCTGATGTGGCGGGAGCGACCCTCGGCATTGTGGGGCTCGGTCGCATTGGTCAGGCGGTAGCTCGGCGGGCGCTAGGGTTTGATATGCGAGTGCTTTATACAGCGCCTCGACCGGTTGATAAAGCCCTTGAGCAGCAGATCAGGGCTGAGTACGTTGACCTGAGTAGGGTTTTGCGAGAGGCCGACTTTATTACCCTGCACGTGCCGCTAACCACAGCAACGCATCATCTCTTAGGGGCAGCTCAGTTTCAGCAGATGAAGCCGACTGCCGTTTTGATCAACACGGCTCGTGGTGCCATCGTCGATCAGAAGGCGCTGTATGAGGCACTGCAGGCAGGGCAGCTAGCCGGGGCAGCGCTAGATGTTACTGAGCCGGAACCAACGCCACTGACAGAACCACTGCTCAGCCTACCCTCTGTCATTGTGACGCCCCACATCGGCAGTGCCAGCCGTCAGGCTCGTGAGAAGATGGCGCAGATAGCAATAGCTAACCTGCTGGCTGGCTTGCGAGACGATCCTTTACCTCATTGCGTAAATTCGGAGATTTATGGTTGAAGCTTCTACTCGGCTACGTGTTTTGGTGGTGGGTGCAACTGGCGGGGTTGGCCAGCTAGCAGTAGCCAACCTGCTGGAGCAGGGCTATCCGGTGCGAGCATTAACCCGCTCTACAGAGAAGGTGCAGCGGCTGTTTGACAATCGTGTTGAGGCCGTCGTGGGAGACATTCGCCAGCCGGAAACGCTGCCACCTGCAATGACGGGGGTGGGCTATCTAATTTGCGCCACCGGTACAACCGCGTTTCCCTCACAACGATGGGAAATTGAGCTGCCAGAGGGAGGCGGAGGACTAGCAGGTGTAATAGGGTGGGGCCGCATTCTCACCGATGCCACTTACCGTCAGCAGCACAGCCGCAATAATCCTCATATAGTTGATGCTCTAGGCGTTGCCAATCTGGTTGCCGCCGCTCCTGCCGACCTCAAGCGGTTTGTCTTTATTTCATCAGTCGGCATTCAGCGCCAAAAGCAGTTTCCGTTTTCGGCCCTAAACGCCTTTGGTGTACTCGAGGCAAAGCAGCAGGGAGAGCAGGCAATTCAGCAGTCGGGCTTGCCCTACACAATCATTCGACCGGGGCGGCTCATCGATGGCCCCTACACTTCCTATGACCTAAACACGCTGCTTCAAGCCAAAACCCAGAGCAAGCGAGGCGTGGCCATTGGTCAGGGCGACACTTTGGCTGGAGACGCCAGCCGCATTGACGTGGCTGCCGCCTGCGTAGCCTGCCTGCAAAACCCAGCGGCAGAAAACCAAATTTTTGAGCTAGTTAACCAGGGCAGCCGTCCGGCAGAACTCGACTGGAACCGCTTGTTTGCCAGCCTGAATTGAGAAGAAGGGGTGGGGAATGTAAGGAGTAAGAGCTTTGAACTAAGGCCAGATTCACTGAAGTTAAAATCCAACACTCAGTAGTTTGGCCCTCTCCCCTCTGCTCTCTCCCTACTCCTCACAAACCTGTCGCCAAAGCGGGTGCCTAGGTCCTTTCTGGCGGATGCGGCCGAGCTGCTTTTCGAGGCGTTCTCGTTCGTGGGTCGAGAGGCCAAACAAGATATGGCGGCTTTCTGCCATCAGAAGCGCCACTGTCATGCCGACACACAGGCTTAGACCTAGCGCCGACAGACGGTTATAGGCTAGCCCATAGCGGACTGCTGTCCAGGTGAAATACTGACGCAGCAGGGCTATTTCGCCGCGAAGGTGCCATAGACAAAGGGGGGCAACCACTAGCCAGAGCAGGCAGGTAATTATCCACCACCGCCGCATCATGACATCTCTGAGCCGGTTAATTTGGCGTTCGTAGGCGGAATCTGTCACGGTTAAGGAGTGTCTTCAACCGTTCCGGGCAGGGGCTCAGCGTCGGCCTGGGTCGCGTAAGCTCGGCCTGTTCGCTCTCGCCAGAAGGCCAGCATTGTACTGGCCACAAAGATGCTGGAGTAGGCTCCGGAGACAAACCCAATAATTAGAGCCAGGGCAAAATACTTAAGTGTTTGCCCGCCAAACAGCAGGATGGCTAGCAGGGGCAGCGTGGTGGTCAGACTGGTGTTGATAGAGCGGGCTAGCGTCTGATTGACGGAGTCATCAACGAGCTTATCAATGTGCTCACTGGGCTGAAGCTTAATGCTCTCACGCACTCGGTCGTAGATGACTACCGTATCGTTAACCGAAAATCCAACGATGGTCAGCAGGGCCACAATAAATAGGCTGTCTATCTCAACCCCTAAGACCAAACCCAAGGCAGCGAAGACGCCAGCAGTAATGAGAACATCGTGGAACAGAGCAATAATCGCAAAAACTGCGTAGTCAAACTCAAAACGAAGACTGAGGTAAACAATGATACCAGCAAACGAAACTACGAGTGCTAGCAGACCTGAGGCAAAGAGCTGTTGCCCGATTACTGGCCCAACTGAGTCAATTTGAATTGAGTTGGGGTCAAACTGGCCCAAAGCGTTTTCGAGGGAGGACTGCAGTTGCGATCGCACCTCAGTCTCTAGATTAATCGTTCGCACCGCCAGAGTCTGCCGGTCTTCGCCTATAACCTGCAGGCTACTGCTCTCTAGCCCCTGCTCAGCTAGCACCTGACGCACAACAGCCAGATCAATCGGCTCGCTGCAGTTGTCGGGCACTGAACAGTCCCGCGTTAGCTGCAGCCGGGTGCCCCCGGCAAAATCGAGTCCAGGCCGCAGCGGCGTCCCTATCTGCTGCCAGGAGATCGCCATCGCCACCAACCCTGCCAGGATGGCCAGACCCGAGATTGTCCACCAGAGGCGGCGCTGCTTAATAACGTTGAGCTTCATAAGACCAGGAGAGTTAGTACTTGGGGGCCTGCTTTAACCCCGGACAAAACAGTTCAGGCTTGCGGAACTGAGGCAGGGAGAGACTAAACAGCAGAAAAGTACGGCTACAGGTCAGTGCCGTAAACATGCTAATGGCGACTCCAATGGCCAGGGTTAGGGCAAATCCTCGAACCAGGCCGGCTCCCAACCAGAACAAAGCACCACAGGCGATCAGCGTAGTGACATTGCTGTCAAGAATGCTGGAGAAGGCTCGGTAAAAACCGGCCTCTACGGAGCGGTAGAGGGTTTTGCCTGAGCGCAGTTCTTCGCGAGTGCGCTCAAAAATCAGCACATTGGCGTCAACAGCCATGCCAATGCTGAGAATAAACCCGGCGATACCGGGTAGAGTCAGGGTAACGCCCAGTAGATTGAAGGCGGCCCAGGTCAGCAGAGCATAGATCACCAGCGACAGATCGGCCAGGATGCCTGGCAGGCGGTAGTAAACGGCCATAAAAATCAGCACCAAAACTAGGCCGCCTATGCCTGCGTATAGGCTGCTCTGGATACTGTCACGGCCCAAAGTCGGTCCTACGGTGCGGTTTTCAACGATTTCGACAGGCACTGGCAGTGCACCACCGCGCAGCTGAATGGCTAGATCTTGGGCAGAGGCAGCGTCAAAGTTGCCCGAAATAACAGCTCCACCCCCAGCAATGCCGGTTTCGGCGTACTGCACATCAACGGTGGGCGAGCTGATCAGGCGATTGTCAAGAAAAATGCCTAAACCACGTCCGGTGCCAGCTATGCTGCGGGTCAGATCGGCAAACCGTTCGCCGCCTTCTCGATCAAACTGGATCTCTACCTGCCAAATTGATCCACTCGGCGGTAGACCCGCCTGGGCGTTGGTTAGGGCTTCACCTGTTAGCTGAGGCGGTTCAAATAGGTCGGCAATGGCGGCTTCGCTGGTTGCGATCGCAGCCTGTAGCTGCTCCAGCTCACTCACGGCATCTGAGTCAGGCAGGCCCCGTGACTGGGTCTGCTGCAGTGCGGCCAACTCCTGCAGGTGCCCCTGAAGAACCTGATTCTCAACCACAATTTGCTGCTCGGTGCCGGGCCTTTGCGCCCGAAACTCTAGCTGGGCCGTACCGCCCAACACCCGCTCTGCCTGCTCAGGATCATTGATGTCGGGTAGCTGAACCAAGAGCTGGTCACTGCCTAGCTCCTGCACAAGCGCCTCTGAGACACCCAAACCATTAACCCGACCCTCCACCACCCGTTTAACCGCATCTAGGGCCTCGGGAGTAATTTCCCTCACCTTATCAGTGGTCTGGACCTGTAGCGTCAGCTGAGAGCCACCCCGCAAATCCAGGCCCAACCGGGTCGGAATTTGTACGATCACCAGGACAGCCGCGATGGCCAATGCAAAAATGACCGCCAGCAGTAACCGTTGTCTTGCCATAAATCACACATCTCAACAGCGAAGACTCTGGGTCAACCCTAAACCCTCAGAGCCACCATTTTCTCAACCGCTTCTTCAATTTGCTTGGGCTGAACAATAGTTAGGCTCTCCAGCTTACCGTTATACGGTGTAGGAATGTCTTGAGAGGACAGACGCAACACAGGCGCATCCAGTTCATCAAAGAACCGGTCATTGATCGAGGCAATAATCTCTGCGCCCACCCCACCGGTCTTCATACACTCCTCTACCACGATAACTCGGTGAGTCTTGCGGATGGACTGACCAATGGTCTCAAAGTCTAGAGGCTTCAAAGAAATTAGGTCAATAACCTCGGGGTCAAAACCCTGCTTCTCCAGATTCTTCACCGCCTGCATGACGTGATGGCGCATGCGGGAATAGGTCAAGATCGTCACATCGCTGCCTTGCCGCACCACCTCAGCCTTGTCCAGAGGGACCAAATATTCGTGCTCAGGCAGGTCTTCCTTCAGGTTATAGAGCAGCACGTGCTCAAAAAACAGCACCGGATTGTTGTCACGGATAGCGGATTTGAGCAGGCCCTTCGCGTTGTAAGGCGTAGAACAAGCCACAATTTTTAAGCCCGGCACCGCCTGAAAGTAAGCCTCTAGCCGCTGGGAGTGCTCAGCGCCAAGCTGCCGCCCGACCCCGCCCGGCCCCCGAATCACCATCGGAATCTTGAAGTTGCCGCCAGAGGTATAGCGCAGCATTCCCGCGTTGTTGGCAATCTGATTAAAGGCCAACAGCAAAAAGCCCATGTTCATCCCTTCGATGATGGGGCGCAGCCCGGTCATGGCTGCACCAACGGCCATGCCGGTAAAACTGTTTTCGGCAATAGGCGTGTCAAGTACCCGCAGTTCACCGTACTTCTCATAGAGATCCTTAGTGACCTTATAAGACCCGCCGTACTGCCCCACGTCCTCTCCCAGCACAAATACTGTGGGATCTCGCTGCATTTCTTCGTCAATCGCCTCCCGTAGGGCGTTGAACAACAGGGTTTCTGCCATTTTGAGCTATGCCAATAATTTATTTGATAAGTTCCAAAGTCATCTTGATCTAGGGGCCAGCAGCAACTGCCGCCAAAGGCTCCCTAGGCGTTTTCAGCAAAGATATCCCGGTAAAGGTCTTCAGGACTGGGCTCCGGGCTTTCTTCAGCAAAGACCACTGCCGCATCAATGGTTTCTTGAATGCGCTGCCGAACCGACTTTAGAGTTTCCTCATCAGCTAGGTTTTGCTCCAGCAAACAGACCTCAAACCGCTTGAGCGGATCGCGGGCTAGCCAAGCTTCTTTTTCAGCTTTGGAGCGCAGCTCGTCGGGGTCGGCCAAAGAGTGGCCCCGGAAGCGGTAGGTCAAACATTCAATCAACGTTGGGCCTTCCCCAGCGCGGGCACGGGCAACAGCCTTTTGGGCCACTTCCCGCACTGCTAGCACATCCATGCCGTCCACTTCTACGCCAGGCATGCCAAAAACGCTGGCCTTGCGGTAGATCTCAGGCTGAGAGGTAGCTCGTTCGTGGGCCATGCCAATTGCCCACTTATTGTTTTCAACCACAAATAAAATAGGCAGCTTCCAGAGAGCAGCCATGTTAAGGCACTCAAAAAACTGGCCATTGTTAGTGGTGCCGTCACCAAAGAAGCAGGCAGTGACCTGATCAGCCCCAGCATCGCCCATCGCGTCTCGGCGGTAGCGCGATTGAAAAGCTGCGCCTAGCGCAACTGGAATACCTTCTCCAATGAAGGCAAACCCGCCTAACATATTGTGCTCTGCCGAGAACAGGTGCATAGAGCCGCCTCGGCCTCTGCTACAGCCAGTTTCCTTACCAAATAGCTCGGCCATTACGTTGCGAGCAGGCACCCCGGCGCTCAGAGCATGGACGTGATCTCGGTAAGTGCTGCAAACAAAATCATCGGGACGCATGGCTTTGATTACACCCGTAGAAACGGCTTCTTGACCGTTATAAAGGTGAACAAACCCGAACATTTTGCCCCGGTAGTACATCTCGGCGCACTTGTCTTCAAAATAGCGGCCAAGCACCATATCTTCGTAGAGCATCAGCCCTTCTGCCTGCGTCAGCGGGACTGATGCCGCGTGAAATGCTGGTAGTGTCCTTTCCTGAACCATGGGTTTGCTGAGTCCTAAGCCGCAATGTCCAATTTTTGACTATAGCGAAAAGGTCGTCCAACTGATCAGCCTGTACGACAGTCCTCGTCAGACCCCATTAGACTGTAGCTCCAGACTTTAACATTGCTAGAGCAGATCAATTCCTGATTCTGATCTTGAATATTCTGAACAAACAGGCCGAGTTGAGCGAATTGAATCTACTCATTCTAATATGATGGGTTGATGAAATCTGACGGTAAGCTGGTCAGGACTGGAACCAACCCAGCTAAGGCTAGGCTGAAACAGGGTAGCATCTGACAACCATTGCAAAAAAAATTGCAAAAGATGAAATCGTTCGCGCATCCGTTGCAAGCCTTTTTGGATACTATTCGATTGAATTCACTGGTGGGGATTTGAGCTGTGCGAATTCCGTTGGACTACTACCGTATTCTGGGGTTGCCGATTCAGGCGACGGCGGACCAGCTAAAGCAGGCCCATCGCGATCGCACCCTGCAGCTGCCCCGTAGAGAGTATTCCGAAATTGCCATCGATGCCCGCAAGCAGCTGATCGATGAAGCCTACGCAGTGCTTTCCCAGGAGGGCTCGCGGAAAGACTACGACAGCAGGTTCCTGGCCAAAGCCTATGCCTCAGAAGATCCAGCCCTGCCCCCCGAGCCCCAGCCCAGCCCAGCGGAGGTCAGTGTCAACGCTGGGGAAGAGGCACTGCGCGCACTGGCTTCAGATCCGGCTGTCCCCGAGGCCCCCTACACCCCCACCATCGAAATTGACGACAGCCAGTTCGTAGGAGCCCTGCTGATCTTGCTGGAACTTGGAGAATACGAATTGGTCATCCGCTTAGGGCGACCTTATTTATCCAGCGGCTCCCGACACCTCGAAAATCCCCTTGGCGACCCTAAAGCAGCCCTAGCCGATACAGTTCTGACGCTAGCTCTAGCCTGCCTGGAGCTAGGCCGGGAGCAGTGGCAGCAGCGCCAGTACGAAATTGCCGCCGAGTCGCTTGAAACTGGGCATGAGTTACTCATTCGAGAAAACCTCTTTCCCGTCATTCGAGCAGAAATTCAGACCGAACTTTATAAGCTGCGGCCCTACCGAATTCTAGAGCTGCTGGCTCGCCCCCTAGACCAAGCCCGAGAGCGGCGGCAGGGCCTCCAGCTGCTGCAGAGCATGCTGCAAGACCGGGGCGGTATAGAAGGAACCGACGATGACCTCTCTGGCCTGACGATTGACGACTTTTTGCGCTTTATTCAGCAGCTGCGCGACTATCTAACCGCCTCCGAACAGCAGGAGCTTTTCGAAGCAGAGGCGCGCCGCCCCTCTGCCGTAGCGACTTATCTAACGGTCTACGCCTTGCTCGCTCGAGGGTTTGCCCGGCATCAACCGGCTCTGGTGCGGCGGGCCAAACAGCTCCTAATGCGAGTTGCAGCTCAGCAAGATGTGCATCTTGAGCAGGCCGTTTGCGCCTTGCTGCTGGGGCAAACCCAGGAAGCCAGCCAGGCCCTAGAGCTAAGCCAAGAATATGAGCCACTGGCCTTTATTCGCGAGCATTCCCAAGCCGCTCCTGACTTGCTACCTGGCCTGTGCCTGTATGCAGAGCGCTGGCTTAAGGATGAAGTTTTTCCCCACTTCCGAGATCTGCGAGAGCAGCAAACAGCGCTCAAGGAGTACTTTGCAGACCCGCAGGTACAGGCTTACTTAGAAGCCATGCCCGCCGACAGCCCCAACAGCCCAACAGCCTCCTTTCCCCAATGGCGGCAGCAGAATAAAGCTGCTGCTGAGCCTGCCCCAGTCATGGCTCAAGACCCCCCGGTACAGCTTCGCCAGCCTGCTAATTCGAGTCTCAAGGCAGAACCGAGCCGAAAATTTGAGAATCCCTTTGCAGGGTTAGGGCGCGCAGCAGAACCGCCGTTGCCATCAGAGATGGGAGAGCCCGCTGCAGCTCTCTCTATTGCCGAGCGGGTAGCGCAGCTCTCCCCCGAAGGCCGTTTAGAGGCTCCCTCCGGGCCAAAAGGTCCAGCCCCGCAAAATAACCATAACGACCACAATGGTCGCAGTCGTAATGGCCGCAAACAGCCCACGATTGTCAAACCCGCAGGGGAGGCAAGCCCACCACCGCCGATAGAGGAGCGGCGGCAGCCCGGTGCTCGGATTCCGCGCTGGGATCGGCTGGCTTTGCTGTTTTTGGCCGGGCTGTTGGGTATGGGGGCATTAGGCTTTTTGACGACCCGCGCCTTTGGCCTCATGGCAGATATCTTTGGCGGCCCTAAAGTGCAGGGGCAACCTCTGGCTATTGGCGTGACCGCACCTGCTATTGAGATTCCGCCTGCTCCCACCGAGGCTGAGCAAATCGGAGTTGAGGAAATTGCTGAAAGGGCAATCGAAGGTTGGCTGACCGCCAAGCGAGAGGCGTTGGGCGCTGACCACCAAGCTGATAGTTTACGAACGGTCTTGGCCGACCCAGCTCTGACGCAATGGGAGCGCCGAGCCAGAGAAGCTAGACAGTCAAACTGGTACTGGGAGTATGAGCACGCAGTTGAAGTGAAATCAGTAGAGCCGAGAGATCCCTCTGCGGATGCCCTGCGGGCTACGGCCACGGTAACTGAAACAGGTCGTTATTTCGAGCAAGGCATTGAAAACGACTCTGCCTCCTACGAAGACACCCTCACCATGCAGTACGACCTCGTGCGCCAGGACGGGGATTGGCGCATCAAGGGCATGACCAAAGTGAACTAGAAAACCCTCTTTGCTTGAATTGAGGTGAGCTGATAGAGATAGCCCCAACAGTTTTCTGATTTGCTTTCTCAAAATTGCCCCTAACTAAAGACGTAGGTTATTAAAGGGGTTTGCCATAATGGACTTTTGGCTGTTAGGTTCGGCCATCCCTCCGCTAAAGAGGGCATAAACCGTGTTTTGATAGTATCTGTTTGAGTAAGCTTGAGCGTAATGCAAGTAGATAGCCCACCAGTCCCCTCCCAGCCGTTGATTTTAGAGGCTTTGCCCGACCCGGACTTGCCCAAGGAGGAATGCCCTCGTCGGGCGCGGGTACAGCTTGACCTCTTGCTGTTGGCGATTGAGGCCCTAGATTTGGGAGGGTCGGAGGCAATGCTAGTAGCTGCTCGTGAACTCGATCTGCAGAATATTGTTCGGGGACGCGTACATCTATGGCTCCTGCGAGGCACCAACCCTATGCGCCGCTACAGCCAGCGCCGCCCCCTGAGCTTTGCTGAAGCCAAAGCGCTCGCTATCATTACCTGCTCTCTAGCTCGACGGCTTACTGTGCTGATCCGACAGCTGCTCCTGGGGTATCAGCAGCTAAGTGACAAGCATCTGTCTTTGGAGCACCACTTTCGCCTGAGCGACTACCTGACTCGGTTTCGCAGCCATTTTCGCTCTCGGATGAATCCTAGCCGGGCTGGGGTGATTGCCTACACCACTGATGAAAAACTAGACGAACTGGCTATGAGCTTGCTCTCACAACTGCTGCTGTGTACCGGAGCTCAGGGCACAAAGCGGCTCTGGACTAGTCTGTTTGATGGAGAGGCCGTATGACCATCCAGCGCCAGTACAGCTTGCCTAACTGCAGCTTAATCTTGGAAGGGTTGAGCACTGATGGAGACACTGGATTAGCTCCGATGTCTGTGCTCCTCAATGTAGAGTGCCACCTACCAGGGGCTGCTGCCGGGCCTTTGACGGGCGGACGAGAGTTTTTAGACAACCTTGTGGTAGCGGTCAGCAGCTACGCCCAACGACTGCTTAGCGGCATTGCCCCACCTATGCAGCGATTAGAACACCCGCCGCTGGTGGAATTGAAGCCAGGGGAAGGGCCTTACCACCACCTCATCGTTCGCAGCGACAAATCGTCTGATAGCAACACCCCAGCAAACGACACCAGCGTCACAGCGCCTCTAGACATCAGGCTCAGTACAGTTCAGTTTTATGACCTGATGGAAGCTGTAGATCAGCTTTTGACCGACGCCCAGACGCTACCGGATCTGGCACTGGCCCTAAAGCCAGTCTCTCGTCGGTTGGTCAAGCCTGCCGAACCGGTTGCCAAACGGGTAGCGCCAGCAGTAATTGGTGCTTCGACGTTGGCCGCTGCCGCCCTAGCCCTATTCTTTGTGCCATTACCAGAGTTTGAGCCAAGGCCGTCTTCAGGGGCCTCGGTGACAGAACCGACAACTGCGGCAGCCGGGACAACCCCTGATACCCCGCCTACCCCGCCCGATGAGCCAGCAACTGAAACCCCGCCGGAGACAGGGCCTGAATCTGGGGCTGCAGCTCCTGCAGCGGCTGGCTCCGCCGTAACAGGGCCGGTAGCAAGGTCAGCAGAGAATGCACCTGAAATTACCGATGCGGATGCAGTTGAAGAGCTAGGGCAGGATCTCGCTGAGCAGCTCCAGGATGAGTGGGCTCTCGACTCACTACCTGCCGAGGATTGGCGGTATGAGGTGACTGTTTCTCAAGACGGCGATATTTTAGGCTACATTAGCCGCAACGATGCAGCTCTGGCTAATGATGAAGCGACTCCTCTGCCGCAGCTGCTGTTTCGACCGCCCAACCCAACTGCCCCCATCACTGAACCGGTAGCTCGATTTATTACTCGCTTTACGTCAGGGGGAGAGGTGGTAGTTGAACCGGCCCCATCAAGCTCACTCAAAACCAGTGAAGCGACTGTAGTAGGTGGGGCGAGGCCCCTAGACCCAGAGATTGCCAATCCCATCCGAGATGGCCGCCAGATAGAGACGCTCAACGCTGACCTGCGTCGCACCATCAGCAGTAACCGCAAATCCACACGCTTCCCAGAGCCTGTGACCTATCGGGTACGGCTGAATGAGGCTGGCGATATTGTTGGGTTTGTGGCAGTTGATTCAGCGGCAGGCGCGGCCGTAGATCAAACTCCTCTGCCTGATCTAACCACCGCAGGCCAAGCGAACTCGCCTCAGTCTGACTTTATGGTAGTTTTTACCGAGGATGGGACTGTCCAGGTTAGCCCCTGGAATGGCTGGCCTGATTGATTTGATTGAAGCACCTCTGCCTGAGTTTTTTGTAAGGTTACCTGCACCCAGATATGTCTGAGTCTCCTTCGAACGAATTTCCTCAGGGGTCAGGAGTTTCTCCCGATGGGGTTAGGGTTGCCCCAAATCCTATCCCTCCAGCTAAACCAGCTAGGCGGGGGCCCTTGTCTGGGCTGGCAGCTCTATGGACTTTGACGGTGCGGCTAGCATTGTTGGGGGTGGGGGTAAGCCTGGGCTGGTTAGCTGGCGTGTTAGCAGCCCAACTTTTGCCTAGCCCTAATCTTTCGGAGCCACCTTTTCAAGAAGTGGCGATGCGGCACTCTAGCCGAGTAGTGCGTAAGGTGCGGCAACTCCCTCAGTGGTGGACCGAGGATTTGACTCTTACCTCTGCGATCGCAACCTCGCCGCTGCCTGATGTGGCCTCCCCGCCTCCGGCACAGACGGCCCCACCGCCTGCCACCCCCAACTTAGATGCCGTGGAGCAAGAAGCGATCGCATCGGAGCTATCAGCCCTGGGAACTGAGCTAGGAGCGCTAGACAATCGCCTAGCTGACCTAGAGACAAAACTAGGAGAGCCCGTGTCGGATGCCCCGCTGGAGTCTCGCCTGCAGCGGCTAAATCGCAGCCTGCCGGGGACAGCGGCTCCAGATCCGGCTGCTAACAGCCCTGAGGCTCCCACCGCAGGCGATTCGGCTGCCCCAGCTGGAGTCCCAACACCAGACATAGATCCCCTGTTTCAGTTGGCCCGCGATCGCGTCACGCTGCCCAGTTCTTTGCTCTTTATGCCCGGTCAGGCAATCTTGACCCCCAGTGCTGAGCGCATTCTCGACACCCTGCTAGCGGATTTGAGCCGCTACCCCGGCGCAACTCTGGTGGTCGGCAGCCACAGTGACAGTTCTGGGTCTGCTGAAGATTATCGAGATTTGACCTTTCGGCAGGCGCTGGCGGTGCAGCAATATCTAGAGTCTCGCATGGGGGAAGGCTATCGCTGGGTGCCGGTGGGCTACGGCCAAACCCGCCCGCTCATTGCCGGTACCTCACAGGCTGAGCAGCAGCGCAACCAGCGCATTGAAATTGCCATTGTGCCCCGGCGCTAAGGAAGACCTAGCCAGGGCTGGTAAGGGCTCTTCACAGGCTACCAGCGTAGCGCCTAACCTGGGGTTTAATGGTGAGGAACGTTGTGAGCCTGGTTATGCGGATTGTTTTTTTTGGCACGCCCCAGTTTGCTGTGCCCAGTTTAGAGCGGTTCCTGAGCCACCCCGAGTTTGAGGTGGTGGGGGTAGTAACTCAACCGGACAAGCGGCGCGGGCGCGGCGGGCAGGTGATGCCTTCACCCGTCAAGCAGGTGGCGCTGACGGCGGGTTGCCGCCTCTGGCAGCCAAAGCGAATCAAAAAAGACGAAGCCGTTTTGGCGGAGCTGGAAGCGGTTGGGGCAGATGCCTTTGTGGTCATCGCCTACGGCCAAATCCTGTCGCCACGCATTCTAGCCATGCCCCGACTCGGGTGTATCAACGCCCACGGATCTCTGTTGCCAGCCTACCGAGGCGCGGCCCCCATCCAGTGGAGCCTCTACAACGGAGAGAGTGAGACGGGTGTTACCACCATGCTTATGGATGAAGGCATGGATACTGGCCCCATGCTGCTGAAGTCGAGGGCTCCCCTTGACCTGATGGACACGGCCCTTGATTTGGCCCAGGTTTTGGCGGCCCAAAGTGCAGACTTGCTGGTAGACACGCTGCAGCAGCTTCAGGCTGGAACCGTAACGGCAGTGCCTCAGCCCGATGAGCAGGCTACTTATGCGCCGCTGATTCAGAAGGAAGACTATGCGCTGGACTGGAGCCGCAGTGCGATCGCACTACACAATCAAGTGCGAGGCTTTTACCCCAACTGCAGCACCCTATTTCGCGGCGAGCCTTTGAAGATCACCGCCACCGCGCCCCTAGAAGAGTTTACCTGGCCCCAACTGCCCGAAATTTTGATTCGGCTCCAGTCTACGGTCGAAGCCATTCAGCTAACGGCCGCTTCGGCTCAACCGGGAGAAGTAGTGGGCCTATTAAAGGGGCAAGGACCGCTGATTCAGACTGGAGAAGGGCTGCTGCTGCTGCTGCAGGTTCAGCCCCAAGGCAAGCGGGCTCAAAGTGGGGCAGATTTTGTCAACGGCAGCCGCTTAGAAATTAGTGAACGGCTCGGCCAGTAAAAGCGTTATGCACTGCCATGTGCTTGCCACCACTATCAGGGTAGCTCTGCGATCGCACCTAAAAATATCTTGACTGCCTGCTAATTCTTTGAGTTATCCGGCCAAGCCCATTAGGATAAGAAGTGAATTTCTGTTAAGACCTGCTCCTTGATTAGTGGCAGTGTCTTAAAGCATGTTCCAACTAAGTTGTCCTGGCCGAATCGAATGGTGCTTGCCTTACCTGATCAGTACAGATTTTTGCCTCGTTTCTTGCGATTATCGGCGGTCAGCGTGCTCTCCAATATGATGGTGCCTCTCGCGGGTCTGGTTGATACGGCCTTTCTAGGGCATTTAGCCGATATTCGGCACCTAGCTGGCGTGATTTTGGCATCGATTTTGTTTGACTACCTCTACCGAGTGCTCAAGTTTTTACGCTCAAGCACCAATGCTCTGACTGCTCAGGCAGCAGGGCAAGAATATACCAAAGGTGTGCTGCTGGCGGGGCTTAGAAGCGGCCTGATGGCGCTGCTGATTGGCCTAGCAATCTTGCTGCTGCAGTACCCCCTGCAAAAAGTTGGGTTTGCCATCCTAAGCGGCACAACGGAAGTAGAAGCATCGGGTCTGGACTATTTCTATGGCCGCATCTGGGGAGCCCCTGCCGTCTTGCTCAACTTTGTGCTGATCGGCTGGTTTTTAGGCCGAGAGATGAACTGGGTCGTTTTGATCATCTCAGTACTGGGCAACGGCTCTAACGTGCTGCTGGACTACCTGATGATTTTTCAGTGGGGTTGGGCCAGCACGGGGGCAGGGCTAGCTACCGCTGCCAGCCAGTACTTATCTTTGCTAGCAGGTCTGGGGGCCGTGTGTTTCACGGTTCGCGGCTCTGATGTGAGGGCTGCCCTCAAGGAGGTTTTGGACTGGCAATCGCTCAGAGAAACGGTGGCCCTCAAAGGCAATCTATTGGTCCGGTTTTTGGTGCTGATCTCGACCTACGCCATTTTCACCAACCTCAGCTCATCGTTGGGCACCACGACCCTGGCTCAAAACGGTCTGCTGCTGCAGATTGCCCTGCTCAGTCAGTTCACAGTTCAAGGGGTAGGCATGACAACTCAGACCCTGACTGGCAGCTTTAAGGGCAAGGGAGAAACTCAGCTAATGATGCCGCTACTGAGAGTTGCGATCGCAGCCGCCCTGCCCATCGCCCTAGGGTTTGCCCTGGGAGCAATCCTCTTTCCAGACCTCGTGTTTGGGCTGCTTACAAACCATACCGAAATCAATGCCCAGATTAGCGATTACGTGGGTTGGCTGTTGCCCCTGCTCGTTATTACAGCAGTCGCTTTTATGATAGAGGGCTACTTTATTGGTATGAAGCAGGGCAAAGCACTCCGCAACGCTGTCTTAATTGCGTTTGGCTTGGGGTTTGGGCCGCTAGCGGTAGCCGCTGAATACGTCCAGAGCAACCACCTGCTCTGGCTGTCGCTAGTGGGTTACGTAACCGTGTTAGGAACTATCCTGGCAATTCAGATTCCCAGCACGCTCGATCTGGAGCTACCCAAAGAAACCCCTGTTCCCAGTGCTTGAGCTACTGATTAAAATCCATAGCTGCTGAGGCCGCGCTCCTCAGTTGATGCATGTACATGCTGTAGCGCCCATAGTTAGGGATCAAGCACTAATCTCCTTAAATTTCCGTTAAAAGCCACATTAATTGCCGGATTCTTCAGCAATTCCAAATTAGGTAATAGACGATTTTAATCGCCTATTACTTAATTTGTCTTGACCACGAAAAAGTGAGCAGGTTGAGCAACAAAAACGTTTCTTCAACTTGTTTTACTAGTTCACAAAGTGAGCAAGTTGAGCAGTAAAAACCTTCCTTAGGCAGACCCCCTCAGTTGCCCTAAAGATAGACCAATTAAGCCAGCCAAGCTAATAGCATGAAATGTATTAAGGCGAGATTGAGAGTTTACCTCATGCAACAAATTAAAGAGACCAAGCAGGCTGCACAACAAGCCCCGATCGACAATTCAACTAGTCTTCCTCGCACTGCCAAGGCTTATAACGGCTACGACCGCAACGCCTGGATTTTTGGCTGGAACCCTCAGCAAGAGCTGTGGAACGGCCGTCTAGCAATGATCGGCTTCTCAGCCTATCTTCTCTGGGATTGGGCAGGCTACAGCGTACTGCGCGACGTACTACACCTAGTGCGGTAGAAAATTTCTTTTTCCCCCCAACTCAATTTCTTTGAGTAGTTTGTGAACTGATTTTGTGTGAAAGAGAAAAGGAGATTTTAAAGAATGCGTAGTCCTTCTGTCGATGCTGCTATGGATAGTCAGGTTCGTACCTGCGCCCTAATTTTGGGTATTTTGTCCCTATTCTTGGGAATAGCAGGTTTTGTACCTGGCCTAGTATCCTTACCGGCAGGCCACGATTATTACCTGGGTAACGGGTATCTGTTTGGTATTTTCCCCACCAACTATTTCCATAATGGCATTGGTGTTTTAGTGGGTCTTTGGGGCATTGCCGCGTTCACTAGCTTAAGCGGCTCTATTGTCTTCAACCGGATCTTTGCGATTATTTATGGTGCTCAGGCCATTTTGGGCCTATTACCCTTTACCAACACCTTCTTTGGCACGATGCCTCTGTTTGGTAACAATGTCTGGTTGAGCGTTATTTTGGCTGGCGTTGCATTCTACTTTGGCTATATCAAATCTGATGCAACTATTCTCCAGCAGGGCTCTGGAATTCCCCTTTCTAATAGCCTGTAAGACCTTGTAGTAGCCCTTTAGGGCCAACCCCCTTGGGCAAACATTAAGGGCTTTTGCTTCCTTTGTAATCGGCAAGCAAAAGCCCTTAATGCTGGCTATAGAGATAGAAAGTCCTCTGAAACGTTTGTTTCAGAGGACTATTTGCTGTGGTTTAGCACCTGCAAGGAAGGATTGAGTACCCCCTGAGTGAGCAGCAACACTTGAACTCTGTTGAGGCTGCTTGGAGTAACCAGAATGAAGGCCTGCTAAAGCTAGCTGCTTTGGTGAGCCGGTTCAAACTTGTGAGCGTAGTCTTGCAGCAGAGAGCTAACCTGACCGAGGACATCGTCTCCAACGGGCTTTTTCCGGATGCTCTGGCGCTCGGGGTAGAAGTCAGGGCGATCCATGTTGCGAGAAATTGCTTCTTTAACCTGGGCAGAAATCAGGTCAGACACTTCGCCCTTGGCCTTTTCTCGCTGATAGCTGGCTCCTTCTTCGGTTGTCGCATAGAGGGGCGGCAGCCGGTTTAAGGCGTAGGCTGCCACATCTCCCAAATCAAGAGTGGCGTCAGTAGTGGCCTCGATTTCAGCAACTCGCGCAATGGCCTCGGTCAGAACCAGCTCTTCCATCACGTTGATGAACTGCTTGCGAGGAACGGCGACAACTTCGCCAGTTAGAAGAGCACCCATGAGCCGATCCAGGGACATGTACTCTTCAATCGACAGTTCAGAGGCGGTATCACAGATGCGGCCAACTTCGGCTTCCATAGCCGGAGTTAGGTAGCCGTCCTGAAGGGCCTGTTCAACAATTTTTTCGATACTCATTGGGCTAATCGCTCCATTAGGGTGCTATGGATTAACAGCCAGCTTTTGGGGGCTGCAGGTTGTCCTTAGTGTCGTTGCCACTGGATCTAGTGTGCCCGGAGCCATCATCAAAGAGCACAAACTTTACCAGGACTTCGCACAGATGAGCGGAAAACAAGGAACTTCTCAGCTAGGTGCCCCGGCTACTCATGCACCTGCTACTCAATACCACTATTGCGCCAGGGAACCGGATCAACGGAGACGCCATTTACATAGAGGCCCCAGTGCAGATTAGGGCCAGTGGCAAAGCCTGTGTCTCCCATTGCCCCGATCTGCTGACCTGGCTGCACAAAATCGCCTTCCCTGACATCAATGCGGGAAAGGTGAATCATAACGCTAGCAACGCCCTGGCCGTGGTCAATGCCAATAGTGTTGCCGTTGAGGGTAAAGCCATCTTGAACTCGGCCTACTAGGGCAACGCGACCAGCGGCAGGAGCCAGAATAGGAGAGCCTGTGCCGTCAGCGTAATCAACGCCTCGGTGGTAGTAATCTTGGGCAAATTCACCGTTGTAGTAGCGGCGAATGCCGTACTCAGAGCTGACTCTACCTCGGTTAGGGCGGCTCATAGGGCCATTCCAGAATTTGGTGGGAGTGCGCAGGGCCTTTAGCTCGTCCATGCGGCGAAATTCGTAGTCGGTGCCTTCCAGGCCAGCGCGCGAGGGAGAAAGGGTAATACGCTGCACCGGGAAGCTGCGGTTGCGTAAATCTACAGCTAGGTTGCGCGTTTCTTCTTGACCGCTGACCTGAATGGCAAGACGTCCGGGCTGATCGAGGGGGCTAGTGGGCACTAGGGCTCGAAAGCGGTTGCCGGGTAAGGCGTAGGTGGGATAGCTTTGGCCTTTGACTGTGACCACGGGAGAGGGGCCAGTGCGGGCCGGTTGAACCAAGACAGCAAGGGTATCTCCTAGCTGGGGACTGGTGGGCGTGATCTGCACTTCGTAGGCGTGGGCCGGGGAGCGCAGGGCTGCGACTAGGGTGATGAGCGCGATCGCAACTATTCCCAAAGAACCCTGCCGCCACAGCCTGCCAGAATGTGCCCAGGTGCTTTGGATGGTTGAAAAGACCTTCATAGGCTGATTAGTGGCTGATCAGTGTAGGTGTGTGAGGCATTGTTAGCCCCGAAGGTAGCACTAACTCTCGGGGGATTGTATTAATAAATTCTGCGCTGCGATTTTGCTGGGCCTTTACTGGGGCTTGAGGTATGCGATCGCATGGAACCAGATCTGCACGACAGCGCCATCGGCGGTAGAGACAGCAATACACTGCGGGTCTTGCCAACGCAGTTGACCGCTGATGAGATCGCCTGTCATCAGCTTGACTTCAATGTTCTGCTTGGTGCGGAGCAGGTTTTGGATTTGTCGAGTGCTGGGTAACCCTGTATCGAGTTCTGTTGTCATGATTTGGTGAGTACTTACGGGCCAATTGGCGGTAGGGCTTCAACTCTAGCCCCAATTTCAGGCAGTTGCCAACCGCACCATACCCCAATAATTTACTCCTCACTGCCCAGTAATTAGCTGCAAACTTCACCTGTGGATTCAAGCTAACTGTGCCTATGTTCCTGCGCCCTTACCCCTAAAATGAGAATCTGGCAGTGAAGAGTTTGGCGAAGCAAGAGAGCGCATAACCGATGGAGTTTACCAAGTATCACGGTCTAGGCAACGACTTTATTTTGATCGATAACCGCCATCAGAGCGAGCCTGTCTTGACCGCTGAAGATGCCGTTTTGTGGTGCGATCGCCACTTTGGCATTGGCGCAGACGGGGTGATCTTTGCCCTGCCTGGTCAAAGCGGCACCGACTACACCATGCGTATCTTCAACTCCGATGGCTCAGAGCCAGAGATGTGCGGCAACGGCATTCGCTGTCTAGCCCAGTTTATCGGAGACTTGGAGGCCTCTGACGGCAATGCCGCAACGCTGCCCTACGCTTACCGCATCCACACGTTGGCAGGCACCATTACCCCAGAACTGCAGACCAATGGACAAGTAACAGTGGACATGGGTCAGCCTTACCTGCTGGCCGGAGAAATTCCTACGACACTAGCCGCTGCTGACGAGAAAGTGGTCAGCCAGTCTCTAATCGTGGCAGATCGAACCTGGGAGGTGACCTGTGTCAGCATGGGCAATCCTCACTGCATTACCTTCGTTGATGATGTAGCCGCCATTCCTCTAGAAGCCCTAGGGCCTCAGTTTGAGCATCACAGCGTTTTCCCTAAGCGCATTAACACCGAATTTATCCAGGTTGTGCGCCGTGATTATCTCAAGATGCGGGTGTGGGAACGCGGAGCTGGCATCACCCTAGCCTGCGGCACTGGGGCCTGCGCCTCGCTTGTGGCAGGTGTGCTGACAGGACGGTGCGATCGCAAAGCCACTCTGGAACTCCCCGGCGGCCCACTGCAAATCGAATGGTCAGAAACCAACAACCGCGTCTATATGACTGGTCCAGCTGAAAAAGTGTTTGCCGGTTCTAGATAGCGGCTAACTCCAATCCTCTCGCCCCCGTCCCAGCCCTTTGTAAACATCGGCCTGCTGGTGAATTTCACGAGTCTTTTCGTAAAGGGCAGCTTCAGTCAGGCCCCAGTTGCTTAAAGCTTTTTCCAGGTCTTTCTGGATGTCGTGGGCACCGGGGAAGCCTTTGTAACGAATGATCATGCGGCCCAGTTCGGCCAGGTTGTAGTCCGAAGGTTCGCCGTTGAGGATCTGGCTAACGGTCTGGCGATCGGTGCGGTACTGGGGGTGCTGCTGTTCCTTTTGCTCGGCCATAGGGGTTGGTTTTAGCGCAATGCGGTTTAACGCTCTTTAGTGTAAGACACCGATTTGCCTACGCTAACCTAGGTCGCTGAAAGAGTAAAATCCGTTTAGTCAACAGACCGGGGGAGAGAATTTGCAGCAGCTACAGGGCCTATAGCGGTTTTCAGATCAGTAAGTTACAGGCCAGGTTGGATGGCGTGGATGGTTGGATGGGTGGCGAATGCAAGCGAAAGTGGCTGTAAAGGATTTTGCCGAGTTGAGAAGGCATTGGTGCTGGGGGCTAGGCGGCATGATTGGGTTTTGGGGTGCGATCGCAGCCCTCCCTGCCCAGGCAGGTATCTGTGTCTCAGAACTGGCAGGGGCGCTAGATGCGATCGCAACTCAGCCATCCCTCCAGTCGGCTCGGGTGGGCGTCTATGTGGAGACTCAGGGCGAGGCTGCCGATCGCCAGGTTTTATATGCCCGTAATGCCCAGCAGTTCTTTATCCCTGCCTCCAATGTCAAGCTGCTGACGACCGCCGCTGCGCTGGATTTTCTAGGCCCCGACTATCGCATTCGCACTTCGGTTTACGGCGAGGCTGCAGCGGTGACCGATCTGCGAGTCGTCGGTCGGGGCGACCCTAGCTTGACCCGCGAAGATTTAGTTAACTTGGCCCAGCAAATCGCCCAGTCGGGTGTGCGCCAGGTCAGCACGCTGACCGGGGATGATAGCTACTTTTCCGGGTCGCCGGTCAATCCCAACTGGGAGTGGGAAGATGTGCAGGCGGGCTATGGGGCTCCGGTGAATAGTTTGATTAGCGATCGCAACGCCATTAACCTGAGCCTGGTGCCCCAAATGATCGGCCAACCACTTCAGGTTGTCTGGGATATTCCCACCCCAGCCAGCTCCTGGCGCGTCGTCAACCAATCTCGCACTGTGGCTCCAGGCGAAGCGGAATTTGTCAGCGTGGGGCGAGATTTAGGTCAGCCCGTCTTGTACGTCAGCGGGCAGCTCACGGCAGGTTCAGAGGCTGAGACAGCAGCCATCGCCATTCCCGATCCAGCGGCCTACTTTATCGACCGCTTCCGGTTGGCGCTAGAAGCACAAGGCATTGCAGTGGGGCAAACGACAGTGACCCTAGAGCCAATGACCGCACCAGCCAATGAACTTGCCTTTCACCAGTCCCCGCTGCTGGCAGAACTGCTGATACCAACCAACCGCAACAGCACGAACCTCTATGCCGAGTCTCTGCTTAAAACGCTGGGAGTCGCCTTTTCTGCACAGCGCCCTGACCAGGCAACTGAGGCAGGAATTACTGCTGTAACGGCCTTGCTGGCTCGTCTGGGTGTAAATCCTGAGGAGTTTGCGATCGCAGATGGCTCCGGCCTATCTCGCCATAACCTAGCCACACCAGCAGCCCTGGTCAACCTGCTTCAGATCATGGCCCGCCACTCCCAGTCAGCGGTTTACCGAGACTCTCTGGCCGTAGCTGGGATCAGCGGCACCCTCCGTAACCGGCTGCTAGACACTCCACTGGAGGGCAACTTCTACGGCAAAACGGGAGCAGTTAGCAGCAATGTGTCGCTTTCTGGGTACATGACTCCACCTAGCTACCAGCCTCTAGTAGTGAGTATATTGATCAACAACGCTAACCAGAGAGCAAGCGTTCTGCGTCAAATCATCGACGAGATGCTGTTGACCCTGGCTCAGCTCGAAGACTGCTAGACCCATTGACTTGCTTCTGCACAATTTTCGCTGCAACCCTGAGGCTCTGTCTATTCTGTTGCTACAGGGCTAAAGCTGAATTTCGCGCCGTCATGAGTTCCGGTCGTTGCACCCAAAGTGTAGCCGGGAACACTTCAAGAAATAAGTCAGCCTATCAAGTTGAATTTAGAACTGTTTTGAGCCATATCTGATTACTGAAGAAGTGGCTTGCTAAAGATCTATAATCGCAGAACTCTTTAAGATTTTTTTAAGACTGACCTCTAAAGCCGTTTAACTGCCTCTCGTTTATCGCGCTATGGCTCTTACGTCTCTCCAGCACCAGCTCGACGACTATTATCAACAAGTTCACTCTGTTATCCTGTCTCGGCAAAACCCGGTAACAGGGCTTTTGCCAGCCAGTACAGCGGTCAATGTGCACGGCAACTACACCGATGCCTGGGTCCGCGACAACGTCTACAGCATTTTGGCAGTGTGGGGGCTGGCCCTGGCCTATCGCAAGATTGACGAAGACTCAGGCCGCACTTACGAACTTGAGCAAAGCGTTGTCAAGCTCATGCGAGGTTTGCTGTTTGCCATGATGCAGCAGGCCCACAAAGTAGAGCGGTTTAAGGAAAATCAAAATCCTCTAGAAGCCCTCCACGCCAAGTACGATACGACAACCGGCAGCACCGTCGTAGCCGACGACGCTTGGGGCCATCTCCAGCTCGACGCCACCTCGCTTTACCTGCTAATGCTGGCCCAGATGACGGCTTCTGGACTGCAGATCGTCTTCACCCAAGACGAGGTCAACTTCGTTCAAAACCTGGTCTACTACATTGGCCGGGCCTATAGAACGCCGGACTACGGCATTTGGGAACGCGGCAACAAGCTCAACCACGGCAAGCCTGAGCTCAATGCCAGCTCTGTCGGGATGGCAAAAGCGGCCCTAGAAGCCATGCAGGGCCTTAACCTGTTCGGCATTCGCGGCGGACAGTCCTCGGTAATTCACGTTTTGCCTGATGAGATCGCCCGCAGCCGCATCACGCTAGAGTCACTGTTGCCTAGAGAATCGGGCTCCAAAGAGGTGGACTCGGCCCTGCTCAGCATGATTGGGTTTCCGGCTTTTGCAGTAGATTCTCCCGAGCTAACTGAGCGCACCCGGCTCAAAATTATTGACAAGCTGCAGGGCCAATACGGCTGCAAGCGATTTTTGCGGGATGGACATCAAACCATTAGCGAAGATATCACCCGGCTGCACTACGAGCGGGAGGAACTGCAGCAGTTTGAGCACATCGAATGTGAGTGGCCGCTCTTTTTTACCTATCTGTGGATCGACAGCCTATTTCGCAACAGCCCTCAGCAGATCGAGTTTTACGAGGAGCGGCTAAAGGCCCTCACGGTTGACCGAGATGGCGTTGGCCTATTGCCCGAACTCTACTACGTGCCTGCAGATTCTCTAGAGGCAGAGCGGCTCAGCCCCGGCAGTCAAGCCCGTCTGCCTAATGACAATGTGCCCTTAGTTTGGGCGCAGAGCCTTTACTTTCTAGGGCAGTTTTTGCGGGATGGGCTCCTGCAGCCCGGCGACATAGACCCGTTGGGCCGCCATGGAACGGTTCGAGAACCGCGTCTGCCGATTGTGCAGATTGCCTTGCTGTCCGAAGATCGGGCGCTGCAGGCAGAGTTAGAGACCTACGGCATTTCCACTCAGGTCTTAGATGAGCTAGCGCCAGTTCAAGTTTTTCCAGCGGGCGAACTGTCGGCCATTTATGCCGAGATTGGCCGCAACAGCAAGTTGGGGTTGAGTGGTCGCCCAACCCGTCGGCTTCGCAGCCTCACGACTTCGCGAATTTTCCGCATCCAGGGCAACGGCGCAGTCTTTCTTCCCTCATTTCTGGACCAGCAGCAGTTTTACTTAACGCTGGACTACCACTTCCTGGTCTCTCAGATTCGCAGCGAAATTGCCTACATCCATGACCACTGGCGCGAACCGGGTCGGCCCACCCTAACGCTGATGCTGACCCACACCATGTTTCAGTTGGGGCACAAGCCTATTCACGAGTCGCCTTTGCTGGCGTTGATTCAAGAACTGAGGTCGGGCCACTGTGACCATGTGTCGGTCAAGGTTAGCCCGCTGTCTCAGCTAATAATGACTTCTGGAATTGAGCGGATTGACAATGCTAATCACTACCAGCTAGGCACTGCAGCAGTAGGGTATGCGCCTCTAATTACCAGCTATTTAGCTTTTAACCCAGACCACACGGGTCCGCTGAGCATTCTAGAAGAGTTTGACCTGGAGCGGGAAACGGATCTCAGTCGGCTTTTAGCCGCCCTGCAACAGTCCGACAACCTCTATGAGCAGATTGAGCTGCTAAGTACTTTAAAGCGCCTCAAAGGACTGACGTTTGACACGGGTATAGGTGACCCTGGTCATCTGGTGACTGTGGAAGTGCTGCTGGATGAAATCTATGCCAAGGCAGGCAGAAATGAGTGCTGGTCGATTCTGCGCCGAGCTTCAGGCCTGCTGAACAAGGCCGACATTTCCCTATCTGATGCAGTGACGGAAATCTTGGTGCGGCAGAAGCAGATCTCGGTGGGCAAAGCCTACAGTGATGCTTCTCTGATGACAGAGCCGATGTCTCATCACGAAATTGTGGAGAAGATCAAGACGTTTTGCGGCGAGGATGAGCGAGACTCGGTGCTGACTCAGGAAATTTTGGTGTACTTGAGCGTATTAATTAAAACCGAACCTCGGCTGTTTGATGGCCTGATGACTCTGCGGGTCGGGTATCTGATTTTGCTGCTGACCAGTGAACTGGCGCGGGAGAAAGATTTGACCCAGGATGAAGCCTACGAGTACCTGATGTCGTTGAGCCCTTTTGAAATTAAGCAGCGCCTACGTCAGGGACTAGCTGGCTATAGCGGCCTCAACCAAACCGTCTTTCAGCGAGAGTCGCTCCACATTAAGCCCAAAGCTTCGGTCAATTGGCAGGTAATTCCTGAAGATATCGAGGGAGAGCTGGCTAATGGCGATTGGCTGCGTAAGCGGCAGATCGATGGTGAAATCAACCGCTTGCCCGAAGGGTTTTATTCCCAAGTTTGGGAGCTGCTAAAGCACTGCAAAGGGGTCGTTATTGGTAATAAGTTTGAGCGGCGCAATCGCTTGGATAGCCGGTTGATTTTGTCAGAAATGACGCCGGGAGAGCAGAACTTTGCCCGCCGCATTGACCACCTGCTAAATAAGATTCAGGCTCCGGAGTATCGCCACGTCAATGTTGAGGCGCTGCAGGAGTTGGGCGAGATCTTCAAGGTCAACCCTGACCTGTACTTTGAAGACTACGTCACTCTAGATGTGCTGGTGGGACACGCAGTGCGGATTGCTTGGCTGGATCATCGACCTGATCGGGCTAACACCTACGAGGCTGACAAGGCGTTTGCCTGGCGATCTTTTTACAGGCTGCCGCCCCGGCATTGTGCGGCTTGTTTGGCTAGGGCGCTGGAGTTCCTGACAACTCTGGGGGCAACAGAAGGAGCCACTGCTATGGACACAGATCAGGTGGCTTGAGTGTTGTGGGTGAGGTGGAGAGTGCGATCGCACCCCCCCTCCCTAGACCAGAAACTGAGTTTCTCTCAGATCAAGGGTTAGGCACGTTTTGCCACACAGTATTTACTCTGCACAAAGCCAATCTCATAGGCTTTGGTTGCCAGGTGAGTCAACTCAATGTCTTGATCCAGATTGCCAAAAAGCGATTTACCAGCCCCAAGGAGCACTGGAATCATTGTGATGGTGATTTCATCGATCAGTCCTTCACGGAGAAAGCTTTGGATCACAAGCCCCCCATCAATGTAGAGATGCTGGGCTCCATTGTCAGCAAGGTGCTCAACCAGCTTCTGTGGAGGCTCGGACGAGGCAGAAACGGTATTAGCAATTGCTGTTGGGATGGAAACTGAACCTCGGCTGAGAACTACGACCGGTTTGGAGCCATAGGGCCAGTCACCAAATGAAAGCGCTTTCTCAAAGGTGTTTCTGCCCATGACAAGGACGTCTACGGATGCGATGAAATCGTTATAGCCAAAGTCTTCGTCTGGGGGAACGCTGGCATTAGCACGATCGAGCCAGTCGAGGCTGCCATCAGCGCGAGCAATGTAACCATCAAGGCTAGTTGCAATAAACACAGAGGACTTTACGGCCACAGGGATTTTTTCCTTTCTTTGACACAAAATACAATAATTTATTGATATTAATTTTACTCTGAAGCTCTAAAAAACCGTCTTACAGGACGGCTTTGCAATATTAAAACTATTAATATGACTGCAAGAACTGCAGGCATAGTTACTTTAAGGCCGGCTGCTACCGAGGTATAAAGGCGCGGAAAAGGAAGACAAGAAGCTACATCTTGAGAGCCGCAAACCATGCGCTTCAAAAGCCTATATCCTGGAAAGTGAAAGAGCAACGAGAGTAAGCCAAGATATACCCAACCCGAGCCTATAGATAGCAAAATGGCTGCTAGATTTCGGCCTGCTTTATTTGAAGTGATGGTGCTCTGTAATGTCTGTGAAGCTGTCAGTTCTTCCTGTATTTCTGAATATTTCTGCTCATACCATTTAGAGATATTTTGACCCATTAACCAACCTGCCCACCCAGCAATTACAGAGGCCAATACAGAGTTAAAGCCAATGAAAACTGCTGAACTGGGTGTCATGGCTTTAGAAGAGAAGTACCAAGGCCCGAAGCCTAGGGCTCCTCCAGCGGCTACAGAGGCACTGATAGTTTTGGCTATCGCACGGTAGAGCCGAATATGTTGAAGTGGGTAGAAGAATAGACATGATAGTAGACTCAGCAGGAGCCCGTTAACGAGACCCAGCCCTAAACCCAATCCAGCACCAACCATGCTTGTCCAAAGGGCGAGGGTGAGATAGGCGCAGCCAAAAAGCGCACCTAGTACGCTTCCAGACATTAGCCCTATTGCTCCACTTCGTAAGACAATATATCCCGCCCACTTCAGTCTTAGAATATACTCTTGGCTTTTTGATCTGAACTCATTATTAGCCATTGCTCTTTTCTTATCAGGTATGGGGCCACTTCCCTACCGTGGCTTAGCAAGCATAACCTAAGGTACTCTTGCACCTTTGATTATGAACTACATTAACCCTTGTGTGGAAGTTAAAACGAACGGCTGCCTTGAGCCAGAACATCACTTTCAATATCATTCAAACTGCCGGTCAACATTTCTGAGCAATATGAAATGCCGATACATATGAGAGTTCAAGACTTCCACCTAGGTCAAAGACAATTCTATTTCTTAACTCTTCAAATAGAGCCTTCTTATTTTCAGACTCTAGCTTCAAATAGGGTGAGTAAGTATTCAAAAGCAACAAATATTTGTCAACTGTATAAGTTGTTTTAGATTCAATACAACCAGTCATCAGGTCTTTGAATAGACCTGAATCTGTAATCATTTCTCCTAATCCTTGCAGAATTTCCTCCTGCGTTTTCCTGTCTTCATAACGGTCAAGTGATGGAGCATGAACCTGATAAATTCCAGACAAGCCTTGATACACTTCATAGCAAGGCTGAAGTTCTTTGTTCCATAACAAAATCAAGTAACCATTTTCCTTTAAAGCTTCTGCTGCTTTTGAATATCCCACATCTGATGGTATCCAATGGAAAGAACTTGCCGCTAGAACAGCATCAAACTTCTCAGTTCCTAGTACCCATTCCTCAAAAGAAGTGTTCTGAATTTTTACATTGGGGTACTGCTCACAGTTTTGTTGGGCTAATTGATAAAAATCCGGGTTGGGTTCTAAACACAACATCGGAAATTCCAATTGAGCGAATGCTACTGTTGCCGTTGCTGGGCCGCATCCCACTTCAAGAATTTTCGAGTTAGGCTTGAGTTGAGCAAGCTCTACAACCTGACAAATTAACTCTTGGGGATAACGGGGTCTTGCTTGGTTATAAGCCTCTGCTGCTGGAGAATACCAATTTTTTCGCTGCTCTAGATTCCTAGCAGAGTAGCCGCTTATTACTTTTTTTAAGTTTTTGTAGTCCATTTGTGCGAGTTGCTCACTCTAATTGATAACTTTAGGATGCTGCTCCAACCAATGACTGAAGCAACCTAATAACTTAGTATGCGGAAACTTTTGGCCTAGCATTCTAGCTGGGATAAACCGATAGCTTCTGTAGCGCCATTCTCTGCAAGATTGCTTTACTGCGATCGCAATGACAGATACGGGATGGGGCTCCACCTCGCCATCGCGCGTTAGAGGATTGGCTTAAAGTGGAATTGGCCTGTTTGCGTGCTTTTCTCAATGTTTCAGGCAACTCGGCGGCGGTTAGCTCTTTGGTACACAGCCGTTACGGCGGTGCTGCTGCTGCTGTTCGCCAGCGGCTTCTATTTATATGTGCGCACAACGCTGGTCGAACGGGTCGATGACACCTTGAACCACGTCGTTGAGATTGTGCAGCGATCGCTAGTGATTGAGGCGGGGGAACCGGGCGGGCGCGTGCTAACTGCCGTGGGCGTGATTGAGCCGTCTGTCCATGTCAACGTTGAGGCTAGCTTTCGAGACAATGCGCCGACTGGAGAAGACGACCACATCGACCTAGAATGGTTTGGGCCGACGGGCGATCTGCTGTGGACGACTCTGTCTGAGCCCCTGAACATTCCCCTGCACGTGAATCCGGCAGGGGAGACGGTACGGGTCAGCAATGAACAGGTGCTCCGACAGGTGACTGAGCGGGTGCAGCAAAATCATCAGGTGCTGGGCTATTTGCGGGTGAGCCATCCTTGGTTTGAGGTGACTAAGCCCAGTCGGCGGCTAATTTTGGATCTGGCCTTGGGCACTAGCCTGATGGTGGGCACGGTAGCGGGGATTGGCTGGCTGCTGTCAGGCATTGCGATCGCACCCGTGCGCGACTCCTACCAACAGCTCAAGCAGTTCACCGCAGATGCGTCTCACGAGCTGCGCAACCCAATTGCCGTGATTCAGACCAACGTGCAGGTCGCCTTGGCCGATCCCGAACCGGATGTGGCAACTCAGCAAAGTCAGCTTCAGGTGATTGAGCGGCTGACCCGGCGGCTAGGGCGACTGGTGGATGATCTGCTGTTTCTCACGCGGCAAGAAAGTGGTCTGGTGCCCCTGCGGCGAGAATCTTTTGACCTGGATCTGCTGTTGGCAGAAGTGACTGAGGAGCAGCAGGTGATTGCCCAAGAGCAGGAAATCAAGCTGGACTACGGCATCTTAGCTCCGGTGGCTGTGGCTCTGAGCAAGGGAGCAGGGGCCGAAGAAGCAGAGCCGCTTGACCAAGATAAATTCACCCTGGCGGGCGATCCCGATCAAATTACCCGGCTCTTTACTAATCTAATTGGCAATGCCCTGCAGTACACACCCAAGGCGGGGCGAGTTGAGGTAACGCTACAGCCCGCTCGACAACAGGGGCAGCCTTGGCTTCAGGTGGTGGTCAAAGACACGGGGATCGGCATCACAGCGGAGGCGCTGGCCCATGTGTTTGATCGGTTTTATCGGGTCGATCCGGCCCGCAGCCGCAGCATGAATGGCGCGGCGGGATCAGGCTTGGGGCTTGCGATCGCAAAGGTCATTGTCGATAACCACAGAGGCCAGATCCGGCTAGACAGCCAGCCTGGACAAGGAACGACAGTGACTGTGCTACTACCCCGGCTTACTTTGATTGGCTAAGTTCTGGGGAAGTCGTACGAAATCGGGCAATTGGCAACACGTCTACCCTCAAATCGATCCTTTGCTCTAGCTCCGTTTCAAGCATTTGATGCAGTTGATCAATCTCAGTTTCGGTGACGGATTGGGGCATGGCCGACAGCTCAAGGTGCAGCTGCAGATAGGTCTGCTGGCGTTGAACCGATAGTCTAGTAACAGAGAAGTTGTCGTTAGTTGAAGCAGATTGCTCAACCAGGCGGTAAACCCGAGTTCGGGTACGCTGCTGCCAAGCCAAATCTCGAAACGATAGACCAAGAGGCAGGCCCAGTAGGGTCAGGGCTAGCACCGAAAGGGTGAGGCCGCGCTTGGCCCGTTCCGCTGTGCCATAGCCTTGCCAGATAAATATCAGCGCCCCGCTAAAGATGATCCCGGCGAGGTTCGTCAGCAGCATGAGAGATGCCCCCAGCGCCACATCTCGAGAGGGCAAGGCAAGGCCAATGCCGATCACGCTGAGGGGAGGCACCAGCGCCACAGAAATGGCAACCCCCGGCAGTGCGTCAGCAATGTGCCGCCGAGACTTGGCGTAAGCACCCGCTGCGCCCGCCGCCAAGGCCACCCCTAGATCGATTAATGTCGGAACGCTGCGGGCCTCAATTTCTGGGGTCAATGACGCTAGCCCCAACAAAACCGTGATCAGGCTGGCGGTGCCAATGCCCAGTACAGCCCCGGTTATCACAGAGAAGCTTGCTCGCTTGAGCAGTCGCCGATTGTTCAAGGTCATGGCAAACGCAATGGCAATGATCGGCCCCATTAAAGGCGCGATAATCATGGCCCCGATGATGGTGGCGCTGCTGTTGGCCAGAAGGCCCAGCGTGGAAATAATGACAGACAGCAGCAGCAGAATGTAGTAGTTGGGGGTGGGTTCGGCCCAGCGCCAGAGATCGCGGCTCAAACCTGCCATGAGAACTGGCTTGCTCTTGAGCCAAAACCAATCCCCGCTGTTACTTTGCGTCATCGTTCCGGCCCAACGCCGTAGGCGAACAATGCGCCGCCGCCAGGGATAGCTAAATTTCATAGGAAGTTAGGAGTAAAGAGACTGAAGAGGCAGCATGCTGGGCTAATCCCTTCCATTTGTCAAGCTCACTTCATTATTGGAGATTGCTGTCTGATGATATAAACGATGGAATATTGGCAGCTTAACGTCAGCAGCGGGGCAATCTTTCATCCAGAAGGATGTATTAAGCCACAGCAGGGAACCCGCAGCAGCTTTCCATCTTCAGAGAGAGTCTAGGACGGGCGGGGATCTTTAGGGTAAGTCTTAAGGGCAAAACAGCAGCGCACATTAAATCTTGAAGCGGTTTCATCAAGGGGCGTTAGGATAGGCTGATGGCGCTGCGATCGCAAGGGGAATTATCCGCTGTCTTACCCGGCCCCTGCGCGCTGATTCAACAGAGATGCTTTTTGATTCCCAGAGATACTAAACCAAGCTGTTTAAGGTTAACTTGCGATCCCCGCATCTAACGAGATGCGTCCTTTAGTATTTCGTCCTTTTGGTATTTTGTTGCATTGCACTCATTGACTATTGACTCTATGGCTGACTCCCTGCAGTTTTCAGCGTCTACAGTTGCGCTTGCTTTACGAGCCCCTGCCGATCCCCGCCTGGATCCAGCAAATCCGCCGCTGCCGACAACGACCGGTATTTACGTCTGCATTCACGGACATTTTTATCAGCCGCCTCGCGAAAACCCCTATCTCAACGCAGTTGAGCGCCAGGCTGGAGCAGCGCCCTTCCACGACTGGAATGAGCGGATTCACCATGAGTGTTACCGGCCCAACGCCTTTGCCCGCATTCTCAACCACCGGGGCGAGGTCATGCGGATTGTCAATAACTATGAGTACATCAGCTTCAATATCGGCCCAACGCTGCTGAGCTGGATGGAAGGCTACGATCCCGAAACCTATCAGCGGATCTTAGAGGCCGATAGGCGCAGCTGCGCTCGCTTGGATGGCCACGGCAATGCGATCGCTCAGGTCTACAACCACGTCATCATGCCCCTAGCTAACCGGCGTGACAAATACACCCAAATCCACTGGGGCAAGACCGACTTTAAGCGCCGCTTTGGCCGCGATCCCGAAGGGATGTGGCTGGCCGAGACAGCGGTCGACGCTGAAACGCTAGAAGCCTTAGTGGATGAGGGCATTCGCTTCATCATTTTGGCCCCCTCCCAGGTGCAGCGCTGCCGGCCGATGGCGGCTGGGGATCAGCCACCCGGAGACTGGTTTGAGGTGGGCGGCGGTCAGGTTGATCCGAGCCGTCCCTACCGCTGTTTCTTAAAAGACGCTCACGGGAATGCCGACCCCGAACGATTTATTGACGTTTTCTTCTACGATGGCCCCATTTCAAGGGATATGGGCTTTAACGACGTGCTCAGCTCTTCCCAACACTTTGCTGGGCGCTTGGGTCAGGCAATTCATGGGGATCACCGTCCGGCCCAGCTGATCTCGGTCGCTACTGATGGCGAAACCTTTGGGCATCACCGAGGCGGAGCCGAGAAAACTCTGGCTTACGCTGTGACTCAGGAATTTCCTCAGCACGGTTGGTGCGTGACTAACTATGCTCACTATCTAGCCCTACACCCACCTACCTGGGAGGCCGACCTCAAACCTGTGACCGCCTGGAGCTGTGCCCACGGCGTAGACCGCTGGCAGGACGACTGCGGCTGTGGCGGGGGCGGGGGCTGGCACCAGCAATGGCGTAAACCACTGCGTCAGACGTTGGACTGGCTACGAGATCGGCTCACAGCAGTCTTTGTCGAGAAAGGTCCCCAGTTTTTCACCGATCCCTGGGCAGCGCGCAATGCCTACATCAATGTGGTAGGCGATCGCAGTGAGGCCAGTCTCAAGCGTTTCTTCCAGGCTCACCAGTGCCGCAAGCTAACCCGCATAGAGTGGGTAGATGCGCTGCAGCTGCTAGAAATGCAGCGCCATGCCCTATTTATGTACACCAGCTGCGGCTGGTTCTTTGAAGAGCTGTCGCGGCCCGAAGGCACCCAAATTCTACGCTACGCAGCGCGAGCGCTGGAGCTGGCAGGTGAAGTGGCCGGGGTGGAGCTAGAGTCTGAGTTCGTGCGGCGATTGACCAAAGCGCCCAGCAATGTGCCCGGCTTTGAAAATGGGGCCGGGGTTTACCAGCAGCTAGTGATCCCCGCCAAGGTGAGCCTGGAGCAGGTGGCGGCTCACTATGCTATGAGTTCTCTGTTTGTGGAGTATCGCCAGGAGCAGCAGCTTTTCTGCTACACCGTTACCCAGCGAGACTACCAGCTGCAGCGTATGGGACCGATTGCGATGGCAGTGGGGCAGATTCAGCTAGTTTCAGATATCACCCGCGAAAAGCTCGACCTCTCCTTTGCGGTGCTGCATCTGGGCGGCTGGGATTTCCACTGCTGCATCCAGTCCTTCCGGTCACGTCTGGCCTACACACGCGCTAAGGAAGAGCTGTTTGAGGTGCTGGGGCAGGCTAGCGTCACCCAGACTATCCTGGCGATCAACCGAATATTCGGGGAGCGGTCCTACAGCCTAGAGGATCTTTTTGCCGAGGAGCGCCACCGCATCATGCGCCTGCTCTCACAGGAGACACTGTTGCGGCTTGACCAGCTCTATACCCAGGTTTACCGCGACAACTACAGCCTGCTGCGGGCCTTCCACCGAGACGGTCTGCCGGTACCCCAGGAACTTCAGGTAGCGGCAGAAATTGCCCTCAGCCAGCGAGCCCTAGAAGTGCTGGAAGCCCTGGAGCGAGAAACCGGTGATCCGGGCAGCAATCCGCTGCGGATCGGCGGCCATTATATAGATGAGCTGGATGCGATCGCAACTGAAGCCAGTTACTTCCAGTGTCGCCTAACCCTGCCAGGGGCCAAGTCTATGCTAGAGGCGCTAGTCTGGCGCTCCGTCTGGCACCTACTCAGTCAACCCCAGCCCGACACCATCCAGGCCGACGTAGATTGGCTGAGCCGCCTGATTGAGGTGCCAACCCGGCTGTCTCTGCACCTGTCTCCAGATCGCACTCAGGAGCTGTACTATCAGCACCTATATGCGGTGTTGGTGCCCGCTCTACTTGCCGCAGAGCCTAACGGAAAGTCTCGGCCTGGTCCTGATCAAACCCTTTTTGCTAAGCACCTGCTGCGTCTGGGCCAGTGCTTGGCAGTTGATGTTTTCCACCTATTAGCTCAGCTAGAAATCAGTGAGCAAAGCTAGGCTCGAAGCATAAACGGAGGTTGGGTTGCCAGCAAAACCCAACCTATAATTTTGACTAGAAATTTGAGTGGGTGAATCAAGCTGCTAGCTAACAAAAAAGGGGCACACCATTGTATGCCCCAGCAGTAGTCTCCCAAACTCTTAGAATCTAGCGGTAGTTAACATCGCGGTAGACCAACCGAGAGTCAAAGCCGCGAGCCCTTAAAATATTGACCAGCGACTCTGCCTCAAAGCGGTTAGTAAAACTGCCCGCATTGATAAATCTACCTTGACGGGCACTTTCAAACTGGGCTTGGGGCGCGATGGCTCGAACCTGCGTTAGGGTCTGCTCATTGCCAAAGACTGCCGCTACAAAGGGGCTTAAATCGGCAGTGGCGGCAGGAGGAGTCACCCCTGGAGGGAGGTCGGTCTGAGGAATGTTGACTACCAAAGGACCGATACGCTGTTCCTCAAGCACAACTCTCCCCGTGGCGTCAATAAACTGGAGCACCGCCTCCCCACCACTATTAGCCCGGACAAAATAACGACCCGGGATATTCCTAAAGCTCGCCCCCCCGTAGTAACTGACCCAGTTCTGATAGGGAGCTTCTGTGGGGCTTAGCAGCGTTGCAACCTGACCGTTGACAGCGGACTGCTGACTCAGCTTATCGTAGACATTGAGCAGCCTAGTATTATCGCGAGTATATACCCGCGCTGAAAAGGTTCTTGTCTCGAAAGCCAGAATAGTGTTGGCATCTAGGTTAGGTTGCTGGCCGCCGCCAGTCGTAATATCTGGTACGTTAATAGCGGCAATCGACGTACTGTTCTCCTGCACCTGCAGCGCATTGGTAGCCTGCACAATAATTTCTAGGCTGGCTTGATTGGTCGTCCGATTGGCGTTGGCCCGAAAAATAACGTTTTGGGCATTGCGAGAGCCAAAGCTGTCGTAGGAAACCCAGGGAGTACTAGCCAACTGGCCCCGGTAGGTCACTGGCGCTGCATTTTGCTCAAGCTGCCCTGTGCTCCTGTTATAGATATTCATTCTGAGCGGGGTACCTGTTCTGGGGTAAACGCTCACAACGTAGTTAGGCGTTGTGAAGTAGAGGGTACTGTTCTGCTGAGTATTAGGTTCTTGGGCAATTTGAACTGGGAAACCGAAAGCTGTCTGACCACTAGGGGGTGCTGAAGGCGCAACATAGCTCTGTACAGGCAGGGCCATGCTGACAGTTGCAATTACAGCAACAACAGCCAGCACGAAGGGGCGTAATTTTTTGGTCAATAGCCAGGTTCTAAATCGGTGTCTTGGACCATTACTGTGCATTATTTTCAGCTCCCAAAAACATGTGCAGACCTACCCCTAACAACCGAGGCTGCTTCGCCTAACACCAATTCCCAAGCGGCTACAGCTCGTTTTGAGGAGGGGCACAGTTTCTGTGCCCAGGACAGAGCCTGTAGCTGCAATACGGAGAATTGGTATGAGCCAAATGCTAGCTAGTTCAGTACGGCAGTTATTTTAGCGAAGATTCTCTAAAAAGTTCCCGTTTTTCCTAAAGAATCGTGGCTGTCAGCATGGGCAAGTTTAGAGAGCCATTAACGAGGCTTTATAAGTGAGTGGCTTAAATTAAACATAACTATCACTGAGAGCGCAGCGCAGCAGTCTTTTTGTCGCCGCTACTGGGTAAGGGTTGCTTCGCTTTGCTCACGATGACTATTTGGGGACACCTACTTAAAGCAGCATTGTTAACCCTAAACCTCGGCTGAAATTTAGCCAAGGCATTTAGTTAGATGAGCAACTTGTGCAAACTGAAGCCTGTATAAATAGTTGCTGCTAGTCGCCTGCTGTCTGCTCTGATGAATCGAAAAGATTGGGCAGTTCTGAGGAGAGTTCAATCGGCAAAGAGCCCGTACGGATGTGAACGTCTCTCTGGGGAAAGGGAATTTCGATATGGTGCTTTCTAAATGCGGCCTCAATGGCGAAGTAAAGGTCGCTTTTGATAATAACTTGCCGGTTGGGTTGGGAGATCCAGACCAACAGTTCAAACTTCAGAGCATTGTCGCCAAAGCCGGTAAAGAAAACTTGAGCGGCCGGGGAACGAAGAATTTGGGAGTTTTTTTCGCAGGCTTCGAGCAAAGCAAATCTCACCTTTTCCGGGTCGGAGCCGTAGGCCGTGCCCACCGGGAGCCGGATGCGGGAAACCGGGTTACGGTGGCTCCAGTTGATCACCTCTTGCTCCAAGAAGCGGGAGTTGGGCACGATGATAGAGATGTGATCGAGGGTGCGAATTTCGGTACTGCGGGCACCGATGCGCTCAACAGTACCCAAAAACTCGCCAAAGTCTAAAAAGTCGCCTACTTGAATGGGCCGTTCAAACACCATGATCAGGCCGCTGACAAAGTCTTTGGCAATGTTTTGCAGGCCCAAACCGATACCAACACCCAGAGCGCTGGCAATCAAGGCCAGGGAGCTGAGGTCAATCCCCCAGATCTGCAGAACGACAACGGCTCCCAAAAAGACCAGCGTGTATTTGACCAGAATGGCGACGGCTTCTTGAGATCCCCGGTTGATGCCGCTGACCTCTAAGATGCGCGATCGCAACACATTAGTCGCAGCACTAGAGACAATCACCACGGCCAACAGCACCGCAAACAAAACCAGCAGATCAAGGACCGAGTAGTTTCGCTCTCCCAGGTTGAGGCTGCGGGCGAATAAACCCTCTGACAGGCCCGTGGTCAGCAGATAGGTCAGCCGCCGCGTGAGGGGAAACAGGTTGGTGATGTAGAGCGCTGTGCCCAGCCAGAGGGCCACCCGAGCCAGAAAGCGAGTCAGTCCCAGCAGTAGATTGCTACCGGTAGCCTGAAGCTCTTCCTCCTGGTGGGAAAAGGTGGCGGCTGCCATCAACGGCCGCAGCGTATGCTGCCAGATCCGGCCAATCAGCCAATGGGCGACTCCAGATAGCAGCAGGGCCAGCGCCGCAGAGATAGTGGCTCGCAGCAAAAAGCCCTGCTGCCGCTCTGTTTGAGCCCGATCGAACGCCGATTGCAGTGTTTCGGTGAGGATTTCCGCCTGGGCCTCTGGGTTTTCTGCCCGGTTGAGCTGAGCATCGGCCTGAGTGATGCTCATCAAATAGTCGCCGTTGACCAAAATGACCGGCACTTCGTCCCGCACTTCTACGGTTACTACCTTGGGGTAGGGGGCTTCGGCCAGTTCCTCTAATGTCCTCTGGATCGGGTTGGCCCGCTCTTGAGCCATTAATTCTCCAGCGCTAGCAACCTGAAACAGAGGCCGGCCATCTACAACAATGGTCTGACTTTCTACCGCCTGTGCCCCAACAGGCCCCATCAGGCAAAGATGCAGTGCGATCGCACCAATCACCGCTAAAACAAACCGCTTGAGCCGCTGCCGCCGCGCCATGAGTTCCCTTCATTATCGTTTTCAGGATACTCCTTTCTGACGGTGGCGGCGCAGCAGAGGTGCCGGGAAAACTGCCATAGGCAGCAGGAGACGACCCTGGCTCCCAGACCACCTAACCAAATTCAGCGGTTGCGCCGAGTGCCCATAGCCTCAGCTCTCAGAGGCCCCGGAGGCCTCCTCCTTGGGCACCGCTTCTCTCAACGCTTTGCGGGCAATGCGAGTGATGTAGATCGTAATTGCTAGCGTGGCCAGCAGACCGATTATCCGCAGCGCCCACTGCGCGGTAGCAGCCTGGGGGTCAGGCTCTCCTCCAGCCCCCAGCATTGCCAGATTGCCCAACAGCGACCCCAGATAGACATAGAGCACGGTGCCGGGAACAATCCCAACAGTGCCCAGCACGTAGTCTTTAAGCGGTACCTGAGTTAGGCCCAGAGCATAGTTGAGCAGGTTAAAGGGAAAGGCCGGAGACAGCCGAATGAGAAAAATGATTTTGCGCCCCTCTCGCCCAATCGCATCGTCAATGGCCTGAAACTTAGGGCTGTGAGCAATGCGGCCAGCGACCCAGTCCCGCGCCAGGTAGCGCCCCACCAAAAAAGCTGCTGTCGCCCCCAGCATTGCGCCAATAAAGACCAATACCGTTCCCTGAACAACGCCAAAAACTACGCCTGCACCCAAAGTGACTATCGAAGCCGGGACAAAAGCCACAGTTATCACCAGGTAGAGCAGAATAAAGGCCACAGGTGCGATCGCACCCAGCCCATTGATCCAGGTCAAGGTCTCCACCAGGCGCGATTGGAGCAGATCAAGTAAAGAGTGGCCCGCTGCTGCTGCCCCTTCCTGAGCCAAAGCCGGAGCCAGCGGCAGCATCAGAAACCCCGCCCCCGTCCACAGCACCAGCCGCAGCAAAACCCCGTACAGGCCACATCGCCCAGCGTTTCTCATTATCTTCAACGAAGCCTCTAGAACGGCAGAACGTTTGCCTTGCCTATATTGAAGCTCGCCCGCCTGAATTTCTCCTGAGAAAGTAGAAAGCAGGCAGAGAGCCTGTGAGACACTTTGCAAGTCGAGTTTATCCTGGGGGCAGGCAGCACACTCACCATGGCTCTGTCCCTGACCAGTCTGCTAGAGAGTTTTCGGCCTCCTCCCCTAAAAAATCGCTTCAGGAGCCCCTATGAACAGCCGTATTCTACTGATTGAGGATGAGATCAAGCTGGCCAAGTTCGTCGAGCTGGAGCTGAGCTATGAGGGCTATGAAGTCAAGGTAGCCAACGACGGGCTATCTGGTCTAATGGCGGCCCGTAACCAGCTGCCCCATCTGATCATCCTCGACTGGATGATGCCGGGGCTAAGCGGCGTAGAAGTGTGTCGGCGGCTGCGGCAAACCGGTATGCAGGTGCCGATCATTTTGCTGACAGCCAAAGATGAGGTGAGCGATCGGGTTGAAGGGCTAGATGCTGGGGCCGATGACTATGTGGTTAAACCCTTCAGCATTGAGGAACTGCTGGCTCGCGTGCGGGCTCACCTGCGCCGTACCGATCCGCCCGAAGCTGAACTGCTGGTGTTTGGCGATCTAAGCCTCGATCGCAAGTCTCGCGACGTAGCTCGGGGTCAGCGCCGCTTAGAGCTAACTGCAAAGGAATACGACCTGCTGGAGTTTTTGCTGACAAATGCTCGCCAGGTGCTGACTCGCGATCGCATCTTAGAAGAGGTCTGGGGCTATGACTTTATGGGCGACTCTAACATCATTGAGGTTTACATCCGCTACCTGCGCCTGAAGCTAGAAGCCGAGGGCGAAAAGCGCCTGATTTACACCATCCGAGGAGTTGGCTACGTGCTGCGCGAGTAGCGGCGGGCTAACTGGTCTACAAACCGGTTGCTAAAGCTGCGATTAGGCGCTCTAAGTGGGGAGCCACTAGCTGAGCACTTTCCGGGGGAAACGCCAGCACGATCTCGCCTTTGAGCAGCCGGTAGGCCTCAACAGCAGACTCTTCTTTGTGCAGCGATCGCGTAATGTTTTGCAGCCACAGCACATACTCCTCTACAAAGCCGGAGGCGTCATCTAGCAGCACGGCTCTGGCAATGCACTCTAGGGTATAGCCCATGTCCCGCTGGCACTTGGGGCCGTGGTCTTGCACCGTCTTGCGGTGGGTTTGAATCAGCTTCCGTAGGGTTTGCAGCACCAGGTTTTGGCTGTGCTCTCGCAGCAGGCTATAGGTATTGAACCGGACTACAAAAGACTGGACATACCCTGCTAAAGGCTGCAGTTCGGCGTCGCTCAGATAGCGTCCATCGGCCTGCTGAATCGATTCACGTAACGCAGTGTTCATTTAGCTTAACCAGTTGTAATAATCACTCGGGCATTGGCCCAAGAGTTCCCACGGCAGAGCTGCGATTTACCATGCACGGAGAATCTTTAAGGGGATTTGCCTCTTGGCAGGAGCAGCCGCGGCGGATTTGGCCCAGTCTGATGGTGGGGCCAGCTCAATTTGGCGCAATCAGCTCCAAACAGTCAGTTCCAAGCAATCCATCCAACGCAATTGATTCAAGGAGACGCCTGCCAATCTACTGCTGCCTGCTCTAAGACGTAGCGGGACAGAGCAGCAATCTCATCTTCCGATAGGCGATCGGCAAAGGCAGGCATGATGCCCTTACCCCGAGTGATTAAAGTTGCGATCGCAGCCTCCGAGTCTACCCCATTACGCTTTAAGGCCTTTTGTTTCAAGGTTTTTCCCCGACGGACAATATTGCCGCCATTGAGGTGACAGCCTGCACAGTGCAGTTCAAAAAGCTGGGCGGTCTCTGCTGAGGTGGAGCTAGTTAAAGCTGCCGCCGGGTTAGCCCAAAGCAGCGTCAGAAGAATCAAAAGAACTCCTATCAAACGCCTGAGCGCAGCTGCCGAGAAGCGGTTAAAAGCTGACATGAATATTGCGCGCCTCTGAAAGACGAGAGCTAGGTGAATTAACAAAAATCACCAGGAGCGGCCTCGCAAGGCTCAGCTACAGGCGTCTCGACTAGCATAGCGAAGGACGCCGGTCTTAGCTTAGGGTAGACAGTTCCTCCTCCCCCAGAGAAGCCGTCAAGTAGGCTGTCATCTCCTCAGCGGGCAGAGGATAGCTGAACAAAAAGCCCTGCATTTCAACACAGCCCATCGACCGCAAACAGATGAGCTGGTCTTGAGTTTCCACCCCTTCTGCCACAACATTTAGGTGCAGCCCTCGCGTCATGGCGATAATCGCTGACACCATCGCTCGGTCCTGGGCATTTTCAGCCACATCCCAGACAAAGGCCCGATCGATTTTTAAGCCATGCAGCGGAAACTTCTTCAAGTAGCTGAGGGAAGAATAGCCGGTACCAAAGTCATCCATTGAGATCCGCACTCCTAGCTGTTGCAGCGCCTGCAGGGTTTCAATGGTGCTCTCTACATCTCGCATGGCCGCTGTCTCAGTAATTTCTAGCTCCAGGTTTTGCGGCTGGAGATCGCTCTCTCGCAGAATAGTCTTGACAGTTGCCACCAGGCTCGGGTGCTGAAGCTGGCGGGCCGAGAGGTTGACAGCTATCCGCAAATCGAGCAGCCCTGCCTGCTGCCAGCGGCGGCTTTGGTGGCAGGCCTGCCGCAGCACCCACTCTCCAATGGCAACAATCAGCCCGGTTTCCTCGGCCAGCGGGATAAAGGTCTGGGGCGAAATCAGCCCCAATTCCCCGTGCTGCCAGCGCAGTAGGGCCTCTACCTGAATTACCCGACCAGTGTCTACATTGATCTGGGGCTGGTAGTGAATGACAAATTCCTGTCGCTCTAAAGCGTGGTGTAGGCTGTTTTCCAGAGTGAGCCGCTGATTGGCTTGGGAGTTGAGCGTGGTGGTGTAGAACTGGTAGTTATTGCGGCCCTGCTCCTTAGCCCGGTACATAGCAGCATCGGCATTTTGCAGCAGCGTCGTCAGATCTTTGCCATCTTGGGGGAATAGGGCAATGCCTATGCTGCTGCTAATGTGCAGTTCATGGCTGTCGAACTGAAAAACCGGCCTTAGAGCACTGGAGATACGCTGAGCGATTTGGGCGGCATTATCGGGGGACTGCAGGTTGGGCAAAATCAGGGTAAATTCGTCGCCGCCCCAGCGAGCAATGATGTCTTCTGTCCGCAGCTGCTGCACCAGTCGCTGGGTAACTTGCTGCAGCAGCTGATCGCCCACCGCATGCCCCAAGGTGTCGTTGATAATCTTAAAGCGGTCTAGATCTAAAAAAACTACCCCCAGAATCTGCTCCAGCTGGCAGGCATGGTCAATAGCTAGGGGCAGCTGCCGATTAAACAGCGTGCGGTTGGGCAGGCCAGTGAGCGCATCGTGAAAAGCCTGGTAGCGCATCTGCTCTTCGGTGCACTGGCGCTTGATGGCTCCGCCCAGGCTAGCTGCGATCGCAACTAAGGTGGATTCCTCATTACCCGACCACTGCCGCTCTAAGTGGCAGGCATCAAACCCGATATAGCCCCAAAGCAGACCGTCCATAAAAATGGGCACCATGAGGATCGACAAAATGTCATCCTGGCTCAGAAGTTCCTGTTCTGAGGCTGGGAAATGTCGCACAATACCCTGAACCGATTGCCCCTGAGCAAAGGCCCGATACCACCGCTCTAGGCCGTAGTCTGCGTAGGGCAGGTTTTGCCAGTGAGCCTGAGAAATGCTGGCGGCAATACCGCTTTGGGTCCATTCATGGCGCAGGCTCATAGCCAGCAGCCCGGTGACCGGATGGGCGTGGTTCTCGCAGATGTAGACCCGATCAACATCGGCGGCTAGGCCCAGAGTCGCCAGCACTTGAGGGATAGCCGCCTCAAGCTGGCCAACAGTGAGCAGGTGGCGACTGGCCTCAGCTACCCCCCGCAGCAGGCGATCGCGCCGCCAGCCCTCAACCTCTCCCTGCTTGCGTTGGGTAATGTCTTCTACCGTGCCCTCGTAACCTGTGAGCCAACCGCGATCATCAAAAATTGCCCGAGCCGACTCGGAGATCCAAATAATGCTGCCGTCTTGGCGGTAGACCTCCGACTCAAACCCCAGCACAGCTCCCTCTAGCGCCATTTGCCGCATAAAGTCTTGGCGGCGGCTCGGATCAACATACAGCTGTTGACCAATATCGGTTAGGTTGGCCATGAGATCGGCTGGCGAGGCATAGCCATAGAGCTTTGCCAGCATGGGGTTGGCCGTTAGATAACGCCCTTCAGGGGTGCTCTGAAACATGCCCTCCACTGCATTTTCAAAAATGCTGCGGTACTTTTCCTCAGCCTGCTTGAGAGCCGTTTCAGCCTGCTGACGTTCTATTGCCAGGGCAATCGCAGCAGTTGCAACTCGCAGGAGCGCCAGCTCAGACGATTCCCAACGGCGGGCCGCCAGACAGTTGCTAAAGCCAATCAGCCCAACAAACAGGCCCTTGACCAAGATAGGCAGCAGCAGCAGCGACTGGGTATTGATAGGAGGCATGCAGAGTAACTGGCGCTGCTCGCTGGTGAACTGATCCCAAGTCAAATTGACCAGTCCTGTTTGCTCGATTGACTCCAGCCAGTCTGGAAACACCGCATTAACCGGGATGTTTTGAAAGATCGGCTCCTGTAGGGTTGGCGCAATGCCTTTGGCAGTCCACTCGGCCAGTTGTCGGGCCTTAAACTGATCTGATCCTGGCTGCGACGCAACCACCTTCATTTCGTAGTAGTAGACCCGGCTGGCACCCGAAACGCGGCCCAGCAGCTCCAAAATTGGGTCGATCCAGTCCTGAACCCTAGGGCTGCTGATCGAGAGGAGCTGGGCCTGAATATCCACGAGGGTTGTCAAATATTGCTCTCGTTGAGCCGGAGTCGATTCTCCTAGGGGAGTGGGCAACTCAGCCGGAACAATCGTCTGAGGAGAAAGGGCCGAAGACTCAGCATGGGTCATAGTCAATGAGACGATTCAACAACCAACGGTGACGAAGTCAGGCCTATTAAGCCTAGGGTGAACTTCCTTAACGTTTGTATTCCCCTCCAGGCGATTAATCTATGCAGTGGGCTGAGCGACTTACTGAGTCCCCTGACAAACTGCGCCCATCGTTAGCTCATTGGGCGGTAGCAGCAGCAGAGATAGTCTTCATTAGCAAAGCCGCTGCCTTATCAGAGCCTAGGGACAACGCCTCTAGGCAGGGAAAGACTGAGAGCTGAGTCCATTGGCAGGCAGCCTGGGTTAAAGCTGGGGTTAGAGTGACTAGAGGGCGGTTTCTCAAGCTAGGCAGTTGGGCCAAACGGGTCAAATAGAGATCGGCATCTGTGATTGAAGGATCGAGCAGCACCACATGAGGCTTCCAAACCCGACAAAGGACTTCCGCCTGAACTAGATCGTCCACCTCCAGCACCCGGCAGGGGAAGTCATGGAGCCAGCCGCTCAGAGACCAAGGGGGATGGGTTGTGGGTTTGGCAGAGGGCATTTCACTCAGGTGTAGGATCGTGAGCCTAGGCGGTGTCGTCCAGACCGGGGAGGCTGGAGCGGAAGACAACAGGGCCTGCAGGTACGGCAGCAGCTGATCTGGCAGATGCTGCAGGCTGAGGTGGCGGCGGCTGGTCACCCCAGATCCGGCTGAAGCGGCCATCGAGCTTAGAAACACGGGAGGACCGTGGCCCAACGGCGGCACCTTCTCCCAATCTTGCGCCGGGAACGATTCTGAATGAATTAGAACCAGAGCAGGGGTTAGGCGGCGAGCTTTGTCTAGCAGTTCGGGGTAGGAACGTGCGATCGCAAGTCGATAGGGGGTTTCTTGCAGCAGGTCAGCAACCGTTTCAATGATATTGACCTCGGTGCAGACCAGCAGCAGCAGCTCAGTAGTCGGAGTTGTCTGTTGGGATATTGGAGATACTGGCTGCAGTTCCTCTGAGGCCTGGGAGCTGGGCTGCTCCTGCTCACCAGGGGGCAGCAGCAGGGTAAAGCGACTGTCTTGGTTAGGAGAAGATATAAAAGTGATATCGCCCCCGTGGAGGCGCACCAAATGCCAGGTCAAAATCAGGCTCAGCTCGGTACGTCCGGCAGGGGGTGAACTGTCCTCGGCAGGTTCATAGCGATCTCGAAATAGCTGCCCCTGCAGAGCCGGTGGTAGGCCCTCTCCCCTGCCCCAAACGGTCAGAGCTACCCAGTTACCCCAACTTTCTACCTGCAGGCCCCAGTCTGTTTGATCGTCGATATGGCTCAGCGTGTAGTTGGCTAGGTGCTGCAGCATCTGCCGCAGCCGCAATGGGTCTGCCACGATGATCGCCAGGCCAGGTTCAACGCTCCAGCTAAAGTGTTTCTCCCGGTCAATGACAGGGGCTGCCGCTGCGGGTACCGGGGTCTGAATTGAGCGTAGGATTTGGGGACCCAGTTCTTGTAGAGAAATAGCGGTTGGAAACAGCGTTAGCTGACCACAGTCGAGGCGAAACCAGTCCAGCAGCTGATTAACTGTAGAGACGAGCTGCCGCGTTGTTTGATTTAGCAGCCGAGCGTAGCGAGTCTGGCGGGGATTGAGGGTGCCTAGGCGGGGGTCTTGCAGCAGCGTAGACAGGCCCAGAAGAGAGGTTAGGGGAGACTTAAGCTCATGGTTGAGTTCAAGCAGCCAGGTGTCTTTGGGTTTGGGTAAGGGCAGCTCTGGCAAAGGCTGGGGGGAGGGGGAAGGTTGATCAGAGGACTGCGGCTGAAGCGCGGGACCCGCACGGGCGGGTAGGGCCAGCACTAGCCAGAGATCGGGCACACCTGGCTCTGTGAGGAGAGTGGTCTGGGTGACGGTTTGCTCCTCAGTGGCCGCTTTCTGAAGCAGGGTGTCGATCCACTGGGAAACCGGCAGAGTATTGGATGACGGCTCTTTGGAACCGCTACGCAGAGGAACTCGGATCAGCTGCCAGGCCAAGGTTCCTGGACGAGGCTCTAAATTTGAGGGGGCTGCTATGTCAGCTATTTGGGGCACCTGCCCAATCTCTGCTCGATCTCCCATCTGACTGGCGCTAGCCAGGGTCAACAGCGGCTGCAAAGAGTGAATGGAGCTTTCAAAGGCGCTTTTTAGGGGCTGCCAGTGGGCTACGCTCAGATCGGTAAAGACCTGTTCAGTCCAGATTCGGTTACAGAATACAGTCTCACCCTCGGCTGCCTGCAGCATGAGGGGTAAGGGAATTTGTTCGATCAGGGTATACAGAGGCGTTTGAAACTGCAGGCTGTTTCTGAGCGCGTCAGAAATAGGGCTTTTGGGGACGGTCTGAGGCGAGTCTTGGAGACCTGCTGGCAGATTGGGTTGGGTTGCATAGAGCCCAGGAAGAGATCGCTCAGAGGTCAGGAGTGGCAGCAGCCGATTCCAGTCGAGCATGCCTAGGTAAACTCGCTGGCTGCCGATCACGGCCCAAGGCAGGTTTGCAGAGCCTACTATTTCTGATAGTTCTTGCTCCAGAGGCTGCTCGGCCAAAATCAGACGAACCGGCTCTATCCACTCAAGCCGATGGCTCAAGCACAAGATCTGAGCATCGTCTCCAGCAGGGTCACCAGAGCCCACTCCATTAAGAGGCTCTGAGACGGCCATGAGGTACCCCAGCAACTGACTAGCCCTAACGATGCCCAGAGGCTGGTGGTCTGGGGTCAAAACCATAGCGTAACTGTGGCCACCTCTCCCCAAGGCTTCGGCTACGGCCCTTAAAGGGTCGCTAGGGCTGCAGAGCGGCACCTGAAGCAAAAATTGGGACGGGAAGGGCAAAGCCATAGGCTAAGTAAGATCAGGTCGCAGAATTTAGGTAAGCACAGTCTGAATTGTATGCATGAACCTCTATCAAAGGGCCGCCCCACTTGGCCTATAGGGACTCAGTGTGATTTTTTGTGGTGAGGCTGGTGCGATCGCAACCCACCTTCCAAAATAGCTTTCAAAATAGAGACAGCCGTTCGGAGATACCCCTACAGTCAAAAATCTGTTTCAGAACGCTCGCTGCCGCCCGTAGGCTCTTACAATTGGTTAGTTTATTAAAACTTCTTTAAATTATATCTTCAGACCAGTAGACAGCACTTCTTCATATAGAAGCGGCTCTTGTTCTTTCTGTCCACCTGCATTGTGACTCGTTCAACGCTTTGCTCTCAAATCTGCTGATCAACCTCTACATCACCTCAGACAAGGTCCGCCATCTCCTAGAGCCCACCTTGGAGAAGAGTGCATACACCGCCCAATGGCATACCACCGAGCGAGACTTCTTCGCCTGGACCCGCGCTAACCACCAATGCACTGACTGTTTGATCTTGCAGAGCACCGATCAGCTTACCTTGATTTTGAGCCAGCTCAAGCGTCAAGACATTCTGCTGCCGACAATTGTAGTTGCGTCAGAACTCGATCCTCAAATCCTGAGAGAGAATGAAAAAGGTCGACCTGCCGTTCCCTTGCAGGAGCAGTGTAGCCAGGCTGCTGCTGACTACCATTCCGCCATAACCTGCCTTACCTGGAAAGACCTAGGAGAGTTAGAGCGGCATATCCATCAGTCAATTGACCAATTCCTGAAGCTGCCTTCAACCTTGCCAGTCAGTGAGTTGCTGGCCTCAGATGAGAGCGCTCAAACCCTGAGTCTACGGGCTCAACAGCAGCGACTAACCCAGAAACTAAAGGAGCGGCTGGGCTATTTAGGGGTCTATTACAAGCGCAATCCCGATCATTTTCTACGCAGTATGAGTCAGGCCGAACGAGAAGCATTTCTCAACCAACTTCGAACTGGCTACCGGGGTATCATCCTTAACTACTTCTCAAACGACGCAGGCCTTAACCAAGAAATCGACGACTTCGTTAATATTGCTTTTCTAGCCGATGTATCGGTGTCTCAGATTGTCGAAATTCACATGGAACTGATGGATCAATTTTCCAATCAGCTCAAGCTAGAAGGGCGCAGCGAGGAAATTCTGCTGGACTACCGCCTAACTTTAATTGACGTGATTGCTCATCTGTGTGAAATGTATCGTCGTTCTATCCCCAGAGAACCGTAAAGGGCTCAACTCAGACTTACAATCAACCTTGTTCTGCCCAAAAAGATTCCCCTATTGCCATGAGCTCAGTCAAAAAAACTTACATCCTCAAGCTCTATGTGGCGGGTAACACCCCCAACTCCATTCGCGCGCTAAAAACCCTCAACAACATCCTTGAGCAAGAGTTTCAAGGCGTCTACGCCCTCAAAGTGATTGACGTCCTAAAAAATCCTCAGCTTGCTGAAGAAGACAAAATCCTAGCGACGCCAACCCTCTCCAAGATTCTGCCGCCGCCTGTACGCAAGATTATCGGTGATCTGTCAGATCGAGAAAGGGTGCTGATTGGTCTAGATCTTCTCTACGATGAATTGCGAGAAGACGAAGTCTTCAGCTAACGCTCAAAACGAGGTCACAGCCGAAAGATCGGCGCGATTACAGGGTATGCTTAATGCTCGGTGCCGCTTTTCAGGTCAACTCCCGATACTCTTCAGGCTGGCACTCTTCTTCAGGATAAAAAACGGCGCTTTATAAGATAAATCCTGTTTTAGAAATATGGCTCAATCCGCTCTTAGCGAAAATCAAAGTCCCCTAAAGCCTCTAGGGGTACAAAAAATCTGCACCATGATCGAAGGCTTTGACGACATCAGTCATGGCGGTTTGCCGATTGGTCGAGCGACTCTGGTCAGCGGCACGTCTGGAACCGGCAAGACTCTGTTTGCGGTGCAGTTTCTCTACAACGGCATTACCCGCTTTGATGAGGCTGGGGTCTTCGTTACCTTTGAAGAGTCTCCCGAAGACATCGTTAAAAACGCTTTTAGCTTTGGCTGGGATCTGCAGAGCCTGATCGACGAAGGTAAGCTTTTCATTCTAGATGCCTCCCCCGATCCTGAAGGTCAAGACGTAGTCGGCAACTTTGATCTCTCAGCCCTAATCGAGCGAATTCAGTACGCTATTCGCAAGTACAAAGCCCAGCGAGTTTCGATTGACTCGGTAACGGCGGTCTTCCAGCAGTACGATGCCGCGTCTGTGGTGCGCCGAGAAATCTTCCGCCTGGTCGCTCGGCTAAAGCAGATGGGCGTGACCACCGTTATGACCACTGAGCGAGTAGATGAATACGGCCCAGTAGCCCGCTACGGTGTCGAGGAATTTGTCTCTGACAACGTGGTAATTAACCGCAACGTGCTCGACGGGGAACGCCGCCGCCGCACGATGGAAATTCTCAAGCTGCGCGGCACCACCCACATGAAAGGGGAATATCCCTTCACCATCACTAACGAGGGAATCAACATCTTCCCCCTGGGGGCTATGCGCCTCACTCAACGATCTTCCAATGCCCGTGTGTCTTCGGGGGTAACAACGCTGGACGAGATGTGCGGCGGCGGCTTCTTCAAAGACTCCATTATTTTGGCCACTGGCGCGACCGGTACCGGCAAGACGCTGCTGGTCAGCAAATTTCTAGAGGATGGCTGCAGGACTGGTGAGCGGGCGATTCTCTTTGCCTACGAAGAATCTCGCGCTCAGCTCTCGCGCAACGCCTATTCTTGGGGCATCGATTTTGAGGAGATGGAGCGGGAGGGGCTGCTCAAGATTATCTGTGCTTACCCAGAATCTGCTGGCCTAGAAGATCACCTGCAGATTATCAAAAATGAGATCTCCCAGTTCAAGCCCTCGCGCATGGCGATTGACTCGCTGTCGGCCCTAGATCGGGGAGTGAGCAATACCTCTTTCCGTCAGTTTGTGATTGGCGTGACGGGCTTTGCCAAGCAGGAGGAGATCACCGGATTTTTTACCAACACGACTGAGCAGTTTATGGGGCTGCACTCGATCACCGAGTCGCATATCTCCACGATTACCGACACCATTTTGATGCTCCAGTACGTAGAGGTGCGGGGCCAGATGTCGCGGGCCATTAACGTCTTTAAGATGCGGGGTTCTTGGCACGACAAGGGCATCCGTGAGTACACCATCAGCAGCCACGGCCCCGAGATCAAAGATTCCTTCCGCAACCTGGAACGCATTATCAGCGGCTCACCCACCCGGATTGCAGTAGACGAGAAGAGCGAACTGTCCCGGATTGTCAAAGGGGTACAGGGAGACGAGATAACGTAAGAGAGAAGCCTTGTTAGGGGGCCTCGTGGATTAGCCGTCGGGAAACTGCCAGCAGGCAATGTATTCGACCTGGGTACTGCCGCACTCGCAGGGGACGCCTTCGCTTGAGTCGACCCACTCGCGATCGCACTTGCGACAGTGGCAAAAGATGTTGTTGAGGTTAGCCTGGGCTAGCCCAAACTGCCAGCGCTGCAGTTCCTCTGGGGAGAACTGTGAGGGAGAGTCAGACATCATCAGGAGTACGTTTTGGGACTGACTTGTGTTGGGTCAGAAGCTTCTTTATCGTAGAACTGATCCCCAATACTAAATCCCCGATTAGGAGCACTTTATGACGGTTGATCTCGTCTGCCTGCTGATTTTAGCGCTCTGGTCAATTCCGCTGAATCACATTCCGGCCATTGCTCGGGTCACGCAATCTAATGTGGCTTGGGGCATGGGCAACCGAGAAACCTCTCCTAAGGTACCTGCCTGGGTAGAGCGAGCCGATCGGGCCCAGCGCAATCACCATGACAATTTGGCGATGATTGCAGCGGTTATTTTAACGGCTGCGGTGGCGGGGCAGGCAGATAGGGTCACTGCGATCGCATCGATTGTCGTGGTGGTCATGCGCCTGCTGCATAGCCTGACCTATATGCTGGGGGTTATTGGGTTGCGATCGCTAGTTTACTTTGCAGCCTTAGGGGCACTTCTGGTAATCGTTTGGCGGACTTTGACATAGAAGCCGTTCCCGATTCCCGAAGATAGAACCTCTGCTGGGAGCGCAGGGGCTTACGCTCAAACCCACACTGACACAGCAAATCCCCTACTGTCCCAACATTTGCAGCCGATAAAGGCTGGCATAAAGCCCTTGCTGGTCGAGCAGTTCTTCATGGCTGCCCTGCTCGACCAACTCCCCGTGCTTCAGCACCAGAATGCGGTCTACGTTTCGGATGGTCGAGAGTCGGTGGGCAATGATAATGGCAGTGCGGCCTACCAGCAGGCGCTCCAGAGCTTCCTGAATCAGGGCTTCGGTGCCGACATCAAGGTTAGCGGTGGCTTCGTCGAGCACTAAAATGCCGGGATCGCGGATAGCGGCGCGGGCAAAGGCAAGGAGCTGTTTCTGGCCACCCGAAAGGTTAGTGCCGCGCTCACGCAGTTCGGTGTCGTAGCCCTGGGGCAGCTGGTCGATAAACCGAGCAATGTTGGTGCGCTCTGCAGCTTCGACCACCGCCTCAATCGGGTAGTTTTCGCCCAGGGTGATGTTGCTTTTGACGTCGCCCGCAAAGAGAAATCCATCCTGCAAAATTACGGCCATGCGCCGTCTTAGCTCTGACTGGGGCAGGTCGCGAATATCTACACCATCGAGCAAAATGCTGCCCTGATTGATGTCGTAGAGACGGCACAGTAGTCGAATGATGGAGCTTTTGCCAGCCCCCGTGGGGCCAACCAGCGCCACCTTTTCGCCTGGACGAATGGTGAAGTGCAGGTCTTTGAGAACGTACTCGTCAGTTTTGTAGCCAAACCAGACATGGTCAAAACGAATTTCAGAGGCTTTGACTGGCGACGCTTCTAGCGTTTCGACTTGATGGGCTACAGCTGGGTTGACCGCATGACTAGCAGCCATGGCTTCAGCAATGGCGTTCAGCCGCGCTGGATTTTGCACGTCTAGCTCAGAGATGGGAACTGGCCGTTCCGGATCTCGAATCTCAATGGGCACATTGAATAGGTCAGTAATTCGCTCAACAGCGGTAAAACCGGCCTGAATCGCAGTGAACTTATCAGCAAACTGGCGCAGCGGATCGAAAAGACGCTGGGCAAAGAGAATAAAGGTAGCTAGCGTGCCAAAGGTCAGGGCCTCCTGCATCACTAGGTAGCCGCCTAACCAGAGCACACCTGCGATCGCAACTAGAGAAATCCACTCCAGCGTTGACGACACCGCCGAATCGTGAAAAATTGTCTTGTCAACCGCCTCAATGTAATTTTGGTTAGTCGCCCGAAACAGTTCGCCGTTAAAGCGTTCCCGCCGAAATAGCTGCACCACGTTGAGGCCAGAAATGTTTTCCTGCAGCATGGCATTGAGCTCGGAGAGCTGCTCCCGCGCCTTATAGTTGGCCTTACGGTACTGCTGCTGGAAGTAAATAATCAGCCAAGTCACCGGCAGCAGCAGTCCCAGCAGCATCAAAGCGAGCTGCCACTGCATACTAAACATAACGACCAGCAGCACCAAGATCGAAAACAGGTCGCTGAGAATGCCAACAGCTCCGGTAGAAAAAACGTCGCCCAAAGCATCCACATCACTGGTGAGGCGAGTGATTAGCTTGCCTACCGGAGTGCGGTCAAAAAAGCGTACTGCCAGCGAGGCGACGTGACCAAACAGATCATTGCGAATATCTGCCGTAATGTACTGCCCGGCCCTTTGCACCAAAAAACTCTGCCAGCCATCTAGCACCAGCCGCACAGCCACAGTGACTAGCAGCAGCGCAATCAGCAGATTCAGTCCTCCCTGCAGAGTCTGCCCCTGCAAAAACCGATTCACTGGCTCCTGCCGAATCAGCGAGATCGCCTGCCCAATCAGCACCGGCTGCAGTGCGTTAGCCAGAGATAGCGGCAGCAGCAGCAGCAAAGGCAGCAGCAGCATCCGTCGATTCCTGCGGATGTAGGGCCAGAGCTTGAGAAACAGCCGCCAGTCACTGCTAGAACGGCGCTGGCTAGAGGAAGTTTTAGGAGAAAGAGTCGCGGGAGTCATAGGAAAGGAGGGTACTGGGGTAGGTGCAAACTCGTTGATGCATGTTCACGCGTGCGCACCACGCCTGATGCTGTACCAAAATCGGCCAGCGCATACAGGTTTAAGTCAATTAATCCAATCAACTGCTACTGTAACGCGACGACTACCCAATCATGAACCCAGGCCCCAACTAGTTCTAGTTGGGGCCACACCTTCCCTAGCAACTGCTAAGCATGCACCATGAGGAACTGGCCATTACCGTTGATCTCGCCATCACAAGTGGCAAAGCTGGTACATAACCAGATGAGATAAAACCGCCAAATACGGCGAAACTTCTCGAAGTCAATGCCGTAGTCTAAGTCCTTAATTTCCTCATAGCTATCGTCAAAATTCTGTAGCCAGGCAGCCATAGTTTTATGGTAGTTAATGCCGTTGAGATACCACCGTTTTATTGTTTTCAGATCTTTGTTAATACTCGGAGGCGTATCAAAACTCCAGTAGCGCCCGTGCGGAAATATGTACTTGTGGGTATAAGCGCTAGAGACGTTGTTGGGGGTCCGCACCGTAATAATGTGCAGGAAGAATTTTCCGCCCGGCTTGAGAAGAGTAGCCACCTTCTTAAAGGCATGGGTTAAATTTCCTACATGGCAAAAGACGCCCACTGAAAGCACCTTATCAAAAGATTCCTTCAACTCAACCTGGTTAATGTCTCCTTCAACTAACGTAAAGCGCCCCGAACTGAGATAGCTCTTTGGGTCCTGCATCTTGTGGCGCATGTAGTCGCACTGCTCATGGCTAAGATTAACCCCGGTAAATCTAACGTTAGGAAACTTAGACATGACATAGTTAGGGATGCATCCCCAACCACAGCCAAAATCTAAGACATTGTCTCCATCTTGAATATCCAGCTTCTCAATCAAGTCATCAATCATCTGCATTTGAGCCTGCTCGAGATTAGCTGCTCCCTTTTCCCACAGCGCCATGCTGTATTTGGGGTAAATTACGTCCCAGTTTCCTAGCATTTGATTAAGCATTGCCTGAGGGCGGTCGTAATGAACCTTCATCAGGTCGTTTGCCCCTTCCGCTACATTCTCGGTTTCGTGTAGAACCCATTCATAGGGCGCAAGCAGTGCGGGGAAGTTTTTAAACAAAGTAGATAGAGACGTGTGGAAAATAGCTTTCAACGCCGGATCGGGAATCTCCAGACCGTTGATGTAAGACTCTCCCAGGGCCATCTGCAGCCCGTTAACAATACCTACAGCTCCACGAGTCGCCATGTAAGCCAGGGAGCTCTTTGTATTAATGTCGCCAATAATTGGAATATGTCGCTGGATACCTTGATCGACAGAAGTGCTTGTCATAACAAATCTCCAGATCCTTTAGGGGTAAGGATTTAGTAGCAGACTAACACGGTAAAAAAGTCCTTAATATTCCTTAAAAACGGCTAAACTCCCCGTAAATTCACCTTTTGAACCAGTTCTTAAATACCGCCTTTATTCCTTAAAATATGATTAAAAATTTGGGCTATTAGCAGCTGCTTTGGTTTTTCAACCAGGACTCCGGCGCAGGCAGACGCAATAGACAGGGATTTAAGCAAGGTTGCTAGAGACTAATGATGCCTCAATTAATATCTAGCCCCTAAACACAGCAAGAGATGGCCTTTTCAAGCCATCTCTTGCTGTACGAACACTACAGCAGAGCTTAACCTCCGCTCGTTCTAAGGAGATCTTGGTCGCTACCAAAGCAACTCATGAGGCTGCTCAAGGCAGCGCTAAGCTTTCTGAAGTGCGCCAGTCTCACTGGCAGCCTGCAGGAGTTCTACCTCAGAAGGAAGCTTAAGATCAGACGCTAAATTCAGTTTTTCTAGAAGAAGAATAAACCAGTAGGTAGGGTCTGGTAAATACACTACTTTGCCGTCTCTCACGGAAAATCCATGACGAGCTGACCACTGAAAAGCGTGATGCAGATTGTGCCAGCCCTCACCCAATGTAGCAACTGCAACAAACCAGTTGTTTCGGCTCTGGTCAGTTGTTACAAAGGGTTGTTCGCCAACAATATGAGCCAGGGAATTAACTAGAGCAACACCATGAAAAAGGATTGTAGTGCTTAGGAAAAAAGCTCCTAAGAACTCAAGTCCACCTATCCAAAATGAAACGGCTCCTAGAAGAAGTAGCGGAACAAAGTGAAAGCGATCTATCAGCTTTAAACCCCAATCTGCTTCGACATCAGCAGGTAAGCTATGGGGCATAGAATCACCTGTCAAAAGCCAGCCAAACTGAGCCCAAAGAAAGCCTCTAAGTCCTGTATAGGGTGTATAGGGGGAGTGGCGATCGCCCGCCATATCAGAATGATTATGATGCCCCTGAATATGATGCCCTTTCCACCAATTAGGCCCCATTTGACCGGCAGAAGATGCAATGAAGCTGCCCACCCACTTCACAACTGCCGGTGCTTGGTAGGACTTGTGAATAATTAGTCGATGGTAGATACCTGTAATGCCAAGCATTCTGACTACGTAGAGCATGAACCCCCAGAGGAGGGCCTGCCAAGATAGACCTGTCATGAGAGGAAGCAGAGCTCCCAAATGAAATATCACGACTTGAAGAGGCCCTAGATTGTAACTTAAAACTAATAGCCGAGGATACTTGTTTGCCACCATTAGAAGCAGAGATTAAGCTCGTGAATTACTCTTGGTTATTCTAAGGGCGTCTTAATATAATTGCCCTGCTACAGATTTCGAGCAGCTCAAATTATATTGGGCTACGCCAAGCACAAAAGCCACGCAAAATTACGGCCTAGTTTTCTGGCCCATCTGATATTGAAATAGCCTCTATCTAATGGGAGAGATTTGCAAATTTTGGCAAAAGGATTTGGCTATCAAGTTCTTGCAAAAAACTCCTCAGTTTCGCTGGTGAGGCTGAGCTCGGTGATTTCAACAAAAGTAGTTAAGCCACTTTTTAAGCAGGCACGTTAACCTGCTGACGCAGCTTTTCAATAATGTCGTTTAGCCCATCGGCGTTAATGCGGTAGCTGAGGGGGTGGGCAATCAGCCGGGCAGTGCTTTGGTAGAGAATCTCTAGCTCCATCAAGTTATTTTCCCGGAGAGTCTTGCCGGTGGAAACCAAATCAACGATCGCTTCAGACATGCCCGTAATCGGCCCCAATTCTACCGAACCGTAGAGGGGCACAATTTCTACCGGCAGATCCAAACTTTGAAAGTACTCACGGGCACAGTGGACAAACTTGGAGGCTACCCGACTATGGGGAGCTAAGTCTAACGCCGAACGGTAGGAGCTGCTAGCCTTGACAGCTACAGACATGCGGCAGCCGCCAAAGCCTAAATCAGCTAGGTTCGCCACATTAGGCTGCTTTTCCCGCAGCACGTCGTAGCCCACAATGCCGAGCTGGGCTTGGCCATATTCCACATAAACAGGCACATCCTGAGCCCTGACTAGCAGCGCATTAGCCTGGCCTGTGGGGTCAGCGATCTGAAGCTGGCGGTTGGCTTTGTCCTTAAACAAACTAAAGTCTAGGCCCACGGATTGAAACAAACGAATACTGTCGTCTAATAGTGCCCCTTTGGGCAGTGCAATGGTTAGCATGGGGTCCTCTCAACCGGCCTTCGTCATCTTATCAAGCGATGTCCTGTTTACTGGGCCAGTTACTGGGCGGGGCCAATGGCGGCAACGGCAGCTTCTAATGCGATCGCAACATGGCTCCAATGAGTACCGCCCTGGCAGTAGACGATGTAAGGCTCTCGCAGGGGGCCATCGGCAGACAACTCAGAGGTGCTACCATCAATGAAAGTACCGCCTGCCATCACCAGCTCACTCTCGTACCCCGGCATTCCCGCTGGTACTGGTTCTACATAGGAGTCTATGGGAGAGTGTCGCTGCACCGCCTTACAAAAGGCAACTAGCTTTTTTGGTGTGCCCAGCCGTACGGCTTGAATTACGTCCCGCTGAGGTGCGTCCATCGGAGGATTGACGGCATAGCCCAAATCATGGAAGGTAGAGGCAATCAAATAGTTGCCCTTCATGGCCTCTCCGACCATCTGAGGCGCTAGGAAGAAACCTTGGAAAAACAGTCGGTTCTGATTTAGCGTAGCGCCGCCGCTGCTGCCAATGCCAGGGGCAGTTAAACGGCAAGTAGCGGCCTCTACCAGATCGGCCCGTCCGGCCACATAGCCACCCGTTGTCGCAATTGTGCCGCCAGGGTTTTTAATCAGCGATCCGGCTATAAGATCGGCTCCTACCGCTGTTGGTTCGCGATCTTCTACAAATTCTCCGTAGCAGTTGTCTACAAAGCAGACGGTATCAGGATTTTGCTGCTTCACCAAAGCCACAATTTTTTCAATCTCGGCAATTGTCAGGCTAGGCCGCCAACTATAGCCACAGGATCGCTGGATCAGCACCAGCCGGGTGTCAGGACGTACAGCAGTTGCCAGCGCGGCCCAGTCTATCGTACCGGTGGCGGTCAGCTCCAACTGGCGATAGCGAATGCCAAACTCCTTGAGCGATCCTTGCCCTGTCTCCCGCAGGCCGATGACTTCTTCCATAGTGTCGTAAGGAGCCCCGGCTACGGCCAGCATCTCATCGCCGGGTCGCAGCACGCCAAAGAGAGCACATGCGATCGCATGCGTACCCGAGACAAACTGCACCCTTACCGCTGCAGCCTCGGCCTCCATAACCGCCGCAAACACCTGATCGAGCGTCTGCCGCCCCAAGTCACCATGCCCGTAGCCCGAAACCCCCGAGAAATGGTGGCTACCGACCCGAAACTGGCGAAAAGCCGCCAGCACCCGCTCCAAATTTTTCTTGACCTGGAGGTCAATTCCATAAAAAATCTGAGATAGTGTCTGTTCTGATAAATTAAGTGTTTTCAATTTTTACAATGGATTAAGTTTCGCCGCCTTAAAGCGCGGACTTTATTGTCGCGCGAAACTTGCTTTCCCTGTCCACAAACTGAGATTTTTACATGACTGTTGCTACTGCTGCTCGCCCCGCGATTAACTGGCCGACCTCCATCTTTATGGTGGCAGTTCACGCTGGGGCACTATTTGCTTTGCTCCCCAGCAACTTCAGGTGGTCGGCCGTTGGCGTTGCGCTGTTTCTCCACTGGTTCACCGGCTGCCTCGGTATTACCCTAGGATGGCATCGCCTGATTGCCCACCGTAGTTTTCAGGTGCCCAAATGGCTAGAATACTTTTTCGTCTTCTGCGGTAGCCTAGCCTGCCAGCATGGGCCAATTGAGTGGATCGGGCTCCACCGACATCACCACACCCACTCTGATCAGCCCAGCGACCACCATGATTCCAACAAAGGGTTCTGGTGGAGTCACATGGGTTGGCTGTTGAGAGAGGTTCCGGCCCAAGAAGAAATTGACCGTTATGTCCGAGACATTGCCACCGATCCGGTCTACCTTTTCTTTAATAAATACTTTTTTCCTCTACAGGTGGTTTTGGGGGTTCTGCTCTATGCTCTGGGAGGTTGGCCCTTCGTCGTTTGGGGCATTTTTGTTCGCCTAGTTGTGGTCTATCACTGCACTTGGCTGGTCAACAGCGCTACCCATAAGTTTGGCTACCGCAGCTACCAAACCGAGGACAAGTCCACTAACTGCTGGTGGGTAGCTGTCGTCACCTATGGTGAAGGTTGGCACAACAACCACCACGCCTTCCAGTACTCAGCCCGACACGGCCTTAAATGGTGGGAAATCGACATGACCTGGATGGTCATTAATTTTCTGCAAATGGTTGGCCTAGCCCGCAAAGTGAAGCTGGTGGATAGCGCCGAGGCTTCAGCTTAAGAAAAGGCAAAGGGTAGGAAGAGGGGCATAAGGGGGAGCCGTAAGGGGTTCTCAGCCTCTGACTGCCTCCCTTACCTACCCAAAGACTTGCTCAATCAGACAAACTAAGTGGGTCTAGAGACTGCCAAGGCTGGTTTCTAGACCCACTTAGTTTTTGCAGTAGTCAACTGAAAAGCCCGGTTAAATGCCTTGAATGACGTGCTTAACGGTCATCAGCGCTTCTAGGCCAATAAAGCCGCTGCCCCGCCAGCGTTGGGAGGTCATGCCGAGGGAAATAGCCGATGCCTGAGTTGGGTTGCGGGAAAAGCGGGGAGAAGCATTGATATAAACCGCTGCGCTCTGCACCGCCTGGGTAAACCTATAAGCCTCCCGGTAAGATTCTGTAGCTAGGCAGTCAGCATGGCCGCTGCTGTGGCGGTTGATCAGGGCAGCAGCGGTTTCCAAGCTGTCTACTCGGCGCAGCGCCACCATCTTTTCTAAGTAGGACTGGTCCCACTCGGCACTGTCTAGAGGCAATAGATCGGGCAGGGTATCCAGCAGAGCGTTATCGCCCCGCAACTCAAAGCCCTGCTCCCAAAGCTGGCGGCAAAGCTGAGCAACTGATGCAGGACTGTGGCTTTCGTGAATCAGAACTTTTTCAATCGCGTTAACGGCGTCGGGCTCGCCTCGATGGCTGTCTAAAATAAGCTTAAAGACCGTCTCCAATTCCCCCGAAGCGGCCCAGTACAGATAGCAGTTGCCCATCGCCGTGGGCAAAACAGAAATAGTCGCCTGCCGCAACACTTGCTGAATCAGGGAGGGGCGGCCGTAAGGAATAATCAGGTCAACCCCTTCAGATTGAACCAGCTGAGTACGGGCCGCATCGCCCTGATCAGACGACAGCGAGAGAATGCAGTCTTCGGGTAGGTTGACCCGATCCAATGCTCGGTGCAGAATCTGGGTGATAGCCTGATTGCTCTGGCTAGCCTCATTGCCGCCTTTCAAGATTAGGCCATTGCCGGTTCGTACACAAAGCCCAGCTGCGATCGCAGTTAGCTCTGGAAATGCTTCGTAAACCAGGCCAATCACTCCCAGCGGCACAACCTGCCCATAGCCCGTAGCTGACTGGTTCATGCGCCTCAAGGGCTGCTGAGCCAACACTCGCGGATCGCCCAGCGAGCTTAGCCGCCGCAGGATTTTAGCGGTGGTTTGAATGCGCTCTGGGGTGAGCTTTAGCCAGTCCAGAACCCGCTCCGGCACAGCCATCTCCAGACTGGCTTCCAGATCAAGCGTGTTGGCCTCTAGCACCTCATCTTGGTTTTTCTCCAGCTCACTGGCCATCACCTCTAACAGGTGGCTTTGGCTGACAGCACCCGACTCGAAAAGTTTCCGAGAAGCTTGCCGGACCTGGTAGATTGCGTAAGTTAAGTCAGAAGAAGATCCAGTCAGGGTCATGATGTTAGCGCCGGGAAGCTAACCAAAACATAAATACTAGCAGCAGAGACACGATCAACGCTGCCAGCAGGCGCACTGCCATCTGTGCGCCTGCTGGCGTTTGAAGCGTCGCCAGCAGCAGCAACAGCACCATCAGTCCAAAGAGAACCACCATCATCAGGGGCACATAACTGGTGCTCAAGACAGAGCGGTCAAGCCGCCACTGTTGACCTGTCCAGCGCCAAGCCCGTTTGTAGGGATAGTGGCTAGAAAGCTGTTCCAAAACGTAACCGTCGTCACGAACAACAAAAATCTGCTGGCAGCGATCGCAACCAAAAGCCTCCGTTAAAGCAATCGGCACAATCCGCCCCCGCCGCCGACAAGGGCAGGGATAATCAGCATTCAGGTCAATCTTTTGACTCTTGTGAGAGCGCACGGCAGCCCAAACGAAATAGGAACGGAGGCTATTCAGCCATGTTCACACATTAGCTAATGCCAACGGGGAAAACAAGGCAACCTTGTGAAGGAAAACCAAGATGCACAAAGGCTTTTGATGAAGCTTGTAGAACAATATATACCGCAAGAGGGGTGACCCTCGAAGGGTTCGAGCGGGTTAGCTCCTTTAACGAGTCACCTTTAAATCAGCCTTTTAAAAAGCGGGTAACGCGATTCGAACGCGCGACATTCACCTTGGCAAGGTGACGCTCTACCACTGAGCTATACCCGCATGGCGTTTAGCTGAGAAACCTCACTAAACACGCTTTGAAGCCGTTTGCTTCATCTGCATTACGTATCATAGCACCTCACAGCGCAATTTTTTAAGCAGCAATACAACCCTTTAACGCCTAATTTTTTCTAGAGGGATTCTTAAATGTATAAGTGACGCCTTGAAATGCTCGAAAGACCTGTGATAGTACTTGTCTCACGTCTTCAGCCCAACCAAGTCTGAAAAACGCCCCTGAATTACCAGTGGGCCCTTGCCGGACAAGCAGACCGTTTCTGGAAAACGCATCCCTCTGGTGGAACTGCAATTGCTATGACAACCGAAAGACTGCATATGGCAATCAAAAATTTCGACAACATGAATCAGATGGTTGAGCGGTACACCCGTCTCTGTCGGGCCTATGTGAAACTCTCCGAACAGTTCCATCAACTCGACATAGAGCACATGAAGCTAAAGGGGAACATGGTGCCCCTGCTTAAAGCTGTCAAGGTGTACAAAAATCAAAATACCCAGCTAGAGCAGCAAAACCAAGAGCTGCAGCAGACGCTGGTCGCCGCCGACAGCCTTCACCGCTCGGAGGTGCAAAATCTAGTTGCTACTTATGAGGAACAGTTACAAAGCCTAAAAAACCAAATCGATGAGCTTAAAGCTCTCGAATGGTTCACTACAGAAGACGCCCATAGAGATCTAGCCGAGGCAGAGCAGCAGATCGCCTTAGACGAGGAAACCTTTCAAGAAATCGCGCAAGACGCTCTCCCTGACCTAACTGAGGATGAAAAGGCTTTGCTGGTAGAGTATCACGCAAACCCCGCTAACTTCGTCGTGCAAGGTCTTGAGCCTATCCTCTTAGAGCAAAGCACCGCCAACGGCCGCCCTTCCCTCGAGACTTCCCGCTGGTAGATCGAGCAGCGGTAGAAAATTTGGGGTCAGGCAGATGAACGTTCCTCTGCAGCTTTGACCCCTGCGACTTTACCCCTGCGGCTTTGGGGTCGGTGGCCCTAGGGCGGTCACTGCCCACCACTCGAAGCCGATTTAAGACTTGGCTCAGCTTTAGGTCAATTCAAAAGCGGGTAACGCGATTCGAACGCGCGACATTCACCTTGGCAAGGTGACGCTCTACCACTGAGCTATACCCGCAGGGCTGACTGACTTAATTGCCAGTTTCCACTGTTTTTAGTGTTACAAAAAGTGCTCCTAATGTCAACACCCCCACATGTAGGGGATTAGCCAGGAGACTGGGATGACGGAGCGACAGCCGCAGTTTGATCCCCAGGCGCAAGTGCCCCCGAGACGTTAGCCGACAGCGCCTGGGCAGCGTTGGGCAGGCTGTTAGACGAAGCAGATCCAGGCATACTGCGAATCTGCCGCATCAGGCTACCCATTTCAAGGGCACTCATGGCATAGTCCCAGCCATGGTTACCCTTGATCCCAGCTCGTTCTAGAGCCTGCTGCATGTTGTCTGTAGTCAGCACCCCAAAGATAATCGGGACGCCTGTCTGAAAGCCTGCTGCCGCAATCCCTTTAGAGACTTCTGCCGAGACATAGTCGAAGTGGGGCGTGCTGCCCCGGATCACGGCTCCCAGGCAAACAATAGCGTCGTAGCGACCAGTCAGGGCCAGCTGACGGGCCACTAGGGGTATCTCAAAACTGCCGGGAACCCAGGCATAGTCTACCTGGGAGCCGTAGGGGTCGATATCGACGCCATGGCGCTTCAGGCAGTCCTGGCACGCTTCCACAAGCTTCCCGGTTACGAGATCGTTGAATCGACCAATCACCAGAGCAAACCGCAGCGGTTCTCCAGCAGTGAAGGTGCCTTCAAAAACAGCCATAGAGTTTTAAGACCTAGACCACAAAATAATTTAAGCCGCCTACTAAAACTACCAGCACACCCCAAAGGATAGAGCCCAGCAGGATCAGCCGCTTAGACTGGTCCCAGTTTTGGGGAGAAGCATAGGCGACCGGCACATACACAACCAGAGCGAAAGACAGCAAAACCAGGGCAAACATGGCAATCTGAAACAGGATCAGCATTGTTTTCTCTCTCCAACACAGCAGGGATCGGGGGAAAATAATGGCCCTCTAATGACTACTCTCTAAAGAGCCATTCATCACTTTCCTGCCTAGTACGCTATCAGAAATCTGTCCCCTTGCGAAAGTCCAAATCCGGCCGACAGAGCTAACTGCACGCTGGTCTGAGCCTATGATGAAGGAGACTGAGGCGGGTTTGAGAAAGCTTTAGCCAAGCTAGCGCCTGCTGGCTAGCTGGCGAAACTCAATTTGCTAAAACCTGAATTCGGCGGAATTCGACGGGAATCTAGATGGATTTGGTTCTTTGCCACACCACAGCTGACTTCGATACCCTAGGTGCCGCAGTGGGAGTAACCCGCCTGCTGCCGGGCAGCCGAATTGTGCTGGCAGGGGGCGCTCACCCGACGGTTCAGACGTTTTTAGCTCTGCATCGCGATGAATACTCCCTGATTGAGCGACGGGCAGTGGATCTAGGCCAGGTGCGCTCCCTAACCGTCGTTGATGCCCAAGACCGCGATCGGCTGGGACCGGTGGCAGACTGGATTGATTGGGCTGAGCAGCAGGAGATTCCGATTACCCTGTACGACCATCACACCCAAGCAACGGGGGACATTCGAGCTGATCACCGCTTGGTAGAGCCAGTAGGGGCAGCGACAACTCTGGTGGTGGAACAGCTCCAGTCTAAAAACCTGGGCCTGAGTGTGACTGAAGCAACGGTCATGGCTCTGGGCATTCATGTTGATACGGGTTCTCTTAGCTTTGAGCAGGCTACGGCTCGCGATGCGCTGGCGCTGGCTTGGTTAATGGCGCAGGGTGCTAGCCAAAGTGCGATCGCAGAATTTGTTGAACCTGGGCTCTCTCCTACCCTGCAGGCCCTACTGACCGAGGCCATGGAATCGCTCACGATCGAAACCCCTCGGGGGTTTAGGCTAGCTTCGGTGCTGCTGTCTTTGGAGAACCACGTACCTGGGCTATCGGGCCTGACCGAGCGGCTGATGTCGCTCTGCGACAGTGACTGTTTTTTGTTGGGAGCATACTATCCACTCAAAGCTGAGGAAGACAAAGCCAGAGCCAAGCTGGTGCTGATTGGACGAGTGCGGGGCCGAGCAGCGGCTTCAGCCAAGGGCCACGGCATCAACTTCAACCAGATTTTCCAGCCGTTGGGTGGGGGTGGCCATCCTACTGCTGCCGCTGTTACCCTGACCACACCAGACCCTCGGGAGGTGATGGGGCAGGCGATGGCGCAGGTGCGATCGCAAGTCCCCCAGCCCCCTAGCGCCCGAGAGCTGATGTCTTCCCCAGTGCGAACGATCCGGCCTAGCACGACGATTCAAGAGGCCCAACGCATCCTGCTGCGCTATGGCCACTCCGGGCTTTCAGTCGTCAACGCCGAAGCTGAACTGGTGGGCATTATTTCCCGCCGTGATATTGACCTAGCTTTGCACCACGGCTTTAGCCATGCTCCGGTTAAGGGATACATGACCACCAGCCCTAAAACCATTCAGCCCACCACCTCTTTGCCCCAAATCGAGCAGCTGATGGTGACCTATGACATTGGCCGTCTGCCGGTGCTGGAGGGGGAGAACCTGGTCGGCATTGTGACCCGCACCGACGTGCTGCGGCAGCTACACCAGGAGCAGCAAGAAGCCTACACCGACGAAGACGAAGCCGCCAACTGCCCCCCCTCACCCACCCGGCTGCTGTCGCCAGAGATCTTAGCCGAGCGGCTACGGCAGGCGCTCAAGCCTGATCTTTGGGATATTTTGCAAGAGATGGCCGAGGCGGCTCAGACCAAGGGTTGGCACCTGTACCTCGTGGGGGGAGCCGTGCGGGATCTGCTGCTGACACCAGCCCCACAGAGTGTTGAGCTAAAAGATCTCGATCTAGTGGTAGATGGCTACTACCAGACCGCTCAAGTCGGAGCTGGGGTAGCGCTGGCAGAGTCAATCAAGGCATCCCACCCAGAGGTAGAGCTACAAATCTACGGGCGCTTTCAAACAGCAGCCTTAGTCTGGCACAAGGATAGCCCTGGTGACCTGGCAGCTCTGATGATTGATGTGGCGACGGCCCGCACTGAGTTCTACCCCTATCCAGCGGCTAACCCTGAAGTCGAAGCCAGCTCCATCCGGCAAGACCTGTACCGCCGAGACTTTACTATCAACGCCATGGCCATTCGCCTGACTACGCCGGGAACGGGCACGCTTTTAGACTTTTTTGGCGGACTGCTTGACCTGCGTCAGGAGCGGGTGCGAGTGCTTCATGCAAACAGCTTTATCGAAGATCCAACTCGGATCTATCGGGCAGTGAGGTTTGCGGTGCGCCTCGGCTTTGCCCTCGACCCTCAAACCGAGAGCCGCATTCAGCACGCCTTAGAGAGCGGTATCTACACCCAAATGCAGCGCCAGGTAGCGCGGGTACCGGCCCTACAGGCCCGTCTGCGAAATGAGTTGGAATACATCTTAGAAGCTGATTACTGGCAGCCAGCGCTGCACTGGCTGGAGCGGCTGGGCGCACTTCAGTGCCTGCACCCAGATCTAGTGATGGACTCCCGCCTCTGGCACCAGCTGCGCCGCCTAACGCGGTGGATTGAGCACTTTGATCTAGAGCTGCAGATGCGGCCCTGGGAGCTACGGCTGCAGCTGCTGCTAGCGGCGGTGCCGCCGTCGGATCGGCGGGCCGTAGCCGAGCACCTGCAGTTGCCCCTAGCCAGCCAGCAGCGGCTCGACACGTTAGAAAATCAAGAACAAGCGTGGCTACAGTCCCTGTCTACCCGGCTCCCCCCCAGCCAGATAGTGCGACAGCTGCAAGCGGCAGACCTAGAAATGCTGCTGCTGGTCAGTGCCCGTCATTCCCGGCCCCTGGGACAGCTGATCTGGCGCTACCTGACCCAGTGGTCGAAGGTCAAACCGCTGCTCAACGGCAATCACCTCAAGGCGCTGGGCTACCGACCTGGGCCTCAGTTCCGAGAAATCCTAGAGACGCTGCTTGATGCTACTCTCGACCAGCAGATCCAAACCCGAGCGGAGGCGGAGGCTTTTCTCGCCAGCCGTTATCCCCTAGGCTGAAGGGGCTTTAGCTTCAGGGTTTGTCTAAAGACACAGACATTCCAGTCAGAATTGTCTCGGACAGGATAAAGTGGGCAGGAATAAATAGTCGTGTGCGATCGCAACGAGCCTACCCTATGACCCTTCCGGTTGGTACCGCTTTACAGAAAGGCAGCTACATAATCGACGCCTTCTGTTTTGAGGATTCTCTAGGCCCGACTTACCTAGCCACTCAGGTAAGAACTGGCCAGACCCAGCAGATCAAAATTTTAGGTGCGCGGCGACCCGATCAGATCCCAGATCAGGAGGTGCGATCGCAATTTCAGAGCTATCTTGAGCAGGTCAATGCGCTCAACCACCCCCACATTGTTCAGCCCATCACAGGTTTTGAAGAAGAGGGCGTTTTTTATCTGGTAATGGAAGCCGCCATCGGCCAACCCCTGACCGCCCGCATCACCCCCCAAACACCTTTGTCTGCCCAGACAGCGCTCCAGGTTCTACAGCAGCTCAAGCAAACCCTTGAGACCTTGAGGCCGCTGGGCTGGGCTGGGCTCACCCTGGCTCCCGATCAGCTCTGGCTGCGGCAGCGCCGGCTGCTGCTGACCGGCTTTGGCTTTCCGCCGTCTGGTTTCGAAGCAGCTGTTCCAGAAGAGGAAGTAGTTGCCCAACTAGCCCAGCTCCTATTTTTCCTGCTGACGGGTGAACTGGCAGCATCAGTTCAGGCCCCGGCAGTCCACTTGCGCCATCGGCGTCCGGGGCTGCCTGTTGGGTTTGAGGCAGCCGTGGAGCAGGGGCTGGCCCCTGCCCGAACTCCCCAAGCCACCCTTTCTCTCTCTGCCTGGATGGATCTACTGCCCCAGCTACCGGCCTCTGGAGCAAACGGGCAAACAGCCCCATTAAAGCTGCCAGAACCGGCTCAGAACCAGACAGCTGCCGGCTCCTCCCCTATCCCTGCCCTGGCTGCTGCCCCTGTGGAGGACGCAGCCTTAACAGACCCCACTCCAACGGTTCCAGCAGATGCAGCCGAGCCAATTCTAGCCGCAGCAGTAGCAGCCCCTAAACCGGTTCCAGCCGCCACTGAGTCCCCAGCTTTTGATAGAGCTCAATTTGGTAAGGCTCAAGACAACTTCGCCCCCGCTTTTTCCGGTTCACTAGCTGCCGACCCTCAGACCGTTGCAGCCAAGCTACCCAAGCGACGGCCCTTCTGGTTGACTCCCCAGGTCGGGCTCGTGCTCACTGGGCTAGTTGCTAGCGTTGCCGGGTTAAGCTTTGGCCTGTCGCTCCGACTGCGCGCTCCGGCCGCCCCCAATAGCTCCAGGCTAAACCCAGAGCAGGCTTTCCCACCCCTGCCCGACTGGGGCGGAGACGATCCGGTCGCAGAATTTGACACGCCCTATTTGCCCGACGACTCGGTTCGCCGAGAGCGGCCCAACGATACCCCCCGCAGAGAATTACCCGCCACAGAACCCATTGAAAGACCGATTGAGCGAGCTCCAGCTCGCAGGGTAGCCCCACCCCCCGTACAGGAAGACTATGCTGAGCCTCCTGACCAGTGGGAGAGTAGCCCCGGCAGCGAAGATGCGATCGCAGACCCGTTCACCCCAGCAGCCGAACCCCCCAGCATGGCTGACCCCCTACCGCCAGTTATTCAGCCATCCGAGCTGCCTCCGACCAGAGATGTGCCAATTCCAGCTGCACCGCCAGCCCCACTATTAGCACCGAATTCTCCAGCGATCGAAAAAAGCCCTCCCAGCGATCCGGCTCCCAGCTTCTCTCGTAGTGCTGGCTCTGCCGTAGCAGCCCCTGCCCCCATCAGCAGTCCCTAAATTCTCAGCTTGACTGCCTCTGCCGAAAGGCACTGGACAGGAGCGCTATAATTCTCTCAAGATAGGTCTATTAAGCTTTTTTTATGAGCAACCCGATGTTACATGCTTTTTTCATCGGTCGAGCCCTGGCAGAAGCGACTGGCGACCAGGTAGAACGACTGATGACCAATGCCCTGAGTTCTCTGGGTAAGTTTGATGCAGAACAGCGGGAGAATCTGCGCCAGTTTACCGAAGAGGTTATGGCCCGGGCCCAGCAAGCAGAGGCGACAGCAGCGCAAGAAACTGTAGGTGCGCCGACGACCGTTGTTGGAGATGGGCAAGCCCAAGATTTGCAGCAGACAATCGACCTGTTAAGGGCCGAGATTGCCCAAGTTAGGGTGGCCCTGCAGCAGTATCGGGCATCCTTGTAAAGGGATTAGCTTTGTGTCTTGTTTTTTTATGCCGCAGTTTGCTGATTGAGGAGTTTGAGTGTCTGCCGTTTCCAAGGAACCCGTATCAGAATCTTCAGTTACCCCACCTGCTCTGCCGGTAGGGGAATTGAATGGTTCCGCTGCAGGAGTGACAATCCACCCGTCTGAGATTTCGGAACCGGCTCACGCCTCTTCCCTGGCCCCTCAACTCCCTGAGGAAACGGTCGACAAAGGGGCCCCTTTTAGCCAAAACGCTTACCGCTGGAACCGGGGTCGCTACTCTCGCAGCCGTCGGTTTGTTGATATCTGGAGCTTTGTCCTGAAGCTATTGGGCTCTCGCTGGCTTTACAACAAGCCCTGGAGCTACAACGGAGCTATGACTCCCGAAAAGCAGACGGCCCGTCGCCGCCGTCAGGCTGCGTGGATTCGGGAAACCCTGCTGGATCTAGGGCCCACCTTCATTAAGGTAGGACAGCTGTTTTCGACCCGAGCCGACATTTTTCCCATTGAATATGTAGAAGAATTGTCTAAGCTTCAAGATCGGGTGCCTGCGTTTAGTTATGAGCAGGCCCGAGAGATAATTGAGGCTGACTTGGGTAAGCCGATTCACGAGCTGTACCGCACCTTTGACCCCATTCCGCTAGCCGCTGCCAGCCTTGGGCAGGTGCATCGGGCTCAGATGCACTCTGGGGAAGAGGTTGTAGTCAAGGTGCAGCGGCCTGCCTTAAAGTCTTTGTTTGAAATTGACCTGTCTATTCTCAAGGGGATTGCTCGCTATTTCCAAAGTCACCCTGAGTGGGGCCGAGGCCGAGACTGGCTAGGCATCTATGATGAGTGTTGCCGAATTTTGTGGCTAGAGATTGACTACCTTAATGAAGGCCGTAACGCCGACACTTTCCGTCGCAACTTTCGTTTAGAAGATTGGGTGAAGGTGCCTCGCGTATTTTGGCGTTTGGCCTCGCCCCGCGTGCTTACCCTGGAGTATATGCCCGGCATCAAGATCAGTCACTACGAGGCGCTAGAAGCGGCTGGACTAGACCGTAAGCGGCTGGCGCGGCTGGGAGCCCAGGCATACCTACAGCAGCTCCTGAACGATGGGTTTTTCCATGCCGATCCCCATCCTGGCAATATTGCTGTTAGCCCCGGTGGAGCCCTTATTTTTTACGACTTTGGCATGATGGGCCAGGTGCAGCCCATGACTCGACAGCGGCTGATGGGCACATTCATGGGAGTAGCCCAGCGCAACGCTGACCAGGTGATGAACTCTCTGGTTGATCTCGGGGCACTAGTAGAAATGGAGGATATGGGGCCAATCCGGCGGTCTATCCAGTATATTCTGGATAACCTCATGGATAAGCCCTTTGAAGAGCAGTCTGTGAACGCTATTAGTGACGATCTCTATGCGATCGCATACGATCAGCCCTTTCGCTTCCCGGCTACTTTTACCTTCGTGATGCGGGCTTTCTCTACCCTAGAAGGGGTTGGGAAAGGATTAGACCCCGAATTTAACTTCATGGAAGCCGCTAGACCCTTCGCCACACAGCTTATTATGGCCCCTGGAAATTCAAGCGAGACCAACAGCATTTTGGGAGAGCTGAGCCGCCAGGCAGCTCAAGTCAGCACTAGTGCTCTGGGCCTGCCCCGACGGATCGAGGACACCTTAGACAAGCTGGAGCGGGGCGATATTCGGGTGCGGGTGCGCTCTATTGAAACCGACCGGATGCTGCGGCGGGTGAGCAGCGTTAATATGGCGAATACCTACGCTACCCTGGTGGGAGCATTTACCCTGTCGGCAACCCTGCTGCTGGTATTTGAGTTTCTCTGGGTAGCTGCGATCGCAGGGGCATTGGCAGCCGTCACTGGCATTGCCTTTATCCGAACAGTCCTGCGAGTCAATCGGGCTGATCGCCTTCCCTAGCTCTTTTCCCCCGCCAATACCATGATCAAGCGCTACTACTCTGGTCTGACCGACCCGGGGCTGATTCGATCCAGCAACCAGGATGCCTACTGGATAGACTCTGTTGGTCGCTTTTTCATTGTGGCAGACGGCATGGGTGGTCATGCGGGTGGACAGGAAGCCAGCCGACTTGCTACAGAGGCCATCCAGACCTATCTAGAAAAGCACTGGAGCGACGACACCGGCACCGACATCCTGCTGAAAGAAGCGCTGCTAAGTGCCAACCAGGCCATCCTAGATGACCAGATGCGGCATCCGGAGCGAGCCGACATGGGTACGACCGTAGTTGTGCTGACCTTTCGTGATAGCGATGACTCACCCTGGTGCGCCCACGTCGGCGATTCCCGCCTGTACCGGCTGCGAGGGCACCACCTAGACCAAATTACCGAAGACCACACCTGGATAGCCAGAGCCATTCGAGAGGGAGAGCTCAGCCAGAACCAATCGCGCAGTCACCCCTGGCGGCATGTGTTGTCGCAGTGCCTAGGACGCGAAGACTTAACTCAGCTAGAGGTTCAGCCCCTAGAGGTTCATGCAGGGGACCGGCTGCTGCTGTGTAGCGACGGCCTGACAGAAGAACTTTCCGACCATCTGATTGCCTCGCATCTAAAATCAATCCGCTCCTGCGAAGCTGCCGCCACAGCGCTTATCAACTCAGCCAAGCAGCGAGGCGGTCGGGACAACATCACGGTTGTAATCGTTTCACTTCAAACCACCGTGCCCGGCACCGTAATAGAAGCCTGAAGGGCTTAGAAGCTCAGTCCTAAGGTAGTGGCTATAAATCACCTTATTTAAGCCGTCAGAGGGAGATCTGGGGGAAGGTTCGGTCCTGTTTGCCTAGGGCTACGGATCGATGCCCAAGCCTCCCTCCGACTGCTATTTTTCAAGTATCGGCAACTAAATTGCTGATTGAGCCAGTTTTAGAGCCCACAGCGTTTACCTGAGTTGGCTACGCCAAGTGGATTCTAAAATCGGGTTTCATTCCGTCCTGGGATATGAACTAAAGATAGATTTTTGTTTTTCTGTTACCTTTGGCACTTTTGTCAACTGGGTATTAGTTAAAAAATGTAAACCTATCTGGAATAGATAACAGATTCTAGGATGAGTTGGTATACTGCGCCCATAAAATCAGTCAAAGCGCAGTTGTCAAACGATTGTTATAATTGTTAAAACATTGGATAACTGCAGCGAGGCGACCTCTCATCGCTTCCAAGCAGCAGACCCAGATCTGTTTTCCAACGCTACACGTTGTCTCTCATTACTGGAGAAGAACCATGAACGAACCGATGCAACTCTCCTTAGAACAGCAGTTCAGCCTGCGTTCTTTCGAAAGCCAGGTGGAAAAGATGAGCCGAGAGCAGGCACAACAGTTTCTCGTTAAACTCTATGAGCAAATGATGATGCGGGAAACCATGTACAAGCATTTCCTCCGGCATGAGTGGGGTATTGGCCCCAGCCCTCAAACCTAATGGCTGGCTCTCCTAGGTCAGCCTGAACCTGGTCAAAGGAGACGACCTCCCTCTCTTGCTTCGTTCCATCCGAAAAAAGCTGGGGATGCTGGGGCGTCAACTTTTTGGCCTGACACTCGAAGTTCTGCCGATACGTTACCTTTTGACTGTTTACTTTGTAACTGCTGCTCACACCGCTCATGCTTCATACAGGTAATGCAGCCAGTCTCATAGCCTGCGTTAAAGTCGTTAGCCGTTTTTCTCAAAAGCAGCACTTAAGCTTTGCCTTTTCTCTCGCGTCAGTACTAGCTACTAGCGCAGCTAAGCTTCTCTGCGTAACTTGACCCCTTCTAGATCTCTGCTCCTCGCTACATCGGAGCTTCTAAGTTTCTGCCGTAGACTCACCTTTAGCCTTACTTAGGCTGCAGCTTTCATTTCTATTTCTTAGCAGCCTGCCCATTTCGTGTAGAATTTTGCCAGAAACCGAGACAGGCTGACAGAAACTACCCCTTAGGAGCATTTCATCTCACCTAAGACCTCGTATCTTGGTTCAGGGTAGGGGCCTGGCTGCCTGAGGACAGAGTTTGAATGCTACTGTTAGGTCAGGCACTGTCAGTTGTAACTCAACCAGAAACCATGTTTCAAAGGGCGTTGATCTGCACCGATTTTTCGGACGGAGTGTACCGGCTGGCTCAATTCGTGCCGAGCTTAGCTGCGGGAGGCTTTCGCCAACTCGTCTTTTTTCACAATTTGTCTGTCGAAAGAGGACGTGAAATTCCTAGGAGTAACCCCGAGCAGGTTGAAACTACGCGAAAGCAGCTGACAGACTTACTGCGAGACGTGCCTGCAGAGGTAAACGTTAAGGTTGAGGTGCAGGTCGGACGCGCCAGCGACAACATTCTCCGACTAGCCAAAACAACCAAGTCTGATGTCATCATTCTGGGAACGCCAACGCGCACTCTGCTAGAGGAAAAGCTTTTTGGCAGCACCACTATGCAGATGGCCGAGCGAACTGAGGTTCCCTTGCTAATTTTGCGGCCTCAGCTTATTTCTACCTACACCACTGAAGAGCTAGATCTTCGCTGTCGCCACCTCTTTCGCTATCTGCTGATTCCCTACGAGGGCAGCGCGGGGGGTGACTATCTGCTTCAGCAGATTAAGCAACAGGTGCAGTCTAACCCCCATTCGGTATTGGAACGGATACGCTTGCTCTGGGTGGTCGACGACAGCGTGCGCCGGGAGTTGCGTGGCGACCAGCCCAAGCAAGCTGCCCAGGCCAAACTTGAGCAGGTTCAGAAGGATTTAGCAGCTCTAGATTTGGTGGTCAATACCTCAGTTGTGGAGGGAGATCCTCTGCAGGAGATTTTGGCGGCGGCTGAGACCCACGATATTGGCGCGATCGCAACCTGTTCGCGCAATCTGGGCGGCGTGATGAAATGGACTGTGCCCAGCGTAACGCGGGAACTGGTGCGAAATTCCTGGCATCCACTGCTGTTTTATCCCTCAGCGCGGTAGGAATACGGCTGTTGAGACCGTTTCTTAGCTTTGCTAGCCCCAGCTCAGCCCTACTCAGACAAATCCGAGCCCGTGTCTACATAAATAGACTCTAGCTGCCGCAGTACCTTAGGCTTGAGCTTTTCATTGAGCTCGTTGCGGAGGAGGTCTTTGCTGATATTAGCGCCGCCCAAAGACGGTTGCGATCGCGCTGTCAAAATCCAATCCTTCAACAGCGTTTTTTGAGGAGTGGCCACTCTACAAGTCAGCACGTGGGCACACCGTTGAGGCCCTTCTAAGGCAAACAGCAGCAGCTTGTAGTAGCATTTCCTGACCAGCAGGCGTTTTTAAGTCCAGGTAGCAGGGCAGCCAGCGGGGACCGTGGCTGCTGCTGTAGAGTACGGTTAGCCACAGCACCATTGGGTGAGGTGACAGCGTACAGATGAAGGTGTTGTAGCGGGTACTGATTAGCCTGCGCTCGATTTCAAGCTGAGGCATCATAGCCCACAGGGTTGGCAGAGATCCCTTGCTCATGGGCAGAGCACAGGGGAAGACAATTTCTGCTGTGGGCTTGCCTTTGGGCCAAACTGACAACCGGCAAACCTGATCCTCCTGCAGCTCCGTTTTGGGTTCAACGCTGGTGGTAACTGGCAGGCGCGACAGCGTGGCGCTAATGCGTTGGCCAATGCGAAAGCCTGCGACGAATCGATCTTCTAGGGGCTCTAGCGATCGCAAAATCTCTTCCACGGTCTGAGGTCGGTTATCGGGCTGCTTCTCCAGGCAGCTCATTACCAGATCCTCCAGCAGTTTGGGGACCTTTAACGACGGGTCTAATTCACTAATAGGCTTAGGTAGTTGAGATTGATGAACTCTATACCAGCCGCCAAAGGTATTGTTGCTGGCCCGCAGAGGCAGCTTACCGGTAAGCATTTGAAACATCAGAATGCCCAGGCTGTAGATATCGCTGCGGCTATCCAGTTCTAGGCCCTCCATCTGCTCCGGCGAAGCATAGGCCAACGTACCCATAAAACAGTTGGTCTGATCCCCACCACTCTGCATGAGTTTGGCGATGCCAAAGTCCAGCACTTTAGCCAGCTCTCCCAAAGAAGGGTCTTGAACAATCAAGATATTGCTGGGCTTAATATCGCGGTGAATAATCGAGACCGGATCGGCCTTGCCCTTTAAGATGATGCCCTCATGGGCCGACATCAACCCCAGACAGATCTGTCGGGTCAGACCCAAAAACCGGGGAATAGGCAGCGGCTGAGAATTGATTAGCTGGCTCAAGCCTTGCCCTCGCAAATACTCCATCACATAGAAAGGGACATTCTCATCATTCACACCGTAATCAGTTACGCGCACCACGTGAATACTTTTCTGACCCAGCTGGGCACAGGTCATAGCCTCCTGCAGAAAACGATCTCGCATCTTCTCCGTCAGCAGCGTCTGGGAAAGAAACTTAATGGCGACTTTGACATTTCCCAACAGCGCGTCTTCTGCCAGATATACCTTTCCCATCGATCCCTGACCCAAGGGTTCGATCAGTTCGTATCTATTGCCAAGCTTGTGATGAAAGTTAGGATCTGGCATGGGGGGTTCTTAGCAGGTCAGGCAAGGAAACTACAGGTCGTTGACGTAGACGCTATCTCTCTGCAATTGAAACACAGGCCTAAGACAGATGCCCTAGGTCGCCATTTGAATACGGCATGAAGCGGAGGTTGAAGCCGATCCAAATGACGCCTGAGCAAGCTAGTCGCTTCTCAAACAAAGTGCACCACGTTTGGGGGGTTCTTGCACCCTAGGTTGTAGAACAGCTTTAAAGACAGCCTAGCACCGTCCTACAAGGCTGCTCAGAGAGAATTCCCCATTTGTAGAATTCCCACTGGGAAGAAAACCCTCTCACCTGCTAGCCCAGTCACCTAGAAGTGAGCGTTTAAAGAGAAATGGCTTGCCGCTGCAGCGTCGCCTCCATAGCACTGGTCAGGTAATGCCCGGTCATAATTCCACTAGAAAGATGATAGCGTTCCTCGTCCAGCCGGTAGAGGGTTTCAAACCCAGTCCGCCGCTGCCGATCGCCCAGAGCCCAGTAGCGCTGAATAATTGAGTCGGGGGCTACCCATCCTTCTCCCTCAACTCGGCCCAACAAACTGTGCTGCAGTACAAATGTATATTGCCGATCTCCGCTGGTCAAGCGACCCCGGTACTGTAAGGCAATCTCTTCCAGTGTGCTATCTGGAAAAATCAGCTTCATGACCATGGTGAACCAGTCATCACGACTCCAAGCAACCAGAATTTTCCCTTTGACCGGAATCGGTAAGGTGTCGCGCTCTAACCAACTTCCATGCAGCGTCCAACGCCCTGGTTCAACTAAAAAACTATGAACCACGAGGTGCTCCCTGAGCAATCAATCGCGATAAGACCAGTATTCCCATAGATGGAGCTGTATGACTCTTTTAAGAATACGCGCTCTTGCTGGCAATTGGCTGGATCTACAGTCTCAGGCAGAAAGCTTGGCAGCTTCAGTCCACCAATCTCTAGAGCTAATAAAGGCTGTTGAGGGAAGGTTGAGGCACATTTCCCAAGTGGATATCTCCCAAAAGCTGAGATCGTCTGGCTCCTGTCACTGCTGGCAGATTGCCGGAGACACCCTGCCAGCGCCAAAATCCCAGCACGGCTAAGGCAATTGCTTCTTTAAAGTCCGCAGGCACCCCAGCAGCATCTGTAGTGATAACGGGAATAGGGTCTAGATGGGCCTCCAGACGCCGCCGTAGCAGTAGGTTGCGGCTGCCACCGCCACATAGCAGCACCTCATCCGGCAAAGCGGGCAAAAAGCGCCGGTAGTTGTCTGCAATAGAAGCTGCCGTGAACTCTGTCAAAGTAGCTAAAAAGTCAGCATCCGATAGGCCGTGGTCTTGGGCATCGTGGCGGCAGTCTTCTAGGTAGGCCCAGCCAAAGAGCTCTCGTCCAGTCGATTTAGGGGGCAAAATCTGAAAGAACGGGTGGGCTAGCCACTGCCGCACCAAGAGTTCGCAGGGAGTTCCCTGGGCAGCCCAGGCTCCGTCTTGGTCATAGGTAAGCTGCCCGCCTGAGAGAATCTGAACGGCAATATCAAGGAGGCTGTTGCCCGGCCCGGTATCCCACCCCAGTACAGGGGGCAGGCTGACTTCATCGGCGCTGCCCCCTGGCAGGTAGGCAACATTGCCAATGCCGCCGATATTCTGCACGCAGCGGCTACGGTCGGGGTGGCTCAGCAGGCAGGCGTCAACCGGGGGCACCAAGGGCGCACCGTGACCCCCCACAGCCAAATCGGCCTGACGAAAATTGCTCACGGTCGGAAGTTGGCTCAGTGCGGCAATTACCTCTCCCCGGCCCAGCTGCAGGCTATAGCCCAGCTGACTATCTTGGGGCGGGCGGTGGAAAACGGTCTGGCCGTGGGAGGCAATTAGATCGGCAAATCCATACTGAGACTGAAGTTGCTGGGCGGCATTGGCGAAGGCGTGTGCGATCGCATCATCCAATTCGGCCAGTTCGGCGATTGAGAGCGGTTGCCCTGAGGCAACAGAGAGGATATGCGATCGCACATCGGGCGAGTAAGGCAGCATCAGCCCCCCCAAAAACTCCCAGGACAGCCGATAGCCCTGGCCAGAAATCTCGACTAGCGCCGCATCGATACCGTCGGCAGACGTACCGCTGATTAGTCCAATAACTCGCATCAGGTCTCCTTAGCCAAGCAACTATACCGGCAGACGATCGATTCCCTTATTGCTGCCAATCACAACCATCACCGATCCGGCCCGCAACCGCGCTACGGGGCTGGGGTTAATCTCAAACTTGCCAGGGTTGCTTTCCTGACTCACAGCCAGCAGCGTTAGACCATATTTATTGCGCAGGTCTAATTCCACAATGGTCTTTTGGTGAAACGCCTGAGGCACGATCACTTCCACAATGCTATTTTCTGGGTCGATTTCAAAGCGCTCTAGAATATTAGGCCGAGTCAGGGAACGAGCGAGCTCACAGCCCATCTCATGTTCTGGGAAGACAACGTGGTCAGCCCCTACCCGCCTCAACAGCTTGACGTGAATCTCTGAGGAAGCCTTAGCGACCACATGAGGAACGCCAGCCTCCTTAGCGTTGAGCGTCGTAATAACGCTCTCTTCAACATAGTTGCCAATAGCCACAATCACTGTGTCAAAATCTGGAATTCCCGCTTCTTTTAGGGCGCTGGGCTGAGTCGAATCAAGCTGCACCGCGTGGGCCGCGATCTGGTCAGTCAACGCCTGCGCAACCCGTCGCTCATCAGAGTCAATGCCCAGCACTTCGTACCCCATACCGTGTAGCGTGCCGCATACTGCCCGACCAAAACGTCCTAGGCCGATAACAGCAAATTGTCGGCTGGGGCTGCGGAGAGTTTGAAAAAAAGACAGAGAGGCCAGATTCACGTCTACACGTTCCTTAAAGGACAGTATTTAACCATTATCAATGAAGTAGGTCCAGCGATTTTCCTAGCCTCAACCGTGCGTCAACAAAGTCTGCCAGGAATGCTAGTCTAGCTAAATGGTCTTGGGTTTAGAGATGGACGTGAATATTCAACTTGGTCGCGGCAAGACAGTCCGCAGAGCCTACGGCATTGATGAAATTGCGCTAGTTCCAGGTCCACGCACCCTAGATCCTCAACTTGCGGATACCCGCTGGCAAATTGGTGGCATTGAGCGAGAAATTCCTATCATCGCCAGCGCCATGGATGGGGTCGTGGACGTGCAGATGGCGGTGCGGCTGACCGAATTAGGAGCCTTAGGGGTATTAAACCTGGAGGGAGTTCAGACTCGGTACGAAGACCCCAACCCCATCCTCGACAAAATTGCTTCTGTCGGCAAAGAAGAGTTTGTCTCCCTTATGCAGGGCCTCTATGCAGAGCCGATTAAGCCTGAGCTGATCCAAAAGCGAATCCAAGAAATCAAGGCTCAGGGGGGCATTGCCGCCGTTAGTGCCACCCCAGCAGGAGCCGCTCGGTTTGGTCAAGTAGTAGCCGAGGCTGGAGCTGATCTTTTCTTTGTCCAGGCGACAGTTGTTTCAACGGCTCACCTCTCCCCCGAATCAATCACCCCTCTAGACTTACCCCAGTTCTGCTCTGAAATGCCCATTCCTGTCATTCTGGGCAACTGTGTTACCTACGAAGTAACCCTAAATCTGATGAAAGCGGGTGCTGCTGGCGTTTTAGTTGGCATTGGCCCTGGGGCTGCCTGCACCTCTCGGGGAGTTCTGGGTATTGGCATCCCTCAGGCAACCGCAGTCGCAGACTGTGCCGCTGCCCGCGACGACTTTTACCGCGAGACCGGCCGCTACGTACCGGTTATTGCCGATGGTGGTTTGGTGACTGGCGGCGATATCTGTAAATGTATTGCCTGTGGGGCTGATGGTGTCATGATTGGTTCGCCCTTTGCCCGTGCTGCTGAAGCGCCAGGTCGTGGCTACCACTGGGGCATGGCCACGCCTAGCCCTGTCTTGCCCCGAGGAACTCGAATCAAAGTGGGCACCACCGGCACCCTAGAGCAAATCCTGCGAGGACCGGCCCAACTCGACGACGGCACCCACAATTTCTTGGGCGCACTGCAGACCAGCATGGGTACCCTAGGAGCCAAAGACCTAAAGGAAATGCAGCAGGTTGAGGTGGTCATTGCTCCCTCTCTACTCACTGAGGGTAAGGTCTATCAAAAAGCTCAACAGCTGGGCATGGGTAAGTAGATTAAATTAGTTACCCACCGCAGCAGAGCTCGCTCAGCTATTTCTGAGAACTTTGGTAGTTGTTAAGACAATTTCTTGACGACCGCACATTAATTTGCTTATAAGACCGTCTTCAATGGCAGATTCTGAAGTGCCCACTGTAGAATAGAGAAAAGCGGAGACGAAAGTTTCCGTTCACTCCTCACACCACACTCCGCCCAAATCATTGATTTGGGCGGTTCCTTTTTGGGCAGTTTTTCTTGGGGTCAGGTGAGCGCGACGGAGCTTGGGCTGGCCATGAGCAATTGATGGCTTTAGTTTGACTTTCGACTCCCAGCGATTCGATTTTCCGGGTTGGAGCCTAAGCTTTTAGCCAAATTTTTAGCTGTAGGTTCTAACTATGGGAATATTCTGCAGCAGTTCCCAGTTATTGTGGGCAGTTCTGGTCTAATGTAGAAGTCAGCGGCCAAAAGTACGGAAATCTGGCTGTGTTAATATTTTTTGTACGTTATCGAGGCAAGGACGTCGAGGCATGGCAGCCGCACAAGTCACAGATTCTACGTTTAAACAAGAGGTACTGGAAAGCGACGTTCCCGTCCTGGTGGATTTCTGGGCACCCTGGTGTGGTCCCTGCCGGATGGTCGCTCCAGTGGTAGACGAAATTTCTGAACAATACGAGGGTCAGGTTAAGGTCGTTAAGGTCAACACCGACGAAAACCCCAGTGTTGCTAGCCAGTATGGTATCCGCAGCATTCCTACCCTGATGATATTTAAAGGGGGGCAACGGGTTGATATGGTGGTGGGTGCTGTGCCCAAAACCACGCTAGCAAACACTTTAGAGAAATATCTTTAGGGTCTTCAGGCTAAATTGCTTGAGTTAACCCTGACAATTTGCATCACCCGTTTAATTCTTTCTTTTACTTGTGCGTCTGACTAACTAGTCGGGCGCACTTTTGTTAGCGATTTGCCAGCCGCCCAAATCTCCTAGATCCTGATAAAACTCGGTAGAATGGGGTGCTACCCATTTCAAACTTCTGTGATAAATGGTTTCGCTTCCCTCCTCCATTCCCGCTGATATTCAGGCCGAATTCCAAAGCTTGTTTGAGCAGCTGCCCAGCATGGAACACGGCAAGTTGATTAGACAGGTGTTGGAAACCATCCTACGCATGATAGGACGGGAAGCAGATCGGCTGGACTGGAAAATCTTGAATTATGCGCTCCTAGATATGGAGCAAGGCTTTCAAATTTTCTATCCCTACCGTCACGTTCGTAAGATCACCATTTTTGGCTCGGCCCGGCTCCCTGCTCACAGCCCTGAATATCAGTTGACCCGAGAATTCGCCCAGCGCATCAGCCAACAGGGTTTTATGGTCATGACGGGGGCAGGGGGTGGCATTATGCAGGCGGGTAACGAAGGGGCAGGCCCAGAGCATTCCTTTGGTCTTAATATCCAGTTGCCCTTTGAGCAGGGAGCAAACCCGATTATGGCGGGCGATCCCAAACTCATTAACTTCAAATATTTTTTCACCCGTAAACTGTTTTTTCTGCGAGAGAGTGATGCCTTAGTGCTGTTTCCTGGCGGCTTTGGTACGCAGGATGAAGCTTTTGAGTCTATTACCCTGATTCAGACAGGCAAATCCAACCCCCTGCCGCTGGTGTTGGTAGACATCCCCGGCGGCGACTACTGGCACAGCTGGGATACCTATGTTCGCGATCACCTGGTGAAGCGAGGTCTAGTTAGCCCCGATGACCCCTGTCTCTACACAATTACCGATAACGTAGAGGATGCCTGCGAGGCGATCAGCAGCTTTTACCGGGTGTTTCACTCGTGCCGCTTCTTTGGCGATCGCCTAATTATTCGCCTTAAGGCTGACCTATCAGATGCCGTAATCGATCAGCTCAACAGTGAATTTAGCGGCATTTTAGCAAAAGGCAAAATCGAGAAAGGTCAGGCGCTGCCCGTAGAAAAGGGAGACGAAACCGAGACCTTGCCCCGGCTCATTCTCCACTTTAACCACCGAGACTTTGGACGGCTGCACCTGCTAATCCGCCGGATCAATGAGCTAGGCATCCATCACCCCGAAACCGACCATCCTGAGCAAAAGTAGATAGCCTCCTGGAGGGAGGGCTAGGGCTGTTAGAGAGCTTTCTACAGCGCTGCATAAACAAACCCTCAGCGCAAAGGCTGAGGGTTTTCAGGAGCTAGAGCAAACCTTTAGAGCAACTTAAGACAGCGCTAGAACTGCCGCAGGAACTTCAGGTCGCTGGAGTAGAGGCGGCGGATATCGTCGATCTGATACTGCACCATCGCAAACCGCTCAATGCCGATGCCTCCGGCAAAGCCAGAGTAGACTTCGGGGTCGTAGCCAACGGCCTTGAGCACATTGGGGTCGATCATGCCGCAGCCCAACACCTCTAACCAGCGCCCCTGCCACTGCACGTCTACCTCCGCAGAGGGCTCAGTGAAGGGAAAGAAGCTGGGCCGCATGCGAATCGCCACATCGCCATAGAGCGCCTGAATGAAGGCTTTGACGGTGCCCTTGAGATCAGCAAAGGTGATGCCTTTGTCAATCGCGAAAAACTCAAGCTGGTGGAAGACGGCAGCATGGGTAGCATCGACGGTGTCGCGGCGGTAGCAGCGGCCTGTGGCCACTACCCGCAGTGGGGGTTCATGCTCCTGCATGTAGCGGATCTGTACGTTGGAGGTGTGGGTCCGCATCAGGTCGCCGTTGGGCAGGTAGAGGGTGTCCTGCATGTCTCGGGCCGGGTGGTCGGGCAGAAAGTTAAGCGCCTCAAAGTTGTAGTAGTCGGTTTCGATTTCTGGGCCAGTAGCCACGGTGTAGCCCAGCCCGACAAAGATATCGACGACCTGGTCAATGATGCTGTTGATAGGGTGAATTCGTCCCTGGGGTGTGTACACCCCAGGCATGGTCACATCCAGGGTTTCGGCGGCAAGCTGGGCCTGAATCTTTTCCGATTCTAGGGCTGCCTTGCGGGCCTCTAGTCCGCCTTGGAGGGCGTCTTTAACGGTATTAGCCAGCGCTCCGATGTGAGGACGTTCTTCGGCAGAGAGTTTGCCCATTCCCCCCAGAACTTTGGAGAGCTCGCCTTTTTTGCCCAGGTAGCTGACTCGCAGGGCTTCTAATGCCTCTAGGGTGGGGGCAGTTGCGATCGCATCAACCCCCGTTGCCTGAAGGGTCTGCAGTTGAGTCTGTAGATCTGTAGGTACTGTAGTCATCCCGGTCGTGATTCAGTAAACATGGACAGCAATGCCTGGGCCAGTCGTCTCGGTAGAAACGAGGCTTCTTCCTAGTGTATGAGGTTTAGGGTTTAAGGTTTAAGGTTCAGGGCAAGGGTAGAAGGCAAAGGATAAAAGGTTTAGGGTTTAAGGTTCAGGGCAAAGGGCGGAAGGCAAGGAGCAAAGGGTTTAAGGTTTGAGGTTCACGATTCACAGCCCTAGCACTCTCTTCCTTCTCGATCTCCCCATCTCTCCCATTTTCTCTACCCCCCTTACACCCTGTACCCTAAACCTTATACCCTCACCCCACCTGCTACCCGCGCTCCCATGAATCTTCTGATTAGTAACGACGACGGTGTTTTCGCTCAGGGAATCCGAACGCTAGCCAATACCCTGGCCGCCGCCGGGCACTCAATTACGGTAGTCTGCCCCGACCGAGAGCGCTCAGCCACAGGGCACGGCCTCACTATTCATCAGCCGATTCGGGCAGAAATTGTCGAGTCCGGGTTTCACCCCTCCATCAAAGCCTGGGCCTGCTCAGGTACGCCAGCCGACTGCGTTAAACTAGCGCTAGGAGCACTTGTGGAGGAACCGCCCAATTTCGTTTTGTCAGGCATCAATCACGGGCCTAACCTGGGCACCGATGTCCTCTACTCAGGCACTGTCTCAGCAGCGATGGAAGGGGTGATCGAAGGCATTCCTGCGATCGCACTTAGCTTAGGCAGCTATGTACATCAGGACTTTCTGCCAGCCGCCCATGTTGCTCAAGCTCTTCTGGCCCACTTTAGCCAAACGCCCTTAACTGTGCCGCTGCTGCTCAACGTCAACGTACCAGCAGCCAAAGCCAGCCATCTTAGAGGAATTCAAATCACGCGCCAAGGCATCCGCCGCTACCATGACCTGTTTGAAAAGCGGCTCGACCCCCGAGGCAAGACCTACTATTGGCTAGCTGGGGAAGTCTTAGAAGACGTGGAAGACCCCATCGGTAATCAAGGTTGGTCGGAAGAAACCGCACAAGCACTGAGACCTGTCTCTACGGATGTGCAGGCAGTCAAAGAAAACTATATTTCAATTACCCCCCTCCAGTACAACCTCACCTCCCTGGCCGGTCTACCCCAGCTACAGACAGCCATCGCCGATCCTGCCAAATTGTTCTCATCGTTCGTCCACAATGTGTAAAGAGTTTGCAGGAGTCTGATGAGAAAAGCTATCTTTGGCAAAATGCACTGATATCCCCATTGCTGGGTAATCTTATTTAAGATTGGAATGTGGTGTAACGTCTGGGTGATCCGCATCTAAGCTAAGTGATTCATCCGCCGCCCAAACAAATTCATGGCTGAAGCACAAAACCAGTTTATTGTTCGCTTTTGGGGAGTACGGGGGAGCATTGCCTGTCCCGGGCCGGAGACCGTGAGTTACGGCGGCAATACCTCCTGCATCGAAATGTTAATCGGAGGCCACCGTCTGATTTTTGACGGGGGAACTGGCCTGCGGGAATTGGGGCTCTCGCTGCTGCGGGAGATGCCTCTAGAGGCCAACCTCTTCTTTACCCACTCCCACTGGGATCATATCCAGGGCTTTCCCTTCTTTGTGCCGGCCTTTGTACCGGGCAATCGGTTTTATATCTATGGTGCGATCGCGCCCAATGGCTCCACCATTGAGCAGCGCCTCAACGACCAAATGCTTCACCCCAACTTTCCGGTGCCGCTGCAAATCATGGGGGCTGACCTCAAGTTTTGCGACATCGAGATTGGCGAAACCGTCCGAGTCGAAGACATTAAGGTCGAAAATGCCCTGCTCAACCACCCTGGTGAAGCGGTTGGCTACCGCGTTTCGTGGAACGGCCGAGTAGCTGCTTATGTCACCGACACCGAGCATTTCCCAGACCGGCTAGATGAAAATGTGCTGTGGCTGGCGCGTGATGCAGACATCATGATCTACGACGCCACCTACACCGACGAGGAATATCACAACGAAAAGTCCAGCAAAGTAGGCTGGGGCCACTCCACCTGGCAAGAAGCTGTAAAAGTCGCCAAAGCAGCCAACGTCAAAAAGCTGATTATTTTCCATCACGACCCGATTCACAGCGACGACTTTATGGATCGGGTGCAGCTAGACACTCAAGCAGTGTTCCCCAACAGCATTGTTGCCCGGGAAGGCATGGAAATTGATTTGATGACGATGGATCAGCCAGCTTACCTTGAGACAGCTTCGTAGAGGCGGAGAGGGCAGCAGGTAAGGGGCAAAGGGCAGCAGGTAGGAAGGCGAGGTTTTGCTTTTCAACCCGTGGCTCAGCTTCAATTGAGCCTTCAAGACAGGGGACTCCTCCTGATCGTCAGTTCTTGTAGCTTCCTGAGAGGCAAGACTACTCCTTGACAAGCAATTCTCAGGGACTTCTCACTCTGTAGGTTGTCAGGCAGGCTAGAAACAGTTCTTAATGACTTAGGGTCTTTTTTAGGGAAGTAGGAAGTAAGGTTAGTGAATCAAGTTGGCCTGGGCAGCTGTTCTCTAGGCTCTACGCTTGCTTCCATCCCCTATTTAAGCAATTAGAGAGATTGCGGCTGCTTTGGGGAAATGACCGATCAGTGTTGCAAGAACTGTTATGACGACTTCCAAAGTCAGGTCTAGATTATTTAGGCGGGCCTACCGGAGCGTAAATCTTCGGGTGCAGCGGGCCACATTGATGATGCTGGGCGTGGTTTTTCTGGCTGGGGCAGTTGTGGCAGCCTGGTTTGCAGGAGAAGCTCGGACTACCGCCATTTTTGCCCAACTCCAGGTAATTCAGCAGAACCCTCCCATGTGGGTAGAGGTGCCGATGGTGGCCGGGGAGTACCTGCTGGCCCCAACGGTGATTTTGCTGCTGCTGACCCTGACCATTACCCGGCTCCACCCCCAGCCTCGGCCTTGGTCCCGGTTTGTGGTGGTCTCTATTCTGCTGGTTCTGGTCACTCGCTATGTGTTCTGGCGCAGCCTGACCACTCTGAACCTGAGCGATCCGCTGACAGGCAGCTTCAGTTTGGGCCTGTTTTTGATGGAAATGGTGGGGCTGCTGAGCAGCATCATTCAGCTAGGGCTAATGCTACGGGTACGCGATCGCAGACCTCAGGCCGATCAATTACAGGTCGCTGTGGCAACAGGAGAGTACTTGCCTACGGTAGACGTGTTTATCCCTAGCTACGACGAGCCCGCCTTTATTTTGCGACGCACCGTGATTGGCTGCCAGGCGATAGACTACCCCCACAAAACGATCTATCTGCTGGACGACACGCGGCGGCCCGAGATCGCGGCGATGGCGGCGGAACTGGAATGCGAATACATCAGTCGGCCTCAGAACCAGCATGCCAAAGCCGGTAATTTAAACCATGCGATCGCACAGACCCACGGTGAGCTAATCGCCTCCTTCGATGCCGATTTTGTGCCGACCCGCAATTTCTTGCGCCGCACCGTCGGCTTTTTCCAAACTCCGGAGGTAGGCCTAGTTCAGACCCCCCAGAGCTTCTATAACCCCGACCCAATCTCTCGAAATCTGGGGCTAGAGGGCATACTAACACCGGATGAAGAGGTGTTCTACCGCCAGATTCAGCCCATGCGGGATGGAACCGGCAGTGTGGTCTGTTCAGGGACATCTTTTGTCATGCGGCGCAGCGCCCTAGAAGCCTCGGGTGGCTTTGTCACGGAATCGCTCAGCGAAGACTACTTTACCTCCGTGCAGTTGGCAGCCCACGGCAATGAAGTGATCTACCTGGACGAAAAGCTCAGTGCTGGGCTAGCAGCAGAGACGATTTCTGCCCATGCCACCCAGCGGCTGCGCTGGGCCAGGGGGACGCTGCAGGCCTTTTTTATCGACTCCAACCCCCTAACTATCCGAGGGCTAACTCTAATCCAGCGGCTCGGGCATCTAGAGGGGCTGCTGAGCTGGTTTAGCACCATTCCTCGCGTTTACTTTCTGCTAATGCCCTTGGCCTACTCATTTCTGGGGGTGATTCCGATTCGTGCCAGCCTGCGGGAAGTGCTGTATTACTTTCTGCCCTATTACCTGGTGCAGCTAACGGTGTTTGGCTGGCTCAATAACCGTTCGCGCTCGGCGCTACTGTCGGATATCTATAGCCTGGTGCTGGTATTTCCCCTGGCAGCTACAGTGATTCAGGTCATGCTGCGGCCTTTTGGTAAAGGGTTTAAGGTGACACCTAAGGGCACCTCTAGCGATCGCTTCCACTTCAACTGGGGGCTGGCTTGGCCGCTGGTGCTGATGTTTATCGTCACTGCCGTCAGCCTGTGGCGAAATTTGGGCTGGTGCTTGGCGGCTGGCTGGAGCGGCGATCACCTGCGGGGGCTAGGGCTAGGCTGGATTTGGAGCAGCTACAACTTGGTCATGATCGGCATTGCGCTACTGGTTTTAATGGATGTACCTCGGCCTGACTCTACCGTTTGGTTTGATCTGCGTCGGGTAGTCAGGCTGACGCTGGAGTTGCCCGATTCCGGCCCGCAGACCTGGTGGGGCACTACAACTCAGTTTTCGGAGAATGGCGCAGTGGTTGAGCTGACGCAGTGGGGCATTCCCCCGCTGCAAGAGGGTCTGGTACTGGCGGGGGAAATTGCGATCGCAGAAGAAAACCTGCAGCTCAAAGGCACCCTGGTCAACGTGGATCTGAGCGGCAACAGCCCCCTTGTTCGCATTCAGTTTGAGCCACTGACGTTGGAGCAGCACCGAGTCTTGATAGAAACGCTGTTTTGCCGTCCAGGGCAGTGGAAACGGTGGGATAGCCCAGGGGAGTTGCGATCGCTTTGGCTCTTGCTGAAGATTTTGTTTCAGCCCCGGGTGCTGACCCGCAATGTCAATGTGAAGGCGTTGTCAGTGGCGCAGAGTTAGGAAAAGGGGAAATGCGGGGTGGACGGGTAGATGGGGGAAATTGTAGAGGCGGTGTCTGTAGCCCTGGGGGAAGAACTAAGAGGGGGGGCTGCGCCGTTGGCGGATTTGGCTCATGAAGAAGTCTTCCAGGGAGGGGCGGGCTAACTGGAGCGAGACCAGTTCGCCGCCGGTTTGGCGAATAGCGCTGAGCAGGCCATCAGGATCGCCTTTGACGGTGCCGTGCCAGAAACCGCCTTGGAAATCAAGATTGCTGAGCCACTGTTTCAAAGCTTCAGGCTGGCCGCCGTGGCCTTTGGCAACGTATTGGTTCTCGGTGCCCAGCAAATTGTTGAGGTCGCCGACACACACCAGTTCTCCCTGGTCGAGGATGGCGATGCGATCGCAAATCACCTCTACATCCGACAGCACGTGGCTGTTGAAAAAAATGGTTTTTCCCTGGGCCTTGAGCGACAAGATAATTTCTCGTACCTGAAAGCGCCCGGTTGGGTCTAGCCCGGACATCGGCTCATCGAGAAACACCATGTCGGGGTCGTTGATTAGGGCCTGGGCCATGCCGACTCGCTGCATCATGCCCTTGGAGTACTGCCGCAGCTGTTTTTTGCGCGCTGCTGCTTGGGGCAGGCCAACTAGATCCAGCAGTTCGGGAATGCGCTTGCGCTGAACCGAGGTTGGAATTTGGAACAGCCCTGCTGTGTACTCTAAAAATTCCCAGCCGGTCAAAAAGTCGTAGAAATAAGCGTTTTCAGGTAGATAGCCAATGCGCTGCTTTACCGACTGATGGCCAACGCTCTCATCCATTACCCGGACGCGGCCTGAAGTCGGGCGGATAATGCCTAGCAGGATTTTCAGCAGCGTTGTTTTACCGGCTCCGTTTGGCCCTAGCAGACCAAAGGTTTCGCCCTGATACACGGTCAGGGAGCAGCTTTTCAGCGATGCAATTTTTTGATTTAGCCAAAACCCGGCACGGTAAACCTTACTCAGCTCGTAGGTCTGAACTACGATGGGTTGGGTAGACAAACTTGCCTCCTGCACCGAAAGAGAAGACAGAGAACTCATGGGCGGCAACGTTTTGTGTCACGCTAGAAGTGGTGCAACTTCAAGAATACCCAGAAATTAAGCCTTTATGGACCGTTCTAAATTCGTTGCCATTTTGACTGGGGTAATTTCCCTACTGCTAGCGGTAGGCTACCTAGTGCTGGTGCAAATTTTGGATTTTCGCGGCGAAATGTTGCCCGCGCCCGTTTCCCTACTGCCCATGCTGTTTGGCCTACCGTAGAGACGCGCTAGCAAAGCCTTAGCTGAGTCATGCCCGGAGAGCTATTGCCCAGGGAGCTACTTAATCGCGTCTCTACGAGATGGTTAAATGCAAAGGCGTTGGTAAACGGCGTCGAGGTTCCGCAGGTGCAGATTGGGGTCGAAGCACTCACCGATCTCTTCGGGAGAGAGGTATTTCTGTACTCGCTCATCTTCTGAGATCAGCTGGCGGAAGTTGCCGCCTTCGGTATTCCAGGCCGTGTGGGCGCAGGACTGGACAATGGCATAGGCTTCTTCCCGAGCTAGGCCCTTGCCCACCAGCGTCAGCAGTACTCGCTGGCTGAAGACGACACCGCCGTAGACGTTTAGGTTGCGCTTCATGTTTTCGGGGTAGACCAGCAGGTGTTTGACCAAGTCGGTGGTCTCTACCAGCATGAAGTGAATCAAAATGCAGCTATCAGGCAGAATCACCCGCTCTACAGAGCTGTGGGAGATGTCTCGCTCGTGCCAGAGGGCCACGTTTTCCAGAGCGGCCATGGCGTTACCCCGGACAATGCGGGCGCAGCCGGTCAGCCGCTCGGAGCGGATAGGGTTGCGCTTGTGGGGCATGGCAGAGGAGCCTTTCTGGCCTTTGGAGAAAAACTCTTCGACCTCTAGCACGTCCGTCCGCTGTAGGTTGCGAATTTCTACCGCAAAGCGCTCAATGGAAGCCGCTAGCAAAGCTAGGGCGTTCATGAATTCGGAATGGATGTCGCGGGAGATTACTTGGGTTGAAGCGGTGTCGGGCTTGAGACCCAGCTTTTGGCAGGCCAATTCTTCAATTTTTGGATCGATGTTGGCATAGGTGCCGACAGCCCCAGAAATCTGACCAACGGCAATGTGATCTTGCAGGGCGCTGAGCCGTTCGCGGTGGCGCAACATTTCAGCCAGCCAGCCAGCCAGCTTAAAGCCAAAGGTGATGGGCTCGGCGTGGATGCCGTGGGAACGACCAATCATGATCGTGTCCCGGTGCTCTTGAGCTTTGTAACGGATAGCTTGGATCAGGTTTTCGACGTGGGCCATGATTACCTGCAGACTGTCTACCAACTGCAGCGACAGGGCGGTGTCGATCATGTCTGAACTGGTCATGCCTAGGTGGATGTAGCGCCCGGCATCGCCCACGTACTCGTTGACGTTAGTGAGAAACGCGATGACGTCGTGGCGAACTTCAGCCTCGATTTCGAGAATTCGTTTGGGGTCGAAGTTGGCCTTTGCCTTGATCTCGTCTACTGCCTCTGAGGGGATGTACCCCAACTCTGCCTGGGCTTCGCAGACGGCGATTTCGACCTTAAGCCAGGTCTTGTACTTGTAGAGTTCGGTCCAGAGTTCGCCCATCTCGGGCAAGGTATAGCGTTCGATCAAGGGTGGTGACGCAGAATACAACCGATCCATTGTGAAGGAAAGTTCACACCACAGGCAACAATTTTTTGAGAAGGGATGGGGTCAAATATTGAGCTTGCTCGTTAGAGGGGCCATGTACTGCCTGACTTCCGCTGTTGTAAGCTCGGAAGACTAGCTTTACCTTTCTTAATAACTTTGTCTTCAATCGTTAAACTTGGCTGGCCTGTGCTGCCAGGGCTATAAATAAGTCTGGGTAGAAAAAGCTTATGGATGATCTGACGGCCAAAATTTTTCCCTATCTAGAAGTTATTCGAGCTAACTGGCGCTGGATGGGGTGGAATACAGTGCTGGCCCTGATTCCTCTAGGGTTAGCTGTTGGCTTGTTTCGCCGCAATGTCCGTCAGTCAATTTTGTGGTGGTTAGGCTTTGCTCTGTTTTTTGCTTTTTTGCCAAATGCGCCCTATGTGCTGACGGATGTGGTTCACCTGTTTGAGAGCGCTCAAACTGGCTATTCTCCTTGGGTGGTAGGGCTGGTAATGGGGCCGATGTACGGAGTGTTTCTGCTGATTGGCTTTGCTGCTTACGTCGGGTCAGTCGTGTCAATGGGGCGATATGTAGATCAGCAGGGCGGCGGGCGTTGGGTAACGGGGATTGAACTGGGAACGCACGGACTGTGTGCGATCGCAATCTACTGGGGCCGCTTCTGGCGCTTTAACAGCTGGGATTTGGTGACTCGACCCCAAGTGCTGCTAGCCCAGATCTGGCGGCATCTGTTTGACCCGCAGCAGGCAGCCACAATTAGCCTAATCTTTGCTGGGTTAGCCCTTGCCTACTGGGCAGGCAAGCGAGGAGCCTTGGTCTTAGTAAATAAGCAGGAAAGCTAGCTCCGTGCAAAATTCTTTGCCTGCCCGAAGAGGTTGGGGAATGCTACCGCACCAGCACGATTAAAAAGCTAATGCCAATCAGGGCCACTAGGGCGATCAGCCCAGCCCGTCGATTCACCCAGAGCCGCATCTGCTGTCCGGGCGGAATCACAGGGCGGTCGGCCTTGGGATCTTGGTAGGCGTTGTGGTAGAGAGTACAGGTTTCGGCGTGGGGCCGCTGGGGAAAGGTGCAGGTGTCATCCAGGTGATAGGTACAGCTTTCACACAAGGCGGCTTCGCCCTCGGCCCGGTAGAGGGGGATGCCGGGATGCCCATGAGCCTTTAGCGCCAGACCACATTGGGGGCAGCGGATAGCGTTTGCTTCGACCTTAGCCTGACAACGGGGGCAGGGGCGCATTTGTCCTTCTCCAAACGCTGACCGTATCCTAGCGCACTAGCCTGGCACCGGAAATCGCCGCACCTGAAACTCCGTTGACTCAACCATTTCGTAAGACAGCCCAAAGGCGGCATCAAATCTTTCGGTTATCTGAATCAAATCTGCCTCTGGGATCGCTTTCCACTGTTCGCGGGTGGCCCAGCGAATCACAAAAATGAGCGATCCCGCATCGTCAGGATCAATCCAGACCTCTTTTGAGACAAATCCGGGATATTGGCTCAGTGCCGCTGTCCAGATCTCGGTATCTAGCTCGATATACCGTTCCCGGCTTTCGGGGGACATGCAAAATTTGAGCCACTCAATCACCATAATTTGCCAAACCTGTTTCTCTTTGCAGTTTGAACATATTTTTTGAAGCTAATCTGCCGGGATCACCTGAACAGTGCCTCGGATGTCGATCTGTCCAGCAGTCAGGGTGAGTGAGTCAATCTGTACTTCTGGCCCCAGATCCAGCTCAAACCCGTCCAGGCTAATCGGCTCTGATCCCGCTGTAGTTCTCAGGCTAGGCTCATGCAGGATCAGGATATGACCTTCGCGAACAGCTAGCCCTGTTTGTAGCGTCACGGCAGCGGCAGCCCCCTGAGTGGGTAGCAGGGTGAGGGTGAGCTGATTGGGCGCGATCGCAACCTCACCCACCCGAAACTGCGCATGATCCCCCTGCAGCAGCCCACCTAGATAGGGCCGTAGGTCTTGTCCAGGACGCTGCACCACCATTAACTGCTGGAGAAAGTCTCGAATACCGTCGCGCAGCAGGGGCGCGGCTAAAGAAGCCACCAGGTCACGCTCCTGAATCACAACCTTGCCCACTATAGGAAAGCGCTGTAGCAGCCGCAGCGGTTTGCCCCGCATCACCTGACCTAAATTAATGCGAATTTCCAAGGCCTCTACCTGCACATGGCTCAAGTGCAGGCCCTGGTACACGGCCCGGTCGGCTGCGATCGCAGCTTTGGGCACGTAGCCCGATAAAATCTGGCGATCCCGCCCCTCTATCTGAAACACCAGATTTTCCACCTGATCTACCTGAGTTTGGATCAGCAGGCGCACCGCTGGGGGCAAAATTCGGCTAATTACCCGGCTCCCCCCTCGCTGCGAGGCTTCACCTAGCTGATTAACGGCCACAGTGTCCTCTACTGGCTCTTCATTTACCACTCAAAGCTCTCCTGTTTAACTTGCTACGACGGCTTATAGGGGCAATCAGGCTGTATTTGACTGTATCAGAGGAACCCTCTGCGGGCTGGGGATCACTCTGTCATGAATTTTTGACATTTTAGAGTTAGCGGCTCAATTTATTTGTCACGGCTTCCTGACATTGCGATCCCCGAATCCTGCATTATTTGGTAAATCGCTCAACATATAAGGATTTCAGGGACTTGATCCCCAAAGCCTTTTTTGCAATAGTATCCCCATACGATTGATCCCCGACGGTCATACATGATCCCAACCAGGGTCCAATGGCCCTTAGCAGTCCTGAAGCAGGAGGTAACATCCGACCATGTCTCAACGTCCCCCCCTCGAAGAAATGACTCTACGGCAGCTTCGCCGGGTTGCCAGTGAATATGAAGTGTCGCGCTACAGCCGCATGCGCAAGACTGAGCTAATTGACTCAATTCGCGCGATTGAAGTTAAGCGGGGTCTGGCCCCGGTAGCTAGCGCTACGATGCCTGTTCTAGAGAGCCAACCTCCGGTTGAAGCTCAGACCGAAGTTGAAGCCTCAAAGTATTACGCTGCGCCCACCCCAGCAGTCGCTATCTTGGCTACGGTCGATGAAGAATTGCCCGACCTACCCAGTGGTTATGGTGAAAGCCGCATTGTACTCATGCCCCGCGATCCCCAATGGGCCTACGCCTACTGGGACATCCCCAACGACCACAAAGAAGAGCTGCGGCGTCAAGGCGGAGTGCGGCTGTCGCTACGCTTCTACGACGTCACCGAAATCGATCTGGGCTACCAGAGCCCCCATAGCCTGCAGCAGTATGAGTGCGATGAGCTAGCCCGCGAATGGTACATGCCCGTGCCAGTTAGCGATCGCGACTATGTTGTAGAAATCGGCTACGTCTGCAATGATGGCCGCTGGCTAGTGCTAGCCCGCTCTGCACCGGTTCACGTTCCACCGGTCTACCCCTCCGACTGGATTGAAGATCACTTCATCACCGTGGATTGGGAGTCTGAGTTGAAGGGCAAGACGCTGATGATGCTGACTCACCCCAGTCGTCAGGCTGCCTCTGCTCCCGCCGAAGCAGGCAATGTGATTTACGACAACATCTTTGGCATGGCTCAGTCGGCAGAAGCCCAGCGGGTAGCCGGTTCACTGTTCGGCTCTATGCAGCACACGGCCGGATCAGCATCGATGCAGATGGTGCCTGAGCAGGCTGTCAGCTCCTATGTTTTCCCCTCCGGCGTGGGAATGTGGGCAGGGGCCGTTTCCAACATGTCGGGTCTATCGGGTCTGACAATGTCTGGAGCTGGCTTCTCTGCCTCCGCACCACCAATTCGGCCTCGCCAGTTTTGGCTGATTGCCGATGCTGAGCTGATTGTCTATGGCGCAACCGAGCCCGACGCTACTGTGACCATCGGCGGCAAGCCCATCAAGCTCAATCCCGACGGCACCTTCCGCTTCCAGATGTCTTTCCAGGATGGTCTGATCGACTATCCCATCATGGCAGTGGCTGCCGATGGCGAGCAGACTCGCTCCGTCCACATGCAGTTCACCCGCGAAACCCCCTCCCGCAACACCAACACCAAAGAGGAACAGGTGCTGGAGTGGCTTAACTAGGTCGGGATTAGTCCGTTTTAACTGCGAAACACTACTTTAGGCACAGCTGACGCTGTGCCTTTTTTTTGCGCAGGTTTACTGCAAAGGCAATCCGCAAAAGCAAAAATTAGGGCAAAGCTACTCAATTTACGGCCAATTTTACTGTTTTCTCTAACCCAGGTCGGTATTGTGCAGCGGCTGACCTAGCTATAGTTTGGGTGGCATCTGGCTAAAGAAGCGCCTATGAAATTCACGACCGAACCCAACGTTGAGACCAAAATCAACCGGATGAAAACGCGGGTGCGGTGGTCCCATCCCCAAGTCTTGCAGCGGAGAATTGATCAAACCACACTAAAGATTGCCGATGGTCATAGCGAGGAAGCAGATTTTTCTTTTCTGGTCATGGGCGACAGCGGCACCGGCAACCACCGGGGAGACAACCCCCAACGGCGGGTTGCAGAGGCGATGCTCGACCATCAGGAAGACTGCCGGTTTGCCCTCCACACAGGGGATGTGGTTTACCTTGTAGGCTCTAAGGAGCAGTACCCAGACAATTTCATTCGACCCTATCGGGAATGGCTGCTGGGTGGAGACGACCCAAAGGCGGTTTGCTACGACCAGATGGTGTTTAAAAAACCGATTCTGCCGGTGCTGGGTAACCATGATTACTATGATTTGCCCTGGTGGGTCAGCGTAGCTTCTGGCGTCACTTCACCCCTGCGAAAGCTACTGGTTGCGCGCCTTGATCTTGATGTGGGCTGGCATGGCTCTTTTCAAGGTGATGCTTTTGCCAGAGCCTTTATGGATTACCTGCAGGGAGTGCCCGAAGGCCAGCTAGGCGAACACTTAGACCGCTATTACCAGGCAGAAACCGAACAGGGGCGCTGTCTCTGCTATACGCCGGGCGAGTTTACCCGATTGCCCAACCGCTACTACAGCTTTCGCTACGGCGGCATTGATTTCTTTGCGCTAGACTCCAACACCTTCAATGAACCCCTGCCGATTCCTGATACGGCCGAAGGACGGCAGTACCGCGAATCTCTTAGAGAGCGCAGAGACAGTTTGGAAGAGGAACGCAGCCAGCTTCTGATGCAGGCGACTGGCATGGGGGGCGAGACAAACGACGATCCCGACGCCCTGCCGGAAATCTACACCGAGCTAGAGCAGTTGGAGGAGCAAATTTCAGATATCGATAAGCAGCTCTCCAGTTCTCGCAAGGTTAGGATGGATTTTGATCAGCTCAAGTGGCTGCAGCAGCGGCTGGTTCAGTCGTGGCAAAACCCTGAAGTGCGCGGTCGAGTGCTGCTGTTTCACCACCCGCCCTATGTTACCGAGTCGACCAAGTGGTATCAGGGGCAAACCTTGGCCGTGCGATATAACCTGCGGCAAGTCCTGCAGAAGGTGGCGGCTCAGGTGGGGGACTTGGCCCGGGACCGACCGTTGGTAGACTTAGCGCTCATGGGCCATGCCCACTGCCTGGAATATCTTAAAACTGAAGATACTGGCCATGCAGATAGCCATATTAACTGGCTGATCTGTGGCGGCAGCGGCTTTAGTCTGCGGCGGCAGCGGCCTGAGGGCCCTGAACTGGAGGAGGGTTCGGGCCAAACAGTGGCGCGATCGCATCTCTACCTGGGTCGCAGTGGACATGGCTCTTCCCGCAGGCGACCCTACTCATTTCTTCGGGTTGACGTTGGAGCAGGCCATCCTCCCCAGATCACCCTCAGGCCCTACGTAGTAGAGAAGCACCAGGGAAGCTGGAGCGCTTATCCCAAAGAACCGATCGAGGTGAGTTGTAAATAAGAATCTAGGGCGGCTCTTGGTCTTCTGACGTGCAAGTCCATGATTCACCCCTGCCCACGCTGAGCCAGCGCAAGGCTTTAAAGTGGCTGGCAACCACGCTTGTAAACTAGCGACACGCTGCAGACTTAATTCCTTCAGGGTGAGGCTTTCTGCTGCTGGCTCATGCCGTTTGCTTCTGGCTATCGCCAATTCATAGCAACAAAGGCTTGACAGTGCATCGGGAAATCGTATTACACTCGGAAGAGCTAATTGAAAACTATTTTCATTAAACGAAACTAGTTGAAAACAGGTGTGTTCGTCTGTTTTTGCTTGAACAGGAGTCGGATTTAGAGATATGTGGAATCGACGCAACTTTTTAGCCTTGGCTGCCAGCACCGCTGTTGTCATTACTGCTGCCTGTGGCTCCTCCCAACAGGGAGATGTGGGGTCTGGAGCTTCTGAGGAAGCCAATACGGCAGGGGGTAATCAGGGCGAGGTCAATGTTTACTCTTCGCGCCACTACGACAGCGACGATGCTATTTACCAGCGCTTCACTGAGGAGACGGGCATCGAAGTGAACCTGATCGAGGGCGATGCTGATGAGTTGACCGAACGGATTAAAAATGAAGGGGCAAACAGCCCTGCCGATGTATTAGTCACGGTAGATGCCGGTCGGCTATGGCGGGCAGAGCAGGACGGTCTGTTTCAACCGGTTGAATCGACAGCGCTCACCCAAGCTATTCCCGAAAACCTGCGCCACCCTGAGGGCCTTTGGTTTGGGTTGACTCAACGGGCGCGGGTGCTAGTTTACAACAAAGAAGCGGTTGAGCCCTCCGAACTGTCTACTTACGAAGCCCTAGCAGAGCCTCAGTGGCAGGATCGGGTCTGCGTGCGTAGCTCAGGCAACATTTACAACCAGTCCCTTTTGGGCTCCATGATCGAGTCGGATGGAGCCGCCGAGACAGAAGATTGGGTAGAAGGGCTGGTTGCAAACCTGGCGCGGGAGCCAGAAGGCGGCGATATCGACCAGATCAAGGCTGTGGCGGCAGGCCAGTGCGATGTTGCAATTGTCAACCACTACTACTGGGCGCGATTGGCCAAATCCAGCGACCCTGATGAGCAGGCGGTGACCGAGGCAACCGGCGTGTTTTTCCCCAACCAGGAAGACCGGGGCACCCACGTCAATATCAGCGGGGCTGGTGTTGTGGCGAATGCGCCGAATCGGGAAAATGCGATCGCATTTCTAGAATTTCTAGTCACGCCAGAGGCTCAAGAGATTTTTGCCAACAGTAACAATGAGTATCCTGTGCTGCAGGGGGTCGAGATTGATCCGGTGGTCTCTGAGCTAGGGAACTTTAAGGTAGACGAAACTAACGTCTCTGCCTACGGCCGCAACAACTCAGAGGTGGTCAAAATCGTTGACCGCACTGGTTGGAAGTAGGCGATTTCAGCAGTAGAGACGCCTTAGCCCTAGGGGCTGGCGTCTCTACCTGGGAAAGATTTGCACGTACGCATAGGCAAGTCTTTCCTACGTTAGCCAAGGAGTGTTTCAGGTAATAGCTGCTCTTCAGATAGCATTGTTGAGTAAAATTTTCAATAAAAGCCAGTTTCCGGGGTTAGGCTTTATAGAGAAGCCCTAGAGGTCTTTTTTTCCCAATTTGCCCCAATCCGGGTTTTAGCTAGAGTCCCTCAATTCGTTTAAGAAAACCTATGTCAGCTCCCGTTGTTCTCCGCATCGAAAACCTCACTCGGCAGTTTGCACCCAATGCTTCGCCTGCGGTAGATGGGGTTAGCCTGTCCCTCCGTCAGGGAGAGCTGCTGGGCTTGCTAGGGCCTTCTGGATGCGGTAAGACAACGCTGTTGCGGCTCATCGCCGGATTTGAGCAGCCCAATGCAGGCACCATTGAACTGGCGGGTCGCCCGGTCTGTGGCTCTTGCTGGGTCACCCCAGAGCAGCGGGATGTGGGCATTGTTTTTCAGGACTACGCGCTATTTCCCCATTTGACTGTTGAGAAAAACATTGCCTTTGGGCTGCAGCACCTGGCCCGCAAAAAGGCCCTACCAGCAAAGGCCGTCGAGTCGAGAACGGCAGAAGCGATCGCACTGGTTGGCCTACAAGGCCTAGAGAAGCGCTACCCCCACGAACTGTCGGGAGGGCAACAGCAGCGAGTAGCCCTAGCTCGTGCCCTGGCTCCTCGCCCTTCTTTGATCCTGCTAGATGAGCCCTTTAGCAACCTAGATGTGCAGGTGCGCCTCTATCTGCGCCAAGAGGTGCGAGACATCCTAAAGCAGGTGGGCGCTTCTGGCGTATTTGTTACCCACGATCAGGAAGAGGCACTCGCTATTGCCGATCAGGTTGCTGTCATGCGCCAAGGCCAGGTTGAGCAGATGGGCACCCCTGAAGAAGTCTATAGCCAGCCAGTCTCACGCTTTATTGCTGAATTTGTTACCCAGGCCAATTTTATTCCGGCCCGCCGCTCTGGAGCTGGATGGGAAACCGAAGTGGGCTGTTTCGACGTGGCCATAGAGCCCTGCGAGGCCCTTAAGGAAAGCCCCGAACTCACCGCCGGAGACCTGATGATCCGCCAGGAAGACCTGCATCTAGAGGCCGATGAGTCAGCCCCGCTACTGGTGCGCGATCGCCAGTTTTTAGGCCGCGAGTACAAATATTGCCTGCTCACGCCTTCCGGTCGCACCCTTCATGCCCGCACCACCATCGGCCAGCGAATCGACATTGGCGATCATGTCCGAGCCTCGATCAAGCAGCCTCACCTGCGTTTCTTTCCAGCCCCGGTAAGAGCCGTTAATTCACCTGCGCGCTCCCTCTCGGTTGCCTGACAGAAGCAACACAACGCTGCCGTTGCAGGAAAAGCAAAGTTAATGGCAAGACCCTGGGTTTGGGTTAGGCTGTCCCTTGTGGTGCAGTAAATAAAAGCTCTATGCCTAGCTCTATACGAACCATTACGCGAGTCATTGCTAAGCCTGACTGCGGGGCTGTCGTCAAATCCTTGCTGCAGTCTTTGGTGTTCCCCAGCCGCGAAGAACCTGGCTGTTTGGGCTACGAGCTTTGGCAGGGGCTGCACGGCAGCGAATTTGTCACGATTGGCGATTGGCAAGACGAAGTGGCGCTAGTGGCTCACCTCAGATCGGCCCATGTCTATGAGTTCTCAACTGAAGTTGTGGAATACTTGGCTTATCCGCCTGATGTGCAATGGTATGGGCAAGTAGAAGCTTAGACCCCGTTATTTCTAAATTGAATAGTGAAAGCAGCGAGCGGATCAAATGCGAGTCATGTTGAATTGCTCAACACGACGCTATGCATTCCGAAATTCGCAAGAAACGCCTATCTGCAATCTCATCACTAAAGTATTCTTCAGTGAGTTTTACAGTTTAGGCTTCACTGCATTCCCCTAAATCTGATCATCGAATCAGAATATACCAGTATGCATCAGGAAAACCTTGCTAAATGGCTGCTTGCCGCTGCTGCAATTTCAACCCTGACGATTCCGATTGGGGTTGATGCCGTTTTATTTGCAAACGGTCATATGAACAATCCTGCCTGGTTGCCTCACGCTAAGCTCCACTGTGCTATGTCATTCTTTGCAGCGACATCGCTGGGAAGTGCGGCCTTAGCGATTGTAAAGGTGCGCCCGACAAGCGATCGCTTTTCAATGGGACTAGCTGCATTTCTCGGCTCTGCGTTTTGGATTGGGCTAATTGCCGCTGGATTTTGGCCTGGAACGTCCTATGGCTTTCTCAATGACCCGGCGCTGGGCAATGTTCGCGAGCCTGAATTTGCTGGAGTCTCGATTTACCCAAACGTTGTGGCGGCTGTCATCACGATTGCGATCGCAATCACAGGCTATTGGTTAACCGGCCAAGCAAAGCCAATTAGCGATCGCAGCAAGATATTGTGATTAGAGGGGCGATAGTTTTTGTTATAAGTTGCACGCTTTGATGGACACGCTTTGCTTTGCCTATCAGTTATGTTTTAAAAGCCTATGAAGACACCTGAGCAATGTGAAAATATGGCAGATCTCCGAGCTGAAATAGATCGGCTAGATCGTCAAGTTATTTCGCTCCTCAGTCAGCGTTTTGAATATGTTAGAGCTGCTTCAAAATTCAAAACGAGCGAAGTCACTGTTAAAGCGCCTGAGCGCTTTCAAGCGATGTTAAAGCAACGCCGTAGTTGGGCAGAGGAGGAAGGATTAAATGCTGATGTAATAGAGAAAATGTACCAAGATTTAGTAAATTATTTTATTGAGGAAGAGATGAAGCACTGGCAACAATCCAAAAACAAGTAGAAGCGCTGCAAAACTTTAGCAGAGAGAATGAGCTGCTGTAAGGTTATCAGTGAGACACTTCTTTAGCATGGTTATGAGAGAATGCTGTCTTGAAAAGCCGCAAAAAGCAGCCTTCCAAGAGTAGTAGGCAATACAGATGAGTATGACCAGGGTTTTCAGCAGTTCCAAATTTTTTCAGCCGGCAGATGGAGAACCTATTCGTTCAGTCATTACAGAGTCTAAAGATGCTGTCGTTGTAGCTTGGCACATCAAGCCAGGACAAGAAATCTCCGCACATATTCATCCCAACGGACAAGATACTTGGACTATTTTGGCTGGAAAAGGCGAATACTTTTTAGATGAAGCGGGCACTACAAAGTCAATTGTTGCAGGGGATATAGTCGTCGCCTATCCTGACTGTGTGCATGGGGTATTCAATAATGGCGACGAACCATTAGTTTTTATTTCAGTCGTATCACCAGCCGATGCAGGGTATCAACTCGTCTCATTGGGAAATTCTTTAGTTGGTGTGAGTGGTGAAGTGGTTTAAGAGGGACTGGGCAAGGTCGCTCAGCATTAGCCTCGGGTTTTGGCTGTAAACAGCAGCCCAGCGTAATCCTTGAGGCAAATGGTTGAATATCACTGCTGAGGATTTTGAGGTTTTCTCCTGTGGTTGGCCTGAACTGCTAGGGAGTAAAAATCCGTATTAAGATCAGAAGCTCTCAGTGAAATCGTTTCGTAACGTTCATGCTCAACATTGTTCAGGCCATTGCTGACGAACTCAGTCTCAAAACCACTCAGGTTCAAGCCACGCTAGACCTGTTTGATGAGGGAGCGACGGTGCCCTTTGTTGCCCGCTACCGCAAAGAGCGCACCGGGGAGCTAGATGAGACTCAGCTGCGGCAGATTGCCGATCGCTTTGCCTACCTGACAGAACTAGAAGCCAGAAAGCAGACGGTACTGAATGAAATTGCATCCCAAGGCAAGCTCACGGACGAACTCAGGGCCAAAATCGAAACTTGCGAGCTTAAGACCGAGCTAGAAGATCTCTACTTGCCCTACCGCCCCAAGCGCCGCACCCGCGCCACAATGGCTAAGGAAAAGGGCTTAGAGGCGTTAGCAGACTGGATCGAGCAGCTCAACCGTGATGGGACGAGGGTAGAGTCCCTATCATCTGAAGCGGCCAAGTATGTCTCTGAGGACAAGGGTGTTGCCAGCACTGACGAGGCGCTACAGGGGGCTGCTGACATTTTGGCTGAGCGTGTGGCCGAATCTGCAGATCTAAGGGCCTACGTGCGCGAAACCTTCTTGAAGCGGGGAATATTCACCTCCAAGATTAAGCCCGACCACCCCGAAGGCTCAACCAAGTTTGAGATGTATCGCCAGTACCAGTCTGCGGTTAAAGACATTGCACCCCACAACCTACTGGCGCTGCTGCGGGGCGAAAAAGAGGGCATTCTCAAGCTGGAGCTGACCTTTGACGAGGAGCAGATTTTGGCAGAGCTAGAGAGCGAGGTGATTCGCACTAAGGCTTCTGCTGTCCGTAGCTTTTATCGGGCCATGATCGAAGATGCCTTTGATCGCCTGATGAAAGGCTCCCTCACCAGTGAAGTGATTGCCGAGAAGAAAGCCTGGGCTGACGAAGAATCAATCCAAACTTTCGAGGCCAACCTGAAGAATCTGCTGCTGTCGGCCCCGGCGGGCATGAAGCCTACCCTCGGCGTAGACCCCGGCTTTCGCACGGGCTGCAAGGTGGCAGCACTAGATCATACGGGCAAGTTCTTAGAATATCAGGCCGTGTTTCCCCACCAGTCTGATCGGCAGCGACAGCAAGCAGCAGCCACGCTGAAGGCGATGATCCAGAAGCACCGAATTGAGCTGATTGCCATTGGCAACGGCACCGCTAGCCGCGAAACCGATGCTTTTGTCGCCGAAGTGATCAAAGATCTGGAGCAGCCCCCGATCAAAGTGATGGTGAACGAGTCGGGAGCCTCGATCTACTCGGCCAGCGAGGTTGCCCTAGAGGAATTCCCTGAACTGGATGTGACCGTGCGCGGAGCCATCAGCATTGCTCGCCGCCTGCAAGATCCGCTGGCAGAACTGGTCAAAATCGATCCTAAATCTATCGGTGTGGGCCAGTATCAGCACGACGTAGACCAAAAGCGGCTAAAGCAAAAGCTAGATGAAACGGTAGAAAGCTGCGTTAACTACGTGGGCGTAGACCTGAATATGGCCTCTAAGCAGCTCTTGACCTATGTGTCAGGAATTTCGCCTGCGATCGCAAACAACATCGTCGCCTACCGCAACGAAAATGGCGCGTTTCGCACCCGCAAAGAACTGATGAAGGTGAAAAAGCTTGGCCCCAAAGCCTTCGAGCAAGCAGCAGGATTCCTCCGTATCCGCGAGAGCGAGAATCCGCTGGACAACACCGCTGTTCACCCTGAGAGCTATGGGATTGTGGGTGCGATCGCAACCGACCTACAGCTGCCCCTAGTGCAGATCACCCAAGCCACCGACCGGCTCAAAACCCTCGACCTAAAGCGTTACATCACTGATACCGTAGGCGAACCCACCCTGCGCGACATCTTCCAGGAACTGGAGAAGCCCGGACGCGACCCCCGTGACCAGTTCACCTACGCCCAGTTTCAAGAGGGGGTGAACGAGATCAGCGACCTGAAGCCAGGAATGCAGCTAGAGGGTGTGGTCACCAACGTCGCTAACTTCGGAGCCTTCGTCGATATCGGAGTGCATCAGGACGGGCTAATCCACGTCTCTCAGCTAGCCGATCGCTTTGTCAGCGACCCCAAAGAGATTGTCCACGTCGGCCAGGTGGTAAAGGTACGAGTTATGGAGGTCGATGTCAAACTCAAGCGCATCAGTCTCTCCATGCGGGCCAATTCCGATGGTGGCAAGCAACCTCAAAGCGCTAAGCCCGCCGCTACAAAGGGCAAACCCCAACCCAACAGCGGTAAAACTCAACCCAACAGCGGTAAAACTCAACCGAGCAGCAATAAGCCCCAACCAAGCCCCAGCGAGCCGTCGGCCAATTCTAAACAAGCTACTCTGAAAGACCTTCAGGCCAAGTTCGGAAAGCCCAAACGCTAGCAAACCCTCACGCGATATCAAGATCTCGCCGGAGATTTGTAGGATGGGTAAAGCAAAGCGTGCCCGTCATTCTGCTTAAATGTTTAGGATTGTGATGGGCACGGGCTTTGCCCTTTGCCCATCCTACTTTGCCTTACTCTTTTTGCAGAATAGCCCCTTTCAGAATTGGCTGAAGGGGCCTAACTCACTGGGATAGATTAGCTTTCTAATTCTGCATTAGGAGCACTTCTCTTAATCAATACACTGATGTACTCTCCGGTTGCTCCTATGAGTTGTGGTTGAGTCCAAAAAGTCTTGTCAGCGTAATTCAAAGTGGCCAGTAGTTTTTGCGTTGCAACGATTGCTCCATAGTCCCCGATGAGAATGTGCTTCAGCGTTTCCTGGCTAGAGAGAACCGGGATGGAGCGCAGTAATTCAGTTTTTCTAGTGATCATGTTTCTACCTTTTAAAGGAAAACAGGGAGGTCACTAGTAGCCCCTTAAAGGTAGTCGAACAGGGGCACTAGGCTAAAATGAGCCTAGCGCTGCCTTTCTACCATCTCTAGATTGGGAGCGTTAGGGGGATTGAGAGACTGATCCTCTCTCTTTCTCCCGTCTAGGCTCTCCCTGCACTTAAAACGGTATCAGAACCGCTCAGGGAGTTCAACCGTATTTAAGGAAGTCCTGAAAAATAGGGTGAGTTATCCCTGCGGGCTATGAATAGCGCTGTAATGAGCGAGTGTTCATTTGCAGTGTGCTTTTTCCAGGCTTCCTAGTCGTTCGTCTGCGTTCTTAGCTCCAGAGGCATTTTGTAGAGTGCCTGTTGCTGCTAATAGAGCTTTTCCTATAAAATTTTGGCAAAAAGTAAAAACCTTCCGGGTGTCTCCTAATCCTCAGGTATATTAGAAGTTTTCTAGAGATTGAGTTTGTAGCTACTTCAAAAACAAGTAAGAACTTTGTGAATTTGTCGGGCATCGGTTATCAACACTTTTCCCTGAACTATAAACTGTGATTAAGCAAATCTTGGGAAACTGCATCAACCCCTGAGCATGGGTAGAGCTATTCATTAGAGGAACTAGTTATTCCCCCTGCCCAGTCCCGTATAGAAGTATTTCATATTAAGTGTGTTCAGTCAGGTTTCGTCACTCAAAACCTGTAGCTGCATTGGGCTTTGGTGAGCTTAAAAATTAAATGGTATTGCTGAGTAATGCCTTACTAGAATCAGCCTGCGTAGGATTCTAGGCATCCTCAGACTAATGCTTAGCTCTACCTAGCTGACAGGTTGAGCACATCTTTTTATTCTTTAGAAATTCGTTTTAGCTGTTTTAATACTAGTTCTAACTGTTGGAGCTGAATGCTGTGTCGAGCGCGAATTTCTGTGCTCTTACTAGCCAATTTAGTAGCTTGACAGTCAGGAGATTAGTATAAGCCGTGTGCTTCATTTTGCTGGGAAGTTCCTGTTATCTGCAACATCTTCAGACAACCTCTCTACTCCCCCTCGAAACACTATGTGTCCAACAATTAATCTCTTTCCTGGTTCCAGCGTGGTCACGCAAGAGGCAGTTTCCCATCAGGTTATGGATTTTGCCCGCCGCACCCTAGTTGTCTTTGACTCTCGCGTTCCCGACCTCACTACTCTGTTAAACGCGCTTGTTAAAAACACAACATCCTATATTCTGACCCCAGAAGAATACCCCCTGTTAACTATCACCTACCTACTCAGCAAAACTAGAACCAGGCGATTGGCCTTGGTCGCCCCTGGCGCTCCTGGCCTTATTCACCTCGGTGCAGAGTGCCTTGACCGGGCGCGCGTTAAAGCTCGAGCTGGTCTACTGCAAGAGTGGGGCGTTGAAGAGATCGACCTCTATAGCTGTAGGGTGGGCCAGGATGGTCGCTTTATTGAAGAACTGGCGCAGCAGACAGGAGCACGGGTTGCGGCTGCGACAGGTCTAGTCGGTTCTGCTGCTCAAGGTGGAAGCTGGAAGCTAGCCAATCAAAGTTCCTCTGCAGTTTTTGACCTCAAACGTCTGCAGGCCTACAAGTCAGTTCTCAGTGGCGAGGAGCTTAGTAAGGCTAGTTGAACCTAAAAGATGCATCCGTAGGAAACAGGCCCCTCTTCCAAGCGCTATCTTGGAAATATGACAAGATGGCGCTTTCGCAATCCCCTGCGATGGGGGTCCCGACGGTTGCGGGACTTAGGACAATCTCTCTCGATTTATCAATACGGTGGTCGCGCCATTCAGCTGGTGTGGACGACAGACTGGCGGCTGACGCTGTTTCTAGGTGGGCTGACGCTGGTAGCAGGTTTGTTGCCAGGTGCGATCGCATATGTCGGCAAACTGATTGTCGATAGTGTTGTGCTGGCCTCTCAGTCAGGTTTAGCTGAAGATCGCATAACCGCTCTCACCTACCTGGGTGTTGAAGCAGGGTTGGTAGCAGTCTTAGCTGCAGCTAACCAGGGGCTAAACCTGTGCCAGTCGCTGCTGCGGGTGCTGCTAGGGCAAAAGGTCAACGTGCTGATTCTAGAAAAGGCCCAGACGCTTACCCTAGAGCACTTCGAAGACTCCGAGTTTTACGACAAGATGACGCGGGCTCGGCGGGAAGCCTCAAACCGGCCCTTGAGCATGGTGACGCGCACCTTTGGCTTTGTTCAGAGCGTGCTTTCTCTGATTGCTTACGGCGGCCTGCTGCTGCAGTTTTCTGGGTGGGCAGTGCTGATTTTGGTGCTGGCGGCAGTGCCCGCCTTTGTGGCAGAAACTAAATTTGCCGGAGAAGCCTTCCGCCTGTTTAAGTGGCGATCTCCCGAAACCCGTCAGCAAACGTATTTAGAAACCCTGCTAGCCCGCGAAGATTTTGCTAAGGAAGTAAAGCTGTTTCAGCTAGGGCCTTTGCTGCTGCAGCGCTACCGAGACATTTTTCAGGGGCTCTATGCCGAAGATCGCAACCTGACGATTCGCCGCAGTGGGTGGAGCTACGGGCTGGGGCTGGTGAGTACGGCAGCCTTTTACGTGGCCTATTGCTGGATTGTGCTAGATGCGATCGCAGGTCGCATCTCCCTAGGCGACCTAACCATGTACCTAACCGTCTTTCGCCAAGGACAGAGCACCTTTACCAGTGCCCTCAGCTCAATTGGCGGCATGTACGAAGACGGGCTGTATCTCTCTAACCTGTACGAGTTTCTAGAGCAGCCCGTGAGCGAAGAGAATGGCTACGCCCGCTCTGGCCTGTTTCCTGAGGATGGGCTGCGGTTTGAAAACGTTTCCTTTTCCTACCCAGGTAATCCCGAACCGGCCCTGCACCAGGTCTCTTTTCACCTAAAGCCAGGGGAAAAGCTAGCGATCGTTGGCGAAAACGGCTCTGGTAAGACCACTCTAATCAAGCTGCTGACTCGTCTCTATATACCCACAGGCGGGCGGATTCTGCTGGATGGCCGAGACTTGAAGGATTGGGACATTGAGGTTCTGCAGCAGCGGATTGGCGTGATCTTTCAAGACTTTGTTCGCTACCAGTTCACGGTGGGCGAAAATATCGGCACCGGAGACGTCAGCCACTTTGAAGCCGAAGACCTCTGGCAAACCGCGGCTCACAAAGGCACCGCCACCCCGTTCATCGAATCTCTGCCTCAAGGGTTTCATACCCAGCTAGGCCGCTGGTTTAAGGGTGGTCAAGAGCTGTCGGGCGGTCAGTGGCAAAAAATTGCGCTCTCTCGCGCTTTCATGCGCACCCAGGCGGATGTGCTGGTGCTAGACGAACCCACCTCGGCAATGGATGCCGAAGCCGAAAGCCAGATCTTTGATCACTTTCAAACGGTTACGGAAAAGCAAATGGCGATTCTTATCTCCCACCGCTTTTCCACCGTTCGCCGAGCTGACAAGATTATTGTGCTAGCCAGGGGTGCTCTGATTGAGCAGGGCACCCACGAAGAATTGCTCAGTCAAGATGGCCGCTACGCCCGTCTGTTTTCTATGCAGGCTGCTGGATATCGCTAACCTCAGAGCATTAATCGCAGGGTGTGTCACCTTAAACGCACCGTACCGATTCCCTGAAGGGAGCTGCTCTTTGCCGAATCTGGTGCATCACAGCTGCAATGACATATCCTACCGATGCTGGACGTAGATCTCTGCGCCCTGAGCAGTCTTAGGGCGCTAATGCTGTCCCCACCAGACAAGCCCCCGTTAGGCTGGCCCCCTCTAAATGGGTACCCTCCAGCTCTGAGCAGAGCAGATTGGCTCCGGTCAGGGTCGCGCCAGACAGATTCGCCTCTCGCAGGTCGGCTTCCTCTAGATTGGCATTGTCTAGCCGCGCCCCCTGTAGATCGGCTCGTGACAAGTCAGCCCCCTGTAGGTTTGCCCCGCTCAAGTTGGTGCCGCGCAGGTCAACTCCCCGCAGGTCAACTCCCTGCAGATTCACGTTCATCAGGTTGGCCCCGCTGAGAAAGGCCCCAGCCAGACTCACCCCGCTGAGGCGAGCCCCCATCAGGTTAGCGCCGCGCAGGTTGGCCCCGCGCAGGTCGGCCCCAGAGAGGTCGCACTGCATCAGGTTAGCTCCCCAGAGGTTGGCCCGCAGGTCGGCTCCAGCCAAATTTGCCCCCATCAGGTTGGCTCCCTCTAGGTGAGCGCGGGACAGATTGGTGCGGGACAGGCCAGCTCCAATCAAGTTGGCTCCGGCTAGCTGCATGCCAGACAGGTTAGCACCCGTTAAGTCTTCGTCTTCCAGGTCAGCACCGGCTGCATGGCGCAGCTGCCCCGACCGAATTGCCTCAATATCCATAGCTCAGCGATTAAGAGGACAGCGTTTCTGAAGGTAGAACCACAGGTTCTTCGTCATCAATATTGAGCAGGCCCGCGCCCAGGCTCAGCTTGGTTGGAATGCTGGGCAGGCTAATCCCCTGCTGCAGCCCTTTCACCATCAGACTGAGAATGTCTACCAGCTTTGGATCCCATCGCTGGGACTGCTCAGCCTGACACGTGCTTAGGGCAGATCCCAGCAGTTCACTGAGGTCGGCGTCTTGGGGGGCTTGCGATCGCAGCTCCGCCAGCCGTTGCTGGAAGGTGCTCACCAGCCCCAACATACGTGACTCCAGCGGAATCTCATCACCGGCCAGTCCGGCAGGCAGGCCCTGGCCGTCCCAGCTCTCATCTTGGTGGGTAATAATGGCAGCGACTGCCCGCAATCGGGGCATGATTCGCAGGGCCTGAGTACCGGGAACTAGAGGACAGCTGGGGGCATCGTCTGGCGACCCCATGCTCTCAGCAGTGGAGGGGGCAATGCGGTAAAGCAGCCCCGCCAGCCGCAGCCGCCGCAGCTGCCAGGCAGGCAGATCGAGCAGCTGACCCATCATTTCCAGCAAAGAAGAGACTTCGCTAGCAGCTAGGGGATTGATCGGATCGCTCAGATCAACTAGCTGCGCCATTCGCAGAAACGCCTGCAGCTCGTTGGAAGTGAGATTATGGTTGAGGTCTTCAACCAGGTCAAAGGCATTGCTAGAGAGCGTGTCTTGACGGCAGTCTTGCAAATAGCTCACCACTCGGGTGACAGCCTGACCTAGCCCCTCACCAACTGTTGCAATATCTAGATCGGGGTTTTCCTGGCAGATCTGCTCGAAGTGCTGGCTGAGGCCCTGCTGCAGGTCAGCGTCGTACTTACCGACATGTGCGATCGCAAGCTCCACCGCCTCCTGCACCAGGGTTGGCTCAAAGGTCCAAAACCCGTAGAACTTGCGCTCTAGATCATGCTCGGGAGGGCCAGAGGGGCCATATTCCTCGGGTCGCAGCTCCTGACACAGCACCATTGCCGTGTAGCGAGACGACAGGATCATCAGGTGCCACTCTTCGGCGACCGGATCTTCTGGAGTCAGCTCGATGATAGCAACATTGTCTCTCTGGCTGGTGGGGTGGTTGAGAAAACCAGAATCGGAACCGGCCAGAATGGCAATCTGACGGGCATGATCTGCGATCGCACCATAGCGATCGGCCTCCTGCAGGTACCACTTGCCCCGCTGAAAAGCCGTCACCACCAAGGGCGCACAGTCAGCGGCCAGAATAAAGTCTTCTAGTGCGTGGCACAGCGCCACCAGCGTATTTTTGTAATACACCCCAAAGTTGAGAGGTGTTTGGCCCTCAGTTGAATGGCCAGATACCAACTGCTTTAAAATCGAACCCTCAAGCATAGCTCACCCATTGCTTTAACCCAGCCCTGAAACAGACAAGAGCGGTCGCTAACATCCCTAGCGTTAGCAAACTCCCTTCATCAATGCCGCTTCTTTGGCTCGCGTCGCCCATAGACCTATCCGGGATCATACCGCAGCCAAGGGTCTGCGATCAGCCTCGATGGGCGCACTCAATGCTTCTTCCAAGGGCGCGCGGCCTAGGCGTGCCTCTAGAATGTCCATCACTTCTCGGCCAAAGTCATTGGGGTTGCGTCGCCAAGCCTCTAAACAAACCTCGCCAAAGAACGAACCCAGCGGTTCCGGGTTCCACAGCAGCTTTTTAGAGACCCACGGCAAGTGGATAGCGAGCGGGTCGTAGCCTCGCTTGAGGATCTTCTTGTCAAAAGCGTACTCTTCCAAATGGGTGTGGGGCTGCAGGCCAATAAAGAAAATGGCTGGCTCAACCTGATCACGACCAAAAATCTCTTCCATTGCCCGGTGATAGGCCAGCGTCTGCCGAATTGTTTCAGGCCGCTCATCGATCACATTAAAGGAATAGTTGATCGACACCAAATCGTTGAAGCCCGCAGCCTTGAGATCGCGGCAGTTCTCCAGCACCGTACGCAGGTTGTAGCCCATCCGCATTTTGCGGACCAGTTCTTGCGAACCGCTGGTAATGCCAATCTCAAAGTAGTTCATGCCGGTCTGCACCATCAGCTCACAGAGCTCTGGCGTCAGGTTGTCGGCTCGAATATAGGCCGCCCAGTGAATGTCGGTCATGCCAGAGGCCACAATCTTTTGCAGCAGCTCAACCGCGTCGTTGATATAGCGACGGGCCGGAATAAACTGAGCATCAGTAAACCAGAAGTTGCGAATGCCCCGGTCGTAGAGCTGGCGCATTTCCTTGACCACTTCATCTGACGGGTTGATCCGCACCTGCTTGCCCTCAACCACGGTATAGACGCAGTAACAGCAGTTGTGAGGACAGCCGCGCTTGGTCTGCACCCCTACATAGAAGTCGTTTTCCTGTAGGTAATACTCAAATTCGGGCCACATGCTGGCAATGTAGTCGTAGTCGCAGGCGCTTTTTTCAACAGGAGCCGGGGCTTCGTGGATCATGCGATCGCGCGGCTGGGTTTCGCCCACTACGTAGCAGCGCTGATCAGCAAAGCTCTCGCCCTTGAGCAGTCGCTCCAGCAAGACTTCTCCTTCCCCAACTGAAATGATGGTGCCCTGCGGCAGCTTTTGCCCCAATTGCTCATAAAAAACGCTGACCGCACCGCCACCGACTACCAGCTTCACGTTGGGATTGAAGCGGCGGGCCTGCTTGAGACCCCGCTGGATCAGGCCGAGATTCTGCTGCAGTTCGTGCAGGTAGGTCGCCGCCATCCGCAGCCCACCTACGGCTCCCCGCAGCTTGGTCAAAGGGTTACGCGCATAGAAAAGCTCAAAGGCGTTTTGCAGTGGGTTACCGCCCCTGCCGCCTACCGGCGCATAGATCTGAATGTCCCGCCAGGAGAACACCAGCAGGGTAGGACGAAAGTCATTGATGCAGGCATCCAAAGCCCGATTAAAGTCCAGAGGAGGCACTGTCCCCAAATCAAAGATGCGCTGCTGCACCGAAGGAAAAAGCTTGTGAATATGGTCTGCCAAATAGACAACCCCAATCGGAAAGATGGGATTGCACGGAAGCCGTACGTAGAGGATCCGATCTTCTGAAATGGGTGAGGAGAGGGTCATCGGGTTGCTCTGTTTCACATATCTTTACGATAACACCCGAAATTGCTGCCAAACGGGAGGAGGCCCTGATTGAGTTGATCCCGCAGGGTATCTTCTCGCCAGCGGAAAGATATTCTCTACACTGAACCCACGCTCAACCACTAGCGCTACAGGCTAAAGCTCTTGTGGGTGAAGAATCAAGCGCCAAGTCAGAGGGCGTAGTGGATTGTGATACTATTTCCACAATTAATAAATTCTTTATTTTCTCGCTGTAAACTAAACTGTTCCTTCCTCCCAAAGACTGCAAGAGCCCACAACCGCATCCGTCTAACTACTGATTTATAAACATTGCGAAACCTGGCGATACGTTAAGGCTTCTGACGGGTTGGTAGTCGGCTTTACAGCACTTCGGGATCGCTGGATGTTACTGTGCTTTGAGTAGTGACATCCGCAGTTAAGCCGTATCATTCCTATGGCTCAAATTCTTGATCCCTTACCTTCCGATAGCTCAAAAAATATTTTGTGCTGCTATATCAATGCCACGAGCAAGATTCAAATTGCTCGGATTACAAATATTCCAGATTGGTACTTCGAACGGGTTGTTTTTCCGGGCCAGCGACTCATTTTTGAGACGACACCTCTGGCTATGCTTGAGATTCATACTGGCATGATCGCTAGCTCTATTTTGTCAGATACGATTCTTTGTGAGCGGCTCATGATCGACAACGATCCGCTGGGGGAGTCTCCTCTTGATCAAGAGCTGGCTGAAGCAATGTCGCTACATCACCGAACAGCCGAAGACTCCGCGGTTGCGCCGGTTGCAGTAGTAGCCACTGCCGACTGAGCTTTCAGGCTATTCCTTTCGCTAGATCGACTGTAATAGTCTTGGGGTGATACAAGAGGAATAGCCTTTCTAGCTGCTGTCGTTGGCTTTCTAGCGTTGGATTTACCGTCTTTTCTATGGTTATGGCGGATTGCCGCCTGGTCGATGGGTTTAACCCTGTCGGCCTATTTCGTCTTGGCAGGTCTGGGCGGATGGCTCAGGTATGCCCGCACTCATAAAACTGCTCGACCTGGATGGGTGCGGTGGGCGCATATCGCTACTGGGATCGCAATGGTCGTTCTGGTAGTGCTGCTGCTTAGCGTAGGAGTGATTGGCACGCTGGGGGAGTATGGCACCCTGGGCCACTCAGTCCATCTGCCGGCAGGGCTGACGGTCGTGGCGCTGGTCATAGCGTCTGCCTGGAGCGCCGCCCGCATTCATCCCACTCGTCCCTGGGCTCGCTCTCTACACCTCTGGCTCAATGGAGTTCTCTTTCTGGCGCTGTCGGCGGTTTCCTTGAGTGGCTGGTCAGTAGTGCAGAAGTATTTGCCCTAGGGGCGGTGAGCGCTTAAAGAGCAGGCTCTGAGAAGATCCGCTGGTACGGCTCTAGGCGCTTGAAGGCTCCGGCCATCAGGCAGACCTGGCGGAAGGTTTCAAAGACTTGGCGCTGAAGGCTAATGTCTTTCATTTGAATCAGCACCTGCAGGCGCTGCTCGAGGTGATCAAGGGCACGAATAGAGTCGCTCATAGCCCGGTAGCTGCTGGCGAGTGCGTCTAGGGTTTGCTCCTCGGTGCGGGCGTCGCCCAGGCGACGCACAATGGCCAGTCGCTGCTGCAGATAGCCAATGGTGCGGGGGTGGTCTCCGAGAGTTTGGCAGGCGCTGATTAGGTTGCGGAGCACCCACAGACGCAGGCGCAGGTCGCTAGCGGCGTTGGCCCGGCTGCAGGCTAGCTGCAGCAGCTGGTCGTAGTCATCAATAGCGCGGTAAAGATTGCCCATCGCCTGATGCGCATTGCCCAAATTTCGCAGCACCTGTTCTTGGGTGGCCATATCCTTCAAGCGTTGGGCCAGAGCCAAGCTGGCTTCGTAGAGACTGGCTGCCTGGGCATGATCACCCTGCATCCGGTGGATGATCGCCAGGTTGTTGAGCGATCGCATCTCTGCTGGGGCATCACCTACCTCGCGGGCCATCATCAGGCTTTGGGTCATGTGGTCAAGAGCTTTTTTGAGGTCGCCCAGGTGGCGGTAGCTGTTGCCCAGATAGCTCAGGGCCTGTTGGGCCAGGTGGCGATCGCCGATGCGGTAGGCGATATTGAGGCTCTGGCGCGCATAGTCTACTGACCAAAGGTAATCTGCCAGTTGGTAGTAGAGGCTGGCTAGAGTGAGCAGCACTTTGCCCTCGCCGCTGTGGTGGGACAAGCTATGGTACGCCTGAAAAGACTGCTGCAAAATGGCTAAGGCTGGGGTGTATTGCCCCTGGCGGTACTGGGCAATACCCTGCTTGAGCCACTGATGCGCTTCTGCCAGCAGACACTTGTGCTGCTCGGGGGTGAGCTTGCGGCTGGCCGCTACGGTTTCGACAGCCGGGACAAGAGTTGCTTGCTCTAGGGGAAGAGAGCTAGGAGCAGCGTATAAAGGGGGGAAGGAAGTATCCATAGTCGTGCGATCGCACAGCATAATTCGAACGTTGGCAGAACACTCAGCCCACGGCGCAAGACTCTGGAGAAGCAATGGGTTTGAGGGTAGGGGAAGGCAGGGGGTAGAAGGCAAGAGCAGAGGGAACTGCCAGCTTGACCGAGTAGTACTGCTAGACCTGATTTAGCTTCATGCTAGGTTAGTGGGCAGGGCCTTAAAACCGTACTTTCCACGAGATCTGGCGGCGCTTCACAAAAGGTCTGCGTAATTTCCAGCTCAGATTTAGCAAACTGACCGTGGAAAACCCTGCCAGCGGGGCTAAATAACCGAGCTTTTCCCCTATCCCTTAAAACAACTTTGTAAGATCAAGATTGCACCTCCGTGAATTACGGATCTACCTGAGCGCCCTCCCCCCTGCTGTGACTGATTCCCCCTTTGCTGCCGAACGGCTCCTCTTCGACCCGGCAACTCCACAAGCCGGAGCCGTACCGCTGATCTTTGCTTTTCCTAACGAGTACAGTGTCGGCATTACCAGCCTGGGCTATCAGGTCGTTTGGGCCACCTTTGCCCAGCGTGCCGATGTTGCGGTCAGCCGCCTGTTTACCGACCACCATGAAACCCTGCCAGCTCAGCCTGAGCTGGTGGGCTTTTCGGTTTCGTGGGAGTTAGATTACATCAACATCTTGGGTCTGCTAGAGTCTCTTCAGATTCCGATCCGGGCGGCAGATCGAGGAGCCGAGCACCCAATTGTTTTTGGCGGCGGGCCAGTGTTGACTGCCAACCCCGAACCCTTTGCCGACTTCTTTGATGTGATTTTGCTAGGCGATGGGGAGGTGCTGTTAGACAGCTTCATCGACAGCTATCAGGCCGTTCGCTCCGCCGATCGTGATCTCCGGCTGCGGCATCTAGCCCAAACTCCAGGGCTTTACGTGCCGTCGCTGTATCAGGTCACCTATGCCGGAGCGGAGGCGGGCGTTGCTGCCATTACCTCCATTCATCCCGACGTGCCAGCGGTGGTGCAGAAGCAGACTTATCGGGGTAACGTACTCTCAGCCTCCTCGGTGGTGACTGAACTGGCCGCCTGGGAAAACATTTACATGGTCGAGGTGGTGCGGAGCTGTCCAGAAATGTGCCGCTTCTGCCTAGCCAGCTACCTAACGCTGCCTTTTCGCACCGCCAGTTTAGAAGCGTCACTGCTGCCCGCGATTGAGCGCGGTCTCAAGGTGACAAATCGGCTGGGGCTACTGGGCGCATCAGTAACCCAGCACCCTGAGTTTGAAACGCTGCTCGACTACCTCAATCAGCCTCAGTACGACGATGTGCGGCTAAGCATTGCATCAGTCCGCACCAACACAGTGAATCAAAAGCTGGCCGAAACCTTGACCCGCCACGGCACTCATTCCGTCACCATTGCCGTTGAAAGTGGCTCTGAGCGGGTACGGCAGATAATCAACAAGAAGCTAGAGACTGACGAGATTGTGGCTGCTGCCGCCAACGCCAAAGCAGGCGGGCTAAGCAGCCTAAAGCTCTACGGCATGGCAGGCATTCCTGGCGAAGAAATGGCTGACTTAGAGCAGACAGCAACCCTAATGCTGCGCCTCAAAAAAGCCGTGCCTGGCCTCAAGCTCACCCTGGGCTGCAGCACCTTTGTGCCCAAAGCCCATACCCCCTTTCAGTGGATGGGCGTGAACCGGCAGGCCGAAAAGCGGCTACAGTTTTTGCAGAAGCAGCTCCGGCCCAAGGGCATCGACTTTCGCCCCGAAAGCTACAACTGGTCGGTAATCCAGACGCTAATTTCTAGGGGCGATCGCAGACTGGCCCCACTGCTGGAGCGGGTGCGACACTACGGCGATACCTTGGGCAGCTACCGTCGTGCCTTTAAAGACTTTAAGGGCCAGCTGCCGCCGCTGGAGTTCTACGTTCACGAAGATTGGTCCCTCGATCAGCCTCTGCCCTGGGATCACTTGGCTGGCCCCTTGCCTAAGGAAACGCTGAAGAAGCACCTGGCTCAAGCAATGGCCCAGGGCGAGGCCGTAGCCGTTTAAGGGGTTAAATCTATGCAGTCTACCGCTGAATTTTACTGCGCCTTTTGTGGCGAGCCCAACACGACCTTTGTAGATCTATCGGCTGGGTCTCACCAGTCTTATATCGAGGATTGTCAGGTCTGCTGTCGCCCCAATCAGCTCTTTGTCAACGTTGACGAAGACACGCTGGATATCGATATCGCTAGCGATTATCAGGGCTAAGCGCTGTTCTCAGATGGCAACACTTGAACCGTCAAGCCGGCTCAGGGTTAGTCTTTTGGGGCAGGGCGGCCTAGATAAAGCGACAAGAAATCTGTGGCGGCGACTGGGTTGAGTGTCTCTAGGGCATCAACGATGTCAGGAATGGACTCAGCTAGGGGGTCTCTGGTTTCGTTAAACCATTGATTGACGGTTGCACGGTTGATGCCTATCGTGACCGCCAACCGATTTTGGCTAATTCCATAGGTTTCAAGTACCTGCCTGAGTGCTTTACCCGCTCTTCCCATGCCCCTAATCCTGTCAGAGAGGCATGGCTAAGTAAATGTTGTCAGTTGCAAACAGAGAAGAGGGATGGTATGTTTTCAGTTGAAAACATTATGACGCATTCTAAAGCGCGAAGCTAATGCTTGATCAGCAGTCCTCTAGCCCAAGTGAACCGTCGATTGAAGACATGATTATCAGCCTGGCTAACAGCGGCAAGCAGAGAAACCGAATGATTTTGATCGGTGCGCCGAAATGGGTTGAGAAAATTATTTACCTACTCCACGCTGCCCGAATCACAGAGGTTAGGGACTGGTCGCAGCAAGTGCCCACTCATCACCCAAACGAAGTCATCAGCCTCATGCAGCGCCCAAAAGTAGAGAAGTAGGTGCCATACAGCTTTGAGGGGAAATTACGACTGTTGTATCCCGCGCAAGGCTTGAGGCTGATGGCAGGGGACAGCTTACTCGGTGAAAATCTCCCTAGTTCCCCTCTTTCTACGCCAAGGCTTTTTTAACGCCTACTCAAGCCCAATCGAAAACCTGCCGACGTAACCTTCCGCTGCTTGCGTAAGCTGAAGCATGAGCTGATTACCGCCGTTTTGAAAAATGCCATCTTGGTTATTTGGTGTGCGCTGCCTTTCCGCACTGTAGGGAGATTGCCGATAAATTTGATCGGTGACGGCATCGTCAAAGTAAAGCTGGGATGTAAATTCACGAGCAGATTGAGAGGCAGAATTAGTGCGAATCTTAAAGTGAATATGAACGGCTCTACCGGGGTACCAACCGGGATAGATGGTCACAAACTGGGCAGTTCCATCGGCATCTGTGACTTGATAGCCGCGCAAAAACTTCTTGCCAACCGTATTGAATCTGCGTTCATTCACATCTGAATAAATGCCTTCTGCATCGCAATGCCAGATATCAACAACTGCATCACTTAAGGGTGTGCAGGTATCCCTGCTGACTTGAGAAACCTGAAAGACTAACTGCAGCGGCACCCCTGCCTTCACAGACCCATCTGAGGGATCGGAGCGAATATCGGAGCGGTTTAGCTTTTCATCCACAAAGTATGGACCTTCTGTTTGTTCAGGCTTGACCACACAGTTAGGGAGCGTTGCTGATCCAGCTGACGAATTTGCCGAATTTGTTGATTCAGATGAGACTGCCTGCCCACGGACGCATCCCATCAGCGAGACGGCAGCAGTTCCGCCAATGAAGCCCAGTACTTCTCGTCGGTTAAGCCCTGAAACGATTGATAGTCTTTTGGCCGAACGTCTTCTCATTATTAAAGTCAATCCTTTACCGAGAGAGCTCAAGCATACATTCGTTGAAATAGGAACGCTAAACACACCAGTGGCTCAACCCCTACAGCGTAAAAACGATTACCGCTTTCCCGCAGGACCCCTCCAAAGCAGTCCTAGCATCCACAGGTTTAGAAAAGCTGAAGCCTTTCGAGGGCATTGGCAATGGGTAGAGGTCGCCCCAGTAGGTACCCTTGCACCTTGTTTACGCCGAGCTTTCGCAAGACATTCAACTCTGCTACGGTTTCTACTCCTTCAGCGATAATTTGGCTTCTAGTTTCCTCCGCGAAACGAATGAGTGCCGCTGCCAGCGCACGTCGTTTGCGATCGGTATCAATATTCCGAATGAGACCGATATCAAGCTTAATCAAGTCTGGATTAAGTTGAAGAATGTGACGGAAACTCGCGTAGCCAGCCCCAGCATCATCGATAGCCAAAAGTAAACCTTGATTGCGCAAAGGATCTAAAACGGCACTCACTTTCGAATAGTCGGGGATGGCGACATGCTCTGTCAATTCGAGCACGATGCGATTGAGCGGAGTATCTTTAAGCACTTGAGTAATTGCGCCGCTAGAAATGTTTTCTGGCGACACATTGAGTGAAATGTAAATCCCCTCGGGAATATGATCCAGCTTGGCCAGAACTTTTTCAATCACAGCCATTTCAAGTTGCTCTCCTAGCCCAACTTTGGCAGCTTCGTTAAACCATATATCAGGGCTGCGAATAGGCTCGGCAGAAAATCGGGTTAACGTCTCAAATCCGCTAACTTTGCCTTTTACGAGGTCAAAAATGGGTTGATAAACAATCGTAAAAGCTTTGGCTTCTAGCACCGACGTAATCCGCTCAGCTATCTCTTCTCGGGCTCGGTTAGCTGCTAGCTGTCGTTCAATGACCTGAGACATAAAGTCTCCAAATAGTCGCATAATGGCAATATCTCGCTCGCCCAGGGTGAAATCGGGCCTAGAGCTGAAGCAGCAGAAGGTGCCATAGACTCGTCCAGTGCTGAGGCGAATAACGACGCTTAAATGGGCTCCAACGGGCAAAGCCATTGTAACTGGTAGTTCTAAGGCTGCCGGAACAAGTGAGGCATCTTGAATGAGTTCTGGTAGACGTCCGTCAACAACACGTTGACAATAACTTTCTTCGAGAGGGCCTGAATCATTTACTGCAATCGGTGGGTTTTCCAACGATGAATCAACGTAGCAGAAGCGGCGCATATCTTCTGAAAATTCGGATATGAATGCAACTTCCATGGAGAGGTGCATTCGTATGATCCGCAGGGCGTCTAGCAGGATGTCATCAACGGACTTATCCTTTGTTTTGGAGTCTGACAAAAGGATATTTGATACCGGTGACGGATTCCCGGATGGAGTGAAGGCAGAAATCGCGTTTGGGTCCATTTGCCAGTACAGATCGCAGCGCTTAACACGATTGGCATTTCTGATGCAAAAGAGTTGACAGCTAGGGCTGTCGCTCACCATTTTTAAGTCGGCAAGCCGGCCATGATGGATCCAGGTTCCTTACTTGGAGAGTTACCTTTAGGATAACTTGATCGGCCTTCTTAAGCGCGCAGACAATTGTTTAATCTGTTTCCTCTGACCACTCACCTTGGGGTTCAGCGGCGCGGGGTAAAGGCATCTCCTCCACCTCATAAACTGGCTTGACCGGCACGAGTTCTAGCTGCCGCGTTGGAGCGGGCTGAGGTTGGGCTGTTTGACGACGGCGCAGGGAAATGTTTTCTTCCGTGGTTTCTTCGGCCACGACCTCGTAGAGCAGGGCCAGTTTGCCTTCCTGGCCTTTACGCAGGACGCGCCCTAGCCTCTGAATGTATTCTCGTGTAGAGCCGCTGCCGGAGAGCAGAATGGCGATGCGGGCCTCGGGCACGTCTACGCCTTCGTTTAGTACGTGGGAGACAACCAGGGTAGGATAGTCGCCGTTGCGGAACTTTTGCAGAATTTCGTGGCGTTCCTTGACTGGGGTCTGGTGGGTGATGGCGGGAATCAAGAAGTCTTGGGAAATGCGATAAACCGTGGCATTGTCGTTGGTGAAAACGAGGCAGCGCTCGGGGTAGTGCTGGCCCAGCAAATCGGCCAGTACTTGGAGTTTGCCTGCGGTGCCGAGGGCGATGGTTTTGGCTTCTCGGTGGGCTAGCATGGCGCGTCTGCCGGCCTGAGATTGAGCACTGGCCCGCACAAACCGCTGCCAGCCTTCGGTGGAGCCTAGCCAGATATTTGACTCTTGTAAAAAGCGGTTGCGCCGCTGGATCATCTGCTCATAGCGGCTACGTTCGGAGTCGGAGAGCTGTACCTTGATTTGAATGATCTGATAGGGGGCTAGGGCTGTGCCAGAGAGGTCGGCAGCGGTTTTGTAGTAGACCACTGGGCCGAGGAGAGCATCAAGGTCGCTGTGGCGGCCATCGGCACGGTCGGGGGTGGCGGTCAGACCCAGGCGGTAGGGGGCGATGGAGTATTCTGCGATCGCACGGTTAAAGTCACTCGGCAAATGGTGGCACTCATCGCAGATCAGCAGGGCGTAGCAGTTCCCTAAAGTTTCGGCGTGGATGGCGGCGCTGTCGTAGGTGGCGACTAAAATCGGCGTCCTGTCACGGCTTCCGCCGCCCAATAGCCCCACTGGCACATTGGGAAAAGTCGCCTCTAGATGGGCATACCACTGGTGCATCAGGTCCAGTGTGGGCACCGTAATTAGGGTGCTGCGAGGGGTAGCCTGCATGGCCATCTGGGCCAGGTAGGTCTTGCCTGCCGCTGTGGGCAGCACCACCACGCCCCGTCGCTCGGCCTGCTTCCAGGACTGCAGCGCCTCCCGCTGGTGAGGGTAAGGCTCCATTGTGAGCTGAGGGCTGAGGTCGAGCGGCTCAAAGGCTTTGACCTTGTCCTCAAAGGGGATATCGTGCGATCGCAACGTTTCCACCAGATCCCGATACTGGTTCGCCGGAATGCGAAACTTCTCAATCCGATCATCCCAGGTAGCAAAGTCAACCCAGACCTTGCCCCGTGGCGGCGGGTGCAGCACCAGAGTGCCCCGATCAAAAGTCAGCGTTGGCGTTCGCCCCATGCCCTTTGTAGATGCTGTGTGTAAATGCCGTGTAGTAACAGCAGCTTAGCCTGTCAGGAGTACTCTAGTACATTCATCCTGCGACTGCCAATTAGTATCGGTCAGCGGCTGACGCTCTACCAAAGACAGCATCTTACAGTCCTGGCAAAAATTTGCAGCTTAAAAGCATTGCCGCCTGGAACAGGCAAGGCTCACAGCTCACAGAGCGGTGCGCCCATTAAAATCCCTAAACCGCTGGGTGTCCATTCTCCATCATCACAGTCAACATCAATGCCGCACATCCGACGCACCACAAAAAACGGCAGATGGCCAACGGGCGCTGACGTGTTAAAGATAACCTCTGACTCTGCAATGCTCGCGTTTCGGATGCGCCAACCAACTTTGGCGGCAAAGCATCTAAACGCATTCTCGTCATAAATGCCGTTTGTGGGGCCGCCACAACCCTCTACATAGAGCTTTCTCTGCACACTAAAGCCAAACTTTCCGTTGCTAGCATTGAGCCACAACCGATCGATGCTTTGCAGGACATCACAGGGAAATCTGAGAACGCTCTCAATATCTAAAAAGCCTTGCGCCTCGCGGTCAGCAATCTTGAGCAGCAGGTTCAAGGTCTCTTGGTCGGCCTGTTTCCACTGTCCTGCTCTCAGAAGGGTTTCTAATCCGGTCAAGTCATCCCGATAAGGATTGTTTAAGCTGCTGTCTGACGAGCCAAATCTTTTTAGGGCAGGGCTTGCACCAACAGCAGTAGCCAATCCCAAACTACTGAAACCCAGCCATTTGAGCATCTGCTGCCGGCTGAGAATAGATTCACCACCAATGCCGCTAGATCTTGGGGGCGGCTCTGGGGCAGTAGCGGGCCGGGTGAATCGCTGAAACAGCAGACTAAGACGAGAAGCGACTGATTGCGTCAGGGTTGACGGCTCCTCAGCAAATGCTCTAGTTAATGAACGGTCGCCTGAGAGAGAAGCTGGGGCGGTGGGCCTAGAGATTGCAAATGGGCGTTTGGTCTGAAGCCGTTTAATCTCGGCATGGAGATCTAGCAACTCCTGATCAAGTCCTCTGGCCGCAGCAATGGCTCTGACGCAAACTTGCTTGGCCAAAAGCAAGTTTCTCTCCACAAAAGCTAGCCGATAGGCATCTTTTTTAAGGGTCGCAATGTCGGTGTCCCAGGCGTGCTGGGGCATGAGGATAAAGTGATGCTTTTCCGAGGGGTCGGCGCTGATGCGGGGCATTTGCTCAGGCACCTTACCGTACTGGCGGCAAAGCTCAGGAACTCGGTGTTTTAGATAGTTGCCGAGGCGCTCTACAGTGGCACAGCTTCGCTCTCCCGGCAGATGCAGGGCTTCTAGCAGGGCGTAGGTAAAGGCTCCGTGCCCTAAATCCTCGATCTCCCAAGATTTTTGGCTGGGGCTACAGGCGGAAATGGTAATTACGCCCTGCTGCACCTCGCGGCCAATGCCTGAGCCGTCGCGGCTGCCCTGGCTGCGGCAGGCATCAAGAATCATAATCACGTTGTCAGCGCCGCACCGGCTCAGCCGCTCTCGCACATAGTTAACCTGCAACGCGGCAAAGACTTCGGTGCCTCTAGAGTTGGCATCGATCGGCATGAGATAGTCGCGATCGCAAACCCGCTCCCCGTGCCCCGCAAAGAAGAACCAGCAGTTATCGCCTGTCGTCAAAAATGGCTGCTCAAAGCGATCCTGTAAAAATGCCAGCAGATTGCCATACGTTGGCAGCGTAGGTACTGTGTGGCCGCTTGGCAGGGGCAGTGGGGGCGAGTCGTCTGAGAAATAGCAGACTTCATCAAAACCCAACGCCTCAAACAGGGCTTTGACCTGTTCAGCATCTCGCTTGGCATATTTCAAGGGAGAAAAGTTGAGGGGGTTGTAGCTGTCAATGCCAATGACTAAGGCCCAGTTTCTTGCCATCTTGCTACACCGTGCCCTAGTTTGAGCTTGCTTTCTTGAAGTGCAGCGTAATGCCACCACTACCACCCGCTTTCGCCCCTGATCCTAACAGGCTCAACTGCCCCTCTCCATTGACTTCAACTGAGAGAGTAACTTCGTCTAGCTCCAGGCTGCCCAGCTCTTCAGCCCTCGCCTGCGCCTGTTTTAAGACGCGGCCCATAGCCTGCATAAAGTCAGCCATACTCTCCTCCAGTCGGGCTGCACTCACCGGCACCGATGAACGGGGGGCTGCTACCGGCGGCATGTTCGGAGTGTAAGGATTGGGTAGATTGCCTCCACTGCGCCCGCTCTCAGGGATGTCATCGGTCACAACCCAAATGTAGTCTTCTGCCATTGTGCTGCTGTTGAGGTGCTGAGTCTGATTGTAGACGCCTATGCGGTAGTTCTAGCAGGGCGGGTGAAGTTGGCAGCCTAGCAGCTTGGCCAGTCAGTAGAAACGGGTTGACACGGCTGTTTAATCCTGGTCTATCTCTCTAAATCCGGCCAAGTCGTTCCCTCGAAAGAGTACGCCCTGAGTGAAAACAAGGACGCTAGGGATCAAGACTTTAGTTAAGCCATTAAGCAATCACAGGAGAATGAAATGGGCGCTGCCATTATTGTGCATGGGGGAGCTAAAACCGTGAAACCGGAGAAAGCAGAGGCTAACCGCGCTGGTTGCCTGGCTGCTGTAGAAGCGGGTTGGACAGTGTTGCGCAGCGGCGGTAGTGCCAGAGATGCTGTGGTGGCCGCTATCTGCAGGCTCGAAACCGATCCGGTCTTCAATGCCAGTTTAGGGGCCACGCTGGATCAAGATGGGGAGGTCAGCCTAGATGCTGGCATGATGGAGGGCAATACGCTGCGGTGGGGAGCCGTAGCAGCAGTGCAGTCGGTGCGGCACCCTATCTTTGCCGCTAACAGGCTGTTAGACGAGAAACATCTGCTGCTGGTAGGACCCAAAGCAGATGCCTACGCTCGAGACAGCGGCTGCGAAATGTGCGAACCTCCTGAGCTGATTAGCGCCGAGCAGCAGCACGAATGGGAGAGCGGAGCCGAGGTGATAGATCGTCCGGCCACCGTGGGCTGTGTGGCCCTAGATAGCAATGGCATTTTGGTGGCAGGCACGTCTACGGGCGGACTGACCGGTCAGAAGCCGGGACGGGTTGGAGACTCGGCCATTGTCGGGTCAGGTCTATATGCCAATCGGTTTGGGGGCTGCTCTACCACGGGTGATGGCGAATCGATTATGACGGTGGTACTCGCTAAGACCGCCATCGATTTTCTAGGGCAAAACTACCACCCAAATGAAGCGGCAGAGCGTGCGATCGCATCGCTCCACGAACAGGTAGAGGGAGAAGCAGGCTGCATTTTGATTGACACCCAGGGACGCATGGGCTGGGCCTACAACTCAGATCACATGCCGGTTGCCTACATGAACCTGGATCTGGCCGAACCCATTGTTTGCATCGAGCGGCCTGCCCTGGTCTGAGGCAGTTTGCGATCGCACGACCGAGCCTAACTCTCTAACTCCTAACCACCAGTTCTGCAATCAGCTTAATCAGCGCCTGGGGCTCCAACGGTTTTGACATATGCCGTTGAAACCCAGCCTCTAGCGCTTGCTGCTGGTTGTAGTCTCCGGCATAGGCAGTGAGTGCGATCGCAGGTACCTCCCCACCCAGGTCAGCAGGTAAAGCTCTGACCTGGCGTAGCAGCATATAGCCATCAGTTTTGGGCATACCAATGTCGCTCAGCAGAATATCGGGTTGAGCTTGGGCCAAGGTTGCAAGGGCAGCTTCTGCGTTTGCAGCAGTGGTCACCTCTGCGCCAGACTGCTCCAGCAAAAAAGCGACAAACTCTCGCGTGTCAGTATCATCATCAACAACCAACACGCGAACGCCCTTTAAACTGAGCGAGACATCCGACAGTGACGGCGATTCAGCGGGGACGGGTTGCGCGGGCATCAGCGGCAGCCGCACAGTAAAGGTTGCGCCCAACCCCTCCCCTGGGCTGTCTGCCCGAACGCTACCCCCATGCAGCTCTACCAAATGACGCACAATCGCCAGCCCCAGCCCCAACCCGCCAAACTTACGAGTTGTTGCACTATCACCTTGCCGGAAATAGTCAAATACATGGGGTAAAAAGTTAGGAGAAATGCCTTTGCCCGTATCACTCACCGTGATTTGGGCAAACTTGCCGCTGGTGCCTTGGCCTAGCTCATTGGGTTCAAGATCTTCTACCCGCAGCCCCTCACCAGTGACTAAAGCCAGCTTCACCTCAACTCGACCGCCAACTGGGGTAAATTTAACCGCATTAGAAAGTAAGTTCCACACCACTTGCTGCAGCCGAGTAGAGTCGCCCAAAACCATGAGCGAGGGAGCGTTTGCCAAATCTAGACTCCTCTCTCCTATCTCCCCAGTCCTTATTTCAATAGCTTTGGCTTCTGCGGCAAGCCGCACAGTTTCCAGAGCAGCTTTAGTGATTGCCGTCAGATTGACCGGGCTAACCGTGAGGTTGAGCTTGCCCCGCAAAATGCGCGACACATCCAGTAAGTCTTCGATCAGTTCGGCCTGCAGCCTGGCATTTCGTTCAATCGTAACCAGGGCTTGCTTGGCTCGCTCTGTGTCTAGCTGGCTGGTCTGCAGCAGCCTAGACCAGCCCAGAATGGGGTTAAGAGGCGACCTGAGCTCGTGGGAGAGCACGGCTAAAAACTCGTCCTTAATGCGGTTGGCAGCTTCAGCTTCGGCTCGGGCCGACTGTTCCCGCTCTAGCAACCGTTCTCGCTCCTGTTCAGCCTGCAGGCGCTCAGTGACATCAGTGTTGGTGCCAAACCAGCGCACCACCTGGCCCTGCTCATTGTGAATGGGAATAGCCCGCGAAAGAAACCAGCGATACTCTCCGTCCCTGCCTCGCAGGGGAAAGGTATCTTCCCAGGTGCTGCCAGCCGCTACACAGCTGCGAAACTTAGCGGTTACCGCCTCTACAAAGTCAGGGTGATGCACCTGCTGCCAACCCCAACCTGCCATCTCTTCAAAAGTCGTGCCCGTATACTCAAACCAGCGTCGGTTGTACCAGAAGATTGCGCCTGTCTCATCAGCCATCCAGGCCAGTTGAGCAATGTTATCGGCTAGATCGCGGAAGCGCTCTTCGCTTTGACGCAAAATCTCTTCCACGTGTCTGCGCTCAGTGATGTCCATTGAGGTCACGCCCACGCCCAGCACCTGCCCATTTGAGAGGCAAACCGGAAAGTAGTTCACCAGGCTGTGCCGCACCACGTCAGCAGGATAGGTAACCCCGACAATCTCCTGATTTAGCAGAGGCTCTCTGGTCTGCATCACTCGCTGTAGAACGGGAGCCAACAACGGTGCCCAGTTTGGCAAAACCTCCCACAGCGTGCGCCCGAAATGATGGCTTAAAGGCAGCCCATTGGTGGTAGCCAGCGCTTCGTTGGCGTGGACATAGCGTAAGTTCTGATCAAAAAAAGCAATGCCGATTGGTGAGCAGGCAATGAAAGCACTGAGAGTAGTTTGGCTCTGGCGCAGGGCTTCCTCGGCCTGTTTGCGATCGGTAATATCGAGAAACAGGCCATCCCAGACATCCCCATATTCAGTTTGCTGCGCTCGGGAGCGACCCTGAATCCACTTTAGATTTCCCGATGGGGTAGTCAGCCGCCCCTCCCACTGCCAAGGCAGTGAATCTTCAACAGCGCTGACGATTGAACTCTCAAATGAAGGCAAGTCGTCAGGATGAATCAACTCTAGTAGGGAATTGGCATCCTGAAGAATCGTTGCGGGCTCCAGTTCAACCAATTCACGGGAACCCGAACTGATGTATGTAAAGGACTTCGATCTTCCAAGGCAGGGCGCATAGCGGTAGACCATCCCGGGCATGTTACTGACAAGCAACTGAAATCTAGCTTCGCTTTGGCGCAAGGCGGCTTCTACCTGCTTGCGCTCAGTAATTTCAGTCACTAAAACAGAAACGCCCGTCTCGGAAGGATAAATATGGTTCTCAAACCAGCGCTGCCAAGGCAGGTACAGGTAGTCGAGATGAACGATGCTTTGCTCAGCGACTGCTCGATGCACTGCGGTATAAAATTCGCTCCCTACGGTTTCCGGAAAAACCTCCCAGATAGAGCGGCCCAGCAGGTTTTCTCTAGAAATGCCGACCGTCTCTACAACCCGGTCGTTGACGTAGGTGTAGCGCCACTCCCGATCCAGCACTAAAAACTGATCATTGATACTTCCTAGAACAGTTTCTAGCTGGTTCTTGGCAGCTTGAACTTCAACGTGTAGCGATCGCTCTCGGCGGGCTGCTGCTTGCTGTACGGCTTCGCTGCGTTTACGTTCACTGAGGTCTAAGACAAAGCCTGTAAATGTTTCCGCTCCCGTCATAACAGCGCCGTGCAAAACTGGCACCCGAGAGCCCTCTTTACGAATGTACTCCTTCTCAAAAGGGGTGCAGGCTCCAGTAGTTTTAAGCTCTTGTAATGCCTTTTCACTCGCTTCAAGAAACTCTGGCGGCGTCATTTCGCGCCAACGCATTCGCCCCGAACAGAGATCCTCTTTGGTATAGCCAACCATCTGTAAAAAGACGTCGTTGGCTTCTAAAACAGAGCCGCTTAAATCGGCCGCCAGCATGCCAATAAAGTTAGATTCTGCTAAACAGCCAAAGCGGGCTTCACTCTGGCGCAGGGCTCGTAGGCTAGCTTCGGCTCTTTGCTGCGCGGCTCGCTGAGCAGCATTCAGCGAGTTGATCAAAATGGCTGCCATGACAAAAATGCCTAGCTGGATCAGAGTGCCCAAATCAGGAATACTAAGTGAGTAGGCAGGCTCGATCAAAAAGAAGTTAATGGTCAGTGTAGACAGCGCAATTGCAGCTAATCCTGGCCCTAGGCCGCCGTACCAAGCACTGACCATAATGGCGGCGAAAAAGGGCGGGCTTGGGGCGGGTTCGAGGTAGGGGCTAAGCAGGAGGTTGGTCCCCAATGCCAGGGCAACGGATAGGGCAGCAACGATGTAGCGCAGTAGACGAGCAGTCAAAACCGAACCCCTCCCCCAGTCATCCCTGAGAAACTTTGAACTTGATTCACTCATCAAACACCCAACTCCTACTTTGGCCCCAACTCTGGCCCCAACTCTGGGAAGTATTGATCTAATAACTTTGATCTAATCGCTGCTGACTCTGCCCCTAGGGGTAACCGCAATTGAACTTTACTACCTTATGACAGAGGAGACTCACGCCTTGGGAGTGATTCAACCGCTGAGCCCGATGCAGTAGAAATAGGATGCTAACCGCATGGAGATTGTATACTGTGCAACTAAACTCTTTTACGAAACAGATTTCCACTGCAGGCCGCTGGATGGCTAAAGCACTGATGGGCTTTTTGGCCGTTGCCCTGCTCTGGCAAGGTGCATTCCTGGCTAACCTCTCGGCAGTCGCAGCACCTACCAACACCCTGATTGCAGCCGACTTAGGAACCGAAGCCCAGAGCAAAGTTGGCAAAGACACCGGACGCGCCAAGAATTTCATTCAAGATACCAAAGAGACGGTTGAGAAAGCGGCCCGCGACAATGCCAGCAAGGTCGATGACGCAACTGGCGACGACAGCAACTTCATCGAGCGCAGAGCCCGTCGCGATGCATCTCGCATTCACGAGCGTGCCGAGGAAGATGCTAACCGGACTGAAAAGGCCGTTGACAATACCCGTAACGCAGTTGAAGGCGCTATCGACAGCATCAAAGATGCTTTTAGCAATTAGTCAACCTAGCCGTAATCAAGGCTAGACAGCCTCAGATTCCGCAGCATATTCTCTAGGATTGCTTCGCTTCGCTCGCAATGACTCTCTGTTTTATTGCGAGGCTGCGAGGCAATCTTTATAGTGGCACTAGCGTTGTGCTTAAACTTACTGCCCCATATGCCTGAGGCTCCTGCCAACTCGACCCACCCGCTGACACGAGCCGAATGGCGAGCTTGGCTTGAGGGCAACCATACGCGCAAAGAAGGCGTTTGGCTGGTCAGCTATAAAAAAAATACGGGTAAACCTTGCTTTGAGTATGGCGATGCCGTAGAAGAAGCGCTTTGCTTTGGCTGGATTGATAGTAAACCCAATAAGCTTGATGATGAGCGCTCTTTGCTCTGGTTTGCTCCACGCAAGTCTGGCACGGGCTGGTCGAAACTGAACAAGGAGCGGGTTGAGAGGCTATTGGCGGCCGGACTCATGGCTCCTGCCGGACTAGCTAAGGTTGAAGCCGCCAAGAAAGATGGTTCTTGGACAGCTTTAGATGCGGTTGAGGCGTTAGAGATCCCTGACGATCTGGCCGCCGCCTTTGTTCTTTGCCCCGGCTCAGCAGATAATTTTGAGGCCTTTCCCCGCTCGGCCAAACGCGGCATTTTGGAGTGGATTTCTACTGCCAAAAGGCCGGAAACTCGGGCTAAGCGCATTGCAGAGACGGCTGAGCTAGCTGCTCAGAATCGCCGTGCTAACCAATGGCGCAAGTGACTTTTAGAGCGCCAGGACAGTTCGCACGGGCTGAGTATTGATCACGCTCTGAAAATTATGGTCGCTGCTGGCCATCCAACGGTACTCATCGGGGCTAAGTGCGATCGCTTTTTGCAGGTTTTCAGCGGCCTGCACCGCATCGCTCTGCAGAGCAAAGGCGGTAGCCCTGCCATACCAGGCGCTAGGGTTAGCGTCTTGAATCTTAAGGGAGCAATTAAAGGAGGTCAGAGCTTCTTCAAAACGCTCTAGCTTGTTGAGCACCATGCCTCGATAGGTCCAGGCGTAGTAGCAGTCTCGCTTGACAGCTAGAGCGGTATCGAGACTGCTCAGGGCTTCGCGGTAGCGGCGCAGATTAGCCAAGGCAACAGCTCGGCTGTACCAGGCACGGTAGCTGTTTGGCTCTAGATCAGTGAGCCGATTAAAGCTGTCTACAGCGTCTTCAAAGCGATTGAGGCGGAGTAGGGTATGGCTGCGGTTGTACCAGACTTTGGCGTTTTCGGGCTGCAGCGCTAGGGCCCGATTGAAGCTCTGGAGTGCAACCTCAAGTGACCCCATGCCGACCTGGGCAATGCCGCGTCCATACCAGGCTAGGGGGTTTTTAGGCTGCAGTGCAATGGCCCGTTGAAAACTTTCTAAAGCAGCTTCAAAGGCTTTTAGCTCGCAGAGGGCATATCCCCGATAAATCCAGGCATCGCAATGGCGTGGGTTGGTTTCTAAAGCCCGATTAAATTTGTCGACCGCAGCTTCAAATCGACCTGCGTCGAACAGAGCACCTGCCTGACCGTACCAGGTCATGGCATCGGGCGGCTGCTCATTGAGAGATTGGGCCACAGGAAGCATGGTGGTTAAGGTTTAAAAAAAGTGACTGAGAACTCCTGTTTGTCACCTGCTGATGGCAGGCTTCAATCTCGCGTATGCTTCCCGCTGATTGCTTAGATGCCAATATTATCCCTTACTCTAGAAGGGATGACTCACTTTGAATGCATTTTGTTTCGGTTATGGTGGCCAACTCAGCGGCGTATCGGATTGAGAAAGACTCGATGGGGGAGCGGCAGATCCCAGCGACTGCCTACTACGGCATTCAAACTCTGCGCGCCGTTGAAAACTTTCCCATCAGTGGCCTAACGCCGCTGCCGACTTACGTGGATGCCTGTGTGCTGATCAAAAAGGCGGCCGCGATCGCAAATGGCGAACTAGGCTGCATTGCTCCAGAAATCAGCCAGGCTATTGTCAAGGCCGCCGACGAGGTGCTGCTAGGCCAATTGCGTGACCAGTTTGTGGTCGATGTCTACCAGGCTGGGGCGGGCACGTCGCACCACATGAATGTTAACGAGGTGCTGGCTAACCGAGCGCTAGAGCTGCTGGGCGAGGAAAAGGGTAGCTACCAGCGGGTCAACCCCAACGATCACGTCAACTACGGCCAGTCCACCAACGACGTGATTCCCACAGCGATTCGGGTGGGGGGGCTGCTGGCGCTAGAGCGCAGCCTGTTTCCGGCGCTGTCGGATGCGATCGCAACCCTCGACAACAAAGCCGAGGAATTCCATGATGTAGTTCGCTCGGGCCGCACCCACCTGCAAGATGCCGTGCCTGTGCGTCTGGGCGAAAACTTTCGGGCCTGGGCCCAAATCCTCAGTGAGCACATGATCCGCATCGAGACGGCATCAGGCGATTTGACCCTGCTAGGCATTGGCGGCAGCGCTGCCGGGACTGGCCTCAATACCCATCCTGACTACCGCTTTCGGGTCGTGGCGCTACTGGCAGAGCTAATCGATCAGCCGCTGCGGCCCGCCCCTCACCTGATGGCGGCGATGCAGAGCATGGCCCCCTTTGTGGCGGTTTCTGGCGCTTTGCGCAACCTGGCCCAAGACTGCGTCAAGCTCTCCCACGACCTGCGCCTGCTCGACTCTGGCCCCAAGACGGGCTTCAAAGAAATTCAGCTGCCCCCCGTACAGCCCGGCTCATCGATCATGCCCGGCAAATACAACCCGGTAATGGCCGAGATGACCTCGATGGTCTGTTTTCAGGTGATGGGCTACGACAGTGCGATCGCACTGGCCGCCCAGGCCGGACAGCTAGAGCTGAACGTGATGATGCCGCTGATTGCCTACAACCTGATCCAGAGCATCGAGATTTTGGGCAATACTCTGGCTGCTCTCACCCATCGCTGTCTCAAAAGCATTGAGGCCAACCGCGACCGCTGCCGCGACTACGCCGAGGGCAGCCTCTCCCTGGTCACCGCTCTCAACACGCATATTGGGTACTTGAATGCGGCTGCGATCGCAAAAGAGTCTCTGGAAACCGGCAAGTCCCTGCGGCAGCTAGTGCTAGAGAAAAATCTGATGCCCCCCGATCAGCTAGCCGCCGTGCTAGATCTAGAGAAAATGAGCCAGATGCCCCCCGCCCTGCCCCCTATTCCACCTACGCTATGACCAGTTTTTCAGCGACGCCAACCCCTTCAGACTATAACCTGCAGGAAGAAGCCTGGTGGGTGCAGCAGTGGGTAGAGCTGCTCAACACCTACCGCTTCAAAAAGCGTCTGGAGCGGGGCCGCATCTATGCTCGCGAAGGCAACATCTTAAGTCTGGAATTTAAGGGCACCAAAGTAGTAGCTCTGGTGCAGGGCACCGCTCCCGAACCCTACAAGCTCTCGATCTGGATCGATGCTTTTTCCGACGAAGACTGGAGCTACGTGATCGATTCCCTGGCCGAAAAAGCAATTTACTCGGCCCAACTGCTGGCCGGAGAAATGCCCTCAGATATTGAAGCCGTCTTTACCGGCAGCGGCCTCAACCTGTTTCCCTTCACCCTCTCCGATGTCCACTCCAAGTGCAGCTGCCCCGACCCCAAAAACCCCTGCAAGCATATTGCGGCAGTGTATTACCAGCTGGGTGACTTTTTCCGCGAAGATCCCTTTGTGCTCTTTCAGCTGCGCGGCCGCACCCGAGGCCAAATTCTTGAGGCCCTGCGGCAGAAACGACTCAGCGCCACCGAAACATCTCCTAATGAAGCCGCCACAGACGAAAGCGCACCTGCTGCAGCGCCATCGCCTCCAACAACAGCCCTAAATGTTGACCACTACTGGACCTACGATGCCCCGCTCGATCCTTCCTTGGTAGTGATCACCCCGTCAGAAACCACGGTGCTAGACGTGCTCGACACGATTCCGCTTCCGGCAGAAGATGCCCAGTTTGTCACAGCTTATCTAAAGACGCTTTACCAAACCGTCGCTCAACAGGCCGTTATGACGGCCTTGAGTTAAGCAGTCTGAGATGCGTATTAGACTAAAAGACTAAAATTCTAGGGTAGGTTGAACCTTAGCAAAAGCCAAGAATCCCCTCCATGTTGGGTTGAACGAGGTGAAACCCAACCTACTCAATGCCTACCTATACCAATTCTCTAAACAGCCGCTACTTATCCACCCATCTACTCTCCTACCTCCTATCTGCAGCACTTTTTTCCGGGGTTGGTATATCCTCTCGGGCAGCCTTCTTGTCTATTTAGTTTTGTCCCATTTTATTCCTAAGGTTGCTGCCGAGCAGTTGCTCAAAATCTTTTCTGACAATTTGATAACACTCGCAGCAGCCTGCTTCCAGCCCTTCTCGATCAAGAATTGTCATGTTGCCGCGTCTGTAGCGAATTAGCCCTGCCTTTTGCAACATGCTAGCCACCACTGAAACCGTAGGCCGACGCACCCCCAGCATTTGAGAGGCAAATTCCTGAGTCATCACAAACTCGTCTTTTCGAGCCCGGTCGTGGTTCATCAAGATCCAGCGGCAAAAGCGCTCTTCTACCGAGTGAAAGCGGTTGCAAGCAGCTGATTGCGAAACCTGCATTAACCGGGCTTGAGTATAGCGCTTAAGCAGAGTTTGCAGCGACCCCTGCCGATTTGCCTCCTCCTTAAAATCCGCCGCCTTCATCTTCATGCCCTCCCCCTCAATTTGCGTAATCGCTAGATTGGTTGTGCTGTCGGCATCTAAAAAGACGGGAAGACCTACAATTCCTTCATAGCCTACAATTCCCACTTCGGCGGTCTCGCCATTTTCCATCAGGCTGAGTAGTGAGACGACGCTATTTAAAGGGAAATAAATATGCTCGATCGGCTGATCTGGCTCACAAACAGTCTGGTGAAATTCCATGTGAACTTTCTCCAGTTTGGGCAGCAGTCGCTCATACTCTTCTTCGGGTAGGGCTGCCAAGATCTGGTTTTCAATATCTGGGCCGAGCTGTTGGGGCATGAATAGCAGTATCCGTTTGCCTATCTGTGTAGAAATATAATCCAACACACTGCTTTAGCCGCTTCTGACTACCGCCCTAAGAATTTTCCGGGCTTGAGCGATCGCACAAATTTGCTAAGGGTGCTTATGGCAACCATTTTACAGAGCTACCTGCTCTAGCTTCTCTACACTGAGAACCAACTCGGCTTAAGTTCGCCTGTACAACAAATACAGATATAGGGTGAAAAGCTATAGCAATCTATCAATCAGAAATCAGTCAATCCTCTGTGGCAGGGACGTTCTGCTGATTCAATCGAGCTCTTGCTACTTTGGAGCGCGCCCTCACTTCTTTTGCCCGTTTAATAAGTGCTTGCGAGTCTTCTCTAAGTGAATGAGAGTAAGCCAGCAGATCGTCGCTTTCTGCTTTGAGTGGGGCTACGACCGATCTCCAGACATTCTCCTGCTGTAGTTCTTCTTCACGATTAGGCCCATCCATACGAACTGCTTAATCTATCCTCTATCTAGACGCTAACTATATAGGTGATTCTTCTTGTTAAACTTTGTTCAAAAAAATTCACTTAAATAAGATACGGCTACATACTTAAGTCGCTGGCGACACTACAAGGTGGCGCTGAAGTATGGCCTCTAGAACTTCGCTAGTGAAAGGCTTCATGAGGTAGTCATCGTACCCTGCTGCCAAAAATCGTTTACGGGTACCTATCGCCATTGCCGTCACTGCAACTACAGGAATCGCTGCCGTCTGTGGATTTTGTTTGAGACAACGAAGCACTTCATCCCCATCCATTTTGGGCATGCAGATATCTAGCAGAATGAGGTTGGGCTGGTGACGTTGGGCTAGCTGCAGAGCAGTGCTGCCATCCAAGGCACTCACACACTGGTAACCAAAACTTTCTAAAAAAGAAGCCATTAATAAGCAATGGTCCTCACAATCATCTATTGCCAGGATCAAAAACTCCATAGGTGCGCAACACGTTCAACGTTGAAGCAGAGCTGGAGAAGAAGTAGTAATGACATTCATTAACATTCTTTTTCTCTCTATTTCTACCTTAGGTTGTGGTCCAGCAAGTGTCTGTCTGCGGACTGACATAGTGAGACCAACTTTCAGCCGTTCTCAACCGTTTATTGCAGTGTCGTTGAGATAGCTTGCCCCTCATCTGCAGTCGTAATCTTTCATCGCAGCTTCAACAAATTCATTTTGATCGCTAAGGCCCTGCTTACTAGTATTCATGTTTTCTGGTGAACAGAAAAGTCTGCTTCAATAAATACTTTGGCGCTTCGGGCTGCTTCGAGAATGGTCAGCAGGCCACTGCCCGGATGCACGGCACCACCAATCCAGTACAGGCCGCCTACATTTTCTGATCGAATGGGAGGACGCAGGGGGCCTAGCTGGTCCCATCCGTGGGCCAGATTAAAGACGGCTCCTAAATGTACGCGGTAGTCGTCGCGCCAAGTGTGGGCGGTGTAGCAGCGTTCGGTGACAATGTGCGGCTCCACGTTTTCATAGCCCAGTAGGGGCAGTCGCTGCAGAATGAAGTCACGGTAGGTTTTTTGCTTAGCGGCCCAGTCTACGTCGTGCGCTGTATTGGGAATGGGAACCAGCACAAACAACGTGCTGTGTCCTGCCGGCGCATTTTCAGGATCGATGAGGCTGGGATTGCAGACGTAAAAGGGGGGGTTGTCTTCGTCTAGGGCAGAGTCGTCAACCCAGGGCCGTTCGCGTCGTCGCACGTGATCAGACAGGTAGATCTGGTGGTGGGGCAGATCTTCGTAGCGGCGGTTGATGCCCAGATAGAGCATGAAGGTAGAGCAGGAAAATTTCATCTGGCTCAGCTTGCGATCGCAATACCTCCCCCGCGCCGAAGCAGGCAGCAGATTCTGCATTGCATAACCAAAGTCAGCATTTACCACGACTGCGTCGGCAGAGATGCGGTTGCCGTTTTCTAACTCAACTCCTCGCACCTGACCCTGCTCGATCCAGACCTGCCGCACCGGACACTTGAGATGAATCTGCACCCCCAAATCTTGGGCAGCCCGACCCATCGCCCGAGCCAACGCCCGGAACCCACCAGTGGGATGCCAAACGCCTTCCGAGAATTCCAAAAACGGAATCAGGCTAAATACGCTGGCAGCAACAGTCGGGTGCATGCCCAAATACTTGGAGGAATAGCTCAGAGCATAGGCCAGCCGCTCATCTTTGAAGAACCGCCAAAAATGTTGATACAGCGTTTCCCACGGGCGAAACGGCAGCGCTGCCGCAATCTCAGCCGGGCGCAAGTAGCCCAAAATTGAGCGAACCGGCGAACCCAAATAGGACTGATAGCCCATTTGATTTTTCCGAATGTGCTCGGCATACCAGCGGTCAAAGGCGGCGGGTAGGTCTGGTCGCATCGCCGCTAGCTGCGACTTAAAGGCCTCTAGATCTGAAGTCAGATCAAGCTGGCTGTCGTCCCAAAACCGTATCCGCGTCATCGGCTCCAGCCGCTTAAAGGAAATGTAATCGGCGCGATTTAGCCCACACTCGGCAAACAGCTCGTCATACACCCTCGGCACCTGCAAAATAGTCGGCCCCGTATCAAAGGCATAAGGCCCATCTTCAAAGCCCTGCATGCGCCCCCCAACCCGATCCGCCGCCTCAAAAATCTGCACCTGATATCCCTGGCTCGCCAGCCGCATCGCTGTAGCCAATCCACCCGGCCCCGCCCCAACAATCGCAATCTGCTTAGACATCCTGCTTCCTCAAACATTCCTGCTAATAGCAATAGCCCCACTCCCAAACCCCGTAGGTGGCGTCAAGCGCAGCGCGACCCAACAACCCCAGCCTCTAAAGTGGGTCCGGAAAAAGCGGCCCCAGATAGCCCAGCAAAACCGCCTTAGTTTCAGCCACAATCTGCTGGTGTAGCTGCTCGTCTTGGGCCAGAGACAAAAGCTGCAGGGCTCCCGCAATCTCAACGCTGACAAAGGCAACCAGCCGCCGCCGCTCAGAGCCCATCTGAGGCTGCCGCAACGCTAGAAACGTCTCTAGCTGCACAACAATTTCCCGATCGACTCGCATGTTGACCGCCTGTAGCTCCGGTGAAACCCGCGACTGCAGCATGACAGTGCGGCAACCGGGCTGAGTCGTGTAGAGAGCATCAAAAGCATCCACCGTTTTGCTGATAATCTGGGCCAGCGGCTCCTGCACTGCTGCCGCATTGAAGTGGGCGGCGAACAGCTCTCGCATTCGCTCTGCAAAGCGCTCCGCCAGCGCCAGCAAAAGGGTGAACTTGTCTGGAAAAAAGCGGTAAAGCGAGCCGATAGAAGTCCGAGCCCGAGCCGCAATTAGCTCAGTTGAGGCAGCTTCGTAACCTACCTCTGCAAAGATTTGCGCGGCGGCATCCAAAATTTGATTAAACCGCTGCCGACTGCGGGCCTGTTGAGGCACGCGGCGAAGTGGCTCAGCATTCTGAGAGGGCGGAATCATGGGCAGATTGTCTTCAGACGCGAGAAATTCTCACGTTTGAGATAATACGAGAATTCCTCACGTTTTGCAAGGTAGGGGGAGGTGCGATCGCATCAGCAGAGCGACTATCTCAAGCCCGAGCCGAAGTGAGTATTGTCTACCAGGCTTCGACACTACTACTTGAAATAAGAGCTTGCAGCAGGATGCAGTAGATTTAGCCAAACGTAGAACTGAATCAAGACAATAGCTCTACTCCAAACGCAACCCATCTGCTTTTGCTAAACCAGCCAGAATTAAGGCAAGCAACCCCATCATGAGAAAGGGCGTTAGGAAATTGCCGAATCCTGCTAATGCTGCACAAATGATTGCTGTGAGTCCACGCATCACGACAACTCGGTTGGGAAGCGATCGCGGTGTTGCCCACTGAACCAACGTCAATCCCACCAAAAACAGGCTTGCCCCACCGCTGAGTACAACTCGCGTTGCAGGAGATAAACTGGTCGCGGCAGCGGCTTCAATGGTGGCTTGAATTCCCACCCCCATTGCCGCAATGCCCATAAATACCAATACGTGGCTGTAGCCATACACATAGGAACGCATCAAAGCGAGACGATCACCGTGCAGTGCTGTATTAATAACTGAATCATCGACTCGCTCAAAGTACATCCACCAAAGACTCACGGCTGCAATAAACCCAGCGCTCGCGGTTAGAATTTCTTGCCACTGCCATTGGAGGTCGGCAACACCGCTTGCTACTGCAATAATCGCTTCTCCTAAAACAATAATGACAAATAATCCAAACCGTTCATCCATGTGCGAAACCTGCCTGGGCACAGAACGAATCGTGGCGTAGGTAATGGGCCCAGTGGTAATTTCAATTAACAGCGCTACACCCCAAAGGAAAAATCGCGTCGGCGGTGGCAGGGCAATCGATACCAGCCAGAACACCAGCGCAATCGAAAAGCTGATGGTATATCGCTTGGTCAATTCCCGTGACTGAGGAACCAGCCGCCATGCCTGAAAATATAAGCCAACGATGACTAATCGCAGTACTGTGTAAACACTAGCAAACAGAGCAGATCCCCCAACCTGCAGCGCCTCTGGAAGCGTTAACGCCAGCACAATCATGCCAAACATAATGCCCAGCATAACGAGACGGTAAAATCCCTGCTCTACATTGAACTGATCGGCGTAATAGCTAAAATCAATCCACAGCCACCAGATAGGGATAAACAGCACTGCAAAGTTGGCAATGCCCCCCCAATCCAGATGATCATGAAGCAGATGTGCAAGCTGTGCGATCGCAACAACAAATACAAGGTCAAAGAAGAGTTCTAGCCAGGTCGCATGACGGTCTCTGTTTGTTTCACTGTCGCCAACGTAAAGTTGCAGCAATTGTCGTGGGATAGGCTTCATTTTTTTACCTGGATTTCCCTAAAATTTGCCCAAGGTAATTCAGGCCATCATCCGGCAGCATTACCCGCTGATCAGCTCTAAGTCTCTTGTTTGTCCCCGTGAATACTGCCACAATCAATATGAAGCAGATTAACGTTTTTAGTCAGAGGCTACTGACACCTGCAACACCATAAATAGCTTGAGTTAGTTCGCTGCACCGAAGTTGCTGTGTCGCTGGCTTTAATAACCAAGCGCTTGCTGCCTTCGCTCAAGTGCAGCATCCAAGGTAAGGGTATCAGTAGAGGAGAAAATGCCAGGAATCTCCATCAAACTTGAATTATGCAGTGGCCCAAGATCAAGCGGGCGACCCCCGCTATCTTCTACCAGTTGAGTCACTATTGCTTTTGCTGATTCATCGTCAGATGCGATCGCAACCGCTAGCCGTTGCTCCAAGGGACGTTCTGCCGATTGCTGCAAAGAGCTAGGCCGAAAACTGCTGTATGCCTTGACCATTCTGGCTCCTGGCATTAGTTTTTGAATGGTTTCGGCACCCGATATGTTCTCATCAACCATGCGAACAATGCCGCCCTTATCGTCCCATTGATAAGGGTTAGTTGTGTCGATTACAACTTTTTCAGCAAAAGAACCTGCTTGGTTAATCGCCTCTTGAGCTAACCAAAAATTAGTCGCAAACAACACAACATCTGCAAAATTTTTGGCTTCTGCGGGGGTTCCACTGGTTGCATTAGCGCCAACTTGAGCTGCGAGAGTTTGTAGGCGCTCTGGCTCGCGCGAAAAGCTAAACATGACTTGGTGACCAGCTTTTGCCCACAGCTGACCTAATACACTACCGACATTGCCTGAACCAATAATCCCAATATTCATAATAATTTCTAAAAGGGCTGAACAAGCCAAAAGCTATTAACCTTAAAACTCAAGCAGGCTTTCCTAATGGCTGTCTTGTGTATTCTTGCTTCTTTGTAATGCTTTGTTTTACCTATTACCTCCAGCCGTATCCAACCCGCTCAAAACGCAGCAGTCGAACGAAGGTTTAACACCAAATCTGATGAATAACACCTTTACTGACGGTACTGTCCGTCACGTTGAGGATCGGTGGTGATACAGCGAAATGGCTGTAGGCTTGGCGCATTGTTGACGTGCGGGGGAGTTACTGGCATCCCAACCGCCGCTCAAAAACAAAATTTCTCCGATACGGTTGACGTCTGCTCAGCACACACCGTATTCTCAGTCATTAAGCTGTCAAGTCCGACAGTTGAGACACAGAACTCATGGACTTAGCGCCGCCTGCAAGTGTTGACCGCACAAACAGGCGACTATTCCCCCGAAGCTGATATAGGCAGTTCGGAGGCTTGGAGGTTAGTTTACCTCCCCTGCCGCCCCGATTGCACACACCGACGGGGCTGCTAGGAAAGTGAGTTCTGGTTTCCTAAACACACCACATAGGAACCCAGAACCACCATGTTTCAATCCAATGATCCGGATGCTCAGGCATTCACAAATCCACCTGCCCAACCGCCCAAGAGTCAACGCCAGCCTCGGCGCGACAAGATCCGCGTGCTGCTCTATGGCAGCCTCGAAGGCATCGATCGCAACATCAAGCAGCTACACACCCTCAGCTATGCCGACGCTGACAACTGGAGCGACCCTATTCCCACAGGCCGCCCCAGCGAGTGGATGGTAATTACCACCAAACATCTGCTGATTGAGTAGCGCTTAGGCTTCCCAGAGGCCGCTCAGGGGCGCAAGGTCTGCGCCCCTGCTGCCCTAAGGAATCGGCACTGCATTAAGCACTTGATCAATCAGCGCCATCGCCTGATGATTGCCCGCCGGAATCAGCCGATGAGCCAAAACGTAAGGAGCTAAATGCTTGGCATCATCAGGAATAGCGTATTCACGGCCCTCGATAAAGGCCAGCGCCTGCACCGCCCGATAAAAAGCAGCTGTGCCCCTCGGGCTAACGCCAAGCGTGATGGCCTCATGATTGCGGGTAAAGCGAGCCAGGTCCAAAATGTAGTGCTGTAGCGACTCCTCTACTCGCACCTTGGCACACTGCTGGCGCAGCAGCTTCACCTCTTCCAGCGTGATGCAGGGCTGCAGAGACGACGGGGTAATGCCTGCCTCCATCTGCTGCAGCATTCGCAGTTCTTCATCTGCCGAGGGGTAGCCCAGGCTAAAAGACAGCGCAAAGCGGTCCATCTGCGCCTCGGGTAAAGGGAAGGTGCCCTGATACTCCACCGGGTTTTGGGTGGCAACCACAAAGAAGGGGTCGGGAACGGGGCGAGAAATGCCGTCAATCGTCACCTGATGCTCCTCCATCACCTCCAGCAGGGCCGATTGGGTGCGGGGCGTAGCTCGGTTTATCTCGTCGGCCAGCAGCACGTTGGTAAACACAGGCCCCGGCATAAACTGAAACTCACCCGTACTGGGGTTCCAGATATTAGTGCCAGTGACGTCGGTGGGCATTAGATCTGGAGTGGACTGGATGCGCTGAAAGGAGCCGTCTAGGCAGCGGGAAAGCGACTTAGCCAGCAGGGTCTTGCCTACGCCAGGGACATCCTCCAGCAGGGCATGGCCCCCTGAAAATAGGGCTACGAGAACCAGCCGAATGGCGTCTGACTTGCCAACAACGGTTTTATTGAGGTTCTGGTAGAGCGTATCAATGCGATCGCGCATAGCACTAGAAGATGCCTGGATTGAAGGTGCGGGCATGAAACTTTACTGCTGAGGTGCCTTTAGGCTTATCATGCCCTGCTTCAGGCTGATTTGCCCACTTTGCCCTAGGCTCAGCCTCTACCACCAAGGCTCTAGACTAAGACCCTGTGGGGGCTAAGGCGGCCTCACAGTCAGCCTTAATCTGGCGCTTGAGGCTATCAAGCGACTCAAAGCGCTGTTCGGGCCGCAGATAGCGATCTAGCGTCACCCTCAGGGTCTGACTGTAGAGATCGCCCGACCACTGCAGCAGGTGAACCTCAATGGTTTTCGTGGTGCCATCGACAGTAGGACGGCTGCCAATATTCATTACGCCCGCAATAAAGGGCCGAGGGTCGTCTTTAACGCCAAACACGCGCACGCTATAGACCCCGTTGCAGGGCAAAAACTTTTCGGCAGGCACCTTTAAGTTAGCGGTCGGAAAGCCCAGAGTACGGCCTAGTTGCTGCCCCTGCACTACCCGTCCGGTCAGGCCATAGGGCCGCCCTAACAGCTGCTCTGCAGTTGCCAGATCAGCATTTTCAAGAGCAGCACGAATGCGGGAGCTGCTGATGCGATGGCCGCCTTGACCATCGCAGTTGTCTTCTAGCAGCGGCACAACGGTCACACCGATGCCCTGGCGCTGACCTAGCCTCTGCAAATCTTCTACCGAACCCGAACGCTTGCAGCCAAAGCGAAAGTCAATGCCTACGCTAATGTGGCGGGCCTGCAGATGCCGCACCAAAATCAGATCGACAAACTGTTCTGGGCTAAGGCTGGCTAATTCCTGGTTAAAAGGTAGCAATACCAGCTGGTCTACCCCCATTTCCTTGAGCTGCAGTGCCTTTTCATCAATCGGCGTAAGCAGGGGGCGAGAAACACCCGAAAAATATTCTTGGGGATGGGGATAAAAGGTGAGAACGGTCGCAATCGGCGGTGCCCAACTGGGCTGAGGGGCATCGGCCGGGCCGTCGCTATTGATGATCGAAAACTTGCGATCGCTATAGCCCCTAAACAAAGCCAAAGAGGCCAGATCTAGCACCGAAGCGTCAATACCGTCATTGACAGAGCCCGCCACCTGGCTAACAGCGTCTTTTTTAGCCTGAGCCGCCTCCAGAACCGGACGAATTACCTCCCGGTGCCCTAGATGGACCCCATCGAAGTTGCCCAGCGCCACGTACGCTGGCCCCTTAGCAGTAGTTGGCGAAGAAGTTATCCACACGCTTTACATTTTGACACGTTTTCGAGCAGTTCCCTGGCCCTATCCCAAGGGTAACCTTTGCCAAGACTTCCCCAGCAGAATTACAGAGAGTGTGAAGCTTTATCGGCTGCGGTGAATGCAGTGAAAGCCATCTTCCTAGCTCACTGGCAAGACCAGAAAAATTGAGCCGTCTCTCCGCAAAAACCGTATATGAAGTTACAAAAATTGCCGCTTTAGCTATGCGTACGATCACAGGTCTCAGCTCTAGTAGGTTTTGCTCAATCCCTGGCCTACAACCTGCCGCAGACCAGACTTGTTTGAGTCTCGGACAAAGAGTGGGCCAATACCCATGAAGGATTGATAAGAGGAAAGAAACTTCCGAGAAATTACGGACGTATCCCTACTTGTAATTTTGTTAAGTCTGAACAGAGCGAACACAGGCACACCACCAGGGAAACAGTTTGACGGCCATGACATCTACAGTTGCAGCATCCGGAGCAGGGGTCACCCAAGAGCGGTCCATCCCTCCCAACTTACATTTACAGTCCACCCTCGACGCCCTGACTCTCCATCGAGTGGCTCTAGAGATCACAGAGCCAGGACAGTGCGTAATCGAGCTGTTTGATCACTACCCCCTACTGCCCGGCCTGATCTTAAAACGAGCTGGGCTTTTTTTTGGGGTGTTGTCTCGGCAGCGGTTTTATGAACTGATGGGGCGGCCCTTTAGTCTTGAGCTATTTGCCCGGCGCAGTTTGGCAACCATTTGTCATTGCGTAGATGTCAGAGCCTGGTCGCTGTCTGTTTCTACCCCAATTGTGGCGGCTGCCCGTCAAGCCCTGCGACGAGAAGCTGAGTCTTTCTACGAACCGATTGCGGTAGAGGTGCCAGATCAGGGCATCTGCCTGCTCGATATCCATGAGCTGTTTCAGGCCCAGGCCCTAATTCATGAGTTGGCCGTAGATGCTCTCAAGGAAAGCCAATATGCCCTGATGGCGGAAAAGGAGCTGGCCCAGATTACCCTGCAGTCAATCGGAGACGGGGTCATCACTACCGATGCTAGCGGCAAAATCCAGTCTCTCAACCGCATTGCCGAACAGCTCACGGGCTGGACTCAGCAGCAGGCTCGAGGCCTCAACCTGTATCAGGTATTTACCTGCTTTGACGAGGCCACGGGGCAGACCCAACCCCCTCTACTCAAGGGGTTGCCCCTAATAGACCAGCCCCAAGCGGTAGCCATGACCGGGCGCTTGATCGACCGAGAACAGCAGGAGCGCATCATCGACTATTCCACCTCACCGATCTGCGATGCTCAAGGCGGCATTCATGGGGTGGTGCTGGTGCTGCGAGATATCACCCACCAGCGGCGGCTGGCCCGGCAACTCCACTGGCAGGCTAGCCACGATGCGCTTACAGGTCTGACTAACCGCAACGAGTTTGAGCGACTGCTGCAGGAGATCACCCAACAGCCCCCGACCAAAGCTGTTCAGCACACCCTCTGCTATCTAGACCTAGACCGCTTCAAAATTGTCAACGATACCTGCGGTCATCTGGCAGGAGATGAGCTGCTGCGGCAGATTAGTGCGCTGCTGCAAAGCCAGGTGCGAGGCAGCGACGTGGTGGCTCGCCTAGGGGGCGATGAGTTTGGCATTTTGCTCTACGACTGCAGCCTCGACCAAGGAACTGCGATTTCAGAAGTCATCCGCCACGAGATCCAGCAGTTCCGCTTTCTGTGGGAGGGGCAGTCTTTTACCATCGGAGCCAGCATCGGCATTACGACCATAGATGGGGCTTTGCCACCAACGGAGGTGCTGCGCCAAGGCGATCTGGCCTGCTACTGGGCTAAGCACGAGGGCCGCAACCGGGTCTGCCAGTTTCAGGAGGTAGAAGGCGACCACAGCTCAGAATTTGGCATGGTTTGGGTCTCTCGGCTGACCCAGGCGCTTGATCAGGGCGGGTTTTGCCTCTATCAGCAAAAGGTGGTTGATCCCTGGGGTAAAGACCAGCCGCTCCACAGTGAACTGCTGCTGCGCCTGGTTGATCGCGACAACACTCTGCACCTGCCCAATGCCTTTTTGCCCACAGCAGAGCGCTATAGTCTTATGCCTGACATAGACCGCTGGGTAATTCGCCATGCTTTTAAAGCGTTTGGCCAGCGCCAGGCCATTTCCGTCGCCAACTTGTCAGAGGGGGCCGCAGACCAGCCTCTCTCTCGCTTTGCCATCAATCTCTCAGGGGCCAGCCTCAACGACAATCGGCTGGTGGAATTCATTCAAACAGAAATGGCGGCTCGGGCAGTTGCACCGCAGCAGGTTTGCTTTGAGATTACGGAGACAGTTGCGATCGCAAACCTAACTCGCGCCAGCGCCATCATCCACGCCCTCAAGCAGCTGGGCTGCCACTTTGCCCTCGACGACTTTGGCTGCGGCATGTCAGCCCTGACCTCACTAAAAACGCTGCCGGTCGATTTTCTCAAGATTGACGGCAGCTTCATTCGAGACATCACAACCGATGCCGTTGCCTTTGTCATGGTCAAATCGATCCACGAGGTCGCGCGGGTCATGGGGCTAAAGACCATCGCTGAGTGGGTCGATAACGAAGCCACCCTCAATACCCTACGCGGCATCGGCATTGACTATGTGCAGGGCTATTTTATCGATCAGCCTCAGTCCATAGAGGCTTGAAATTCAGCCAAGCTAAAAGCGGAGGTGAGTAGTTCGATTTTTGCAGCAGATTTTCTCCCCTTCAGGAGCGCAGTATTCTTGAATGAACCGCATCATGCCCTGGGCACTGAGGGGACGACTAAACAGATAGCCTTGGGCACAGTGGCACTGCAGCCCTAGCAGGACATGCAGCTGAGACTCACTTTCAACGCCCTCAGCAATCACCGTCAGGCCCAAGCCCCGGCCCAGCGCCACGATGGTCTGGGCGATGGCCGCATCGCCTGGATTGTCCATCAGGTCTTGGGTAAAAGCTTTGTCTAGCTTCAGGGTATCCAGCGGAAAATGCTTGATGGCCGTCAGAGAAGAATATCCCGTACCAAAGTCATCTAGAGCAATGCGGATACCCATCTGCCGCAGTTGCTTCAGCATGCGAATGGCTGAGTCCATGTCCTGCATGGCCGCACTCTCAGTAATCTCCAGCTCCAGGCAGGCCGGAGAAACGCTGTAAGTATTCAATGCTTCCCAAATCAACTGAGGCAGATCGGCCCGGTAAAACTGCTTGGGCGACAGGTTTACGCACACCCTCAAGTCAGGAAAACCAGCCTCTCCCCAGAGCTGCTGCTGCTGGCAGGCCGTCTGCAGGGCCCAGCGACCAATATCGTGGATCAATCCCGTCTCCTCGGCCAGCGGGATAAACTCACCAGGCGAAATAAAGCCTAGGGTCGGGTGCTGCCAGCGAATCAACGCTTCTAGCCCAATCAATCGCCCCGTCGCAATCTCCAGCTGAGGCTGGTAATAAAGCTCCAGCTGCTGGCTGATTAGGGCGCGCCTGAGATCGCCCTCTAGCGTCAGCGCTTCCAACGCCGCTGGGCCTTTTTCCCGCTGATAGAGCTGAAAGGTATGAAGCCCCTCCTGCTGTGCCTTTTTCACCGCCACACTGGCGCAGCGGAGCAGGGTATCGGCATCTTCGCCATCGTAGGGAGCTAGCGCCATGCCCAGACTAGAGGTGATGTAAATTTCCCGGTCATGGAGGTGAAACGGCTCTGCGACATGCCGCATGATCTCTTCGATTAGGGCCAGCACGTCCTCTGCTGAGTGCAGCCCCGGCAGCAGCAGGGTAAATTCGTCGCTGCCCCAGCGAGCCAAAAAGTCCTGGGGCCGTAGGTTAGCCTGAAGCCGCTCAGCTACCTGCTGCAGCAAGAGATCGCCCGCTTCTGACCCCAAGCTTTCATTGATGCGCTTAAAGCGGTTGATGTCCAAAATGGCGATGCCGATCATCTCGTTGGACTGGTCGGCTTCCATTAGCGCCAACGTCAGCCGCTCTGTAAACAGCAGGCGATTGGGTAGGCCGGTTAGGCTGTCGTGGGAGCTTTGGTAGCGCACCATCGCTTCTATCCGCCGCTGCAGAATCGACATCGACAGGTGCAGGCCAATGGCCTGCAGCAGCTTCAGCTCTTCAGCACTCCAGCGGTCGGGTTGATCTTGGCGCAGCTCTCGCCACACCTCAAAAGACAGCTTGGGAAACCGCAGCCGCTGGTTGGAGTCGCACTGACCAGCCCAGGCAATACTGACGTTATAGCCCCGGCGAAACAGCGTAATGTACCCCAGGTAATGCTCCTGAAAGGCCAGGGGAATTACGAGAAAAGAGCGAATAGGGGTCGGATCAAACAGGGCGACCAGCGGCTTCCACAGGTCTTGCTGAAGATCAAGCAGGGTTCCAGAAAAGGGCTGGCTGCTGGGGTAAACGGCTGATTGCCCTGAGCCTAGAGACGCTAATTCCTGCCGAGCAAAAGCGGGATGAATCTCTGGATTGGGCTCTACTACCAAGCCACGGATTTGCTGGTCTACCCATGCCTGCCATAGGGGCAGATCTTCTAGTGCTGGCTCTAGCGGCTGATCACCAATGGTATAGGTCTGGCTATGGGGGTTGACCCGATCTCCTAGCAAGTGCAGTCGGCCGCCGCTGGCATTGAGTTCTTTTACCAGGGTTTCGAGTACCTGCTGGCGTAGGCTGGGTAGCGCCAGTGGATAGTGCAAGATCTGGCCGACACGGCTAACAATGGCTTCGTGCTCAGCCTGCTGCTGCGCTTGGAGTAGGAGAGAGGACTGTGCGATCGCAATTTCTAGCTGGTCTGCCAACAGCTGCAGGATCTGCAGTTCCCGCTCACTAAAGCGACGAGGCGTCGAGTGGTGAACCGCCAGCAGCCCCCACAGCCCCTCCTGATGCAGAATAGGCATGACCAGAGAAGAGGCCACTCCCATCGCAGAGAGATACTCCAGGTGGCAAGGATCGACCTGTCTGTAGTCGGTTGGCTTTGCAGTTCCGGTATGAAGGGGTAGCTCCTCCCGGCTGCTAACCGTTTTGCGCTGAGCCGACACATCAACAATCACCCGCAGGCGAGACTTGAGAAACTGGGCCCGAGCTTCAGGCGGAATATCTGCTGCCGGAAAGCGAAGATTGAGCAGGCTTGGCAGAGTCTCCGCATTGACAGCTTCAGCAATAACTTCTCCGCTCCCATCCAGCTCAAAACGGTAGATTTTAACGCGATCAACTTTAAGAAGTTTGAAGATTTCTTTTACAGCAGACTCTAAGACCTCCTTAAGGTCTAGAGACTGACGAATACGACTGGTAATTTGATAAAGCAGATTTTCGTAATCAGACACTTGAATAACCCTGTGAAAGGCAGAGAAACAGAAGCCACACCTGATCTCTGGCATTCAGTGTTCCCAGCTACTAATGCTCCCTCACGATGTTTCTTTTGGGCGATCAGGCTGAGCTTGAGCCACGACAAAAAGGGAGAAACTGAACCAGCTTCTCCCTTTTCCAATATCTTTTTTGACCGTTTCTACAGGCCGACATCCAGCAAGGGCAGGCCAGTCAGCAAACTAGCAGGTGCGTCACGCGTTGCGATCGCACACCCTACTATTATGAGTCGGTGCGTTGCGCCAAGGTGACAACAAACCCTACTACCTTTTGCCTACGGCCTTGCCCCTTAAGCTTTAGCAGCCACTTCAGGCGTCTTCGCAATCAGCCGCTCATAGGTCGCCCGCATCTTCAGACCCACCAGCACCTGGAACAAACCACTGCCGTTGTTAGAGCCAGGATATTCCCGGTGCTTCAACAGCAGCTCGCTCATCTCACCATAGTACTTAGTGGAGGTGTTGCTCAGGTGGCTCTCAATGTAGATCATCTCTTCGAGCCGATCAAATTGGCCGTCTACCTCCAGAACAGACACCTCATTGCCGTAGTAGGCGTCGGGGCCGTAGTGCATACGGATACCGGGGTATGAGCAGGTCAGCTTACGACCGCAGGGAATCCAGTCAATGGTGGAACCCTCGTCAAACAGGTAGACTGGGCTAAAGCCTTCAATGCCTTCCCGCTGAATCAGGCGTACCCGCAGGACTTTCTTCTCCTGGTCATCAGGAATGAGCTGGGTGGGCAGAATTTGAATAACTACGTCGGCGTACTGCTTTTGCACGTCGATGAAGGCTTCAAAGTCAGGACGGCGGGCATTGATAGAGGCCAAAACATCTTCGTAGCGGTGACCCCGCTCAGCCATGTCCCGCTGAATCTTCCAGGCAATTTTGACTTCATCGCTGATATCGAGGTACACGCTGAAGTCAAGCAGCGCCCGCACGCGCTCATCGTAGAGTGGGTGTAGACCTTCAATCACGACGATGTGGTTGGGGTTTATCCGCTCCGGCGGATCGATTTCGCCAGTCTCGTGGTTGTAAATGGGCTTGTCAATAGACTGCCCTTCCTTCAAAGCTTTGATTTGTTCGTACATCAAATCAAAGTTGTTGGCCTTGGGGTTGAGTGCTGTAACGCCCTGCTCCTTACGCTGCTTGCGGTCAAGGCTGTGATAGTCATCTAGGCAGATGACCGTCATAAACTCTTCGCCAAACAGGTCTTCAAGACGACGCAAAAAAGTAGATTTGCCGCATCCAGAGTCTCCGGCAACACCGATCAAAACCACGCGGTCTGGCTTACTGGTCATAGCTTCCCTCTAAACAACAGACATAAAAACGACGGCAGCTTCCCAGATTCCTCCTCAGGCGTCAGGTGCCTGCCTTAGGAAATCCCCAATCAGGGGACAGAATCTTTCTGAACGAGCCCATCGGGCCAGATTTTCCCTGCAATGTTAGTGCCGGTTCGAGGCTCGCAGGCCGACTTTTGTCAGTCCAAACGAAAAACAAAACGGATAACATCACCAGTGCCGGAGAAGTCAAGCCCGACCCCTCAGTTCAGACCAACGCCCCAACCTCAAAGAGCTGAAGGCACGGAGGGCGGTAAGTATTTCATACTAATCGCTAGTAGCATCCTACCAGAAGCCGACACCCCCTACAACTGAGTGATCGCTCTCTCTATAAGAAAGCTAATGGCCCTTTCAAGCTAGGTTTGGCGGTATCTGGCGACCCTCAACACCCTGCAGGCAGTTACGCTATTCGCCTTTAAAGCAAAAAGCGTCAAAGATCACAATCTTCTTAGAGAAAATTCGTTAGCCTCTAACCAGTACATAGCTGTGCCTACATCTATGGTGGCTACTTTTAGGCTGCTCAAGACTCGTGAGCTGCGGCAACTAGGCTGCATTACAGTGATACGCTAGGGTAAACATTAGCTTGAACCGTCTTCGAGGGCTTCCTTCGGTTCTGCTCAGGCTGGTTTACCCAAGAAAAAGCTTATTCACTCCATCGTAGTTGTTAGTTGGGTTCGGAGAGTCACAAGTTAAACATGTACAATCCAAGCGTAAGTGGCGGTAACGCGAACTCTGTGGCGGGTAGCCGTCTCTTTGTATACGAGGTCAAGGGTCTGCGGCAATCCGTGGAAACAGACCGGGCGAATTACCCCATTCGGCAGAGCGGTAGCGTGTTTATTACGGTACCTTACAACCGTATGAACCAAGAAATGCAGCGAATTGCCAGACTAGGTGGCCAGATCGTAAGCATTCGCCCTGTCGAGAACGGAGCAGCCTTGAGTACCCCGACTGCGGCATCAGCTGTTGCACAAACCGCACCAGCAGAAGAGACCCCTAAGCCCATGACTCAAGCGAAGCCCAAGGCGGAGAAATCTATTCCCGTCAACCTCTATAAGCCTAAAGATCCTTTCGTCGGTAAAGTGATCTCTAACGAGCCTCTGGTTCAAAAAGACGGGATCGGCCTGGTTCAGCACATTAAGTTTGACTTGTCCGGTGGCAACCTCCACTACCTAGAAGGCCAGAGCATTGGCATTATTCCGGCCGGCACCGATCCCGCTGGTAAGCCTCATAAGCTGCGCCTGTACTCGATTGCTTCGACCCGTCACGGCGACGATATGGACGACAAAACAGTGTCGCTCTGTGTGCGTCAGCTAGAGTACGACCATCCCGAAACCGGTGAGAAGGTCTACGGAGTTTGCTCCACCTATCTGTGTGGCATTCAGCCGGGAAATGAAGTGAAGATCACAGGCCCGGTCGGCAAGGAAATGCTGCTGCCCGACGATCCTGAGGCCACTGTCATCATGCTGGCAACGGGAACGGGTATTGCCCCCTTCCGAGCTTTCCTCTGGCGCATGTTTAAAGCAGAAGAGAAGAAAGCTAACCCTGACTACGAGTTCAAGGGATTGGCCTGGCTGGTCTTTGGTATTCCCGTGTCTCCTAACATTCTCTACAAAGAGGAGCTAGAGGAGATGGCGGCTGAGTATCCCGATAACTTCCGCCTGACCTACGCAATCAGCCGGGAGCAGAAAAACGCCAAGGGTGGTCGGATGTACATTCAAGACCGCGTGGCTGAGTATGCCGCCGAACTGTGGGAGCTGATGCAAAAGCCCAACACCCACACCTATATGTGTGGTCTGAAAGGTATGGAAGACGGCATTGACGAGGCGCTGACGGCTGAGGCCGCTAAGCACGGCGTTGACTGGAATGATTTCCGTAAGCAAATGAAGCGGGACGAGCGCTGGCACGTTGAGACCTATTAAGGCTCCTTGAGGACAAGGCCAACCAGAACCAGATGAAACAGATAGAGACGCGATTAATCGCGTCTCTATCTGTTTTAGGGCACCTTGTGGGGCAGGTCGTGGGAACCGTTGGCCCAATTTGGGTTGATGGCGAGATCCGCCTACAATTGGGGGGTAGAGAGCGCAGAGATAGGAAGGGTAGCTTTGGCGGTTAGGATTGGCCTTCTAGGATTGGGAACGGTGGGGACAGGTACAGCCAAGATCTTGCTTGATCCGGCTGAGCGGCATCCGCTGGTCAAAGACATTGAAATTGTGCGGGTGGGGGTGCGTTCTCTAGATAAACCCCGCCAAGTCGAGATCCCGGTCGAGCAGTTGACGACTGACCTAGAGTCGATCGTGACTGATCCTGACGTAGATGCGGTCGTTGAGGTGATGGGCGGACTAGAGCCAGCTCGCTCTTTGATTCTTAAGGCCATTGACCACGGGAAGCATGTGGTTACGGCTAATAAGGCCGTGATCGCTCGCTATGGCAATGAGATCTTTACGGCGGCTAATGAGGCTGGGGTGTATGTTTTGCTGGAGGCTGCTGTAGGCGGCGGCATTCCGGTGATTCAGCCGTTGAAGCAGGCGCTGGGGGTAAACCGCATCCACGCTGTGATCGGCATTGTCAATGGGACAACAAACTACATTTTGACTCGGATGCAGCGGGAGGGGGGCGACTTTGAGCCCATTTTGGCTGATGCTCAGCGGTTGGGCTACGCCGAGGCAGACCCCAGTGCTGATGTAGATGGTCTAGATGCAGCCGACAAGATTGCCATTCTGGCGTCGCTGGCTTTTGGCGGTCGAATAAAGCTATCTGAGGTCTATGCAGAGGGGATTCGCAACGTTACGGCAGCCGATATTGCCTACGCGAATCGGTTGGGTTTCGTGATTAAGCTGCTTGCGATCGCACGCCGCGATACCAGCCTAATTTCTCAAGACCCCCTAGAGCAGCTACAGATCCGGGTGCATCCAACCCTGGTGCCCGAAAATCATCCTTTGGCCAGCGTCAACGAGGTTTACAACGCTATCTTGGTGGAGGGTGACCCGATTGGGCAAGTCATGTTCTTTGGACCGGGAGCGGGGTCAGGGCCAACGGCCAGCGCCGTGGTTTCTGACCTGATCAACTTGGCCGCTAACCTAAAGTCTCAAAGCAGTCCTAGGGGCGAGGCAAAAGTAGCAAATCCGCTGCTGGCCTGCTCGCACCAGCACTACTGCAAAGTTAGCCCGATGGCCGACATCGTTAGTCGCTTTTATGTGCGCCTGCTGGCCAGGGATGAACCTGGCGTAATCGGCAAGTTAGGCACCTGCTTTGGCAACCACGACGTCAGCCTGGAATCGGTCGTGCAGATTGGCATGCGAGACAACTGTTCGGAAATTGTGATTGTCAGCCATGAGGTGAAGGAAGCTAACTTCCAAACTGCACTGGATGAGCTGCGCGGCACGACGGCTATTGACAGCATCGCTAGTGTCCTGCGAGTGCTCTAGTGTGGGGGCTGTTTAAGCGGTATGGCTCGTTGGCTAACCCCCTGCTCCCCTTAATAAGCGGGGGAGAAAGACCCCTTATTTAAGACATGAATCTTGGTTCTGACAGTCTTGCTCCAAAACATACGGTTGCAGGCAAAGACCTGTGGCAATGGTGGCAGGCTGCCAGGCAGCAGGCTCAGAGTACAGCCATTGACTCGGCTGAGGTGGATTGGCTGCTGAGGGCAGTCAGCAATGTAGACAGCCTTGCGCTGAGACTAGGGACATTTAAGCAGCATCCTGTGACTCTAGTTGGGGTCTCTCTAGAGGGCCTGACTGAGTTATGGCAGCAGCGAGTTGAGCAGCGGGTGCCGGTGCAGTACCTAGTCGGCTGGACAAGCTGGCGCGACCTAACGCTAAAGGTATCTCCGGCGGTGCTGATTCCTCGGCCTGAGACAGAGCTGATTATTGATCTGGCGCTTGACGCAATTCACCTGAGCCCCCAAGCAGAGCAGCTGCAGCAGGGCATTTGGGTAGACATGGGAACGGGGAGTGGTGCGATCGCATTAGCCCTAGCCAAAGCTCTACCAAAGGCCCAAATTTATGCCGTTGATGTCAGTGCAGTTGCCCTAGCAACCGCCCGTGAAAACGCGCGCCTAAATGGGTTGGAGCCACGCATCACCTTCTGCGAAGGTGCCTGGTTTGCCCCCTTAGCTGAGCTCAAGGGCCAGGTGGCAGGGTTGGTTTCTAATCCCCCTTACATTCCAACCGCGACCGTCCAAGGGCTAGAGCCAGAGGTAGTGAACCATGAACCGACGCTGGCGCTAGATGGCGGGCCAGATGGCTTAGATGCCATGCGGGAGCTGATTAAGACAGCACCGGATTACCTATGCTCGGGCGGGTTTTGGCTAGCTGAGATGATGTCAGGACAGTCCCCTGCTGTCAGGGCGTTGCTGGAACAGCAGGGGACTTATAGAGCGATTCAGGTTCACTCAGATCTAGCTGGAATTGAGCGATTTAGCTCAGCGTTTCGCATTTAGAGATTTGGCGAGGGTTCTTCACACAGGCATAGAGAGGCAGCCGGTAACGTCTCTACAAGGTGGCCTTGCGCTGTCATGCGGCTCTACCGTTCCGCCCGCTGTTTCACTGGCATTCGCCACCCATTTACCCATTCACTCATCCACCCCAACGCGCAGCTTATTAAGCTGAAAGTCGCTGCAGAGAGACACAAGCGGCTTCAGAAACCTGGAAATGAGCGTCTTTTTCTAAATACCGCAACGCCGACTCACTCTTGGGCGAGGGCAGGTTACCAAGGGCTTCGGCTAGGCGCTGGCGTACTAGCCAATCGCTGGCCTGAGCAAACTCCAGAATGTTGTCTAGGGCTTCTAGATCTCCGATTTCGCCGATGGCTGCGATCGCAGCTTGCTGAATCACTACTTCATCGCTCTTGAGGGCCTGCACCAGCACATCATGGGCGCGAGGATCTTTGAGGTTACCCAGAGAAACTGCGGCACTGAAGCGCACCAGCCAGTCAGTATCTTCGTAGAAAACGTGGACTAGGGTTTCAAAGGCTCTGGGATCTTCTAGGTAGCCCAGTGCGCCTGCGGCATCAGCCCGGATGCCGTAATCAGGATCGGATATGAGCAGCTTAATAAGAATGTCGAAGGACTCGGCATCAGGCTTGAGCCCCATTGCAAAGACAGCCATAGAGCGAATCTGCAGGTTTTTATCGTGAATCGCCTGCCGGATTAAGGGGGCTGCCTGCTCTGCCGGGACATTTTTTAAGGAAGCTAGAGCCAGCATCCGGTCTCTTGAGTTTTCACTATGAAGCTGGACGGCAATGGATTCCAGATTGACTTGGCTCATAGGATTCCTGAGAAATAGTTACAAAGGTTTACAACCTGTCCTCATTATAGGGAGGTTTTGAGAGGGGCCAAATACGGCTTCCCCCCTACAGGTCACCGGGAAATCCCTCACTCCCAATCGCTATCTCTAAGACGCTAACCCCCTGCCTTGAGACGAAGCTGGCCGATGTGTTCTTCGCCCCGCCGAGCCTCCACAGAATTTGTGACAGGCTCAAGACTCATGACCGTAAACCGGGGTTCAAAGAGCTGCCGGATTTGCTCGGGAGTTGAGCCAAAGGGCGGCCCGCCAGGACGGCTGTGGGTGAAGAAGATGGCCAGCAGTTCTCCACCGGGCTTGAGCAGTTCTGTGACCAGATCGATGTAAGCCGTTCGCAGAGACGGATCAATGGCGCAAAAGCAGGTGTGCTCAATGACGTAATCGAACTGGCCGGCAAACTCTGGCACCAGATCAAAAATGTCTCGCTGGAGAAACTGGATAACTAGGTCTCGTTCAGCCGCCGCTTGGGAAGCTTCTGAGATCGCAGAGGGGGCAAAATCAACCGCTGTCACCTCAAAACCCTGCTCGGCAAACAGCATCGCCTCATAGCCTCGACCACTACCGAGGACAATGGCTTTGCCCGGTGGCGGTGCTTTTGCAGACTGAAACCAGCTGACAAAAGGCGGGGCGGGCTGGCCCAAATCCCAACGGGTGCGGCCCTCTTGGTAATGCTGCTCCCAAAAGTTGACGTTAAGCGGCGGCTGAGCGCCGGTTTGGGCGGGAGTCTCCATAGTATGCTCGGAAAGTTCGGGCTTGCTTTATTGTGCTGAGCTTATGCGTCGTCGTCAATTTTTGGGTTCGGGTGCGATCGCAGGAATTACCGTTGGCCTCACCCATTCGCCGCCCCAGGCCAGAGCCAACCCAACCTTGCTTAAACCTGCTCCCCTCAGACCGGGCGACACTCTCGGCATCATCAGTCCAGCGGGTGCAACCTTTCAGCAGGAGGAACTCGACATTGTTGTAGATGCGGTCAGAGGGTTAGGTCTAGTGCCTCGGGTTGCGCCCCATGCGATGAGTCGCTATGGCTACTTAGCAGGTACCGATGAGGAACGGGCCGCCGATCTCAATGCCTTTTTTGCTGACCCAACCATCACGGCCCTGATGCCCATTCGAGGCGACTGGGGCAGTGCCCGTATCCTACCCTACTTGAACTACGACCTGATCCGGCAAAACCCCAAGGTTCTAGTCGGCTTTAGCGATATCACGGCGCTGCTTCTGGGCATTCACGCTCAAACGGGGCTGGTGACGTTTCACGGTCCCCACGGGTTGACCGCCTGGCGGCCAGACCAGACTCAGCCCTTCCGCCAACTCCTGTTTGAGGGAGCAGCCCAGCGCTTTGAGAATCCTCGGTTGGGAGAAGACGCAGATCGGCTGATGCAGACTAGAGGCCGGATTCAAACCATTACCCCAGGCCAGGCAACGGGGAAGCTGTTGGGCGGCAATCTGTCGGTGGTTTCTGGGATTGTCGGCTCTCCCTACATGCCGGAGACAGCCGGGGCCATTCTCTTTTTAGAAGATCTGGGTGAATCGCTCTACCGAGTTGATCGAATGCTGACCCAGCTCAAGCTGGCAGGCGTTTTCGACGGCTTAGCAGGTTTTATTTTTGGCCAGTGTGCCCGCTGCGGCCCCGGTCAGGACTACGGCTCGCTCACTCTAGAGGAGATTTTGCAAGACCACGTTCAGCCGCTGAGCATTCCCGCCTGGTCAGGAGCCTGGATTGGCCATGTCGAGCCAATGTGGACTTTGCCGTTGGGCAGCCCAGTTAGAGTAGATGCTACAGCGGGGACGATTCAAATGATGGAACCGGCAGTGGGTTAAGAGTTATCCCAATGATGACTCCTTGCCAAATTCCCAGGGATTCAGCTCACTCAAGATTCTGAAGCGGACATGGTTGATCGCCAGGTTGCCCAATCTCACTTCCGGGTTGTCTTGGGGCATCGTCAGCTTTTCAAAAGACACGTCTTTGCCCATTTCCACGTGCCACCAGGGCAACCCCATGAAAAAGCGGGTGGGATAAGGGCCGCCATCATCAATATCATCAGGGTTTGACTCCATCGGCACCCAGCCGTAGCCGGGAATATAGAACTCGATCCAAACATGGTTGAAGTCGGGTTCCAGAAAAATATTGAGCTGATCGGCCTGGGGTGGGCATTTATAGCGGCCTACAGTGCGGCAGGCGATACCATTGAGCCTCAGCAAAGCCAGCAGCAGCCCTACATACTCACCGCAGGAGCCTTGACCCCGTTCTAGCACCACGTCGGGGGTGTCAATCGCCGGAGTGACTGCGTAGGTTAGCTGGTCGTAGACATAGTCACGGATGCTTAGGACTTTACGCAGCAGGTTAGTTTCACTGCGCACAGCTGATTCAGCCGCTGCCTGAATCAGCGGCTGATCCATTGACAGGTCATCGTCGTCAACCAGGTACTTTTCGTGGAAGGATGCGGGCAGGGGTGGGCATTGCTCGACGTGGCGGGGCGTCAGCAGGTATTTGATGCCATAAACCTCAATTAGAGCCTTCCAGCCAAACAGGTGACGTTCGTTGGGCTGGAGGGTGTCGAAGCTAAAACGGGCCACTCGCTGGCCGTTGATCGAGACTTCTTCAAAGGGAATGCCGACGGGTTCGACTGAGCGAACGGTTTGTCGATCGGTATTGGTCGGTAGGGCCATGTGCCACTTTAGGCCAGAGAGTTGAACCGCTTCTAGCGCATCGATTTCTTCGACGTAGGCCATCTCCAGCAGGTAGCCGTTAGACAGACAGAAGTTTTCTTGGGCGCGGCGGTGGAACTTGAGCGGGTGGATGAAGGTGCGATCGCGAAAAGTCAGCTCGAAGGTTACTTCGGCATTGGGATTGTCTCGCACGTAGGGTTCTTCGTTGGCGTAGGCTACCCAGACAGTGCCCTGCTCTGGCGTAGTTCCCGGCAAAACAGCGATACCCGTAGGCGTGGGGAAGGGCGTTAGCACCTTCATCAGCAGATCGCCAGTGGCCCGATCTAGGCAGTAAACACTCTGCTCGGTCTGGTCGCAGACCCACAGGTACTCGCCCCACACGGCTACATCCTCGGTGCCGATGCCCGGGGCAGAAAACTGGGTGATGCGCTTGCCAGAAGTGCCGTCGTGGATAAAGATTTGGCTGGCTTTGCGGCAGGTAATGTAGAGCGTGTTTTCCCAAACGGCAACGCCATCAAGGGTGTAGGGCAACGTCACCACCGGCTGGGGCGTAAGGTCATCTAGACGGCAGCGGAATACGCTGTTGTCTCGGGTAAACCAAAGGGTATCTTCCCAGACTGCTACGCCTGTAGCGCTCTCGAAGGTATCTACCTGCTGCGAGTTCAAGATGGTGGCATTGTCGGTTTTAGGATCGATTCTGAGCAGGTAGCCCCGGTAAGGATCGACGGCCAATAGCGAAGAACCCTCAATCGCCAGACCGTGCAGGGCCTTTGCTCCAATGGGCTGGATCAGGCGCTGGGGCAGGGTCTCAGTTGAATGGGAGGTCGAAGCGGGAGCAGGCGAGGAAGTTTCTAGCATGGAATCAGGTGGCAGCGATAGAAGGGAACATCAGCAGGTGGCATTAGGCCCAGCACCTTATCTTAGGCAGAGATGCTCTTCAACGCTGTATATCAATCAGCAGAGCGTTAGGCCCATTCTTCTTGTTCTAACTGTTCTGCGGTGACAATGGCCTGGCGCAGGTCGGCCCAGTTAACCTCGTGGGACTGCCAGTCGCCAACGAGATGGCCTTGTTGGAGGTGGAGAATGCGATCGCAAAACTGCTCCACCCACTCCAGCTGATGGTTTGCCATCAGCAGCACCCCCTGTTGCTGCCGAATTAACCCTATCAGCTCTCGCAGCATCCGCTCCCCCTGCCCCACATCCTGGGCTGAGGTAGGCTCATCTAGCAGCAGAGCCGTGGGTTGAATTAAAGCGGCCCTAGCAATGGCTACCCGCTGCCGCTGCCCCAAAGACAGCTCCAGCTCCCGCCGCTCTAGCCACTCAGCCGGCATCTGTAGCCGCTCCATCCAGATCTTTAGGCGAGACTCAATTTCGGCCAGAGGCAGACGACGCAGCTGGAGGGGATACTGCAAAGCCTCCTGCACCGTCATATCCAGCAGCCGAGACTCCTGGTTAACCAGCGTTACCTGCTGCCGCAGCTGGATTACCGGCAGTTGCTCAATCGGCTGGCCCTGAAACTCTAGCCGTCCGGTGCTGCGTTCCTGCAGACGGTTGAGCAGCCGCAGCAGAGAAGATTTTCCTGCCCCCGATGGGCCAACCAACCCTACAATTTCCCCCGGCTCCAGGTTAAAGGACAGGTCTGAAAGAATGCGGCTCTTGCCAATGCCAGCCTCAAAGCCGACCCCACGCAAACTAAAAATCGGTGCCAATCGCGCTACCCCAACTGCACAGCAGTCCAGATCGTCCAGCCATCAATCAGCAGCAAAAACAGGGTAAACAGCAGCAGAATGCCATACATCCAGGGCTGGGCCAAGGGCCTCACATCCTGAGTATCGATCCCGGTGCGGCTTTGAACTATTCCTACTAGCCGAGCAAAGCCTGCCACTCGCATAGGCAGCAAATAAGCCTGCTGGTCGCTGCCAACAAAGTAATAGACCAGACCTCCCTGGCCAGTAGTGCGAGGTTTGAGCGCCTGAATCTGATTCCAAGAGAGCCGCCACTGTGTTCGCAGCAACCACCGCATCCACTGAGGGTAGGTGACCTCGATGCCCTCCTGATCTAGGATGACTTGCTGGCTAAGGGCTCCGTGTAGGGCCACTGCACCCAAGGCAATGCCGAGAGTAAGTAGCCAGGGAGGCACAGGCGCTTGGGTTGCCGCCGCGAGGAAAGGCAGAGGCAAGGTTAGCGCCCCGTAGAGGCTCACTAGAGTGATGCGGATCAGGGGAGAGATGTGGAAGATATCCAGAGACGAGTTCGGGGCTGAATTGGCTGCGCTGGGGGCAGAGCTCATGAAGGGTTCGCCTAGAGAGACTACAGAGGGCTGCGAGTTCAATCTATTACAAGTTGGTGGCTGATGCCACTTTGCTTTGATCGGCCCCAAGTTTGCAGGTTTACAGCAAATGCTTACTCATGAGCTGCTTTTGCTTGAGCAGTTGTCGTAATTGAGTAAGCATTTGCTGCTTTTGCTGAAGCAGTTGCCGTAATTGCTTAAGGCGTTGCTGCTTTTGCTTAAACGTTTGCCGTTAACAAGTAAGCGTTTGCTGCTTTTGCTTAAACGTTTGCTACTTTTGCTTATGTGCAAGCTGCTTTTGCTTGAACAGTTGCAGCAATGGTTTAAGCAGCGAAAAGCTTGTCTGCACCTGTTCAAGCAATGGCCATCTCTAAACGGCTGCGTGGCCAATACCGCACCCTACACAATCTTGATGAAACTATGCCGGGGGTCTGGGGGCAGGATAGCGCTGGAGATAGCGGAGTACGTCGCCAGGGTCGGGCTGCACAAACAGGCCGTTTTCGGGAATTTCAATCACGTGGCTCCACTCGAACTGTTCTGCATAGCCAAGGTGGTGAAGGCTAGCAATGGCGCTGCGGGTATCGGCATCAGTCCCGATTAGGTACAGCCGCAGCCGTCTACGCCGAGGCTGCACCAGGGGAACTTGAGGCGCAGCAGGCCGGGTCGTCTCCGTGTAGGGAGACGACAGGAAGTATTGAATTTGAAGCATTCCAGGGATTCCTTTGAATTTAACGGGTAGGAATCCCCGAAAAAATGGCAGCCCTTGACATTACTGAATTAACAGAGCGACCTAAAATAGGCAAAGCCCTGAGACAGGATGGATCTGTCAACGGGTTAGGCGCTGGTTGATGTTGGTAGCATTTGCCAGTGCCGCAGACCAAGTTTTCGGGGGAAGACAAGCTGCTCTCTCACAGCTATGAAAAAAGATACTAGCCGATCTGATCCTCGATTTCAAGTAAAAACTGATACACCAGAAAGCGGGTTTCTTAAAGAAACCCGCTTTCTTAAGTTAATGCTGTCAGGCAGAAACAAATGAGGAGCGCAGACTGGCAAATCAGCGTCTGTGTTACTGCACGTAAAAATAGTCTGAAGGTTTCTTAATCCCCCTCTTGTCGCGGAATACTATGCAGAAAGCTCCCACCTAATTGCTCTTAGAAGAGTATTAGGCTGACAAAACTCCACCTGATCATCTCAGTTGACGTACTGAGTGGAAAATTTCTCTCTAAGTTGTTGTTCGACCGCTGATTTGGGTAGAGGCGCAGATAAAATTTCTTATAAGTGATTCTGACCTTTCTCCGACTTTTTCCTGACCCTCTTAGGCTGACAAAGGCAAGGTATGGCGGTTAGAGTAGGCGCAATAAAATGAATCCTCGAGATAGAAACTATGTCCTCTTCACCCGCCCCATACCAATTAGCAGACAGAGTAATTGTTTCCCAACTGAATACCTATCCCTCAGGGTTTGATCCCTCTGTGGCTCGAAAGTTAGCAGAACTAACTCAGCGAGCATATGATCAGTTCAGTTTATTTGAACAGAAAGACAAGTCTCAAATCTTTAACCTTAAGAAGCCGTACCTGCTAGATACTGAATTTGCCGAAAAGGATATTCCCTTTGGATATGTTGCTTCTGAAGTTGACAGTGACAATGTATATGTAATTTTTCGCGGTACCAGACGGTTTGTTGAGTGGTTTAAGGATGCGAATATTCAGCTTGTCTCCTTAAACAGGAGTACAGATAGAAACAGGCAGAGAGTCGAGATCAAGGGTGACATTGCCGAGGGAGTTGTTCAGGAGAATCAAAGTTCGATTGAGATTCCCGGAATTGACGATGATTTCGGATATGTAACAGCAGGCTTTAGAGGCATTTATGTAAGCCTACGACAGAAACTTATTGATGCACTTAGTAAAAAGCCATCAAATGCCAAAATTTTTGTGGCAGGACACAGTTTAGGCGGAGCGTTGGCAACATTGGCAATCCCAGACATCCTTAGAAACACTCACTTCAAACATCCTGAAAGTGTTGTATTGTACACCTTTGCTAGCCCTCGGTGTGGAGATAGAACTTTTGCACTGAATTTTGAAAAGTTGGGTGTTCGACACTGGCGGATTGCCAACACAGAAGATTTTGTCACCATGCTGCCCTTTCCAACGGGGAACGTTTTCAAGCCAGCACCAATCGAGGCATTACCAGAATCAGAACTTGGAACTGGTGGAGTAGCTGGAGTAGACAAGAACCCAAATCCAATTTTTGGATTCTTCAAAGCAATGCATGACAGAAATAAAAGAAGAATGCCCGATTATGTACATACTGGTACACCTCTTTACTTTACTATTCATGAAGCCGCTTTGGAGAAGCACCACAATCTAGATGAGGTGTATATGCTTGGAATCTCACAAGACCCGCTTACTACGGCTGTAAACGTGGTCAACAAAGCCGCTACGGATATCAAAGACAACGTTAGTGGTAGGTGATTGAGGTTTCGTACCACCTCAAGACTTTGTTTGCCAAATGAATTCATTTAGTAAGGGACACTATGAAAACTGCTTCTACCGTCGCTATTGTAATTGTTGGTATTATCCACATCGTCATTGCGATGGTAGAAATGTTTTTCTGGCAAACTCCGCTCATTTATCAAAGGCTTGGATTCACGGCTGACACCGCAGGGCAAGTCGCACCCATTGTTAAAAATGCAGGTTTATATAATGCATTTATTGCTGCTGGATTACTCTGGGGAGCGCTTAACCAAAACAGACCAGTACGGCTATTTTTTCTGATCTGCGTTGTTATCGCTGGTTTTTATGGTGCAGTTACACTTAAACCAACAACACTTCTACTGCAAACACTTCCAGCATCCATTGCTCTCGTTGCTATTTGGTTAACACATTCTCGTCCTAAGCTGTGAAGCTAACAAAAAACAAGTACAAACTTGCTCGAAAACCCGCACAACGAACAATCCTAAATTTTGTATGATGGGCAAAGCAAAGCGTGCCCACCACAGCATAGATACTTAAAAGATGGGCACGGACTGTCGTCCTTTGCCCATCCTACAAATACTGACGAAATTTCACACAATCACCCTGCTAACATATTAGGCGGAAAACTTTTCTCTAAGTAATTATTAGCCGCTTACCCTTCAGTAAGGATTACAGTTGCAAATCCATCTCAAGCATTTTTGTCTGATTCTAGTCAGCGCAAATTTATTTGTGAGATTAAGATGTCTACTATTACAATTCGTCCACTACTAACTAAAGACATTGCTCTTTGTGCCCAAATGATGTCACAGTCCGATCCTTGGCTTACTTTTGGGCGCGACTACAAAGCGTCGTACCAAACAATCAGTGACCCGATTAAGGAGGTCTATCTAGCCGTTACCGAGGAAACAATCGCAGGATTTATCATTATCAATATGACAGGAGCATTTATTGGTTATATCCAAAGTGTATGTGTAGATACAGCATGGCGTGGGCGAGGTATTGGAACCCAGTTAATCAATTATGCTGAGGAGCGAATCTTCCGGAGTACTCCCAATGTTTTTATCTGTGTTTCGTCTTTTAATAAGGGCGCGCGTAAGTTGTATGAGCGGCTAGGATACAGCATTGTTGGTGAGTTGCAGGATTACGTTATCCCAGGAGCCTCTGAAATATTACTTCGCAAAACGATTGCGCCTCTGGCGGTATTTTCTCCTTCAATTAGTAAATAGCAAGCTAATTAGCTCAGTGCAGCGCATTGTGAGGCAGCACTGACTAAGTTTCAAAGATAACCGCAACCGCTGACCGAAATGGTTATCTTGTTTCGTTTCTGGTTGGGACGGTACAGTTAAACTATTTCGTGAGGCGTTCAGCGTTGAGTAAGCATTAATCGAGATTATGAATTTCGATCAGGCTGATTTTGAGGTGCGGTGTGAATGGGGCAAGCAGGGAGTCTTGCAGTTAGCTCCTATCAGTGATGTAGTTGTTATTATCGATGTCCTCTCATTTTCAACTTGCATTGATATTGCCAACAGTCGTGGAGCGATCGTTTTTCCCTATCAGTGGAGGGATAAATCTGCCAGAGCTTTTGCTCAATGTGTTAATGCGGAAGTAGCAGAGAAGCGTGGTGATAGCCGTTATTCGTTATCTCCAGCTTCATTACTTATCATCGATTCAGGAACTCGCTTAGTGATGCCCTCGCCCAACGGATCCTCTCTAAGTTTGGCAACGACCGGAACTCCAACTTTAACCGGATGTTTGAGAAATTGTAGAGCCATTGCTTTAGCTGCGATGAATTACGGGCAGCGCATTGCCGTAATTCCAGCTGGGGAGAAGTGGGATGACGGCAGCCTTCGCCCTTCGTTTGAGGATTTTATTGGGGCAGGAGCGGTGATCAGCTATCTTGAAGGGAAATTGTCACCGGAAGCACAATTAGCAAGAGAAGCATACCAAAGTGTTCGTCAATCCCTAAAACATTTGATAAAGCAATGTGGTTCTGGTCAAGAATTGATAGAGCGAGGCTTTAAGCAAGATGTTGATTTAGCATCTGAAATGAACGTCAGTGATTGTGTTCCTACATTAGTTAATGGAGCTTACGCAAATCACGCAAGATAAAAAGTCGATGAAGCGAGCAGTTGGGAGATCTCGGTGAGGTTGCCAAAGTTATCTGCTGCCGCTTATCTTGGTCGTTAGGTCGACGCGCGAGGCATTTCGGCAATTGCGGTATGCTTAAGTGACAGGAAAGGAGTCCTCATGCGAGTACTAATCATTTTATTGGCGGTTGTTTGAGGCGATATGACTAACCCGCATACGCTGCCATCAGCCTCCGAAGGCATGGATGCAGCTGTGAGCAGCGCCATGAACTCCCAACAAACTGGCTACTGAACTTTCACAGACTTTAGGGCATAAACTGGAGCCATAACTCTATCTGGGTGCAATGGATGACGCTGACTTCAACGCTTTTATCACTCACATAAACTAGGGCAATACGTGTCGGATGTCGAAAAGCAAGTGAAATTCTTCAGCCCCATGCTGACCACCTGGTGATTCAGTAAACCGCTGGCTTACAGGCGCAAACCTTAATAGAGGCTAAACGTGGCAACTATCGAAAAATTTCAACCGCTGGTGACTCTCATCAATGTTCACGTCTGCAAGCCGGAAGACCAACAACAACTTGCTGATTTGTTAGTGGAAGGCGTGAACACTATTTATCGACACGTGCCGGGCTTCATCTCAGCGAGCATACACAAAAGCTTGGACGGCGTGCGAGTAACCAACTACGCGCAGTATCGCAGCCGCGAGGATATTGACGCAGTTTGGTCAAATCCGGATGTCGGCGCATTCGCGCAAAAGGTCGGCAAATTCGTGGAATCTTTTGATGCTCATTTATATGAAGTGATTGAAGTTGCAACGCCTGACCCTGAGCAGCAGATTTCGTAGCGCTGGGCAAAGCAAAGCGTGCCTATCACAGCATAGGCCTCTGGAGGCTGAGTAAGCTTATCCTCAAATAGCTTTGGAACTATGGCATTTGAATTTGATCATCTCTTTATCTGTACTGATATTGGTGCTTGCGAGGCTGACCGTTTAGTATCCTTTGGTTTAGTAGAAGGGACATCTAATACACATCCTGGACAAGGCACGACCAATCGCCGTTTCTTTTTCCACAACGCGATGTTGGAACTGTTGTGGGTTCACGATATAGAAGAGGCAACATCAGAGCTAATTCGCCCTACACGTCTTTGGGAGCGATGGGTAAATCGGAAAGATAACACATGTCCATTTGGAGTTGGTTTGCGTCCAGGGACAAGTGGTGGTGACACCGTTGCGTTTTCCAGTTGGGCATATCGTCCACCTTATCTGTCTGACACACTAAGTATCGCAGTAGGTACAAATAGTAATGTGCTAACAGAGCCGATGCTCTTTCAGATTCCATTTGGCAAACGTCCAGATCAATACCCTACTGAAAAGGCAGAGCCTCTAAATCATCCTGCTGGTTTTCGCGAAATAACTCGTATAGAGTTGGTCAGTCCGACCGCAGATAATCCATCACCAGAATTTCAGGCGGTGATTGACATCAACCAGGTCAAGGTACGAGTTGGAGTAGAGTATTGCGTGGAGCTTGGCTTTGATTGGGAGGTGCAGGGGCATCAAGTAGATTTTCGACCTGGGTTGCCCCTTATCCTGAGTTGGTAGCTCAAATCCGCTACCTGACAAGCGCCATTAGCGGACTCATTCCCTTAGAGAAGATGCTAACCAGATTGAAGCGACCTGAGGGGCTGACGAGAGTAGCGGTTGAATTGTAGTCGCTGACGAAATATGCATGCGTAGGGAAAGTTAAGCTTCAGCTTTTGGTAAGCTTTGCCGAGTTTAATCTGCCTAAAGCCCCTTGCATTGGTTCTGGTGCAGCGATGACCACTAGGCTAAGCCTCTTTTTGTTCGACGCCGAAGCCGACTAGCGCCAGAGTATCGAGGGGTTCGCCTTCGGCAGGCCTCTGATAGTTTAAAATGCGGCGGATTCGCATTTTAGGATTGACCAAGATGATTGAGTCTACCGATACAACCCGCGTGTAGCGAGTAGTCATCAGCAGTTCGCGGGTCTCATTATTGAACCGAAACTCGGAGATAATCGGGCGCGACTCTTCGTAGGCGCGATCGCGCAGGTAGTCGCCTTCCAGAAAATTGCCGTCCTGCTGCTTGGGCACAAACAGCATCCGCAGTTCTTGAGAGACTTCCTCACCTTTTTCAGAAACGGTGTGAAAGCCTAGCCGAAAGCCGGGCAGATCTTCTAGATGGCTGACCTCGCCGTATTCATTGTCGGTCAACACCTTCTGCTTCAGATCAGGGGTGATGGCATCGACGCGGAACTCGGTGTGTGATCGCTCCACCTCCTGGTGGGTCAAGTAGTGGTAGGTTCGCTCTGTGACCCAGTTGCCCACACAGCATTCAAAGAAATACTTAAATACCGAAAGATCCATTGCATCAGACCCCTACAACTCTGAGCTATTTTCTGAGCGTGTTTACAGAGTAGCAGCCAACAATCCGCAGTGGGGCAGTGACCTCACTAGCTGTAGGGGAGCGCGGATTTGACCTAAGCTCGAGCCTGAAGTGCGTGGCAGTTGCTTCTCAGCCCAGTAGCTGCCCGTGACTGCCGACTTTGACAATGCAGCCTTTGTCAATCACCACAATGCGGCCAACATGCGAATAGTAGAGCTGAAACAGCTTATAGAGGGGCGCGTCGCTGCCGTAAGACTGCTACAACAAGGCAGGACTGCAGCGACGCGGCTCAGACTTACGAAGCATAGACAGATTTCTCAAAAATTCTCAATCAGAGGCTGTCTTTCGTCTGGCTGAGAATCCCCATATTCTTTTCGATCTCTTCCTTTAGCCAAACGCTAAACAGCTCATCTAGCAGCCTTTGCAGCGTGGCATCGTCCATTTTGGCCGGTAAAAACTTTTCCAGCCGCACCACCACAAACCACTCCCCAACCCGCGTCGGGGGCCACAGCTGGCCGGGCTGACTGATCGACAAAATGCGGGCCAGCGACGGATGAGGCACTGATAGCTCTACGGGGCCAATTAGCCCGCCCGTCTGGGCTTCCTGTCCTTCAGAATATTCTCGCGCTAAATCGGCAAAGGGCTGACCGTCATCGTTGATGCGAAAGTACAGCTCTTGAGCCAGCCCCGGCTCCTGGGTGCGAATTAGAGAGTAAAGCACCCGGTCTAGGCTGCTCTTGCGCTGGAGAAAGTAAGACTCTAGCTTGGCTCCCCAAGTCTCTAGCTTAAATTTGGTTAGCTTTTCCTCCCGCAGCATCAGCTGGGCAAACGCCTCTGGAGAGAGCTGCCGCTGGGCTGCAAACGACTGCCGCTGTTCGTCAGACTGAATATTAAAGGTCTGGTCAAAGCGAGCCTGGGCGCGGGCCTGCTCCTCCTCGGTCAGCTCAATCGCTGCGATCGCATGATCAATCACCAGCTCCCGAATCAGCTGAGGCATCAGGCCGTACTGGCGCAGTAGGGGGATGATGTCCTCGGCGCTGTAATTGCGATCGCCCACAGTTAAGCTGTCGGTCATGGGAATTGGCAGGAGAGAAGTTTTCATAGATGCTGCAAGCATATTCCATTAAACCTAAACACAAGCATGGTTCCCACAACCGGGCAAAAATTAAGAGTATTTAACCGAAATTCACCCTCTTTTGCTGGGTTTACTCTAGTAACCAATCAAACAAATTTTTAACTGTGAGCCCTAGATCACCGGCAAACGACGGCACCGGCAAAAGTACCTCTGCCTCGTCAAAGACCTCGGTTTCCTGTTTGGGATGATAAATGAATACCGTTTGCTCGGCTGGGTCGATCAGCCAGCCCATCTGAGTTCCATTGGAGGGCCGCCTCTGACGAGCCAAGTAACACATCTCCGATTCTACCAAGGCCCATTTGCTCGTATTTAACAGACACCCTTAAACTGAGGAAATGACTAGCTCAATTTCTCAACCACTCATTCCTACCCTTGACCTGCAAACTTTTCTGACAGGGGAGCCCAAGGAGCAGACACAATTCATTGATGCTGTTGGGCTGGCGTTGGAGCGAATTGGTTTCTTTGTACTGAGCAACTCTGACGTTGATCCGGCCAGTATTGCCAAGGCCTACGGCACAGCCGAACGCTTTTTTTCTCTAGATACCGCCACCAAATTTCAGTACGAATATCCCCACCTGAAAGGTCAGGCAGGCTTTACTCGATTTGGCCGGGAACAGGCAAAGGATGCAGCCCTCCCCGATCTAAAAGAGTTTTGGCACGTCAATCGCAGCAGCCTACAGCAGCCCGATCACTTCTGGCCTCAGGAAGTGCCTGAGTTTCGCTCAGCCATGATCCGTCTCTTTGCTCAGCTTGAGACCTGCGCCGGAATCTTGCTAGAAGCCTGCGCTCTGTACTTGGATCAGCCACGCACTTGGCTCAGTGAGCAAGTGATCGAAGGCAACACGGTGTTGCGTATTGCCCACTATCCGCCCATTCCTGCTGATGCGCCTGCCGGTAGCTTGCGAGCGGCTGCCCATGAAGACATTAACTTCATTACGCTGCTTTGCGAAGCGACGGCTCCAGGGCTAGAAGTTCTCACTCACACAGGCGACTGGCTGCCGCTGCAGGCAGAGCCGGGGCAGATTATTGTCGATACGGGCGATATGCTGCAAAACTTGACCAACGGTCTGTTCAAAAGCACCACCCATCGAGTGGTCAATCCGGTCAATCCCCGAGGTGGCAGGCTGTCGCTGCCCTTTTTTGTGCACCCTCGATCGGAAGTCGATCTCAGTCCTTACCCAGCTTGCGTAGCAAGAACTGGTGGCACTGCTCACTATCCCAACCTGACTGCTGGCGAATACTTGGCCCAGCGGTTGCAAGAAATTGGGCTGGCCTAGGGTGGGCGGCTCCGAAAACCAGTGTTCTCTGACACAATGCTATTAAAGAACATCCAGTTTTTGCCCTTTTTTGGCGTTTGCCCCTTCCGCCAGTATGGATTTCACTGCAGCTCTACCCACGTTTCTAATCACCCTGCGAGAAGGGGTGGAGGCAGCCCTAGTCGTCGGCATCGTGCTGGCCTGTCTGAGTAAGGCCAATCAGCCTCAGCTCAACCGCTGGGCCTATTTAGGCGTGCTGGCGGGACTGGTGGGCAGCATCATGATCGGCATTGCCTTGGGATCGGGGCTGCAGCAGCTCCAGCTAGTGCTGCCGAATCTAGAATCGGTGGTTAAGCCGCTGCTGAATGTGTTGTTTTGTGCGATCGCAATTATCCTCCTGAGCTGGATGCTGGTATGGATGACTCAACAGTCTCGTTCACTCAAGTCCGAGATCGAAGGTAACGTCACCACTGCTCTGAAAAACTCTGATACGGCCGCCTGGAGCGTCTTTAGCCTGATCTGCATTGCCGTGCTGCGAGAAGGCTTTGAAACGGTGCTGTTTCTCTTTACTACGGTGCAGCAGGGGTCGACAGCGGCTGCGGTGGGAGGTGCGATCGCAGGTCTGTTCAGCGCCGCCCTGATCGGTCTGGCCCTCTTCCGCTGGGGCATTCGCATCAACCTAAAGCAGTTCTTTCAGGTGATGGGTGTGCTGCTGCTGCTGATCGTCGGCGGCCTAGTGCTCTCTGCATTTAAGAACCTGGATGCGGCTCTAGCTGCCATCAGCCAGCTCGACCTGCGCAACTCCGATCTCTGCTTTTCCCAGACTTCCTGCATCTTAGGGCCAGAGGTTTGGAATGGCACTCACTTTCTGCCTGAGAAAAAGTTTCCCGGCATTCTGCTCAAAACCCTCTTCGGCTACCGCGAACACCTCTACCTGCTTCAGGTTCTGGCCTATCTAGGCTTCCTCTTCACCATCGGTGGCACCTATTTCCGCAGCCTAAACCCACACACATCAGCAGGGAAGACGGCTGTTAGTCAGTAAGAACTAAGCCGCCTAGCAACCAGACCCTGCCTAGGCAGCCATCCTAGCGGCAGTGCTGCCGCTGCCTTGAGGAGACAACCCCCTCCAAGGCACCTTCCAGCGCGAAGCATTGGAAAGAAAAGACTCCTCACCCCCAATCGCAATACCCCTTCTTGAACAACAGACCTAAGGGAACCCCTAGCACGCCGTCTTCGCGTCCCCACGCCTACACAATCACGCGAAGTTCGATTGTATTCAAATTCATTTAGATCCAATTCTCATTTCACTTTGCTTTAAGCTGTGATATCGTAAGCGAAGTATTTCAGCCTAATTAGCGTGGGTCTAAGCAAAATGAGCACGTTGACTCAACTTCAAGCCAAGCTTCAAATGTCCGTGCCCGTTGCAGCACCCAGTCGCACCTTCCCCAGTCGCACCTCATTACCGACTAAGAAGGGGCTGTACTGGCTTTTAAAGTCAGGTGTTGCCCGCACGCTGTGCTATTTGGAAGATGGGAGCGTCATTACCCTAGGAATTTGGGGAGCCGGCGATGTAGTGGGCGAACCGCTCTCCAAGGCCCAACCCTTCGTTATCGAAACCCTCTCCAAAGTAGACGCCGAGCCAATTCTGGCAGCTAACTGGCAACCCCCTGCTGAAGTTTTGCTCAGCTACTGGCAGCAGACCGAGGCGCTGCTGTTAACCCGCGCCAACCGTCGAGCAGATGCTGTTCTGCTAGGTGTTTTAGGATGGCTGGCCCGTCGTTTTGGACAACAGATTGACCGGGGTTGTTTAATTGGCTTACGGCTGACCCACCAGGACTTAGCTGAGCTGAGCGGCCTAACTCGCGTCACTGTCACCCGTCTCCTCGGCCAGCTTGAAGATCAGGGCCTTATCTATCGGCCCTCGCGTCAACTAATCTTGGCCCAAGAGACTGAGCACTGGCACTACGAGATCTAGCCTCCGTAAAACTACGGCAATGAGCAGAAACAAGCTCAGGAGCCCGTAAATTCTCTGTGCCTAGCCTAAATTGCTTGCCCTAGAATGAGCAGGTTGAGAAGGTTCTTTCTGTAAAGCTTCTAATTGTTCTTATTCTCAATCCTTTCTTCACAGTTACTGTTTTTTCATCCGCACTTTTCCGTTTATTTGTTTACCAAATAAGTAAACAAATAAAACTAAACTTACTTACGTAAAAAATTGGCTTGCATGCGAAAGAGGGTCGGTGTCTTTTAAGAGATGTCGACCCTCTCTTGCGTGAAACTACAGGCTTTGTATTGATAAATATAGCTTTTCTAAAGCAGCCAGATTTAGCGTTACTTACTCCAGATCTTGGGAATCAAAGATAAAGAGCCACAGAGCAGTCACTAGGCTGAGAACTTTGAATTCTTGAGCCTACTCCTCATGTACTTTAGTCTTTTCGCGATTCAAGTAGGCAAATGGTTAGTACCCCAAAACTCTCAAGAATTTCTCAAGCCACCATCAGCGAGCATCAGAAAGTGTATTCCTCTGAAAACGCAAATATCCCCCAGGTCAACACTTCAATGCTGGTCATCATTGACGCTGGGGTAGATGACTATGAGTTCCTGGTTAGCGGTGTAGTACCCGGCGCTTCTGTGGTGGTGCTAAATTCCGAACAAGATGGCGTCGCGCAGATTACCCAAGCGCTTGAAAAAGCTACCGTTCCTGTTACAGAGCTCCACATCGTTTCCCACGGTGCCCCCGGCACCCTCTACCTGGGCAATACCCAGCTGAGCCTGGAGACTCTCAACTACTACGCACCTCAAATCTCCCAATGGCTTGCTTCTAGCGACTCCCTCCTCTCTCCTCCCTCCTTACTCCTTTATGGTTGCAACATTGCCGCAGGCGATGCGGGAGAAGAGTTTATTGAAAAACTTCAATCATTAGCAAAAGCAAGCATCTTAGCATCAACTACAAAAACTGGTACTTCAAGTCTAGGAGGAGACTGGAATTTCCAAATTCAGACTGGAAGCTCTCAGGCTAAAGCTGCTTTCACCTCAGAAACAATTTTAGAGTATTCAAGCATCATGGCATCTGTAGTTAGAGTAGAAGCTCCTTCACGGACATATGGACTAGGAGAGCCTGTCCGTATCAGGGTTCATTTTGATAGCAGGATTGTTCATGCTCACTTCGATGACCCTGGTAGCATTTCTTTGCAGCTAGAAACAGGGCAGAATGATGCTTTTGCAAGACCTGATGGTTCATGGATCCCTGACTGGAGACCTGGCTTCGTCCCTGTAGATTACATAGAATTTACTTACACTCCATCTAATGGGGAAAGCAGTCTAGATCTTGACTACACTTCTATTGATGCTCTTTTCTCTGCATCTGATATTGGTTTTGAAGACGGAACTTGGTTGTGGGGTCAAACTATATCTTTGCCGGCTCCAGGTTCTGCCGGCTCTCTTAGCAACACAAGCAATGTCGTTATTGCTTCTTCAGATTTAAACGGCAATCTTACAGCTGGTCCTCTTAGTGAACCAACTGCTCTAGCCACAGCTATAGATGCATCCGAAAAAGCAGTTTCAGTTTTCGACTTCGCCATTGGCGACGGTGGCGGCACCGACGGTGGCGACAATCTGCCCCTTGGCGTTACTCAAGTTAGAGTAAATGTTATTCAAGGCCCAGAGTTTGCCAATCAGGTGACCTGGCTGCTGAATGGTCCAGACCTCGGTAGCGATGTGCAAGGTACTTATGCCAATGGTGTAATTACCTTTTCAAACCTTCCCATTTCCGTCGCCAACGCTACTGGCGAAACTTACGTTGTTAAAGCTTTCTACAACAACACCATAGGTCTTGTTGACGGTCAAAAGTTTGCCCTTAGTATTGATGGCGACACCGATTTGACTATCAGCTCCGGCGGTACTCGTATGGGCGCTACCGAGCCTGTCACCAACGGTGCCGGGTTTGCCGTTAAAGATGACATTCCCCCTATAGTTACCAAACCCAGTTTGGCGATGGGTAGCGACAGTGGCATTTCTCCTACCGACAACATCACCAACATCACCCAGCCAACTTTCACTGGGTTGGTCAATGAGGGCAATAGCAAAATCGCTGTGTATAGCGATCTCAACGGCAAACTAGGCGAAGTCACGGCCGATGCTCAGGGCAACTGGCAGTTGACCTCTGACATCACACTAACCTCTGATAACCACAGAATCACCGTCCAGGCGATTGACCCAGCAGGCAATTTTAGCTTAGTTTCAGATTCCCTGAGCCTGACGATTGATAACACAGTTCCTCTCATACCAAGCATCACCAGCATCTCTGAAGATACCGGGATGGTGAATGATGACTTTATTACCCAGAGCACCTCGCCTACTTTCTCGGGCAATGCTGAAGCTAACAGCAAGGTCATGTTGTTTGTTCAATTCGAAGAACAACAAGAACTGAGAGAGGGACTAGGTCTTTTGCAAGTTGGCGAAAGCATCGCTGATGCAGAAGGAAACTGGAGCGTTACTCTGGCAGAAGAAATGGTCTTGCCAGATGGAGGCTTCTCCTTCGTAGCCGGATCTGTTGATCTTGCGGGCAACCTATCAGAGCTATCTCCCGTGACTACCGTGACGGTAGACAATACTGCTCCCCTAGTCACAAGCGTAACCTCGCTTTCAGAGAACAAAACCTATCTCGCTGGCGACAAGATTGACTTCGCCATCACTTTTAGTGAAGCAGTCTTCGTCTCAGGCACACCAGAACTAGCCCTGAATCTAGTTAAATCAGAAGCTAGCGCGAAGTATATAAGCGGTGTTAGCTCGAACGCGAGTGCCGAATACATCAGCGGTAGTGGAACCTCTACTCTAACCTTCAGCTACACAGTGCAAGCTCAAGACGCAAGCCTTGACCTAGATTATCTATCAAAGGATGCGCTAGCCTTGTTCCAAGGCGCAAGCATAGTAGATGCTGCAGGCAACCAGGGTAACCTGGCCCTAGCCGATCCAGGCAGTGAAGGTTCCCTTGGCTTTGGCCATAACATCCTTATCAAGGGATTCGCTGATACCAAAGTTGGAGTAGTTAGAAACAACTACATCAGCTTCAATCTGTTCTCAAAGTTGGAGAACTTAAGCAGCGGTATCTCAGCTGAGAACAATCCGGTAGAAATGGGTGGCATCAACCTAGCTGACATCTTTGATGAGACTTACTATCTAAGCCAAAACCCTGATGTCGCTAACGCTGTGAACTTTGGGGTGTTTAAGACAGGCTATGAACACTTCTCCTCATTAGGTTGGAAGGAGGGCCGCAGTCCTAGCATTCTGTTCAACGAGCAGTACTACCTGTCACAAAATACAGACATTGCCAAGGCTGTCACTGATAAAACGCTGCAAAGCGGACTAGAACATTTCCTCTTATTTGGCCATAAGGAGGGCCGAAATTCTAGTACTGCATTCAACCAGCAGGATTACCTCACTCAAAACAGCGACATTAAAGATGCTGTAGCTAAAGGACTCATCGGTAGTGGCTTTGAGCACTACGTTGAGTACGGCGCTTTTGAAAATAGAGCGTCTTCTCTCAGCCTCTACAACGAAGCGTATTATCTGCAGCAAAATCAGGATGTTGCAGGCGCTATCAAGAATGGAGCGTTCCAGTCAGGATTTGAGCACTTCGTTAGCTTCGGCCAGAGGGAAGGACGGGTTGCTAGCACTCTGTTTAGTGAGGCAAGCTACCTAGCCTCAAACCCAGATGTTCAAGGAGCTGTTTCATCTAACGCATTCACCAGTGGCTTTGAGCACTACGTTGAGTATGGCCGTGCTGAAGGTAGAATTTCCTAGAGTCTAGCCTTTAAGCAGTTCATTCAATAGACGAAGGGCCATGGGCAATTAAGCTCATGGTCCTTCGTCTATTAACGATAGGCACAATCAGACAGATCAGCCGATATACGAGACTACTCAGTAATCTCACTCAGATCGCTGGTTTCCCACTTTAAGACGGCAGCGTTCACACCCTGCTCTCGCTTTCTCTTGGCGTCTTGCTCAAACCACTGGATGATTTGCTGGGGCGTGAGGTCTTCTACCGAAGTGTTCAGTTCTTTGGCGATGTAGCCCAGCAGTTTTGCAGTCGAGAGGGTGAGCCTGGCCAAAAACTTTTCGGGAGAGGTGAGAAGCGCCTTATCGACTTCGGCTGACTCTTCGGGTGTGAGAAATTGAACGGTTTGATCAAGCATGGTGGTCTGTCTTTACTGTTTGGCTTGAATGAGATAGCCGCAGCGGTGCTCGCCATGCACCAACCAGTGAGTCCGGGTAACTAGGCAGTCGGGCAGAGCTACTTGAAACATCTCTAGCTCATGGCCGCAGACGGTCGGGAAGGTTTCAGCGATGTGGGAAATGGCGCAGTTGTACTCTGTGATCACAAACTTAGCCCTGGTTTCTGCCCCATTTTCTGGTTCTACGCGGTGCCACTCGGTCATGTAACCTTCCTCCTGGCGGAGGTGGACGAGGGTGGCGACCCGATCTGCGATCGCACCCTCCCCCACTTGCTGCCGATACTCTACGGCCTTGCGCTCCCACTGCTTGCGCAGAATCGTGCCGACCTGGTCTTTACCGACAGTTTCTGTCAGCGTGTTTAGTAGAGAGAGGGCAAATTCGTCGTACTGGGCTGGAAAATGGTCTCGACCCTTGCGGCTCAGTCGATAGAAATGATTGGGGCGGCCCATGCCCTCCTGCACAGCTCTGTGCTCAATGAGAGCTTCGGCTTCAAGATCTTTGAGGTGCCGGCGGATGGCCTGAGCACTGACCTCAAGGTGGTCTGCTAGGGCCTGGGCAGTGGACTCGCCGTGTTTTAGCAGATACTTGAGGATATCTTCTTTAGTAGACGGATGATGCAGAGAAGTCATTGTGTTGACCCACGTCAGCGCGACGATTGTTTGCCGACAGTTGTTTTTGAAGGACTGCTTTGGGAGGACTGTTTTGCAGGAGTCAGCATGGCTTTGACAACCTTCTTGTTGCTAAAGTAGTCTAAGATGAAGTTAGGCAACTTGAATGTTGCTTTAATTGTATAGAATTGTTGGGTTGTCTCGCCACGCATCAAAATACTGATGAATCCGAATAACGCCTCCCAAGCCTCTCAAAAGAACCTCGAGCTGATGCGTAACTTCGCCATGAGCTACGCCAAACGCACAGACACCTACTTCTGTACGGATCTGGGTGTGACGGCTGTAGTGCTAGAGGGCTTGGCTAAGCATAAGGACGACTTTGGTTCGCCCCTATGTCCCTGCCGTCACTATGAAGACAAAGAGGCAGAGGTCAAGGCAACCTACTGGAACTGCCCCTGTGTGCCCATGCAGGAGCGTAAGGAATGCCACTGTATGCTGTTCCTCACCCCAGACAACCCCTTCGCTGGAGAAGAGCAGGACATCACTTTTGAGCAGATTCGGTCTGAGACCAATCAGTACTAGGCCATCTCCCGTCTTTCTTCAGCCAGACTTCTTTTAGCGCATTTTCCAGGTAGCTGCCATGAGTTCCAGCGTTCAGTCCCTTGTCAATCAGCCTTACAAATATGGCTTTGTCACCGATATTGAGTCGGATGTCATTCCTCGGGGCCTCAGCGAGGACGTCGTTCGCCTAATCTCGGCCAAGAAAAACGAGCCACAGTTCATGCTGGACTTCAGGCTCAAAGCTTACCGTAAGTGGTTGACGATGGCGGAGCCTAAGTGGCCCAACGTCAAGTACAACGAGATCGACTACCAGCAGATCATCTACTACTCAGCCCCCAAGAAGAAAGCAGAAAAGCTGGGCAGCTTAGATGAGGTTGACCCCACCCTGCTAGAAACCTTTGAAAAGCTGGGAATTTCCCTGTCTGAGCAAAAGCGGCTGGCAAACGTAGCCGTTGACGCCATCTTTGACAGCGTTTCTGTGGCGACCACCTTTAAAGAGAAGCTGGCTGAAGACGGCGTTATCTTCTGCTCTATTTCTGAGGCCCTGCAGGAGCACCCAGAGCTAGTAGAGAAGTATCTAGGCAGCGTCGTTCCCATTGGCGACAACTACTTTGCCGCCCTCAATTCAGCGGTATTTAGCGACGGTTCCTTTGTCTACATCCCCAAAGACACCCAGTGCCCGATGGATCTGTCCACCTATTTCCGCATTAACAACGGAGATTCGGGGCAGTTTGAGCGGACGCTAATTGTAGCTGAAGCAGGCAGTTCCGTAACCTACTTGGAAGGCTGCACTGCGCCCATGTACGACAGCAATCAGCTCCATGCTGCGGTTGTAGAACTAGTCGCTCTAGACAATGCTGAGATTAAGTACTCTACGGTGCAGAACTGGTTTGCCGGAGACGAGCAGGGCAAAGGCGGGATCTACAACTTTGTCACTAAGCGAGGTCTTTGCGCCGGAAAAAACTCCAAGATCTCGTGGACTCAGGTAGAAACGGGTTCAGCCATTACCTGGAAATACCCCAGTTGTGTGTTGGTAGGGGACAACTCGGTTGGTGAGTTTTACTCCGTCGCGTTGACCAATAACCGGCAGCAGGCCGATACTGGCACCAAAATGGTGCACATCGGCAAAAACACCAAGAGCACGATTGTCTCTAAGGGCATTTCTGCGGGCAAATCAAGAAACAGCTACCGAGGCTTGGTGAAGATGGGGCCAAAGGCTGAGGGCGCTCGCAACTATTCCCAGTGCGACTCCATGCTGATTGGCGATACCTCCAACGCCAACACGTTCCCCTACATTCAGGTGCAGAACAGCACCGCTAGAGTGGAGCACGAGGCTTCGACTTCTAAGATTGGGGAAGATCAGCTCTTCTACTTTGCTCAGCGAGGCATCTCTGCTGAAGAAGCGATTTCTATGATCATTAGCGGCTTCTGTCGGGATGTGTTTAACAATCTACCGATGGAATTTGCTGCAGAGGCCGATAAACTGCTGGCCCTAAAGCTAGAAAACACAGTCGGCTAGATCCTGATTGCGTAGGGTGGGCATGGCCCACCCACCCCTCCAACCCATTTGAACTTGGTGGGCTGTGCCCACCCTACAGGTGATGATTAACGAAAACAGCGAAGTTATTCTTTCTGTGCGCAATCTGCACGCCGCAGTAGAGGGCACTGAAATCCTCAAGGGGTTCAACCTGGAGGTCAAAGCGGGAGAGATCCATGCCGTTATGGGCCTGAATGGCTCAGGCAAGAGCACATTTTCTAAGGTGCTAGCCGGACATCCTGACTATGAGGTGACAGCGGGTGAAATTGTCTTCAAGGGGCAAGACATCCTGGAGCTAGAGCCCCATGAGCGGGCCACCGCCGGGATTTTTCTGGCCTTTCAATATCCCCTAGAAATTCCGGGTGTGAGCAACCGAGACTTTTTGCGGGTGGCTTACAACGCCCATCGCAAGGCCCAAGGCGAAGAAGAAATTGACGTGTTTGATTTCGACGACCTGCTAGAAGAGAAGCTGGGTGTAGTAAAAATGGACCCCACCTTTCTTGATCGCAGCGTTAATGAGGGCTTCTCAGGCGGCGAGAAGAAGCGCAATGAGATTCTGCAGATGGCCCTTCTGGAGCCCACCCTATCTGTTTTAGATGAAACTGACTCGGGGCTAGATATCGACGCGCTGCGGATTGTCTCTGGCGGGGTCAATCAGCTAATTCGGCCTGATAATGCAGTGGTGCTGATTACCCACTATCAGCGACTGCTCAACTATATCGTGCCCGACTATGTCCATGTGGTAGACCAGGGCCGAGTGATTACCACAGGCGGTAAGGAACTGGCGATGGAGCTAGAGTCGCGCGGTTACGAGTGGATTTTGGCAGAGAAGGCTGAGGCAGCGGTGTGATGAGCATTCAGATATCTGAAACCCAACCCGGGCTGACTGCTGCCGAGAAGCGGGAGACTTACCTAAAGGCACTGCTGGCAACGGTGCAGGGCAGTGTTCCTGCAACTCTGGCGCTGCCGACTCTGCGCGGTGCGGCTGAGGCTTTGGTGAAAGAGCGGAGTTTTCCCTCATCACGGGATGAGGAGTGGCGCTTTACTGATCTGTCGGCGCTGCTGGAAATTTCCTTTGAGGCTACCAGTCAGGCGGCTACCGTTGGTCCGGAGAGTCTGGCTGCGGTGGTACTGTCCGAGTCTCAACAGGCTCGACTAGTCTTCGTTAACGGCCAGTACAACGCTGACCTATCGAGTACAGCAGGGCTGCCGGAAGGGGTTGTCGTGGGCAACTTGGCAGCACTCTATGCCCAAACTGACTGGCAGCAGAAAATTGATTCACGATTGGGTCAGCAGTCTGGCGGGCACGAAATTTTTACAGCTCTGAATACGGCAGGCTTTCAAGACAGTGCCGTAATCTGGGTGCCGCGCAACCAGGTCGTTGATACCCCTATTCAAATTATCTTTGTGTCGGTGCCGCAGCCGGAGTCTGTAGTTGCCCAGCCCCGCTGCTTGGTGGTAGCCGAAGCAGGCAGTGCCCTCGCCCTAGTTGAAGAGTTTTGGGGAGCCGCTAGCGGTAGCCATTTGACCAATGCCGTCAGCGAAATCTGGGTGGACGACAACGCCCAGGTCACCCATGTACGGGTGCAGCGGGAAGGGACGGACACGTTCCATATCGGCAAAACCGCCGTCACTCAAGGGCGCGATAGCCGCTACGCTGGCACAGCGATTTCCTTGGGGGCGCAGCTCTCTCGGCATCACTGGGAGATGTACCAGGCGGGTGAGCAAACCGATACTAAGCTGTATGGGCTAAATGCGATCGCAAACACCCAAACCGCCGATACCCACAGCCTAATCGCCCTGGCCCAGCCCTACGGCACAGTCGATCAGCTGCACAAGAGCATTGTCGATGACCGGGCTCACAGCATTTTCAGCGGCATGATTGCCGTGCCCCAAGCGGCTCAAATGACCAATGCCAACCAGCTCAACCGCAACCTACTGCTGTCTGATAAAGGTCGAGTAGACACCAAACCGCAGCTCGACATTGTAGCCGACAACGTCAAATGCTCCCACGGAGCCACTATTAGCCAGCTAGAGGCCGATGAGATCTTTTATCTGCAGAGCCGAGGCATCAACGCTGCTCAGGCCCAGCAGCTACTGATCTATGCCTTTGCAATGGAAGTAATTGACACTATTCCTGTGGAGTCGCTCAAGGCTGCTTTGACCCGTCAGGTCGCAGAACGAACGCCTGAGTAACTAGATCGGCAATCCCGCAGTCGCTGTCGCCTTGCCGCACTGCACTTCTCTAGCCTAGCCCCTACAGTGAAAGTAGCCCTGTCTCTGCCTAAACAAACCCTCTAACCCTCCGTTTCCCCCAGCCACTATGACCCTCGCTCAGGAACTCACCCTCGCCACTAAAGTTCGCGCAGATTTCCCGATCCTGCACCAGCAGGTCAATGGCTATCCGCTAGTCTATTTTGACAATGCGGCGACCTCCCAAAAGCCGAGGGCGGTGCTAGATGCGCTGATGCACTACTACGGGCAGGACAATGCCAACGTCCACCGGGGCGTTCATGCTCTCAGTGCTCGTGCCACCGATGCTTACGAAAATGCTCGCGATAAGGTAGCGGCCTTCGTTAAAGCGGCCTCTAGAGATGAGATTGTCTTTACCCGCAATGCCAGCGAAGCAATTAACCTGGTGGCCTATGCTTGGGGCATGAGCCAGCTGCAGCCGGGGGACGAGATCATTCTCTCGGTTATGGAGCACCACAGCAATTTGGTGCCGTGGCAGTTCGTGGCTCAGCGCACGGGCGCGGTGCTCAAGTATGTGGGCCTGACAGCAACCGAAGAATTTGACCTAGACCAGTTTCGCCAGCTGCTCTCAGACAAGACCAAGCTGGTGACAGTTAACCACATTTCAAACACGCTGGGCTGCCTCAACCCGGTGCCTGAGATTATCGCCCTAGCCCATCAGTTTGGAGCTAAAGTACTGATTGATGCCTGCCAGAGCGCTCCTCATATGCCGCTGGATGTGCAGGCGCTAGACTGTGACTGGCTCGTGGCCTCTGCTCACAAGATGTGCGGGCCAACCGGCATTGGCTTTCTCTACGGCAAACTGGACTTGCTACAGGCTATGCCGCCGTTTTTGGGGGGTGGGGAGATGATTGCTGATGTCTTTCTCGACCACTCGACCTATGCTGAGCTGCCCCACAAGTTTGAGGCGGGCACCCCTGCGATCGCAGAAGCCATTGCCCTAGGAGCCGCTGTCGATTACCTCTCAGCCATCGGCATGGACAAAATTGCCGACTATGAGCACGAGCTAACGGCTTACCTCTACCAGGCCCTCAACAAGATCCCTCATCTGCGTCTCTACGGCCCCCAGCCCAAAGCCGACGGCAGCGGGCGGGCCGCCTTGGCCACCTTTACGGTAGACGGCGTTCACGCCCAAGACCTCTCGACGCTGCTAGACCAGTCGGGGATTGCGATTCGCTCTGGGCACCACTGCACCCAGCCGCTGCACCGCATTTTAGAAGCTGCTTCTACAGCTCGGGCCAGCCTCTATTTCTACAACACCAAAGAAGAAATCGATACCTTTGTAGCCACGCTCAAAGACACAATTGATTTCTTCGGCAGCGTCTTTGACGACGAAGACTAGGATTTATGGGGGCTACCTAATTTGAGGTTCAACCCGCTGCCTGCCGGTAATCCCTCCCTGTGACGGGGTTGTGGGTTGCTCAGGGCTTTCTATACTAAAAATAGTGAGTTTTGTGATTAGCTCCGCCAAAAAACCTTGATTCAACAGGAAACCCTTGAGCTTCTAGAGTGGGCTCGCCTCTGCCAGCATTTATCGACCTTTGCTTCGACCAAACTAGGGGCGACCGCAGCCCGTCAGCTCAGGATTCCAACTACTCAGTCAGAGAGCGAGCATCTGCTTGAACTGACCCGCGAAGCCTATCGGCTGGATGGGAAAACAAATTTGAGCTTTTCAGGCGTGCAGGACATTGGCGATGCGCTAGAGCGGGCTGAGCGTCAGGGATTGCTCAGTGGCGAGGAGCTGCTTGCGATCGCAACGACCCTCAACGGAGCCCGACAGCTGCGCCGCATGATAGATGCTCAGGAAGACTTGCCCGTCCTACAAGCCCTGGTAGCAGACCTGCGAACTTACCCTGAGCTAGAGCAGGAAATTCATCGCTGCATTGATGATCGAGGCGATGTCGCTGACCGGGCCAGCCCTAAACTGGCAGGCATTCGAGAACAGCTCAAGGCTAGCCGCAACGAGATTTATCAGAAGCTTCAGCGCATTCTGCAGCGCCATGCTGGAGCCGTGCAGGAGCAACTCATCACCCAGCGGAGCGATCGCTTCGTCATTCCCGTTAAGGCCCCTCAAAAAGACGCCATTCCCGGCATCGTCCACGATGCCTCTACCAGCGGCCTGACTCTATTTGTCGAGCCGCACAACGTTGTGGAGTTGGGCAACCGCTTGCGGCAACTGCAGCGGCAGGAACGGGCTGAGGAAGAAATTGTCCTGCGTGAACTGACAGCCCAAGTCACGGTCGTTCAGCCTGAGCTAGAGCAGCTGCTAGTCATCGTCACTACGCTGGATCTGGCCACCGCCCGCGCCCGCTACTCCTACTGGCTAGAGGGCAATGCTCCTCGCTTTATTGCTCCCGACGAGCAGGCCACCCTACGCCAGCTCCGCCATCCCCTGCTGGTCTGGCAGCAGCGCCACGAACAGGGGCCTGCCGTAGTCCCTATCAACGTCATCGTCAAACCCCACCTGCGCGTTGTCGCCATTACCGGCCCCAACACTGGCGGCAAAACCGTCACCCTCAAAACCTTGGGCCTAGCAGCGCTAATGGCCAAAGTCGGCCTGTTTATCCCCGCCCGCGAACCCGTAGAAATTCCCTGGTTTGACCAGGTGCTTGCCGACATCGGCGACGAGCAATCCATCGAGCAAAGCCTCTCTACCTTCTCTGGCCACATCCGTCGCATTAGTCGGATTCTAGAAGCCCTTCAGCCTTCTAAACCTCCCCTAGAGAACGAGTCACAGACCCCGCTTCTACAGGGTCCACCCTCCTCATCTTCCCCATCAGAGGCGCAATCCCAGGTCGGATCCCTACAAGATTCCCCCACCACCCCACCTGTCCTCCCCTCCCCGCGTCCTCCCCTCCCCGCGTCCTCCCCCACCAACACCCTCGTCCTCCTTGACGAAGTCGGAGCTGGCACCGACCCCTCCGAAGGCAGCGCCCTAGCCGCATCCCTGCTGAGACATCTAGCAGACAAAGCTCGGCTCACGGTCGCTACTACCCACTACGGCGAACTCAAAGCTTTGAAGTATCAGGATGAGCGCTTTGAAAACGCCTCAGTCGAGTTTGATGACGTGACGCTGTCGCCCACTTACCGATTGCTCTGGGGCATTCCGGGCCGATCCAATGCGCTGACCATCGCCCAGCGGCTAGGCTTAGACGCTGCCATCGTCGAAGCTGCCAGAGAACAGGTTGGCATGAGCAATCAGGAAGATGTGAACCAGGTGATCGCCGGGCTTGAGGCTCAGCGCAAGGTTCAGGAAGACAAGGCCAGCGAAGCCGCCAAGCTGCTAGCCCAGGCCGAAAAGCTCCACAATGAGGTGTCTCACAAAGCGCAGATGCTGAGGGAGCGCGAGCGCGACCTGCAGCAGCAGCAGGAAAAGGCCATTCAGCAGGCCATCCACCAGGCCAAAGACGAAATCGCCAGGGTAATTCGTCGCCTGCAGCAGGGCGATGCTACGGCTCAAGCGGCCCAAAAAGCGACAGATGCCGTCAATGCCATCGCTGGTAAGCATCTGCCTACCCGTCAAGCTACCCCCAAACCCAAGCCTGGGTTTAAACCCAAGGTGGGCGATCGCATTCGCATTCCCAGCCTGGGCCAAACAGCAGAGGTGCTAACAGATCCTGATGAAGACGGTAAGCTGACAGTACGCTTTGGCCTGCTCAAGACCACGGTGAGCCTAGCAGATATCGAGTCGCTGCACGGAGAAAAAGCCGAACTGCCGGTTAAGCCCAAACCTCAGGACAGCGTCCCCGTTGCCCAAGCGGCTCCACCGGCTCCAGCCGTGCGTACCTCTCGCAACACTTTTGATATTCGAGGGATGCGAGTTGCTGAGGCAGAATCGGTGTTGGAAAATGCGATCGCAACTGCCAACAGAGCCATCTGGATCATCCACGGGCACGGTACAGGCAAGCTAAAGCGAGGCGTTCACGAGTATCTCCAGCGCCATCCCCAAGTGCAGCGATTTGAGGCAGCGGAAGCTACTGATGGGGGTACTGGCGTTACCGTCGCCTACGTATAGGCTGCTTCAGTTCTACACCGGAACTTCAAACTTATCAGCACTCTTTAGAGATAAAAAATGTCTCCTCTCTGGTTAGGACAAGCGCCTAACCTAGCTTCAAAAAATAAGCGTTCCAGGTAAGTACAACTCCTCGCGGAAACACCCTGCCCTCGACCATAGATAGAGGGCAATAGTTCCTTATACCGCTCTCTAAGTCTTCTGATCAGACCCCTCAAATCGACCTGCTTAGGTAGTTTGCCCACAATTTCAAAGTAGGCTTTATACTAGATGGGTATCTTTTATTTAGTTCAAATTAGTTCATCATCCTGTACTCTTTATCAAATACTTAATCAGCGTGAAAACTATTCTTACTGATAACCGAGAAGTTATTGAAAACTGATAAAAACAAAGTTTACCGTCCTGAAACTAGTTCCTAGTCAAAGGATTAGTTTGCCGATTTTGACTTTATAAGCCGGAACTGCTCTGAGTCCGACCTATTTAATCAAGACAGTTTTCCGGCTTTCCGGAATATTTTGTGTTTCTACACCATTTAGGGTTTATCAACTCTGAGCAGCAGCCTTCTGTTTTATCAGGTGCTCTGCAAACTTACTCATTAAACTTATTGCTTATTGCACAGTGTTTATGCCAAGTCATCATTTACTTAATCGCCTCTCCATATTTGTTGACGGAAACAATATGTTTTACGCCCAGCAAAAGAATGGATGGTTTTTCGATCCAAAACGTGTGCTGGAGTACTTTGCTGGGGAGAAAAGCGGGCTGAGTCTGGTCAATGCCTTCTGGTACACCGGCTTAAAAGATCCGCAAGACCAACGCGGCTTCCGCGATGCGCTGATTAGCCTCGGCTATACAGTCCGGTACAAAATTTTGAAGGAATACTACGACGATACTTCTGGGCGCTACTCTCAAAAAGCCAACCTAGACATTGAAATTGTTGTAGACATGTTTAATACCGTTGAACAGTATGACCGGGTAGTTCTGTTTAGTGGCGACGGTGATTTTGAACGAGCGATTGAGCTACTGCGCTCGAAAAATACTCACATTACCGTAGTCTCCACTGAAGGTATGATTGCTCGAGAACTGCGCAACGCTACCGACCGCTATATCGATCTCAACAATGTTCGTGCCTCTATTGAGAAGCTAGACAACTGAAAGGCCTCCTTGCCTGGTGCTCCCATTAAGAGGAATAAAAACCTTTTAAGCAGCTAGGCAAGCAGGAATTTTCGTTCAGCCTTAGACTCAAATTAAAACTCAGAACCACTCTCCAACTGACCTAGAAAAACGCCGAGGGGGCGCAGAGGCCTGCGCCCAATGCTGCATTTGTAGTGTTAATAGGAAGTGATAGAACCGTTTTAGCAGCCCTCGTTTGACTGCCTACCAAAAACCCCAGTAGAGAGCGAAAACCACGTTCCTACTGGGGCTAATTAAAGATAGGTAGAAGGCCTGTTTGGATTTCTTGACCTAACGCAGAACGAACTTACAAGCAGTGTTTTAAGCGGTGCCTTGAAGCCTAACTGCGGCGAGAAACTAAAAAAACGTAGTAGAGCAGGTTGAGGGCTGCATAAAAAGCGGTAGCAACGTAGGTCCAAGCTGCTGCTTGCAAAACTGCCTTAGCCCCCCGATTCTCTTCTCCCTGCAAAATCCCCATCTCATCGATCAGTCTCAACGCCCGTTTAGAAGCATCAAACTCAACGGGAAGCGTGACCACGTGAAACAGCAAGACCGCTGCAAACAAAAGAATTCCTAGCCAGGCCAATCCTGTTAGCTGAAGAAACAGCCCTGCCAGGATCAAAATAGGTCCAAGCCGAGAACCCAGGTTGACCGCCGGCACCATAGCTGCCCGGAAGTTCATGAAGGTGTAACCCTGGTAGTCTTGCAGCACATGGCCGCACTCATGAGCAGCTATAGCCGCTGCTGCCAGAGAACTAGAGCCATAGATTCCCTGGGAAAGCCGAACGGTTTTAGCCCTGGGGTCGTAGTGGTCGGTTAGTTCACCTGCCACAGGCTCAACGCGAACATCGCGAAGATTCATCTTTTGAAGAATGGCTTGAGCTACCTGCGCTCCTGTCATGCCAAGAGTAGACTGAACCTGGGAGTAGCGACGGTAAGTCCCTTTGACCTGGCTCTGCGCCCAGAACATGAACGCGATGCCAGGAATAATCAGCAGAAAATAAAAGGGATCGAAATACATGAGCCCAGTTAGATCTAGAAGACAACTGCACTATCTGTGCTATTGGCGATCATAGCCAAAAGATAGGCAAGCTTGTTTAAAGTTCAGAACCAGTGGGTAAAGAGAGTCTTCTTTGTTCAGCCCCTAAGATTTCAGTGGTAGTAGACATAGGAGAATCTTGGGGAATTGGGAAGGCAGGCTCATCGAGAGTAATCTGGAGCACGTCTCCACTGGCCACAGAATCACTCGGAACCGACGCCCACTGCAGCCAGGATTGATTTGGCCTAAAAACTCCAGAGAGTAAACCCAAAGCTCCAATAGCCAAAACACCAGCTCCCGCCATGCAGGTCGTTCGAAAGCGCTTATTCAAGCTGCTGAAAACACCTGCTAGAGTTTCGTCGGAGGTGTAAGTAGGCTCAACCGGGCTAGATTTAAGGCCCTGACGAAGCTGCAGTAGCCGGTTGTAAAGACACTTAGCACTGGGATCGTGAGCAAGCCAGCTGTTGACGAGTTGACGTTCGTGAGGAGTAACCTCACCGTCTAGGTAGGCACTAAGAAGTTCAAAGCGATCTCGTTTAATCACATCCAGATCCCTTGATAATTCAAAGGGTTGAGCAGAATAGGGTGAATGGTCCGGATGAGGGTAATGCTGACGAGGAAAGTTGGACGGACAAGAGGAAGTGGTCATGCCAGGAGCGCTACCAATGAGGCCAACAATCTAGACTCAAACCGACAATGTCAGGTAGAAGCACACTGAAAGTGGAGGTGATCCCGCCAAGTCTTCTAGACACTGCCGATTTTGATCATAATCGGAACCTCGAAAAAGCGGTATTGCTTCCTAGGATTAGTTTTGTTGCACCCGAAGAAAGAGCTGCACCCCAGCCAAAAATGTGGCCTGGTTATAGCCTGGGCTGATCACCCAGATACCCCTGCAGGTCGCTCTGTAGCCGCTGCCGAGCGCGGGCAATGCGAGACTTGACCGTACCCAAGGAGACGCCGGTTATCTCGGCAATTTCTTCGTAGGCTAGCCCTTGGATTTCGCGCAGAATAATAGTGGTGCGGAAAACATCTGGCAATTCAGCAATAGCCTGCTTCAGATGGTCGTAAAACTCCTGAGTCATCATGGTGTCGACTGGGCTAGGCTCGGAGGTAGGCACATCCCAATCAACTTCACCGTCTTCTACGGTGCGGGGGGCGTCTAGCGACAGCATTGTTTCTACCCGCTTACGCTTTCGCAGCTCGTCGTAAAACAGGTTTGTAACGATACGCCCTAGCCAGCCTTTGAACTTGTTAGGATCGTTTAGGCGACGGATATTACGGTAAACCCGAATCCAAACTTCTTGAGCTAAATCAGAGCGATCTGACCAGTCAGGAGCTAGATGGTAGAGCAGCTTATCGACATGGGTCTGGTAGCGCCGTAGTAGCTCAGCAAAAGCTACTCGGTCGGGCCGTAGGTGTTCCTGACAGAGAAGCACCAGTTCAGAGTGGGAGAGTTGGTCAGGCGCAAGGGTGCCAGTCGTTGTCGTGACTGAAAATGGCCAGGACGTAGAAATTGATTGACTCATAACTGCGTTTCCGGTTTTCTTTTCAAACAGCTAACGTTTTCAAGAGGCCGTGCAGGCTGCAATCTGCGGCCACCTGGCACTGTGACTCGACGTGTTTCTTCGTTAGTTTTACAGTGCTTACTGCTCCTTCGTAGGGGGGAGTGTGCCTGTCAGCGTTTTGGCACACCTGTTTGATCGTGAGGATTAGGCAAACCCTCGCAAACCTCAGCCTTGAGTAAGATGGCAGAGGGTATACTCATGCCATAAGAGGCAGTACAGATCACTAGAAATTAGTAGAAACCGCTAGAAGAGTTATTGATGCAGTATCTGGCTAAGGTTCAGAAAAAAGCATTTTTGGGGGGCGCAGAGCTGCTGCTACTGGCCCAGCGCCAAGATGAAACTGCCTGGGAAGTTCTTTCCTCAGAGCGAATTGTAGAAACCTCAAATTTAATTGCTTTTCAAGAGGGGCATCTGGTGCTGGTCGCACTTGATGGGCTCAACCAGATAGAACAGGTAGAAGATGCAACGCCCTGGGTTTTGACCCTGGTAGAGCAATACCTAGCTTTTGGGGTGACTCCCCAAGCCCTAGAGCAGGAAATTGAGCGGGCGGAACGGTGGCGACAGTCGCTGACGCTGAAGAGCCAGGAAGTTGACCGCCGGGCTCTAGAAACGGCGGCCCGGCGAGATGAGATTCAAGAACTAGAGCGCAAGCTAAAGCTGGAACAGGAGCATTTAGAAGTTCAGCGAACTGAGTTAGAGGCCCTAGAAGCTCGCCTAAATGCCGCCCAAGAGGAAGCCTAGCAATACTAGACTGGCTCTTGAGCGGCATAGCTTAAGACTATCTGTTGGAATTCTACGGTCGGGTCGCAGCGATGGCAGAGATGGGGACAGGTCGCCTTAACACTGCCGACCCAGTTCTGGGCTGAGGCGCTTCTGTGGCTAACAGAAAATCGCGAATCAGACGGGCTAGAGCGCGTTGAGCCAGGCCGCTGACAATGCGCTGGCCCATATCGCGAGTTTCAGCTTTGAACAGGAGTTGGGGCAGTTTTGCCGCCACTAAACTTGGGTCAAAGCCTTTGGTATGGCGCAGAATGTCGACAATTCTGAGAATATGGTCGATTTCGCTGTCGCGTTTGGGTTGGGCAGGGGAGAGGGCTGTGGTTGACTCGGCTAGGCCCAGACGCTCCTGCAACTTTTGCGAGACGTTTTGCAAGGTATTGTGACCTAGAGAATCTAGCCCCCGCACCAGTTCATCGACAATGCGATCGCGAATAAACGTACCGCGATCTGAGAACAGAAACTCTAGGGTCTGATCCAGCACGGTATCTAGGTTGTAGTCATCGCTGTCGCTAGCATTTCGCAGCAGGTTTTCTAGCCGGTTCCAGCGGAAGCGGCCATCTTTAAACAGCAAATCCCGGAGCGAGGTTCGAAGCTGAGGCGAGGGGTCGGTCAGCAGACGCTTGGCAATGTAGGGGTATGCTTTGCTGAGCACCTTGAAGTTGGGGTCAACATTAATGGCAATGCCTTCTAGCGTGACCAGAGAGCGAATGATCAGGGCATAGTAAGCGGGCACCCGGAAGGGATACTCGTACATCAGCGCTGAAAACTCATCGGTAATGCTCTTGAAGTTCAGCTCAGCTACGCTAGCTCCCAGCGCATTGCTAAACACCTCAGATAGGGCAGGCACGATTGGACTCAGGTCGGTGTCTGGAGTAAGAAACTCTAGATTCACATAGTCGCGGGCCAGCCCTTCAAAATCGCGGTTGACCATGTGCACGACTGCCTCGATCAAGCCGTAGCGCTGGTAGGGCTTAACCTCGCTCATCATGCCGAAGTCAAGATAGGCCAGCTTGCCATCAGGGGTAGCTAGCAGGTTGCCAGGGTGGGGGTCGGCATGGAAGAAGCCGTGCTCTAGAAGCTGTCGCAAAGAGCACTGCACACCCACATCGATCAGGTAAGTGGCATCAATGCCCTGAGCGTCGAGCTGTTCAATGTTGGTTAGCTTGGTGCCGGTAATCCACTCCATTGTCAGCACCCGCCGGGCCGTGTAGGCCTCGTAGATGCAGGGTACGTAGATGTCGCGCAAGTGGCCGTAGAGGGAAGCAAATCGCTCCGCGTTTTGCGCCTCGTGGGTGTAGTCCATCTCTTCAAAGATGCGCGCCCCAAACTCATCCATGATGCCGACCAAATCACTGCGCACCTGGGCAACCCGCTTGGTAGCAAACTGGGCCAGCCACCGCAAAATGTAGAGATCGCGGGTAATTTGTTGAGCTAAACCAGGTCGCTGCACCTTGACAGCAACCTCTTCTCCCGTGTGTAGACGGCCTCGGTAAACTTGCCCCAAAGAAGCAGCGGCAATCGGCGCAGCAGAAAGTTCGGCATACAGCTGTGACGGCGGAGCCCCTAACTCTGCCTCGATAAACTGAAAAGCCAGCTCGGTGGGAAAGGGCGGCAGCTGATCTTGAAGCTTAGTCAGCTCTTCTAAAAAAGTAGGCGGAACCAGGTCAGGCCGGGTAGAGAGGGCCTGACCTACCTTAATGTAGGCTGGACCCAAGCGGGTCAAAATCTCACGAAACTGCTGAGCCCGCTGTGCTTCTTTTTGGGTGGTTTGATGGGTGCGGCGATCCCACCAGAGGCCCAGGTAGAGCATGGCGAAGGGCACCAGGATGCTGAGCAGACGGCTCAGGATCTGAAACGGGCGTCTGCCGTAGTAGGCTGCGATCGCATCTGGGTCATAGGTCAAGGCTTCCAGCGGGTTCTGCAGCCGCTCTGGCGCTTTAGGGAGCGGTTCTGCAGCCAACTCTAGCGGAGCTGGTTGAGCCGTCAGCGGCATCAAAGCGCTATCAATCACAGGTGCGATCGCTTCCCGGTTATCGACATCCATTGTTGCTTCCTGGGTGGCAGAGGTGAGATTAGCCGTCACAGTCGTTCATTAAATCGAGAGGAGGTTCCTGTAAAGTATTGTAATGGCCTAGAGCCAAAGACTTGGGTCGGGACATCCGTACTAAACATTAGCAAGTCAATACAAAAGTACTGAGAAAGTACTTAGAATGAGTCCTGAGAGTCTTTTTGGTGACCCATTTGAGGCGATGCTCTCCGGTCTTACCGAGATTGTCTAACCTGAAGATCTGTCCTTAAGATCTGTGCGCTCACTCTGCCAGCCTGGTCCCCAATTATGCTCACTGCGCTTCACATTGAGAACTTTGCACTCATCGACCGGCTGGATCTACAGCTTCAGCCTGGGTTGAATGTGCTCACAGGAGAGACCGGAGCCGGAAAATCGATCATTCTAGATGCCCTAGACGCAGTTTTGGGCGGTAAAGCGAGTCAGCGTCTGATTCGCACTGGCACCCCTCGCGCCCTGATTGAAGCCACCTTTACCCTCACCCCAGCCATAACCCAGTGGCTGGAGCACAACAAGATCCAGATAGAGGCCGATCAGCTAGTGTGCAGCCGGGAGCTGACCGCTGGACGGGGAGCCATCCGTAGCCGTTCACGGCTCAACGGGGTCTTGGTCAACAAGCCTCAGGTAGAAACCCTGCGCCAGCTTTTGCTAGAGATTACGGCTCAGGGCCAAACCCTCCAGGTCGGTTCACCCGATTTGCAAAGAGAGTGGCTAGATAGTTTTGGCGGCCAAAAGCTGCTGGCACAGCGTCAGGCAGTCGCTCAAGCCTACGAAGCGGCTGCCCAAGCCAGACAAGCCCTAGAGCGCCGCCGCAAAGCTGAGCAGGACCGGCTAGAGCAGCTGGATCTCTTTGAGCACCAGGCCCGAGAACTCAATGGGGTTAATCTGACCACGCCCGACGAGATGGATTTACTGGAGCAGGAGCAGCAGCGCCTGAGCCACAGCGTCGAACTCCAGCAGCAGAGCTATCAGGTCTACCAGATTCTCTATGAAAACGATGCTGGAACGGGTGCCGAGGCCTGCTCTGACCTGCTGGGTAAAGCCGAAGCCATCCTCAGCGACATGCTGCGCTATGACCCCGAAGTAGGCCCGATTCTTTCCATGGTGAGCGAGGCCCTGTCGCAGGTTGAAGAGGCCGGCCGCCAAATCAATGTCTATGGGGAAAATATCGAGGCTGACCCCCAGCGGTTAGAAGAGGTCGAGCAGCGCATCCGGCAGCTAAAAAGCCTCTGCCGCAAATATGGCCGCTCCTTGGGCGAACTGATCGAATACCGCGACGAAATTCAAGGTTCTTTGGACCTGATGAACGGAGACGGTCAATCGCTCGAAGCCCTGGAAAATGCCTATGAGGCCCACCGCAAAGTTTTAGACCAAGCCTGTGGCCAGCTATTGGAGTTGAGAAAACGGGCCGCTAAAACCCTCGAAACCAAGCTGGTAGCCGAACTAAAACCGTTGGCGATGGACCGGGTGCAGTTTAAGGCTGATCTGCGCGCGGTAGAACCAACCGTGATGGGCACCGAACGAGTGCAGTTTCTCTTTAGCCCCAACCCTGGTGAACCGCTGCAGCCGCTGGCAGAGACCGCCTCGGGTGGTGAGATGAGCCGCTTTTTGCTGGCCCTCAAGGCCTGTTTTTCGGACACAGATCTGGGCAGTACGCTGGTGTTCGACGAGATTGATGTCGGCGTTTCCGGGCGGGTGGCTCAGGCGATTGCCGAAAAGCTTTACCAGCTGGGGCGGCAGCACCAGGTGCTCTGCGTCACCCACCAGCCCATGGTGGCGGCAATGGCCGATGCTCACTTCCGGGTCGGCAAACACCTGACAGATGAAGCAGAAAAATTACCCGCTAAGCGTCGCAAGTCTCGCGCCAAATCCGCTGAGGAGGGAGCCGTAGCCACCGCTGAAGAAGTCCGTACCGTCGTGCGGGTGGTGCCTCTAAACCAAGATGAGCGGCGGGAGGAGCTAGCTCAACTAGCCGGCGGACACTCTCACCAGGAATCGTTATCTTTTGCTGAGGCGCTGCTCAGCCAGGCCGCCGGTATTCGTCAGCAGATGTAGCCCTAATGCCAACAGAGGCCTCTCTATAGTTGCCGCTGGCCCAGTTGCCCCTTACTATTGGGGGCATTGGAAACCCCTATAGAAGCGATCGCAATCATGCTCGTGGAGCTTTTGACAGCCGCTGAGGCCGGTTTTAAGGACCCCTCTATTGAAGCTAATCTCAAACAATTTTGCCTAGTGCTGCTGGTGTCGCTGGGGGTAGCGACGATGTCTCGCGCCTTTAGCGTGCTGCGTAATATTCCCTACACCCTGCTGCTGTTGCTGGTAGGGCTGGGGTTAGCGGTGTTAGATGTGCGGCTGATTAACCTGTCGCCAGAGCTGATCCTGTTTATTTTCCTGCCACCGCTGCTGTTTGAAGCCGCCTGGAACCTCAACTGGAAGAGACTGAGTCGCAACCTAGTGCCGATTTTGCTCTTTGCCATTCTGGGTGTGATCATCTGCATTGCTGGTTTGGTGTGGGGCCTTCAGGGGATTGCTGGTACATCCTTGGCGACGGCCCTGCTGGTGGGAGCCAGCCTGTCAGCTACCGATCCGGTGTCGGTGGTGGCCCTGTTTCGAGAGCTGGGAGTAGACAAGAAGCTGACGGTACTAATGGAGGGCGAAAGCCTATTCAATGACGGGGTGGCGGTCGTTGCCTTTAACCTGCTGGTGGGCTTGGCTCTGGGAATCGAGCAGTTTGACCTGTCGGTGTCGCTGGCCCGGTTCTTGATATTTACCGGGATAGGTATCAGCGTGGGGGGGCTGATTGGCTTTGGCATTTCTTTTCTAACCCAGCGGTTTGACCTGCCTCTGGTAGAGCAGTCGCTGACGCTGGTGTCGGCCTATGGCACCTACCTGGTAGCCGAGGAACTGGGCGGCTCTGGCGTCATTGCCGTGGTGACCACCGGCCTGATTTTGGGCAACTTTGGTTCTCGTATTGGCATGAACCCCCGAACCCGCCTGCTGGTCTCAGAGTTTTGGGAGTTTGTTGCTTTCTTTGTCAACTCGATTGTGTTTTTGCTGATTGGCGACCAGGTAAAGTTTGCCGGACTGGCAGACAACCTTAATTCGATTGGAATTGCGATCGCAATTATCATTCTCAGTCGCGCCATCAGCACCTTTGGCCTGAGTGCCCTGAGCAATGTTCTAGTTAACTCTGATATTTCCTGGCAAGGGCAGACCTTGCTCTGGTGGGGTGGCTTGCGAGGGTCAGTCTCAGTGGCTCTGGCTCTGAGCGTGCCCACAAGCTTGGCCGATCGAGAAGAAATCATCGCCATCGTCTTTGGAGTCATGCTGTTTACCCTACTGGTGCAGGGCTTAACTACCCAGCCCCTGCTGAATCGTCTGGGCCTGCTGGGCGACAAGGTCGTACTCCAGGACTACCAGCAGATGACAGCCCAACGGGTAGCCCTCACTCGCGTGATGAAGCGGCTAGTCGAAATCAAGGAGAGCGAATCCCTAGATCCAGAATTTGTGGGCTATCAGATGGCTCTAGTCGAAGGTCAGCTCGATGAAGTGAAGGAAAAAATGCTGCGGCTAGAGCAGCAAAACGAAGACGTGCGCAACCTCACTACCGAACAGCTAAGGGAGGAACTGCTAGCCATCGAATCCGATACCTACGCTGAACTGATCCGCGCCGGACGATTGAAGGATGAGCTAACCCCCTTACTCCAATCCGTTTTACCAGATCGCATTGGAGAGAACCTTTAATACCAATTCTCTAACTAGCCGCTACATTCATCCACTGATCCACCGATCCACTCTCACACCCCTTATCTGCAGCACTTTTTTCTGGAATCGGTATAAGCAATTTCCCCTACTGGGAACTAGAGTGCCGTTGCTGCCAATAGTGAATAGCGGCTTCATACTCGTTAGCCTGGCTGGATTGGGAGAGAACCTGCTCCCGGAGGTTTTCGTTTTCCTGCTGCAGGGCTAAGAGCTGGCGCTTGCAGTGATCGCGCTCTGCTGCTAGTTCCTGGCAGCGGTGCTTGAGCTGATTTTGCTGGTGAAATTGCTCGACCAGTTCATGGTCTCGTTCCTCCAGCTTTTGCTGCTGGGCTTTGATGACCTGCGTTAACGCGATGGGGTCTTCTTCCCAGTCCTCTGATTCAACGGGGGGGAGAGCAATAGGGTCTGTGAGCTGACGGGCAATGCTCTCCTGATAGGCCAGCAGGCGGGCAAAGTTGACCTGATGCCGGGTGAGGGTGGTATCGAGTTCGCGGATGTGCTGCTGAGCCACATGGAGCTGGCTGCTGAGGCTGACAGTCAGAGCCCGCACGACCATTACCTCTGAGATCAGCTCTAAGTCCTGCTCAAACAGCCGCTCAGCCGGAGCAGACTGGTAGTAATTTTTAATTCGCAGTAGATAGTCCTGCACCTCAGTCTGGCTCTGCTGAATGCGGACACGGAGCCGTTCGAGTTCGAGCTGCTGCTGGTTAATGATGTGCTGGACACCCAGCAGGAGCTTTTGCAGGATGTGGTTTTGCCATTCGCTTTTCTCATTGAGCTGCTCTTTGAGATTGGCAATGATTTTTTGCTGGGCGTTGGAATATTCTTCTGTCTGAGCGAGTTGGGACTCTAGCAGCTTGTGGTTTTCAACCCGCAGCTTCAGCTCGTCTAAGGTATCCAACGCCTGATCCAGCGCCTGCTGCAGGAGGCAGATGCGCTGAACCAGCTTAAAGTCCAGGGAGCCGTCTTGAGGCATGGCGGTGCGTTGGCAAACCAAGGCGTTTACTGAGTCAATTTAACAGACTCTTTTGAGAGGTGAAGTTCAATCGATGACAGCCGGGGATCCTTCCATAAAAGTTTACAGCTGTACCCCAGACTAGCAACGGCCTCTCAAAAGCCAAGTATTAGCCACCAAAGGCTAACACCTAGGGCAAATATGCTGACATGCTGAGGCCACAGCTGGCGCAGCGGCTGACGGGCAATTTTTTGGGTAAACCAAACCGCCAATAGCAGGCCTAGCAGCAGCGTGGCACCCTGGAGAAAGGCAATCACGGCGGGGTGAGCCACCCAAACTGGCAGGTTGCCTGAGAGGCCCACGGTCGCCAGAGAAACTGGCAGCACTCGCCCCCCCTCATCCAGGCCCAGCCGCAGGTAGTGGGCTAAATTCGCTGCCCATACCAGCGGCAGATAGCCATAGGCCAAGGTGAGAAAGGGTCTGGGCTTACAGGCAGGCCGGAGCCGGTGCTGGAGCTTGAGCATGAGCTGGGCCAAGAGGGGTGCGATCGCACCTACCCCCAACAGCCCCACCGACAGCAACGCGTGCCCTCCCTGAGCCGAGAGATCCCAGGTATAGCCGAGGCGAGCCTGCAGCTCTGGCAGCCGATGCAGATACACTGCTCCCAGCAGCAGAAACATCAAAGCCACCTCGTAGGAGCGCGGCACGTGGGTTGTCCACAGCTCAATGCCGGGGGGCCGCAGGTTCACCTCCACCGAGCGGTGGGGACAAGCTTTGAGGCAGGTCATACAGAGCACACAGTCGCGGTTATCTTCAAGCTGGGCCGGGTGGGAGTAGAGGGGGCAGCCATTGGTTTCTTGGCCTTCTCCTTTTTGGGGGCCACCCTTGTAGCACTGGTAGGTGGTGCACTCGGCTGAGCAGGTGCCTTGCTGCGCCCGCAGTTCGGTCATCGAGAGCTTAGCAAATAGACCGTTCATGCCGCCAATCGGGCAGAGATAGCGGCACCAAAAGCGGCGCTCAAATAGGGCCGAAAAGATCATGGCTCCAGCGGTAATCAGCAGCAGCAGGCAGGCTGATAGGTAGGCCGAATTTTCTAGATGCCAGACCTCTTCCCAAATTAAAATCAGGGCAAATAGGCCAAAGAGAAACCAGCCGCCCCAGCGCTCAGCCTGCTGCCGGGGCCAGCGCCGCAGCTTGCCTGGAAACAGCCATTGGGAAAGCTTTTGAGTAACTTCTCCGTAGATCATAAAAGGGCAAACCGCACACCAAAGCCGCCCCACAAAAGGAAAGCCCAGCAGCACCAGGGGCCACCACCAGGCCCAGAAAACTAGCAGGGCCACATTGCGATCGCGCGTTTGCGGCCCCCAAAACAGTAGCCCTATCACCAGGGCAAAAACCCACAGCGTAAAGCCATAGTTAATCCGATCGGGCCACCAGGGGCTCCGCAAAAACCGCCGTAGCTGGGGGTAAGCATTGAGCAAATTCAGCCGAAACTGCTTTTTCTTGCTTTGAGAGGGCCAGATCAGCTCCTCAGTGATGGTGCCTCCAGTGACCATTTGGGCCACAGCCCGCTCGACCAGGTTCTCTAGCTCCCGCAGGTTGTTGGGAAAGTCGTAAGCCTGCAGGCGGCGAATCGCCTCTGGCGACACCCGCACTCGCCCCATGCGCCGCTGCCGACAGACCAAGTTGAGGTAGTAGTCAATCTGGTCGCTGATGTCGGCCTTACGCACTCGTAGGGGCGGCACCTTGAGGATGTGGGCCACAGCGCCATCTAGGGCAGGCGTCGCTTTTTCAGAGATTAAGATGAGGCGGGCCTGAGATGTCTTTTCGGATGGCTGCGGTTCTTCGGGGCGGGGAACAGGGCGATAGGTTTGGGTGCGCAAGAGAGTTGCGATCGCGCCCACCAATTCCTTCGGCAGATCCTGCGTATTGTTGAGAATCAGCGTGCCCCGCCCCAGTGCCTCCAGTAGGCCCGGCTTGCCTCCCGCTCGGCCAAACAGATCAGCGCCATTGGCCTGAAGCTTAGAGCAGTCTATTCGCACAATCGACTCGCGCCGCTCAGCAGAGCCAAAGTGGATCAGGGCCGCCAGGTTGTCTTTTTCTAGACCCGGCTCGCCAAAAATAAGGACTGGCTCACGGTGGCTAGAGCAATCGCGCACCTGCTGCCGCAACCGCACTGCATAACGGCTCTTGCCAATCACACCTCGCTTGGCCTTAGCCACCAGGTAGGGCCGCAGAATTACCTGCCGCTCCTGCTCATAGTCCAGCTCAGAAGACAGCCGCCTAAAAGCTTCTAGCAGCTGGCGAGTAAAAGTCTGGAGAATATCGGGATGGCGGTTGAGGATGACCTGCACCTGCTCGGCACTGACAAATCCCGTGCGGGCCTCGCTCAGCGTCACCACCGTTTTTTCAACCAGTTGCTCCAGCAGCAGCGCCTCTAAATTAATGATTGCTCCCGGCAAAAAGCCGACGTTTCCAGAGATGGGGCCTTGCGTTTCAATCTGGCCCTCTAGCAAGATATAAAGCCCGTCAGCCGCTGCCCCAGCCTCGGCCAAAGTCTTACCGGCGGGCAGAGTGCGCTCCTCAATGGCGGCGGCGACTGCAGCCAAACTGGCGGGGCTAAGCAGGCCAAGGGAAGTATTTTCCTGCAACCAAGTGACAGAGTTCGATACAGTCATGGCAGTACAGAGGAAGCGGGAGTAAATGCAGTGATCGAGTGGAGCAGCCTCTGGGTGCCGCTAGCGCTGTTGGGGCTAATTGGGCTGGCAGCAATTTACTTTTCTAGTCTGGAGCAGCGGCCTTAAGGCCCGAAGCAAGCGCGGGCAGCCCCCAGCCCTGCCAGATTAGGCTAACAGCCCTGACCGATTCCATCACCGTAGCTTTACTTTTCCAGACAAATCGATTGCTGAGGTTGATAGATGCGATCGCATCTCCCCTCTCCAAAACCTCAGCCCTTACAGTGCTCCAGAATTTGCCCCATTTTGTAGAGGTGAGGCTCATCCGGGCGGGCCTGAAAAATCTGCTGAGCCAGATCGACAAAGGCCCTATCCAAGCTAGCCCCATCACGAATAGTCTTGCTGGCAGCATAGTAGGCCAGCATAGGCGGCATATCTAACTCTTCAGTTTCTCCCGTGTGCAGGCGCGATGGCTGACGCTGCCAGAGCAACACCTTCCCCCGCAGGGTAAACTGGCACCAGTTAATATGCTCTGGAATAACCTCGTCTAAAAAGCTTTGGGGATCGGCTTGAAAAGCCAGTTCAAACACTACGTCGAAGTAGGGCTCTTTCCCCTGGTACCAGAGGCGATACCCAGCTTGGGCTCCTGCCTTCATCAAGCCGGTATCAATGCGGCGCAGGGACTGGGCTAAGACCTGGATATCCTGCTCACTTAGATGGGCAATCCGGCTAAAGGAATCGGAGCCGGACGAGCCAGAAGCTGCTGTCATTTCAAATCCCTTGGAAGATAGGGGCTACCTCCATTATTGGCAGATAGCCGAGACAATTCCGGACGGATTCTACACTTCAAACGGCCTTTAAAGGTTCGTTTCCTCCACCTGGGCCAGCACCCGCTCCCGAAAGTCGGGATCAGTATTGGCCAGACCCAACAGCTGCCAATACTCCGGCTGAGTCAAACCAGCCTGCTCAATCAGCGCGTAGGCTTCGGCCTGAATCTTCTCCTGCAGCTGGATAGATTCGGTTTCGGTTTCGGCGCGCTGCAGGTCAGTTTCCCACTTGCCAACCAAGTCAACGATCGCCAGATAAGCCTGCACAAACTTGCTCACCCGCTCCGAAGGAATGTCGCTGGCATCGGGCTGAGATTTAACCGGAATTGCAGGTGGTAGATCGGAGCCGATCTCCGCTGCTGCTGCCCAGCCAGGCTGTCCGAGAAGCAGTAGGCAACAGAGGGCTAACGCATTGAGCCTCCTCCCCCATCTGAGCATGACAGCTACCTGTGCTAACCAGCAGTTCAGCCGCTCTCCCCAGTCACCCCACATGGCTAGCAAATTTTGGAGCCAAGGCCAAGCCACTATCCCTCCAGAGCAGTCCACCCTTCATCTTAGCGACCTCTTGGGGGAGTCTTCCATGCTTGCTGGCGGGGCAAACCCAGGAGAAGCCGCCTTTCCGGCGTGAAACTGAATAACCGCGTATAGTTAAACTATGGCCTAGGCATATATACGCAAGTGTTAATAGGGAAATAAGTATGGCGGGCAACGAGACCCCTCAAGTACACGCCAGCGGCACGCTGTCAGAACGAGAACTGCAAATCGTTGAACTGGTTGCTGCGGGACTAACCAATCAAGAAATTTCTGAACAGCTGGAGATCAGCAAACGAACGGTCGATAACCATATCAGCAACATTCTCACCAAGACGGCGACAGGCAACCGGGTGGCCTTGGTGCGCTGGGCGCTGCAGTGGGGCAAAGTCTGCATTGACGAAGTCAACTGCTGCACCCTGCCCACACCTGAAACGAAGAAAGCTGCGCCTTAACGGCGTAGGGCCTATCCTTTCCTACCCGAGGCTGCAGGTTGAAGAGCAGATTCGCCCTACCTGCCATACCAACTGGAGATGTTCCTAACGGCGATTCCCCTCAGCTCAAGCCTAACCGCTCTCGTTTGCCGCTAGAATCTAAAGCCTGCCCATGTCAGGGATGATTTTATGGAGACGCTGCAATCACTTACGGGAACTGAAGATATTCTGCCTAAGCCTCAGTTGGTCGGGCAGGATATCAAAGTGGCCGACATCAGTACCTGGCAGCGGGTAGAAGCAGCCGCCAGAGACATCTTCCATCGAGCTGCCTATCGGGAAATTCGTACCCCTATTTTTGAGCAAACAGCGCTGTTTGAACGGGGCATTGGCGAGGCGACCGATGTGGTGGGCAAGGAGATGTACACCTTCAAAGATCGCAGCGATCGCTCCCTTACCCTGCGCCCAGAAGGCACCGCTGGCGTGGTGCGGGCCTTCATTCAGCAAAGTCTTTACGCCCAGGGCGGCGTGCAGCGGCTTTGGTATACCGGCCCGATGTTTCGCTATGAACGGCCCCAAAAAGGGCGACAGCGGCAGTTTCACCAGGTTGGCGTAGAGGTGCTGGGCAGCCGCGATCCGCGCGCCGATGTCGAGGTGTTGGCCCTAGCGACCGATCTGCTACAGACTCTAGGGCTCCGCAACCTGACCTTCTTCCTCAACTCAGTGGGCAACCCTGAAGATCGGGCCAGATACCGAGAGGCTCTGGTAGCCTACCTCACCCCCTACAAAGACCAGCTCGACTCAGACTCCCAAGATCGCCTCAGCCGCAACCCGCTAAGAATTTTAGACAGTAAAGACGAAAAGACCCAGGCGATTGCCCAGGCTGCGCCGAGCATTTTAGACTACCTGGGCGACGATTCTCGGCGGCACTTCGACAGTGTGCAGCAGCAGTTGACGGATCTCGGCATTGCTTTTGAGCTGAACCCTCGCCTAGTGCGCGGCCTAGACTACTACACCCACACTGCCTTTGAAATCCAGTCCAGCGATCTGGGGGCTCAAGCCACCGTCTGCGGCGGTGGTCGCTACGACGGCTTGGTCAAGGAACTGGGCGGACCCGACACTCCAGCCGTCGGCTGGGCCATCGGTCTAGAGCGGCTAACCCTGCTGCTAGAAACTCTCAACCCAGCCGCCGCCCCTACAGTGGACCTATACGTCGTCTCCCGAGGCGAAAAAGCCGAATCTAACGGCCTGCTACTGGCTCAAAAGCTGCGCGGAGCCGGATTTGCAGTGGAGCTAGATCTGAGCGCCGCCGCCTTTGGCAAACAGTTTAAGCGAGCCGACCGCAGCGGAGCTGCCGCCTGCCTGATCTTGGGCGACGCCGAAGCCGAAAACGGCACCGTTCAGCTCAAGTGGCTGCAGAGCGGAGAACAGTTGGAGCTGACTCAGGCTGATTTGCTAGCGGATGTGGAGGGGTTGCGATCGCAACTGCGTGCAGCTAGAGAGGTGTAAGAGGAGACGCGGGGAAGTTCTCCCACCGCCCCTTCTCCTGCTGCCCCTATCCCAGAACTGCCTGCGCCAGCCCCAAATAAATCAACAGCCCCACAACATCTACGACTGTGGTGATAAACGGCGCTGACATGAGAGCTGGGTCAAAACCTAGGGCTTTAAACAGGAAGGGTAGGGCGGCACCGATGGCGGCAGCAGTCGCTGCGATCGCAACCATGCTTCCCCCCACAATCAGGGCCAAGGGCGTTTGCCCCAGCACCAGCAGCACCAGCACCAGCCCTAAAATGCCCAGCAGCAGGCCCAGCAGGCCGCCTGAGAGCAGTTCTCGCAGCACGACGACAGCAGGCTGGCGGTAGCGCAGCTCATCGGTACTAAGGCCGCGAATCACCACAGTAGAAGACTGAGCACCGACATTGCCCCCGGCGTCAATTAGTAGCGGGGCAAAAAAGGTAAGGCTGATCAGCTGGCTCAGCAAATTAACGTGACGGCTAAGAATAAAAATCGTGATGGCGTTGGTCAGCAGCAGGATTACCAGCCAGGGAATCCGCTGGCTGGTCGCTGCCAGCAGCCCGCTCTGGAAATAAGTCTCTCCGGCAGGCTGGACGCCGCCCATTTTGTAAATGTCTTCCGTGAATTCTTCCTGCACGATGTCGAGAGCATCATCGACGGTGATCACGCCCAGCAAGTTTTGCTCTCGATCTACGACGGGCAGGGCAATCAGGTCGTAGCGCTGGATCAGGTCAGCGACCGCTTCCTGATCGGTATCCGTATCGGCATAGACCACATCTCGGCCCATAATGTCGCCGATTAGCTGGTCTGGGTAGGCTAACACCAGATCGCGAAACGACACAGTGCCCACTAGCCGCTTAGCCGCATCGGTGACATAGAGGTAGTAGCTAATCTCTACCTCGCGTGCTTTTTGGCGGACTCGTTCTTGGGCCTGAGCCACTGACAGATCCGCCTTCAGCGAAATGAACTCAGGTGTCATTAGCCGACCGGCTGTATTGGGTTGATAGCCCAGCAGCAGTGAAGTGGCGCGGCGCTCCTCCGAACTGAGTTGAGAGAGCATGCGCCGCACCAGTCGGGGCGGCAGCTCGTCAAACAGGCTGGCCCGGTCGTCGGGAGACATGTTCTCGACCACCTCCAGCGCTTCCTGATCGCGGAACTGCTCAATCAGAGACTGCTGAATGTCAGAGCCGAGGTGCTCGTATACCTCAATCGCCTCGGCTTTGGGCAGCAGCCGGAAGGCAATCACCTGCATGGCTTGGGGCAAGCCCTCAATGGCTTCGGCAATGTCCACTTCCTGCACTGGACGTAGCAGGGTTTTGGCCCCTTCAAAGTTTTTTTGAGCCAGCAGAATTTCTAGCTGCGATCGCACCAGGTCACGCAGTTCGCTGCGGGAGCCCATTGGCTGTATTTCGGGTGACAAAGCAATCCCCCCATAGAGATGGCGACAGATTTGGCGAACAGCCGTCACAATTGATATTAAGACGGTGAGGCACTAGGTAACGCGAATGGCAACAGCGGTAGAGGCAATTCTTGAACAGGCAGTGGCCGGAGCCGATATTTCACCCGAGCAGGGGCTGACACTCCTGCGCCAGCAAGACCCGGCTGAAAGGGGTCAAGACCAGCCCTCGGAGGCCATTGCAGCCATTCGCACCGCTGCTGACAGGCTCCGTCAGCGCCAGACAAGCGATACCGTAACCTACGTCGTCAACCGCAACCTCAACTACACCAACATCTGTGAGCAGCACTGCAGCTTCTGCGCCTTTCGCCGTGACTCAGAGCAGGTAGGGGCGTACTGGCTCGACTGGGGCGTGGTGTTGGAAAAAGCGGCGGACGGTGTGCAGCGGGGCGCGACAGAGATTTGCATGCAGGGCGGGTTAAACCCCTACGCCAAAGTCGAGGGCAGCTCTCTTAAGTATTACCTACAGCTTATCCGCACGATCAAAGATGAGTTTCCCGACCTGCACCTGCACGCCTTTTCGCCGCAGGAGGTGCAGTTCATCGCCCGTGAAGACGGACTGAGCTACAAAGATGTGCTGCTGGCCCTGCAGGACGGGGGCGTTGGCTCTCTACCTGGTACCGCTGCCGAGGTGCTAGACGACGAAGTGCGCAAAGTGCTTTGCCCCGAAAAAATCAATAGCGCCACCTGGCTAGAAATCATTGCTTTAGCGCATCAGATCGGCCTGCCCACCACCAGCACAATGCTCTCAGGCCACATTGAAACCCCCGAACAGCAAATTCGCCACCTAGATCGGCTGCGGACCCTACAGCGCCAGTCCCGCGAGGCAGGGTATCCCACCGCCATTACCGAATTTATCCTGCTGCCTTTTATCGGCCAGGAAGCGCCCAAGCCCTTGAGAAAGCGGGTCGGGCGAGACCAACCCGTGCTAGCCGATGCCCTGCTACTCACAGCAGTCGCCCGCATTTATCTAGGTAACTGGATTACCAACCACCAGCCCAGCTGGGTGAAGCTGGGCCTGAGTGGGGCTACCGAAGCCCTGCGCTGGGGCTGCAACGACCTGGGCGGCACTTTGATGGAAGAGCACATTACGTCAATGGCTGGGGCGCAGGGGGGCACCTGTCTGTCAGTCGCAGAGTTGAGGGGTGCGATCGCATCTCTCAATCGCCCTGCTCAGCAGCGCGATACCCTCTATAATTCAGTTTCCATCAGCCCTACCGCCGACACTGGATACACCGACCTGGCCCGACAGTCCCTCAGCCACAGCCCCACCGCCTGACCAATAATGCCGTCGGTGCTGTCTTGGGGCGGACTGGGCGCTCTCCCTGCCGCCGGGTAAGGCCCCACACTAGAAAACATAAAAACCATCAGCCACCCACGATCGCTAGGGGCTAAAAACAGCCAGTGATAGTGCTGCAGCAGAACCGCCTGTTCATTGACGTACTGCCGCTCCAGAGTCGTGAAAAAAACCTGAGCAGTCGCTGCTTCTATCCCAGGCAGATCTCGAAATATTCGGTTTGACAGGTCAATCGGCTCTAGTTCCGGCTCCCCCACGACCAGCACCCCCCCAAAAGGCCACTCAGCGGCAGCTAGGCCGACTAGAGCGCGACTGGCCACCCGGTTGGCGTAGCCAGGCAAGTCTCGCACCAGTCCAGCGACCAGGGTCTCCAGATCCTCCGGACAGGCTACCGAGGGGCGGATGTGGGGCACATTCGCCGGGGGAGATGGGACCGTTATCTCTGGTGACATAGCGCTGTAGGCCGGAGATACTCCTCCTAGCCCCAGCCCAACGAGGCCCATTATCCAAAGTGAATGACAGCCCCATCTGCACGGTCTCATGTCTAGCCTCTGATGTTTACGGTGCAGCCTTATACAGGCAAAGCTTTGTACATGCAATTGTTACAGGTTAGAAGTCCGTTCCGCCATCGTCTCTCCTACCTGCAGAGGAGCCACTACAAAAACCGTGCGAAACTGTATCGTTGCTAAAAAGTAAGGAATCGCAAACGTGAGTATCGGTCTTTTGAGCCTAGTCGCTGTTTTTGGGGGAATCGCCATCGTTCTGCAAAGCCAGTTCATTGGGGTGATGGACAAGCAGCTAGGCACGTTGGAAAGCGTTTTTATCACCTATGCTGGGGGCGGTATTCTGGTGGCCCTGCTGATGCTGCTGGTTAGGGGGGGAAATCTGCGCGCATGGCAAACGCTACCCTGGTACGTCTACACATCAGGCGTGCTCGGGCTGCTAATCGTTAGCGTCATCAGCTATATCGTGCCGCGCTTGGGATTAGCTACCGCCTTCACCCTCATGGTGGCAACTCAATTTACGCTGGGTACCGTGATGGATCAATTCGGATTTTTGGGAGCAGAAATTCATCCGCTCACGCCCCTAAAGCTGGTCGGAACAGGGCTGCTGTTCTCTGGAGTTGTGCTGATTATTCGCTGATCTCCTGGCAAATTTGCTCAAAGGCAGCAGCCGGCTCGGCGGCAGCCGTAATCGGACGACCAATCACCAGGTAAGTCGCTCCGGCCTGCATAGCATCGGCAGGAGACATAGACCGCTGCTGGTCGTTTTTACCGGCCCAAGCAGGCCGCACGCCTGGGCAAACCAGCGCAAACTCTGATCCCAATACCTGCCGTAGGGCAGCCGCTTCTTGAGGAGAGCAAACCACACCAGAGAGGCCGCTTTCCTGAGCCAGCAGCGCCATTTGCAGAGCATAGTCCGTTAGCTCCAGAGACACCTTTAGCTCAAAGGCCAAGGCGCGCGCATGAATGCTGGTAAGCAGCGTCACCGCAATTATTTGGGGAGGTTGAATGCCGACGTCAGCAGCCCCCGTTTGGGCTGCCTCTAAGCAATCAACCAGCGCCGTTTTTCCAGCTGCTGCGTGAACTGTGAGAAGGTCGACGCCATAGCGAGCTGCAGCCCGACAGGCCCCAGCCATCGTATTGGGAATGTCGTGCAGCTTCAGATCCAAAAAGATGCGCTTTTGCCGCTGCTTTAGCTGCTCTAAAATGCCGGGGCCGCTGCTGACAAACAGCTCCAGCCCCACCTTCCAGAATGTAACTTGGGGGAGCCGCTCCACCAAAGCCAGCGCCTCTCGTTCTGAAGCCACGTCTAGAGGCACGATAATTCGATCAGCTACCGCCATCACAAATTTCCATGCCTATTCCTACGGTTGGCGCACTAGCATTAGCGGCTGGCCAAACTCAACCGGCTCAGAATTTTCCACTAAAATTTCGACCACTTCTCCGGCTATCTCAGCTTCTAGCTCATTCATCAGCTTCATCGCTTCGATGATGCAGACCGTCTGGCCACTGCGGATGCGTTCACCCACAGACACAAAGGGGGGCTCATCCGGGCCCGGCGATCGGTAGAAGGTGCCCACCATTGGTGAGGTAATTTCTACTAGATTTGGGTCGGCTTTGGCTGGGGGTGGCGATGCTTCAGGGGCAGCAGATGCGTTTGTAGACGGTGAATTGGTCATTGAAGCCGCTGGCGGCATCGCTGCAGCAGGCCCATTAAAGCCAGCGGCAGGATATCCCCCATCGGCTCCAGAACCCCTTGCTTCGGGCAACACGGCAGCAGCCACCGCAGAATGTTTACGCAGGGTCAGCTCAAACTCAGCACTTTTGAGTGTCAATTCTGCAATGTCAGTCTGGTTGAGTGCTGCAACCAGCTCCCGAAGCTCGCTAATGTTCAGTTCCACTGATAAATCGCCCTATTCCGAAAGAAGATACTCGATGAAAAGCACCTAAATTTACGCTGAAAAGCGGCAAAAAAGCTATTCTCGACCCAGATAGGAATCACTACGAGTATCGATCTTGATCCGCTCACCGATCGAAATAAATAGAGGTACCATGACCTGAGCGCCAGTCTCAACAATAGCTGGCTTAGTGCCGCCAGTTGCCGTATCGCCTTTAACGCCAGGATCGGTTTGGGTCACTTCTAGAACAACCGAGTTGGGCATTTCCACCTCAATGATTTGTTCCTGCCAACGAACTACGTTGACCGCCATTTCTTCCTTGAGGTACTTCACCCGGTCGCCAATTTGAGCAGCCGTCAGGCGCATTTCTTCATAGCTCTCCATGTCCATAAAGACGTAGTCTTCGGCTTCCCGATAGGTGTGCTGCATGGTTAGCTTTTCCAGGTTGGCCTGGGGCACCGTTTCTCCAGCCCGGAAGGTTCGCTCTACAACGCTACCGGTTTGAGCATTCTTTAGCTTAGTGCGAACAAAGGCAGCTCCTTTGCCGGGTTTTACGTGCAGGAACTCGACGACGCGCCAAACGGAACCATCTAGTTCAATGCTGACGCCGGGGCGAAAATCGTTACTGGAAATCATGACACTGGCTACGTTGGATGCAGAACAATCGGCAACTCATTTTACCGCCCAGGAGCATCGCGCCACACTTTTCTATTGCAATCCGGTGATGTGGCAAGATTGAGAAGGTGTTTTTTCTGCCCTTCTCGGTGTGCAGTGTTGGTCAAAACGAATGATTCAAATTCCCCACTGGTTTAAGACTGCTGTGTTGGCGCTAGGTCTCTCGCTGGCGTCTATGGCAGCCGGGCTGCTGCCTGGATTAGAAGCATTCGATGTCGCACAGGCTAGCCCTTTGCCTGCTGCCATGACGGTTGCCTACCTGCCTCCGGGCAATGCCATTACCGATGGCAGAGCGCTTCTGCGAAATGCTCTACCCATTGACAACAAAGAAATCCGCAAGATTCAGGAAAACCTGGAGGTGATCTCCGAGTCCCTGCGCAGCAAGCGCTGGGGCCCCATCAAATCCAGCGTCACTAAGGTTGAGCAAACTCTCAGCCGGGGGCAGGCCAAAATTTTAGCCGCCATTCCAGAGGACCGTCAGCCGACAGCCCAGTCGTATCTAGACGACCTTAAGGAAGGGCTCATCCCGCTGCGCGAAGCCATAGACAACCGCGACAAAGAAGCCGTTTGGACCCAGCGGTCTACCTTGCTAGAAGATGTCAGCTACCTAGAAGAGCTGATGGTGAAGGAGTTTCCCTTTGAGGTGCCAGCGGAGTACAGCAACCTGCCCCAGCTAAAAGGGCGCGCCACAATTGAGTTTCAAACCAGCAAGGGCAATCTGGTCGCTGTGTTAGACGGTTACAGTGCTCCAGTGACGGCGGGCAACTTCCTTGATCTGATCCAGCGAGGATTTTATGACGGAGTAGAGTTTACCCGAGCAGAAGACAACTACGTGCTGCAAACAGGTGATCCGGCAGGGCCTGAAGACGGCTTTATCGATCCAAAGACAAAGCAATACCGGGCGATCCCGCTGGAAATCTTGGTTGCGGGCGACGATCAGCCCGTCTATGGCAGCACCCTAGAAGACTTGGGCCGCTTCCTAGATAATCCGGTGCTGCCCTTTTCTGCTTTTGGCACCTTGGGCATGGCTCGTCCGGGCAATGATGTCAATGGCGGGTCCTCTCAGTTTTTCTTTTTCTTGTTTGAGCCAGAGCTGACTCCAGCGGGCCTGAATCTACTCGATGGCCGCTATTCGGTTTTTGGCTATGTAGTTGAAAACAAAGAGGTGCTGGAGCAGCTAAAGCAGGGCGATCGCATCGATAAGGTGCAGGTGCTCTCGGGACTGGAGAACTTGGTGCAGCCAGAGGCGTGAGAAATGAGTGGGTGGATGAGTGGATAAGAAAGTGAAAAATTTAGTTGTTGCTTATCCACCCTCCTAGCCATCTACCTTCCTACCCATCCACCCTTCTATCCTTTATGACCACAGTGCGTGACCTAGGCGAACTAGGGCTGCTGGAGCGGCTGCGGCCTTTTTGCTCGCGGGAAATTGTTGGCGATGATGCGGCGGTGCTGGCGCTGCCGCCAGGGCAGCGGCTGGTGGTGACGACGGATGTGCTGGTAGATGGGGTGCACTTTAGCGATCGCACCACGGCCCCTTTTGATGTGGGCTGGCGAGCCACCGCTGCGAATTTGTCTGATTTAGCGGCGATGGGAGCTGCGCCGCTAGGTCTGACTGTGGGCCTGAGCCTGCCCGGACAGACGCCTGTTGACTGGGTAGAGGGGCTGTACCAGGGTATGGCGGCGTGTTTGCAGCGCTTTGGTGGGGAAATCTACGGCGGTGATCTGTGCCGTTCAGACACGGTTACTGTTGCAATTACGGCTCTGGGGGCAGTTTTGCCTGAGCGGGTTTTGTATCGCCACAGGGCGCAGCCGGGGCAGGCAATTGTTGCTACGGGCTACCATGGGCTGTCTCGGGCGGGGCTAGAGGTGCTGCTTCAGCCTGAAGCTTGGACAGGAGTGCCCGCTGCAGTCCAGGCAGAGTGGATGCAAGCACATCGTCGACCTATTCCCCGGTTCGACGTGCTGCCGCTGCTGCAGAGAGGATTAGAGGCGGGCTTGGCTCAAGATCAACCTATTGCCGCGATGGATAGCAGCGATGGGCGTCGACCTATTCCCCGGTTCGACGTGCTGCCGCTGCTGCAGAGAGGATTAGAGGCGGGCTTGGCTCAAGATCAACCTATTGCCGCGATGGATAGCAGCGATGGGTTAGCTAATGCTGTTGTGCAGCTTTGTCGGGCCAGCGGGGTGGGAGCCAGGCTAGAACGATCTCAACTGCCCCTACATTCCAACCTAGTGCGCTGGGTAGGAGCTGAGCGGGCCGTTGACTGGGCGCTTTATGGCGGTGAGGACTTTGAGCTGGTGCTTTGCTTGGCCCCCAATCTAGCTCAGACGATTGTGGAGCAGCTAGGGAAGGGAGCAGCCGTGGTAGGTGAAGTGACCACCGAGCTAGCAGTGCAGCTGCAGGTTGAGCAACATGGAGCAGCTATTTTGTTAAATACTGGCCAAGAATTTCAGCACTTTGGGTAGACCCGTTACAAAATCACTGTGACGGGTCTAAAACCTCTCTGCACTCTGGGAGAAAACGTTTGATCTATCGCTATCTATGATGGTAGTGCTGCGATAGTCGGGTTGTTTTTGCCCGCTGGCACCCTCCTAGGAGGGGCAACGATTTTAAGGGGTTGATCTATGAAAAGTCTTTTAAAGATGACTACTTTGGGGGTGATGGTCGCGGCAACCCTTACCGTCGCAGGCTGCAGACGCAACGAGACGCCTGAGGTAGTTGCACCCGTTCCCACCTCAACCGAAATCCCTACGGCTCAAACTGACTCTCCAACAGCTCCGACAGCGACGCCAGCCCCAACCCAACCCACAACCACAACAGCCGGGGCCGAGGGCACGACGCTTAACCCACCCAAAAGTGGCAGGCTCACTGCTCAGCAGGCAGGCGCTCAGGTTAACTTGCGATCGCAACCCAATGCCCAGTCCAGCTCCAAAGGTTACGGCCTGGTCGGTGACTCAGTGCAACTCTTGCGGGCAGCGGAGGGGAACGACAACCTGACCTGGTACTACGTCAAATTTCAGGAATCTGGGGCCGAGGGCTGGATTCGCGGCGACTTTATCGACACCTCTGACGGGCCCGTTGCAGCCGCCAGCCAGTCAGTGGCAGCGACCACCCTAGAGTGCGAGGGCCTCTTTGAAGAGACCGTATTTATCGCCCGCTATAGCGGCAGCGGCTTTACCCGAATTGACTTTAGGAACCTGGAGACCAACACCAGCTTTGGCGGCAACTTGAGCTATCAAGGCGAAAACAGCCAGGGGCAGCCCACGTTTACGGGCAGCGTAACAGCTCCAGCAGGCGGCTCCTATCAGGCCAGAATTACCGATCTGTCTGGGGGCAATCCTAGGTCTGGTTCCCAGGTTGCCCTCGACTACGAAGGCATTCCGGCTAGCGGCATTTGTAAGTAGAGGGTTAAAGGCCAAGGATCTGCTTGCAGGAGCGATCGCAACCCGCAAAAAAAGCCCCGCTCTGACTAGCAGAGCGGGGCTACCCGGTTTTAGAGCATTACGCTCTCACAAGGAATCTAACTTATCGAGAAGCGCCCGCCAGGGCCGGTAGGCGATCAGGACGAGCAGTCGGTTCGCCATCTTCGTCGATGTCTAGCACAACTGTGTCACCGTCTTTAACGCGTCCAGCCAAAATGCCTTCGGCCAGAGCGTCTTCAACCAGGCGGGAGATGGCTCGGCGCATGGGTCGAGCCCCGTAGCGCGGATCGTAGCCGTCTCGGATCAACCGCTCCTTAAAGGCATCGGTCAGCCTGACTTCGATAGAGCGCTCTTCCAGGCGATGGTTGACCTCGTTCATCATAAGGTCAGCGATCTGCATGACTTCATCGCGGTTGAGCTGGCGGAAGACGATGATCTCGTCTAGCCGGTTCAGCATCTCCGGACGGAAGTACTGCTTCATCTCCTCGTTGACTAGGTTGCGGATGTTGTTGTACTGATTCATTTCCGCATCTCCTGTCGCGAAGTCGAAGCCCAGGCCACCGCCACCCTTTTCGATCACTTTTGACCCAATATTCGAGGTCATGATGATCAGCGTGTTGCGGAAGCTGATGGTGCGACCTTTGGCCTCGCTGAGGCGACCATCGTCGAGCACCTGAAGCAGGATGTTGAAGACATCAGGGTGAGCCTTCTCGATCTCATCCAGCAGAATCACAGAGTAGGGCTTGCGACGAACCGCTTCGGTCAGCTGGCCTCCCTCGTCATAGCCAACGAATCCGGGAGGGGCTCCGATCAGCTTGGAGACGGTATGGCTCTCCATAAATTCAGACATGTCGAGGCGGATCAGGGCCTCTTCGCTGCCAAACAGAGCCACAGCCAGCGCTTTCGCCAATTCTGTCTTACCGACGCCAGTTGGGCCGGAGAAGATCAGGCTAGCAATCGGCCTGTCAGGGCTAGACAGTCCCACCCGAGAGCGGCGAATGGCGCGGGAAACCGCAACCACTGCTTCGTGCTGGCCGATGACGCGCTCATGGAGCACATCTTCCATGTGAACCAGGCGGGCCGACTCAGTTTCGGTCATCCGGTTCACAGGGATACCTGTCCAGGAGGCCACAATATCGGCGATGTTGTTTTCATCAACGGTGGGAACCGCTGCAGCAACTTGGGAGGACGTGCCCTCAGCCGTTAGCTGCTGGAGCAGGGTGGTTTTGCGATCGCGCAGCCCTTGCGCCTTACCAAAGTCTTGAGTCTGAATCGCGGCATCAAGATCTTTATTGACCTGCCGCAGCTCTAGCTTCAGTTCCTTAGAGGGGTACTTGGGCAGATAGCGCAGCTTGATCTGCGAGGCGGCCTCGTCAATCAGGTCAATGGCTTTGTCCGGCAGGTGACGATCGGTGATGTAGCGATCTGAGAGCTGGGCGGCAGCTTCTAGAGCCACATCCGTCAGCCGCACCTGGTGGAACTGCTCATAGCGGCTTCGTAGACCCTGAAGGATCTCGACTGTCTCATCCACCGAGGGAGGGGCAATCGTGACCGGCTGGAAACGCCGCTCTAGAGCCGCATCGCGCTCGATGTGCTTGCGGTACTCATCTAGGGTGGTCGCTCCAATGCACTGGAGTTCACCGCGAGCCAGGGCCGGCTTGAGCATGTTTGCCGCATCTAGCCCACCCTCTAGGGAGCCTGCGCCCACTAGGGTATGAATTTCGTCAATTACCAGAATGATGTTGGGGTCGCGTCGCAGCTCCTCAATCACCTGGGTTAGCCGCTCCTCAAAGTCACCCCGGAAACGAGTGCCCGCTATTAGCAGGCTCATGTCAAGCATGATCACTCGCTTGTCTATCAGGGTTTCGGGAACGTCTTGGTTAACGATGCGCTGGGCTAGGCCTTCTGCGATCGCAGTTTTGCCCACACCCGGTTCACCGATTAAAACAGGGTTGTTTTTGGTACGGCGGCCCAAAATTTGGACGACACGCTCGATCTCTTTACTGCGGCCTACGACTGGGTCGATGCTGCCAGCGGTAGCCCGTTCGGTCAGATCGACACCAAACTCGCCTAGAACTTTGTTGCGACGGCGAGACTCACGCCCCTGGCGGTTTTCGGAACCCCCTGTGGGAATGGCGGCAGCTTCTCCTAGGTTGCGGATAATCTGAGAGCGAACTTTCGCCGGATCTACTCCCAGATTGCTGAGCACTCGGTAAGCGACGCTTTCAGTATTTTGCGTCAGGCTCAACAGTAGGTGCTCAGGCTCAACGTAGGCGGAGTCTAGTTTGCGGGCTTCCTGAAAAGCTTGCTCAAAGACCTGCTTAACTTTCGGGGTAAAAGGGATTTCTGGGGGGACATTGCTGCTGCCGCGCCCAATAATGGCCTCTACCTCGGTTCGAGCATCATTTAAGTTGACGCCCATTTCCTTGAGCACCCTGGCCGATAGGCTAGAGCCCTCTTTCAAAATACCCAGCAGCAGCTGCTCAGTTCCGACAAAGTTGTGGCGGAGACGGCGTGCTTCTTCTTGGGCTTTCATGATCACAGCAATAGCTGTGTTGGTGAAGTGTTCAAACATATTGGTTATTGCCTATCCAGGTCTCCGGAAGCCCAATTGGGCCAGCGTTGTCTAAACAGATCCCAGATCAATCACCCACTACGGGATAGGGCCATTGATCTAGCGTGTAAAGTTTTCTATCCCGTATCACTACTGTACGCAGAATCTAGGCGTTTATCAGTGGGGAGAACCGTAGTCCTGAGGTGGGTTAATACAAATGTCCCCCTCTATGGAGCTTGGCTCTTCCAGCAAGAAGCCCCTGAGACCTCATAAAGCTCTTCTCTGAGAAGAGTTTACATAACTTAATTATATTTGTTGCGTTGAAGCCGCGCAAATCAATAGGTTAATTGTTAGTCCTTGTTTTAAGCTAGTTTGACTTTTACATTTCAGATATAGACCTTTAGGACGATGACAGCTTCCTTTCAACCAACTCACTATCTGGTTTCTAGATCTCGCAAAGTCCCTGTCAGGGTTGTATCAGGAGAGGTGCGATCGCAGGTCTTTACCGAGCGAGAGTGGCTTGACAATCAAGAGCCTGCCTTTGAACTGTACGCCAAGCTAGGTCTTTACTGCCGAGGGGTACAAATCGTAGGCTATCACCTGGAGCCCCTGGCAGCGCCAGCGCCAGCCTCTGCCTCAATGGGCTGATCCAGGCCTAGCGCCCCTACATCGATCCCACAAAGATCCCGCAAATCGATTCCACACAAAAAGGGCGGCACTGTGATCTTGGGTATAAAACCCACAGCGCCGCCACTTGTCTAGAGGGAAGTTGTCAGAGAAATCTTTAGAAAACCTAGAAAACTGCGTGTGAGAGGCCCAGCTACAGCGGATGGTCAGCCAGACAGGTGCTCAAAATCTCCTGATCGGATCCACTGAGGTCGTTCAGCCGATTGAACCCTTCGATCTGAACTGGGAGCAATACCCCAGATGCACCAGCAACGGGCACCGGATCAACAGCCAGAGCCAGCTGGAAGGGATGGGACGTTCTCTCATAGCTGTCAACGACAGACAGATCTAGTTCCTGCCCTGTTACCGTGCCATGAAAGCAATCAAAGGAGGAAGACGGCTGATAAAAAGCCCCCACCACCCGATCCTGCTGCACCTGAAGCAGGATGTAGGTGCTGCCCGCAACGTCAGCTGTTTGAGCCTCCCCATAGAGATACTGCCCGTCTGCTAGCGGTGAACTGGCCTGGAGGGGAGCTTGGGTCACCAAGGCAAGCAAGCCCGTCAATAGGCTAGTGCCAATGGCAACTGCCAGAGACCGCTGGCGATTCTGTTGAAAGGCCGTTTGTAGTGGGGAGAAAACAGATGCAGCCAGGGGGAGGGCGGTCATAGGGGTGCAATTAGTGCGTCACTATTACTATCAAGCTCAACTAGGGAATTTCCAGTGATGAAGTGCCAAAATCCTGGTGATTTTCCCGATATTTCCCTGTGATCTGGATCAGGAGCTCCATAAGCTAAGCAATACTGCGCCCTAGAAGCATCTGTTTAGAACGGCTACGGCTACTTAAGGGAAACGTATGATCGAAACTCAGGCATCTCTCTGTCAGCAGCTCAAGCGCTTAGATGGGCAAAGCTACAAAGCCTACAAAGCCCTTCGAGGAGAGTATGACTGCGGCAGTTTCATGCTGTTTATAGACTACGTGCAGGGAGATCCCTTTGCTGCACCGAGCCGGGTGCGGGTGCAGGTGCCCCAGGCGGTCGCGCAGTTTCCCGCCGATCTGTACCGCACGTCTACGCGGGCAGTGGCTTTGGCCGACTACCTAACCCGACAGTTTTACCAAGCATCTCGGCGGCAGCAGCGGCGTGGGTCAGGCAAGAGCGGCCTAATTGCGGTGACGGCTCCCAGCCAAGCTATTTTGGCTCGAACTGCCGCCAGCGTTACGACTGAGTGGGTGGAGTTGCGCTTTACGGTGGGGCTGCCCGGCTTTGGTCGACGAATTGCTGGGCAGGAAGCCGCAACCCTGCTGTGTGAAGCGTTGCCGGATTTAGTGACACAATCGCTGCTCTACCCTCATTTGAATGCCTCGGCCATTACTCGCCACGTCAACACGACTGAAGATGCTGAGTGGCTGCGCCTGCAGCTAGCATCGCGGGGCCTTGTGGCCTTTGTTGCCGATGGCGCAGTCTTGCCCCGACGCAGTGGAGTTGATGAGCGGCCCCTAGAAGATCAGGTCATTCCATTTCAATCTCCAGCGGCGCTGCAAGTTACCCTCGACTGTCCTCAAGCTGGCCCTATCAGCGGCATGGGCATTCCTCAGGGGGTAACTCTGATTGTGGGCGGCGGCTACCACGGTAAATCGACCCTGCTGCGGGCTTTGGAAGCTGGAGTCTACAACCACGTGCCAGGGGACGGGCGAGAGCAGGTAGTGACCCAGCCAAGCGCGATGAAAGTGCGGGCTGAAGATGGCCGGAGTGTCGCGGGCGTCAACATTTCTCCCTTTATCAGCAACTTGCCCCAGGGTCGTTCCACGACCACCTTTTCTACCCCCAACGCCAGCGGCAGCACTTCCCAAGCCGCCAACATTATCGAAGCGGTAGAAGCCGGAGCGCAGGTGTTGCTGGTAGATGAAGACACCTCTGCCACTAACTTTATGATTCGCGATCGCAGAATGCAGGCCCTGATTGCCAAAGACCGCGAGCCGATTACCCCCTTTCTTGACAAGGTGCGCCAGCTCTACACCGACCACGGTGTGTCTACCGTGCTGGTAATGGGCGGCAGCGGTGACTACTTTGATGTGGCCGACACCGTGATTGCAATGGATAGCTACCAGCCCCAAGAGGTGACCCAGCAGGCCAAGGCGCTCGCCGCCCAATACCCCAGCGATCGGCAGCTTGAAGGCGGCACCGGATTTGGGCCGATTACTCCCCGCATCATTCTTCCCAGTGGCATCGACCCCAGTCAGGGACGGCGAGAGGTGCGTCTAAAGGTACGCGACGTGGATGAGGTGCGCTTTGGCGAAGAAGAAATTGACCTGTCAGCAGTAGAGCAGCTAATAGAACCGGGGCAGGTGCGTGCGATCGCAGCCGCCATGGTCTACGCCCGCAGCCACTACCTGAGTAGCGGGCAGCCTTTGCCGGCGGTTCTAAAATCCGTGATGGCCGACCTTGCGCAGTTTGGCCTAGACTGCCTGGAAGATTGGCCGACGGGCGATCTTGTCGAGTTCCGACCGCTGGAGCTGGCCGCCGCTATCAACCGCCTACGCAGCCTAGAGGTACAGAAGTAGTGGTGCGGCTATTCGGCAGGGGCAGTCTTCACCTGTTTTCGCTTAGCCTTGTGAACCGGATCGGTCCAGCGCTCCAGGTAGGAAAAAAACTGAGACGAGAGCGTATTAAGCACCAGATAAACCAGCGCCACCGAGATATAAATTTCAAAAGCCCGGTAACTGGTTGCAACAATTAGCTGGCCCCGGCGAAACAGTTCTTCAAAACCAATGACAGCCACCAGACTGGTGTCTTTGAGGAGCGTAATAAATTCATTGCCCAAAGGCGGAATCATGCGGCGAAAGGCCTGAGGGAAAATGATGTACTGCATTGTCTGAGTAGGGCCAAGGCCCAAAGACTCAGCTGCTTCTCGCTGCCCCGTCTCAATCGACTGAATGCCTGCCCGGACGATCTCAGCTAGGTAGGCCGCCGAATTGAGGCTAAGTGCCAGCACAGCGGCAGCCCAGCGGTCGAAGGTGAAGGTAAAGCCCAGCCCCCGAGCCAGCGCTGGCAGACCGAAGTAAATCATGAAGATCTGCACCAGCAGTGGGGTGCCCCGGAAAAAGTCAATGTAGGCCCGAGACAACCACCTCAGGGGAACGAGGGTGGAGAGCCGGGCAATGCCCAATAGAGTGCCGCCTATCAGGCCCAGAATTACGGATGCGGCCGTCAGCTGTAGGGTGACAATGGCCCCCCTCAATAGACTCGGCAGGGAGTTCAGAATAAATGGTAGGGTATTCTCCACAGATGCTCTCTCTCCAGTGCGCTCAGATATTGGGGCAGTTGGGGCAAAAAATGTCTAGACATTTTAGCAGGCTCGTTCTAGATACAGCCTGCTCCCACGCTAAGGAGACGCTGCCCGACGTCTCCTTAGCGCCAGCAGCCTTAGAAAGCAGATTCAGGCAGTTGGGGCGGCTCAGCGTCGAACCATTTCTGGTAGATCTCGGCATAGGTGCCGTTGGCAATCAGCTCTGCTAGGGCACTGTTGATCACCTCTACGTTGGGAGAGTCTTGGGGCAGGGCGATGCCGTAGTACTCCTCGGTCAGTAGCTCACCGACCACCTCAAGGCCCTGGAGATTGCCAGATGCGATCGCATCTAGCGTCACCGGAGCATCATTGATCACCGCATCGACATTGCCGTTGGCTAATTCCTGAAGGGCCAGCGGAGCCGAGTCAAAGGTGGTAATCTGAGCCCCCGAAATTTCTGCCGCTTTACTGGCTCCGGTTGTGCCGATCTGAACGGCAATTCGCTTCCCTTCCAGGTCATCGAGCCCGGCTACATCAGCTGTGCCTTCCTGCACAGCAATGGCTAAGCCCGCGACGAAGTAGGGCCGACTGAATGAAATAGTCTGAGCCCGCTCCTCAGTGATGGTCATCGCGCTGATGGCCGCATCGACTGAGCCCGACTGAAGGGCCGGAATCAGACCGTCAAAGGGCAGGCTCTCAAACTCTACTTCCAGATCAGCCTGCTCGCCAATGGCCCGCATCAGATCAATATCGAAGCCCTCTAGCTCACCGCCCGGCCCTTGGGACTCAAACGGCGGAAAAGCAGGTTCGGTACCCACCCGCAAAACGCCGCCAGCCGCTGGGGCCGCTCCGCCAGCGGTTTCGGTTGGGGTCTCAGCCTGCTCGTTTCCTCCACAGGCCACAACCATCAGAGCAGCTCCCAGACCTAGAGCAGCTTGCCGTAAAAACTTCGAACGGGTTATCATCCAACTCATTTTGAAAGGTCCTAATCCAAATTGCTTGAAAACAGGGATTTTCCCGTAAGGGCATGGTAATAGCAAACCTGATGACAGGCAGCACTATCCCCAAAGCAGTATCAAAACTACCCCAATCCCATTAGGCTGGTGGTATGCTTTGAGCCAATTCTTACTAAAGACAACCCCATACACATAAGGACGGGCGCGAGGAATGCAGGACGGAATGCCAGCAATTCTTTTCCGAAATCTCCACAAACGCTACGGTGCCCTGGAGGTGCTCAAAGGGATTAACGGGCAGATTCAGCGGGGAGAAGTCGTTGCGATTATTGGCTCTTCTGGCTGCGGCAAAAGTACCCTACTGCGATGCTTTAATCGGCTGGAGACGATCAATGATGGTCAGCTGATAGTCAACAATCTGGATTTATCAAACCCTGTACTGAGCCGCAAGACCCTGCTGAATCTGCGGGCCAATGTGGGAATGGTCTTTCAACAGTTCAATCTGTTTTCTCACATGAGCGTGCTAGAAAATCTCACGCTCGCGCCCTGCAAAGTGTTAGGAAAGTCTGACAAAGAAGCTGCTCGCACGGCCCGCACTTACCTCGATAAAGTCGGGCTTTTGGAAAAAGCTCATGCCTATCCTGACCAGCTTTCCGGCGGACAAAAGCAGCGAGTAGCCATTGCCCGCGCCCTCTGCATGGAACCCGACGTCATGCTGTTTGATGAACCTACTAGTGCCCTAGACCCCGAACTCGTAGGTGAAGTGCTGCTAGTCATGAAACAACTGGCAGACGAGGGTATGACGATGGTGGTGGTTACCCACGAGATGCAGTTTGCCAAAGAGGTCGCTAGCCGCGTTATTTTTCTAAATCAGGGCCACGTGGAAGAGGAGGGAGACGCCCGTGAGGTGTTGAACTATCCGAAGAGTGAGCGACTAAAAGCTTTTTTAAGCCGAATGAACTTTGCTAAAACGTGAATTATTCCTTGCCCAAGTTTGTAGCTGGGGTTTGCTCAGGGAGAAGCTCTAGATCCTAGGGTTAATTGGTATAAATGCTGTATTAGCCTCTTTTGTGACAGGTTGAGCTGACTTAAACTGACTGCTTAAGCAGCTATCGGGCTTCGCTGGAGTTAAGGTTCAAAAGTTAACTTACGCTCTCCTAAACGGCACTCTTAACGATTAAATGTGACTGAAAAGTGACAGATTCTAAAAACAGTCCTACAGAAGTAACAGGGCGTTTTTTCTGTACATTGTGACGGGTTTTGCAGTCCACCCTTTGAGTGATGGAACCGATTGCGCTGTCTGGCTATTATTCAATCGTGTTGAACGAACTCTTAGGAACTCAAATAATGAACATTCTGGCTTGGGTTATTTTAGGATTTTTGGCAGGTGCGATCGCAAAGATGATCTACCCTGGCACTCAAGGAGGCGGATTCCTTAGCGATATCATTCTGGGTATTATCGGTGCTGTAATTGGGGGTAGCGTCATGTCGCTGCTTCAGACGGGAACGCTGCAGCTAACGGCAGCCTCTCTAAGCATTCCTGGCATTATCGTAGCCGTTATCGGTGCGATGATTGCTATCTTCATTTGGGAATCGTTCATGCGGCGCTCTGTTTAATTGAGTGGCCTTGGAGTGATGGCAACGCCTTCTCGATTCTCCTTTCTCCTGCGTTAGAAACCAACCTACAAGTATTGTTGCTACAGCCCAACTGGTTAAGCAGAAATTGGGCCAGCTGCAGACTCAATAGAGATGCCGTTTGAAGGGCACCTGAGGATCAAGTAAGCTCAGGTGCCTTTTGCTATTTTGCAGCTTGACGACATCAGCGAGATTGAAGCAGGCTAACTCTTCTTTAAAGTCTCTTCTTAAAAACTGTAGCGCTGATTAAACAGCGTAGGGCCGAATTGATCTGCTCAACCTTAGACAGGGTAAGCTTTCTGACGAATTGCTGCCCATTTTGTGGCCATCGTTATATGAAGACTCTGCAAGGCTTCCTGGTTGTCCTCAAGCTTTTTGGTAAAGGGTTAGAGTTGGCAGGGAAATTTCGTTGTCCTGTCCTGTAGGGAACATTAGTTTAAATACTGTCCTATGTGGAGACTGTGAGGACCATGACGCCTGCAGAGTCATTAACAAGTGCCGAAACTTTAGAAACTGCTTCATTGCCCTTGGCTGATAAGCAGGAAGAGGCGGTTTTATCTCTTCCCTCAGCGCTGACCTTAGTAGAAGCAGTTGAGTTTGAGAAAACGGTGCAGGGTTTCTACCAGGCCACGCCCAACCTGAAGAGCCTAGTGCTGGACTTTAGCCAGACAACGTTTATTGACAGCAGCGGCCTAGGGGCTCTGGTCATTTGCTATCGCCATAGTAAGGCCCACAGCAGCCAGCTGATTCTCAGAGGAGTTCAGGCTCAGGTGCGAATGGCCCTGGAAATGACAGACCTCGACCAGCTATTCACCTTCGAGGCCTCCACTTCAGCGCCAGAACCCGCCGTACAGGCTACAGTCCTCGCTTCTCCGCCGTCAACCCATCCCTCTGTTAATTCCTTCGGTAAGCGGCTAATTGATGTGGTGGGCGCTTTGGTGGGCCTGGTGATTACAGCTGTGCTGCTGGTGCCGATTGCGATCGCAATCAAGCTAGAAGACGGCGGCCCCATCTTCTTCAGTCAGGTGCGCTGCTCCTGGCTGGGCAAGCGATTCAAGATCCATAAATTCCGCTCCATGGTGACGGATGCCGAGGCGCTTAAGCACAAGGTCCAAAACCAGGTGGAAGGGCCTTTGTTTAAGAACGAAAGCGATTTCCGCATTACCCGCGTAGGCCGCTTTCTCCGGAAGACCAGTCTGGACGAGCTGCCCCAGTTTTGGAACGTGCTTAAGGGCGAGATGAGCCTGGTCGGCACCCGTCCGCCCACGCCTGATGAGATTGAGCAGTACAAAGTCCCTGAGTGGCAGCGGCTCAATGTCAAGCCAGGCATGACTGGAGAATGGCAGGTCAACGGGCGCTCCCAAGTCAAGAGCTTTGAAGACGTCATTCGCATGGATCTGGCCTATCAGAAAAACTGGAACCTGCTCTATGACCTCCAGCTAATTCTAAAAACCGTCTTAGTTGTGTTCTCTAAGCGCTCTGGAGCTGCTTAAATCAGGTCAAAGAAGGCTCTATACACTTGAAAACCCAGCTACCTTAATCACTGAGCCTACTTCACGGGTGGGTCAGCGACATCAAAGCTGTAACCGTTTTCAGCAGGTGCTCTGGATCAATAGGCCGGGTCAACACATCATCGGCCCCGGCTTTACGGGCAGTGTGTTCTTGGTCGGGCGTGTGGCCATCGGTCAACGCCAACACTTTAATGTCCAGCGTGCCGACATAGCGGCGCAGAGCGCGAATAATGTCATAGCCATCAGAGCCCAAGAGATTGACGCTGGTAATGACCGCCGCTGGCTGCAGCACTTCTACCTGCTCTAGTACACGAGAGCCCTCAATCACCCAGATCACCTGATAGTCAGCTGCCGTCAGCATGTCGCAAACGAGGCCAGCGCTTTCCTCGTTGTCTTCTACCAGCACAATGCGCCCAACACTGGGTTCGACCGGCAAAGGCCGCACCGTTTCCGCCTTTGAATGCTTGGTCAACCGCTGGATCGGCAGGCGCACGGTGAAGACAGAACCCATGCCAAGCTTAGAGGCTACGCTGACAGAGCCGCCGTGCAAGTCAACCAGCTGCTTGGTCAAGGCCAGCCCTAGTCCGGTGCCCTGGTATTGCCTGTGCCGACTGCTCTCTAGCTGCTGAAATTTCTCAAATAGCAGAGGTTGCTGGCTTTCAGAGATGCCGATGCCAGTATCTTCTACCTGCAGGGTCAGCATGTGCTGGTCTCGCCGCAGGCGCAGCACGACTCGTCCCCCAGCCGGGGTGAACTTAACCGCATTGCTCAGCAGGTTTGAGACAATCTGGCGCACCCGCCGAGAATCGGCCACAAAGATATCTTGGTCAGGCAACAGCTTCAGATCTAGGTGCAGGTCAATGCCGTGGCTAGTGGCCTCCATTCGATAGGCATCCAGGCTCTGCCGCCCTAGGGTGGTGATAGAAAACTCACTCACCTCCAGCACTGTGCGACCTGACTCAATTTTGGAAACCTCTAGAATGTCGTTGATCAGGGCCAGGAGATGGGCTCCGCTGTCGTGGATGGTGTTGAGATACTCCCGCTGCCGGGCGCTCAAATCACCAAAGGACCAGCGCAGCAGCGTGGCCGACATCCCAATGATGCAGGTCAAGGGCGTACGGAGTTCGTGGCTCATAGTGGCCAAGAACTCGCTTTTGGCCCGGTTGGCAGATTGAGCAGCCCCTAGCGCATCGCGCAGGTTTTGGGTGCGCTCAATGACGCAAGCTTCCAGGTTGTAGGTCTGCTGCTGGAGCTGCTGATAGAGCTGGGCATGGCTGATGGCAATGGCCAGATGTTCGGCAATGTGCTGCAAAAACTCAATTTCCCACGGCTGCCACTGGCGCGAGTCAAGGCACTGGTGGGCAATCAGTAGACCCCAGAGCTTTTGATTGACCACGATGGGCGCAACCAGTTTGGAGCGCACCTGCACCTGCTTTAGAAAAGCCTGCAGGCAGCTGGAATGCGCGTAGGTAGACTGCACATCGTCTACAGCAAAGGCTCTTCCCTCTAAGGAGCGCAGGCGGCAGTCAGACTGGTCATCAAAGCAATAGGTCTCGGTGTAGTTTAAGGTTGAAGAAATTTGTTCGCTGGCCCGTGACTCGTAGGTGATATAACCGCTGTGCTGGGCTGCGCCGCTGGCAGGCGCAACTGCTGTCACCTTGCTAGCATCATTCATTGAGCGAGTGTCGGGCGTTGCCTCTAGGTCGAACTGGTAGATTAGCAGCCGATCGGTTCCCAAAAACTGGCGCACCTCAGCTACTGTGGTCTGCAAGATAACTGACAGTTCCAGGCTTTCTTGAATTTTGGTGATTACCTGTCCTAGCAGAAGGCTCCGCTCAACCTGCTGGTCAAGGGCTTTTTGAACCGGCTGACAGGCTAGGGTTTGGTCGGTCTGTAGCGTAGCTCGGTTGAGGCTTTCTAGTAGAGCCAGCGTAAAGTCTCCCTGAGCTGCAGGATCAGAAGGATGCAGTTGCGCAATTAGGCTGCTGAGGGTTTTTCGGTGAGCGGCTTTTAGGCTGGGGCGGGCCAGTAAATCCGTGAGGAAATGTGCGATCGCATCGACCTCAAAGGTCATGCCCACCTGGCACTGAGTGGGATCTTGCGGCTGAGGTTGGCTGTTAATCAGCACTGTCAACTCTGGAGACAGCAGCAGCCAAAACTGACTCTCTTGAGTCGCCGCTTTCGGAAACCGGGAATCTGTGATCAAGGTGGCCTGGTCTGCTTGGGCGTATTGCTCTAGGAGCCGTCCAAATTCACCTAAGACTGCACAGGGTAAGATGCGGCAGGAAACACCATCGGAAAAACGAGGCATAAAGCACTATGGGCAAACCAACGCCCACCTGGTTTGGTAAGGGATTCGGAGAAATACTGTAGACACAGGCTTTGGATGCAGACTCTAGACGAGACTTAAGGACGAGGGCATGGTCTCCTGGTTAAGCCCTGATTAAGTAGCCGTCCTATTTATCTATCAGAGTTTGTCTATGTCTGCTATTGATACAGATGAATTGAAGCAGCTGATTGTCGACATTGGCTTATGCTAGCTTTCAGATTCCCCTATCCCCCCCATACACTAGAGTTCCTTCAGATTTAGCAGTTGCTTTAGATTTCATGCACCGCTTAGCAGCAACCCCCGGCGGCTGGACGCCTAGCTCAGAAGGCGTCATTTTTATTGAGCAAACGCCTGCTCCTGTGGTCTTTCTCACTGCCGCCGATACCGAAATCCAGTGCCTAGCCCAGGCCATGTCGAGTTTGCCTGCCGCTTTCCCAGAGATGCGGGTGACCAACCTGCTGCAGCTCCAGCAGCAACTCACCATCGACACCTATGCTGAAGCTGTGCTGCAGCAGGCGCAGATTATTATTGTGCGATTGCTGGGAGGACGGGCCTACTGGTCCTACGGGCTGGAGGTGGCCAAAGCCACTGCCGCTGACTCTGGGGCAGCTCTAATTGTGCTGCCAGGAGACGATCGGCCTGATCTGGAGTTAATGAGCCATTCAACAGTGCCGCTGCAGGTGGCTAACGCGCTCTGGCGCTACCTGATAGAAGGGGGCGTAGAAAATATGAGTCATGGGCTGATGGCAGTGTGCGATCGCATTCTCGGCACCCAGTTCAACCCGCCCGCCCCAATAGCCGTGCCCAAGGTGGGTATCTATGGCAGGGCGCAAAATTCAGCCCAGCCGCAAGGAACCGCCCGGGCAGGCATTCTCTTTTACCGCGCCCATTATCTGGCGGGCAACACAGCGCCCATCACAGCCCTCAGTCAGGCTCTAGAAAAGCGAGGCATCATGCCGCTGCCAATTTTTGTCTCTTCGCTGCAGGAGCCGGAGGTGCAGGAGGATCTGCTGGCGCAACTCAAGCCAGTGGGAGAATCCAGCATCGACATCCTATTAAATACGACCAGCTTTTCGGTCGCCAAGCTCGATGGGGCTGATCTCCAGCTTGACCTGTGGCAGGCGCTCGATGTGCCAGTGCTGCAGGTCATTCTCAGCGGCGGCACTCACGACTTTTGGCAGCAGCAGCCGATGGGGCTGGCCCCCAGAGATATTGCAATGAATGTGGCCTTGCCAGAGGTCGATGGCCGCATTGTGACCCGGGCCGTTTCGTTTAAAGCAGCCCACCAGCACAGCACTCGCTTAGAAACAGATGTCGTGACTTATGAGCCGGTAGCCGACCGGATTGAGTTTGTAGCTGAGCTGGCGGCAAACTGGGTGAAGCTGCGCCAAACACCCCCAGCCGAGCGCCGAGTTGCTTTGATTTTGGCCAACTATCCTAACCGTGATGGACGGCTGGCTAATGGCGTGGGGCTAGACACGCCCCAGAGCTGCATCGAGATTTTGCAGGCTCTGAAGACAGCTGGGTATACCGTAGACGACATTCCTACATCAGGCGATGCCCTGATCCAGCGGCTCACGGCAGGGGTGACTAACGACCCTGAGGGCCGGGAATTTCGAGTGGTGCAGCAGAATCTGCCGCTGACGGCTTACCAGGTGGCATTTGCCAAACTGCCCCTAGCGGTGCAGGCGGGCATGGAGCAGCGGTGGGGCACCCCGGGATCAAGTCTGGAACCAGGCTCCTCAGAATTTGCCATTGCTGGGTTACAGTTCGGCAACGTCTTTGTCGGGGTTCAGCCCAGCCGGGGCTACGATATTGACCCGAGCCTCAACTACCATGCCCCCGATCTGGAGCCAACCCACGACTATCTGGCTTTTTATACCTGGCTGCGGCAGCAGTTCCAGGCACAGGCAATTGTGCATGTAGGCAAGCACGGCAACCTGGAGTGGCTGCCCGGTAAGAGCCTAGCGCTGTCGGCCAGCTGCTACCCCGAAGCCGTGTTTGGCCCCATGCCCCACCTCTATCCCTTTATCGTGAATGACCCTGGGGAAGGAGCCCAGGCCAAGCGCCGCGCCCAGGCCGTCATTCTCGATCACCTAACGCCGCCGATGACGCGGGCTGAGCTATACGGCCCGCTGCAGCAGCTAGAGGCGCTAGTGGATGAATACTACGAAGCCCAAAGCCTGGACCCAAAGCGGCTGCCGATGATTTGCGATCGCATCCTCACCCTGCTAAAAGACACCCACCTCTGGCAGGAACTGGGCCAGCAGACCACCCCAGCAGCCAAAGGACAAAACTCCCTGCAGCCAGCAACCCTGACGAACCTGCTGCCTCATATTGACACCTACCTGTGCGAACTCAAGGAGGCCCAGATCCGCGATGGGCTGCACATCTTCGGGCACTGTCCGGCGGGGCGGCAGCTGCGAGATCTGGTAGTTGCGATCGCGCGGCATCCAGGGCCAGGGCGATTGGGATTAACGCGAGCGCTCGCGGCGGATTGGGGGCTAGAGATTGACCCGTTAATGGACGATTTAGGGCAGTCATGGGAGGTTCCAGAGGCTGTAGAGACGCCATTAATCGCATCTCTACAGGGATGCCGGATGGTGGGGGATGTCGTAGAGGTGCTGGAGGCCGAAGCGGCACAATTGGTAGAAGCTTTAATCGCCGAGCCTGGCTCCACAGAAGCCTTCATAACGTGGGGAATCGGGAATTCTTTAGAGAAAGAGCTGCAGTGGATTCGATCTACGCTCCTACCCGCCCTCCGACAAACCCCCCAGGAGTTGACGAATCTGCTGCGAGGGCTAGCAGGCCAATACGTGCCCAGCGGCCCCTCAGGGGCACCCACTCGCAACCGGCCTGAGGTTTTGCCCACCGGACGCAATTTCTTCTCGGTCGATATCCGGGCCATTCCCACAGAGAGCGCCTGGGACGTGGGCCGCAAAGCCGCCGAAACGTTAGTAGAGCGCTACGTTCAGGAAAACGGCGAATACCCTCAAACGCTGGGCCTGTCGGTCTGGGGCACCTCGACCATGCGAACCGGCGGCGATGACCTGGCCGAAGCGCTGGCGCTGATGGGCGTGCGGCCTGCTTGGGATGGGCCTTCGCGGCGGGTAGTAGACTTTGAGATTTTGCCGCTCTCGGCCCTAGGGCGGCCTCGGGTAGATGTAACGCTGCGCATCTCAGGCTTCTTCCGCGATGCCTTTCCCAATTTGATCGACCTGTTTGACCGGGCCGTAGCTGCTGTGGCGGCATTAGATGAACCCACCGAGCAGAATCCTCTAGCGGCGCGAGTACAGCAGGAAACAAAGACCTGGCAGCGGCAAGGGTTAACGGCAGAGCAGGCCCAAGTGCGATCGCAATACCGCATTTTTGGCTCCAAACCGGGGGCCTACGGCGCGGGATTGCAGGGGCTAATCGAAGCTCAAAATTGGACCGATGACACCGATCTGGCCCGCGCCTACATTAACTGGAGCAGCTACGCCTACAGCCGTAACGCAGCAGGCCATGCCGCTCCCGAAGCCTTTGAGGCCCGACTCAGTCAGCTGCAAATCGTGCTGCACAACCAGGACAACCGGGAACACGACCTGCTCGACTCAGACGACTACTACCAGTTCCAAGGCGGAATGACGGCAGCCGTACGAGCTGTGCAGGGGCAAAATCCTCAGACCTACTTTGGCGACCACGCCTTGCCAGAAAACCCTAAAGTTCGCACTCTGCAGGAAGAAATTGGCCGGGTCTACCGATCACGGGTGATCAATCCTAAGTGGATAGAGGGCGTGATGCGCCACGGCTACAAGGGAGCTTTTGAGATGGCGGCAACTGTGGACTACCTGTTTGCCTACGATGCAACCGCCCACTGCGTAGCCGACTATATGTACCAGGGCGTAGCCGACGCCTATGTGCTCGATCAGCAGGTACAGGCGTTTGTGCAGCAGGCCAACCCCTGGGCCTTGCGGGACATGGCAGAACGGCTGCTGGAGGCTCACCAGCGAGGCCTTTGGCAATCGCCCCAGGCAGACATGCTAGATCAGCTGCGAGACATTGCCCACCAGGCAGAAGGCGTTTTAGAGGCTCGCCAAGTTTAAGCCTAAGTTCCCTCAAGCTCAGCAACTTTAACCAAGCTCAACACTAATGTGAGGAGAAGATGATTACTGCATTCCTATGAATGGCTTGAAAAATGAAATTGTTGTTAAAATAACGGGGATCGTTCTCAACACACCTCGATTGGAGTAAAACTCAATGGAGACGGTGCCTACGGAGGTGGTGCAGCAAGTTGCTGAATATTTCAGTGTGCTGAGTGAGCCCATGCGACTGCGGCTGCTCAACCTGTTGCGGGACGGGGAAAAGTGCGTGCAAGAGCTAGTTGAAGCCACTAAAACCAGCCAGGCCAACGTTTCGAAGCACCTCAAGGTCATGCTCCAAGCAGGCATTCTGTCTCGCCGCACCGAAGGCACATCAGCGTTTTACAGCGTTTCTGATCCGCTGATCTTTGACCTGTGTGGGCTGGTCTGCGATCGCATTGCCAGCCGTATTGAGCAGCAGGCCCAGCATTTCCGTAACTTCAGCCTTGCCACTCCTCGGAGCTAATTGAGCAACCGAGTGTCGCCACAGTAGATGAGAATTAATCTCGATTAGTTCTCATTAGCCAGGTTGAACAAAAAATTGTAGGTTGGACCAAGCGCAGCGCGACCCAACCTTTAATCCAGTATTCACTGTGTTGGGTTTTGCTTTGCTCAACCCAACCTACGGGGATGAGCATACGGGCTATAGGTCAAAGGCCGCCTTAACGTCGTCTCGGGTCATGGGCTGACTGACTTCAATACCTTCGCCGCCTAGGAGCGTTAGCGGCTTGCCCTCCACCGAAATCCAGACAGGCGCATCAGGGTCCAAAGCTGTAGCGGTATAGACAATCTGACCCAAGCGGCCAATCATCGATGTGCTGCCACCGCCTGTTTCAAAGGTCTGCGACAGATCCACATGCACCCCGTCAGACTCTACACTGACATCGAGCACCTGAGTTTTGTCGGGAATGGTGGTGACGGCATCTTGAGAGGGGTTGCCTGGCTTGGAGAACAGGGCCTCGAAGGCGGCCTCAAGCTGCTCATCTGAGGTGCTTCCCGGCAGGCTGACTGATTCGGGTGACAGCGCTAAACGGCCATCGACATCTTTAACCCAAAAGATTTGTCCTGCTGCTTCCTGAACTGCTGGCGCAGTCGGTGGCGCTTCCTGGGCAGGCTTTGGCACAGTAGGGGTCTGGCTGCTCTCAATCGGAGGGTCAACCGGGGCCTCGCTCTCAGGCTGACTAATGACCGGAAACTCAGCAACTGGAGGCTTGACGGGGTTGAGCGTGCGCCATGTGAACCAGGCAGCAGCGCCTCCTGAGGCCAGCACAACAGTCGCCAGCGTGGCCACAATGCCAAGGGGAATGCGTCGAATCCCTTGAATACCTTTTCCTTGAATACCTTTTCTATCTTCCATATTCGTCCCAAGAGTGCGGCAAGGAGGGGGCGGGCCACTAAGGCAGGTAGAGCGAATTTTAAGGGCTGCCTGGAATTGCAGAAGAGTTTGCCTGCTGATTGTTGACCAGCCAGGGAGAGGATGGGTCTACCTTAGCAAAGACGGCAACTTCTAACTCATTGTTGCGAATTTGAAAGTTTAGCACCCGCGCCACGATGCCAGATCGCTCCAGCAAACGCAGGGTCAGCTGCCGATTGGCCCCGTCTATCAAGGCGGTTAGCAACTGGGGTGGTGCTTCTTGGCCGTCAATGCTGAGGCGAGGGTCGATCAGCTGGAGCTGATGGCCGTTTGCGATCGCAAGGCCCAGATCAACGTCAATCGCAATGGTTTCGTTGAGCACCCGATCCTGTAAATCCACGCTCAGGCCAACCCGACCACCCTCCAGAAAGCTGAGCACCGGATTGGTTAGGCCGTAGCGGGCAACCTGTCGGTCGCCGCCCTGCCCAGGTAGGTTGAACTGAAACCGATCAAGCCAACCCTGCACCCGTTCTGTCTGCAAAAAGGCGTTGATGTCGTCTGCCTCTAGCACTAGGCGCAGGGCAACAGCGGCAGGTTCGTCTAACTGCAGGCGGCCCTGCTGCAGGCTGGCCAGGTCAACATCAATAGGGTCGGTTTCCAGGTCAATGGTGCTAATCCGCAGTTCCGGAATCGGGTAAACTCCCCGGCCTGCCATCCGAACGTGCTCTACCCGACCATTGATGAGCTGATAGTTGGGCACGTTGTCGATCCGCACCGACAGCTGTTCGGCCCCACTGATCTGATTGCGAATGGCATCTTCTGCCAGCCGATCGACGACCGCCCCCACAGGAGAGGCAATCGAGAGGAGCCCAGCCAGAATAGCCGCGATAATTTCCATCTGACCCCTTAGCGTCTAACCTTTTAACGCGTCGTCAACCCAGCCCCTTAAAGTAGATACCACTTCCGAGACCACCAATTCCTGAGAGGAATGGGTGGCTCGCTGCACCACCTCCACCTTTCCATCTTTCAACGAACGGCCTGTCACCACCCGGAAAGGTATGCCAATTAAATCAGCGTCCTTAAACTTGACCCCGGCCCGTTCGTCGCGATCATCTAGCAAGGTTTCGATGCCAGCGGCATTGAGGTCTTGGTAGAGCTGTTCAGCGGCGGCTACCTGGTCTTTATCAGCAATGTTGGGAATAACGACGATAGCTTGGTAGGGTGCGATCGCAACCGGCCAAACAATCCCGTCTTTGTCGTAAGACTGCTCCACCGCTGCCTGAGCCAAACGCGACACGCCCACGCCATAGCAGCCCATCACCAGCGGCACTTCCTCACCCTGCTCACTAGTAAACGTCGCGCTCAAGACCTTGGAGTACTTCGTCCCCAGCTGAAAGATATGGCCGATCTCAATACCGCGCGCCGTCTGCAGGGTCTGGGCCGAATCGTGAATCGCCCGATCCCCGGCGCTAGCCTTGCGCACATCGACCGCTAACCGAGGCAAGGTAAGCTCACTGCCCCAGTTAGCGCCTACGACGTGGTAGCCAGCCTCATTGGATCCGGTGACAAAGTTTTTTAGCTCAACAGCCGTTTTATCGACCATGCGCAGAAACTTCGGCGCTAAGTTTTCTACGCCTTTCTGAATGTGGTCATCGGCCAAGTCAGGGGCAATATAGCCCAGAGGCAGCGGCTTAGCGGCCCACTTCTCTTGGGCTTCAGCGGCGGGCACCTCCAGCGCAATCACGGTGCTGCCACCGTAGTCCTTAGCGAGCTTAGTCAGCTCGTTAATCAGCTTCACCTCATTGACATCTTGATCACCCCGAATGCTGACCAGCACCAGCACCATTTTGCCGGTGTCGTAGGTCACCTGGTAGAGAACGTTTTTAACGATCTGAGTCGGGGAGCACTTGAGAAACTTGGCCAGAGAGTCAATGGTGGGGGTGTTCGGCGTTTCTAGCTTTTCGTAGGACTGGAAGGCAGAAGGCTCAGCATCAACCGGCAAAGACACAGCCTTTTCAACGTTGGCGGCATATTTGCCGTCCTCAGTAAACAGCACCTCGTCCTCTCCGGCCTCGGCCAGCACCATGAATTCGTGGGAGCCAGAGCCGCCAATTGCCCCAGAGTCGGCTTCCACGGCCCGAAACTCGAGTCCACAGCGGCGCAGGATGTTGCTGTAGGCCGTATACATCTCCTGGTAGGTCTGCTTCAGGCTGGTCTCATCTGGGTGAAACGAGTAGCCGTCTTTCATGATGAACTCACGCCCGCGCATGAGGCCAAAACGGGGCCGAATCTCATCTCTAAACTTGGTCTGAATCTGGTACAGGTGCAGCGGCAGTTGGCGGTACGAGCGGATCATGTCTCGTGCCACAGCAGTGATGACTTCCTCATGGGTCGGCCCTAGGCCCATTTCCTGCTGCCGCCGATCTACCAGCGAAAACATAATGCCTTCGGCTTTAGTGTAGGTGTTCCAACGGCCCGACTCTTGCCACAGGTCAGCGGGCTGAAGCTGGGGCAGCAGACACTCTTGGGCACCCGTCGCGTTCATTTCTTCGCGGACGATGGCAGAGACTTTGCTGAGCACTCGCAACAGCAGCGGCAAATAGGCATAGACACCGCTGGCAATGCGGCGAATGTAGCCCGCTCTGAGCATGAGCTTGTGGCTGGGAATCTCTGCCTCTGCCGGATCTTCCCGCAGGGTCACAAAGAGCATCTGAGACAGTCGCATGGGTTCCTTTCCTACGTCGAAAAGCGCCTATTCCGTTAAGTCTAGAGCATTTGGGGGTATTTCCGTAGGCAGTTACTAGAAGGCCAGAGGGGCTGTCAAACAACCTCTCTGGCCTTCTGGCAATGGGTTAAACGGCAGCGGATCAGGAAACCTAACCCCCTACACCAAACCAATCTGGAGGGCGCAATTTTGCATCCAATTCAGATGGGTCGCTACAGATCAGATCTACAGAGGCTGGGCCGAGACGTGCTGGTTGAGCAGTTCGGCGATGGCCCGATGTTCAACCGGCGGCTCTGACGGAAACTCTTGGCGAGTATCGGTGATCAGCCAGTCTAGAGCAGCTGCCTGCATGTCGATAGAAGCGCCAGTCTTATCTACACAGTAGCGGCCAAACACCAGCTTATCAACCAAGCGCACGCCAGGGCCAATGCGGGAGTATTCGAAGATAACACTATTGTCGACAATCGCACCGCTGCAGATGCTGCAGTTGTTGCCGATAGCGCTGGGGCCAATAATGGTGGCTCCGTCTTCGATGTGGGTCATGCCGCCAATGTAGACAGGGCCTTCGATTTTGACTTTGTCCCAATTGGCCTTGACGTTCAAACCGGCATAGACACCAGGGCGAATCTCTTCACCAGGGATATCAACCAGGGTGACTTTGCCGGTCAGGACGTCCTGAATGGCCTGCCAGTAGTCGGGGACTTTACCGATGTCCACCCACTCAAAGTCCATCCGGATGCCGTAGAAGGGCGCGTTGTCGGCCACTAGGCAGGGCAGCAGATCACCGCCGATGTCGAAGGAGGTGCCGGGGGGAATGTACTTGAAGATTTCCGGTTCAAAGATATAGATGCCGGTATTGATGTCGGTGCTGAGGGCTTCTTCAACGGCAGGCTTTTCCTGGAAGGACTTAACCCGTCCGGTCTCGTCGGTAACGACAACACCATAGCTGGGCACCTGCTTTAGGGGCACTGCGCGGGTAATAATGGTTGCGATCGAACCCTTCTCCCGATGTCGCCGCACTGCCTCAGTCAGATCTAGATCGATCAGCGCATCTCCACAGAGAACGACAAACGTATCGTCGAAGAAAGGATAAAAGTCCTGAATCTTACGCATCCCACCGGCAGAGCCGATGGCTGCGCCCTCTAACTTGCCGTCTACAATACGTCCTTCAAAGGAGTAGGCAAGCTCCACGCCAAATCGCTGGCCATCTCGGAAATAACCTTCGATTTCGTTGGCTAGATGGCTGACATTCACCATGATTTGGGTAAAGCCGTGCTGACGCAGCAGTTCCAGCAAGAACTCCATCACTGGCTTTTGCATAATGGGGATCATGGGTTTGGGAATCGTGTAGGTAATTGGCCGTACCCGAGTTCCCTTACCCGCAGCCAGGATCATGGCTTTCATAGAGACTCTTCCTCTGTTGTGACAGTAAGTTGTGAAGTAAAAATATTTCTTCTGCTAACGGAAAAAACACAAAAACCGCAGTGCCCTGACGCTCCGAAGGCCATCAGCGGCACCTCGCCATGCTATCAACGACAACTTTGAACCGTAGAGGTGCCGGGATAGACTTCAGCAATTCCTTACATGGCTTTCCAAAATATTAACTAATTTGAACATTTCAGGGGCTATCCTTTCCGGATGAGCAGCGGTAGTCTATGGGCTCAATCTGGTAAAACAAAAGAGGGCAGCTCATCGCCTTCCTCTAGGGGCACCCGTTTCAGGTTCTTTACCTTGAGATCTCGGTAAAACTGCTCCTGAGAAAGCTCGACCTTAGACTGGGCTGACAAAAACAGTAGCCCCCAAAAAACGCCCACCTTCTCATGCACATAGGCGGCCTCGGCGGTATCAAAATGATGGCTGTCCTTCAGTTCTTCCGGCTGGAACTGGGGCCAGGCAACGAGCAGAGCCTCGAAGTCGAGCCACTGCAGGTCGCCCTCTAGCTCATCCCAATACTGATCTAGAAAGGTTTCTAGCGCCGCCGCAATTTCTGACAGGTTTTCCTGGTGAGCCAGTTGGGCAATGGCCCGTACTGCCTGCCGCACGGGCTGGGGCCGAACTCGGCGAGCCCGGTTGTGGGGAGCTTGATCGGTCATCACCTCGGCCATGGCCTCTAGCTGTTCGATCAGCTCTTTGAGGGTGACTCGCCGCTGCTTTGGGGGCGCAGCTACGGCACGGCGATGCAGGTGCCGCTCCAGGTTACGGGGCAGCTTGACCTCAGGCCACTCCTCCTCCTCGACCAGTTCCTCGACTGGTAGGGCGGCTGCATGAGCTTCGACTTCAGCCCGCACTAGGGTATCGGCTTTGAGCAACACCAGCATGGAGGCATATAAGAAAGCCTGCCCTGACTCTGACAGGTTGGCCTCATAGGGCGAGCGCCCATGAGTCTCCTGGGGCTGGGCCTGAGTCTTGAGGGTGTTGAGAAAGCGATCGATTACGGCGATCACCTTGACATCCCAGGGATCAATTTCTCCCTGCTCAGCTAGATCGATGAGAAATGCGATCGCAGTTTGGGCCAAGGAGACAGACATGGGTGCAGCCGTCGCAAAGATTAGTTCACCGAGATTCTCCCGATTCTACTGGGCAAAGACCTGATTAGCATCAGCATCACTGGCATTGGCAGAGGCGGGCAGCATCGGCTTTTGCTCCTCAAGCTCAACTCGGTAGCGCTCTACGTCCTCCTCAAGCTGCTGAATGCGGAGTTCCCGCTGCTCCATCTGCTTGCCGACCGACACGTAGCCCTGCACCTGCACCCAGACGCTAAAGACCCAAGCCATCACAGCCCCGACGCCCATAGCCATAATCAGTTCGATACAGAGGGGCGCTTCTAAATCCAGCCCTCTGACGATATGAATAATGACAGGCTCAGTATTTTCAATGCCAAACAGCACCAGAGCCAGACAAATCACAAAAATAACGACAAAGTTAACCTGCCGCATGGATCACGCCTCAATTCACTACGTCGATTTTGCCAGGGTGGGGATGATCTAAGGACACACAGCGTTTGCTGGACTGCCCTTATTCCCGACCGTTAGCTCCAGACTAATATAGCCTCTAGCAACGGCCCAACGAATTCACTAAAACCTAATCTTTAAGGGAAGCCCAGAGGAGATGAAACTTCTCTCTTCTAGCCCTTAACCTCCGGATTTGGCCTGCCGCCGCCCGCGTCGCAAGCCGTACTTAAAGAAGTATCCCAGCAGTACTAGAGCCGCGATCGCAAGGCCGCCCAAGCCGAGCGGGCTAGGCACCCAAAATACCGCATCGATGTGATTGATTTCCCCCGGCTGCAGCAGCCACGTCCGAACCGGGCCAGTCCCCTCTGGAGCCAGAGAATCAGGCCCTAGAGGGCCGAGACCCCAAGGCGTTTGCAGGGTAAAGTGCAGCTCTAGCCAGTCTGTTGCGCCCCCCAGGAGGCCAGGAATATTTTGCGGCTGCCGAGGCAGGGCGCGCAGATCCAGATCGCAGACCAGGTGGTTGCGGATCGCGACTACCCGATTTTGCTGGCTGAGGCTGAGGCGGGAGGGCAGGTCGGTCAAATCGGCAATGGCCGCTCCCGCTGCGGCCTCAGCCTGAAAAAGTTGATTAAACCGCTTGACCAGGTCGCTGCCGTTGCCAAACGGCACGATAAGCCGCAGAGTTTCTGAATCGGGTCGGCGCACTTGACCGCCTAGGCTGCGAACTTGAGTTTCTAGCCCAGCCAGCCAGGTCTGAACGGCACTGCCCCCCAAAGCAGCAGCCCGTTCGCTGAGCCGGATCTGCTGCACAATTTGGCCGTGGGTCTGGCTATCAAACTCAATGCCCAGATCGTACTGAAAGCAGCCAGAAAGCAAGAACATCAATAGGCTCGACAGCAGTAGCGGTAACCATCGCCGCTGGGGCTTTGCAGCCGGTGCTAAGGCCGCTACGATGATGGCCTGCTCAGGGCTGGCGGGGGGGGTGCCTTTAGCGGTGGGGGGGGGCTGGTGAGTTGACTCAAATGGCGCTTTCAAGGGGCAATTTCTCCATTGTGTAGCCTTGAAGACTGCAAACCAGGCTGCTTTTGCTTACGACTGATGCAGATGACGGGTGAGGAAAAAACGTGACCGAACATGACAAGACAGGGGTAACTCAGGGCAATGGGGGAGCAGGTGCGATCGCAACCTACTTTAACTTCGATGCCCTCAAAACTAACCTGCGCACCGAAACTCTAGCCGGGGCCACGACCTTTGTGACGATGGCCTATATCCTTATTGTTAACCCGGCGATTCTCTCTAACGCGATCTTTTTAAATGAGCCGCAGGATCTCTTTGGTGAGCTTGTGGTGGCAACCGGCATTTCTGCCGCCATTGCCACCCTGGTAATGGGCCTCTATGCCAAGCTGCCCTTTGCGCTGGCCCCCGGCATGGGCATCAACGCCTACTTCGCTTTTACGGTGGTGCTGGGCCTGGGCATAGATTGGCGGATTGCCCTAGCGGCAGTGTTTATTGAGGGCATTCTCTTTATTCTGCTGACCCTCACCAACCTGCGCAGCAAAATTGTCACAGCGATCCCAGAGGCGGTGAAGCACGCGACAACCGCTGGGATTGGCCTATTTATTTCCTACATTGCGCTTAAAGGGGCTGGCATTATCGTGGCCTCAGAGGCGACGCTGACAACGCTGGGAGATCTAAGAGAACCCACTGCCGCCATGGCGATTTTGGGGATCTTGATCACGGCGGCGCTATTTGCTCGTCGGGTGACGGGGGCTTTGCTTTGGGGCATTTTTGCAACGGCGCTGCTGGCCTGGATCTTTGGCGTGTCGCCTTGGCCTACAGGCTTCCTAGCCATTCCCCAAGCTCCGGTAGATCTGTTTGGTCAGGCCTTTGTAGGGCTAGGCCAACTGTTGCAGACCAGTATTTGGCAGATTGTCAGCATTACCTTTGTCTTTCTGTTTGTCGATTTGTTTGACACCATTGGCACCCTCACTGGCCTGGGCATTCGCTCGGGCTACATTGATGAGCGGGGCGGTTTCCCGGGGGTAGAAAAAGCCTTTATGGCCGACGCCATTGGCACCACTGCCGGAGCCGTGATGGGCACCTCTACCGTGACGACCTACATCGAGTCGGCCTCTGGCATCTCTGAAGGGGGGCGCAGCGGTTTTACGGCAGTGGTGGCAGCGCTGCTGTTTATTCTGTCGCTGCTGTTTATTCCGCTGTTTGCCGCGATTCCTGGCTTTGCCACCACGCCTGCTCTACTGATTGTGGGCGTGATGATGATGGCCGGAGCCCGCAACATCAACTGGGATGAACCGGCAGATGCGATCGCAGCGTTTCTCACTATCTTGCTGATGCCGCTGGCGTACTCCATTGCCGAAGGTCTAGCGATGGGCCTGATCGCCTACCCATTAGTCAAAGCCTTTCAAGGCAAGCTGAACGACACCACAATCGGCATGTGGGTTTTGGCGGTGATCTTTATCCTGCGGTATGTTTTTGCCGTTGGGGAGTAGAGGGCAGGCGCTAATTTTCTCCCCTGAGATACTAGTTATCCCCTCGGTTCATGGTCTACCCTGCGAATCAAGCTTCCGGCAGGCAGATTGAACAATGACAGCCATACTGGTTATCCTGGGGGCCGCAATTATTTTGTTTGTGGCCCTTGATATTGTGATTACTACCCTTACGGTAGGCGGAGCAGGGCCGCTCATGAAATGGATTGCTGGCAGTATGTGGTGGCTGGCTTTGAAGATCCATCATCGCCGCCACAATCACACACTGCTGGTAACAACCGGGTGGACGATTCTAGTGCTGATGGTGGTGGTCTGGCTGCTGTTGACCTGGGTTGGCTGGACTTTGGTTTTCTCCGCCGCTGAGACAGCTGTGGTTAATACCGACACCAGTGTTCCGGCTACCTTGTGGGAACGGATCTACTTCACAGGCTTTACCATTGCCACCTTGGGCATCGGCGACTACAAGCCGCAGTATCCCTTCTGGCAAATTTCTACAGCAGTGGCTGCTGCTAATGGGTTTTTCTTTGTCACGCTGGGAGTTGCCTATCTACTGCCGGTGTCTTCTGCTGTGGCAGTGAAGCGGGGATTGGCCCTATACATTTCAACCCTGGGTGGCACTGGGGATGAAATTCTGTCTCGCAGTTGGAATGGGCAGGACTTTGGTCAGCTTGATCAGCACTTGATCAACCTGGTTCCGATGATCAGTCAGCTAGGAGAGTCCCACCTAACCTATCCAATTCTCTACTACTTCCACAGTATTGACCGCTCCCGCAGCATGCCACTGAGCATCGCTGCTCTAGATGAGGCCCTAACCCTGTTGCAGTACGGCGTGCTGGCCGAGTACCGCCCGGATAGCATGGCCCTCGACACTATGCGACGGGCCAACGCCGCTTTTCTTAATACGCTCAGAGCCATCTATTTAAACCCCAACCAGGACGCGCCAACGCTGCCTAGTCTAGATTTGTTGCGATCGCACGGCATTCCCACTGTCAGTGATGAGGAGTATCATCGTGCCGCCAAACGATTGGGTCAGCGGCGCAAGCTGCTGCTGGCTCTGCTGACCAATGATGGCTGGTCCTGGGATGCGATCGCCTCTAGCCAAACCACTAACCGCACCAATCATTTGGATGATGAAGTTTCTTTGATCAACGAGGAAAGCCCAAAAAATATGTTTGGGATGCCTCATCTTTGACAATTTGCTATATGACGATTGCTATACGACTTGAAGCTGTTTGAGCTGATGTCTGAGTTCTACTTGGGCTCCCAGAAATCCTCGGATTTAGGGCTGTTATCGTACAGTTTGGTTGCCACATTAATATCGGGAATGTGTTGATATGCCCATTCCCCCAAAATAGCAAGTGGTTCAGCCAACGACTCACCAAGAGCAGTCAACGAATAGTCAACCCGAGGTGGAACAGTAGGAAATACCTCTCGTTCAATCAACCCAGATCGCTCTAGATTCCGAAGATTTTGCACCAGCATCTTAGGCGATATGCCGGCAATCTGTTGTTTGAGATCGCTGTATCGCTTTTTCCCCTGAGTCAGGGCGTAAATAATTAGAATTGTCCACTTGTTAGCAATTTTTTCAAGGATCTGATGCCCCTCACAGCTGGTATCGAAGATCCCCATATTGGCAATGCGATCAAGTGCGGGTTGAGGCAGGTAGCTCAATTCAGCTTCACTTGCATTGAGATTAGGAGCCATATTGACTTACCAAAAGGTAACTGATGCACTTTTCCGTAAATCCTTTCAGGTGCTTATTCGCCGATGTTACTTGTTTAATACAGTATTTCAGCGAATCAAACAGCTATGAAAGCTATTGTAATCGAACGTTTTGGTGAACCCACCGTTTTCCAAACGGCAGACTTACCCGTGCCTGAAGTTCTGCCTCATCACATCCTAGTTCGCGTTGCGGCAACTAGCATTAATCCAGTAGACGTGAAGATCCGAGCGGGTGCTGTTGCTGATATTGCACCTGCTTTCCCAGCAGTTTTGCATGGGGATGTGGCCGGTGTGATTACAGCCATCGGAGACGGTGTTGACAACTTTAAAGTCGGCGATGAGGTCTATGCCTGTGCTGGGGGCGTAAAAGGAACTGGAGGCGCTTTAGCTGACTATATGCTTGTAGATGCCAACCTAGTTGCTCATAAGCCTCAGTCTCTAACAATGGTGGAGGCTGCTGCACTGCCGCTCGTGTCAATTACGGCCTGGGAAGGTCTCATTGATCGCGCCCAAGTTCAATCGGGTCAAAAGGTTTTAGTCTATGGCGGAACTGGGGGCGTAGGTCATATTGGTGTGCAGTTGGCAAAGTGGGCAGGTGCAACCGTCTATGCATTGGTGTCGAGTGATGAGAAGGCAGCCATTGCCCGCAAACTGGGTGCCGATGTTGCTATTAACTACCGTCAAACTCCTGTCGAAGAATTCGTTGCAGAATACACTGATGGACAAGGCTTTGACGTTGTGTTTGACACGGTTGGAGATGATAACTTGCAAAACGCCTTCAAAGCAGCAAAGCTCAACGGCACCGTCATTTCTCTCGTCTCTTTATCCCAGCAAGACTTAACTTTACTCCATGCCAAGGGATTGACCCTGCATCTGGTTTATATGTTGCTCCCCATGCTGTTTGGTGTAAATCGCTCCCGCCACGGCGAGATTCTTTCAAAGATTGCCCGTCTCGTGGATGAGGCTCACGTGCGTCCCCTTTTAGATGCTAAATCGTTTACCTTCACGGATATTGCTGCTGCCCACGCCCATGCTGAGTCAGGAGCCGCCATCGGCAAAATCGCTTTAAAGGCTGTCTGATTAGAGCAGTTATCTAAGGGCATTTAGAGGGAAATAGACCTCATGCTTTAACTTCCAGTCACCGCAAGAATTGGAGCTTACTTCGGCTCTAAAGCAGCTTTTCACTAAGCCCTATCAGTTAATTCCGCCTACTCTAAGGAAGGGAGTAAACGGGTGCAGGTGAATGCAGGATGCAGACATAGTTGTGATTGGCGGCGGCATTGGTGGGCTAGTGGCAGCGGGGTTGCTGGCCCGTTATGGTCGCCAGGTTATTGTCTGTGAAAGCCATTCAGTGCCGGGTGGGGCGGCTCATGACTTTACCCGTAGCGGCTTTCGGTTTGACTCGGGGCCTTCGTTTTACTGTGGGTTGAGCGATCCCAACTCTCTCAACCCGGTGCGGCAGGTGCTAGCGGTGCTGGGGGAGTCGATTGAGGCTATTCCCTACGATCCGCTGGGCTATTACCACCTGCCGGAGGGCACGCTGCCGATCTATGGCAACGGTGAGCAGTATAGGCGTGCGATCGCACAGTTTAGCCCCCAGGGAGCCAAAGAACTGGCCGACTTAGAGCGGCGCTTTTTGGGCCTGTACGAAGCCCTGCGGGGAGTGCCACTGCTGGCTCTGCGCTCAGACTGGCAACTACTGCCGCTGCTGCTGCGCCGCTATCCCCAACAGCTGCTCAAGCTGCTGCCCCAGCTGCCCCTACTGGGAGCCTCTGCCGGACAGGTGCTAGACCAGAGCGTGCGCGATCCTTGGGTACGACGGCTGTTTGACCTAGAGTGCTTTCTGCTCTCAGGCATGAAAGCCCATGAAACCGTAGCGCCAGAAATGGCCTTTATGTTTGGTGAGCGCCATGCCTCAGTGGTGGACTACCCGGTGGGCGGCAGCGGGGCCATCATTGCCGCCCTAGTGCGAGGACTGGAGCGGTGGGGGGGTGAGCTGCGGCTCAATGCCCACGTTGAGCAAATTCTAGTGGAATCAGGCCGGGTCGCTGGGGTGCGGCTGCGGCAAGGAGAAGTGCTGCGGGCCCCGATCGTAATTTCCAACGCGACTGTATGGGACACCCTAACTCAGCTGCTTAAGCCAGAGGACGTACCCGCCGAGTATCGCCAGTCATCGCTACAGACGCCAGCGGTAAACAGCTTTATGCATCTGCACTTGGGGATTCGTTCTGAGGGGCTAGAAGATTTGGCTGTTCATCATGTGGTGCTGCACGATGGCGATCGCGATCTCACAGAGCCGGGCAACACCTGCATGATTTCTATCCCCTCGGTGCTGGATCCGTCCCTGGCCCCGCCGGGGCACCATGTTATCCACGCCTATACTCTGGAACCTTGGGTCGGCTGGCGGCGCGATCGCACCTACAAGCAGCGTAAGCGTGAGCGGGCAGAACCTCTCTATCGGGCTCTAGAGCGGGTGATTCCAGACTTGCGATCGCCCCAGTTTGCGGGAGAATCGCGCGTAGTGCTAGAGCTAATCGGTACGCCGCTAACTCACCAGCGATATCTCAGGCGCTATCGGGGGACCTATGGCCCGGCCATTGCAGCGGGTCAGGGGGTGTTTCCTGGCTGCGTCACACCGATTGCCGGCCTGTATCGAGTGGGAGACTCGACCCGGCCTGGAATTGGAGTGCCTGCGGTCGCCGCTTCGGGCATTCTGTGCGCTAACTCATTGGTGTCGGCTGCACAGTCTTGGGGTTTGGTGAGCGACTTGGCAGCAGGGGCAGCGGCAATGGGCAGCCGCTGATTGAGGTTAACAGCCCTAGGCGATGACGATGCTGCAGGCAGGTCTTCGGTAGCTTCTTCACAGCGGGCGGGCGCTTGAGTCGAGGGCCGCGCTGTCAGCGGCAGCCTCTCCTGGAGGGGCAGGCTGTCAGGGAAAACCGCTTGTCTCAACGCCACCGACAGAGGCCGATTAATGGTTTGGCGAGCGTCAGAGGCAGCCGTTGAACTGTGAGCCTCTCCTGCGGCGGGTAAGATGGGGCCTGGCACCTCAGATGTAGAGAAGTGAGGCATTGCCTCGCCATGAATGGTGGGTGTGAGGGTGGCCGGAGCGACAGTGGCCGGGGGCACCAGAAAGGGATTGATCCCAGAAGACTGGTGAGGCAGACTGACGGGTTGGGTTGGAGCCGTGGCGGTTTGGGCTGCTGTCTGCCTGCCTGCGGGGCTCTCGGAGCGCAGCAAATTGGGGCTCACCTCGCTCTGGCGGGCGGGAGCGGCCGGGGCAGCCTGACTCGTCTCTGATGAAATGGTGCCCATTGAGCTGATGTGTCTCCCCGGCTGCACTGCTGGGTCAACGGCAGCGGTTACAGGCTGCAAGGAAAGGCCGTTGGGCCGCGCAGCTAGGACTTGCGAGCGATGGGGCGGAGTTTCCCGGGTTGCTGGGGTGATGGCGGTAGGTGCAGTCGCAACAGTGCTTTGGTTGACCGAAGCAGTGACAGCACTAGTGGGGGCACTACCGACTGCTCCGTTACTCGCAGGCTGCCGAACTGGCTGTAGAGGCGCACCAGGGCTGGGGGCTTGTGAGGGCGTTAGAGGCGCTTGATAGGTTGATGTGGGTTCTAGAGGGCGGGCAGCCAGGTCTGGCAGCGCTGCTTCAGGCTGGGCAGCTGCTGGAGGCTGGGGCAGGGTGGAGCTGGCCTGAGCCTGGGGCGGCTGTGGCTGCACGCGACTGGGGGTGGCGGCGCTGGGGCGCACAGCAATTTGGGGCAGGGTGGGCCGATCCTGACGACTAAAGGAGGGGCCTGGCTGCAGTCGAGGCGTGGTGCTGGCGCGCCGGGTTCGAATTTGATTAAGATTTTGCTGGAGTAAGGCCTGAGCCTGAGTCGAAGGGCGAGGGCGCGCTGTGAGATCGATACTTTCTGTTTTAGGTTGGGAAACGATACTTTCTGTTTCGGGTTGAGAAACGGTCTTTTCTACCCGCCGCTCTAGTGTGTCCTGCTGTTTTTCGATGATGGAGTCATTGCCTTCTGGAGAAGGACCCTCCTTAACCAGGTCTTGGGTGACCTGTTGATTTGCTGTGCAGGCGGCAAGAGTAACCAGAGTACCGCAGGAAGCAAGCGCCCAAACACGCATAAAATCAAACTCCGTGATTGACAGAGGACTCAGACGAACAGATCAATTCCCTTTACAAAGAAAGACGAAGATTATCAGGCTTAAGTTCATGAAGATTCTGTAGAGAATACCTTTGCCTTTTTCCTAAACCTTTTTAGGGTGCTGTTGAGCAGCTGGGAAAGACACTCTGCGCGAAGATAGGAAAGTCTGGTTTTACCTTCATTATCTACCCTCGAGGCAATCTGTGATCGACTCTATACTGGCTGTTCAAGGAGAGCTGGCGGCCTTGACAGCCGCTTTTTTGTGGGCAGCCTCAGCGGTGATTTTTGGCCGCTTAGGGAAGTTTCTCTCACCCTTGGTGCTGAATATTACCAAAGGGCTGATAGCTCTCGTATTTATCAGTTTAACGCTGAGCCTGCAACAGCGCCAGACCACCGGGCTAGGCCAAGGAGAAGTTGTCCTACTGCTGGCCAGCGGGGTAATCGGCATTGGTTTGGGCGATACCGCTTATTTTGCCGCTCTCAATCACCTAGGGCCACGTCGGGCCTTGCTGATGGAAACCCTAGCTCCACCCTTGTCGGCGGTGCTGGCCCTATTTTTTTTACAGGAACAGCTCTCGCTGCAGGCCTGGACTGGAATTTTACTGACGCTGATCGGAGTGTGCTGGGTAGTTTCAGAGCGGGTGCCAACGGCCCATCAGCCCATCGGGGGTGAGCTGGGGCGCGGTATTTTCTATGGCGGCATGGCGGCCATCGGGCAGGCGGCTGGCGCAGTCATGTCGCGGGCGGCCTTGGCAAATACGGCGGTGGACCCGCTGTGGAGTACGCTGCTGCGGTTAGGGGGCGGCCTGGTGATCATGGTGGGGATGCTGGCTAGCCAAGGCAATCTTGTGCCCCGGCTGCAGCCGCTACGGTCGGGGCGGCTATTAGGGCTGGTTGCGATCGCAGCCTTTTTCGGCACTTACCTGGGCATCTGGCTGCAGCAAACGGCGCTAAAGTTTGCCCCCACCGGCATTGCCCAGGCTCTAATTTCTACCAGTCCCCTATTTATCCTGCCGATTGCAGCTTTGTTGGGAGAACGCATTAGTTTTCGGGCGGTTCTGGGGGTCTTAGTCACCTTGGGCGGCATCTGGCTGCTGGTGGGCTATCGCTAAGCGAGCCCATCCGGCAGAATAGTTTTAAGCCCAGTGCTGGAGCAAGGGCCACGTATCTTTCAAGCCAGCGTTTACTCTAGAGTCAAGCCTGTTCACGCATTTCTATGGCTTCTATTCTGGATCCGGCCATTCCTGTCAAAATTACCAAGATGAAGGCTCGGGTGTGCTGGCAGCACCCAGCCATTCGCGATCGCAAAATCGATCAAACCCGCCTAGCGCTAGAAACCCCTGACTCAGACCAGAGCGAATTTTCCTTTTTGGTCATTGGCGACAGCGGCTCGGGGCCTCATACCGACTACAATCCCCAGCGGCGAATAGCCCAAGCCATGCTGCCCCATCTGCAGGATTGCCGCTTCTTGCTGCACACAGGTGATGTGGTGTACCAAGTCGGCTCCAGCGAGCAATATCCCCAGAACTTCATTGAGCCCTACCGGGAGTGGCTGGTCGGCGGTGAACGTCCAGAGAGGATCGCCTACGACAAGATGGTGTTTCAATTTCCTTTTTTGGCGGTCCCTGGCAATCACGACTACTACAATCTGCCCTGGGCCTATGGCCTGTTGACTCAGGTCATGCGACCCCTGCGGCGATTGTTGGGAACCAACCTCAATCCCAATATTGGCTGGCACGGCTCCCACGAAGGCGACGCTTACGCCCGAGCTTTCCTAGATTACCTAAAAGCCATCCCGCCCGAGCAGCTGCCGGCCCACCTCGATGCGCACTACACCGGCCAAACTGAAACCGGGCGCTGCCTCCAGTACCGAGTAGGAGAGTTTACCCGCCTGCCCAACCGCTACTACAGCTTTCGCTCTGGCGGCATCGACTTTTTTGCCCTCGACTCCAGCACCTTTAATGCGCCTTCGCCACTGCCCCAAGGGCCGTTGGGCTCTGACTACCGCCACCTACTGCGTTCCCAGCGAGAGGCAGTTGAGGCAGAAAAACGGGCAGTCGTAGAAGAAGCGATTCAGCTTAGAGAGCAAGCACCCCACGCCCAAGAGCGGCTCGATGACCTGCAGGGCAAGATTGAGCAGCTTGATGAGGTGCTGCTTGATATTGAAAAGCAGTTAACCGCCTCGCCCATGATGTCGATTGATGCGGAGCAGCTGCTCTGGCTGAAGGACTCTCTAGTGAGCTCTTGGCGCAACCCTGAGGTGCGAGGGCGAGTGCTGTTTTTCCATCACCCGCCCTACGTGACTGAGGTGACTAAGTGGCATCAGGGGCAAACCCTGGCAGTACGCCATCACCTGCGCTGGGTTTTGAACGAAGCGACTAAGGAACTAGGAAGAGAAGCCGGGGATCGGCCCGTGGTCGATCTGGTTCTCTGCGGCCATGCCCATTGCTTTGAGTATCTCAGAACCTTAGATACTGGCCATGCCGACTCCCATATCAACTGGCTGGTCTGTGGCGGCAGCGGCCTCAGCCTGCGGCGGCAGCGGCCCGACGGGCCAGAGCTGTTCGAAACCTTTCTAGGCGCAGACAGACAAACCTCAGAAAGTCGGCTGGTGGCCAAATCTCAGCTGTACATGGGCCTGATCGGCCATAAAAGCGAACGCCGCAGACCCTATTCCTTCTTACGCATCGACGTTAAAGCCGGGACACCGCCTCGCTTTGAGGTGAAGCTGCACGTCTCAGAGCGGTATCACCAAGACTGGGAGGAGTATGCCTTAGATCCCCTGATGCTTTGAGCCTCCTGAGGTTCTAAGCAATGGTTTGCCCGAACCGCCAGCCCCTGCAAGCATGGACTGGCTACAAACATACCTGAGGCAGACGCTACTGCGGGGATCAACTGGTTAACCTGTTCTTTACCTGAATGGGCAGTTCGTCTGCTCAGGGTCTGCTCAGATCGGCTCTCAAAGACGGGTTCTATGGCAAGGCGTATTGTTTTTCCGACTGCCCAGGCGTGGCAGTTTGAGCTAGAGGATTTCATTCGAGGTATATCCGGCGGTTTTTTGTTTGGCATTCCGCTGCTCTACACCATGGAAGCCTGGTGGATTGGGTCAATTACTGAACCGCCGCAGATGCTGGCCTTACTGGGGGTGACCTATCTGATTGTGTTTCTGCTAAACCGGACAGACGGCTTTCGGCAGGTGCGGCCAGACTCGGTTCGGCAGGCGGCGATGGATAGTGTGGAGGCACTTGCGATCGCAGTTTTCTGCGCCGTTTTGATGCTGATTTTGCTGCGCCAAATCACGCCCTCAACGCCTCTCAATGAAGCCGTTGGCAAAATTGTCATAGAGGGCATGCCCTTTGCCCTGGGAGTTGCCCTAGCCCGTTCGATTCTGCAAGAGGAGGATGAACCCGATACCCACTCTGATGCGTTGGATTGTTCGCCACCCCCGCCCCCACCCCCACACGAGGTAGCCAAGGAACTGCTGAAGGACGTTGGAGCCACGCTGGTTGGGGCCATTATTATCGGCTTTAGTATCGCGCCCACCGATGAAATTCCCATGCTAGAAGCGGCGATTTCGCCCCTCTGGCTGCTGGCGCTGCTTCTTGTTTCCCTGGTGCTGTCTTACTGCATCGTGTTTGTAGCGGGGTTCACTGCCCAGCGGCAGCGGCGGCAGCAAATCGGGCTGTTTCAGCGCCCGCTGACAGAAACGGTGCTCACCTACCTAGTGTCGCTGCTGACGGCAGCCTGTATGCTGTGGTTTTTTCACCGGCTAGGCTTGCGCGACCCCTGGTTCCTCTGGTTTAAAGAAACTCTAATTTTGGGCCTGCCTGCCACCCTAGGCGGAGCCGCCGGACGGTTAGTTCTATGAAACCTATTTCCCAAACAAAATCACCCCGTCGCCAGCGACCGCTGCACATCTCTGCAGAAGTCGTGACGTTTGCGATCGCTTCTCTCATCGTTGCCATTCTAGTGGGCCTAGTGCTCTTTATCTGGGCTACCCAGAGCAACGAAGACCCCATTCTCGCCGTCAACCGCAACGGCGACGTCCACGCCGAACGGGGCTATTACTACGTGCCCTTTAGCGTCACCAACGTCGGGGGTGGCACTGCAGAAGCCGTAGAAGTTGTGGCCGAGCTGCGCCGCAACGGCGAAATCGAAGAAGAAGGCCAGCAGCAGATCGACTTCCTCTCCAGCCAGGAAGAACAGGAGGGCGTCTTTATCTTCGAGCACGACCCAGGGCAGGGGGAGCTGACTCTGCGGGCGTCGGGGTATCGGTTGCCATAAGACTGGCGGGGAAAGGCCGCGTCCCTCCTACGTCTCTCTTAATAGGAAGTAATCAACAGCTCCGTAATCTTCCCCCGACGACAAGCTTTAGAGTTAATCGCTCTAGTGGCCTGGATCGTGTGGATGTTAAATCCGGCGTAAAGGTCTCGAATGAAGGGACAGTCGGAATTGGAGAGCATCACCTGGACACCGCGCTCGGCTAGGGTAGCAAACACCTGGCTAAGCTGCTCTTGGTCGGCTGTGGTGAAGCCGTAGCGACTGTAGCCTGTAAAGTTGCTGGTGGCGCTGATGGGATAGTAGGGAGGGTCGAAGTAGACAAGGTCGTAGCGGCTGGTGGCTCGCTGTAAAACGAAGTCAAAAGATGCCTGCCTTATATGGGCTGACTGTAGGGCCAAAGCTGCCGATCTGAGCAGGTCTGGGTCACAAATTGCTGGTTTTTTGTAGCGACCCATCGGCACATTAAAGTGCCCCTTGGAGTTTTCCCGATATAGGCCGTTGTAGCAAGTTTTGTTTAAATAAATTAGTCGGGCGGCGCGCTGCACCGAGCAACTTAACTCGGTTTGCGATCGCACTGCATAGTAATGCGTTTGGCTGTGCTGCTGCCTGTGTTCCTGGAGTAGCGCAATCAGGTCTTCTACCTGGTTGCGCACACACTGATAGACATTGACCAATTCAGGATTGATATCGGCCAAAACGGCGGTGCGAAAACGGCCCGTCAGGTGGAAGAAAATTGCGCCTCCCCCTAAGAAAGGCTCGTAATAGGTATCAAACGACTTGGGAAAGTAGGGGTAGTACTGCTCTAAAAGCCGCCCTTTACCGCCTGCCCACTTAAGGAAGGGACGGGGCCAGGTCTGAGTCGAGAGGGCAGCAATCACCATGATGGCGTCGAGAGAATTGTAGGGACGACCCATCTCCCCCTGTGGAGATCAAGATCAAATGTACGCGTCTGTTGAAACTCACTATATCAAAAGCTTGAGAAAGCGGGGTTTTTTCGTCGTAGGCTAGGATATTGAAAAGGTTAAATCCTGTTTTTTTGGCAGGATTGCTCTCTCAAATTGCTAGGGAACGCTGGCCTGATCCATGAAAGAATTTTTTGAAAACGTCATTCGCTATCCGCGCTACCTCATCTCGTTCACGCTGGGGATTCTCTTCAACGCAATTCAGCCCCTTGTTCCTCTGCTGCAGCGGCCTACGACGGCAGTTGCGCTGATTGGAGCCTTGGTGGCAGGATTTTTATTTCTCACCTTTACCCTGCGGGCAATGCTGGGCCTCAACATTGCTTAAGCTGAAGCTGTGAACGGCGATAACGCCTGAAAGGAGAAACAATATGCCTAATGACCGTCGGATGGCGCGAGTAGCGTCACTGATCAAACGGGAAGTAAGCCAAATGCTGGTAGACGGCATCAAAGATGACCGGGTAGGGGCAGGGATGGTCAGCGTCACCGACGTAGATGTTTCGGGCGATCTGCAGCACGCCAAGATCTTTGTCAGTATCTACGGCACTGATGAGGCCCGAGCCGAGACGATGGAGGGGCTTGGTGCGGCAACGGGCTTTGTGCGCAGTGAGATAGGCAAGCGCATTCGTCTGCGCCGTACGCCTGAAATCTTGTTTAAGGAAGACCGCTCGGTAGAACGCGGCACCCAAGTGCTGTCGCTGCTAAATCAGCTGAGCCAAGAGCGGGCTGAAAAGGGCGATCCAGACCTGGAGAGCGATGCTGAAAACGGCCTACAAGACAGCGGCGGCACAGAAGAGGACTTGTTCCTGAGCGAGGAAGAGTAGCCTTGGTTAGCACGCTGACCCCCTCAATTCTGCCCCCTGCCGAAAGCCTATCGCTGGCTGAGCAGGTGGCGCAGATGGTAGTTGTTCGCACTACCGGCCATCTGTTTGACCACGAAATTCGCTACCCGGCTTGGGAAGCCACTCAGGCGCAGCTGCACCGCTACCTGCAGTTGGGGGTAGGCGGCGTAATTTTGCTGGGGGGCAGTGCGGCAGAGGTGGGAGTGCGATCGCAAACTCTGCAGTCGCTATCGGCCATTCCGCTGCTGATGGCGGCTGATATTGAAGAGGGGGTGGGCCAGCGCTTCAGTGGGGCCACCTGGTTTCCGCCGCCCATGGCGCTAGAGGCCATCGCCCAGCAAGACTTACCTCGGGCGCTAGAGCTGGCCGAGCAGTTCGGTGCCGTGACAGCCCAGGAAGCGCTGGCGATTGGGCTGAACTGGGTGCTGGCTCCGGTAGTAGATGTCAACAACAACCCGGCCAACCCGGTGATCAACGTGCGCGCCTTCGGTCGGTCATCGCAGCTGGTTTGTGATCTTACCCGCGCCTTTATTCGCGGGGCCAAGCGCCAGCCGGTGCTGACGGCCGCCAAGCATTTTCCAGGACATGGCGATACTGCCGTTGATTCTCACCTGGCGCTGCCGCTGATTCCCCATGATCGGCAGCGGTTGGAGCAGGTTGAGCTTGAGCCTTTTCGAGCTGCGATCGCAGCCGGGGTTGATACCGTCATGACGGCCCACCTGCAGGTACCCGCGCTCGATGCCCAATACCCAACCACGCTCTCTCGGGCCACACTGACCGATACCCTACGGCAAGATCTTGGCTTTGACGGGCTGATTGTCACCGATGCGCTGATCATGGGAGCCATCACCCGGACCTACGGCCCCTACGAAGCCGCTGTGCTGGCCGTCGAAGCCGGAGCCGACATTCTGCTAATGCCGGTTGACCCTGAGGGCGCAATCAATGCTGTCTGCGAAGCCGTGGCCGTTGGTCGCATTTCTGAGGAGCGAATTTTGGCCTCAGTAGAGCGCCTATGGCGAGCTAAGCAAAAGGCCACCTCACCGCTGGGTCTGCCGCCAGCATCTGGCCATGCTTGGGAGCATTTGCCGCCGCCACCGATCCAGCTGGATCTGCTGGCCCAGCCGTCTTCCCGTCAAGCAGCGGTTGCCATCCTGCGCGAATCTGCCACAGTGCAGGGCCGCCTCGATTTGACTGGGTTAAACAGCTCAGATGAGCCTGGGCAAGACAACATTGTGGTTGTGGAAGATGGCGTGAACTGCCCTTTCTTAGGACGGACGGCCAGTGCGATCGCATTGCCCCAGCAGTACGGCTATCGGCTCAAGCTGATTGATAGCCAAGGCTGCTGCCAGTTTCCCGATCCAGCCTCTCTGCGACCCAGCCTGCTGCAACTCTTCATTCGCGGCAACCCCTTTCGAGGCTCTGCTAGTCTCACTGAGATTGCCGATGCCTGGTTCCGTGCCCTGCTAGAGGCTGAGTGTCTACAGGGGGTGGTCATCTACGGCAGCCCCTATGCCTTTGAGCAGTTCCGGGCTGACCTGCCGGAGGGCATTCCCTATGCCTTCACCTACGGGCAAATGCCGGAAGCTCAAACCCAGATTTTGTCAGCACTGTTTGGCCTGCCAGATCAAGATCTTGCAGCTAGAGATCAAGACTTCACAGATTAAGCACCGGGCGCTCTCTGCCAAATCAACAGGCCCAAAGCTATGGAAGACCTCGTCATTGCGAGCAAAGCGCGGCAATCTCTAGAGAGAGCACGCCTATAAAAACTGCCGCAGTTTGCCCTCCACGAGAAGCAAGCACGCACTAAGATGCCGTCAATTCTGAGCTGTCTCGAATTGCTGCCTCAAACCGGCAGCGGCCCATCGACAGATCCATCAGATGCAGGCCAAACTCTTGAGATAACTCCTCAAACACGCGCAGGCCGCGGACACTGTTGCCGTGCCCATCTAGCAGTGGTGAAAAGACCGCAATGCCAACCTGATTGGGCACCACGGCTAAAATTCCTCCAGAAACACCGCTCTTTGCCGGAATGCCCACCCGATAAGCCCATTCTCCAGCAAAGTTGTACATGCCGCAGGTGTACATAATGCTGAGGACATCTCGCACATACTCAGGATGGAGGGCCTGCTCTCCGGTCAGCGGGTTTTCGCCCTGATTGGCTAGGGTAGCCGCCATCACCGCCAGGTCGCGGCAAGTCACAAGAATGGCACACTGCTGGAAATACAGGTCCAGGGCTTCGTCTACTTTCTGGTCAATCATGCCGAAGTTGAGCATGAGGTGGGCCATTGCCCGATTGCGGTGCCCGGTCGAACGCTCAGACACAAACACCGGCACATCAATAAAAACTTCGTGCCCCACATACCGCTGAAACAGAGTCAGCAGGCGGTTGAGCCGCTCGGTGGGGCCATCACCCTTGATCAGGCTAGTAGTTGCGATCGCACCCGCATTCACCATCGGATTATCGGGGCGTTTTGAGTCCTCATCCAGCCGAATTAAGGAGTTAAACGGGTCTCCGGTTGGCTCCACACCTACCTTTTGCAGCAAGCGCTCCCGCCCGTGCTCTTCTAGCGCCAGTCCATAGACAAAAACCTTTGAGATAGATTGAATCGTGAACTTCTGGTCTACATCGCCTGCCTGAAAGACCCGTCCATCGCGGGTAACGGCGCAAATGGCAAACGAGTCTGAGTTGGCCTTGGCCAGTTCAGGAATGTAAGAGGCAACTTTGCCCTCATTCACATCCCGGTATTTCCAGTACAGCTTTTCTAGAAAGGCCTGAAAATCAACCATCAGAGCACCTTTGCCAGCGCAGAAAATAGCCCAATCTCTCTCAACTTTACCGGAATGTAAGGCATCCTACGCATCGCCAAAGCCCCGACTCTACGGCAGGACTTGCTGGGCGAGATTTAGTGGATGCGATCGCAATTTGAGTGTGGCATTTTGCCATTTATCCCAACAAAAATGCAGTTAGTGCATAGTCAGAATCCCCTTTTCGCATCGCCTCTTAAGATAATGTGACTAGATTTACAAAACCTCACCTTTTCTATTCATAAATTGATATGCATCGCAACCAGCACTTTAGTTAAGACAGCAATTTGCAAGCATAGATACTTTCGGAGTTTTTAAAGTCCAGGTTTTTGTTTTGAGGTTGACTGCCTCTTTAGCCTTATCGCTAAGGCAGGGAGTTTTAAGCAAGGTATTACTAGCTCAATGCTCCAGGCAAAAAATACCTCAAGACCGCTCCGTAATTTGAAGAAGCGATCTATTTTGTAAATTTAAATACAGAAAAGGTCAAATCTTCTGAGGCTTCTAGAAGAGCTTCGAGTTTTTCCTGTGAGCAATGGCTGATATTTCCCCGTCAACCTGCATTGTTTAATTGATAACAACCAACGTAAGAATTTACAGATTTAATATCAGTAAATTCTGTTATCAGCCAGACAGCAAATTATTTAAGCCAGCCCTTAACCCCCGTTGCCCTGTTCTATCTTCGTTGCTTTTGGCTCACCCCAAAATGCACCCCGGATGCATTCCTAGTTCAATCCACGCAGTTTCATTCAAAGGACTCTACTGAACTATGTCTAACCTGTCTCGCCGCAAATTCATCGTTACTGCTGGGGCAACCACCGCTGCAACCCTGTTCCTGCATGCCTGTAGCTCTAACAATCAGGGCGGATCTGGCCAGGCAGACACCAGTGCCTCAACGGCTGCACCGGGTCCAGTAGCGGCAGCTGATACGCCAGAAGTCACCGGGGCTAAGCTCGGATTCATTGCCCTGACCGATGCCGCTCCTCTGATTATTGCTAGGGAGAAGGGACTGTTTGCCAAATATGGCATGCCCGAAACCACGGTTGAGAAGCAGGCTTCTTGGGGCGCTACCCGCGACAACCTGGTGCTAGGCTCGGGCGGCGGCGGCATTGATGGGGCGCACATTCTCACGCCCATGCCTTACCTGATCAGCAGCGGCAAGGTGACCGACGGCAAGCCCGTACCGATGTACATTCTGGCCCGCCTCAACGTTAACGGCCAAGGCATTCAAATTGCCAATACCTATAAAGACGTCAACGTTTCCCTCGACAGTACACCGCTCAAGGCAGCCTTTGCCCAGCAGAAGTCAAGCGGCCGGGACATCAAGGTAGCAATGACCTTCCCCGGCGGCACCCACGATATGTGGCTTCGCTACTGGCTGGCAGCAGGCGGCATTAACCCCGATACCGACGTTTCAACAATTACTGTACCCCCGCCTCAGATGGTTGCCAACGTTAAGGTTGGGGCGATGGAAGCGTTCTGTGTGGGCGAACCCTGGCCGCTGCAAACCGTTAACCAGAACGTAGGCTACAACGCCCTGACCACTGGCGAACTCTGGCGCGATCACCCTGAGAAGGCGTTTGCCATGCGGGCCGACTGGGTAGATCAAAACCCCAATGCCGCCAAAGCACTCACAATGGCGGTGCAGGAGGCCCAAATCTGGTGCGACCAGATGGAAAACAAGGAAGAAATGTGCGACATCTTAGCTAAGCGGGAGTGGTTCAAGGTGCCCGTCGCCGACATTTTGGACCGTTCTAAGGGTATTTTCGACTTCGGCAATGGCCGTACCCTAGAAGACACCACCCTGATGCAGACCTACTGGGATCGGGCTGCCTCCTATCCCTTCAAGAGCCATGACCTGTGGTTCCTCACTGAGAATATTCGGTGGGGGTATCTCAGCCCCGATGAAGACATTACAGCCCTGGTAGACCAGGTGAACCGAGAAGATATTTGGCGCGAAGCTGCCAAGGCGCTTGGTCAAGAGGCCGCCATTCCGGCCAGCACCTCGCGAGGCGTTGAGACGTTCTTTGACGGGGTCAGCTTTGATCCAGAAGATCCGATGGGCTATCTCAAGAGCCTTGAGATTAAAAAGGTTCAGGTCTAGAGAAATTAGCTGTTTCGTCGGAGCCTGACTGTCTAAAAAGACACCGACGCACCGAAGGTTACCTGGTCTGAGCAGGTTTAGCCTGAAGCCCATCTCGATATCTCAATAAGCTCTGGCTCAACCTGCTCTTTCTCTGACTCCGATTAACGCTTGTTGTCTTCACCTACTTCGATACTGATATGGCTTCTTCTTCTTACCGTCGCCCGCGCACCCGTTCTGCCCCACCGCTTGTTTTGAAACTGCTTCAGGGATCGAAACGCTGGCTGACCTCTGCGATCGCACTGTTTCTCTTTCTCGCCATTTGGGAGCTGCTCACCCTCAGCCCCGACGCCAACCTGCCCGGTCCCATCCGCGTTCTGCAGGAAACCTGGCCGCTGATTATCGACCCTTTCTTTGACAACGGCGGCACCGACAAAGGACTCTTCTGGCAGATCTTGGCGAGCCTCAAGCGAGTCGCTATTGGCTTCTCCCTATCTGCTGTGGTTGGCATTGCCACCGGCATGATCATTGGCAGCAGCCGCCTGATCTACGACGCCCTCGACCCGATCTTCCAGGTGCTGCGGACAGTGCCGCCGCTGGCCTGGCTACCGATTTCTCTAGCGGCGTTTCAAGATAGTGAGCCTTCCGCTATCTTCGTTATCTTCATCACCGCCATTTGGCCCATCATCATCAACACCGCTGTCGGCGTTCACCAAATCCCCCAGGATTATAAAAACGTTGCCCAGGTGCTGCAGCTTTCTCGCACCAAGTACTTTACAGACGTACTTTTTCCGGCCACAGTCCCCTATGTCTTTACCGGCCTACGGATCGGCGTCGGTCTCTCCTGGCTAGCCATCGTTGCCGCTGAAATGCTGATTGGCGGCGTCGGTATCGGCTTCTTCATCTGGGATGCCTGGAACAGCTCTCTCATCAGCGAAATCATTTTGGCCCTGGTCTACGTCGGCCTAGTAGGACTTCTGTTAGACAAGCTCATGACCCTCGTTGGGAACCGAGTTGTTAAGGGCTCTCAGCAGTAGAAGGCAGAAGAGACGCGGGTAGCGGGAGACACCTTCAAGTTCTCCTCCTTCTCGATTTTCCCCGCGTTCCCAGGTCTCCCCCGCTCCTCACCCTCATTCCTCAAAAAGCCATGTCAGTTTTCGTCGAAGTCGATCACGTCGATAAAGTCTTTAACCTGCCGGATGGCGGTCAGTATATTGCGCTGAAGAACATTGAGCTAAAGGTGCGCCAGGGTGAGTTTGTCTCCCTCATCGGCCACTCCGGCTGCGGTAAGTCTACGCTGCTTAATATCATTGCAGGGCTAGACAAGCCCAGTACAGGCGGCGTCATTTTAGAGGGGCGGGAAGTGCGTCGCCCTGGCCCTGACCGCATGGTGGTGTTTCAAAACTACTCTCTGCTGCCCTGGAAAACGGTGCGTCAGAACGTGGCCCTAGGCGTCGAGTCGGCGCTAGGAAATCTGCCCAAGGGTGAGCAGCGCAGCATCATTGAGCACCACATCAATATGGTGGGGCTGAAACGCGCGGCAGACAAATACCCCCATGAACTGTCGGGGGGGATGAAGCAGCGGGTTGCGATCGCACGTGCCCTCGCTATCCGGCCCAAGCTACTGCTGCTAGATGAACCCTTTGGCGCACTCGATGCGCTGACGCGGGGCAACCTGCAGGAACAGCTAATGCAGATTTGCCAAGAAAGCCAGGTCACAGCCATCATGGTGACCCACGATGTGGATGAGGCGCTGCTGCTCTCCGATCGGGTAGTGATGCTGACCAACGGCCCCGAAGCCCGCATCGGTCAAATCCTCGAAGTACCGATTCCCCGACCTCGCCACCGCATGGAGGTGGTCAACCATCCTCGCTACTACGCCCTGCGCAACGAGATTATTTACTTCCTCAACCAGCAGAAGCGATCTAAGCAGCGGCAGGCCAAGCCCACGGTTGCAGTTGCCCGCCACGGTCTAGAAAAAGTTAATCTTGATATTGGCTTTATTCCCCTGACCGATTGCGCGCCCCTGGTTGTGGCTCAGGAAAAAGGCTTTTTCAAGAAATACGGCCTGGAAGAAGTCACCCTGTCGCGCGAGCCGAGCTGGCAGGCAATTGCCGATGGCGTAGCTGCTGGCCGCCTAGATGGAGCCCAGATGGTGGCTGGTATGCCCCTGGGCATGACCCTGGGCATGGGCGGCAAAGCCCCGCTGCCGATTATCACCGCCCTAGTACTAAGCCGCAACGGCAACGCCATTACCTTCTCTCGCCGCCTCTATGACCAGGGCGTGCGCTCTTTGGCTGACTTTAAGGCCATCTTGAGCCAGACCCCAGACAAGGTCCATACGCTGGGCATGGTTCACCCCGCCTCGATGCACAACCTGATGCTGCGCTACTGGCTGGCCTCCGGCGGCATCGATCCCGATAGTGATGTGAGCCTGACCGTGATTCCCCCGGCCCAGATGTTCTCGACCCTCAAGGCAGGCACAATTGACGGCTACTGCGTCGGCGAACCCTGGAACTCGCGGGCTGTCAGCGAAGGGCAGGGCGTGGTCATGGCTACCGACCTAGATCTGTGGGCCGGGCACCCCGAGAAAGTCTTGGGCGTGCGGGAAGACTGGGTCAACCAGCACCCCGAAACCCACCTGGCTCTGGTCAAGGCCCTGATGGAAGCCTGTGAATACTGCGACGACCGCCGCAACCGGGAGAGCGTGCTGGAGCTAATCTGCCGCCCCGAATATGTCGGCTCAGACCCAGCCTACACGCGCCCCGGCTTTATCGACCCCTACCGCTGGAGCCTCGACGAGCCGCCCGCTAGCATGCTGCGGTTTAACCAGTTCTACGTCGACAGATCTACTTGCCCAGGCCGTAGTGAAGGGCTGTGGATTCTCACTCAGCTAGCTCGCTGGGGCATCACCCCCTTCCCCAAAAACTGGATTGAAATTCTGGAGCGGGTGCGGCGCGTGGATCTCTTTGGTGAAGCAGCGCGGCAGCTGGGCTGGCCCGATCTAGAGGCCGACCGTGAGCCCTTTGCCCTGTTTGATGGGGTGGTCTTTAACCCCGACGATCCGTTGGGCTACCTGGAGCGCCTAACCCTGGGCCGTCGCCCGGTTCAGGTTGAGGAAATTTTGCTTCAGCCCCCAGCGGAAACGCTGTCTTCCCGCTAAGCCCCGTTGGGTGGGCAAGCTCACCCACAATCTGCTCAAATTGCCACTTTAGAGAGCTCGTTGCGATCGCTATGCAAACCCTCACTCCCCAGACAACCCCGGCACCTGAGATGCAGGCAGACTTTCTGCAAATTAAGCAGGTCTCCAAGGTATACCCCACCTCAAAGGGCCCCTACACCGTTCTAGAAGACATCAACCTGACGGTAAAAGAAGGCGAATTTGTCTGCCTAATTGGCCACTCTGGCTGCGGCAAAACCACGCTGCTCAACATGGTGGCAGGCTTTAACCAGCCGACCGTGGGCGACATTTATCTGAAGCATGAACCCGTAGTGCGCCCTGGTCTAGATCGCATGATGGTGTTCCAAAACTACTCTCTGCTGCCCTGGAAGACCGCCTTTGAGAACGTGTATCTGGCAGTGGAGTCGGCTAACCCCAACCTGTCTCGGGCGCAGCGGGTAGACATCGTCAATGAGCACCTGGCGATGGTGGGGCTGACCGAGGCGGCCAAAAAGCGGCCCAGCGAACTCTCTGGTGGGATGAAGCAGCGAGTTGCGATCGCACGCGCCCTAGCCATTCGCCCCCAGGTGCTGATCCTAGACGAACCCTTCGGCGCACTCGATGCCATCACCAAAGAAGAGCTACAGGAAGAGCTGCTCAATATCTGGCGAAGCCACCGAGCCACCGTCTTGATGATCACCCACGATATCGATGAAGCTCTCTTTCTAGCGGACCGAATCGTGATGATGACCAACGGCCCATCTGCCAAAATCGGCGAAATCGTAGAGGTGCCCTTCCCCCGGCCCCGCAACCGCGCCCGCATCATGGAAGACCCACGCTACTACGAGCTACGCAACTTTGCACTAGACTTCCTCTTTCGCCGGTTTGCCCACCACGAGGAAGACTAATAGCCTTAGGGGTGCCGCTGCAGGGCACCCCTCCAGACTTAGACATCTCGCTCTAATAGGACGCAAACGCCTGCGTCCTATTTTCTTGCTTTTACGCCTGGATTAGCGGACTAAATTGCCTAATTAATAGACGCTCCAATCCTTGATCTCATACTGGCTCAAGGCCTGCGTAGCCTGGTTCAGCTCATCTTCAGAGCCTTCGACAATCACCAGGTACTGCCCGGCCAATAGCGCATCGCCATAGTCGCTGGCCTTGTCTTCAGGAATACCTAAAGATGAGAGCGCCTGATAGAGATTATTTGAAGCTACGGCGCTGACTCCGGTTGCAGCGGCAGTCGCAGACAACGCGCCTACTAGAGATCCTGCTGCCAAGATCGGCCCCAGGCCCGGGATGACTAGGCTAGTCAGACCAAATAGAACCACTCCAGCGGCGCTGTTGCTAACCGTATCGGCAACAGCGGTCGCTGCGGGCTTGATTTTGTCTTCACCAACTCGGTCATGGGCCGTAGCCCCGCTAACGTCGGCTCCCTGCTGAGCATCCTTGCCAATCACGGAAACCTTGTCCATGGAGAACCCGGACGACTGTAGCTCCTGGCAAGCTTTCTCAACCGTTTGGGCATTGGAAAAGAAGCCAACGCCTCGTTTCTGCTGGCTAGTTACCATATTCACTCCTGCTAGGTAAGTTAATTACTTACACCCTAAGGCAGCAAACGCTTACCTTCCTTTTCCCTAGGGCAGATTCAAGCAGCGAGTTTTTTAGATGTTTAATGCCTCACGGAGTATACAGGCTGTAGGCATTCAATCACCTTTAACAAGGTTTTTGCCAGACCAGCGAATAACGCCAGAGCAGATGCCTTTTGAAACAAAATCCAGGAACAACAGTGCCTGCAACCACTTTAATCTGCTCAACCGTTAGCCGAGCAGGCCGAGTGGGTGCGATCGCAGTTGACCCGGTGATTGATGCCCGATGCCATTGCAAAAACAAAAAGTTAAGCGGAATAGAGGCGAGACTGTAAGCATAGTCAACGAGGGTTTTCTCTCGATAAAGCCCAAGAATTAACAGCTTTCCAGAAGGGCGCAACAGCAGCTTCATCTTCTTCAAAGCCGCTTCCATATCCATGTGATGTACAGCAGCAATTGACACAATTACGTCGTAGGCTGCCTCAGGTAAGTCCGCTGTCAGAAAGTCAGCTTTTAAGTAAGCAATATTAGGAGAACAGTTAATAGTGGAGGCCCCTGTGAGGGTAGCATCGTCAACATCCAAGGCATCCACAAAGTCGCATTGCTCTGCTAGCTTCCGAGCAAAATGACCTAGACCGCAACCGACATCCAACGCACGGTCAACTCTTTTAGGAATTCGGTGCAATAGATAGCTATGGTAGTGGGTGTTGTGGTTCCACATTGCTTACCCTGATAAACCCAGGTACCAACTCCAGGTACCAACTTGATTGTTACCCAGCCACTTTTGAGGCTCTCAATTGGCCGCAAGCAGCGTCTTTTTCTAGCCCACGAGAATAGCGAACGCTGACAGCGATGTGCTGATCCTCTAGGGCTTTGACGAAGGCCCGAATGCGGCTTTCGCTGGGGCGCTGGTAATCTACTTCGCTGATAGGGTTGTAGGGAATCAGGTTGACGTGGCTCTGAAAGCCGCGCAGATGACGGGCCAGTTCCAAAGCGTGTTCGGGGGTGTCGTTAAGTTCGGCTAGCAAAATGTACTCAAAGGACACGCGCCGCCCTGTCTGCTTGACGTAGTCGCGGCATTCTTCCAGGAGCCCCTCTAGGGGGTAAGCCTGGGCGCTGGGGATTAGCTTCGTTCGTAGGGCTTGGTTAGAGGCGTGCAGGCTGACGGCCAGCGTAACCTGGAGCTGTTCTGCCGCTAGTCGCCGGATGCGGCCTGGAATGCCGACTGTAGAGAGGGTTATGGTGCGCTGACTGATGCCAACGTCCTGATTGAGGCAGCGAATGGCGGCAACCACGTTGTCACTATTTAGCAGAGGTTCGCCCATACCCATGAAGACGATATGGCTAACCCGTTGATCAAAGTCTTCCTGCACCGTCAGCACCTGATCCACAATTTCGTGGGTGGCTAGGTTTCGCAGAAAGCCGCCTTTGCCTGTGGCACAGAAGTCGCAGGCCATCGGGCAGCCCACCTGGGAAGACACGCACACCGTTAGCCGTCGGGGCGAAGGCATGCCAACTGTCTCGATGATGTGACCATCGGCCAGCTTCAGCAAATATTTGACTGTACCGTCGGGAGCTTCTGAGCGGTGATGGATTTGGGCGCGACCCACCGGCACATCGGCAATTTGCTCTCGCCAAGCTTTTGAGAAGACCGTAACTTCTGCTAGGGAGTGAATGCCCTTGTAATAGAGCCAGTCGTGTAGCTGCTTGGCTCTAAAGGTGGGCTGGTTTTGCGATCGCACCCACTCCGTCAGCGCCTCCAAAGATTGTCCCAGCAGCGGCGTCTGAGAAACAGGCCCAGCAGCGTCTGTGAGGATTGCAGATTCAGGAGTGGTCGGCGTGACAGTCATGGCCCTGTGCTCAATGCCCAAAACTCCATCGTAATCTCGAATTCTCTTTCCTGACCACAGACTTCTGTAGGGATTTTTTTCTTCTATAAAAGCCTTCTGAAAGATCGCTGCCATATTCAGACCCACCAAAGTTCACCTGCGGTCTCTGCCTTTCGACCGAAGTAACCGGGAAATTGAGATTTTAGGCTGACAGCAAGAGTATTCATCCCTGCCTATATGTCTAGAGGTCGCCGATAAAGACCTTGATAACGGACTTATTAGACAGGTTGAGCAGCAAGACGTGACGCATTGAGAACGCAAGGATTTTATGGAAAATACCATGAGTACGCGGACCGAGGCAGACCAGCAGCCAGGCGATCTGGAGCGATGGGCTTCCGTGATTGGTGGCGGAGCGATGGTGTTGATGGGCCTGCAGCAGCGGTCTCTGCGCGGGGTTTTGACGGCCCTAGCCGGGGGCGGGCTGGTATATCAGGGCGCTAGCAACAAAAGCACCCTAAAACAGGTTGAAGAAGCCGTGGGCATAGACAAGGCCATCCGGGTTGAAAAGACGGTGACCATCAATCGCCCTGCCTCAGAACTCTACAATTTCTGGCACAACTTCGAAAACCTGCCCCGATTTATGCGCCACCTGGAATCGGTAACGGTGCTCGATGGCAACCGCTCCCACTGGGTCAGCAAGGCTCCTCTAGACAACCGAGTGGAGTGGGATGCCGAGGTCGTCACCGACGAACCCGACCATCTGATCGCTTGGCGCTCTCTAGACGGTGCTGACATCGAAAATTCTGGCTTTGTTCGCTTCCAGCCTGCCACTGGCAATCGTGGCACCGAGGTCAAAGTGGTGATGGAGTACAGCCCGCCGGGTGGAGCGCTGACGGCTGCGATCGCAAAACTCTTCGGCGAAGAACCCGAGCAGCAGATTGGTGACGAGCTAGCCCGCTTCAAGCAGCTAATGGAAGTCGGCGAAATTGCCACCACAGAAGGTCAGCCCCGAGGCGCGTAATCAGCCTGCCCCCATCCATTCCTTAGTAATTTGCCCACCGTGCATTTTCGTGATCCTATGAAATCTCATCTATCTAACCTAAAAAGCTCCCTGAGTCGGCTGGCCCTGATTGGCCTACTGCAGCTTGCCCTATGGCTAGGGGTCAGCCTAATGCCGATGGCTCCAGCCCTAGCTGCCGCCACACCAGAAGCCGAAGCCTATCAAGCCGGACCCAACCGCCAGTCCTACAACCCGCTCAGCGGCGAAAGCACTCAGGGCGGCGTTGATCTAGAAAAGGCTGCCGAGAAAGCCGAACAGCTTTCTAAGGATGTGTTTAGCGGTCAGGAGACCACTATGCGCATTAAGGGCAAAACCCCGCAGCGCAACGAGGCCATTTTGCATGGCCGCGAAACTGCTAGCCAAAAGCTGAGGGACATGGCCGAGCGGGCCCGCAGCGTCGACGCCCCGGCCGACCTCTCGCCCAAAGAGAGCCGGGTCTTAAAGAATTACCAGGGACAGCAGTAAACCAGGAGAAGCATACATGAAGGCAGTTTGTTGGCACGGTGCCCAAGACGTTCGGGTAGATAACGTTCCCGATCCCAAAATTCTCAATCCCCAGGATGCCATTATTAAGGTCACGTCCACGGCCATCTGCGGCTCAGACCTTCATCTATACGATGGCTATATTCCCACCATGAAGTCAGGAGATATCCTGGGCCATGAGTTTATGGGCGAAGTGGTCGAAGTTGGCCCCGAGGTGAAAAAGCTGAAGGTAGGCGATCGCGTGGTCGTGCCCTTCACGATTTCCTGCGGCCACTGCTTCTTCTGCAATCGCGACCTTTGGTCTCTGTGCGACAACTCCAACCCCAACGCCTGGATGGCTGAAAAGCTCTGGGGCCATTCTCCAGCAGGCCTATTTGGCTACTCTCACCTGCTGGGTGGCTATGCCGGAGGCCAGGCTGAGTATGCTCGCGTCCCCTTCGCCGACGTGGGTCCGCTGAAGGTGCCCGATGGCCTATCTGATGAAAAGGTGCTGTTTCTGACAGACATTTTCCCCACGGGCTACATGGGCGCTGAGAACTGCGACATTGAGCCAGGAGATACGATTGCCGTGTTTGGCTGCGGTCCGGTGGGTCTGTTTGGCATCGCCAGCGCCTTTATGCTGGGAGCCGAGCGGGTGATCGCTATCGATCGCTTTCCAGAACGTCTGGCCTTGGCCCAATCACTAGGGGCAGAAATTATCAACTACGAGGAGATGGATGCCGGGGTTGCCCTGAAGGAAATGACCGGCGGACGTGGCCCCGACGCCTGTATGGATGCGGTTGGCTTAGAAGCCCACGGCACTGGGGTTGTCGCCCTTTACGACACAGTAAAGCAGGCAGTTCGCATGGAGACCGGCCGGGCCATGGTGCTGCGTCAGGCGATTGCTGCCGTTCGTAAAGGCGGTCGAGTCTCGGTACCGGGAGTCTACGGTGGCTTTATCGACAAAATGCCGATGGGCTCATTCGTGAACAAAGCCCTGACGATGAAGTCAGGCCAAACCCACGTTCAGAAGTACCTGCGCCCTCTGCTAGAGCGCATTCAAAATGGAGAGATTGATCCTTCCTTTGTGATCAGCCATAGGCTGCCGCTGGAAGAGGCTCCTCACGCCTACAAGATCTTCCGCGATAAGCAGGAAAACTGCACCAAGGTTGTGCTCAAACCCTTTAGTCAACCTGCAGAAGCGGCGGCGGTCTAGTCGTCTAGTCGGGTCAAGGTTCTGCTAGACAAGGGCCGGGGTAAGAGAGACTCAGAGACGCGGGGATTGCTCAGATTGAGCTCATCGCGTCTCTCTGTTTTCCAGTTCCGGGTTTGCTTTGAAGCACTCAGTCAGCTCAGAAATAAGGAGTCTAATCTAAGAAAACGGCTCTCGTAGGTTGGCCTCAAGCGCAGCGTGACCCAACAAACCGGCCAAGGATCGAGAGCAGTTTCAGGGTCATCTCAGTTTTGCCCTCTGCCCAAGTCGTAAGATCAAAAGGCATTTTTCCGTTAGACAATGCCTTGATCTCTGTTGTCTTGCCCTGTCTCAATGAGATGCGCCACGGCTATCTAGAGCGCATCTTGGTCAATCTCGCTGCCCAAGCCGGAGCCAAGGAACTGATTGCTGTTGTCAGCCCTTGCAATGACGACACGCTGCAAACGCTGCGCCAACATCCCCAGTGGCGAATTTTGGAAACCGATGCCCAGAATCGGGCGCAGCGCCTAACCGCCGGCATTTACGCCAGTAGCGGCGAAATTGTGTTGCTGCATCATCCAGCGACGCTGCTGCCAGAAGGAACCGCTCTGATACAGATTGAGGCACTGATGGCCGATCCTAAAGTAGCTTGGGGCGGCTTTCACCATAGCTTTGACCTGGATCACTGGCTGCTGCGGTTTACCTCCTGGTACTCCAATCGGGTGCGATCGCACTACAGCCAAATTCTCTACCTAGACCACTGCATTTTTGCGCGTCGCTCGTTGCTAGAAAAAATTGGTGGCGTCCCCGATATGGATATTTTTGAAGACACGGTGCTGAGCCAGCAGCTCAGCCAGTTTGGAGCCCCGGTGCTGCTGCCAGACAAGATTATTACCTCAGCCCGTCGCTTTCGGCAGCGAGGGGTTTATCGGCAGGCCCTAGTAAATCAGCTCTTGAAGGGGATGTATCACGCCCGCCTCGACCCAAGCTGGATGAATTGGCTTTACGAGCGGCAGAGCCAGATCAACGTGGCCTACGAAGCTCAAGAGCAGCAGAGAACTAAGCCAGAACCAGAAGAAAAAAAAGGATAAAAAAATTCCCCAGCCGAAGCCAGGGAATTAATCAGGGTGCATCTACCAATCCACTCTTCCCCACTTACAGCTGCCATCCGGAAACTCTTTGGCAAACAAACCAAGGTCTAATTTTTTTAACGCCCTGTCAGGCTAGGAAAGGCCCCCTAAAGCGCCTTCCCTAGCCCTAGAACACTCGACCGCATATAGGTTCTCAGGGTATGGCTGAGCCTGCCTCTGTCAAAGGTCGTATTCCTGGCTTTGCTTACCCATGCCAAAATGAACTATTGCTGATTCGTTGCTCCCATGACGACCTCATCTACGCCGTTGAACGCAACGTTAACCGCCTACGACCTGTGGAAATGCTATGGCGATAGTGCGGTGGTGCAGGGCATCAACTTCGTGCTAGAGCCGGGGGAAATTGTTGGCCTGCTTGGGCCTAATGGGGCCGGAAAAACAACCACCGTTGGGATGCTCTATGGGTCGGTAGTGCCCTCGCGAGGGTTTGTTCAGTTTGGGCCTTGGCAGATGCCGGCTCAAGGCCCGCAGGCCCGCACCCAAATGGGCATTGTCACCCAGGAAGACAACCTCGACCCTGACTTTACAGTTTTTGAGAATCTGACCCACTTTGCCCATCACTATCGCATCCGGGGACAGGCAGCCCGTCAACGTGCTGGGGAACTGCTGGATCTGGTCAACCTGCGGGACAAGGGGCATTACCAGATCGATGAACTTTCAGGCGGCATGAAGCGGCGGCTAGTGCTGGCCCGAGCGTTGCTCAACCATCCTCGGCTGGTTTTTCTAGACGAACCCACCACTGGGCTAGACCCCGATGCCCGGCAAGACTTTTGGCGACTGGTGCTGCACCTAAAGTCGGAGGGCTGCGGCGTGCTGCTAACCACTCATTACATGGATGAGGCGCAGCGGCTGTGCGATCGCATTCTCCTCCTGCAGCAGGGCAAAGTCATTGACGAAGGTCAGCCCCTGGATCTAATTGCGCGAGTTGTAGGGCGAGAAGTAGCCGAGATAGAAGGCATTGCTCCCGAAAAGCTGCAGGCCCTAGCCGATCAGTTTGGTGTCTGGAGTCGCCCCTTTGGCAACGCCACCCTGATGACCCTACCGTTAGAGCAGCCCGACACCCTTTGGCAGCAGATAGAAGCCCTCCATCCCCAGCGGTTGGCGCGGCGTCAGGCCAATTTAGAAGATGTATTCCTGCGTTTGACTGGGACTTTGTTGGAATGACTGGAGTTAAGCGAGTTGCCGTTACCCCTTGGGGCGTTTATTCCGTTTGGTGGCGGCACTTTCAGGTATATCGCAGTACTTGGCTGGTGAACTTTTTACCGCCTATTTCTGAGCCCATTATCTATCTGGTGGCCTTTGGCTACGGGCTGACACCGCTGATCGGCGATGTGGTTTACCTAGATCAGCCAGTTTCCTACCCCCAGTTCATCGCCCCCGGCATGATCGCCATTGGGGTGCTGTTTCAATCCTTTTTTGAAGGAGCTTACAGCAGCTTTATTCGACTCAACTTTCAAAAGACCTGGCAGGCGCTGCTGACTGCTCCCCTTAGCTTCACCGACGTTTTCTTGGGTGACTGGCTCTGGGCTGCTACCAAAGGCAGCATTGCTGGGACACTGACCGGACTCGTTTCGGTTGTAGCTGGCCTATACGCCTTGCCCCACCTGCTATTGTCGCTGCCCCTGATTGTGCTCGGCAGTCTTTTGTTTGGAGCCTTTGGCCTGTTCATAGCAGGACTGGTTCGCAAAGTCGATCAGGTCAATGTCCCGATCTTCCTCGTGATCATTCCGATGTTCACCCTTTGCGGCACCTACTTCCCCCGCGACACCTTGCCCCGTGTGCTGCAGGGCATTGCTGGAGTCTTGCCGTTGGCCTCGCTAACGGATTTATTGCGCTGGCCGATGGGCCTGCCAGCCTGGTGGCCGTTTTCCCTGCTCTGGCTGGTGGTGGCTACTGTAATCATGGCGCGGCTGGCCGCCCTAAAAATCTACCCCAAGCTGTTTTCGTAAGCTGCAGGCTAAGCTGTGTGCTTAAGCGGATGATTGAGTTCGGTTAACCCATTTTTCAACTATGCCCAAGCTAGAATCCGCTTCTGCCCCTTCTCAACCCCCCAGCCCCTGGCAATACAAGCCCTGGTGGTGCCAGCCCTGGTCCATCGCCCTCACGGGTGTGGGTCTAATTGGCGGTAGCTGGATTCTCCTAGAGCGCTGGTGGCTCACCCTCCTCATCGGCATCCCCGTCACTGTCTGGATGGCTTTTTTCCTGCTGCTCTGGCCCCGGTTGATGGTTGAGTCGGGTTTGCTGGATTCGCTGGGTGAGGGGAAGGATTTGTAGGGGAAGTGGGTAGATGAGTGGATGGGGCTTCAGGGAAGGCTTGACGGCTCGTACCCAATTTTTAGGCTCATGCAGTGCAGAAACCTCGCTTCCCCATCTCCCCTATCTCCCTCACCTTTTCTGCCATGCTCGACTGCTCCCCCGCTCCTCCACGTCCTACTTCTCCGGCGGCTTCAACACCTGATAGGCGATAAACGTCAAAAAAGTGACGTAGCCAATCGTCAGAGCCCAATCCTGCCAGCTGCCGTAAGTATCCATTGAAGGCCGATCTCTAGGGTAGATTTTCATTGTCTCCGATGGGAGGGGCTTGCTCCTGGTATCAACGGCTATGTTGCCGGGAGCTGAGATGCGCTATTGATGGAGACATGGCAAAACATCGGGTTCAGTAGCCCCCTTATGGTTTGGCTAATGGCTCAGGGCGCGGGGGATAGCGCTTTTACAAGGAAAGGGGGCAGTTAAATGAGATTTAGCCTTAAACGGTTGCCGCTGCGATCGCAACTTCTATTTGTCAGCATTGCGGTGGGGATGCTGCTGCCGGGGGGCTACGTCTACGCCTTTTTGATTCGCTATGCCGTGATGGCAATGCTGTTTCTGTCGCTGCTAGACTGCCGCGTTTCGCTAAAGCTGCTGCTGCATCCTCATCTGTGGCGGCTTTTGGCGATGATGGGGGGAATTGCGATCGCAACCTTTGCCCTGTTTCGCCTAATCAATACAGACTTGGCGCTGATTGCTTTTCTACTGGCCGTTACGCCGACCGCCACTGCCGCGCCTGTAGTCACCCGATTTCTTAGAGGCCGGGTGGACTACGTTACGGCCTCCGTCATTTTGACCAATGGCCTGATGGCGTTAGCTATTCCGCTGCTGCTGCCGCTGCTCAGTGACAGCAGTTCAGCCAGCATGGGGCAAATCCTAAACGCCACTCTATTAGTGATTGCCGCGCCGCTGGTGCTCTCTCAAATCTTGATCCGGACCTCTCCTAAGGTCAGCCAGCAACTCACTGCAATCAAGGATCTGTCTTTTTACCTCTGGCTGCTGGCCCTGCTGCTGGCCTCTTCTAGAACCAGTCACTTCATCCTGTACGAATCCGGCAACTGGAACTCTCTGCCAGGCATGGCTTTAGTCGCCCTCGTTCTCTGTGCCCTTAATTTTGGGGTGGGTCACTGGCTAGGGAAACCCACAATGGCTCAAGAAACCAGCCAGTCCCTCGGCCAAAAAAATACCATGCTTGCCATCTGGCTCTGTCTGACCTTTCTCAATCCCCAAATGGCCCTAGGGCCAATGTTCTACGTTCTGTTTCAGAACCTATATAACTCGTATCTAATAGCCGGGGTAGCTAAATCGTGAAGGGAGCGGGGAGCAGGGAGTAGAGGAGATGAGCATTAGGACAGTACAGACACGCATTAACTTATGCTTTTTCTCCCCTGCCCCTTCTGCCCTACTTTGCTGCCGCCTGCATCATTGGCTCAACTGCGCCTGCCAAGGTTCGCAGCATCTTTGCGGTGGTTTCAAAGTCCACGCAGGCATCGGTGATGCTCTGACCGTATACTAAGGAGCTCAAATCTTGGGGGATAGGTTGGTTGCCTGCTTTGAGGTGGCTCTCGATCATCACACCCAGAATGTGCCGGGAACCACTGCGCATCTGCTCAGACAGATTCTCTAGCACAGGCACCTGCTGCATGTGGTCTTTGTTGGCGTTGGCATGGCTGCAGTCAACCATGATGCGGGGGTTGAGGTTGAGCTTGATTAGTTCTGCCGCTGCCTGGTTGACGTGGTCAGCGTTGTAGTTGGGGCCGTTTTTGCCGCCCCGCAGCACCAGATGACAGTCGGGGTTGCCCGTTGTCGTGACGATGCTGGCCAGCCCGTGGTGGTTGATCCCCAGGAAATGGTGGGGACGGCTGGCGGCTAGCATGGCGTTGGTTGCGGCCTGCAGGCTGCCGTCAGTGTTGTTTTTAAAGCCAATCGGCATCGACAGCCCAGAGGCCATTTCTCGGTGGGTCTGGCTCTCGGTGGTGCGCGCGCCGATGGCAGTCCAGGAGATGATGTCTGCGATGTATTGAGGCGTGATCGGGTCTAGCAGTTCGGTGGCTGCGGGCAGGCCAATGTGGGCCAGATCGAGCAGCAGCCTGCGGGCCAACCGCAGACCCGTATTGATGTCGTAGCTGCCGTCTAGGTGGGGGTCGTTGATCAGGCCCTTCCAGCCAATGTTGGTGCGGGGCTTTTCAAAATATACCCGCATAATGATTTCGAGCTGGCCTGAGAGTTCGTGGCGCAGCATTGAGAGCTTTTGACCGTACTCGTAAGCGGCATCGACATCGTGCACAGAGCAGGGGCCAACGATGACCAGCAGGCGGCGATCTTCGTTGTAGAGAATGTTGCGAATGCGATCGCGAGTCCCAGCCACGATCTCGGCAGCCTCTGCGCTGAGGGGCAGTTCGTGGTGCAGCAGCGCCGGACTGATCAAGGGACGGGTTTCTACAACGTGTAGGTCTTGAGTCTTGTGCATGGAATTGGCTAGAGTGCGGGGATGGTCTCGGAAACGGGCTGAAATAATTCTTACCTGTAGGCCAGGTTGCTTTTCCTATTGTGACGGCTACCTGGCCCATTATGGGAGGAGCCAGTTAGAAATCCAAACGGTTGCAGAGTTTCTCAATATTCTCAGCCCAATGTTCTCACTTTTCTCACGGCCCTAGTCTGCAAATGCCTACAGCTCAGTAGCAGGGGAGTTAAACACTAGAACCCCCAAAAACCTCTGTATGATCAGGGCAGATTTGTCTGGGAGAAACCCGCCGATGTCTTCTCTAAATCGCCCCCTTCGCCTCATCATCAGCTTCATTGCAGCGATAGCCTTGGCCCTGGGTGTAGCGCCAGCCGCCTGGGCTGCTACGGGAGGGACTGCTCAGGCCGTTCTTTACAGCACCACCGATGAAAACCTGGCTCTAGGCGTAGCTCACTTAGAAGAAACCGCTGAGGGTCTCGACATTCAGGTCAGCTTTTTAGGTGCGCCCACCGGCACCCACGGCTTTCATATCCATGCGGGGGATAGCTGTGAGGATGCGGGCAATGCGGCAGGCGGCCATTACAACCCCGATGACGTAGAGCACGGCTACCTAATCGAAGATGGGTTTGCCGCTGCCCACGCGGGTGACTTGGGCAACGTCGTGATTGGGGAAGACGGCACCGCCCTTTATACAGCTCTCGTTCCAGGGCTGACATTGGCAGCAGGAGAGCATCCAGTAACCAATCATGCCTTCATTCTGCATGCCAATCCCGACGATTTTAGCCAGCCTGTCGGCAATGCGGGCAGTCGAGTAGGCTGCGGCCTTATTGTCCAGGACTAGCGGCTGCAAAGCCTGAAGCACAGCTACTCAAGGCGAAAATAGAAAATTAGCGCCACGACTCCAGCCAGGGTTGCCGCCTGCATCAGGTCTAGCTGTAGGCCTAGGCTCAGCCCGTAGTACAGCCCAGACCAAAGCATTAGAGAGAGCCCCAGGGCAGACGTTAAAAATTCTAGAAATGCCAGGATCTCAAGCAGGGCGGCGAGCCAAACCATCGAGACTGCCTCCAGGGGGGCGAGATGACTTAATTATGGTGAGTTCGTCGGTTGGCGAACGGAACATATAGTTAAGAAATCACGGGCTGAAGCGGGGTTTACGGTTAGCGTGCAAAATACTTAGCCCAGGAGTGCTTCCCTTGACCCAGCTAAACGCTCAATCCCACCGGCTGTCTTACCTGAAGCTGGTTTTAACAATGTTTTTGTGGGGCGGCACTTTTATTGCCGGACGTTTGGCGGTGCGGGAGGTAGGGCCTTTTACTGCTGCATTTTGCCGCTTTGCCATTGCTTCTCTCTGCCTGCTGCTGCTCACCTACCGCTTTCAAGGCTCGCTGCCTCGGCTCAAGCGCCCCCAAGTTTTACCCATACTGCTGCTGGGGTTGACCGGCATCTTTGCCTACAATGTCTTTTTCTTCTCGGGGCTGAAGACGATTCCGGCGGGTCGGGCTTCTTTGATCATTGCTTTGAACCCGGTTGCGATCGCACTCGGCTCGGCCCTGGTCTACCGAGAAAAGCTATCGCTGCTAAAGCTGGCAGGTATTGGCCTGTCTCTGCTGGGGGCAGCTTTGGTGATTGGCAACGGCAACCCGCTAAACCTGCTGGCGGGCGGTGTTGGCATTGGCGATTTGTTTATGCTGGGCTGCGTCCTGAGCTGGATGGGCTATACCCTAGTGGGCAAGTCGGTCATGGGTCAGCTCTCGCCTTTTGTAGCCACGACCTATGCCTGCCTAGTGGGGGCGCTTTTGCTGCTGCTGCCCGCGATTGCAGAAGGGTTGGCGGGAGCTGTCACTCAAATGTCTACAGTCACTTGGTTGGGCGTTTCCTATTTGGGCATCTTTGGCTCTGCCGTTGGCTTTGTCTGGTACTACCAGGGCATCCAGGCACTGGGGCCAGCCCGAGCCGGGGTTTTTATCAATCTGGTGCCGGTGTTTGCGATCGCGCTAGCAGCTCTAGTTCTAGCGGAGCCAATCGCGCCTTCGCTGCTGTTGGGAGGCAGCCTAGTGATCGCGGGCGTCACCCTGACCAATCGAGCCAAGTAAACTACACCTCAAAAATTTCTTCAGCTCTACAATTGGGGAAACTTTTTAGTCCCCTTTAGCAGTACTCAAAAATCGTATGGTGCTAAAGCCAAAAGGTCGCCCCTCATCGCGCATTGCTTCACGGGCAGGCGAATTTTCTGACGTGGTGCGCTATGGAGAGACTCACTTACCCTGGAAGGACATCTATCACCACCTGCTGAAGATCTCCTGGCCCGGTTTTATTGGGCTGATGGGTCTGGTTTATCTAGCGATTAATGCCCTCTTTGCCTTGGCCTATCTCCTGGGGGGCGAGGGTGCGATCGCAAATACCCGCCCCGGCTCCTTTACCGACCTGTTCTTCTTCAGCGTGCAGACTCTGGCCTCAATTGGCTACGGGGCCATGTATCCCCAAACCCTCTATGCCCACGGGCTGGTCGTGATCGAAGCTTTTATCGGACTGCTGTTTATTGCGATAACGACCGGCATCAGCTTTGCCCGCTTTTCCCTACCCAGCGCCCGCATTTTGTTTAGCAACTACGCCGTGATCGCTCCCCAAAATGGCGTGCCGACGCTGATGTTTCGCACCGCCAACAAGCGGCGTAACCGCATTCTAGAAGCGCAACTTTGGGTCACGCTAGTGCGCGATGAGATAACTGCCGAGGGGGAGTTTTTCCGGCGTTTCTACGACCTCAAACTGAGCCGTTCCCATACGCCGCTGTTTGCCCTATCTTGGACGGCAATGCACCCAATTGAGGCCAGCAGCCCTCTCTACGGCGAAACAGCAGAGTCTCTGGCTGAAGCAAATGGTGAAATCGTTGTGATTCTAACCGGCATTGACGAGACCATCTCTCAGACCATCCACGCCCGCCACTCCTTCTTAGCCCAGGAAATTTTCTGGAATTACCGGCTGCGCGACATTTTCTGCTGGACTAAAGACGGGCGACGGGCCATCGACTACTCAAGCTTCGATCTGGTTGAACCGATCGCACCCGCACCCGCATCGCCCACTGATGCTGACAGCGACCTGCCTCACCCAACCGCCGGAATTGAGCGGGGGTAGCGCTCCATCAAGCCTCGCACCTGCTCAGCGTGGTAAGAACTGCGAGTCAGCGGCGACGACACCACCTGCAAAAAGCCCATCTCCTCGCCCGCCTGCCGCCACGCCTCAAATTGCTCCGGCGTCACAAAAGTCTGTACCTGTAAGTGCTTGGCGCTGGGCTGCAGGTATTGACCAATGGTGAGAATGTCGCAGTGGTGCGATCGCAAGTCCGTCATCACCTGGCGCACCTCCTCATCGGTTTCGCCCAAGCCCACCATAATGCCAGACTTGGTGTAAACCCAGGGAGCCAATTCGCGGGTTCGCTGCAGCAGTTCCAAAGTGCGATCGTAGTTGCCCTGAGGCCTGACTCGTCGGTACAGTCGGGGCACCGTTTCTGTGTTGTGGTTCAAGACCTCAGGGTTGGCCGAGAGAATCACGGCCAGAGCCTCCCAGTTACCACACAGGTCAGGAATCAACACCTCAATCGTAGTGCCAGGAGAAGCCTGACGCACCGCTTCAATACAGCGAACAAACTGCAAAGCACCGCCATCGGGCAAGTCATCCCGGTTAACCGAGGTAATCACCACATGGTTCAGCTTCATTCGCTGCACCGCCTGGGCCAGCCGTAGCGGCTCTGTCGGATCTAGCGCCTGGGGCTTTTTCTCAAAGTCAATATCGCAGTAGGGGCAGGCCCGCGTGCAGGCCGGACCCATAATCAAAAAGGTGGCCGTTCCAGCATTAAAGCACTCGCCAATGTTGGGGCAAGAGGCCTCTTCACAGACAGTATTTAAGCCCAGATCCTGCAGAATCGCTTTGACATTGCCAACTCGCTCCCACTGAGGCGCTTTTACCCGTAACCAATCTGGTTTTACTGCCACGCTGCCTACCTGTCCCATGCTGTCTAGGACTTATCTTAACAAGACTTGGGAGGGCAGTCAGGCCGGGTTTAAGCGGTTATCCTAGGGGAAAGAGAATCTCATTGCCGAGGCCGGTTTACAGGTTAGACCCATGACTTCCCAATCGCCCATAAAGCGATGTTTTATGGCGCTTTGCTACACAGCAGCCGGACTATTAGCGACGGGGGCATGGCAAGGCTACCTAACCGGTGCCAACGTTCCCAACGACTCGCTGTTTCAATCTAGCGGCACATTGCGGCTGGCCTTTGCCCTAGAGCACATTCCCACTGCCCTGACCGGCAGAAACCAGCAGATTGTAATCGACCTGGGCCAGCGGCGGCTAGAGCTATACCGGGAAGACGAAGTCATTCTCAGCTACGACGTTGCCATTGGCCAAGACGATTGGCAAACTCCCGCAGGCAACTTCATTGTCCGAGACATGCGGCAAAATCCCGCGTGGCTCCACCCGATTACCCAAGAACCCGTTGGCCCCGGCCCTGACAACCCTCTAGGCTCCCGCTGGATCGGTTTTTGGACCGATGGCGAGCACCACATTGGGCTACACGGCACCAACGAGGAAGACTTAATTGGCGAGGCGGTTTCCCATGGCTGCGTGCGAATGCGGGAGTCTGACATTCAAGCTCTCTACACTCAGATCAGCCTGGGCACTCCCGTTCTAGTTAAGCCATAGCGCCTATAGCAAGCTACACAGAAACAGCGATATCCAGATCCATTGAAGCCAGGTCAATCGACTGCCAGCTCTTGCCATCTAGCGCCATCTGCTCAATCAGGCTGGCCAACCGTAGAGCTTTAAGGGCTTGCTCCCCGCCAACTGAGGGCTGCTCGCCCCCTCGCACGCAGTTAACAAAGTGCTCTAGCTCAGCGTGGAGAGGCTCAATGTTACTGGTGTAGACCTTTTCAATCAAACCGTCTTGGCGGTAGAGTACTTGGCCGTAATCGGTCAAACAGTTGGCCGTAGTCTGACGGTGAATCAGAATTTCGTTGTTGAGAAAGTCAGCTTCTGTCAAAGACTGCTTGCAGTGAGCCGTAATAGTGCGAATTTTCCGGTGAGTTACCTTACTCGAGGTCAAGGTGGCAACAATGCCGTTAGCAAACCCTAGTGTGGCCGTTACATAGTCTAGATATCCAGAACTAGAGGCTCGACTGCCTCGCGCTGTCAACGTCACCACAGACGATCCAGCCAATTCCAGTAGCAGGTCAATGTCGTGGATCATCAGATCCAATACGACAGATACATCGTTAGCCCGCTGAGAATAAGGGCTCATGCGACGAGCTTCTAAAGCCAGTAGCTCTTCAGTTTTGAGAACCTTGTGCAGTTCTTGAAAAGCCGGATTAAACCGCTCGATATGGCCTACCTGCAAAATGCAGTTAGAGGCAGCAGCAGCATTCACCAAAGACTCCGCTTCAGTAATGCTGGCAGCAATCGGCTTCTCAATCAGCACGTGTACCCCTGCCTGCAGACAGGCCATGCCGACAGCATGGTGGAGCCGCGTAGGAACAGCAATACAAACAGCATCTACATGCTTAATCAGATCGAGATAATCCTCGAAAAATCGAATGCGATACTTGCCTGCGGTATCTAAACCCCGCTCAACATTGACATCAGAAACGCCAACTAGCTCTACATCCTTCAAGCGGCTCAAGACCCGAGCATGGTGCTGGCCCATATTGCCAATACCAATCACGCCAACTCGAATAGGCTCTGGGAGATTTCGGTGTAAATGCATTTCTTCGGAACTTACGGAAGCCATCTGATCCTGCACGCCTGTCCCTCCTTATACGGGATTCAGGGGGTTTTACTTGGAAAGAGTCGTGTGTGCTAGCGGAAAGTCAAACAGATATTACCACAATGCTTTGCTCTGTAAAGATTCTATGCGGCTCTTTAAGCTAGACCTCAAGCAGCTTGAGCAGAGGGGTTTCTGTTGCCAGTATGTTAGGCAGAATATTGACCGCCTTTTGGCTCTGTGGCAGTTTCTTAAGCGTCCCTAAAGGGCTCTGGAAACAATAAGGGCTGCTCAGATGCGGTCGAAAGTGCAGGCTCTTCTAGAGCCGCTGCCGCATCTGGTCCCTCTAAACGACGGGCTCGAATGTCCTGCAAACGAGGGCCATCTACCGACAACACTACCCACTCAAACCCTTCGTAGATGAGACAGTCTCCCTCCGTAGGAATTTTTTGCATTTGGTAGATCAAAAATCCTCCTAGAGTTTGATATTCTTCGGCAAAGGGAAGATTGACTCTCAACAGCTCGTTGACCGTTTCAATATTGGTCTGTGCCTTTACTAAAAACGACTGATAATCCAACATTTTGACAAGGACTTCAGCCTCATCATCCGCTTCGTAAATGTCCCCAACGATCTCGGAGGTTACATCTCGCAACGTTACAAGCCCAGCAGTGCCGCCAAACTCATCGACGACCATCACCATTTCCTGGCCAGTGCGCTGCATGGTGTGTAGCAGCTCATGGAGCGGCATATACTCTGCGACAAATCGGGCCGGGCGAATGCTGGTCTGAATTGAGCTGTCGAGGTCTAGCTGATCTCGGGCCAAAAGCTGCAGCAGATCCCGCAGGTCAATAATGCCGCGAATATCATCTAAGGATTCGCCAATAGCAGGGTAGCGGGAATGGCCAGCTTCAGCAATGAGCGCCAGCACCTCTTGCAGGGAAGCCTCTTGAGGAACCGAGTCAATTTGGGTACGGGGAATCATAATTTCCCCAGCAGTGACATCTCGAAATTCAAAAACGTTGTTCAGCAGTTCCCGCTCATCTGCCTCTAGGCCGGGAGATTCAGCAGAGGTGCTAATAATTAGCTGCAGTTCCTCCGGGGTGAGACGGCTATAGCCAAACTGATTGCTGTACTTGATGCCAACTAGACCCAAAAGCCATCGAGTAGATTGATTGAGAATCCAAATAAAGGGGTTGAATAAGCGGGCAATGGTGAGACTAGGCGGCCCCAAAAACCGGGCCAGCTGCTCTGGGTAGAGAATCGCGACGGATTTGGGACAGAGCTCACCTAGCACGATTTGCAGGTAAGCAATTAGAAAAAAGGCGAGCGGAATCGACAGGGAGTGAGACATTCCCTGAATCACAGTAGGGGGCAGCGGCAGGCGAGCAATCCAAAAGGACAGGATAACGGCTAGGGTGCTCTCACCAATCCAGCCTAGAGCCAAACTGGCCAGGGTGATCCCTAGTTGGGTGGTTGACAGTAACCGATCCAGGCTGCGCTGGAGCCGCTGCACGGTTTTCGCCTGAGCATCTCCTTGAGAAACGAGCTGGCTTACCCGAGAACGGCGCACCGAGACAATGGAAAACTCGGCTGTTACAAAAAAAGCGTTTAAGCCAATGAGGAGCAGCACCGCCAGCAATCGGGTCGAGATATCTGCAGCTGTTAGTTCGGGGGAGATTACCACAAGCAGTACGTCGAACCAGGGGCACATCCTCTAGCAGGGCTAACACTAGCCGTGAAAGGAGAGAAGGCAAAAACCCAGAGCAAAGAACAGTGGGAATAACTGCTCAAGTTAAGTGACTGCTGTTAGCAGGCTAGGTGCGATCAGACCAAGCTGCAATTGCGACGCTCCTAGACTGAGCTAATACCTCTCATCCGTCATTGTAGTGGCATATTTTTCATCCTGAACCAGGAGATGCTGAGCCTGCCTCAGAAAACTCAGTTGCTTGAGGCCGACCCCCCACTTTGAATGCGGGACTTGACCTCTTGAAGAATGTCCGCTTCGCTGAGAAATGCCGCTGTTCCGTCGCCCCCAGCGCCACTCTCTCGCGTTACTGGGGTGCCGCTTGTAGGTCGGGTCTCTGGCTGCCGGACTCCCGTCAGCGCCTGGCTCCCCAGCGTATATCCCCAGGAAGCACTCACAACCCCTCCCCCAATCATGAGGGACAGCAGAATGAGCGTAAATGCAACAGCAGGATTCACAGAGAACTCCTTTTCATATAAGCAGGGGATGAGAGTGAATAAACAGGGAAGAGTCAGGTGAAATGGCTGAGCCGCCAGAAAATTTGCCGGAAAATTATTGGGCCAGCGTGCTCTTCTGCGAAGATTTGGCTATAGTATTGCGACAAAGGATGCACCTTTGGTTCTTAGTAATAGAATAATAGAAACAAACCCAGGGTTGGCCGAGCGGATTAGGCAGCGAACTCATAATTCGCCCCAGACAGGTTCGATTCCTGTACCCTGGATCTGCCTCGTTAGTCTTACCCAAACCCTTTGCTCCAGAGCACTAGCGTCTGGGAACGGTTTCGAAGATGAACTGGCTGCCTACAACGCCGCCTGAGCTTTGGTAAGTGGGCAGCAGCAGCAGGGTTGTGTTAAAGGGGTTAGCTAGATCGGGAACCCGAATTGTGGGATCAATGGTATTTTGCACAGTCAGCTGATCTTGAATGATGGCGCTGACTGAGTTGGAGTCCCAAGCAATTTGCTGCTCGGAGAACCCTCCTAAACCCAATATTGAGCCGGCGCGCCCCGTAATCGACATATTCTGGAAGAAGTCGCCTGAGTAGTTGAAGAAAGCTTCATCAACGGCTTCTGGAATAGTTGGGGCATTTTGGGCAAAGGCGGCTGGCGCAGCGGCTAGGCAGGCAGCGGCCAAAGCAACGGTGATGCCGGTGATGCGCTTAAGTGGGATACCCATGAATTGACTCCTCAACACTGCTCACGTAAATGTTATTGGCGGTTTTGGCAGACCTCTAGGGCATTCAACTTTAGCCGTTCGATCGCGGCGGCGTGAGTCGGTCTGGCTGGAGGGTCTGTTTGCTAGTCCTTTATACCTCAAACCTTCGAAAAAAGCTCAAGTACAAGGAATTTCATGACCATGAATCATCTGCTGGAGATTGACCTGGGTGCGTTGAAACAGGCAAGTAAGCCAACGCTACGCCAGCACCTACTGAATTTGTTGTGCCAGGTGGCCTACAAGGAAGGAGATTTTGTCCTCTCTTCAGGGCAGCGCAGTTCGTACTACATCAATGGTAAACAGGTAACGCTGCACCCTCAAGGAGCCTGGATGGTGGGCTGGCTGCTGCTGGAGCAGTTACCGGCAGAGGCCCAGGCCGTAGCGGGGCTGACGCTGGGGGCTGATCCGATGGTGACGGCTGTGAGTATGGCGGGGGCTGACTGCGATCGCACTCTCTTTCCTCTAATCATTCGCAAGGAGGCCAAAGGCCACGGCACCCAGGCCTATATTGAAGGCGTAGCTCTGCCCGAGGGCACCCCAGTTGTGGTGCTGGAGGACGTCGTTACCACGGGGCAGTCGGCGTTAAAGGCGGTAGAACGGTTGCGGGGCGCAGGCTACCAAGTTAATCAGGTGCTGGCCTTGGTAGATCGACTGCAGGGTGGCGCAGAGCTCTATCAGCAGCAGGGGCTAACCTTTGAGGCTCTCTTTACAATTAAAGATCTTCAGTCCCGCTGGGCTGAGATCAACCCGGCTTAGCAGGCCATACAGCCAGAACTCTCATGTCATTGCCCCCATCGCGGCCCGATATTGCCTTCATTCCCACCCCAGCAGATGCCATTGAGGCCATGCTGGATCTAGCTCAGGTTACGGCAGCCGATCGGTTCTACGACCTGGGCTGTGGGGATGGGCGGCTGCTGATCCGGGCGGCTCAGCGGTGTGGCTGCCGGGGCGTAGGCATTGATATCGATCCGGTTCAGATTGAAGCTGCGATCGCATCTGCCCAACAAGCAGGGGTGGGCGATCGCATCGGCTTCCGCCAGGAAAATCTCTATGCCAGCGACTTCGCTGATGCCACGGTCGTAGCGATCTATCTGTTGCCCCACCTAAATTTGCGGCTGCGGCCCCGGCTGCTGAGCCAGCTGCGGCCCGGTACTCGCATTGTCTCGCATCAGTTTGATATGGGGGATTGGCAGCCCGACCGGGTGGTTAGGCTAGAGCCCTCAGAAGAAGACTCAACCCTGTACCTCTGGATTGTGCCTTTTGACATCCCTTCTAACCTGGCAACGACTTGAGCTAACCCGATCAAAGCTCAGACTCTAGGGAAAGCTCAACCAGTGCTCGCCCCGCGGCCAGGGCCATCTGGCTTGTCTCGTAGTCTTCTCCATCGTTGAGCACGACCAGTTCAGGGGTAATTACCCAGCAGCGGTAGAGGCCCCAGTTCAGGCTGACCCCCACAATCCACCCCGGGAACGCTACGATTTCTATCAGCCTGCCTTCATTCATGGCCCTCACCTTGCGATCGCACTTACGACTATCACAGCCGTTAATTTGAATGGCTTGCCAGCCCCCTGGGAAAGATTAGGGCAGCAGAGCACAGCCCACTGGCAAAATAAAATCTATTAATTTAGTTCAAGTGTACTATACTTGAGCTTATAAGTGTAAAAGACAGGCAAGTTCAAGTTTTCCCAACGTGAATTCCTTGCCTGCCTGGCCCTGTTGTTGTGGGGTAGCGGTTCTGACCCAAGGTCGGCAACCGCCCTCGGCTGACCTTGCCCGCCCTCTGTTATCCCAGTTATCTCAGGATTATGGCCACTAAAAACGAGTCTAAAAACGAATCTTCAGAGAAGCAAAAGGCACTCTCTCTGGTAATGAACCAGATTGAGCGCAACTTTGGCAAAGGCTCGATCATGCGTCTCGGAGAAGCTAACCGAATGCAGATCGAGACCATTCCCACCGGAGCCCTAACCCTTGATTTGGCGCTAGGCGGTGGACTGCCCAAAGGCCGGGTAATCGAAATTTACGGGCCAGAAAGTTCCGGTAAAACCACTGTCGCGCTCCATGCCCTAGCAGAAGTGCAGAAGCGCGGTGGCGTTGCTGCCTTTGTCGATGCCGAGCATGCTCTCGACCCAGTCTATGCCCAAGCTCTAGGCGTCGACATTGATGAACTGCTGATAGCCCAACCTGACACTGGGGAAATGGGCCTAGAGGTCGTCGATCAGCTGGTGCGCTCCTCTGCGGTTGATGTGATCGTTGTAGACTCGGTGGCGGCTCTGGTGCCCCGCGCAGAGATCGAAGGAGAAATGGGTGATGTCCACGTAGGTCTGCAGGCGCGCTTGATGAGTCAGGCCCTACGAAAAATCACTGGCAACATCGGCAAATCTCAGTGCACCGTTATCTTTTTAAACCAGCTGCGGCAGAAAATTGGGGTTTCCTACGGCAACCCGGAGACTACTACCGGCGGCAATGCCCTCAAGTTCTATGCCTCCGTTCGCCTCGACATTCGCCGCATCCAGACGCTTAAGAAGGGCACCGAGGAGTACGGAATTCGGGCCAAGGTGAAGGTGGCGAAGAACAAGGTAGCTCCGCCCTTCCGCATCGCTGAATTCGACATTCTCTTCGGCCACGGCATCTCCACCCTAGGCTGTCTGATTGACCTAGCTGAGCAGACCGGCGTCGTCAGCCGCAAGGGAGCCTGGTACAGCTATGAAGGTGACAACATCGGCCAAGGCCGCGACAACACTATTCAGCGAATGCAGGAAGACCCAGCCTTTGCCCAAAAGGTTGAAGATCAGGTCAAGGAAAAGCTGCAGATGGGAGCCTTGCCCCTAGCCACCACCAGCATTGAGGTAGAGGATGAAGTTCTAGAGGATGAGGAATAACCCCCTAAATCCCTCATAAGTCAGACGGTACAGGAGCGAATGTTCGACACACTGGGAGTAAGTTTCAACCGCAAACCCAGCAACAGCAACCTTCGCTCCTATGGCTTCTACTGTTCTAATTACCGGCGCATCCCAAGGAATTGGTCGTGCGATCGCATCTCTCTTTGCCCGCCACGGCTATAACCTGATTTTGGCAGCTCGCAATTGCGATCGCCTCAATCAGTTTGCAGAAGAGCTTGTTGCCAACAACCATTCTGTTTTAGTAGTCCCCACAGACGTAAAAGACGCTGCCCAAGTCGAGGCACTGGTTCAAAAAGCCCTAGCGGAATTTGGCACCATTGATGTCTTAGTCAACAACGCCGGCATTTACATCTCTGGCCCAGCCGATGAATTTTCTCTAGAAGACTGGCACCAAGCCATCGACACCAATCTGTGGGGCTACATCCACACCATTCATGCCCTGCTGCCTCACTTTGTAGCGCGGCGGGCAGGCACAATCGTCAACCTTGGGTCCATTGGCGGCAAGGTGCCTCTGCCTTATCTAGTGCCCTACAGCACCAGTAAATTTGCCGTCACTGGCCTCACTCGCTCTCTCCACGCAGAGCTAGCCCCCAAAGGCATCCACGTCTGCGGCGTTTACCCCAACATAATCAAAACCAGCTTCTTAGAGCGGGCCATTTTTAGCGGCAACAGCGAGGCCGACAGAGAAGCCCGTAGAAAGCAGGTAGAGCAGGTAGTCCAAGTTCCCTTTGTAGAAAAACCTGAAAAAGTAGCTGCAGCCGTCTGGAAGGCCGTTACTCAACGCCGCCGAGAAATTGTCGTTGGCTCTGCAAAACTATCCGCCGCAAGCTACCGCCTCCTTCCCCAAGGTATGGAGTGGATGATCCGTAGAGTTTTTCAGAACAAAGACCCCATGGGGCAGAGCAGCCCTGCTCCAGACTAAAACTCCTGAGTCAACACAGGGCGATAGCGCCTTGGAAAACTGTCACGCAACTGGCCTTCTCACGTCGTGCAAAGGAGTGGGTAACTCAATTTCAGAGAAGTCAGCATTGACCAACTCAACAAGATCTTTGAGCTTTTCCTTCCGACGCTGCAGTGGCAGGGTCAAAGCCAGGTTGGCATCCTCCAGGATGTGCTTCCAGGTGTAAAGCCAATCGTATCTTTTCAAAACATTGACCAAATTATCGCGGCGAATTTGGGCTACCCGCTCCGGCTGACTGTCCAGCTCAGCCAACACGTCGGCAATGTTCTCCATGTCAAAAGGCAGGCGAATAACGGCATCAGGCCAATCGAAGTACTGCTCAAAGATTTCTGTATCTGGTGGAGTGCCTAAAACAACTGTACCTGCTGCCAAGCCTTCAAAAAAACGCCAGCCAAATTCTGGGGGGCGTCCCGCTGTAGACGAGTCGTTAATCTTACTGCGGTTAGCAAAAAAATAAGTGGTGCGCTTGAGCTGATTAGCCAGTAAACTCCGGTGCTCACGGTGGTTAGGAGTGCGGAACACCTTAGCCGTATCGTATAAGTAGAAAAACGATTCCTTTTCAGCCAGCTCCATCAGAGCTGCATGGGTGACTTGGGAGCGCCGCCCAATATAGCTAACTTTAATAAACCTTTCTGGCGGGTTGGGATAGGGGCAAAACTTCACTGCATCTATCGTAAAAGGCAGGTATTCGCAGGGGCGTCCTGTCGCTTCCGTGATCTCCTCTGTGGTGTAGAACGTATTTGAGTAGATCTTGTCAAACTCAGCATATTCTCTATGCAGAATTTTCAGATCGTCAATCTCCTTCTGCCACAGCTCAACAAAGTGAGCTACTGCATAGCGGCATTTCTCACGCCAGTTAGGAATAGCCTGCAGGCTGAGAATCTCCCAAGGCTCTGTCAAAATAACGTAGAGCAGATCGTACTCCTGATCTAGCGGAGTTGCACTGACTTTAGGGGCTACAAAGCGCTTGAACGATGTTGTCCAGGCTATCTTTCGCATCAGTTTAAAGACGCCCTTTGTCAACCTATTTGATTGCAGCTTAGTTTTCAGCCACTCCTTGAGAGATCTCTTCAAACCCGTAGTTTCTCTGGCGGCACCAACTTTAGAAGCCTCAGTAGAAGCACGTCCTAGCAAGTGCTGAGGGGTGACAATGTCAGCTGAGTCCATTTCAATAATCCAGTCTTCGAACTCGAAGGGAACTGAATTGGCAACTAGATCCTTACCGGGATTATCTCGCTGAGAGATAACCAGCACACGTTTTCGGTTGTTGACTCGGCGACTGGATTGCATAAGACTTAGTGAATAGCTGAAGGACACTGAAAAACAACATCTAAGGATGTCATCTCAGCTACTCTAATCGGCTGATACTAACAGCAAGTTGGAGCAGCTAACCCTAGTAGATCCCCTCGTGCTCGCTTTGTTAGTAACACAATACCTGGATTCACAAACTTCGGCTGAAGTGATATCTGCATGCTTCACAAAGACTTTGCATAGAAACGTATTTTCTTAACTCTAATTGGAGTAAATTGCTGTTTTAAGTCGTGGTATTTATATAGAAAAATTAACCCCACAACCCTTAGCCTCTTGGCTTATACGCTTTGCTCGCAATGACTAGTTCTGGCTACCTACTTACCAAAAGACTGCTGCGCTTCACAGTCCACAAAAAGCAAGTAGCGCAGTGACAATTTGTTTGACTTGGGCCGCTTGCCTAACAAAGTGAAGCTCTCTCTGGTTTAGCCTGTGGTTTTACAGTATGGTTTTGCTGTAGGTCTTGGGTCTTGCCTAAGACCATTTCCCACAAATAGACTCGACAGCAAAGTGCAGCCCTATGTCAGCCCCCTTGAACTCCAACGCTTTCGTCAAACTAAAAACGGCGTGGCTAATAGCCATTCCCGCTGTGATCATGCTGCCCCTAGGTTCCGTCCTCGCTGCAACCACAGCTCCCCCTGCGACCTCAAACTTGGGCAGGACTGAGCTTCTGCTGGCCCAAGAATCTATCACTGAAACCGTGCTGTACTTCGAAACCGCTAGTAGGGCGGTGCGCATCTATCGGCGCGGCAGTGACCTATTTATGAACCTCTACAACCGTAGAACAGACGTGGTTGAGGTCAACAGCACCCCCGCAGAACTGGTACCCAGCACTCGCGATCAGACAGTGTATAAAAACAGTCTGGGAGAGGTAGATCGGATGGCTCGAGTCACCATTCGGGGCGAAGCTGAACTCGAGATTGTGGCTGCTGATGGAGAAGTCATCTTAAGCGAGCCCGGCAGCAGCACCGTTGTGGGGGTACCTTCGGGAGAAACAGACTTCCAGGGCAACAACTTTGCCCCAGGGACTGGAGCTATTGTCTTAGCCTCACGTTATGCCAATCTTCGCCAAAGTCCTAATGGAGGTAGCAATGTGATTACGACCGTACCTCGCCGGGAATTTGTTGACGTGCTAGATCGGGTGGGCAGCCTCCGCGACGGCTTTATCTGGTATCAGGTGCTTTACAACGGGCAAACTGGCTGGGTGCGTGGCGACCTGCTACAGCCTACCTAGGGAGGCAGCCTACTGCGATGCTCCGCTGATGACTAGCTGGCCTTCTTGAATCTGGATATCTTGTAGGGTAATGCCGCTTTGGGCCAGTGCTTGGCCTAGCTGTGCCTCTAGCTGCTCTTGAGATAGCCCTACTTGACTAGCCAGTTCGGCCAGCGGGAGTTGAAAGCGCCCAATCGTAACAACCGTATTCTCATCTAGCACCAAGCGGCCCGCGTCTATTCGGGGGCTGCCTTTGACCCCGATATAAATATCGCGATCGGCAAGAACCGGAAATCTTTGGGTCAGCTGCGAGAGGGCCTGCTGACCCTGGGCCGGTAGGGCACCTGGAGGAATATCAGATAGGTTGACTACCATGCCGCTCTCAATCTGATTATTTTCTAGAGAAGTATTAATCCCTTTGGCGGCTTCTAGAAGCTGGGCGGTGCTGGGCTCCTGTGCGATCGCACCCAGCACCACCTGATTGACCTCAGCCTCGGTGAGCGTAATAGATAGAGGCGCGTCAGCGGAGTCGGTTGTAACCATTTTGCTGACCAGCAGGTCATTGGCAGTGCCAACCTGCTCAGGCAGAGGCTGGCTCGCTGCAGTGTACCAAGTAGGCAGATGAGTCGCCCGAGTCCACGAATAGGCAGCAACGCCCCCAACAACCCCAAACACAACAGCGACGCTCAGAAAAAATGCCTTGTTCACAGTCAAAAGGTGCAGAGTGTATCGGGCCTACTGTAGCTTAAGCAGGAGAAGATTGACACTAGTAGAGCCAAGGCACCCCACTGCCTGCCTGCTTAGGTGAAGCCTTAAGCTTTCCTTCTGCCCTCTGCTTTTCTCCTTCTGCCTTAAACTAAACCACCTTCAAAACCATACCTTCACGGGCCAAATAGGCATTGGGAAAATGGCCTTGAATCTTAAGCTCTAACTGATCCAAGCAGTCATCGTCGTGGCGAGGATCGTGGTGAAACAGGATCAGTTCTTTGACGTTGGCACTCTTGGCCGTTTCAACCCCAACCTCCCAAGGCACAACACCTTGAGCTCCGTGACCATAGTAATCAGGGTCAGCGTAGGTGCCATCTAAAATCAAAACATCTGCCCCAGCCGCCAAATACATCAAATTAGGGTCAACCCGATGCTGGCTATGGTCAGTATCAGTTGCATATACCAGCGAATGGCCTTGCCAGGAGACCCGATACCCCAAAGCACCCGTACAGTGATTCAGGCCAATCGTCTCTATTACCACTTCGGCTAAAGGAATAACGCTGCCTGCATTGATATTGTGGAAAACAAGCTGGGCCTGCATCTGCTGAAGCGGAGTAAAGAAGTTGGGCCGCAGCATTTGCTCAGTCAAGGACTGTTTAATAGAAGCGCCGTTGTGGGCAGGGGCCCCGTAGATATGGAACGAGTTGCCCGTCTTAAAAGCAGGTAGGAAAAAAGGGAATCCCTGAATTCGATCCCAGTGAGTATGGGTGAAGAAAATTCGAGCCTCCACGTCCGAAGGCTGTCGGGCAAGGTGCTTACCCAGGCTTCGTAGGCCCGTACCGCCGTCAAAGATAAGGCGTTGCCCGCCCACTAAAACTTCGACACAGGACGTGTTGCCGCCATATTTGAGGGTATCTGCACCGGGAGTTGGAACACTGCCACGCACTCCCCAAAAGCGAGCTGTAAAACCGCCAGGAACTTCTAAATCCCTGGTCTCTTTGTCAAAGACCACTGCAGATTTATTCTCTTTTAAGGGTGCGATTTCAGACTCAGTCATTTCCTAGCAGGCAGGTCGAGTGGGGGTGGAAGATCACAAGTTAGCGTAAATGCCCTTGCATCTTTAGAGGCAGCAAGTGAATTGGCTAGAGTTAGCGGCTACCAGCCCCTTGAGTAAGCCGTAAGGGCCTAGGGAACTCAACACCCGTAATGGACAACAGCTAGATCAATAGACTACTGATATTTCGTATATTCAGCAACGCTGCCACGGGTCGGGACGATTGCCGTTAAAAAGGGCAAGACATTTCTAGTAAAACCCGCCACGGTTTCGGCTAGAATGCCCGGCCCTCAAGCGGTTAGAGCTTGTAGAACGCACTTTAAATTTAGGGCTCTGATGACAGATCCTAGCTTTAAGAGTACCCAACCCTGGAATCAAACGCTGCTTTAAGCCGAACTACTTTTGACCTGCTGCCACACAAGCTTCTACCAGGGGATTAACGTGCTCCACATTCTTCCAGCCCAGGATTTCGGTCACCTTTTTCTCTAGATTCTTGTAAGTCCGGAAAAACTCGGCAATCTCATCTAGGCGATGGGGGGCAACGTCGTCTAGGGTCTTGACTTGGGTATAGCGCGGATCAGCAGCAGGCACGCAAAGAATTTTCTCGTCGCGATCGCCGCCGTCAATCATCTCCAGCATCCCAATGGGGCGGGCTGTAATGACGCAGCCCGGAAAGGTCGGCTGATCCATAATGACCATACCATCGAGCGGGTCCCCATCATCGGCTAGGGTGTTGGGCACGAACCCATAGTCGTAGGGGTACTGAACCGAGGCAAACAAGACCCGGTCTAGAGCAAAGGCATTCATATCCTTGTCAAATTCGTACTTATTCTTGCTGCCGCCTGGGATTTCGATCAGCACGTTTAGTAGCCCAGGTTTAGGCTGAGCAGGAATTCTAGAAAGATCCACAACGCTTCTCCAAGTTGATTCATCCAAGACACAAGTCAAGGCAGGCCAACAGACCGCAGGACCGACTTAGACAGCCGATCAGAAGAACCTCGAGAAATCGCTTTTTCGGGGAGTCTCTGCCGTTTGGCCCAGCCTTTGACACTTAGCATTGTACGAGGAATTGACCCCTGCCCTTCAAGGCAGACAGCCCAAGTAACACCGACCCTTTAAAGAGGATCTGGCAGTGGGCAGCAAAAGCTGCCCTATCCACCAAGTGCCTAGACTTAAACTCTGCCGCAAAACCTGCAAGTGGTCTCTAAAGGCCCGGGGTCAGCAGTTGCTACTCTCGTCGAGGCTGGCTAAAAGCTGCCGGAGGCGGTTCTAGGGCATCGATTTGGGCAGAGGAAAAGTGCGCGATCGCAAAAATGGGCAATGTTAACGTCAAAAGCGCAACCACTATTCCGAGCAAACTAGACGAACGACTAGGAGGTTCTTGCGGAGGGTTGTCAGATTGACTGGCAGATTCCATACAAAAATAGTTGAGAGCAATAACCCGTTGAGACGCCAACTCCAAAGCCAAGGGCTGTGGGTGTGCCCCAGACTAACTCAGGGAGCAAAACCCGACGCCTACCTTATCAAACAATCTTAAGGTTCTTCCAACGGCTGGCTGTCTTCAGGGCAACAAAGTGGCCAAAACCACTTCATGAAAACCTAATATTTCACCTTCAACCCTAGCATCTCCTACCCGGAGTGGCACCGTAAAAACCGAACAACTTTGTATTTCTCAAGAGCGAGATTTTAGCAGCTCATGGATGCTCTGAAGCTCTAATAGGATGGCCCGCAGCAGCTCTTGAGTGACGGTTTCAGGGGGCGTTTGTACTTCAATTGTCGGGTTTAGCCCCAAGACATCGCGGGCAAATCGCCTCACTTCTTTGGGGTGAAACAGCAGGGGATCCTCTCGGTTAGTGCGAACTTCGGGATTGAGCTTTTGGGGATCAAAAGGGGGGTTGAGCAGTTCGGAGTCGGTGTTGGCGTAGCGGTAAACTGAGGCTCGCGAACGCTTCAGCTGCTTTTGGACATCTTCGACGGTGAGCAGGGCGGGCTCATCATTGGGAACAGAGGGGGCCGCTTGGGAGACTATAGATTGAAGGCTAGATTGAGTTGAATCGGGGTTCATCGATGAGCAGTACCCTGGCATACATGGCTACTTTATCAGGTCTCGGGTCTCAGGCGTCTCAAGCCGGTTCTGCCTGCCTTCACCCCTCTGTTGAGGCCTCTGATCTTCCAAAATCAATCCTTTTGATAAAAAAACGAATGCTTAAGGGCAGGCTGTGGTAAAACACGTGGCAGGCATCGGGCAGGCATGAACAGAGATCATATGGATGGGGAAGCGTGAGGGGTTCTAAACGGCGTTTACTGCAAAAATACTTGACGGTGCTGGGGCTGAGCACGTTTGGCGTCGGCATGTTGGCGGGATTGGCCGCCTACCGACTCGCTCCCAAAAATACTCAGTCTATCGATCCTAAAACGGCTGATCTAGAGCCCGCCTTGACACTAGGACAGGGCATCGCCCAACCGCTCCAGTTCAACGGTCGGCCTCGGCTCCATCCCTTACCGGCCGCGCAGGAGGTGTGGGAGTGCGAAGTGGCAGTCGTTGGCGGGTCTTTAGGAGGGATTGCCGCTGCCGCTCACGCTATGCAGTCGGGAGCCCAGATCTGCCTGATTGAAGCCGCTCCGTGGCTGGGAGGGCAAATCAGCTCTCAGGGCGTCTCGGCTCTAGACGAGTCGCTCCTGATGCGGCGACAGCAAAATTTTTCTAACAGTTGGGTTCGCTTTAGAAATTTGCTGGAGCGGCAGCCAGTTCAGCTGCCCGACTGGAGCCCTGGCGCTTTAAATCGGCAGGTAGCTGACATTAACCAGTGCTGGGTCGGCACTCTGTGTTTTCCGCCTAAGGCTGGAGCGACTGCCGCAGAAGAACTGCTGCAGAGCTTTGCGGCAGAAGCTCCCGGCAGCCGGTGGGGCAGTGCGATCGCATTTAAAGGAGCGACTTTTGACACCACAGGGCAGACGATTACAGCCCTCCATGCGGTCAAGCGAACTCCTAAAGATCCCAACTACCTGCCCAAGGGACGGCTCTCCGAAGAGCTGGCTGAGTGGTATAGCTGGTCGCCCACAGATACCTTCGATCGGGTGCCCATTCGGCTACAGCCCCCGCCTGGTAAGCAGATGCTGGTAATTGATGCCACCGATACAGGAGAGCTGGTTGCTTGGGCCAGGGTGCCTTATCGGGTTGGCTCGGAGTCGAACCGGACTACGGGCGAAGTTCACGGGGCTCGGTTTGACAATCCGCAGTGTACTCAAGCCTTTACCTATCCATTTGCGATCGCAATTCACGATGACGGCGGAGACAGCCTAGCGACGCTCTCACGCCTTAAAACCACCTTCGCCCTCCACGAACATCAGGCGGAGTATGACCTGGAAGGCTTTCCTATGTTCCAGGAAAAGAGCGTTTTTCACTATCGCCGCATTGTCAGCCATAGCCGCAATAACCCCTATTACGGCACTCCAGCTCTGGGCGACATCTCCATGATCAACTGGAACCGGGGCAATGACTGGAACTGGATGAATCCGCCCCTGATCCTGCAGGATCAGGAACTGGCTGACTCGGGGCAATACCAGAACTGGATGGGAGGTTTGTCTCAGTCGGCCCTCAAGTTTGGCGAAGAACATGCCCTCAAATTTGCCCGCTGGCTGATGGAGACCCAGGCCACACCCGAATATCCCTTGGCCTATCTCTATGGCCCTGACAGCCCTATGGGCACCCTTTCCGGCCTCAGCATGGTGCCCTATTTTCGAGAAGGGCGGCGCATTGTTGGCCGCCCTTCTTACAATCAAGAGGAGTTCCAGATCCGGGAGAATGACCTGCGCTACGACTTCCCCAATCAGCGCAGCTTCGGCCCTTCCGCGGTGGGCCTAGTTCACTACGCCATTGACATTCACGGCTGTCGCTACCGCAACTGGCTGCCCTCAGGAGAAGCCGTTAGTGCTCCCGCTGAAGAACCCCAAGTGAGGCCTCTGCAGGTTCCGCTTGAGAGCCTGGTTCCTCAGGGGGTGGAAAACCTACTGATCGGGGGTAAAGCGCTAGCAGTGACGCACATCGCTAATGCAGTCACCCGCATTCACTACAACGAATGGCAGATTGGCGCTGCCGCCGGAGCCACCGCAGGCTGGTTAGTTCGGCAAGACAGTACCCTTGCCCCGGCAGAGATTATTCCCAGCGGTCAAATGAGTCCGCTCCAGGAGCACTTGGGGCAGCAAGGACTGCGACTGAATTAATCTCCTAAGCTCTACACCTGCTCTTGATGAGGCTGCCGCATTAAAAGCCAGCCCGATATAGCAATTAACCCACTGATCACTAAAAACCCGATGTCGTAGGTGGCTTCGTAGGGGCCCGACTTGACGTGGTGAATGCCGAGGAGATGGTGGTCAATCATCCCCTCAAAAATATTAAAAAGGCCAAACCCTAGCAGCAGTGCCCCTACAAATAATGGAGTAGAGCGGACAACTTCGTCCCGCTTAGCCACCTGCCAGAGCAGAAAAATGCCCAGCAGCGTCATCAGCCAGTCAAACAAGTGAAAGAGCCCATCTCCAAACGTATTGAGCTCCAGACCGGCGACGGTAGCATCTGTTTCGACACTGGAAAACATGTGATGCCACTGCAGCAGCTGATGGATCACAATGCCATCAAAAAAACCAGCCTGACCAATTCCTAGGGTGATGCCAGCCGCTATTAATAGACCGCTGTTTGCCGTTTTCAGCTGATCGACAGCCATAGCCTGACAGTAAACACTGCACTCCAAACTAGGCTGGATTTTGCCATAGAAAATCTGCCTTCAGTAGGAGTTCCCAAGTCAAGATTTTTTCAAATACCGACTGCTAGTTGCTTGAGCTGCTGGTTCTCCAACTGTAGCCTTTGATTTTCTACCAGCAGTCTTTGATTCTCGACCTGAAGGTGCTGTAATAAATCGGCTAGAGTCGCCGGGTTGTTCTCCGGGCTCTGCTCCAGAGGCTGTCCAAATAAGAGGCTTGAATTATGGAATTCCTCGACTAAGCTTGAGAATTTCTTCTTGAAGTATTTAGCCAGAAACTGAATATAGAGATTGGTGGTGTTGATCATGGACTGGGAATGTACCCGGTAGGCGCTGAGCACTTGAGGCACCAGCTTGACGGGTTGCTGGGCGTTAGCCAGCTTCAGCCACATGTCGTAATCTTCCCAACCAAACCATCCGTACTGAATCAGTTCTGTTGAGTACCCGCCCAGGCTTAGCAGTACATCCCGCTTGAGCATGGCCATCGCATCAATGTAGTTGCCGTGAAGCAGATCTGGAATGCTCCATTCATAGAAGGAAAGCAGCCCAATTCCCTCCCCAGTTTCGCTATCAAAGCGATTGATGATGCCGTAGGCAGCTGTATAGTCAGACTCTGCGATCGCACCATACAAAACGCTGAGGCAGTTAGGATAGATCCAGTTGTCGGCATCTAAAATAAAGACATAAGGGGCTCGGGCCAACTTCAAGCCCAAGTTACGAGCATCGGCCAACCCCGTATTGAACAGCTTTTTTACGAGCGCAATAGGCACATCAGATCGCTGGTTTAGATAGTCCTCAGTCACCTGAATCGAGTTATCTGAGGAGCAATCATCAATCACTAAAATCTCTAGCCCGCCCGGTAGATTCTCTGTAATGGCAGCGCAGACACTGTCGAGACAGCCCGTGATGTAGTTAGCGTAGTTAAATAACGTCACGATCACGGTTACAGTGGGAGCAGTCTGAGCTTCGTAGGCCGAGTTCGAGGCTACCTGCCAGGGATTTTTACCCAGACTTTCGGAGAGCTTGGAAAGCTCTACCCGATTCATGACCGCAATTCTGGCTAGTTCGATAGATTGCATATCACTGGGGATTTAACTGCAAATTTTTCCAGCAGGGGAGCTGCCAGCAGGGCTGAGGTATGTTCGCGCTTCAAGAACTCGTAAGCTCGATTAACAATCGAGAGTCTTTCTTCTTCGTGTTTGAGGTAGTACTCACAAGCCGCCGGGATTTCGTCTAGATCGCACATTATAAAATGCTGACCGCTCACCAATGGCTCGATGGCCTCGCTTGTTTCTGAGACTACTAAGCAGCGATTTGCCAGCGCTACCAGCACTCGGTGCCATTCCAGATAGGTGCGATCGCTGGAATGAACATTCACCAGAATTTTGCTAGAAGCTAACAGCTCATTGCGCGCTTTGCCGGTATAAAAACCGGGAGTATTGACTGACCTAGGTTTTTCTAGGCGCGTGATGATCAGCTGGGAGCGAAAGGCATTGAAAAAGCTGGCGTACTTGGAGATAAAACGCTCTCTTTTATTAGACCAAACTCCCATAAAGAGCAGGTCGATTTCCTGGCTTTTGGTCTCAGCACAATGTCCTTTTAGTTCCAGGCAAGGGCTTAACCCTAGCGGAGCATAAACAGCTTCAATACCACGCTGCTTAAATTCTGAAACACCCTGAGCGTTAATATCAAATACGCCTCGGGTGTAGCGGGCATAGTTATAGGCAATTTCAAACCAGCTACTGCCCGGTTGCTCTACGGTTAAGAAATAGACCGATTGAGTAAGATCAATAATCTCATCGTCGCTCTTTTCTTCCTCGAAAAACAAGGGATAAAACTCATGGGGAGCGACGATAACCTGGGGAGATTTATCGGTTTTTGAAGGAAGAACGTCAATCAGCAGTTCTGCCTCTATGCCAGACTGCCTAATGCCCTCTATAAAGATCTGGGCAATTTCAATCATGAACCAGTTGCCCAGGGAAGTTGCGAAAAACTTAATGGGATGAGACTGCATCCTAATGCTCTGGTCCTAACGCTTTTGGAAAAACTGGGACGCGCTGATACAGGATGATATCACTTCAGAGCATTTTGGACAACGCTTTCAAATACACTTTCCAGCTCAACAAATGCACAGTAAATCAAGGGACAGTAGGTAGAATTCTGCTGGCTTAAGGGAAAAGCTCTAAAGTGGGGCAAATTGTTTTCCATGAGTTTAGACTCAGGTTTTGTCAAAATGTGCCCGCTGCGATCGCAAATAATCCCTCTGGTCTAGCTGGAGATAAATCGCTGAATTCTCACGCTCCGCTCGACCGCCAATCCATAGCGATACATTTGGGCTAATGACCACCGCACCCAATTCTCAATTCGTTACCGCCGCTACCGAGTATGGGTCAATAAGGCGTGCTTATTGGTGAGGAAGTGCGATCGCACAAACAAGGCGCTGATCCCCGGTACGCTGCCGCGTTTGCTCGGGATCAGGCAGCAAGCAGGTAACTTTTAACCTGCTCTTACTGAATTGCTTCACAAGCATCACAGAATATTTAAGGATAGAGGTAGGCAGATATTAATACCCTGTATTAATGAGCTGGGCCGTTTTCCTGGCAAAATCGTTTGCCCCTATATTTTTACCTTCTGTAGCCAGCCGATAGGACACCGACACCATGACGAGTTTTCCCATTGATCTGGGCGCATACCAGCGGATCTCCCTCGATGCGTCAAACCCCACCCTCACCGACGAGCAGCGGAATGCTCTCAAGGCCAACATTCAGCTCTGCCGCGATGCGATCGTGTTCTTCACAGCAACGGGAGCAGCCAGAGGCGTTGGCGGTCATACCGGCGGCCCCTACGACACTGTGCCCGAAGTGGTGATTTTAGATGCGCTGTTCCGGGGCAAGCCTGATGCCTACGTGCCCATCTACTTTGATGAGGCAGGACACCGCGTTGGCACCCAGTACCTAATGGCAGCCTTAGCTGGAGATATCCCCGCCGAACAGCTCATGCACTACCGGGAAGCCCACCACGATCTCCCCGGACACCCCGAACTCGGCCTCACCCCCGGTGTGAAGTTTAGTTCTGGGCGGCTGGGCCACATGTGGCCCTACGTCAACGGCGTCGCCCTGGCAAACCCCGGCAAAACTGCCTTCTGCCTTGGCTCCGATGGTGCTCAGCAGGAAGGCAACGATGCCGAAGCAGCCCGTCTAGCGGTGGCTCAGCACATCAACGTCAAACTGCTGATCGACGATAACGATGTCACCATTGCCGGTCACCCGTCGGAGTACCTGGGCGGTTTCAACGTTCGCAAAACCCTGGAAGGCCACGGTCTGAAGGTGCTAGAGGGCGACGGCGAAGATGTCGATGGCCTCTATACTCGCATTTGCGAAGCGATCAACACCCCTGGCCCCGTTGCCGTGATCAACAAGCGCCCCATGTGCCCCGGCATTGAAGGGCTAGAAGGCTCTAACCACGGTCACGATGTGATTTCGGTGAAGGGTGCGATTCAGTACCTAGAATCCAAGGGCTTGACTGAAGCGGTAGAAATTCTCAAGGGCATTTCCGGACGCAAGAATGATTACACCTTCCTGGGTGCTAGCGACAAGCAAGGCTCTAACCGCAACGTCTTTGGTGAAGCGGTGGTCGAAGTCCTCGGCACCATGAGCGAAGAAGACCGCAAGAACAACGTTCTGGTGGTCGATAGCGACCTGGAGGGCTCCTGCGGCCTTACCCAGATCCGCAAGGCTCACCCCGAAGTCTTCATCAGCGGCGGCATCATGGAGCGGGGCAACATTTCGGCAGCGGCAGGCTTTGGCATGGCCGAAGGCAAGCAGGGCATCTTTGCCACCTTCAGCGCTTTCCTAGAGATGTGTATCTCTGAAATCACGATGGCGCGGCTTAACAGATCCAACCTGCTGTGCCACTTCTCCCACGCCGGGATTGACGACATGGCCGACAACACCTGCCACTTCGGCATGAACAACATGTTCGCCGACAACGGGCTGGATGACGGCTATGAAACTCGCCTGTACTTCCCTGCCGATGCCAACCAAATGCGGGCCTGCGTGAAAGCTGTCTTCCACAACCCCGGTCTGCGGTTTATCTTCTCTACCCGCTCCAAGGTGCCCATTCTGCTGAACTCAGAGGGCGGTGAGCTGTTTGGCGGTGACTACACCTTCACCCCAGGCAAAGATGAAGTTCTGCGCGAAGGATCAGCAGGCTACATCGTGACCTATGGTGACTCGGTCTATCGCGCCTTGGATGCGGTAGAGCGGTTAAAGCAGGAAGGCCTTGATGTCGGCCTGATCAACAAGGCCACTCTCAACGTTGTAGACGAAGAGATGATGGCCAAGATTGGCAAGGCTCCCTTTGTGCTGGTGACCGAAGCCTTTAACCGTCGCACCGGATTGGGCAGCCGCTTTGGTACCTGGCTGCTAGAGCGGGGCTACACACCCAAGTATGCTCACATGGGCACTCACCACGAGGGCAGCGGCGGACTGTGGGAGCAGTACGAACACCAAAACATCGGTTCCCCAGGCATTATGGCCAAGGTGAAAGAGTTGGTGGGTTAATTAAGATGCTCGTGAAGGATCCCCCAGTTACTCGAATCGCTAGTTTCTCGATGCCCCCCTATAGCCCTTACGGGCATGCGCCAAAGGCGTAGGAAAAGGGGGCAGGGGGATCCAAGCTCGGCCTTCGAGTATTTCGAACCCCAATTCAACGCATTTCTGCGAACGGGAGCATCCTGAATGCTCTCGTTTTTTATTTCAACGACTTGTGTTGAGAGATACAGAGCAATCCTGCAAAGTATATTCAACTGGAAGTACTTGCGATCGCTGTCCTTCCTCCCCGAGGGCTTGAGTGGCTGAACTGGTTCATCCGTTGCTAGATTCCACTCGCCTTTTATTTGACCTGCAGCAAGTGGGTCAGATTGCGCAGGCCATTTCGGGGTGTCTGGATGCGGGTGCGATCGCAACCCAAGTCACCAATGCCCTAGTAGACCAGTTCGACTGCGTTTTTGCCCGCATCTGGCTAGTTGAGCCAGACCAGCAGACCCTACGGCTAGTCGCCTCCTCCGGGCTCTACACCCACACCGACGGCTCCTTTGCCCGGGTGCCGATGGGAGCCTATAAAGTTGGCAAGATTGCTCAAAACCGAGTGCCCTTTCTCAGCAACCAGCTGCCCGAAGAGTCTTGGGTAAAGGACCGGGACTGGGCTATTGCCAACAACATTCAGGGCTTTGCTGGCTATCCCCTAGCCGTGAAAGACCGAGTCATTGGGGTGCTGGCTACCTTCAGCCATTACCCCCTAGCTCCAGAATTTCTAGAGGTGCTGCAGGTGCTATGCATGACCACCACCATTGCCCTCGATGCCGCACTGCAGGCGCAGCGATCGCTGCAGGTTCTACAAAACAGCCGTCCTGTCGGGTCTGCCGCAGCCCTACCCCTATCTGATCAGCTAGCAGCTGTCCTCACCTCAACTCGGCTCATGCTCATGGGCACAGAGCAATCTCTATCCCCCTGCGTCGTCCACGTCTTTTTAAGAGCGGCAGAGGTCTTAAACCAGCTTGGCTGTAACTACTGCCGCCTCACCTATGGCGACCAAAGCGCGAACCTGGAGGCTTTAATAGCCCTAACGGTAAGCGGACTGCCTACAGACACCGCTCAAACAGCACCTGCCCTCACACCACCCCAGTTTCTCGAACTGCAGTGGATGGCTACTTGTCTAGGAGGCACCCTAGAACTTCAGGTAGGTACCCAGCGGCGAGCACTCCAGTGCTTGCTCCAACTTCCTTACGTCAACCCGTTCCCCCAGGCCATCCCCCTCACCCCCGTACAGACAACTGCCGACCCCCTTCAGGCTGCTCCACCAGAGATTGAAGACAGCAGCCAGCGGCTATCGGAGCGGGAGCGAGAGATCATTAAGCTCCTGGCTCAGGGGATGCGCGATCGCGATATTGCCCGCGAACTCCACATCAGCGAAAGCACAGTCAAGTTCCACATCAACAACAGTGCTGCCAAGCTGAGCGCCAAAAATCGCTACCAGACCGTCTATCAGGCAGCGATTCGCGGCTGGGTTTAGGAGCCAATCACCACTTCGCGGAGCAGCGCTACCTCATCGAGGGTGTGCGTTCGCGGGGCTGCTTTGGATCGCTGACGCGAAACAATATAGTCGGCCAAGTAGCGCGCATCACGAGCAATGCCGGAGAAGCGGCCCGACCCCCAGGTGTAGAGCCAGGGCAAACCCAGGAAGTACAGCCCTTTAACCGGGGTAACGCCCCGATCATGGCCGGGATAGCCCTTGCCGTCAAACACCGGAATTTCTACCCAACGGAAATTAGTTTCGTAGCCAATACTCCAGATCACAGTCTTAATATTGGCCACCTGATAGTCAAGGGATAAGACTTCTTCTTCGGGTTCCCACACCGGACGATAGGGTGGATCGGTTGGCGCATCGATCTGATTCTTGTCGATAAAGGCATCAATCGTTTTCTTGATGCTTTCGGCGACAGCATCAGCCTGGTCTAAGTTTTGCTTGAGATTGCCGCAAAACTCCAGCCCGTTATCCTGAATCTCCTTCAGCCTGCCGTACAGCTTCATCCCCTCTAGGGCAAACTGACGCAGATCAATTTCCCGCCCACCCCCGCGCCCTGTGACATAGTGATTGGTGCGGTGCCGCAGAGTCTCCTTCTGGGGGTGCTCATCAATGGGCAGGTCATAATAGCCCATTTGATCAAGCCAATCGACCACATCTTTACCCCGATATCGTCTGGGGGAACGGGGGGCACCCCCGACACACAAATGCACCTGCCGACCCGCTAAATGGAGATCTTCAGCAATTTGGCAACCCGACTGCCCAGTCCCCACCACTAAAACGGCTCCCTCCGGCAGCAATGCTGGATTGCGGTATTCCGAGGAGTGAAGCTGCACCAGCTCATCCGGCAACCGCTCTGCTATGCGCGGAATTTTCGGCAGGTGGTATCCGCCCGTAGCTACAACGACCTGATCGGCTGTGAAATCTCCAATAGAGGTTGTGACCTCAAAGATCCCTAGCCCGTTTTGGCCTACCCGCATGACCTCAACGCCCTCTTTAAGCAGCGGCTCAAAGGAAGCTGCGTAAGCCTCGATGTAGCCAACAATCTCATCTCGCTGCATAAACCCATTGGGGTCGTCTCCTTGGTAAGCAAAGCCTGGCAGCATACATTGCCAGTTCGGAGTTACCAGACAGAAGGTGTCCCATCGTTTAGAACGCCAGGAATGCCCAATCTTCTCCTTCTCAAATACCAGATGGGCAATGCCCCTTTCTTTGAGGCAATAGCTTATAGACAGGCCCGCCTGTCCTCCACCAATGACGAGAACAGGATAGTGTTTTTCCATAGCGTAGCTATTTGGAGACTTTACGGCTTTGATAACAGCAACTTAGACGGTTAAAAACAGTAGTTCCTGTAACGCTAGCTACACTTCTCAAAGGTTTAGCAATACCAACAGGGAACAAACAAAAGTGTAGCTAGGAGAAGTAGGGACAATAGCCTTGATTGACCTATCACTTTAAACAGGTTTCCGAAATTTTTCGCCTATTTCCTCAGCCTGTAAGGGGCTACCCCTATCGATTGAGGCAGACCTTATTCTTTTGTTACGGCTGATACAGGTGAGGTTTTTTAACCCGCTTAAGGTGCTGGGTAATCAACGCCACAACAGCGCTTGTCGCGACAACAATTTGAGGAATTCAGTTCATGCCTGAAGTAACAATGCCTGCTCACAAATCCGGCGACTTTTTCGTGGATTACGAAGAAAAAGTCTTTCCTGATGTCAAAGCAGATCCTGGTGAAAAGGCTCTAGTAACATTCCACACGGTTGCCTTTGAAGGGTCAATTGGTCTAGTCAACCTGCTTCAAGCAACTCGCCTCATTCGTAAGGGGTTTGAGACCTCCGTTCTGCTGTATGGTCCTGGGGTCACCCTCGGCGTTCAGCGCGGTTTCCCGAAGCTGGGAGACGAAGCATTTCCAGGCCACCAAAACATGAACAATCAGCTTATGAAGATCATGGAAGAGGGCGGCAAGGTTTATGCCTGTCGTTTTGCTCTGCAAGCTCTTTATGGTCACGGCGAGCCCTCTTTGATGCCCGGCATCCGGCCAATTAGTCCCTTGGATGTCTTGGATTTAGTGTTGATTCACCGCAAGGAAAACGCATTTATTCTCGATACCTGGACACTGTAATATAATCAGCTACGGATGAGGGGATTTCTTCTAAAATGAGTCGGCTGTGTGTTGTCTGTTTACTCCTTTCATCCGCTCATAGGCTCTTTGCTTCAGGCCTATTTTTGTAGAGTTTCGCTGCTTGAGTAAGCAGTTCGCAGCAGGGCTTATTCAACCTCTGGATGTCTGCTTTTAACTAATTTTAGCTTGCTTTTTCCTGTCGAATTCTGGTTCGTTGCCGTGGATGATTCCCGCATTGTTCGAGCAGCGGCTGTGCAGATATCGCCTGTCCTGCACAGCCGAGAAGGAACAGTTGAAAAAGTGCTGGATGCGATCGCAACTGCCGCCGCCCAAGGGGCTCAGCTCATCGTCTTCCCCGAGACCTTTGTGCCCTACTACCCGTACTTTTCCTTTGTGCTGCCCCCAGTCCTAATGGGCAAGGAGCACATGAAGCTGTACGAGGAGGCAGTAGAAGTGCCAGGCCCCGTTGTAGAAGCCGTCAGCAGCGCTGCTCGCACTCATGGCGTAGTTGTCGTCCTCGGCGTGAACGAACGCGACCAAGGCTCTATCTACAACGCCCAACTCATCTTCGATGCCGACGGCACTCTACTGCTGAAGCGGCGCAAAATCACCCCGACTTACCACGAGCGTATGGTCTGGGGTCAAGGCGACGGGGCCGGTCTAACCGTCAGCCATACCGCCATCGGTCGCATTGGAGCCCTAGCCTGCTGGGAGCACTACAACCCACTGGCCCGCTACAGCCTGATGGCCCAGCACGAGCAAATCCACTGCGCCCAGTTCCCAGGCTCAATGGTCGGCCCCATCTTTTCCGAGCAGACCGAAGTCACCCTGCGCCACCACGCCCTAGAGTCTGGTTGCTTTGTGGTCAACGCTACCGGCTGGCTCACCCCCGAACAAAAAGCCCAAATCACTCCCGACCCCAAGCTCCAAGTCGTGCTCTCAGGCGGCTGCTACACCGCCATCATCAGCCCCGAAGGCGTGCATCTCTGTGAGCCAATTCGAGAGGGCGAGGGGATTGCGATCGCAGATCTCGACTTCAGCCTGATTACCAAACGCAAGCGCATGATGGACTCAGTCGGTCACTACGCCCGCCCCGACCTGCTCCAGCTTCAGCTCAACGGCACCCCCTACAGCAGCTTTTCAGCCCCCGCGATGGCCCCTGTCAGCCCTATTCCTTCGCTTGTGCACGAAGACCCTAGCCCCGATGGGGTTCTGTCCCCCACACCGTAGTGGGAGAGAAAGGCGCGTCTTCCCCTCCCACTCATTCACTCCCTGCCCATCCACCCCCTAACCTTTCCACTTATGAACGCCCAAGAGGTTATCACCGAACTCCAGTCCAAAGGCCTCAAGCTACTTGACCGAAACCAGGGCGCATCCGGCCGCAGAGGGGGAGCTGGCCCTTCCGATCACAAAGCTATCCAGGTGGGCGAAACCACTGTCATGGTGCCCGTCTTTACTGATACGGCAGCAGACTCTCCCTACACGGTGCAGCTTCAAGAAACTGGAGAACTGCCCATCCTGACCCGAGAGGGCACAGTGATTGGCCCGATCGCCTTTCCCAAGCAGCCCCAGTTCTACGGCCTCCAGACTGCAGACGGCATTCCCTACTGGAAGATTGCGCTGCTGCACAGCCACAACGTGCTCGCTACCACGGTTTTGCAGACCTGCATTCGCTACGACAATCGCCGCACTGCCTGTCAGTTTTGTGCGATCGAGCAATCCCTAGCAGCAGGCCGCACCATTGCCCAGAAGACACCAGAGCAGCTGGCAGAGGTAGCAGAGGCCGCCGTTCGTTTAGATGGCGTCGAAAATCTGGTGATGACTACCGGCACACCTAATACCACCGACCGGGGAGCCGCCTATCTAACCGACTGTGCCCGAGCCGTCAAAGCCCGCGTCAACCTACCGATTCAGGCTCAGTGTGAGCCGCCTAACGACTTCATCTGGTTCGAGCGGCTGCAGGCAGCCGGGGTCGATAGTCTGGGTATGCACCTGGAGGTAGTCGATGCGGCGGTGCGCGATCGCATCATGCCCGGCAAAGCCCGCGTCCCCGTTAGCTACTATTTCCAAGCCTTTGAGGCTGCCGTCAAAGTCTTCGGCTGGGGCCAAGTCAGCACCTACCTGTTGGCCGGCCTCGGCGACAGCCTGGAAACCCTGGTCGAAACCAGTGATCGCCTCATCCAAATCGGCGTCTACCCCTTCGTCGTGCCCTTTGTCCCCATTGGCGGCACCCCCCTAGCAGCCCACCAGCCCCCCTCCAGCGAATTCATGTTCACCCTATACCAGCAAGTCGGTGCTCTGCTCAAAAAAGCCGGTATGTCCTCCGATGATATCAACGCTGGATGCGCCAAATGTGGAGCCTGCTCCGCCCTTAAAGCCTTCGAGAAATAACGGTCTGGCCCTCAAAAACGCTTGGTTAGGAGCACAAGGGTTTGCACCTGATCTCCGCAAGATTCAACCCCATTCTCCTTGTCAGAACAAGCCTTTGCACGAGGCGCAAGCCCTTGCACCCCAACGAAAAACCTTTCCTACCTTCCCACCCACTGATCCACCCCTTATCCATCCACTTTCTACCCGCTCACCCATCCACCCATGACCACCCGCACCTATCGCTTCCAACTCGCCCACACCGACGCCGACATTACCAGCTACTTTGAGCTGCGGCGGCAGATCTTCTGCGAGGAGCAGGGCCTTTTCAATCAGCACGACCGCGACAACCTTGATACCCTTGCCTACCCCATCGTGGCGATTGTCGAAGAACCCGGCCAGCCGGATCAGATCGTAGGCGTGGTTCGGATCTACGAGGAACGACCTCGCCTGTGGTATGGCGGGCGACTGGGCGTGCATCCCGACTTTCGCCGCGTGGGCCGCATCGGCAAAGGATTGATTCAAAAAGCTGTGACAACGGCAAATACTTGGGGATGCGATCGCTTTCTAGCCACGGTTCAGCTACAAAACGTTCGCTTCTTTCAGCGGCTCCACTGGGAATCGCTCCAGGAGATCGATATCTGCGGCCTGCCCCACCACCTGATGGAGGCTGATTTGGCCCACTACCCAGCCAATGGCGAAATTCGCCCCCAGCTACCTGTCCCCTCCGTTGCCTAGGGATACCCGCTTGAACCTGACCGATCTCATTGCCCAACTCCAGCAGTCTGTCGGTATCCTTGGCAAGCGCGACATCCAAACTGCCGCCAAAGCCTTGGTAGATCAGCACGCTTCCGCCCCAGCTATTCGGCCAGGCGACGACTGTGCTGCTATTGCCGACGCCGATGGCTTCCTCCTACTAGCCGCTGAAGGTATGCTGCCCCGGTTTGTAGCCGAAGAGCCCTGGTTCGCTGGCTGGTGCGGGGTGATGGTCAACGTGTCTGATGTCTATGCGATGGGGGGTACTCCCATTGCCGTGGTAGATGCGCTGTGGAGCCAAACTCCGGAAGCGAGCAAACCCGTCTGGGAAGGTCTGCAGGCAGCCGCTAGCGCCTACGGCGTGCCCATTGTTGGCGGCCACAGCAACTGCGCTAGCCCTCACGAAGGGCTGGCTGTCGCCATTTTGGGCCGAGCCCAGCACTTGATTACCAGTTTCGATGCCCAGCCGGGAGATACCTTAATGGTGGTCGTTGACCTGAGGGGCAGTTTCTTTCGCCACTACCCTTTTTGGAATGCGGCGACTGAGGCCGATCCGGCTCGGCTACGGGGCGATCTGGCGCTGCTGCCGGAGCTGGCTCAGGAAGAACTGTGTCGGGCGGGCAAAGACATTAGTATGGGCGGCATTGCAGGCACCCTGCTGATGCTGATGGAAACTTCGGGCTGTGGGGCAGTGCTGGATCTAGATCTGCTGCCCAAACCCGCAGGGGTTGACCTGGAGCGGTGGTTGACCTGTTTCCCTAGCTTTGGTTTTTTGCTGGCAGTACCGTCAGAGCAGGTCGAGGCCGTTAGAGCCAAGCTGGTGCAGCGCGATTTAGCCTGCGAAGCCGTAGGCGTGGTGATGGAGGGTCACGATGTTTGGCTCAAGCTAGGAGACGACACTGCTTTGCTTTGGGACATGGCAAAGTCGCCTCTAACTGGATTTGGGCCTGCCTAATCTATGCCTTTGACCTATGAGTGATTCTCTACGCATTGCGCTGCTAACCTACTCCACCCAGCCCAGGGGCAGTGTAGTTCACACGTTGGAGCTAGCACGGGCGCTGAAAAAGCTAGGTCATCAGCCCAGCGTGTTTGCTCTAGACAAGGACGGGCAGGGGTTTGGGCAGGCTCTACCGTTTGAGACCTATAGTGTTCCAGCAGGCCCCTCTGATAGTGGGGTAGATGGACTGATTCGGCAGCGGATTGAGGAATTTGTCAGTTATTTTAAGCAGCACAGCTCAAGCTATGACATCTTCCATGCCCAGGACTGTATTGGGGCCAATGCCCTGGCAGTGCTGCGGCAGCAGGGGCGCATTCCTCATTTCGCGAGAACGGTGCACCATGTAGAGGCGTTTGAAAGCCCCTACCTACGGGATTGTCAGGATCGTTCGATTCGGCTGCCAGATCAATGCTTGTGTGTCAGCCAATTCTGGCGGGAGGCGCTATGGACAGACTATGGCCTTCGGGCAGAGCGCGTTTTTAATGGGGTCGATACCGATCGCTTTAGCGCTGCACCTAACGGCACAGAAGCGGATCTAGCAGTTGCCTTGGGGATAGCCGGTGGGCCTATCTACCTGACTGTCGGAGGTATCGAGCCCCGAAAAAATTCGATTCGGCTGCTGCAGGCTTTCGCGCAGGTCTTGGTCCAATCTCCCCAGGCTAAATTGGTGATTGCGGGGGGAGCAACCCTATTCGACTATCAGCCTTACCGTCAGACATTCTTAGAGACTGCTGCCGAGCTAGGAATTCAGCCAGGACAGTCTTTATGCTTGCCGGGGGTGATCGCTGAGCAGGATTTGCCTACGCTGTACCGGCTTGCAGATGCTTTTGTTTTTCCTTCGACAAAAGAGGGCTGGGGGCTGGTGGTGCTGGAGGCGATCGCAACTCACCTTCCTGTCATCACCTCAAACCAAGCCCCTTTTACAGAGTTTCTGACTGAGGATCAGGCCCTGCTGGTCAATCCTGAGTCTGTAGATGCGATCGCAACCGCCATGCTGCAGGTGACTCAGCCCAAGGTGCGTCAGCGACTGATTGCCAATACCCGGGGAGTTTGCGATCGCTTTACCTGGATCCGTTCTGCTCAGCATCACATCACTGCTTACCGCTCACTGCTGCTTACAAGAGACTACAGCCATGCCTGAAATTCGCTTTCGCATTGAATGGCCTGATGGAGCCCAAGAGCTTTGCTATTCCCCCTCCCTGGTGGTCAAAGACTACTTCGCACCCCAGCAGAGCTATGACCTGCACGACTTTTTGCAGCGCTCGACAGAGGCCCTACAGATTGCCAGCGACCGAGTGCAGGCCAAGTACGGAATGCCTTGCAACCTAGCTCTGGGGCAGATCCAAAAGATTCAGGCAACGGCTAAACGGTATCAGAACGTTCCAGAGGCCAAAGTTAAGTTGCTAGGCTTTCTCGAGGCAGCGGTTTGAAGTGGCACAATATAGGCTATTCAAAATCGTCAAACCGGTCTCTTAGACTGCTTGAGTTCCTATGGACTTTGCCAGTGATGATGAGCTGCAGGCATTTTTAACGCAGTGGCTAGAAGAACACGGCCATAACGTCTATCGGGAGGTTGCCTGTCCCGACGGCGGAACCATCGACATCCTGACTCAGAAATATGCGATTGAGTGCAAACGCGATTGGTCTCAAGCAGACTTGTCTGCCGCTGCCGAACAGCTGCGGGCCTACGGGCAGCATTTTCCTGAGCAGCAGCCTGTCATTGCCGGACTTGCCTCTGCGCCTGCAGACACCGACTTTGATGCTGCCACCGATCGCCTCAAGACATCAGGGGTTGAAATCTGGTTTATTGACCAGATGGAGGCCTTCACCCACTATTACCGGGAGCTAGAAGCGCGCTCTAAAAACCCTACGCCCCGCCGCCGGTTCAAATTGCCGCCGCTTATAGCCGGGGTAGCAGTTGCCCTGGGGATCGCCGCAATTTTGGCCGGGAGTTTTGCGATCGCATATCACATTCTAGAAGACACCGAAACCCGCCTAACCATTACCGCAGAAGACAAAGAGCAGTGGGATGCCTTTCACAGAGCCGCTGAGGTCTGGGACATTAATACTGCCCAAAATAGCCTAACGCCACTGGCTCAAAGCAAAAATCGCTGTGTTCGGGCCTTTGCGACCCGTCAGCAAGACAGCCTTAATGCCAATGCCGCCGAAGGATTTCGAGAGCTAAACGACATCAAGCGCAGCCTCAATGACCAGGAAAACTGTAAATTAGAGGTCACTCCTTTCTCTTTTTCGCCATAACTCCCCCTGATACAGAGGCCGCTTGAAGAGAAATTGCCTACGCTAGCAGGGAGAAAGCGCTCGATAAAAAGCATCTAGGACTCAAAGAACCCATGCCGGACCTGCTGAGAAATCTCTTCGCTTCGGGTTCCTTCATTCCCCACGGGCACTGCTATCTCTGGCAGCCGGGACTCGTCTGGCTTCACATTTTGTCAGATGCTCTGATTGGCCTCGCCTACTTTTCTATCCCTATTGCCCTCGTTTATGTGGTTAACAAGCGCCAGGAGGCCCCCTTTAGCGGGCTACTGCTGCTGTTTGGGGCCTTCATTACAGCCTGTGGAACGACCCACTTGATGGAGGTCTGGACCCTCTGGCACCCTACCTACTGGCTATCAGGCGTACTCAAAGCCATTACTGCGCTGATCTCGCTGTATGCCGCTTTTGAGCTGATCATGCTGCTGCCCCATGCGATCGCACTGCCTACCCTAGCCGCGACCAACGAGAAGCTAGAGGAGGAAGTCACCGAGCGCAGACTGGCAGAAACGGCCCAACAGCGCTACGCCCAGCGCGTAGAGGGCATTAACGCCATTAGCGGGGCAATTCTGGCCCAGCAATCCTCTAGGGAAACGGCGGAGGTGGCCTTACTACACCTGCGACGACTCGTGCCCTGCCACTGGGCAGCCGTCACCCTATTCGACTTTGCCCGAGGTCAGGCCAAAGTGGTAGCCGGAGATCTCGATGGCGAGCAGCTGTTCCCAGAGGGCAACTGCCTGCCTCTAGAATACTTTTCTACTCAAGCTATCCTGACGCCTGGCTCCGTATACTACGTTGAAGATATTGCCTCCCTGGAGCATCCCTCTTTGATGATGCAGCGCCTGCTGGCTTCAGGCATGTGCTGTTGTATGGTGGTGCCTCTGTTTATTGAAGATAAGCTGATTGGCGAACTCAAGTTTGCCAATACCCACATCCCTGCTTTTACTTCAGAACATGAAGAAATCGCCATCGAAGTTGCAGCCCTGCTAGCGCTGGCGATTCAAAAAGCGCAGATGCTGGAGCAGACCCAGAGCGACCGTGAGCGCTTACACACCCTTTCTGCCCAACTCATAGACGCCCAGGAGACCGAGCGCCGCCACATTGCCCGCGAGCTGCATGACGAGATCGGTCAGGCGCTCACCATCGTAAAAATCAATCTCCAGTCGCTCAAGCGAGCCGCCCAGACAGAGGCAAGTCCGTCCAACCCCTCCCCAACGGCTCAAACCGCAGTTCAAGATAGCCTCGATATTGTGGAAGTTGCTTTGCAGCAGGTACGCGATCTCTCACTCAATCTACGGCCTTCGCTCCTAGATGATTTAGGGTTAACTGCCGCTCTACGCTGGTATGTTGATCGCTACTCCCAACGCACCGGTATTCCAGCCGCCTTCTCTGCCACTTCACCCCCACCTCAGCTCCCACCAAACCTGGCAACCGCCTGCTTTCGCATTGTTCAAGAAGCGCTAACAAACGTTGCTCGCCATGCCCATGCCCATCAAGTCACGATTGAGCTGCAGCCACTAGAGAAGGAACTGCACCTGCTGATTCAAGATGACGGCGTTGGCTTTGATGCCCATGCTGCCCACAAGCGGGCAATGCAGGGGGGCAGCCTAGGTCTGCTGGGCATGGAGGAGCGGGCTCTGCTGGTAGGCGGCCATCTCACGATTCACTCCAAACCCACGGCTGGCACCCAGATCCACGTTCACATCCCGATCACCGATCAATCGCTGATCCCTGCCCCCGCAGAAAAGGGGGGTTGATGCAGCCGATTCGGGTGTTACTTGCCGACAACCACACGCTGATTCGAGCCGGGTTGCGATCGCTATTAGAGTCAATGGAAGCCGTTGAAGTTGTGGCTGAAGCTAGCGACGGTCGAGCCGCCATTCACCTAGTTAAAGCCCACCAGCCCGACGTGGTACTGATGGATGTTGCAATGCCGGAGATGAACGGTTTAGAAGCAACCGCGCGAATCGTCAAGGAGTTTCCCAACACCCACGTGATGATCCTCTCCATGCATGCCAATGAAGAGTATGTCATGCAGGCCCTACAGGCAGGCGCAATGGGCTACGTGCTCAAAGATGCAGGCGTGGCTGAACTAGAGCTAGCCCTCAAATCTATTTCTAAAGGCGAGGCATACCTCAGTCCGGCAGTTTCTAAACACGTGATTGCAGATTATGTGCGGCGCACTGGGGGCGAGTCGAGTACCCCCAGCCATCTCACGCCCCGTCAGCGCGAGATCCTGCAACTCTTAGTCGAAGGGCACTCGGCAAAAGAAATCGCTGCTCGGCTCGTCATCAGCATCAAGACGGTCGAAACGCACCGTTCTCAAATTATGGAGCGGCTAGATATTCACGATGTTGCCGGTCTAGTGCGCTACGCCATTCGCACCGGGCTAGTCACAGCAGACGAGTAGCCGCTGCGCTTGGGCCAATACCTCGGGGTTTTCTGAGAGAGATCTCAGGGTTTCCCTGATATCGCTCTCAAGACCCTCAGGGTAAATTTGAAATTAAGCAACCCCCCCGTAACTTCAGGTTTCCAGCCAAACGCTACCACGCTTGAACTGGCTGACTCAGGGAGAGAGCTTACAGGACGTAATTGTTGTGGAAACAAGCCCATGCCGCCCCTGCGTATTCTGCTAGTAGACGACAGCCTGCCATTTCTAGAGTCGGCCACTCGCTTTTTGGCGACAGAAACCTATCTTGAGATCGTCGGGCGGGCACTCTCTGGTAAGGAGGCCCTAACGCAGGTTTCACAACTGCGCCCTGATCTAGTGCTGATGGATCTGGCCATGCCAGAGATGAACGGTTTGGAAGCAACTCGCCAAATCAAACTGCAAACAGACGCACCCTACATCATCGTTCTGACCTTGAACGACAACAACGAATACCGAATTGCGGCTGAGGCCGTAGGAGCAGACGGTTTCGTTCCCAAACTGGATTTTAGCGATGCGCTACTCCCGCTGATCTCCAGCCTGATTAAGTGACCCAGGTAAGGGCAGCGCCGCCCACCTAACCTTTTCGCGGATACCCATTTTTGATCATGCCAACTTCCGACTACCCGCAAACTTCCGACACATCGTTAGCGGTAGCTACACCTGCCAGCAGCAGTGCTTTCTCAGGGCGCAGCCGCGAAGAGATTACAGAAGAAATTGCAGCCACCTTTGGCTTTGTGCCGCCCTTTTTTGAGCCTGCCGAGTCTCCGCAGGTTCTAGAAAACCTGTGGCAGCAAACGCTTTCTGCCTATGTCCACAATCCGCTGCCCGCCTTATTTAAGGAAAAGCTGTCGGCGTATCTGTCGCGCTTCTGCGATGTGCCCTACTGCATGGTCTGCCACAGCTGTTCACTGCGGCCGCTAGGTTTAAAGGCACGACAGGTATTAGAGCTACTAGATGCGCCCCCACCAGTAGAGACTGACGTTGAGAAATATCTAGCCGTTCTAGCGGCTCAGCCAGTGCCGCTGCAGCCTTGGGCAGAAGCAAACTCGGCGCTAGAAGAGAGCCTGCTGTACTGTGCCATTTTTATTGGTATTGAACATGCTCAAGCTGACTTCTGTCGGCAGGAACTACGACGTATCTTAGGGGCAGCAACGTATCAGCATCTGGTTTCCTTCATTGCCTACACCAAGATGTGCCATGCCTGGATTGAGGCCCATCCTGAAGTTACCTACGAAGTAGACCAACGGGCCCTAGAAAATCTAGGAGCGCTGCTGAAAGAGGAGCCTGACCTAGAAATTTTCTTCCGCGACTACCGTGAGAAAGTCAAGTACGAAAACCAGAGCCGCGCGGCTCAGATCCTAGAGTTGGCAGAGCGCAAGCGCCGGGAGGAGGCACTGCGGCAGCAGATGGAGCGAGAACGGTTGGTCGCTGAAATGGCTCAGCGCATTCGTCGTTCGCTGAATCTAGAAGACATTCTGCACACAGCCGTTTCTGAGGTGCGGCAGTTGCTGCAGGCAGACCGGGTGTTTATCTACCGCTTTGAGCCCGACTGGAGTGGCGTGGTTGCAGTAGAAGCCGTTGTTCCCGGCTGCTTGTCGATTCAATCCGCTCGAATTACAGAATCTTTCTTCATGTCAGCAGCGGGACGTGAACTCTACAAGCAGGGGCAGATTCATGCTGTCCCCGATACTCAATCGGCAAATATCACTCAGTGTCACTTTGATTTCCTGACTCGACTGCAAATCAGAGCAAATCTGGTCGTTCCCATTGTTCAAGGCGAAAAATTATGGGGGCTACTGGTTGTTAATACTTGTTTTGAGCCACGCGAATGGCAACCCTTGGAGCTGACCCTGATCAAGCATCTGGCCACTCAGCTTGCGATCGCAATCCAACAATCTGAGCTGTACCAAAAACTTCAGGTAGAGCTCGAGGAACGGCAGCGCTCAGAGGAAAAAAATCGCCAGCAGGCAGCCCTGCTCGACATCACCAGCGACGCTATTTTTGTGCTCAATCTCGACAGCCAAATCCTGTTTTGGAACAAGGGCGCTGCCACCTTATATGGCTGGCAGGCAGACGAAGCCCGAACCCAAATGATTGATCAGCTGCTGCACCCCAACAGGCCCTATCTCAAAACGTTAGCCACGCTAGCTGAAAAAGGTAGCTGGCAGGGCGAGCTTCAGCACACCAGCAAAGATGGCAGAACCATTGTCGTAGACAGCCGCTGGACTCTGATGCAGCCAGAGGGGCAGCCCCACTCGATTCTGGTAGTCAATACCGACATCACCCAAAAGAAAAAGCTAGAGCAGCAAGCTCTCCATGCCCAACGCCTGGAAATTTTGGGCACCCTTGCCACCGGCATTGCCCACGACTTAAACAACGTCTTCACGCCGATTCTCGGCATTGCCCAGCTGCTCCAGCTCAAGCTGCTAGACGCCGATAAGTCTACCCAGGAACTGCTTCAGCTGCAGGAGTCTAATGTTAGGCGGGGGGCAGCTTTGGTCAAGCGAGTGCTCTCTTTTGCTCACAAAGCCGATAGCAAGCCCACTGTGCTTCAGGTAGAGCCGCTCATTCTAGAGCTGGTTCAAACTGCCCGAGAAACTTTTCCTAAGTCAATCGAGATCCAGACGGAGATCGAGCCCTACCTATGGCCTATCTTTGCTGATGTTACCGAGCTCCATCAGGTGCTGCTAAACCTTTGTGTCAATGCCCGTGATGCCATGCCTCGCGGCACCCTCACAATCGCGGCTGAGAACGTGGTGATCGATGAAGCCGATACCCCCAATCCAGATGCTCAGATTGGCCCTTATGTTGCCATCACCGTATCGGATACAGGAACCGGCATTGCTCCCGACGTACTTGAGCGCATCTTTGAGCCGTTCTTTACCACCAAAGAACTGGATCGAGGCACAGGGCTTGGGCTTTCTACCGTAATGGGCATTGTCAAGAACCAGGGCGGGTTCATTGATGTTCACAGCCAAGTTGGCCAAGGCACTCAGTTCAAAGTATATTTGCCCATGCACATCGAGCGCTACGGACTTTAAGAATTCTTGACTGAATTTCGCTGGCCTGAAGGAAAATGCCATGAAATTGCTGATCTACTATGTGGCTTGCAGTGTTGATGGCTTCATTGCCCATCAAGACGGCTCCTTTGATGGCTTTCTTCAGGCCGGAGATCACATCACCGATTTAGCCGCAGTCTTTCCTGAAACCATTCCGGCCCATTTTCGGGAAGCCTTGGGCGTGAGAGGAGAAAATCAGCATTTTGATACGGTGCTGATGGGGCGCAAGACCTACGAAGTGGGGGTACAGGTAGGCATTACCAGCCCCTACCCCCATCTCAAGCAGTATCTGTTTTCCCGCAGCCTCAAGGAAAGCCCCGATGCTGAAGTTGAGCTTGTCTCACAGGATGCTATCGCTCGAGTCAAACAGCTGAAGCAGGAGACCGGCAAGGGGATTTGGCTCTGTGGTGGGGCCAGTCTAGCGGCCACGCTATTTGCCGAGGACTTGATTGACGAGCTGATCCTTAAAGTCAACCCGTTTCTAATGGGATCTGGCATTCCCCTGTTTTCTAAGACGATACAGCAGAGTGCGCTGGAGCTGTGCGATCGCAAAATCTACAGCACCGGCGTTTTACGGCTACACTACCGGGTCAACCCCCAGTTTTAACAGCAAACCTTAGCCACAGACCAAAGACTCCACAGCCTCAGCCGTATTGGGCAAACCCACCGTCAACACCTCACAACCCTCTGCCGTAATCAGCACATCGTCTTCAATGCGAATGCCGCGCACATCGGCAAACTGCGACAGCCGCTCCCAGTTCACCGAGTCCCGGTAGCGCTCCCGCCGAACCGGGTCTTGCAAAATACCTGGCACCTGATAAAACCCAGGCTCAATCGTGATCGCCATGCCTGCCTGCAAAGGCCGATCTAGCCTCAAAAAGGCAAGGCCAAAGCGATCACTGCGGCTGCGGCCCGATGCATACCCGGCCAGATCGCCTAAATCTTCCATATCGTGCACGTCTAGCCCCAGCAGATGGCCGACGCCGTGGGGAAAAAACAGTGCGTGGGCATCTTGCTCCACCAGCGTCTCTGGCTGCCCTTGAAGGATACCTAAATCGACCAGACCCTCGGCTAGAACCTGGCAAGCCAGCAGGTGCACATCGCGGTACTCCACCCCCGGTCGTGCTTTGGCAATACAGGCATCGTGGGCAGCCAGCACCAGATCGTAGAGATCGCGCTGGGTGGGAGAAAACTTGCCCGAAACCGGCCAGGTGCGGGTGATGTCCGAGGCCCAGCCAGAAGCGGCCTCTGCCCCGACATCGGCCAGCAGCAGATCTCCCGACCCTAAGCGGTGATGGTAGTGCTCGTTGTGCAGCACCTCCCCATGAATTGTGACAATGCTGTTGTAGGCGCAGGTCATACCGTGGGCCATGATTACCTGCTCCATAGCGGCCCGCACTTCAGCTTCTGTAGCTGCCTGACGAGTTGCCGCCATACCCGCCCGATGCGCCTTGACCGATACGGCTGCCGCCTGCCGGATCTCGGCAACAGCCCTAGCATCGTGGCATAGCCGCACCTGCACAATCGCCTCTGCCAACCGTTGGTCCTGGTTCTGTGCCTGGGCTATGCCCACAGAACGCCCCAGCAGAGCCTGCTGTATCGATCGCGTTGCCGCATCGAGCACTGGCAGGGTTGCCGCCTCTGCCACCCACTGGGCTAGCTCAGCTAGAGGGTAGGCAGCATCAGCCCCTATCTGCTGCGCCAGTTCCTGCCGCGTGGGCGAAGGGCCATGCCACAGTGCCTCCGCTGGCGTAGCCTCATCCATAAACAGTGTCAGCTGGCCCCGCTCTAGTCGGATCGCCGCATTTGCTAACGGCACCCCGGCAAAGTAGAGGAAGTGGCTGCTGCTGCGAAAAGGGTGAGTATTTGCCGGGAAGTTACGCGACTGAGGCTGCCCCGACCACAGGACAACCGGAAAATCAACGTGCTGGGCCAGACGTTCGCGGCGCTGGCGCAAGGCGTGGATGAGGGAGGGAGTGGCAGTGATCAGCATAAGGCAAGAAAAAGGGAAGCCAGGAATGAAGATGACACGCAGCAGCCTTTGACTATCGGACTATCGCAAGCCCTTGCCCCTTGTTCCCAGGCAGAGCCTGGGAATACCCGCTAGAGGCTCTGCCTCTCCAATGCCAGGAACAGAATTCAGGCCCTGCTTAAGCAGCCCAGAGGATTTGCCAACAGTCTCTCTGCTATAGCTTATTATCACTCTGGCCAGCTGTCTGCGGCTCTACCGGGCTCAGGCGCTCTAGCCAGTGACCTGTCGCCCGCACAAACTCAGCCGTCGACTCATAGGGCATGACATTGCGTCCGACAATCAGTTCGCCCTCAGCCTTGGGCAAATGCCTCAGGTAAGCATCCAACCGTTGCTGGGCAGGCGTGTCTCGGCTGGCCCGGTCAATGCCCGAGGCCGCTTCGCCAAACAGCACCAACGTTGGCTGCTGAATCTGCTCAATGGCCTGGGTATAGTCCTTGCGCCAAAAACCGGCGAGAAAGGCAAACACGGCGTAGCGGCTGGCAGGGTCTGCAGCTCCTTGATTCAAAGTCCCCAGCCATTCCTGGTCCACATCGGCGGCCTCGGCAAACAGCTGCCGTTGCGAAAAAGACTCGATAAAGGCTTCTCGACGGGCATAGCGGTAAAAGGCTCGGCCCAAGGGACTATCAAACAGCAGGTTCCATAGCAGCTTTTGCAGCAAGGGCGACATTTCCTGAGAAACTAGCTGCCAGCCAGGCGGGCCAGACAGCACCAGCCCCCGCACCCAATGCCCCTCCAGCCGCTGCACCAGCCGAATCGCCACAGAGAACAAGGCTCCCTGCACCACGAGCACCACCGGTCGCTGAATTACTTTTTCAATCAGGTGCTGCAGCTGAGCTGCCCAATCATCGGGAGTATAGGCGACCTGAGGCATATCGCTCTCGCCACAGCCCAATAGGTCTGGGTTGTAAATGGCCTGCGGATAGCCCTGCACAGACCACTCCCGACAAAATCGATCCCAAAAATGCCGGGATAGCCCCACCCCAATAGGATGGATCAACAGCAGGGCAGGCTGCGCCGTCGTTTGGGGCCCGTGCACCTCATAGGCGCAGCGATAGCCGTTCCATTCGTAGAACTGGGTTTGAGACATGGTTTGGAGCACCAAAGCCAGATTGGGTTAACAAGAACTGTGTTTATGCTGACACAGCGGGTGAGAACTTCCTTCTTCCACAGGCGTAACCCTTCTTAGAATAAGTAAAGGAACTTTAGACTTTCTTTAGCAGTTCGTTATGCCCCTGGCTGAACAGTCCCAACCTCAGGTCAATCTCTCGGTCGATTCTCCTGCCTGGAAAATCAAGCTCCTGTATGACGGGCAATGCCCGCTGTGCGTGCGAGAGGTAAATTTTTTGCAGAAACACGATGCCGGACGAGGGCTAGTTGCCTTTGTCGATATCGCCGACGATACTTACCGTCCCGAAGATCATGGCGGCGTTGACTTTGAAACAGCAATGGGCCGAATTCACGCAGTGCTGGCAGATGGCACCGTAATCAAAAACGTGGAGGTCTTTCGCCAGGTCTACACCGTGCTGGGCATGGGTTGGGTGTATGCCGCTACTGGCTGGCCTCTGGTTGGCCCTCTAGTAGACCGGCTTTATGAGCTTTGGGCCGACTGGCGGCTGGCGCTAACCAGACGACCCGATCTAAAGACGTTAATAGCCGAGCGGGAACGGCGTTTAGCCAAAAATACTAAAGGGCAGTGCCGGTTGGATCAACCGTCCTAAGATGGATCCGAAGGGATTAAAAAAAAGTTAAAGTAGCGAGCAATGCTCATCTTTTGAGCATCTCAAGATAGATCTGAAATGTGGGTAGACATAAAGCCTAAAGTAGTTTTTATGTACTATTCTAAGAGAACATCATCTACTGCCTTTTGGGGGTGCTGACTATGCCTTCGATGACGATTCGGCCCGGTTCGCATATTCGCCTCAAAGGGCAGTCTCAGTATGTGCCAGATTTTCTGGTTGTCCGGTGTGAGGGAGACCAGTGTTGGGTGCGGCAGCAAACCTGGAACCTTGATGCTCAGCTCCAGATTGGGGTGACTCAGATTGCTATTCCTGACGTGGATCCGGCCATCATGGCGCAGGCAAGGGGCAAGATAGTTTCTCTCAATGAGTATCGAATGCGTCGGAAGGGATAAGCATTTCTAGGGATGATTGGGGATAATTAGTAACAATTAGACATAGAGTTGTTTGAGTGTGCTCTACCTCTAGTCCGATTCCCCATTGTGGACACTTGCCATGAGTCTACTTGCCCAACTGCTGCAATTCCTTCGTTTTTTGGAAAGTTTGCTGGAATTTTTGGAGTTTTTAACGACTCCAATTGGGTTGGTAGCGCTAGCTGGGCTAATTGTTTACTGCCCCCTTTGCGTTCTGGGCTTAGACGCTCCCACCGCGATGACTGTTGCGGGTTCTGTGGCCTTGACGCTAAGCTGCATTCTCATCAGACCTGAGTTTTAACTCATGCAGCAATCCTTGCGGCGATTTGTTCGCCTGGCAGGCTGGCTAATGCTGGGCTGCCTCTGCCTTTGGATCATCAATCTGGCTCAGGTACAGCCTGCTGCTGGCCTAGCTTCTGCCTCTACCCAACCTGGTCAAGCTAGTCTGTCTCAGCCAAGCATTTTAGAAGCACTGGCTCGAGCCGAAGTGGTTTACCTGGGCGAAACTCACAGCAGCCCAGCAGATCATGCGGCTCAGCTAGAGATTATCCAGGCGTTGGTGCAGGAGAAAGTTAGAGTTGCGATCGCACTCGAAATGTTTCAGCGCCCCTACCAGCCCATCCTCGATGCCTACCTAGCTAGCGAGATTGATGAAGCTGCTCTGGTGGAAAAGACCGAATATGAGCAGCGCTGGGGCTTCCCCTGGGAGTACTACGCACCAATTCTGCGGTTTGCCAAAGCCCAGCAGATGCCTGTCCTCGCCCTTAATACCCCTACCGAAATCACCCGCAAAGTAGCTCAGGCTGGGTTAGACAGCCTCAGTGAAGAGGATTTTCGCTACATTCCTCCCGTCACTGAGATTCATACTGATAATGCTGCCTACCGGGCTTACATTGAGGATATTTTTACCCAAGCCCACGCAGGTCACGGTTCGGCCCTGTCCTTCGACAACTTCTTTGCTGCCCAAGTGCTGTGGGATGAGACGATGGCTGAGGGCATTGCCGACTTCCGGCAGGCTCACCCTGACTACTCAGTAGTCGTTCTCGCTGGGCAGGGGCACGTCATCTATGGCTACGGTATTCCCGATCGGGTAGCCCGCAGGCTGGGAGACGATCTGCAGCAAGCTATTGTCATTCTCAATCCCGATGCGGCGCTGCAGGCTGAGTTTGAAAATGGAGTGGCTGACTACTTCTGGTTTACTGAAGACAGCGCCCTAACTTCGCCGTCATTCTAAAAGCCCTGAGATTTCCCCTTCCCCTATGATTCCTGCTGCCGAAGCCGAAGCGCTTATTCTCAGTCAAGTTGTTCCCCTGTTTTCCCACCACGATGCTGAGGTTATCAACCTAGAGCAGGCGACCGGAAGAATTCTCGCCACCGAAGTCATCAGCCACCTCGACTTCCCCCACTGGGACAACTCGGCCATGGATGGCTATGCCGTTCGCTACGAAGACGTGCAGGCAGCTTCGGCAACCAACCCTGTCACGCTCACCCTTAGCGAAGAGATTCCTGCCGGTAAGCCGCCCCAGCGCCTCCTCCAGCCAGGAGAAGCAGCCCGCATCTTGACCGGATCGATGATGCCGGAGGGGGCCGACACGGTGATTATGCAGGAAGTCACCGAGCGCACAGAAACTCAGGTCAGCGTTCTAGAAGCCCCTGAGCCACAGCAGTTTGTGCGACACCGGGCCAGCTACTACCAGGCCGGCAATCCCCTGCTATCTCCGGGTCTGCGGCTAAATGCACCTGAGGTTGCGGTTCTGGCAGCGGCTCAGTGCGTTCAGGTATCCGTTTTTCGGCGTCCCCGAGTCGCTATTCTCTCGACCGGCAGCGAGCTGGTAACGCCTGATCAGCCGCTCCAACCCGGCCAAATTGTTGATTCTAACCAGTACGCTTTAGCAGCACTAGCGCAGCAGGCTGGAGCAGAGGCCCGCTGTTTAGGCATTGTCCCCGATGACCCAGCAGCGCTCAAAGTTGCTATCGCCAACGCTTTGACCCAGGCTGATATAGTGCTCTCCTCGGGGGGTGTCTCTGTAGGTGACTACGACTATGTTGACCAGATTTTGACTGACTTGGGCGCAACCCTACACTTTCGGGCCGTGGCCGTACAGCCAGGGAAGCCCCTAACCTTTGCGACCTTCACTGCCCAAGACAGACTCGGCAACTCAGCCTCTAGCCGCTCGCCTCTATACTTTGGGCTGCCGGGAAATCCTGTGTCGGCCCTAGTCAGCTTTTGGCGCTTTGTAGAGCCTGCTCTGCGCAAGCTTTCGGGGCTGCCCCACTCCTGGGCTCCCACCTTTGTTACCGCCACCACTCGCCAAGACCTGAGATCTGGCGGCAAGCGAGAAACCTATGTATGGGGTCAGCTACAGCAGACAGCAGCAGGCTATGAATTTATGCTGGCAGGAGGCACCCGCAATTCGGGCAATCTGATTAACCTGGCTGGCACCAATGCTTTGGCAGTTGTGCCCATCGGCCAAAATAGCGTGGCTGCAGGCAGTTCTGTTCAGGTCATGCTGGTGGGTCAGCCCATTCTAAACTCGGGGCAGTAGTAAAGCTGCTCTGATTAACTCGCGTTTTCAGGAATGCCAAAAGCTTTTTCTTTGTAAAAAATAAAGGCAGCTTTTTGGCCTGCAAATGCTCCCAACAGGCTGCGCTGCTTTAATCTGCAGTTAATCCTCGGCTCAGGCCCCCTGATTACAATGGGGGCTAGTTTCAGCCCTCATAACCAGGAGAGAGACATGGCACGGAGTTTGTTGGAACAGCTTCGAGAGATGACCATCGTCGTTGCCGATACGGGCGATATTCAAGCTATTGAAAAGTTCACCCCGCGCGACGCCACGACGAACCCTTCCCTAATTGCAGCTGCGGCTCAAATGCCCCAGTATCAGGAAATCGTCGATGAAACTTTGCTAAAAGCTAAGAGCGATGCCGGTTCTGGAGCGTCGGACAAAGAAATTGCCAACCTGGCCTTTAAGCGACTGGCCGTAGCTTTTGGCCTGAAGATTCTCGAAATTATTCCAGGCCGGGTTTCTACCGAAGTCGATGCTCGTTTGTCCTATGACACTGAAGCCACTCTCGCCATTGCCCGTGACCTGATCGCTCAATATGAAGCAGCAGGGGTAAGTCGCGATCGCATCCTCATCAAGATTGCCTCCACTTGGGAAGGCATCAAAGCTGCCGAAGTTCTCGAAAAAGAGGGCATTCACTGCAACCTCACCTTGCTATTTGGCCTGCACCAAGCTATTGCTTGCGCCGAAGCAGGCATCACGCTGATTTCGCCCTTTGTGGGCCGCATTCTTGACTGGCATGTCAAAGAAACCGGCAGAGACTACGCGCCCCAAGAAGATCCGGGCGTCATCTCCGTCACCACTGTCTATAACTACTACAAAAAGTTTGGCTACCAAACCGAAGTTATGGGCGCTAGCTTCCGCAACCTCGGCGAAATTTGCGAACTGGCCGGGTGTGACCTGCTAACTATCTCCCCCAAACTGCTCGACCAGCTCAACAGCACCGAAGCCGAGCTAATTCGTAAACTTGATCCTGAAAAAGCCGCCAGCATGGATATCGAGCGCATCCCCATGGATGAAGCCAGCTTCCGCCAGATGCACGCTGAAGACCGCATGGCCTCCGAAAAACTCGATGAAGGCATCAAAGGCTTTAGCAAAGCCTTAGAAACCCTGGAGCAGTTCCTCGCCGAACGGCTAACTCAACGGCTAGAAGGCGAAAAGAAGGTCAACCACGCTGCCGATGACTTGTTCCAAGCCTATGACCTCGATGGCGACGGCTTTATCACTCGCGAGGAGTGGCTCGGCACCGATGCTGTCTTCGATGCCCTCGATATCGACCACGACGGCAAACTCACCCCGGCTGAGATCGGCTCCGGCCTAGGATCAGCATTTCAGGTCGTCTAAAGGCAGGGCATTTGAATAGAGACACAGGGAGGAGAAGACGCGGGGAAAGGGAGAGATTTGTAAAACCAATACCTTCTACCTGAACTGCTTATAGCCAACTCCTCCTCATCTCGCCCCTTGTTAGTCCAGTGTTACGGGATAATGACAAGGGGGCATTGAGCATGCTGAGATTGGACTAGGGGTTCTCCAGCAGTAGCCGCCCGCTTCTGATAGTCCTCTGCTGGTTCCTCATGGCTTATTACATTGCACCTCGGTTTCTCGACAAGCTGGCTGTCCATATCACCAAGAATTTTCTGGATTTGCCGGGGGTGCGGATGCCGCTCATTCTCGGGGTCCACGGGCGCAAGGGCGAGGGCAAAACCTTCCAGTGTGAGCTGGTGTATGAGCGCATGGGCATAGAGGCCGTCCACATTTCAGGCGGCGAGCTAGAAAGCCCCGATGCGGGTGACCCGGCCCGGCTGATTCGCTTGCGCTACCGAGAGGCGGCTGAGCTGGTGCGGGTACGCGGAGTGATGACTGTGCTAATGATTAATGACCTCGATGCGGGGGCGGGCCGCTTCGATGCCATGACCCAGTACACGGTCAACACGCAGCTGGTCAACAACACGCTGATGAACATCGCCGACACCCCCACAAACGTGCAATTGCCCGGCAGCTACGATGAAACGCCGATTCGCCGGGTGCCGATTATTGTTACCGGCAACGACTTCTCGACCCTCTATGAACCGCTAATTCGAGAAGGGCGGATGGAGAAGTTTTACTGGGAGCCCGACCGGGATGACCGGGTGGGTATCGTCAGCGGCATTTTTGAGCCCGACAACCTCAGCAAAAGAGATATCGAAACCCTAGTCGATACCTTCCCAACCCAGGCGATTGACTTTTATGGGGCAATGCGATCGCAAATCTACGACGAGCAAATCCGCAGTTTCATCTACGAAGTCGGTCTAGACAACGTCTCTCGCCGCGTCGTTAACTCCACCAATCCGCCCACCTTCCGCAAACCCGACTTTAGCGTGCCCCACCTGATCGAAGTCGGCCATCGCATTGTCCGCGAACAGCAGCGAGTCCAGACCATGCGCCTAGGCGACCAGTACAACCGAGCCCTGCGGGAAAAATCGGGTCGAGATGCCCCCTCACCAACAGACCAGGCGGCTCTTCCCCAAGATCCTTTCTACCGGGCTTATCAGGGACCAGGAAATGGCCATCAGCAGCCCCCTTCCCCTGCAATGGCCTCAGGCGCAACAGCCTCAGCTCCAGCTTGCCCCATAGACAGCCCCCCTACCTCAACCAACGGCGCAACTAACGGCAAGCTCAAGCCCGAAACCATAGACCAGATGAAGCAGCTCCTCAACCAGGGCTACCGCGTTGGTATAGAACACGTTGATCAGCGCCGCTTCCGCACCAACGCTTGGCAAACCTGCGCCTCCATTCAAACCAAAGACATCGGTGAAGCAACTGCCGCCCTAGAGAAATGCCTGGGCAGCTTTCCCAATGAGTACGTGCGGATCATTGGTGTCGATTCCAAGTCGAAGCAGCGGATTTTGGAGCAGATTATTCAAAGGCCATAGAAAGCGGGGAGTAGGGAGTGAGGGAGCAGGTAAGCAAGGGAGCAGGGGCTAAACGTTTTTCCCTAAACCTTCAAAAGCTACAGCTGTCTCCTCCGCCCCCTTACTCACCACGGCGCATCCGGCAACCACGGAATGTCGGTAGCGCCATAGTCATAACCGAGCTGGCTCAGCAGTGTGGTCAGCTGTCCCCGATGATGGGTCTGGTGGTTGAACAGGTGGGTTACCAGTACCCAGGTTGGCAGCACTCGGGTTTTGCCGTCCACGTTGCTGGTGTACTCAAAAGGTTGGGCCAACCACTCCTCTGAGAGCGCAGCTGCCCAGCTCAAGATCTCCTGATCCATTGCTTCCCGTTGAGAGCGCAAATCATCAAAATCTTCGTAGAGGTCTTGCCCCATCTGCTTGAGCGAGGGGAGCTTTCTCTGAAATCGCTCCATCCAGGCGCGATCGCCGTAGAGCAAGTGATTCAAGGTGCCGTGAATTGACCCAAAAAAGGCTCCCCGATCTTGCTTGCGGGGCTCATCGGGGATGCTTGCGCACACCTTGTACAGCCGCTCATTCATCCACTGGTTATAGGTTGCCAAGGCATAGCAGTAATCAGGCGTAATCATATGGGGTGCAGGCTTCGAGGCATTGTAGGGCGGGCATTGTCCACCAAAATTTGGGGTTAATCTCTAGCTCCCGTCACCTCTATCTTCACAAAAGACTCAACCCAAAACTATCAATATCTTCTTCCATATTTATCGGCTTGCCCGATGGCTTTAAAGGCAAAGTATTGCAGAGGATCCCTTGCCAGTTGCGATGCTGCCCGCAATGCTTTGCCCCTAGAGTGCACCATTAATCCTGGCGTTAAACCCATAGACCTGGCGTTCCCCGACTAAGGGCACCAACGTCACCTCGCGCTCATCTCCCGGTTCAAAACGCACTGCCGTGCCCGCCGGAATATCTAGCCGCATGCCTCGCGCTTGGTCACGGTCAAAGCTCAGGGCATCATTCACCTCAAAAAAGTGAAAGTGGGAACCGATTTGAATCGGTCGGTCGCCCGTATTGGCAACGGCCAAGGTCACCGTCGGCCTACCGGCATTCAGCTCGATTGTACCCTCTGCGGGTATCAGCTCTCCTGGAATCATGACCTTACTCCTAGCTGGCTAATTAAATCCTGTCGCTGCTGGTTGAGTTCCCGCTCGGCAGTCTGAAGCGCTTCCTCTAGCTCCCGTCGGAAGGCAGGTTCTTGAACCCCTTCTAGAAGCTGGGTCAGCACAATCAGATGGGCTGTCTTGGGAGCCAGTTCTGCAGGCACCTTCACATCGGGAATTACCCCGGTTCCGTTCCAGTTGGTGCCCGTAATAGGATTAATGGCCCGCCCATTGGGAATGAAGACCCAGAAGTGGTCGTGAAGCCGATGGCCCGACCCCGGATGGGCACCGCCCCGGCTTGTTTCACCTACAATCGTTGCTCGCTGATGGGTTTGTAGGTTATAGGCAAATTCTTCTGCTGCCGAAAATGTTGTCTGCCCGATCAGCACAAAAACCGGCTTGTCGAGATAGCGCTGACCGGGCACGTAGGGCAGGGTCCACCACTGGTGAGTCGAGTCCGTCGTTCGCCAGTAGAGATCGTTCAGGTGTAGAGACGGGTAGGCCGGAAACAAATAGCTGCACAGGAGCGCTACCATGCCTGGGGAGCCACCTCGGTTATGGCGCAAATCGATAATTAGAGCGCTGGTATGGGCCAAAAAGGCCATTGCTGCGGCTGCCGTTTCTCCCGCAAACTCTGGCGGCTCAAAGCCAAACAGCTCCAGATAGCCGACGTTGCCGCGCCACCGCTCAACCCGGTTGAAGTCAAAGTTACGCAGGCTGCTCAAGTGCTGCTGACGGGCGATTTCGGCGGGCGTCGGCTCTGCTGCTGGTTCTAGGTGGGGCAGGGGGTCGGGGCTAAAGTAGAGCCGCAGCTGGGGGTCTTGGCTGAGGGTCTGCAGTTGAGCGGTTACGGTGTCAGCCAGCTGCATCCCGCCAGTAACGTCTCCATAGCCGCCGTTGGCCAGCCGCTGCTGGATATCCTGCCGGATTTGCTCAGCTACCTCTGGGAAAACATAGCTGTCTAGCTGGTCTAGCAACCCAGTCAGTACGGCCTGTCGCACTGCCGGGTCGAGGGGAAAATCTTCTGGAGAGGAGTCGGCAGCAGGTTGAGACATTGGGCCTCTAGCGGATCGGATTGTGGACAGTGACCAGTTTAGTCCCATCCGGGAACGTTGCTTCTACCTGAACCTCGTGGATCATCTCTGCTACCCCGTCCATTACCTCATCTCGCGCCAGCAGGGTGGTGCCATAGGCCATCAACTCTGCCACGGTCTGACCATCGCGCGCCCCTTCTAAAATAGCGGCAGAAATATAGGCAACTGATTCTGGATGGTTGAGCTTGAGGCCCCGGTTTTTGCGCCGTTCTGCCAAAAGCGCTGCCGTAAAGATGAGGAGCTTATCTTTTTCTTGGGGTGTCAGCTGCATAGGGGTGGTTAAGTAAAAATGGGTCGGGCAGAGCCTGCGCCACGGGGAGAAAACAGACCGATATCAGGCCAGGAAAACCTGACTAGAAGGCTAGTCCCAATATCAAGGACAGTTTAGAGGATTTCTGCTGGAATTTCCTATGCGATCGCAACCTCCCCCTCTACCGCTCCCGAAAGGTCAATTCCGCGTTTCCCCTCAAACCCCCCATATCCGAGAAACACAAGCCGGTCGCCCTAAATAAACAGGCCGCAAACAGCTCCAAAGCGCCACAAACCACTGCCGCGCCATCTGACTTGAAGGGCCTCGGTAGCGACAGAGCAGCCCCTGCTGTAGCCGCGTTATCCCCACCTCTGCCGGGGCATTCGGTCGCTTCAAAGCCCGCAGCTTTTCCAGGTCGTCAGAAGTTGGGGTATAGCCCACTAGCACCAAAGAAGCCAATACGGGATGCCCAGCCAATCCATGCAGGTTAGTTAGCGTTTCACTACCACCTGCCAGAAACTGCCGGTCTAGCCATAGCGGTCGGCCCGCCTGCCAGATCTCTAAATGGGATCGCCAATGGCCCTGTTGAAAGGTTTCGCCCCGAGCGCTGCGGCCAAAGCGGGTGATGTCCCACCCCAGCCAAATGCTTCCTGCTGTCAGATCAACTCGGGTCTGCTGATAAAAGTGGGCTCCGTTAAACACAATGGTTTCCTGGGGCAGCCATTCCAAACAAGTGTTTTCTGATAGGGCAAGCTGCGTGACTTGCTGGGCCGTTTGGCCCTGGCTACGGTAAATCTTATTGGCCGCCGCTGAAGTAACTAGGGCGCGGCTGGTTGGGGCTAGATCGGCTTCAATGTGAATGCGATCGCTACCCACCATGCCCCCTGCCGTATGCACCAGCACACTGTGACAGACCGAGTCGCCTTCTGGGTAGAGGGGCTTTTGCAGCTTCAAAGGAGCCTGAGCATAGTTCTGAGCCAGCACAGTCTTACCTTGATCATGGGCATAGACCAGCCGAGCTGAGCCACGCCAAAATTGGGCAGAGTCGGAGGGTAGGGTTGCAGGGTTGGAGGCCATAGCGACTAAGCAGCTTTGCCTGCCGCTTGATACCAGGCCGGAGCCTTAAAGTCTAACAGCAGCACGGTACGATGACGCTCATCTAAATTCCAGGCTTCGTGCTCTGAGGTATCGTCAAACACAAGGCACTTGCCGTTTTCCCAGCGGCGAATCTCTGGCCCCACCCGCAAGCCACAGCGAGGTGGCACATCAATGCCCATGTGGCAGCGCAACACCCCCACCGGCTTACCGGAGTGGGGCACAATGTGGGCTCCCGGTGCAAGTCGCGAAAAGCCTGCGGTAACCAAGCCCGGAATGGCTCTCACCAGACTGGCTGTGCGGGGGCAAAGGTCACAGTTAAGGTCGATTTTGACACCCAAAAAATATAGGCCCACAATGTCCCAGCCGGTTCGCTTATCGAGCAAGTATCGCTCTGGGTAGGGTACAAACACCTCGGGCGGCAGGGCCTCTAGTTCTGCTTTGATGGCGGACCCGTGCTGCTCTAAAGCTGGCACAAACTCAAACTGGCTGGCATCGCAATACATAGGTCCCCCTAGTCGAGGCCGTCTTTGGGCAGAAAAGGTTTCCAGAGAATCAGCCCAACTATAAAGCGGCAGCGGTTGCGCCAGCCCCGAATGCGAGTCGATACCCGCCAGATAAAACGAACATATTCTAGCCCTTGCCCCAGGTCTTGAAGGAGGGTCGAGCGGGTAGACGAGAGGCGAGGCGGTGGACCTTCTAGGGGAGCAGAGTCAGACAGTTGAGGCGGAAGGGTTGGGGGGGAGGGTTCCATAGAGTTGGGAGAAAAGTTTTCGGCTAGAAAGGGCGGACTATGGCTGAAAATAGCGCTCTGGCAGCGGGGCAGGGCTAAATCCGGCTAGGGACCGAAGATTCTGGCAGCGGATTAGATCGATGGCATTGAGGCCGCTGCGCCCCTCAATGCTGGGCACGGTTTCGATTACCGTCAGCAGGGCTTGGGCAGCCTCGGCAGCAGTGTAGCCCCGCCGCTGGGCCACCTCAACCGCTCTCTCGTCAGCGGCAGTTTCCACTCGCACTCCTCGGCTGGTGCGCCAAAGCTGAACGCCTGCCAGGGTAGCTAGTCCGGCTGCGGTCAAAACTCCCACAGCATCGCCCTGCGACAGTTCAAACAGTGTACCGACGATTCCGGTCGCTGCCAAACCCTGGTACCAGCTGGGCCTGAGCAGGTTAACGGCAGTGACCCAACAGATGGTTCTTAGAAACAGCAAATCCCGCTGAGGCTCGGTCAACTGCTGCCAAAGTGCCAGATTGAGGGTAACCGGATGAGTTTGGTTCCAGGGTCGAGGGACATCCGCCGAGATCAGGCCAGGCTGGCTTTCGCTGAGCATCAGCCGGGTCTTCATGCGACCGGAGGCGGGCATTAGATCTCGCAGCCGGTTGATTTCAGCATTTGGGTCAATCACGTTCCCACTGAACAAAAACCACTCCCTAGACTATCAGGCATTGACTTTGTTCTGACCCGTCCTTCGAATATTCTGCTATTTCTGACTCAGTACAGCCTAAGCAGAACTTTAAAGTGCTTTGAGAGTAGGGGCGAGGGATGCGATCGCATCTCCTACCTGAGCCGCGCCAGCGTCTGTCGCTGCCACCGTCAGCAGAAAAACGTTTTCCCCCTGCTGTTTAGCCAGAATAGTACCCGTGACCGGCGCAGGTGGCGCACTGCCCTGGCTCAGTCGGCCTCTCCAGCCAATCTGCAGACCGCCGCCATTAACCGCTTGAAAGCCCGTCGTCTGAAACCCTTCGCCTGAGCCAAAGGCTTCTTCGGCAGCCCGCACCAGAGCCACATCCGGCAACGGATCGGCTGAGCCTGGAGCTAGTGGCACCACCACCACGGTATAGGCTAGACTGCCATCCGGCCGCTGAAACAGTGGACTACCCCCCGCCGAACTGACGGTCATGGTTTCCAGTAGACCAATTTCAAAGCGAGCCTGGGGGTCAGTAAAGGTGCCCCCTAACGGCAGCGGGGCTGCCGGGGCTGCCGGAGTCGGTGTAGGAGTCTGAGCTGATAGCTGCGCCTGAGCCGCTGGCATCCCCCATCGCTGGAAAAGGTTGGCCCCATTACTCAGCACCAGCGCGGCTAGCAGTGCCACCATCGCCAGTGCAGCCCACCCGGTCTGACGGATTTTCATGTCCTACCCCTGTCAGCTGAAATCTTGCCCTAGCATAGCGGCAGATAGACCCTCTGCGCTGAAAAGCAGACGGTTTTTAACGCGCCCTAGCCCGCACAGTAGGCTTCTACACAGCGAACAAACATTTCTACCCCCATCGGCAGCACCGTCTCATCAAAGTCAAAACGGGGGTGATGGTGAGGATAGTCGAGCTGTTTCGCCGCATTGGCCGACCCCAGGAAGAAATAGCAGCCCGGTACCCGCTGTAGGAAAAAGGCCATGTCTTCTCCACCCATGGTCTGGCACTCAGGCACAACGCCGGCAGGAGTCTCCACTACCGACAGCGCTACCGATCGCACCAGCTCGGTAATGGCCGCATCGTTGACAACAGGTGGATAGAGCGCCTGGTATTCAAGCTCATAGGTCGCTCCGTGGCTCTGGCAAATACCGGCCACAATTTGCTCAATGCGCTGGCTAAAAAACCCATCGTAGCCCCGGTCGAAGTAGCGCACTGTACCAGCGATTTCAGCGCTGTCGGCAATGACGTTGCGAGCCGAACCAGCATGGAATTGACCGATAGTAACCACAGCCGATTTTAGCGGATCGACACTGCGGGAAACGATGGTTTGCAGTGCATTCACCACCTGAGACCCCACTACAATCGAGTCTACCGTCTGGTGCGGAATTGCGCCATGACCCCCCTTGCCCTGAATGCGGCAGCGAAACAGCTCGGTCGCCGCCATTAGCGCTCCAGTGCGCACGCCGATGGTGCCTAGAGGCAGGTTATTCCACAGGTGCAGACCGATGATTGCATCCACATTGGGGTTGCTCAGTGCCCCTGCTTCAATCATGGGCTTGGCTCCCCCTGGCCCCTCTTCAGCAGGCTGGAAGATGAATTTCACGGTGCCGGCAAAGTCTGGATATCGGGAAAGGTAATGGGCCGTTCCCAGTGCGATCGCAACATGCCCATCGTGGCCACAGGCGTGCATAACACCGTCGTGCTGCGAGCGGTAAGGCACCTCATTGAGCTCCTGAATCGGCAGCGCATCCATATCAGCCCGGATTCCGAGAACCGGCCCTGGACGATGACCACTCACTATTGCGACAATTCCCGTACCCGCCACGCCATGCTGATGAGGAATGCCCCATTGCGTTAACTTTTGACGGATGAAGTCAGCCGTTTGATGTTCACGAAAACCCAGTTCGGGCTGCTGATGAAGCCGTCGCCGCCAGTCAATCAACTGAGGCTGCAGGCTAGCAATGGTCAAACGAATACTGTCTGACTGAAGAGAGGTAGATTGAGGAACCGCTGAAACCATGACACAAAATTCAATACTGAAAGAAGTTTTCTTAATACAGACGCAATTGGGGGGATCGATTTGAGGCAACTGACAACAGTGTGCAATAGTCTTTCGACAGACGCTGCTAGATTGCCCCTAGAGCATCAGACTTAAGCACAGGGATTAGATTTGTAAAATTGTTATGAACTCCCTGCTACCTCTCTTACACCGCTTAACCGGCTGCTATCCGCACACTTTTCAAATAAGTTGCTAAATCTAAACAAAGTACCTACACCGGGAGACCCAAAACCAGATCCGTGAAAAGCCTGAAGAGGAAGACGGGATCGATGGTTGTGCAAAGCCCAGCCGTTGATCTATGGTATCGCTCGTTAGCGGGCCACTGCACTATACCTATGGTTGAATTGTCCGGGCTGCGGCTTGATACAGGCGAGCTAAGGCTTGGGGCTCGGGCCCTTTACAGCAGCAAGCCCAAGGCTTCAAGCTGAAGCGATGAGCCGACAGCTGAAAGCTTCTCCAGGTCTTCTGGATCGTCTAAGTAGGGCAGCGTTCCCAAAATAGGAACCTGGGTAAGCCGCGTGATTAGCTCGGCAGGAGCCCATTGGGCAACGTCTTCTGGCGATCGGGGCTGACAGCAGTTGAGCACAATGCCGCGCAAGTTAACCTGGCATTGTCGAGCCAAAGCAACGTTGGCAACCGCCTGTGCGATCGCACCTAGCTGCACCGGCACCACCAGCACCACCGGCAGATGCCAGGCCGCCGCCAAATCGGCCACCGCCAATTCCTCGGTTACAGGCGAGCCTAGGCCGCCTAGCGACTCTACCAGCACCCAATCCCGCTCCTGGCACAGCCGTTCTAAAGTTTGCCAGACTGCTGTGAGATCGAGCGATCGCCCCTCTAGAGCCGCTGCCAAAGGAGGTGCCAGAGGGGCTGAAAAATATTGGGGAGTAATCGCCTCCAAGGGCTGATCAGGCAAAAACAGCCGCTGATACAGTTCCCGGTCTCCTACCCCTGCCTGCACTGGCTTTAACAAACCCAGAGAGCGAGAGGATAGAAACTTCTGCCAGTAGGCAGCTAGAGCACTAGTCAGCACAGTTTTACCGACCTCTGTATCGGTACCTGCAATCATCAGGGCATTGAGAGCAGCCATAGGCTAGTTTGCTACCTCAATTCTCAGGGTGAAATTAGCCTGGCTCGCCGACTGCACATCGATTAAAAAGTCTCCGCCGACCGGCAACTGGCCCTCCCAAGCCAACACACCTGAGGCCCCTGGCACCGGTTCCCCTCCCGGAAACCGCACATCTAACCGCACCGGGCCACTGACGTTAGGAGCTTCTGCACTCAAAACCTGGCCCTGCTGAGCGTTGACGACATAGCGGCGGATCCGGCCTGGTCCTACCGACCCCGATACCTGAGTGCTGGTGGCTCCGCCCGGAATTTGTACTCGCTGCTCTAAAACCTCAGGTTCGGGTTCGGGCGTGGGTTCGGGCGTAGGTTCGGGTGTAGGTTCAGGCGTGGGTTCGGGTTCGGGCGTTTCCGGTGCAGCAGGTTCTTCTAGCGTGACATTTAGCGCATAGTTGCTTTGAGAAAGCCCCTGTACCGGGCTTAAGCGGATCACATGCTGGCCTGTAAACGGCAGTTCTCCCTGCCAGCCCAGCACCCGCTGAGCCTGATCATCAACCGGCTCACCGTTAGGGGCTAGAACCGTCAACAGCACCCCTTCACCTTCCATGTTGGCACTTAGCCGCTGCCCCTGAGTACCTTGAAACTGGTAGTTTACCGTCTCATTGGCCCGTAGGCTGCCCCGCACAGTGCGCTCCTCGCCCAGATTCAGAGACAGCTGCTGGCTGTACTCTACAGGCTGGGTGGTAGGTGTCGCCGTTGGAGATGGCGTTGTTGGAGTTGTCGGCCGTGGGGTTGGATTTAACGTAATTTCGGGTGTTGGTGACGTGACTACTGCAGGTTCTCGATTGAGCAGTCTGACTACAGTCCAGCCCGCAAGGCCAGCCACCAAGGCCAGGGCTAGGCCAATCACAGCGACGGCCCAGGGGTTTTCCCAGACAGAAGGTTCTTCTACCGTTCGCGTCACCGGACCTGTTCGAGGCACTGGAGTCGTCACCGAACGGGTCGGCTGATAGGCGCGGCCCACCGCCACCGTCTTCATGGCAGAGGGGTTGGCCGGCACCGCTGCCGCCGCGGCTGGCGGCGGCGCAACAGTCGCTGTCGATTGACCTGCTACCCCCAGAGCCTGAGCCATCTCACTGACCGACTGATAGCGATCGCCGGGCCGGTAGCTCAGGGCTTTATTCAGCACTTGGGCCAATCCTAAACTGGCATTGGGGCAGAACCGCTGCCAGTGCCAGGTCAGGTTGACATCGTCAAAGATGTCTTGGGGTTCGCGCCCAGTCAGCAGCACAACTGCCGTCACCGCCAGGGAATACAGGTCGCTGCTGGGGTAAGCCCGACCCGACTGCATTTGCTCACTGGGGGCATAGCCTAGCTTGCCAACGGTCGTCGCTTGCTGAGTCAGGGTGTCTCGCTGCAGCCGAGTGACGACCTCTTTAACCACCCCAAAGTCAATCAGCACAGGCAGGCCGTCAGCCTGACGACGAATGATGTTGTCTGGGCTAATGTCGCGGTGAATAATGCCTTTAGCGTGAATATGAGCCAGCACCGGCAGTATCTGCTGCAGAAACTGTCTGACTTCGGCCTCATTGAAGCTCATGCCCTGCCCTAGCCGCTGGTTGAGCAGATCTCGGTAGTTTGTCCCCTCAACATAGTCCTGCACCAGAAACAGCCGCTGGTCTTCTTCAAAGGTGGCCCGAAACTGGGGAATTTGCGGGTGCTGGATTTGATAGAGAATGGTTGCTTCTCTCTGAAACAGCTCCGTGGCCTTACCTGAAAAGTGATCGGAGCCCTGCAAAGGCACAAATTCTTTGAGAGCACAGCGTTCGTTGAACCGTCCTAGGTCTTCAGCCAGATAGGTTCGGCCAAAGCCGCCCTGCCCCAATATTTGGAGCACACGGTATCGACTTTGCAGCACAGTGCCAGCAAGAATGGGTGGTTGCATGGTAAGGGGACTTACAGCGCAGGTATTAGAGAATGAGAGTCTACAACAGGAGCTTCCTGAAATACGGACCGGAATACGGAATTTAAGGACAGCTTATAGACTATAGCCTCAGTAGTCTATTTTAGATTCTCGGTTCCATTCTCAAGTCTATCTCCGTGGGATCTCAACAATGGCCACAGCAAGGCGGCTAGTCCCAAGCTTCTCCAAAGAATAAATAAAAGGGGAAATTAACCCTCAATAGGGTGTAAACCCCACTGGGAAGGAGGGCAGCCACCTCTGTAAAATAGAAGCAGCGAATAGAAATAGAAAGAACTGAGGCATCTGGCATCCTGCCGGTGCTCCTAGCAGATTCACCTCACACTCCCAGGACAATAGTAGGGTAACCATGCTCGCAAAACGGCCTATTCTGATTGGCGGCCTCGGTCTGTCGGCCACACTCTGGTTGCTAGATACAGTCCAGTTCCACATTTTTGACTCTTCCACGTTGTTAAGTGCGATCGCACTGGGTTCTGGTATCTGGTGGTGGCGACGTCAAAGCAAGTCGCCCCAGCTAGGAGAGCCCAAGCTTACTGTTGCCGATCGCCCTGCCGTTGAGCGAGCTGTGGCCCAGCTGTTGACCCTAAGAGCAACCTTGGCGACAGCGGTTGAAACAACCCTCAGCCCCAGCGCTCAGGAATCTTGGCAGGCAGTGCTAGCCGCCTTTGAGCAGCAGGTTGCCGACCTTAAGACGGGGCTAGAGCGACAGACGCTTCAGATTGGCCTGGTAGGTGAGCCTCGCAGCGGCAAGAGCACTCTGCTGAGCCATCTGCAGACAGGCACCCTTACGGCTGAACTGAGTGCGGTCAGCCTCAACTTTCAAGAATTTCCTCTGCCCGCAGATTCGGCTACTGTCCCCGATGAACTGACCCACCAGGATGCCGTTTTCTTTCTTACTGCTGGAGACTTAACCGATTCTGCCTACAGCTTCTTAAAGCAGCGACTGCTGTCTGGGCAGCGGCTAATGCTGGTCTTCAACAAGCAAGACCAATACCTGCCTGCAGACCGGGAGAGTATTTTGCAGCAGCTGCGGCAGCGGGTGGCAAGCTTACCTCTAGCAGCGACGGTGGTTGCGATCGCAGCTGCTCCCCGCCCCATTAAAGTGCGCCGCCACCAAGAAGACGGGCAGTTCAAAGAATGGCTGGAACCGGTATCTGCCGACCTCACAGCCCTCACCCCCGCCCTGGGCCAAGCGGCAGCTGACCGGGCAGCCCTGGTCTATGCCACCACCCTACGCCAGAGCGAGACCCTGCGCCGAGAAATGCAAACTGCCCTTAACCAGGTGCACCGAGAGCAGGCCCTGCCCCTGGTAGAACAGCTTCAGTGGATCGCCGGAGCAGCGGCCTTTGCCAGCCCTGTGCCCAGTTTGGATCTGCTGGCAGCTGTTGCCATCAACGGGCAGCTGATTATGGATCTGGGACGGGTCTACGGCTTCCAGTTCTCGTTGGAAGAGGCTAAAACTGCGGCGGCTACCCTGGCCAGCCTAACGGTCAAGCTAGGGCTGGTAGAGCTCTCTACCCAGGCCCTGACTACTGTCCTTAAGAGCCATGCAGCTACCTACGTTGCGGGGGGTGTAGTGCAAGGGCTGAGCGCCGCCTATCTCACTCGCCTAGCCGGGCTCAGCCTCATCGAGCATTTTGAGGCCGCCGCCCTAGCCGGACAGACCGCTCCAACGCTCTCCTTAGAAGGCTTTGGTCAACGTCTGCAGGCGCTATTCCAGCAAAATAGCCAGGGGGCGCTGCTGCTGCGCCTGGTGCAGCAGGGCCTAGAGCGCCTGCGGCCCGCGCCTGCTACTCAGCCCGCCCTACCCGCTCAGGTCTGAGCCCACCCCGAAATGTCTCCCGCCTCTCCTGCGACCGATCCCTCTGCCTCACCTCCCTCTTTCCTAGCCCAGACACGGCAAACGCTGCAGCAAACCCTGCAGCGTTACACTGCGCTCCGTCCGTCTGTCTCGCCCGCTGGTAAAAACACCGCTCCCGAGACAGACGGGCCAGCATTGCAGTCTCGGCTGGAACAGCTAGAGAGCCTCAATGCTCGGCTGACCTCCCACACCTTGAGAGTGGCCGTGTTTGGTCTGGTGAGCCGAGGCAAGTCTGCCGTTATCAACGCCCTCATGGGAAAGCCGGTGCTAGAGACCGGCCCCCTTCATGGCGTGACCCGATGGCCGCGTTCAGTTTACTGGCAGCCTGCAGCGCCTCAGGAGAACGTGGCAGACCCCTGGCAGATTGAGTTTATTGATACCCCCGGCCTCGATGAAATTGAGGGAGCCGGGCGGGCTGAAATGGCCCAGATTGTGGCTCAGCAGGCTGATTTAATCTTGTTTGTGGTCGCGGGCGACATCACTCACACCGAATATACGGCCCTGCAGCAGCTCCAGGCCGCCCAAAAGCCGCTGCTGCTAATCTTCAACAAAATCGATCTCTACCCCGATGTCGATCAGGAAGCCATCTCTGCGAACCTTAGCCAGTTGCAGCAAGCGGCGGCTGAACAGGCTCCTGAGACAGCGCCCCTTTCCATTGACAAGGTGATCAGGACTGCTGCTAATCCGGCCCCGCTGCAGGTTCGAGTCGAATGGCCCGACGGGCAAACTCGTTATGAGTGGGAGCAGCCCACCCCTGAGATTGAAGCTCTACAGACAGCATTGACAACGCTGCTATACCAAGATGGTGCTACCCTAGTGGCGCTAAATACCCTTAGAGAAGCCCGTCAGCTAGAGGCCCAGTTGGTCAACCAGGTAACCACGCTACATGAGGGAGCCGCAGACGATTTGATTTGGCGGTTTGCCCGCTATAAGGGTTTAGTTGTGGCGCTCAACCCAGTTGCCCTACTAGATTTGCTGGGCGGACTGACCTCAGATCTGGTAATGATTCGCTCCCTGGCCCGACTCTATGGGTTTCCTATTACCAACTACCAGGCCAGCCAGCTCTGGGGCACGATTTTGAAAAGCTCCGGGCTGCTGTTGCTGGGAGAACTGACCAGCGGTCTTTTGGGGGCAGGTAAGTCCCTATCAGCGCTGTTTAGCCTGGTCAGCAGTCCGGTTGGCCTGCCAGCTCTGGGCAGCGCTATGATCGTTCAAGCGGCGGCTTCGGGTTACGGCACCTATACAGTAGGGCAGGCAGCCAAACGCTATTTGGAGCAGGGCTGCACCTGGGGGCCTGAGGGCCTGAGCCGAGTCATGCAGACGGTGCTTGAGGAGGCCGAAACTTCTGACGTTTTGGCCCGACTGCGCCAGGATTTGCAGCGCAGCCTCAACCCGTTTGTTGCCCCAGACGATACTTCCAGTTCTGCGCCCAAATCCCAGTAGCTATTTGTCAGTTTTTTCTACTCCAATTCAAAACTAGGAGCCATATTTAGGGTATTGGTTTTGAGCTGAGAATGTCTTCTGCGCGCGCAGAGGACATTCTCCAGATTATGGGCACCTTTGTCGAGTGGCAGAATAAGACTTATGTCACCCATGCGATCGCATCTGGGTAAGCTAACTGCTGATTTACTCCGCTTAGATTCCCCTCAATCTGCCCGGTTCTCACCAGAGCTCTCAACCCCCAGGGTACGATGACACTTTCCCCGGTTTCAGACGATACGGCACAGGTTCACCAACTTCTGGAACCCGGTCTTCCCACGCTGCCGCCCGAAGCATCAATTCACTCAGCGGCTGCCTTAATGCAGGGCTTACCTCATAGCTGCGTTTGGGTAGTCAAAAGCCAGGCCTGCTTGGGTGTGCTGACTGAGCAGGAAATTTTTCAGGCGGTTGCTAGCGGGCAGGATCTGACCCAAACTCCGGTCAGCCAGTTCATGCTGGCCCACACCGAAACGGTAGCCGAAACCGAAGGCATCTTGCAGGCCCAACAAAAGCTCCAGCGCAGCCGCTTGCCCTATCTCCCAGTCGTCAATCAGCACAGCGAGCTGATTGGGCTGGTCACTCGGCAGAGCCTGGATCGAGCAGCTCTAACCCTGCAGCTGCCCGAACACCGAGCCTTACCCAGACAGCCCTCAGCCCAGGCAGCCCTGCCCATTCCCAGGCGAGAAAGCTATCTGGCTACGCTGGTGTTGGTCCATCAGGAGCTAGTGGGTCTGCAGCAGCGCAACCGCCTGCGGATCTTTAATCGGGTGCTGCAGCTGCTGGGGCTAGCCACCAACGTCTCTCGGGTCTACCTGTTTGAGAACCATGTCGATGCCCAGGGCAATCAGGTCAGCAGCAAGCGAGCTGAATGGTGCAACCAGGGCATCAAATCAGAGATTGACAATCCTGTTTTGCAGAACATCAGCTACCGCGACTTTGCGCCACGCTGGTACGATTTGCTCTCTCAAGGAGAACCTGTGGTGGGCTCTGTCACTGATATGCCCCCCTCTGAACAAGAACTTCTTGAACCCCAAGGCATTCAGTCCATTCTGATTTTGCCGATCCGCACAGCCAAGTCGTCAATGGCGCTAACCTTTGGCCAGTTTTATGGCTTTATCGGTTTCGACGACTGCACCCAGACCCGCCAGTGGGACGTTGAAGAAATCAACCTGCTCAAGACGGTCGCTGCCAGCCTATCTCTGGCCTACGAGCACCAGCAGGTACAGCAGATTCTCAACCAGACACAGACCGTTTTCTCCAGCGTCTTTCAGTGCTGCCCTGACCCTATCTCTATTGCCACCTTTCCAGAGGGGCGCTATTTGGCACTCAATCCCAGTTTTGAAGTGCTGGCTGGAGGGGTGCCGCGATCGCAAATCCTGGGCCATACCCCGGTTGAATTAGGGCTCATTCCCAACCCGCGTCAGGTAGCGCGGCTGCTGCGCCTGCTGCGGCAAGGCGGCTCCCTCGAAAGCCAGGAAATGGACTACCGCCAAGGGGTTGAGGGGCCAATCCGCACCCTGCTGATTTCCTGCGAACTGATTGAGTTTGAAGGCAAGACCTGCGTTTTGGCTATCTGTAAAGACATCACTGATCGCAAGCAAATGGAAAATGCTTTGCGTCAGAGCGAAGCTCGGTTTCGAGCGATCTTTGAACAGGCCGGTGTGGGCATCTGCATGGCTGACCTCTCAGGCGTGATGATCGAAGCTAATCCTGGGCTGTGCCAGCTATTGAACTACACTCAGGCAGAGCTGGCCCAAAAGAACTTTGTTGAGATTACCCATCCTGAGGATGTGGAGTCAGATCTGGCTTACCACCGGCGACTTCTGGCAGGCCAGATCCGGTCCTTTTCTATTGAAAAACGTTACCTGGACAGGGCAGGGCAGGTAATTTGGGTCAACCTGACCGTTTGTTTAGTGCGCGACAGCGAAGGCAATCCTCTTTTTAGCATTGGCGTTTCTCAAGATATCAGTGACCGCAAAGCCGCTGAACTGGCCCTGCGCCAAAGCCAAGAGCGTTATGCTCTAGCCACCCGCGAGAGCCGAGTTGGCGTCTGGGACTGGGACTTGACCACCGACCAGATTTACATCAGCTCCAACCTCAAGGCCCTGCTGGGCTATCGCAATGAAGACGTTACTAATCAGATGGAGCGATGGAGAGAGCTGCTTTATGCCGAAGACCGGGCCAAAGTAAACGCCGCCCTGCAGGCCCACTTGGAGGGGCGTACGACCGAGGTCGCCCTTTCCCATCGAATGCTCCATCGAGACGGCAGTATTCGCTGGATTTTGACGCGGGGCGTTGCTGTGCGCGACAGTGCAGGCAAGCCTGTGCGGATGGCGGGCACCGAGACTGACATTACTGATCTCAAATACGCAGAAGATGCTTTAATGCAGTCCCATCGGCAGGTAGCTGACATTCTCGAAAGCATTACGGATGCCTTCGTTGCTCTAGACGAGTCTTGGCGGTTTACCTACATTAATCAGCGAGCCGAGCAGCTGCTGCATCAAAGTCGAGAGCAGCTGCTCAGTCGAGTGATTTGGCAAGAATTTCCTGAAATCGCTCAGCTTAGCTCCTTTACGCAATTTCATCGGGCCGTAGAGGAGCGCATCAGCCTCACGCTGGAAGAGTACTACCCCTCCTTTGATGCTTGGTATGAAGTCCGGATCTACCCGACTCCAGGGGGTTTGGCGGTTTATTTCCATGATATTAGCGATCGCAAGCGCGCCTACGAGCAGCTGCAGCAGCAGATTCGGCGAGAACAGGCCCTCAATCGGGTACTCCAGGCCATTCGCCAGTCCCTTGATCTCGATACCATCTTTTCCACTGCTGCCGCCGAAATGTTTAGCCTGATGCAGATTGATCAGGTTATGTTCTGTCGTTATCAGTCCGAGGCTGCCTGCTGGCAGGTCATTGCAGAGCACCAGCAAAGTCCCAACTTGCCCTCTGTATTGGGCCAGGTCATTCCCGATCAAGCCAATCCTTTATCAGATCGGCTGAAACAGCTCAAGGTCGTGCAGGTCAGCGATACTAATTTGCTAGAAGATACGGCCACCCAAGAGATGGCTCAAAAGCTTCCAGGAACCTGGCTGCTGGTGCCCCTGCATGTTTTAGGCGATCGGCTTTGGGGCTGTATGGTGCTGCTGCGATCGCAGCAGCAAAGCCAGTGGCAAGATTCAGAGATAGAGCTACTCCAAATTGTGGCCAATCAGCTTGCGATCGCTATTCAGCAAGCCCACACACTGGAGCAGGCCCAGCGTGAGCTGGCCGAACGGCAGCGAGCCGAAGCCCGACTGAAGCAGGCCCAGAACATCTCCCATACCGGTAACTGGGAATGGGACCTGACCACCCACGAGATCACCTGGTCCGATGAGATGTTTCATATCTTTGGGCTTACCCCAGCAGATCAGGCTCCTGGGCAGAGCACCATCTGCGCTCGGGTCAATCCCGAAGACCGCGAAGCTTTGTACCAGATGGTCGAAGCCGCAATTCGTACTGGCGTGGCCTACAGCTTAGAGTTTCGCCTGCTCTACCCCGACAACACGTGTCGCCACGTCCATCTGCTAGGTCAAAGCCGCCAGAACGAAAATCATCAGGTAGTTCAGCTCTTTGGCACCCTGATGGATATTACCCAACGCAAGCAAATCGAAGCCCAGCTCGTCTACGAAGCCCTGCACGATTCTTTGACCGGAGCGCCCAACCGCAACTACTTCATGGAGCAGCTCAATCAGGCCATTAATCTGGTTGAACTCAACCCGGGCTACGCCTTTGCTGTGCTCTTTATCGATCTCGATCGCTTCAAGGTGATTAACGACAGCCTGGGGCATCTAGTCGGCGACCAGCTGCTGATTGAATGCACCCAGCGGCTCCAGTTAATCATCCGCAGCGATGATCTGATTGCTCGGCTAGGGGGAGACGAGTTTGCCGTGCTGCTCAGCGCCATTGAAAACATTCAGGAAGCCCTACACGTTGCCGAACGGATTCACGAAGTGCTGCGTCAGCCCTTTGAGCTGGAGGGTAGGGAGATTTTTATCAGCGCTAGCGTCGGTGTTTCGTCAAACTTAACGGGTTCGCTGGCCGCCGTAGATTTCCTGCGAGATGCCGACACCGCCATGTACCGGGCTAAAGAGCTGGGCCGGGGCCGTTCGGCTCTGTTTGACCCCAGCATGTATGAACAGGTAAACCTCCAACTCACCTTAGAAAACGATCTACGTCGGGCCTTGGAGCGGGAGGAGCTAGAACTCTACTACCAGCCCATTTTTGACCTGCAGAGTCAGCAGCTAATTGGTTTTGAGGCGCTGATCCGTTGGCACCATCCCCAGTGGGGCTGCATTGGGCCCTCTATCTTCATTCCCCTAGCCGAAGAAACGGGGCTGATCCTGCCCATCGGCACCTGGACTATTCAAATGGCCAGCCAGCAGCTCAAGTGCTGGCATGATCAAATTCCCCAGGCCGCCGGGCTGGTGATGGGAGTCAACCTGTCGGTCAAACAGTTTGCCAGTGCCAACCTAATTCAAGATCTCGATGGCATTCTCACCAATACTGGGCTAGACAGCTCTCGCCTGCGCCTCGAGATCACCGAAAGCGCTCTGATCGATAACCCCGAAACCGCCGAAGCCATTCTAGGGGCGATCAAGGCGCGGGGCGTTCAGCTTTGCATTGACGACTTTGGTACCGGCTACTCCTCTCTCAGCGTGGTGCATCGGTTTCCGGTACATATTCTCAAAATTGATCGCTCCTTCGTCAGCCGCATGGAAGAAGATAGCCGGGGGGTGGCAATGGTGCAGGCAATTCTAGCGCTGGCTCAGAGCTTGGGCATGGTTGCGATCGCAGAAGGCGTCGAAACCGTCGATCAAATGAACCTTCTGCAAACGCTCAACTGTCCCTATGCCCAAGGCTATTGGTTTGCCAAGCCGCTACCCGCAGCCGAAGCTGAAGCCCTCATTCTCAAAACCTGCAAGCACGACGCTGACTCAAGGCCTCTTAGCCAATGATGGGTAGACTACAGACCCCCTGACCCAGCTTTCCTATACTGGAACCTTGTGGTCACGCCCCTTGCACCATGCCTCCTCTGCTACACCGCACCAAAATTGTCGCCACCATTGGCCCTGCCAGCAGCTCCAAACCCGTTTTAGAGCAGATGCTGCAAAATGGCCTGAGCGTAGCCCGACTCAACTTTTCCCACGGCAGCTACGAAGACCATGCCAACACCGTCGCTCTGCTGCGGCAGGTAGCCAAAGCCCAAGACACCCCCATCACACTGCTTCAAGACCTGCAGGGGCCTAAAATTCGAGTAGGGCAGCTCCCCGATGGAGCCATCGACCTAATCGAAAATCAGCTTATCGACCTGGTGCCGCTAAGCGAGGCGACCCACAGTGCAGATGTGGGTATCGACTATCCTTACCTGGCCGAGGAGTGCCTGCCGGGGATGCAAGTGCTGCTAGATGATGGCTTGCTAGAGCTAGTCGTCGAGGCGGTCGAGCCGCCCAAAGTGCGCTGCCGGGTGATTCAGGGAGGCCTTTTGAAAAGCCGTAAAGGGGTTAACCTGCCTGATTTGAACCTGCGGCTGCCTTCTCTGACCGACAAGGATCAGCGCGACGTCGAATTCGGAATTTCCCAGGGCGTTGACATCATTTCCCTCAGCTTTGTCCGTCAGGCTGAAGATATTCTTGCCCTCAAGCACCTGCTGGCCCAGCACAACCGAACTGACATTGCCGTGCTAGCAAAGATTGAAAAGCCCCAGGCAATCGAAAATTTGGATGCAATTCTAACAGCCTGTGATGCCGTTATGGTCGCCAGAGGCGATCTCGGAGTCGAGATGCGGAGCGAAAAAGTGCCCATGCTGCAAAAGCACATCATCCGCCAGTGCAACCTGCGCAGCATTCCTGTAATCACCGCCACTCAAATGCTGGAGAGCATGATCTACCAGCCCCGACCAACGCGGGCCGAGGCTAGCGATGTCGCGAATGCCATTATTGACGGCACCGATGCCGTGATGCTGTCGGGCGAGTCTGCTGTAGGTCGCTACCCGGTTAAGGCCGTTCAGATGTTAGGACGCATTGCCATCGACGTCGAGCAGGATCTAGAGTTTGTCAACAATCCCCCTGCCCACAACGATGCTACCCATGCCCTGAGCGAAGCGCTTAACGTCATCGACAGGATGCTTGAGCTATGCTGCATCGTCACGTTTACAGAGACCGGCTACTCCGCCATTATTGCCGCCGGAGAACGCCCTCGAGCGCCGGTAATTGCCTTTACCCCCAGCGAACGAGTCTACCACCGACTCAACTTGATCTGGGGCGTTCGGCCGATTCTAACAGAGCAGTCTGTCGATACTTTTGAAGCAATGGTGGCCCAAGCAGAAGAGTACCTGCTGGCCCGCAGCTGGGTTCAGTCAGGAGACAAAATGCTGCTGATGGGAGGCATTCCCGCAAGTCAGCCACAGGGCACTAACTTCCTCAAGATTCATACCGTCAGCGGAGTCTGAGGCGATAGGCCAAGATTTGCCCTTTAGCCGTTATAGCTTTACTGAGACTGAAGAAAGGCTACCTCGACGATGAGATCGTTATAGTCGTCAAGTTGAGGGACGTCCTCAAAGCGAATTTGAAAGAACAGACCGTTTTCGTGCCGAACACGGGTAACTTGCACACCCTCATCATTCCTCCAGCCCGATCCCTGACGATGGTCTCCATCGATGTAGTAGCTGTATCTACCGCGCTCAGAGTTGAGGGCATACCAGCCAGTGGGCGCGCTGGTGAGGATTTCTTGTACTAGGGTAGACAGGGGAGGCAGGCTGTTATCTAGGCGAGGTCCAGCATTTTCTCTGTATATCCTGAGCCGCTGCCGAAACAAGGCTTCGCCCCCTGAGACGCGAAACCAGACTTGGTGAGAGGTTGCCTCACTGGTTGCCCAAATGGCGTAGGCAGATGCGCCGTCTTGCCTAATCGGCTCGTACTGCCGGATAACTCTACCTAAAGACGGTGGAGCCCCTGTCAAGACCGCTTCTTGAGTCTGGGCATGGGTCAGGCTGCTGGTAAGAACAAGGGCCAGAGCGGCCAAAAACGGAACTAGCCCCTTTAAGGGACCTCGCAGGGCTTTCATTTTGATATCTTTTAGAGCTTTCTGCTAAAAGATACCCAAATTCCCTAAAAACAGTGCACTTTCTCACGAACCCTGCGCTTACTTACGCAGGGCAATTCTTTCAAAGGAGGCTTAAATCAGTTTGACCTAGCGGGCTATTAAGCTGCTGCGTAAACCACCTCGACCGGAAAACCGGCAGCTTTCCAGGCTGCCACTCCGCCCCGCAGGATGGAGACATTTTTGTAGCCCGCACTTCTGAGGTGCTGCACAGCAACCGCCGCTTCTTCATCGGTGTCGGCATAAACATATAGATCGCGCTCAAGCTCTAGGCTAGCTATAGCCTGATCGACCAAAGAGTCGGCGGGCATTGAAATTGCGCCCATCACATGGCTCTCATGGAAGCTGTCACGCACGCGAGTATCAATGATGGTAAGAGCCGGTTCGCCCCAGTCCAAACGATCTTTCAAATCATAAACTCGGGACCGAGGCCGGATAGGAGACGGCTTGGGAATCAGGCCAAAAAGTCTGTGCATGGCGGTAAGGTTTGGGCGTGAGAGGCGCTATACCTGAACCGTAACAAATATCCTCTAGGTCTGCAAATTTTTGTTTAAAGAGCTGGACAAAAAGTACTTGCTCCCCATCTTCGTCGTTGATTTCTTTAGAAGATAAGCCCTGCTGTCGTCGGCATTCTACGAATGTCTACAGGGTGTGAGCTATCTATCAAAAGAGGGAGCGCGAAAGAGGAGCCCTCAAATCAGCCTTCCTCAACCAGTCAGTACAGAAGTATTGAGCTGAATGTTAGCCTGGTAGGCAAATCAACAATTCTTCCTTTGGCTTGCTGGTGTACTGATTTTTGTTCACTGGCCCAAGATTCTGATCAACTTCCATGTCTGGCATGACATCCCAAATTCAGTCCTTACCCATGGAGGTCATTTACCAGATTGCGGCTGGAGAAGTGATCGATTCTTTGGCGGCGGTGGTACGAGAACTGGTGGAGAATGCGCTAGATGCTCAGGCTACTCGAATCACCCTGGCCCTCTGGCCAGACCAAGGACAGGTGAGGGTAGCCGATGACGGCCTGGGCATGGCGCTAGCAGATCTGCAGCGGGCCGCCACGCCGCATAGCACCAGCAAAATTCGCTCCCAGGCCGACCTCTGGCAGATCAAAAGCCTGGGATTTCGAGGGCAGGCACTCCATAGCCTCTGCCAGGTGGGAGTTCTAGAAATCTGCAGTCGCCCCCAACTCGATTCTCAGGCCTCGGGCTGGCGCGTGAGCTATTCCAGCCAGGGCGAACCGCTGCAGGTAAAGACGGTTGCGATCGCACCTGGCACCATTGTCACCGTCTCTGATTTATTTGCCGCTTGGCCTGCCCGGCAACAGGCCTTGCCCTCTATTTCCCAGCAGCTCAGGGCGGTACAGCTCTGCCTGCAGCAAATGGCGCTGTGTCACCCCCAGGTAACCTTTCAAGCTGAGCTGAGGGGCAACGCTTGGTTTGCGATCGCGCCTGCAGCAACTGCCCGCGAACGTTTGCCGCAGATCCTCAAAACTTTGGTTCTGGCTGACCTACGGGACTTGGATCGCTCGGTTGACGCTTTACCTGTTGCCGAAAGCCCTACGCCGGAGGTTCTCGATGCTGCTCCATCTCATCTCGGATCGCTATACCTTCTAGCAGGACTGCCCGATCGCTGTCACAGGCAGCGGGCCGACTGGATCAAAATTGCGGTGAATGGGCGGCAGGTGCATTTGCCTGAGGTGGAGCAGGCCGTCATTCGGGCCTTCCGGTTCACCCTGCCGCGAGATCGCTATCCCATCTGCTTCATTCACCTCTATCCTCACCCCAATGCAGTTGACTGGAACCGGCATCCCGATAAATCAGCGATTTACCTACGCGCCCTTGATACCTGGAACCAAGCAGTTGCTCAGGCCATTACCGACCTGCTGCAGCTCAATCCTGAAAGCCTCTCTCAAACAGGTCAGCACCGTCGGGTGCAGCAGTTTCTCAAGGCGGCCGAGTCAGCAGGCCCGTACCCAGCCCCTTTATCTGAGGAGGCTGCAACAGCGCCCCCTGAAGCCAACCGATTGCCTTTGCTCAAAGCCGTTGCCCAGGTGCAAAATCGCTACATCCTGGCTGAACATCCTGGCGGTATTTGCCTAATTGAGCAGCATATTGCCCATGAACGCGTGCTGTACGAGCAGCTCGAACAAAAGTGGAGCCTGGTTCCTCTCAACTCCCCAATCATTCTGGAGCAGTTATCTCAGCCTCAGATCGAGAATCTGCAGCAGCTGCAGCTAGAGATTGCGCCCTTTGGTCCTCAGCTCTGGGCTATTCGCACTGTTCCTGCCCCCTTAGCCCAGCGGCAAGACTTAGCCAATGCCCTGCTAGAACTGAGTTTGAGCAACAGCTTTGATCAGGTATTAGTCGCGGTTGCCTGCCGTACCGCCATCCGCAACGGCACTCCACTTTCCCTAGAGACCCTGCAAACTCTCCTGCAAAATTGGCAAAACACTCGCAATCCCTACACCTGCCCGCATGGACGTCCAATCTGCCTTGCACTCGAAGAAACTAGCTTGGCCCGCTTCTTCAAACGCCATTGGGTCATTGGCAAAAGCCATGGTATCTAGCTCGACAGCCTCTTTACTGGCCCAGTTCTACGCTCCTGCCCAACAAATACCCTCGCGTTGTGGGAGGACGATCCCAAGTTCCACCCTGGCCTGTCCTAATAATTGCCCTACAATTTTGATTGCAGCAGTCGCACTACTCAGTCAAGCTGCACCATTTTTACTGCAGGGTGAGTAAAATCCCCCCACTACCTGCCCTGTCTTTTCTCAAGTCCTGCCAGAATGTATTCCGGTACGCCAATGCGATCGCGATACATCGCTCAAATTAAGCTATAGCAGCGCTTCCCGTTTCGACTTTAGTCCTAGGCCACCCACCCAAGTGTCTTCTGATGCAGATTCCAGGCTTTTTTCGACAAGGTCAGCAGTGGCTCATCAAAACTCCCGAGCGGGCACTCGATCAGGCTTACGAAGCTGCCCAGATGATTGACGCTCTTGAGAAAGAGTACTTTAGCGGTAATCCTATCGCCCCCCAATACGGCAACTATGGAGAGAGTGCCCAAGCATACTTTCAGGGTGAGCTCAAGAAATACCTGAAACTGATTCGGTTTCGATTGGTGGAATTTAGAGCCAGCAGCTCAATAGTGCGAGTGTCAGGCCCTAGGATCACAGAAATTCAGATCCCCTCTCCCGATCAAGACAACCTCACCATCGATCTCATTGACAAACCAGCTGTCTTCTTTCGTAAGCTGCGGTTCATTGACGATGTGCTGGCCCGCTACAAAACGCTCGAACCTCCTGCAGTAGAGCGCACCATTACCCTTTCCGAAGCAGAGAGCCAAACCCCTTTACGGCCCGTCAGTAACGTGAGCGCCTTACAGGCCGCCAACGGGCGCAACGGTAAACTGGCTCCGCCCAAGGCACCCTCAGAGGTAGCAGCAGGTCTAGAAGAAACACCCAATCGGGCTGATGCCCTTAGCGATCGCGCTAATGTCCTGCCTCGCTCTATCTTGCGCACCGTAGACCGCATTCGCCAAGACCTAGATCCGCAAGCGGAGCAGCAGGTAGTCAAAAACTTTCGCAGTTCCAAGGCTAAGACCACTACTGCAGTCAAATTTGTCCTGCTGCTGATCATCGTGCCTTTACTCACTCAGCAGTTCACTAAAAATTTCGTGGTTGGACCGATTGTGGATACGGTTCGCGATCGCACCCACGCCGAAGTCTTTCTCAATCTCGAAATGGAGGAAGAAGCCCTACACGAGCTGCAGCAGTTCGAGGAACGCTTGCGTTTCGAAGTTCTAATTGGCAAAGCAGCTCCCATGCCCGAACGAGAGATTGAAGCAACCGTTCGAGAAAAAGCGACTGAAATCGAGGAAGACTACCGTCACCGCAGCGCCGATGCCGTTAAAAACCTCTTTGCCGACATTGCAGCCGCCGGTGCGTTTGCTCTGCTGCTCATCTCCCGGAAGCAAGAAGTCAGCACCCTCAAAGGCTTTATGGACGAGATTGTCTATGGCCTTAGTGACAGCGCCAAAGCCTTCATTATCATCTTATTCACCGACATGTTTGTCGGCTTTCACTCCCCCCACGGATGGGAAGTTCTGCTAGAGGGTTTATCGCGCCATCTAGGGTTTGCCGCCAATCGAGAATTCATCTTCCTATTTATTGCGACTTTTCCCGTCATTCTCGATACGGTCTTTAAATACTGGATCTTCCGATATTTAAACCGTATCTCTCCTTCCGCAGTCGCTACTTATCGCAACATGAACGAGTAAAGGCGTGGCCATAAGCCTCGCTCTATCTTCGTTCACGCTAGTTATTCTGCATATTGTCCTGAGCATACTCCTGATAGTTTTTGCCTAGCAGTCCTGAAAAACTACCTAGACCGCGACAAATCAATAAAAAGGAGGACACAAGCCTATGTTTTCCCAAAAACACAGAAAATGGAATATAAAAAGAACCCATAACAATTAAAATTGTTGCTTTTACAATCCGCATAATCCGAACACTGATGGAAGGGTAGAGAATGCTCTCGCACAAGCTATGGGAAGCCCAGGTGCGATACCCTCTCTTCAAAATCCAATTGGCAGTAGCTCGGCTCTCTGGGATTGTCTCATAAACAACAGCAGAGTCTGCCCAAACTATCTTATAGCCAGCTTTATAAGCCCGCATAAAGAAATCAGTGTCCTCTCCCCCAGTTAAAGCAAACTTATGATCAAATGCTCGTTCCATCTCCTTAAACAACTTGGTGCTAACCAAAGTATTATTTGTAAATGCAACCTTCAAGCTTTGGCCTTCAGAAAACTTTCTCGCCTGGAAATATTTCCCACGCAACACCCAGTTTGGAACAGACGTGGTTTCGAATCGAGGCTCCACTGGGCCGGTAACAATATCAGCTCCATATCTTTTCTGAGCTAGTAAGAGTTCCTCAAGCCAGTTTGAGGCAGGCACTTCATCATCATCGATAAAAACGACAAAATCCGCAGATGGATGACTACTCTCAATAGCTTTATTACGAGCGTAAGTTACGCCCTGACGAGGTTCTTCAAAACACTTGAGAGTCCACTTGAAGCTAGATTCAAACTCTTGACAGATTGCTTTGGCTTTACCCTGAGCCTCATTGTCAACAATAACAACTTCAATATTAGAAACTTCAGTTTTATCTAGAATTAGCTGATTAAGACCTATGAGCAGGCTCTTCAAGCCCTCAGGCCGCTTATAGGTTGACACACATATAGAAACAAACAAAACCGGCCTCCCCATAAAATCATGTGTTTTGGAATGAGCCTAGCACTTCTTGTATTTTTGAAGTTTGCGTTAGAGCCTATTTGCTAGCTGGCAGTCTAGAGCCTTGAGCTGCACAGGAGGTGTCAACTCAACCAATCTAATTTTTAGGTACTACTTAAATGTTAGAAAATCGACGTTTTACCTTTCTAAAAGCACTTACTAAGCTTGCAGGTATAGGTAATTTGTCAAGTCTAGATGGCGTAATATCACTGCGGGAACTGCGTTGCCCTCCTAAATTTGGGCAGGTAATTAAAGAGGTCACACCTGGAGTTTGATTCCTAAACAAATGGAGTACCGTATCGTAGTAAGCCCCATCGAGAACTAGGTGCCCTTCAGTGGTCGTGAACGGCTCTCTCTGGCGTCTCTCAAGAAAAGTTTCAAGAAACTGAATCAGTGGAGCAAGGCTTTCCCCTTTAACGCCATAGAAGTGAGAACCTGCTGGAGGTAGCGCACACTGCTTCAGAATAATAGGCTGATCCTCTGAGAGACCCTCCAAATCTTCACCATAATAGTCATCGTAGCTATATCCCTGATAGGGAAAGAATCCCAAATGAACAATAGACCAGTCTTGTTGAGACAGCAAATTAACTAAATAGGGTTCTGATTTTTTAAGATTTTTTGAAAAGGCAATGTCATCTTCAATTATTAGAACATTTGATAGCCCTTCTTGATTAGCTTGTTTGAGCACTGCCAAATGGCTTAGAAAGCATCCTAAGACCCCTATACTTGGAAATGCAAGGGAGTCTTCAGGACGAATAGCAGAGAAAATTTCTACCTTCCCCTTCTCTAAGGGCATATCAATAGAATCCAGTTCGTCAGCCACCTCAAGTCTGCGGTCTGCCCGTTCTGGAAGATTAATGATATAAGTTCTTTCGAAAAAGTCTTGAAGTCTATACGCTTTGCTGTTTACTGAAGTTATCATGGCTCACTCAAGACCAATTCTTTGACAACACCAGATAGTTTTACATTAATAGGGCTTTTAATAAGCTGTTTTCTTAAAAATGCCTTCAAAAAAGCGTACTCATCAGGGAGGCATGAGGGTAAACCCTCCTCAGAGTATATTGTTACGCACAGATTCAATGCAAGTAGGGCAGGCAGCGACACAGCAAAATTCATCTAGACTTAACACTTGCAAGTCAACACCTTAAAGGAAAAACATATTTACAATCATCGAGCCTAGGAGGCTTTTGTATAATTGTTCATGGTGCCACCAAACCTTGAGCAGGTATTTCTATATAAGTGAGGCTGTTCACGTCTGTGTAGGATCCATCAATAAGCAACTAGATCTTTACCTGCGAACAAATTCAACACTAAGTTGTAAATTCGTCCGGTCAGGTATTAATTGATACCATGCAAGAGGTGTTTTTAAGTGAAGAAGATCGCGCTTGAAAAAGGAATACTTTTGTTCGAGAAAGTGTTCTTTTTTATATGTGTTATGCACTATTCAGCGGCTATAGTTCCCCTACTGATCACAGGAGGAGCTAGTGAGGGAGACAATATCCCAATGACCAGTTTCAATTGGACTCCCAGCTCTTCTTTATATCTGTTAACCTATATTATTGCTTTTCTACTGTTAACTTTTCGGTGGAAGAAAGTTCTTTCTTCCATGCGAGTAAGGGACTTTCTGTTGCCACTTCTCGTGCTTTTCGCGCCACTGACGACCCTGTGGTCACTTACTCCCGGCGAAACCTTTTCATCAGCAGTTGCCCTCATAGGCACAACCGTTCTCGGCTTCTACTTTGCTAGTCGGTTCACTGTAAGGGAACAGCTTCGCCTCCTTGGTTGGTCCTTCGTTCTAATTCTTATTCTAAGCTTTTCATTTATCGTTCTCATGCCCCAATACGGGATTGAGCATGGAGTGCACGCAGGTGCCTTCCGAGGGGTATTCACTCACAAAAATACTTTTGGAAAGTTCCTAGTTCTCACCGTCATCTTATTTCTAACCCTTGTGCTGGTAGAAAAACCTAAAAACATAGCCGTTTTTAGGTTTGGTCTACTGATGAGCTTCATTTTTCTGCCACTATCGCGATCATCTAGTTCACTTCTGAACGCTTGCTTCTTGGCTGTTCTCGCATTTCTTCTGTATCGAATTTTACACTTCAAGGTTAAGGTTCTTATTCCTTCCGTTATTTTAATTATTTTATCAATTTGGGCATTCTCTTTTATATCCCAGGGAATTGCTGAAACGTTTGCCGGTTTCTTCGGCAAAGACCTGACGCTCACTGGAAGAACTGAGATTTGGGGAGCTGTTATCGAAAAGATTCAAGAACGTCCCCTACAGGGCTATGGATTTAGCTCATTCTGGGCTCAATCGCCGAGCAACATTTTGAGAACTTTTGGGTGGATGCCTCCGAATGCCCATAACGGCTTCCTAGATTTAGCCCTAGATCTAGGTGTTACTGGGCTTCTACTCTACTGCCTAATTTCTTTAAGGATTCTGGTTAAGTCTTTCTTCCTGTCTAGAAGGATCTATATTGACAGCGTTTCTTTCTGGCCGTTCATATTTTTTCTGTTCACACTTTTAACCAATTTGACTGAGAGCGGGTTATTTGGGCGTAATAGTATTTACCCTCTGCTCTTTATCAGTTTATACTTTTCGTTTTTCTACTTCCCCAAAGGTCCTGCTCTCACCTCCCAGTAGAGCGCTTTATCTCAGCATTTCCTAACCTCGGCTTCGAGGGATACTTTTTCAAGATGGAAGGTTGTAGAAACTTTGAACAAGATCAAGTCTATATTTCATGAGCTACGCCAAAAATCTTTGGTTAGAGATAGCTTTTGGATGTTACTGTCGCAATGCTTTAGCATTGTTTTTCAGACATTCTATTTTGTTTTACTAGCAAGAACCCTGGGTGCTCAAGAATATGGAGCCTTTGTTGGAGCTCTTAGTCTCGCGAGCATTATTACTCCATTTTCAGGATGGGGTGGGCCGCACATAATATTTAAGCATGTCTCAAAAGACAGAAATCTATTAAATGTCTACCTAGGAAATGCCCTTATCCTAATTGCCGCCTCGGCTCCTTTGCTGACTATTTTAGCTCTCTTATTTTCTCCAATTATATTTTCAGGCAAAGTACCTTTAATTGTCGTACTTTGCACCTTTGTAGCTGACTTAATTGGATTAAAGCTGATTGAGGCATCTACAGCATCATTGATGTCTACTGATTCAGCAAAGTATGCTGCTCTAATAGGGATTCTACTACACGGTTCTAAATTCAGCGCGGCTCTAATTTTCAGTTTTCTATTTTCGAACCATACCGTCACCACCTGGGCGCTCCTTTATTGCTCAGCTTCTTTGTTTGCCGCTCTAGTAGCCATCTCAGTAGTTATTAAGAGATTGGGCTTTCCGAAGTTTCGGGTTAATACCCTAAAGCCGGAGTTGCTAGAAGGATTCTACTTCTCAATTAGTGGCTTTTCAGACAGTATTAACGGCAGCTTAGATCAGACAATGCTAGCCAGCATATCAACACTAAAGGCCGCAGGAATTTACAATGCTGCGGCGCGATTTATTGGTATGGCAATGGTTTTCATGATTTCTTTTGCAGGAGCTTCTTACTCCAAATTCTTTCAGCATGGTGCAGCTGGTATTAATGGAAGCTGGCGTTTTGCCAGAAAATTACTGCCGCTAGCCTTTGGCTATGGAATACTTATCTTTTTTGTGTTCATCTTTGCCGCGCCATTTATTCCTTATTTGCTAGGTGAAAGTTTTGAAGAGGCAGTTCCTATATTGCGCTGGTTTGCACCTCTTATCTTAATGATCGCGCTGAGCTATTTAGCATCGGATTCATTGACTGGTGCAGGTTTCCAAGGGGTAAGAAGTAGCATCCAAGTATCATCTGCTCTACTCAACTTTTTTCTGAATTTATGGTTGATTCCTCGGTACTCGGTTTATGGAGCAGTATGGGCTACGTTGGCAACTGAGTTGGCTAAGTTAGTCGGTCTTTACACGACAGTGTTCATTCTAAACCGTCGACAGATAGCAAAAAGCAGTAGTCTTTAAGATAGCCGAATTTGTGAAGCCAGGTAGACAAGTCTCTCTTAAATTCTATAATCTGAGAAAGTTTAGAGTACACAATGCAGTTTAACCAACGTTTGGGTAAGTTTGAAGGACTCTAAATATGGCTGAGAAAAAGTTAAAAGCTTTACTAATTGTTGAAAGTTGTAACCCGGATTGGGCGGCAGTCCATTCAGTTGGATATGGATTCTATTCTGGAATCAAAAACTTTGTAGATGTAACACTCATTACTCACGAAAGAAATAAAGAAGCGCTGCAAAAGGCTTTCCCTGATGAAAATAACATTGTCTATGTTTCTGACAGCAATTTAACTAAGCGCTATCTCAAGTTTGTAGATGCCGTTACAAAGTTTGGCGAATTAACAATTTGGCCGCTTTATAACGCCCTGATATATCCAGCTTATGAGGAATTTAATAACACAGCCTTCAACTTGTTTGGTGATGCTGTTCTAAACGGGGAATTTGATATTGTTCATGCTATTACTCCGGTAATACCACGCTACCCAGTTAAGATAGTTGACGTTTGCCAAAAGACGCCATTCTTCATTGGTCCCTTAAACGGAGGGCTGCCATTTCCACCAGGCTTTCAGGAAATATCTAGGAAAGAGTTTTCCTTCTTCAACTTCTTACGGACTGTTGGTCGCTTAACGATTCCAGGTTATCGAAAAACTTACAAAAAAGCCGACAAAATTCTGTCCGGTTCGCTTTATACATTGAACTGGATTAAGGAGTATTTCTCTATTGAGGATGAGCGCATTGGGCTCATACATGAGAATGGAATTGACCCCTCATTTCTAAAGGGCCGTGCAAAGGCAGAAGAACAAAGGAACCCAGGGAAACAGCACCTAGAACTACTTTTTGTGGGTCGCCTTGTTCCTTATAAGGGAGCAGACATGCTCATTGAGGCAATAAACAACTTACAACCTAGTATGAGGGAAAGGGTTCGGCTGACTATTGTAGGAGATGGTATTGAGCGAGATTCCCTTGATCAAAAGATTCTCGCTTACAACCTACAGGACAAAGTCTCTATAACTGGGTGGATTCCGAAGCAAGAGACTTTGCAATACTACAGCAAGGCGGACGTATTTTGCTTTCCATCTATAAGAGAATTTGGTGGCGCTGTTGTTTTAGAAGCTATGGCTAATGGCTTGCCCTGTATTGTCATAGATTATGGCGGTATTGGAGAGTATGTCACAGAAGGAACTGGCTTCAAAATTCCTCCAGTTTCTAAAGAGTATGTAGTCGAACAGCTCAAACATCACATCGAATGTTTGGCTGAAGATGAAAAGCTGCGTGATCAAATCTCACAGCAAGCTATTCAGCGTGCTCAAGAATACACTTGGGAAAATAAAGCTAGGCAAGTTGTTACTCTTTATGAAGAAACTCTCGGCTTGAAAAAAGAGGTAGTTAATGGAGCCAAAAACTCTTAACATCTTCAGCTCTGAAAATTCTTCTGATGTGGCAATAAGCCAAGTTATTCTTGGCAAACTAATTTTGGCACGTAGTCTTTAGTTTTGTATGGGCAAACATTGGCATAAGCTGTTTGCTTTAAGTTGTGGCCACACTGCTTGTATTCGTAACTGTAGGCGGTTGCCCAGCCAAATTAATGCTACCTATAAATATGCTTCGCATACCCAAAATTCATAGAAGGTTTCTTCTATATTGCAGCGTATTTTTAATAACGCTGTTAGTTTCTTGTTTAAGCTCTTTCCAGTCATCAAACATAGCTGCGGTCGAACCTGATATCTTTGTAGATCAGTTTGGCTATCGGCCCCAGGATCATAAAGTTGCTGTCATTAAGCTGGAGGTAGAGGATGCTTCTCAGACTCCAGAGGCTAGCCAAAGTTTTAACGTTCAAGATGTAAAAACGAGAAAAATAGTTTATTCGGGAAATGCGACTTTGTGGAATCAAGGCAAAGTCCATTCTCAATCAGGGGATATTACTGAGTGGTTTGATTTTTCGGCAGTGACTGAACCAGGCGAGTATATCATTGTCTCTCCACAAGGTAAAAGGTCCTTCCCATTTGAAATATCGGAGGACGTTTACCGTAAAGTACTTGTTGCTGCGACGCGCATGTACTTTTATCAGCGGAGCGGCTATGCTAAAAAACCTCCCTATGCAGATTCAAGATGGCAGGATGAAGCAGCATTTTTGGGACCTCGGCAGGACACTGAGGCTAGATATGTCAATGATAGGGAGAATGCTGCTTCAGCACGTGACATGCAGGGAGGATGGTTCGATGCTGGCGACACGAATAAATATGTAACTTTTGCAACCTCTCCTGTTCATCAGTTACTCCTTGCTTATTCTCAAAATCCTGCCGTTTGGACGGATGACTTTAACATTCCGGAATCCGGTAACAAGATTCCAGATCTTCTAGACGAGATTCTGGTCGAGTTGGATTGGTTGAAACGAATGCAGGATGAGGATGGTGGCGTATTTATTAAGCTAGGAACATTAGATTACAGTTCCAATGAGAGACCAAGCTTAGATCGTCGACCGAGGTTTTACGGGTCTAAATGCTCTTCTTCTACCATTGCTGCAGCAAGCATGTATGGCCATGCGGCATTAGTTCTTGAAGATTTTTCTGAACTGGCAGAATATGCGGATGATTTAAAGTTGCGGGCAGGTAAAGCTTGGAACTGGTTTAAGTCTCATCCTATCGAAGACAATTGCGACACTCAGGAAATTAAGTCTGGCGATGCGGATACCCCTGCTGGCGAACAGGTCGCTAACGCTGTTGTTGCAGCAGTTTATCTCTTTGCCCTTACGGGAGAAGAGCAGTATACAAGCTATATCCAGGAAAATCTCGACAGTACAATCCCCTTTTCGGAAGACGTTTGGGCACGGTATGCGGCTCACCAAGGAGACGCTTTATTGTTTTACACCCAATTGCCTAACGCTCAACCAGATTTGCGAGACCGTATTCTTGAGCGGGCCAGATCGCTTGTTCGAACAAATGCTGGGGCTTATGGAGATTCGGGTCAATTAGATCCCTATCGGGCGTACATGCCTGATGACCAGTACCACTGGGGTAGCAATGCTGTAAAAGCAAACTATGGGAACACAAACTACGATGTCACTCTTTATCGGCTTACTGATAATGATTTGAGAGCTTATGAGGCTCGGGCTCTTGATACACTGCACTATTTCCACGGAGTCAACCCTCTTGGACTGGTGTATTTGACAAACATGTATGAGTACGGAGCCGAGTATTCTGCAAACGAGATGTGGCATGAATGGTTTGGGCAGGGCATCTATAAAAATGCTTTGAGTTCTTCTGTAGGTCCTGCACCTGCCTATTTAACAGGCGGCCCCAACAAGCACTACACGGGCTCAGCCCCTATCAAAGACAAACCTCCTATGAAGGTTTACTTAGATAGTAATGAATACGAATTCAGTATGTGGGAAATCACAGAGCCTAGTATTGGATATCAAAGCGCTTATATTAAACTGTTGTCCAAGTTTCTGGAAAAGTAAGCTGTAGTCTGAGAGAGTTTTGCTTATAGGGTAAAGGCAAAGCAGCTTCCCTCAAGAATCACTGGAGCTGTGACCACAGAAATATGTGGTTTTATCCGGATGCCTTCTATTCCCACAGTTTTCCCTTAGTCTAGATTCCTGAGCGCAAACTGAAGCAACTCAAGCAGGCTTATACGCCTCGAGAATAGCTGCAATTCAACAACGATCGGTGACGTTACTCTCCAGGCTACGCACATAATCTCTGGTGTTGCTCAAGTTGCTATAAAAAGATTTTGTGAAGAAATTAAGATTCTAACCAACGTTCCCCAAGTTAGCGAAACAACTAAAAATCTCCAAGGTTTGCATTGTCTGAAAGCCTTGAAAAAAGAGGATCGAGCCGTGTGATCGTTGGCTTGATATGTTTCGGCTTGTTAAGATTGCTACCTTTACTAGAAAATTGACTCGTGCTAAAGCTCCCTTGATACGAGGCCTTTGGGAATTAGTCCAAACAACTCATATAAAAAAAGAATTGTCAATCCGTGGAATATCCATAGAGAAAACCTATGAAGAAATTATGGCTCTAACGAGGTTTTATAGAAAAGAATTTAAAAATACAATAATGAAATCGACCTAAAGGATTACTTTTAGAGCCTTTAGGCAATAATGGTGTTACTCCTGATGGAGTTTGGGTAAGCAATAGCAAGGCATGCTGTTGCTTATGCTCCTATAGCAATTCTTAATTTCCTAAAGTACAGGGTGACTTGTACTTCAAGAGGCTAGGAAGCGCTGTAATGTGTCAGGAAAAATTCAAGCATTAATCTACAACTTATAGTGGGGCAGGTCTTTCAGATGCCATTTCCTGAAAGACCTGCCGTGAGTAGTTTTGCATAGCTTAGTGGTTCCTTTAAGCCTTCTTAAAAGGGTTATAACCCAAAGGATCATTGTTCATGAAAAGAAAACAGTTATCGCGCTTGTTTCACCGGATAAAAATTACTTCTGGACAGCTTTCTTATCCTTTTTTTGATGCCCTGTATAGATTTCGAATGGGCTCTGCTTCAAGGCTGCGTCAAGTTCTCTTAAGTCCACAGGCATCACCTGACTGCAAAAGCTCACTCTTGCTTTATCCAACTCCTCTGTCAATTCGCGAGCCGGAATACTTTGCACCTGGCCCGATAGAAAAAGAGTATTTAAAGAAGTTTAGGGTTCCTAGACGGGGTGGAGAGAGAGTTACTTGCCCGGCAGGAGTTATATCTGCTAGGGATGTAAATGTATCTCTGCCAGTAGGAATGCATCTGTGCAACGGCAGGGTGTTTGATGAAGCTCTTCTCGATCCAGTATTGCTGACTAACCCGAAGTATGTTCTTGATCTGGAAAAAATATCCTTCAAAAAGAAGATAAGGATTACTGAGCCAGTCGTCTTTCTATCTATGCCCTGGCACCACAATCTTTATCACTGGCTCATCGAGATCCTTCCTAGGCTGTTCTTATATGACCAATCCACAGACATTAACCATTTGCGGATTGTCATGCCCAGCTCGGTTCCAGGATTTATCAGAGATAGCCTTGCATTAGCAGGATATCTCGACAAGATTCTGTTTTTAGATGACGGAGTTTATCAATTTGAGGAACTGCATCTTTTAAGTAGACTCTCTCCATCTAGTATGCCTTCGCCCATTGCAATTAAATGGCTTAATGAAAATCTAGCTGAACCAAAAAGTTCTCGGAAGAGACGAACTTATGTTTCACGCGCAGATGCAAAATATCGCTTTGTTACCAATGAATTAGAAGTTCAGGAACTGTTATCTGAATTTGGGTTTGAGACCGTTGTATTGAGCGAATATACGCTTGAAGAAAAAATCCAAATTTTCCGGGAATCCGAGATGGTGCTAGGCAGTTCAGGAGCAGGTTTTTCGGGAATTGCCTTTATGGAACCAGGATCACTGTTCCTAGAGTTCTTTTCAGAAGGGCACTATGCTGACTGTTTTTACAATATGGCCAACCTAAAGAACCTAAAATATGGATTTTTAGTAGGCAAGAAGGATGGTCTTGGATTCTCTGTAGATACATCGCAACTGAGGATGGTTGTGGAGCAGGCTGTCAGGGATGGTCTTGTGAGTGAAGCTAGCCAAGAAGCGTCTCTTTAGGGCGCAGACAGAGGTTGACTGTTGATCTTTGATGTAGCTGTGAGCTGCAAGAAACTTCTATTTTGTCAAGCGTTGGGCTAATGGCTCTAGCCATGACGGCGTTACCTTATGAACTGCTGAAAATCTGAGTGTCTTGCTAAGCTCAAACTTTACTGGTGTGGGTATAGATGCGATCGCACCTACACCCACACCAGTTCCTTAACAGCCAGTAGACTGGACAAACAGCTAGTAGCTCTGTAAAGCTAGGGTGTGCGCTAATCGTTTTCACGAGGAGCCAGGCTGAAGATTTCACTGAGAGTGAATTTTACAGAATCACCTATAAAGATGAAGAAGGTAAGAAGAAGGCTACAGGCAGCTTCAATTCCTGAATCGCCATAGATAGCATAATTTATAAGCCTTCCTAGTTCCAAAACCCCTAGTCCCAAAATAAGAACTAATCAAATGGCAAACAATTGTCAGCCACGCGTTTTCATCGGGATGCCAGTTTACAATGGCGAGAAGCATATTCGTGAAACCATTGATTCGATCCTTAGTCAAACTTTTACAGATTTCCAGCTGCTAATTAGTGACAACGGATCGACTGATCAGACGGGTGAAATTTGCCGCGAGTATGCGGAACGCGATGAGCGTGTGGTTTATTGCCGCCAGAAGGAGAATCTGGGAATGGCAGGCAATTTCAATTATGTTGTACAGCCAAATGGCGCTGATTACTTCAAGTGGGCAGCACACGACGATACTCTAGAACCAGATTATCTACTTAAATGTGTTGAACTGCTTGACAGCAATCCATCCTTAGCGATGGCTCACTGTCTTACTAACAGAATCAGCGATGACAGTACTTGGCTAGAAATCTATAAGGATTTAGGCCTGAGTAGTTCTCGCGTTAGCGAACGCTTCTGGCGGGTTTTATGGACAGTTAATATCTATGAGATTTACGGTGTCATTCGGTCTGAGGCGATTGAAAAGACCAGACCTGTTGGCACGTTCTTTGGTTCTGAGAGAAATCGCCTAGCCGAAGTTCTCCTACAGGGCGATATTGGTTACTTGAAAGAAGCTCTGTTTTCCCGGCGTGATCATGAGAGCTCTTTAACTGCTCTACACCTTGATTCTAAGGAGAATGACAACTTCACTGCTATGCAGGAAGCTCATGCTCCAAAGGCAAAAATGTCTAGTATCCAAGTAGCTGTTCTTAAGCTCAACGAGTATTTTGAATCAATCTTTAGATTCCCCATGCCCTGGTCGGAGCGTATTTCCTGTGTGGGCATTCTCCTAGAGTGGAGCGTCAGGAGACTATTGGAAGGGTCTTCTGAAAAGTATCGGGTCAAGCTCTACTCCACAGCTGAAAGCATGATGAAGATTCCTGAGCCTAGCAAATTGAGCGCCTAAGCTGACGGAGTTTTAGCGCTTCTGGATTCTGAATGAATTGATAACAGCAGTAGGGATACGTCGTCGACCAGTAGCAATGATGAGTTACTAACCTAACTATCCCTGCATTGTTTAAGCCTCTATCTTGCCCCAGCTCTACTAGAGCTTTGGGCTTAAGATGGGGGCTTAAAACTACTTTTTACTTATTTTCTGCCTTTTGTAGTCATTTCAGAGATTGTAGCAGGCAGAATTTCTTATATGCTAGTGCTTACGGGCGAGGTCAAGCATATCTGGGCTGGCATATTTTAGAGGCTCGTAGATTCACTTGTACTCCCCTTATTAATCATGCTTTTAATCATTTCAAGTATTCCTCAGTTCGGCTGCTAGGGACACAAAGCCCTGATTCATGAAGGGTTCTAAAGCGCGAAGTGAATACAGAAGCAGACTACATCACGATCTGCTTTTTCTTACCAAGCAACCTCTTCAGTAAGCGTTAAGCGCTGCTTAAACCTTTCCTCTGACAGATTTTAATACTGAAGATGTTGAGTAAACTTTACGGGTACTTTTCCCCGTCGGTTCCGTAGGGTGAATTACCGAACTTGACTCTTTCCGGCCATCTTTCTTTGTTGTGCTCTTTGATTTGTTCTGAGGCAGCCAAGAAATCTCTATTCCTTCAGGGAACCTTTAGAGCCGTCTTTTAGGATGGCTAGTTCTTGAAGCAGATACGGGTTTTGGCCTTGTTTTGCGTTGAGCACTTCAAGATTTAAGACGTTTCGGCTTAGTTTAGATATGAAAACTCAAGAGAAAGTAGTTCGAGCTGAAGATTCCCTAGAAGGTGCCGCTCGTCTTCGTTCACCTAGTAGGTCTGCTGATAAAAGAATAGGCTATTTAATCCCTGAGTTTCCGGGTCAGACACATAACTTCTTCTGGCGGGAATCCCAGGCGCTCAAGGAAATTGGCCTAGAAACTGTTTTAATTTCAACCCGTAAGCCTCCTAAGGAAATCATGTCGGCTAGCTGGGCTGAACAGGCTCAGAAAAGGACAACTTATTTACTTCCTCTCTCCTGGTCAGAAATTATTCAGGTGTTGACCGTTGTCTTGTCTGCTGGCCCAAGGGCATGGTTGATGTGCACCAAGATGGTGCTTGATGCGTCTGATATGACTTCTCGGCAGAAGCTGCGGTTAATTTTGCTCATTCCCTTCGCTGCTAAGCTGGTGTGGCTTAGCCAAGAGCAGGATTGGTCGCACATTCACGTTCACTCCTGCGCGGATGCTGCCAATATCGCGATGCTCGCAACCTCTCTATCGAAGTCAAGGCTGACCTATAGCTTGACGCTTCACAACCCGCTTTGTGTGTATGGCCCAAATCAAGCCCAGAAGTGGGGCTTTTCAAAGTTTGCGGTTGTGATTACCCAGAAAATTTATCAGGAAGTGGTCAGTAGCCTTAGGAACTGTTTACCTCAAAAGATTGAGGTCTGTCCTATGGGAGTAGATCTGGCTAGTTTTAGAAGGGACTTAACGTATGCTCCCTACGATGGCTCCGATGCATTTCGTGTGTTTAGCTGTGGCCGATTGAATCCCTGCAAGGGATATGAGTACCTCATTCGTTCAATTAGTCTTCTCCGCAGCCAAGGACTGAATGTCAGGTTGGAGATTGCAGGAGAAGATGAGCAAGGAGGAGCTGGCTATCGACAGGAACTGGAAAGGCTGATTGGTGATCTGGATTTGCAGGACAGCGTCACCTTACTAGGCGCTGTTTCTGAAGAGGCTGTTAAACAGGGTCTCAAGAAAGCTCATGTTTTTGTCTTGGCTAGTTTGGAAGAGCCCCTTGGCGTTGCCACTATGGAAGCCATGGCCATGAATGTGCCTGTCGTAGTTACCAATGGTGGCGGTGTATCAGAGTTGGTAGACGATGGGCAGAATGGCATTTTAGTGCCTCCTGAAAATTCAGATGCGATCGCACAAGCCCTCCTCCGAATCTCGAAGAATCAAAGACTGGCGATTGAGCTAGGCCAGGCCGCCCGAGAAAAGGTGGTTCAGTCTTTTAGCTATCGCAGAAGTGCTCAGGCTATTGCTTCTATGCTCGAACAAGCCTAGCCGCTACAGCGGATCAAATCAGTGAAATCAAAAAGATGGCAGGGTTGTTCAAACCCTGCCATCTTTTTTGCTCTAGACAGATAATCTGGTGAAAATTAGGCGGCTAGAAGCTGTCGCAGCACGTAATGGAGAATGCCGCCATTACGGTAGTACTCGACTTCATCCAGGGTGTCTATGCGGCACACTAGAGGAACTTCTTCATGGCTGCCATCAGCCCGGTGGATTACCAGCGTGACGATCATACCTGGCTGGATGCCTTGGCTGAGGCCGGTAAGATCAAAGGTTTCACTGCCATCGAGATTGAGGGTGTTGCGATCGCACCCCTCCACAAACTGCAAGGGCAACAGCCCCATACCGACCAAGTTAGAGCGGTGAATACGCTCAAAACTCTCGGCAACTACCGCTTTGACGCCCAGCAAGCGGGTTCCCTTGGCAGCCCAATCGCGGGAAGACCCAGTACCGTACTCCTTGCCAGCAAAGACAATCAGCGGTGTCCCTTCAGCCTGGTACTGCATTGCTGCATCGTAGATGGACATTTCGGTGCCATCGGGCATGTGCTTGGTGACGCCACCTGAAGATCCTGGCACCATTTCATTGGTTAGCCGGATGTTGGCAAAGGTGCCACGCATCATCACTTCATGGTTGCCACGTCGAGATCCGTAGGAGTTGAAGTCAGCAGGCGTGACCTGGTTGCCAACCAGATAGCTGCCAGCCGGGCTGTCGGTTTTAATCGATCCGGCAGGCGAGATGTGATCGGTAGTGATGCTATCGCCCAAGATCGCCAGGGGACGAGCCCCCTCAATATCGGCAAAACTGTGACCGTTGACCTCGGAGCTCATGCCCTCGAAGTAAGGCGGGTTTTGGACATAGGTGCTGGAGCCTTCCCAGGTGTAGGTCTGGCTGTCGGCGGTGCCGATCTGCTGCCAGGCTGGGGTGCCGTCAAAGACATTGCCGTAGCGGCTGCGGAACATCTCAGGCGTTAGCGCTTCGGCCATTACGGACTTAATTTCTTCGGTAGAAGGCCAGATGTCTTTCAGGTAAACCGGACTGCCGCTGGAGTCTTGACCAATGGGATCATTTTTGAGGTCGATGGCTAGGTTGCCTGCGATCGCATAGGCCACCACTAACGGAGGCGATGCCAGGTAGTTAGCCTTTGTATGAGGGCTGACCCGTCCCTCAAAGTTGCGGTTGCCAGAGAGCACCGCTCCCACAACCAGATCCTTCTCATTGATGGCGCTGACGATGGGATCGGGCAGCGGCCCAGAGTTACCGATACACGTGGTGCAGCCGTAGCCCACCAGGTTAAAACCCAGAGCATCTAGGTCTTCCTGCAAGCCAGCTTTTTGCAGATAGTCAGACACAACCTGGCTGCCAGGGGCTAGAGACGTTTTTACCCAAGGCTTAACCGTTAGCCCTTTTTCTCGGGCCTTGCGGGCGACCAGACCAGCTCCAATCATGACTGAGGGGTTGGAGGTATTGGTGCAGCTAGTAATGGCAGCAATTACAACCGCTCCATCGGTTAAGTCATAGGAAGCATCGGGAACAGGAGCGGAGCGCTTTTCGCTGTAGGGCAAACTACTGAAGCTCGTGAAGTCTTTTTCTTTAAACTGGACCGCTAAGTCAGACAGCAGCACCCGGTCCTGGGGCCGCTTTGGCCCGGCTAGAGATGGCTCAACCGTACCCAGATCCAGTTCCAGCGAGTCGGTAAAGACAGGGTCAGGCATATTAGAGTAGCGCCACAGCCCTTGAGCCTTGGCATAGGCTTCTACCAGGGCCACTCGCTCTGGCTCACGCCCAGAGAACTCCAGATAGCGGATGGTTTCTTCATCCACGGGAAAGAAGCCGCAGGTAGCGCCATACTCAGGAGCCATGTTGCTGATCGTCGCCCGATCGGCCAAGGTCAGGTGGGCTAGCCCCTCGCCATAGAACTCAACGAATTTGCCTACTACTCCTTTCCGCCGCAGCATCTGCACTACGGTCAGCACTAGATCGGTGGCCGTCGCCCCTTCTGGGAGCTGGCCGGTCAGCTTAAAGCCCACCACTTCAGGGATTAGCATGGAGATGGGCTGGCCTAGCATAGCCGCTTCGGCTTCGATGCCGCCCACACCCCAACCCAGCACGGAGAGACCATTGACCATGGTGGTGTGGCTATCGGTGCCGACTAGCGTATCGGGGTAGGCAACGGTCTCACCGTTTTCCTCTTTAGTCCAAACGACCTGAGCCAAATATTCCAGGTTGACTTGGTGGCAAATGCCGGTGCCAGGGGGCACTACCCGGAAGTTGTCGAACGCTCTTTGGCCCCAGCGCAGGAAGGCATAGCGCTCGTGGTTGCGCTGAAACTCCATCTGAACGTTGGATTGAAAGGCGTTGGCACTGCCGAAGCTGTCTACCATCACCGAGTGGTCGATCACCAGATCCACAGGAGACAGGGGGTTAATCTTGTTGGGGTCGCCGCCTAGGTTGACGATCGCATCTCGCATAGCCGCCAAATCGACCACCGCTGGCACCCCGGTAAAGTCCTGCATCAGCACGCGGGCTGGACGGTAGGCGATCTCGCGATCGGAGGTGCGGGTCTGGAGCCAGGTTGCGATCGCACGCACATCATCAGCACTGACAGTCCGCCCGTCCTCGTAGCGCAGCAGGTTTTCTAGCAGCACCTTAAGACTATAGGGCAGGCGACTGACATCCCCCAGGGTCTTAGCCGCCTCTGGCAGACTATAGACGGTGTAAGTTTTGTCGGCAACGGTCAAGGTAGTTTTGGCGTTGAAACTGTTCACGGCAGTGTCTCTCCGAGGCTCTACGGGCGATTGACGAATGAAAAGAAGGGCTGTCGCTGGGCAGGCTAAATGTGTTGCGCTATGTTAACGATGCAATCTTACATCTTACCTAAAACTTCGCTGTAAGCTGGTTAGCCAATTCACAATTGGCAGTTCACAGTTGAGGGCACTCACCCATCACTTCTATTGTCCGCAGGACGACCCTCTGCTGTGTACAAGATCATGCCGTGTTGATCTAAAAAAGTTGGATTAGAAGCCAGCGGTTCAACCCCTGTATTACGAAACAGAGCGGTAAACGCGCCTGCCCCTAAACCCGACTGGGGCCAGAGCCGGTAGCAGGGCCAGTTTGCCAAATGGGACTGATACGATGCTAGTGAGCTCACCGCAACAGGTTTGAACTGGGGAAATTTGCTGAGAAACCACTCACACACCTGCTCATTTTCTTCAGGCGAAAACGTGCAGGTCATGTAGGCGAGATACCCCTGTCCGGCTACCACTTCAGCTGCATTAGCCAGAATCCGCTTTTGTCGATTGGCATTCTTGTTGAGGTTGACCGGATGAAAGCAGCCCAACGCCGTCTCTCCCTTAGCCAACAGCGATTGACCGCTGCAGGGCGCATCCACCAGCACTAGGTTGGCCGATCGAGGCATCTGCTCGGCAAAGACTGACGGATCGAGGTTAAACACCAGAGATGAGGTCGCCCCACACCGCTTTAAGTTAGAAATTAAGATTCTCACCCGCTTACGAATCACCTCATTGCACCAGAGATGGTCCGGCTGCAGCGCTTGCCAGGCAAAGAGGCTTTTGCCGCCAGGAGCCGCACACAGATCCAAAACGGTTGAAACTGGCTCAGCGATCCCAGCCAAAACCGTCGCCGCAAAAACAGAGGAGAAATCAAGACAGTAGAAGTAGCCTTCGCCATGCAGAGGATGCTGGCCGGGTCGAGTGGAGGGACTCAATCGATCTACCCAACCGGGCTGCCAGGACAGAGGAGCCTCCTTTGGGAACGGATCGACCTCAGGGCGCGAACGTGTCCACAGAATTGCGGACGCAAATTCTTGAGGCTGGATCAGGGCCTCAACAAAGGCATCTCGCTCGCCCGGTTCTGGAAATAGCCGCTGGCTCAGTTTGATCAGGAGGTTGGAAGGTTGCGCCACAGACTCCTCACCTAATCAATGCTGAAGCCGCGTACGGTTTCTGCCTTTTTGACTCCGGTAGCAACGGGAGCTTGCTCAATCTGGCGCGACTTAATCCGGTGGTTTTGAAAATGGCCCATCCACTCCTGGGGCGCATCCATCGTTTCGCCGCCATGCTTAGTCAGGCGCTTGCGGATTTGGCACAAGACTGGCGTGTTGACGCAGGCCCCCGAAATAATGACCTGACCTTTGGTCAGTGAAGGCAGTTCCTTAAGCAAGTCCCGGCCTGCTGCTTCAACGCCGTACTTCAGGCTCTCCTGATCCACTGGGTTAACAATCCGCATCAGAAACTGGCTCATGCACTGAGAGAGCACATCGGAGTCGAGCTTACCGGGGCGTTGGGTGATTAGGCCCACGCCCATGCCAAACTTACGGCCCTCGCTGAGAATGGTGCGGAGAATCATTTTGCAGCGGGAGGGTTCGTTGGCTGGGGCAAAGCGGTGGGCTTCTTCGATCAGAATGAAAACCGGATAGGGCAGGTAGTTTTCATCGTCGGCACTGATTTTGTCCCGGGCCGTGTTCATGCGGGCCTGATAGCTCTGGCGCAGCACCGCTGCACAGATCACCTGCTGTTCCTCCTGGCTAATCTCGTTCATTTGCAAAACCGTTACCCGGCCCGGCTCAAACAAATCCTTGGGAGCCAGGTGCTGCATCCGGTGAAAGTACTCGGAGCGCTCTAGCTTGCTGAGCTTCCACTCAATAGCAGGAGCCGAGGAGCCAGTTTTTTCATTGCCTTCTTCGTCGGTGCTGCGATCGCTTTCATACACCGCCGAAATCAAATCCTGCACATCCCAGCGATAGTCGCCCTTGCGGTGCTTCGTCAGCAGGCTAAAGGCCTTGTTGAGAATGGCCTGCTGGCGATCGCTCATGTCCGGCAGCAGGGTCAAAATATCGTAGTAGTCGAGGGAAGACATGCGAATGCGAATGTCTTCTGGCGTCAAGATCTTCACATCCGGACTATAGCCGTCCTCTGCCTCGAAGCTAGTATGCCCTCGCATGTCGGCTAGGGTACCGTACTCACCGTGGGGGTCGAAAATGAGGACGGCAGCGCGGTTGTAGGGCCGCATCAGTTCTTCAATCAGCACCCCTGCCGTATAGGACTTGCCGGAACCCGTCCCAGCTAGAATCGCCATGTGAGTGCTGACCAGTTCCTTCACGTCTAGGGCTATGGGAACGGCATTACCAGGGCGCAGCAGCAGGGAGCCAACATGGGCTGAGCCAACATCACCGGGCTGTTTTTTGTTGACTACATGGCGCAGCGTTTCATCATCGGTCAGGCAAACCTTCGCCCCCGGATCGGGCGTGATGCGCGGGTTGATGAAACCAAGGGCTGGGTGAAAGTAGCCGATGACATCGACGGTAACTTCGTAGATCTCGGGGTTGGGGTAGGCAAAGCCGACTAGGGCTGCGATCGCATCCGGGCTGATCTCGGTATCAGCAAAAATGCGATCAGGCAGGTGGTCGATTAGGCAGCGGTCGGAAATCTTGCCCAAGATTTGAGCCGTCTCGCCCAGATCTGGTAAGTCGATGCTGTAGTAGACAAATTCCCCAATTTTGACCTGCCGGTTGTTAGCCGTAATAAAAACGTATTGATTACCGTTTTCCCCCGGTCCTTTGACCGTGCCAATTACCGGGGATTCCTTCGGCTTTGCTGCCCGCGCCATAAGCTTCTCGGTGTGTGGAACGTCTAATACAAATGTCCTTGTGTCGTTTATAGCAGACCCCAGCTCTGCTGAACATCGCGGCTTAAAAACACTGGAGTAACAACTCTTGTCTAGTATTCCTCTATTTGGGGAGCAAAAGCCTTGTTCTGCCGTTCATTGATAGCAGAATTGCGGATTTGACTGAAGAGTCTTTAGGAAAAAGACTGGAGGATTCACGGATATCGACCGGGCTCTGGATGGATAGGCTATGGGTAGCAACGCCGCAGACTGGGGTCGTGGGCTGACGATCAAGAGCGCACCGCTAGAGGCTACTTGTCAACTCCTAATCGAGACTATGGTACTCAACAATTCTCTAATGCTGTTGGCTGTGCCCTCTTCAAAGGGTACCTCTGGTGCCGCCGGTTCTCTGCCCGAACAGCGAGTTGCTTCGTTAACGGACATGAATCTTCTCACCCGCACTCTCACCCATGCGCTTTATAGCGATAGTCCGCTGCCAGATCTGGCCTCGGGATTGGGCATTCAGCTAGCGGCAGATGCCTGTGTATTTATCGGACGGCACCTGCCCACAGGCAAGATTACCCTGACCCTTTGGCAGCCTCAGACCTTGGCCCAGGTTTGGCAATTTTGCCCAAACTTATCCGCTAGCCTAGAAGCTGCTCAGCTCGCTCTGAAACTGATTCGAGAAGCCTGTCGAGCTGCCGACGCCGAGTGGCAACAGGCTCTAGAACGCCTGCTCAGTCTAGGGAATGGTGGGGATTGGCTGAGGGAAATGAGATCGCACTACATCACCCCGATCAGAGCTTCGGCTGAAACCGAGGGAATTGTGCTGCTGCTGAGTCAAGAAGAGCATTCAGGGCGAACGCTCCATCCCGCCTTGGCCGAAGAGATCGGGGCTTTGGTGGCCCTAGCTTTTCACCAGCACCACCTGCACCAGCAGGCCCAACACAGCCTTGAGCAGCTGCGCTACCTCAACCAGCTCAAAGACGACTTTCTCAGCACCCTCAATCACGAACTGCGAACACCCTTGACTAGCATGATGCTGGCCATTCGGATGCTGCGGCGACCTGATCTAACGCCCGAGCGCAAAGCAATGTATCTAGACATTCTGGAGCAGCAGTGTTCGCGGGAGGTGACGCTGGTCAACGATCTGTTGGCCCTTCAGGCGATTGAATCGGGCAGCGCTCAGGTGACCCTGTCGCCTCTCAATCTGAACCACTTTTTGAGATCGCTGGCAACGGCGCAGCAAGACAGCTTCGACCAAGCCAATTTGAGCCTGCACCTGGAGTTGCCCCAGCGGTGGATCACCGTAGAAACAGAGGCTAACAACCTATCTCGAATCTTTCAGGAGCTGTTGAGCAATGCCCGCAAATATGCCGAGCCTGGAACCACCGTGATCCTTTCAGCTGACTCCAACTCAGCCGATCCTGATTCTGTAATCATCAGGCTGCAGAGTGAAGGAGCTGGTATTGAGCCAGCAGAGTTGCCCCACATCTTTGATAAATTTCGGCGTGGGCAGGGCGTTACTCAACGGGCAATTCCGGGAACAGGGACAGGTCTGGCTTTGGTCAAAGGGCTAGTGCAGCAAATACACGGCCAAATATCAGTTACCAGCCAGCCCACCGCTCAAAAAAACTGCTGGAAGACCTGCTTCACAATCTACCTACCGCACCATGCCGTCAAGTCCCTCGTCACAGGATAATTCACTAGATCTTGCAGTGATCTTTACAAGTTTGCTGCTATTCTGTTGCATGAGTGGATGCTAGGCAACGTTACTCACCCAACGCGCTTAAAATGGTCCTATGAGCCAACATCCTACCAACACCGACCGCTCAGTTCCCATCGAGCTCTCCGTAGCTGACCCGCTGGCCAATGTGCCCACGGGAAGTACGATGCAGGTTGCTCTGGGAGAGGTTGAGATTTTTACCCAAAAGCTAGAAGGACGGCAGCGACGTATCACGGCTGCTATCCACATTCCTTCGGGCCTGGATCAGGTCTGGCAGGTACTCACTGATTACGAGCACTTGGCTGACTTCATTCCCAATTTGACTCAGAGCAAGCGGCTGCCTCACCCAGCGGGCGGCATTCGGCTAGAGCAGATTGGGGCTCAGTGCTTCCTTAATATCAAGTTCTGCGCTCGAGTCGTGCTAGACATGGCCGAACGCTTTCCCCAGGAACTAAGCTTTTCTATGGTGGAGGGAGACTTCCGCCAGTTTGAAGGGGCTTGGAAGCTAGAGCCGATCTCTTTGGCCGAAGGTGAAGCGACGCGGCTGGTGTACGACCTGAAGGTGCTGCCGCCCCGAGCCATGCCCGCCGGACTGATCGAGCGGCACATCCGCCACAACCTATCAGAGAATCTGACGGCAATCCGCGATCGCACCGTGCAGCTATTTGCGATCGCATAACTCCCTTCCATTTCTAAAACGCAGCCCTCTATAGAGACGCGGTCAGACAGCCCTAGCAGACATGCCTGGTTCAACGCGTCTCCACGTTTAAGGGGTTACTAACGGGTCACGACGACGGCACTAGAGGTTTTTGCCGTTCGGCAATCACCGCGTAGAAAGGATCAGCCCCACCCATACCCAGCATTTGCAGGAAGGGGGGCACTGAGGACTGTTGAGAAATCACCTCAGGCGTGCCAAACCCCGGCACCGACTGAAAATACTGCTTCACCAATTCCACCCGCTGGGCCTCCGACCCCTCTCGCCAAGCTGCGATCGCTTTTTGGTAAAACATTCGGTTGGAAAAGCTGAAAATAGCAATTCCCCCCGGCTTGAGAATTCGGTAGACCTCAGCAAACACCTGCTCGGGATACTGCAAGTATTGGACAGAAACCGTATTCAAAACGGCATCAAAGGACTGATCTTCGAGAGGAAGCTGGGGGTTTTCGTTGAGGTTCTGCAGAAAGTAGTGGTTGAGCCGAGGATTCTTAGCCAGCTCTTCTTCATTCAAGCCGTGGCCCTCAACCCACTCAAAATCCACTCCATCGGGCAGGTGAGAAACCCAGCTGCTCATCATGTCGAAGATCCGGCTACCGGGCCGCAGCCGCTGCCGGTACAGATCGGTAAGCTGCTGAATAAACCCATCGTCTACGTGGGTAACAAAGCGAGGATAGTCGTAAAAGAGCGTGTCGCTAGACGAGTCTAGCTTGGCGCGCTGTTCGGGATGCAGCATGGGTTAACCAGATCAATGACGGCTTTTCTTTGAGTGTAAACAAAGATTAAGCCAGTGACATCGCCATTGAGGGGTCAGGCAAACCATTCGGCCAACTGCTGATTCACGTCTTTCGAATCGAAGTGTTCGGGATTGAAGCTCTCACCCGCCTGCTGCCAAAGGGCGTCATACTCTGGATCTTCGGGGTCGTTAAGGCGCTCTAGAAACTCCTCATAGCCCCAGACACCGCCGCTTTTTTCGGGTGGACAGGCCCGTTCGCCATCGATGCAGCAGAGGGCGGCCTGCTCCGGTTGCTCCAGCACTTCGTTGAGTTCTAAGCGGTGTAGCCAGCCCTCAGCCGGGTCATAGGTGTAGAAACAGGGCTGGGGATCAAAGGAGAAGATTTCGGTAAGTGCGATCGCACCTTCATCCTCAACTGCAGATCCAGCAGAGGCCTGACCGTACCGTTTGTCGTTGACCTTAAAGAAATGGGGATACTGGTCCTTCCAGCCCATGACCGATTGAAGCACTGTATGAAGCTGCTCAAGCGTGAATCGGGCCGGCACCTGGAAGCATCGCCAGATAGGCGGGTAGCTGTCTACCAGTTCAACATAGAACTGATAGAGGATTTCAGCCGAGGTATTGTTCATGGAGCGTTGGGATGACTCTAGGGGGTGGAAGGCGAAAGGGAAGGCAAAAGGCAGAAGGTAGGAATCTTTGGGTGTTTGCCTGAAAGCTTTTCTTAACAGCTAAGGTCTTTTATGGCTACCTTGGCCTTCTGTTGTGCTGCCCTAGCCATTTTACCGTGACTGGTTCTATGGAATGGCTGTGATCAGTTTGGTTAGGAAGTTGTCTTCCTGCACCCAGACTGAAACAGAGCCGCCCTGACAACGAAATTCGCCCCAGCCGTCAGCGTTAGTATCAATGGGAGTTGGGATGTGGCCTGTCATATCTATGAAGCGGGTGTTGGGTTTGCCAACTTCCATCCATTTTGAGCCCTCAGCACCATTGCTCATAACTACTGCTAAAGCGCGAGGATTGGCCGCATTACCCAGGCGAGTCCAACCGATGGTGTTGGGGTGATCAAAGTAGTCGTACTGTGGCCCGTAGGCGTAGTACTGTCGGGCGGAGAGCAGCTTGTCTAAAATTGGTTTAAAGCAGGGCATATGGATGGCATATTCGTTGCCATCTTTGCCTTTATCTGTGTAGTCGGCCCCATAGTAGTCGGCATAAAAAATGCACGGATAGCCTTCCTGGCGTAGCAGGATGAGGGCGTAGGCTAGGGGCTTAAACCAGGGTTCCACAGGAGACTCTAGCGCCTGCAGAGGTTGGGAATCGTGGTTTTCTACAAAGGTTACCGCATGGGTAGGGCGGTGCTGCATCACTGTGCCTTCTAGGATCTGGCGCAGGTCGTAGTGGGAGCCTTCTTTGCTAGCCCGGTAGAAGCTGTAGTGGAGACACACGTCAAAGACCGACATTCTGCTGCCCACGGCGTCTATGTACCAGAGCAGAGTGTTGAGATCTGGCACCCAATACTCTCCCACTACAAAGAGGTCTTTACCTACGTGCTGCTCTAGGGCGTCGAGCCAGTTTGGGAAAAACCAGGCTGAGATGTGCTTAATGGCGTCTAGTCGAAATCCGTCTACCCCAGTGGTGTCGAGATACCACTTGCCCCAATCGGTAATTTCGCGGCGCACCCCCTCATTCTGAAAATCAAGATCACAGCCCATGAGGTAAGAAAAGTTGCCCTTCTCCAGGGCGACGTAATCATCGAACTGCTTGCCTTCTACCAGGTAAACGGTGCTGCGATCGTCTGGGTTTGTGGCGTTGTAGTCAACAGCATCGAAGTGGTGCCAGTGCCATTCAAACTGGGAGTATTTTCCCTGACGACCAGGAAAATTGTAGTAGGTGTAGCTCTCGATCTCGTGCAGTTCCCCTTTAGGATGGAGCCGATCGCCTTGCCAGAAAGGAGTTGCTCGAAAGGTTTCCTTGGCATCACCGCCCATTTTGTGGTTCAGCACAGTGTCGGCATAAACCTGGATCTCATTTTTCTGTAGGGCTTTTATTGCCTCTAGATACTGTTCGCGGGTGCCATACTTCGTGCGAACGCTGTCTTTCTGGTCAAATTCGCCCAAATCATATAGGTCATAGACCCCATAGCCAACATCGTATCCGCCGCTAAGACCTTTATAGGCAGGCGGTAGCCAGAGGGCTGTAAAACCGACATCAGCCAAATCCTTCGCAGCTTTGTTAACTTCACTCCAAAGGGTACCATCGGCGGGAGTGTACCAGTGGAAGTACTGCATCATGACGCCGTTGCTTTGTGCCACGATCTGCCGACCTCTGTTGAATGCAATAGCGGAGACAATACCGTGAATTATTGCCTGACGTGGATCAGAACGGTTTAATTAGAGAGCTTTTCTTTAGCTTTCCTCAGACTGAGTAACGGGCGTTGAATTGAGTGCTCACTTAGCCTTGTTTTACAGCAAGTTGGGGAGCCCGTCGCCACAGGTCAAGCCCGACTTGAATGGCACAAATAAGGGTGAGAATAGCCACCAGATTAAGGGATGAAATCTGGCTTCCGCTTACTGCAAGTAGAAGAATCAGAGCGGCAGCAGTTAATCGATAGGTGCTGAGCACCCTGCGGAATCGAGGCGTACCCAAAGTGCAGGTCATCCAATGAATGCCCGCTAAGACGGAAAGGGAAAGTGCGATCGCACCACACAACAGCCACCGCTCCGCTGTTTCCGGCGGCATTCCAGGGCCATTTTCGATCATTCGCCCTACCCCCACACCAGCAGCCGTAAGGCTAGCCGCCAGCGGTAAGTGCGCATAGAGCCAGGTCAACCCGATGGTCATTTGACCTCGCTTCATAGACTGCAGAGGAGATCCGTCAGCAGAGTCGAAGTAGAGCCACCAGAGACTAAAAGCCAGGCTCAAACCTAAAAAAGCGGTCAAGCCCGCTTCAAAGCTCCACTGCAGTTCCTCCAAGCCATTGACCACAGCAATAATAGATTCTCCCAGCACAATGATAGTGAATAGGCCAATTCGCTCTGGAATGTGGGTCAGGCTAGGGGGAATCAGCACTACCAACTTCCTTGCTGTTAAAGGAGTGCCGAGGTCAACCAACATACCTACCGCCCAGAGCACATAGCGCCAGGGCACCGGCACAAATATGGAGGCAAGCCAAAGCATGACACTACTGCCAAAGCCCAGAGCATAACGAGTGGTTAAGCCACGCGCTTCGGCAATAAAGTGCCCAGCAATTAAGTACTGCACCACCAGCAAGCCTCGAAAGAGGACATAGCAGAGGGCAAATCCAACTGAACCGTCTTCCAATCCGTGGTGGGCGTTGACCGCCATCGCTGCCACAATTCCCATTTGCAGAAAGGTGAGCAGCCGGTCAGGAATAGCATCATTGTCAAAGCGGGTGGCGTAGAAGGTTGCCCCTACCCAGCACCACCAGATGGCAAAAAAGAACAGCGCAAAACTCATTAGGCCCCCACCTGACAGGTGATCCCTCAGGTAGTGAGCCAACTCTCCAATGGCCGCTACAAAGACCAGGTCATAAAACAGCTCCAGCCAAGTTGCCCGCCGTTCTTCTGATTCTTCTCCATCCCGTCGCAGGGTCGGGGGTTGCCACAGGGCTCTCAACATCGAGTTCACCTTGATAGCTGGGCTATTGGGCCGTTTCTATAGGTCAGTCAGTTAGAATACCGCTTCTACAATGAAACAGAGCTAAGAGCACTGTCAGTATTTTGGAGTACCAAAAATCCTCTGTTCTCTTATCCCCGCTTTTCCTTTAGCAGTCTTATCAGATTAACTTTTCAGCAGCGGCTCTTTCTAGGACTTGAGGTGGCTTCTGTCAACGTTGGTTGCCCCAAGGTGAAGCCTGAACAAGCAGACTCCACCTTGGAGGAGATTAGGCTGCCATGTCGAACAGCAGCACTTCAGCTTCGGTGGCGGCAGCCAAGGTCAGGACCTCTGAATGGGTGACAGCGGCCCCATCCCCTGCCGTAAGAGTGTAGCCATTGAGATCAATGGTTCCTCGCGCTACCTGCAGCCAGGCAACTCGCCCCTGCCGCAGCGCATGGTCTACAGCCTCACCCTCCTGCAACGAAGTGGCATAGAGATTCACGTCTTGGTGAATGGTGACTGAGCCTTCTCGACCGTCGCGAGAGCCTACCAGCCGCAGCTTACCCTGCTTCTCTTCAGAGGAGAAATGGGTTTGCTCATAACCGGGTTCAATGCCGCTCTGATCCGGCAAAATCCAGATCTGCAGAAAGTGAACCGGGTCGGTTTTGGAGGCGTTGTACTCGCTGTGGAGAATGCCAGTGCCTGCCGACATCCGCTGCACATCGCCAGGGCGAATGATGGAACCATTGCCGATGTTGTCTTTGTGCTCCAGGGCTCCCTCAAGGACGTAGGAAATAATTTCCATGTCTCGGTGGCCGTGAGTACCAAATCCTTGGCTAGGAGAGACTTTGTCCTCGTTAATCACTCGCAGGGTGGCAAAGCCCATGTGATTGGGGTCGTAGTAGTTACCGAAAGAAAATGTGTGGCGACTGTCTAACCAACCAAAATTCGCCGCACCTCTTTCATTTGCCGGACGAATCGTGATCATGGGAAACCTCCTAACGTGTATTTGCGGAAGATCGTTCATAGCTTGGAACCAACCGCATAGTCCTAGAATAGATTGAATCTAAATAAAAGACAATACTCTATAATGGAAACAGTTTGTCTCTTATTCGGAAGCAATAAACAGGTTTAGCGATGGACAGGTTTGAAAGCATGCGGGCCTTTACCCGAGTGGTAGAAGCTGGAGGATTTGCGGCAGCAGCGCGCGAGATAGGGCTGACGCGATCGGCCGTTAACAAACTGGTGATGAACCTAGAAAATGACTTAGGGGTGCAGTTGTTGCACCGCACTACCCGCAAGGTCACCCCAACGGATACCGGAATTGCTTTCTACGAACGTTGCGTGGCTATTTTGGCGGACTTAGAAGAAGCTGAGCTAGCCGTTACCCAACTGCATGAAGAACCCAAAGGGACGCTTCGCATCAATGCTCCCATGAGCTTTGGCACGCTGCACTTGGCTCCTCTGGTAGCAGACTTTTTGGGGCAGTATCCAGACTTGCGGATTGAGCTGGTGCTGAGCGATCGCATTATTGACCCCATCGAAGAAGGCTTTGACATCACCGTGCGAATTGCCCAGCCCCCAGAATCTGCCCACCTCATTGTCCATGAACTGGCACAGGCTCCAATGGTCATTTGTGGGTCCCCGAGCTATCTGGCACAAAAAGGCATTCCCAACCACCCGCAGGATCTCAAACACCACAACTGCCTGCATTATGGCCACATTGCCTCGACCAACTACTGGCAATTGATAGGCCCAGATGGAGAGCACCAAGTCAAAGTCCACGGTCCCCTATGTTCAAATAATGGGGAAGTTCTACGAGATGCCGCCATTAAAGGGCAAGGACTGGTGCTCCTACCCATATTTATCGTCGGTAACGAGCTACAGCAAGCCATTCTCAAGCCTGTTTTAGAAAAATATTACGCTCCCAAACTTTCTATTTCCATTCTCTACCCCGTCAACCGGCATCTCTCGACTAAAGTGACCCTCTTTACCGAGTTCCTAAGTCACTCCATCAAAAATAATCCTCTACTTCAAGCACAGAAGTAGCCCAACAGCATGCCTTGACCGGCCTTTGAGAATAAACAGAGAGCCTTTGTGCCCCTACAAGACATGCTCAGGCCTCAGTTCCTATTTTCCAGCTTTGACGAAATATTTACGAACTTCTTCAAGCCCAAATTTTTTGCATGAACCTTGTTCCCAAGAGTTGCCAGCGTTTCTAACACTTCGCTAAGTTAATACGTAATTCTACGGATATGGATCTTTTGTTTAGTTCCAGCAAATTTAGGAACATTGCCAAGGCTGGTCTAAAGGGAGATTAGTCTTGCCTGGGCAAAACCTGTTTTGCCGGATCTATTGCAAGCGTTTCCTACAGCTGGCTTCATACCAGGCTTGAGCATCTCCAAAGAACTAAGTGGGCGCATCCTACCTTCCCTCTCTTACGACCTACTTGAAATTATTGGAAGCTACAGGATGGTTAGGAAGCAACTTCTCAGCATGTTTTGCCTGAGTATTTTGAGCACAGGTGTCGGGCTGGTATTTTTTTCAGAGATAGCTCTAGCAGTAGCTAATGACGCTCCCCAGAACGGAGCTCAAGATTACAGAACAGGCTCTCCAACGAATGGCTCCAGGGAGAGCTCAAGCAACCTAGTTGGCCAACCCTTTACTGTTGCCAGTGAGGACATTACCCTAGAGAGTTTTTCATTCCGGATTCGTGGCAGTTTTAATAACTCCCAACCGATGTCATTCACTGCCTATGTGAGCGAGTGGACTGCTGCGGGTCCTACTGGCGAAATCCTGCACACAAGCACCATTCAAACTAAAGCTGCGGATGAGAAATCTGAGCAGTTTAGCTTTGCCGCCAACATGCTTGAGTTAAAGGCAAACAAAAGTTATGTCGTGTTTGTGACAGTGAATGACTTTGGTGGTAGCACCAGCTTAGAGATTGAAAACGTAGAGTTCAAAGCTTCACGTAAGTCGACCGGTGGCAGCGGTGGTGGCGGTGGCGGTGGCGGCGGTGGCAAAAGCCTTCAAGCAATAACGACTCTAGCCAGTCCCCTCATCGGTTATCTGTTGAGCTCTAGCAGCCCCAACAGGAGTTCCCAATCATTAAAGGCAACTGTCTCAGAGACAGTTGCCCGTGGTTCTTCACCAAACTCGAAGACTGAACCTGAAGGGCCACAAACGCCTAACCCAGAGAATCCTTCTGTAGGGAAGAACCCCAAGGATCCAACCCCCGATCCAACCCCCGATCCAGCCCCAAATCCAACCCCAGATTCAAGGGCTGTTCCCACACCGGCTTTGCTCCCAGGATTAATTGGCATGGGGGCTAAACTTTGGACGAAGCGAAAAGCGGAAGCGCTGGAACCAGGTAGTAACTAGCATTTGGCCAACATCTATGCCAACTGGCTAAGAAACCTACAGACTTCTTGACCAGTTGGCTACCAAACCTAGATCAAAGCCGGTTGCCGTGCTCGTCAAGCCAGTCTTTGCCCAGCTGAATTGTTACATCCGAATCAAGAATGCCGGTGCTCTCGACCCGCACCTCTCCCACTCTCAAGAAGCGGTGCAGCATTTCTGCGCTGGCAACATCTCCCTGCTGAGCCAAGATGCGAGTGATCGGCAACTCATTATTCCAATCCTGATCGGTGTAGACGTTGGTGTAGCCGCTCTCGTACAGTGTGTCGATTAGAGCCTGAACAGCGACTGAATCTCCTGTGCTGTCTTGAATTGCAATCCGAACGTAGGAGGGATCGTGAACAGTAGAAGCGGTAGCCGCCCTAAAGCCGAAGTACTGATCGACCATGGAGTCGATCGCACTGTAGTCGGGTAGCCAGTAGCTCAGCTCAAAATCATCGGGATTGCTGAATTCACCTGGCAACATCAGCATCTGCACATTAGAGCGATTGGTTTGAGCACTGTAGCCTACCAGAGCTAGCAGCTCTTCTATGGTTAGGTTGGTATCAACATGCTCCTGAATCACCGACAAAATCTTCGGCATGCGGGCAATGGTAGCCGGGTTTAGGGTCTGCTCTACGACAGCCCGCATCATCATTTGCTGGCGCTGAATGCGGCCAATATCGCCTTTTTCATCGTAGCGGAAGCGCAGAAACTGAAGAGCCTGGTTGCCGTTGAGATGCTGTTCTCCGGCTTTGAGATTGATGTAGAGGTGCTGACTGTCATCTTGGTACTTCATGTCCTGGGGGACGTTGACAGTAACACCGCCTAGGGCATCAAACAGCTTCTCAACACCCTGCACATTAATTCGCACATAGCGATCGACGGCAACTCCGCCCAGCAAGTCGCTGACCGAAGACGCCGCCAAGGCCGGGCCTCCGTCTCGGTTAGCCTCGTTTAACTTGGTCAGACTGCCATTGATTTGGGTGCGGGTATCGCGGGGAAGTGAGAGGATGACGAGCTGCTCGGTCTGAGGATTAAACCGCAGCAGCAGCATAGTATCGCTAAGCCCTTCAAAGGAATTGACTAGGGCATGGTATCCCAAGTCTTGTAGCTCTGACGGCGCATCTTCAACATCTGAGCTGAGGACTTTGGTACCCAGCACCAGGATGTTCACTGGCCGGGTGAGCCGAGGCAAACGCAGATTGCTCCCAGTCGAGATCGGGTTACCTTGGCTAAAAATCTTAGCTTCTTCTGGGCTTAGCTGCCCCTGCATCAGCGGGGTGCTGGACAGAGACGTCGCTAACAGGGCTCCAGCTGTTGCTGAAATACTGGCAACCCCTGCCAGAGCAATACCCAAGCCAATCCACCGGGGAATACGTGCAGGCTTTTTCTGAAAACTTTGTTTAGATGGTTTGGGTGGAATAGGGCGGTTTGGGTTGTGTGTGGACACCAGATAACCTCAGATGTTGATCAGACAGGGGTACGTATTGGATCGGTAGGCCTTCACCCAGATTCTCATAGGTGCCATGAGCCGCTGAAATTATGGGCTACATTGGCGAAATGGTCAATTCCTAGGATTTTTAAGCAGCAGTTTAGCAGCTATTTCCGGAAGCAGATTAAGAAGTCTCTGGTTTATCAATTAATTTACGTTAAACCGCCTGCGCTCAAGGCTCTAGGGAAGACGATTACTCAACTGACTGATACCTGGCAGCTTGACCGGCTTGCCTTTTAGCAGGCGGATCATCAGCCAGAGATTGGTTGTAAAGTACCCAGTCGTTACTAGAGTGCTGCTGACCAGCAGCCGAAGCGAGAGAGAGGGCGCAAGCTGACCCCCCACACTGAGAATGCCAAAGGTCAACAGCCATCCTATAGCTAGGGTGACAACCAGGCGGCTAATAGCCTTTTCCTGGCGGCTGCCCTGCTTTAGATACAGGCTCCAGAGGGCTGGGAAGAAACCAAAAACAGGCACCAGATAGAGGAGCAGCTGCAGGCGCTCCAGGGTTTGGCTAGCGTCGGGATCGGATTTAGGCATGGGGAGACGGGTGGGGTTGAAGGGTGAGGTGGGGTTTTGGTGGGCAGGAACCCACTACCCCGGTTCCGCTTGAGCGTACCCTAGCGCCCTGCAAAAATTAAGGCAAGGCGCTTTTGGGAGGTTGTCAGAGCCGCTTCGGGAGGCTCTCCTAGAAGGCTGGCTTCGATGGCACGACCGAAGTTTTCAGACAGGTAAGTGTAGCCGGGAAGAATGGGTCGGGCTTTGGCCCACTGCATCTGGTCGAGAAATACGTTCAAGGTCGGGTTCTCGCGGATGAAGTCTTGGTAGGCTTGGCTCGCGCGCACCTTTACGTTGACCGGCAGGTAGCCAGTGGCCAGAGCCCATTCCTGCTGGAAGGTTTCGCTGAGGACGTACTCAAAAAAGGTCAGGGCAGCCCGGGTCTTTTCGGGGGTAGTTTGGCAGAGAAAGAGGTTTTCACCACCGACTACGGCAGCGGGCTGCTTGGCTACGGGAAAGGGCATTACGCCAAAGTCAATGCCTGCTGACTGCATTTGGGGCAGGTTCCAGGGGCCTGTGACTTGCATGGCCACCTTCCCAGCAATGAAGCTATCGGTTTCATAGCCTCGCTCGGGCGGCGAGAGGATAGCTGAGCCGTCTTGAATTAGGTCTTGAGCGAATTGGAGGGTTGCGATCGCACCCGCATTCACCAAGTCAGGCCGATCGGCCTGACTGATCCAGCCACCCGAGCTGTAGACAAAGGGCAGCCAGGCAAACACCGACCACTCGCCCTTCCCCAGTGACAGCCAGATGCCATGCTGATCGGCGCGACCGTCATTGTTTGTATCTTGGGTAAGCTGCCGAGCGGCTGCCCGCAGCTCCGGCCAGGTTTTGGGCAGCTCTGTAATGCCAGCAGCTTCAAACAGGCTGGGACGGTAGAAAATAGCTGCATTGTTGGTAGCAAAGGGAATCGACCAGAGATGCCCTTCTAGGCTCATGGTGTCGAACAGGGCTGGGTCGATCTGGGCCTTGAGAGGCGACTGATCCAACCAGTTCTCCAGCGGCTGAATTGCCTCTAGTTCAACCAGTTGCCCAGTGAGCTGAGGCACGTACCAGAGAATGTCTGGGGCGGCATTGCCGACAATGGCTGTGAGAATCTTGGGAATCTGCTGGTCGGGCTGCCCAACGTATAAAGACTCCACCTCAATATCAGGATGGGTCTGATTAAACTGAGCCACCAGAGATTGAAACACCTCGCGGTTAGCGGGAGGGCTAATGCCCTGCCAGAGCGTGAGATGTACCTGCTCAGGGGAAGCCGTTGGCTGCGTCTGACAGCCTGAGAGCAGCAGGACACAGGCCAGAGCCGAAAATAGCCAGCGACGCCATTTACCCATTTCGCGCGTTTTCTAACTTATTACTGAACTCTAGCAGGGCAAAAAGAGCCTTTCTCCCGGTTTGCTTCTAAAATCCGTCTATGGTTACGAGGAAATTCCATGGAACCGGCTAAACCAATCCGCCAGCTAACCTTGATCGTGCAAGAAACGGCCCAAGCCATTTTGCAGGATCTTTCTGCCGTGCGCTGCATTGGCGACCACATCTGGCTGGGCTCCGATGAGGGAACAGATCTGGAGCGGCTAACGCTAGAGGGCGACACCACCAGCGACCACCAGAGCATTCCCGTAGCCCGGTTCCTCGACCTGCCGGAGGGTGAAAGCAAAGAAATCGATATCGAAGGGCTGTCCTATGCCGACTATTACCTGTGGATTGTCGGCTCCCACAGTCTAAAGCGCAAAAAGCCCAAGCTAGACAGCTCCCATGAAGAAGCTTTGGCACGGCTACAGGTAATCACGCGGGAGGAAAATCGCTACCTGCTGGGCCGCATTCCGCTGGTAGACGGGCAGCTATATCGGGAATACCCCCATCCAGAAGATCCCAAGAAAATGCTCACTGCTGCCCAGCTCAAGCGCAAGCAGCAGGGCGGCAACCAGTTGACCCACTGCCTGCAAGCTGACCCGCACTTGGGGGCGTACTTGGCAGCAGCTATTCCCGGCAAGGAAAACGGCTTTGACATTGAAGGCGTGGCCGTGAAGGAGAATCGCGTCTTTCTGGGGCTGCGGGGGCCAGTTTTGAGAGGCTGGGCCGTTTTGCTAGAGCTGAGCCTTACAGACGATGGACCAGGTCTCTTGAAGATCAAGAAGCTGGAGGGCACGCAGCGCTACCGCAAGCATCTGCTGGATCTGCAGGGGTTGGGCATTCGCGATCTGTGCTGGGATGGCGACGACCTGCTGGTGCTGGCAGGCCCAACGATGGATCTCTCGGGCTTAGCTGAGGTCTTTCGCATTCCAAACGCAGTCGAGACATTGAGCCAGAACGCTTGCCTAAAACCGGAGCCCATTCTAGACCTCTTAGATAAGAGAGACAGCGACAAAGCTGAGGGCATTAGCCTGATGGCTGGTTCGCCGGGGTCAGTCCTTGTGGTCTATGATGCTCCTTCGGCAGAACGGCTAACTGATTACACCGTAATCGCCGATGTCTTCTCCCTTAACCAATAGCCAGGCTAAACCCAAAACGTTAAATTGTTTGTCAGGATGTAGCCAGCTACTGGGAAGCTGCCCAGGTGCAATTCCCAGCGGCTAAACGGCATTGAGGTCACTTTTTAGCTATGCAACCTCGCAAACTTGGCAATACAGATATTTCAATTACGCCTGTTGTGTTCGGCACATGGCAGGCGGGCAAACGAGGCTGGGTTGGCGTTGAAGATGAGCCGGTGATTTAGGCCATGCAGGCCGCTTTCGAGGCTGGCGTAACCACCTTTGATACGGCTGAGATCTACGGCGAGGGCTATTCCGAAGAACTAGTGGGCAAGGCATTGGCGGAGGTGCGCGATCGCATTATTCTCGCTACCAAAGTTTTTCCTAACCACCTCAAGGCCGACCAGGTAATCACTGCCTGCGAAGACTCCCTCAAGCGCCTCCAAACCGACTACATCGACCTCTACCAGATCCACTGGCCTGCCGGAGCCTTTAACAGCGAAGTTGTCCCGCTGGCCGAAACGATGGGCGCGTTGACCCAGCTCAAAGATCAGGGCAAGATCCGGGCGATTGGCGTGTCTAATTTTTCGCGATCGCAACTCCAAGAAGCGATGCAGTACGGGCCTATCGACAGCCTGCAACCGCCCTACTCTCTATTCTGGCGGCAGCTCGAACAAGAAACGCTGCCCTTCTGCGTTGAAAACAACATTACCGTTTTGGCCTACTCCTCCTTAGTCCAAGGCCTGCTGACCGGCAAGTTTAGCCCCGACCATGTCTTTCCCCAAGACGACATCCGCAGCAAAAACAAACTGTTTCAGGGAGAGCTGTACCAGAAAGCTCAGGCCGCTCTAGATCAGCTTCGCCCCCTAGCTGCAAAATATCAAACTACCCTGGGCAACCTGGCCCTGGCCTGGCTCATCGCCCAGCCCCAAACCTGTGCGATCGTCGGAGCTCGTAACCCCAAGCAGGCCCAAGAAAATGCCTTAGCAGCGGCGATTAACCTCTCAGCAGAAGACTTAGCTGAGATAGACACCATTAGCCACAGCGTTACGGAGCATCTAGATCAAGACCCAGTAATGTGGCGTTTTTCTGCTTAAGATAGCGATTATCTTTTTCAGGCTGCTCGCTCTACTAGCGCGTCTAGCTTAAACTGTTGGGTTGTTTTGAGGCGCTAGAGTCCTTAGAACAGGCTTTATAAGGCGGAAGGCTAGTGAGCCATTCATCCACCCGAATGACTCGCTTGTGTCCTGATGTCTCTTTGCCTTGCAACCCCAAAGCATTCTGCTTCCCGATCTCGATCTGAAGCGTTTGCCCCTTCGGATTTTGTGTCGTGCCACGCTCGTATACATCTATGAGTTCCGCACCGACAGCCAGTGGTGTATCCACGGTACAACGGTAGCGCCAGCCATAGTTGGGCAATTCCGTTCGGTAAAACTGCTGAACACGATGGGCTGCTCCTTGATCGATTTCAAATTGGGTGATCCGCTCCACATCGTTGGAGGGATGGAACACCTTGAGGGAGGTGGCCTCTGCTGGAATGGGAGGCTGCACATGAAATCGCCAGCGCCACTGCGGATCATTCGATAGGACAAGGACACTTAATCCAATGGCAATAAAGCTCAGTAGGCTAGCGATCCCAACCCAGGCCTTACGGAACCACATCTGTTTCATAAAGATTGTAGGCTAACGATTGCACTAATACATTCGTCAGTACTATTCCCCTTTCCTGATTGATGCAATTAGGATTTCTGGGAAAGGCTAACGGTGAAGTTGTGCGGCGGCAGATAACCTCGAACTCCCACCGATAACCTCTATACCGTCCGCACCAACGAGGTGTTAGGCGGCTTTAGCGAATATAGGGTTGCTCCAGACTCAAGCCTGAGATGACTTTGTAGTGCTTCACTGCCCCAATCCTCCATTTGCCCCGGTTACAAAAGCAATTGAATTTGCAACGTCCATGATCTCTCCTAAATAATTCAAAAGCCTACAAAATGCCGCCGTTCACTTGAATGGTCTGCCCGTTCACCCATCGGGCATTGTCAGAGGATAGGAAAGCAACCACATCAGCAATATCCGCCGGCTGTCCTAAGCGTCCTAGGGGAGTGGACTGAACTAATTCTTCCAGGGCATCCGCAGGCATAATTAATCCATCAGTGTTGGTCACTCCGGGTGAAACCAGATTCACCGTGATTCCCCGATGCCCTAATTCTTTAGATAGAGCAAAGCTAAATTGCTCGATCGCAGCTTTACTTGCAGCATACAACCCTCCTGTGGGAATGCTTTGCTTGGTTGCACCACTTGACAAACTAATGATGCGGCCACCATCGTTGATATGCTTTGCGGCTTCTTGTAGGGCAAAAAATGTTCCTTTAGCATTGGTGTTGAAGACTAAATCAAAATCGAATTCTGTAATGTCAGCCGTAAGTTTGTAGACCGATACACCAACGTTATTGACAACAATATCAAGCTGGCCAAACGTGTTGATAACTTGCTGGAAAAGGTTGCGAGTTTCTTCAATTTTGCTTATGTCTGATTGGATTGCGATTGCCTGTGTTCCATTTTTTTTGATCGTTTCGACAACGGCTTCCGCCTTCTCTCGACTCCCGGCATAGGTAATGGCAACACTCGCACCGTCACACCCTAACCGTTCGGCGATCGCCTGACCAATTCCTCGCGATGCACCTGTAACAAGTGCTACTTTTCCTGCCAACGACAGCATGTACAGCCTCCCCAATTCCCTAGAGGTGAGATTAAACCAATTATTAAGGTATACTCTCACTGTTTTTTTAGGAAGTACTTACTTTTTTGTAAGCTCTAATAAACTGGTAAGGAGGTAATTTTCATGCAATCAGAACAAACTGATGCTACAGTCTTTGTGCAAACCACCCTTAGTGTATTGGGTGGCAAATGGAAGCTTTTGATTTTATGGCACCTCAAGATGATGGAAAGCGTTACAGTGAATTGAAACGATTGATTCCTGCAATTAGCGAAAAAATGCTAATTCAGCAGCTTCGAGAGTTGGAAAAGGACACAATCATTAGCCGCAAAACCCTATCAGAGATGCCCCCTAAAGTTGAGTATTCCTTCACAGACTACGCCAGAACTCTCATACCTGTCTTTCAACCACTGTTCGATTGGGGGCAAACGCACTTTAAACGAATGAATATAGACAAATTAAGTTGATTTAATGAGGATTTTTATATCGATCTGTCTACTTAAAGCCTTGCGTTGCAAGATAGTCCGAATAAACCGATCTATGAAAGTAATCATAAGGCGGCATGATAACCACAGCCAGAAAATCAAGCCGCATAACAATTATTTAGAGGAAAATTTTCTGCCTAATACCCCTATAAGGGTGATTAGGTAGAATTCCGTCAGCCTAATACCCCTGTGGGGTGATTAGGTGGAAATTTGTCAGCCTAATCCTCCTGTAGGGGTGATTAGGTGGAAACTTTCTGCATAATATCCTGCCAATGTAGAGGAGTCGGAAACTTTAAGACTGTCTTTAATGTGCGATGGTCGTACATCCCTCAACTGTTAGGTTGCCCTCTCTCAGTAAGCCTTAACCAACAAAAAAGCGAGCTTCTTCAAGAAGCCCGCTTTTGGGTGTATCGGTTTTTACTTGAAATCGAGGATCAGATCGGCTAGTATCTTTCCTCATAGCTGTGTACAAGCAGCTTGTCTTCCCCCGAAAACTTGGTCTGCGGCACTGGCAAATGCTACCAACATCAACCAGCGCCTAACCCGTTGACAGAACACACCTGTCTCAGGGCTTTGCCTATTTTAGGTCGCTCTGTTAATTCAGCAATGTCAAGGGCTGCCATTTTTTCGGGGATTCCTACCCGTTGATTTCAAAGGAATCCCTGAAATGATTCAAATTCAATACTTTCTGTCGTCTCCCTACACCGAGACGACACGGCCTGCTGCGCGTCAAGTTCCTCTAGTGCAGCCTCGGCGCAGGCGCTTGCGTCTGTATCTAGTCGGCTCCAATGTCGATACCCGCAGCGCCATTGCCAGTCTCCACCATCTTGGCTATGCCGAGCAATTTGAGTGGAGCCACGTCATCGACATTCCCGAAAATGGCTTGTTCGTGCAGCCCGACCCTGGCGACGTGTTGCGCTATCTCCAGCGCTACCCCGCTCCCAGACCCCCTGTGTAGTTTCTATCAGGAATGGCATTGACTAAGGTGGGTAGGGCTCTGGGCATTGTCCAACCTACTCGTGCGTCTACCTCAAAATGTGGGTGGGTGCCGAGCCTTACACCCACCCTAGCCAAGTCGGTATTTGGGCGTAGACGCACTACTTCATTAAGGGGAGAGGTGCGATCGCATTTCCCCACCCCAATGCCGTTCTGCATAAGGTGCACTGTCGCCCTTTGCCCATCTTTTAGAAGCCTATGCTGTGACGGGCACACTTTGCTTTGCCCAGCCTACGAGATCCCAACTGTAAGCCTTACTTGCAGACTAAAGAGTCAAACACCGCTCTTGCATTTGTCTCTGCCTGCTCACCATTAGCCAATACCCAGGCAAAACGGTTTGTCCCGGCGTAGTCTACTGCAGCCAGATAACTCACCGACTGTAAAACTTGATCAGCGCTTCGAAAGGTACCTTCTTCGATCCGCACCGGGACTGTTTGACCACATAGAGGCAGATTTTCGGTTCGCTGAGTTTCCGCCGTATACTCTCCTTCCTGGGACATGCTTTCCTGAAAAGAGTCCAACATAGACGTTTGAGCAGCCTCATCCTGCAAGTAGGCAGGCAGTCTACCCACTGTCAGCAAAACTCCAGGCGGGTCTTGCGCATCTGCTACCTGCGCCAGCTCCACCCCCATTACATTCATGTTGAGCAGCCCTCTCGTCTCCCCTGGAATTTCGTACTCAAAGAGTTCTTGGGCCTGCTGCTCTACGTTCTCAGGATCGATTGAGAAATTTAATGCTCGGCTGAAGAAAACTGTCAATACAACTATCGACAAAACAGAGAGCCCCAGACATCCACCACAGCCAAGAGCAAGCCACTTCCAAGTACCATTGCTCTTGGCTGCAGAAGGCTGAGTCGGTTCAAAGTCCTGCATGATTTTCCCTCAGGTTTGTCAGGGCCTATGCCCTCAATTTTGATACAGCTACAGTCAAGGAATAAAGAATTCCACAATCTTCAAAACAAAATAGGCCCATAGCAAACAGGCCCAAAACAAACCTGCCCAAAGCAAACCAATTCAAACTAAACAGGCCCAAAGCAAACCAATTCAAACTAGACAGGCCCAAAGCAAGCAGACTGACTGCCACTGGCGCGGGTATGGCCTCTGCTCCCCCGGGCCACAAAGCCTTTTGTTAGACTAGAAGGGCATGATTTGCGATACCCCTACTGGCGTAATACTTGGCATGACGGTTGCAACCTCGCCTCTAAACCTGCTTCGCACTCAAGAAATTCCCAACCTGCAGTACAGCGCTACCCGTGAGCGGTTTGATGCTTCCTGGGAGGCCCCTCTCTCTACATTGTTGGGGCTAGGTCGGGCAGCAGGTGCCGATTTTGTTGAGTTCTTTTTGGAGCGCAATAACTACATTAGCTGTCTCGCTGAAGACGATGCGATTACCAGCATTTCTCCTCGCCTGACAACGGGAGCAGGAGTGCGCGTCTTTCGCGGCAAGGCTGACTGCTACGTTAGCACCAACGACCTCTCCTTTAGTGGATTAAAAGCCGCCCTAGAAAAAGGGCTGTCGATTATGGGGCTATCTTTGCCCGGCCCAACCGCCCATATTCCTGAGATCAATCTGGAGATGCTGCGGGACTACGCCACTGTTCGAGGCAAAGAAGCCTGGCTGGCAGCCTGTAGCTCCATGCAGGAAATGGGCGATGTGCTGCTGTCTGCCAATGGAGCTTTGGCGCAGAAGGCAAGCCACGTTCAAGCCCGCCGCGCTGCCTACTTTAGAGACTGGCAGGAGGTTCTAGTAGCCTCTAGCGACGGCACCTTTGCCCGTGATATCCGCCTGACTCAGTCAGTAGGTTTCAACCTACTCTGTGCCGATGGTGAACACCGCGCCTCTATTGGTCAGCGAGATGGCAACACCAGCGATCCAGCCTTTCTGCGAACCTGGAATTACCAAGACACCGCCGCTGCCGTCTCTGAGTCGGCAGGCAAGATGCTCTATGCCGACTATGTAGAGTCGGGGTCTTACCCAATTATCATGGCCAACCATTTTGGCGGCGTGATTTTCCATGAGGCCTGCGGCCACCTGCTAGAAACCACGCAGATTGAGCGGGGCACAACCCCCTTCATGGACAAAAAAGGCGAAAAGATTGCCCACGAGAGCCTAACTGCCTGGGATGAGGGGCTATCTGAGGATGAGTTTGGCACTATCGACATGGATGACGAGGGCATGCCTGCTCAGCGCACCCTGCTGATTGAAAACGGCATTCTCAAAAACTTCCTGTCGGATCGGGCTGGCTCTATGCGTACAGGTCATCCCCGCACCGGCAGCGGTCGCCGCCAGGGCTATACCTATGCGGCGGCTTCTCGCATGCGCAACACCTACATTGCCCCTGGTGACTACAGCCTTGAGCAGCTATTTGCCTCGGTTGAGAAAGGCATTTACTGCAAAAAGATGGGCGGCGGTAGCGTTGGCCCAACTGGCCAGTTTAACTTTGCCGTCGATGAAGCCTACCTGATTGAAAACGGCCAGATCACAAAGCCGCTGAAAGGAGCCACTCTGATTGGAGAGGCCAAGGAGATCATGCAAAAGATTTCTATGTGCTCGAACGATCTGGGCCTAGCGCCGGGCTTTTGCGGCTCGGTGAGCGGCAGCATTTATGTGACCGTAGGCCAGCCGCACCTAAAGGTCGATTCGATCACTGTGGGTGGACGGTAACTCCCCAGAAATTTATTGCCTGAAAAGCACAAGAATAGCTATAAGAAGAAGCTCATGCCGACTGTTCAAGATATTGCGGCCTACGCTGAAACCAGTGCCAAGAAACTGGGCATTCACAAGTACGATGTCTACGGGTCTTCGGTCGATGAGACCAGTGTGCAAGTAGACAAGGGCGAGCCCAAACAGGTAAAAGCGTCTAACCGCTCCAGCGTGATTGTGCGGGTATGGAGTGACCAGGGTTTGTTAGGCGTCACCAGCACCACAGACGTTGACCCAGCTGGGCTGGAACTGGCGCTGAAAACGGCTCAGGAAGCCGCTGCCTTTGGCGCTAAAGAAAACATTCCTGACTTTAGCCCGGAGGCGACTGTGCCAACGACAGAGGTGCAGGTAGATAACCTACCGCCTGCTCCAGTATCAGACTTGATCGAGGGGCTGGTGGGATTGGAAAAGCGATTGCTGGAGGCACACCCTGCGATCGCAAGTGTGCCCTACAACGGGCTAGCCCAGCGCGACATTGACCGCTTCTACCTCAATAGCGAAGGAGCGCTGCGCCATGAAAACCGCTCCTATGCTTCGGTCTACCTCTACAGCAAGACTGAGCAGGAAGGCCGCAAGCCTCGTTCTGCTGGGGCCATGCGAATTAACCGGGGACTGCAAAACCTAGACCTGGAAGGCTGCTTAAAAGAGGCGACTGAAAAGACCCTCAGCCATCTGGACTACCAGAAGATTGCCACCGGCAAATACCGCATTGTCTTCTCGGCAGAGGCTTTTTTGAGCCTGCTCGGGGCTTTTTCCAACCTGTATAACGCCCAGAGTATTTTGGATCGGCGCAGTTTGGCGACCCCAGAATCACTGGGCACACAGATTGCCTCGTCGCTACTCTCTGTCTTTGACGATGCCCTCCACCCTGAGAACATCGGTGCTGAAACCTTTGATGGGGAAGGCACACCGACCCGCCGGGTGCCCATCATCGCTGAGGGGGTGCTGACTCAGTTCCTTCACAGTGCGGGCACCGCTAAGCGAATGGGAGCTTCTCCAACAGGCCACGCTGACATTGGCGCTAAAGTCTCTATCAGCCCCAGTTTCTACCACGTAATGCCCGGTCAAAGTGACAGCAACGGCTTTAGCCTAGAGACGGCAGACAACGTGATTTTGATCGACGATTTGCAGGCTCTCCACGCCGGGGTGAATGCGCTACAGGGGTCTTTTTCCCTGCCCTTTGATGGCTGGCTAATTCGCCAAGGTGAGCGCATCAGCATCGAGTCGGCTACCGTGGCCGGAGATTTTCGGGAGGTGCTGAAATCGATCATTCATGTCGAACCTGAGGCTGAAGTTACCCCTGGCGGCATTTGCCCCCGGATCTGGGTGGATGAGCTTTCTGTTACGGGAGAGGCTTAACCTCAGAGGGAAATAGCACGTCCAGGCTGAAACTACGAGAACCGTAGATTGGCTTGAGCATAGTGAAACCCAACAGCTTCAGGGGATGTTGGGTCGCGCTGCGCTTGACGCCAACCTACCGGAGTGATTTTTAGAGTGGTATTAAGGAACCCAGGCTGACTCAGCGGTGGGTTCCTTTTGCTGTAGGCGTTTTCCGCTGATCTGCCCACGGCTTTAAAGAACAGTCGATATAGTGAAGGTGAAGTACCTATGGGGCATCGGACAAATGGCCGTGTCTATGATGACCGAAGTGCAGCACCGCTTCATTGAAACCAACGGGATTCGCCTGCATTATGTGACGCGGGGGGAAGGGCCCCTGCTGCTCTTACTCCACGGATTTCCGGAATTTTGGTATTCCTGGCGGCACCAGATTCCTGAGTTTGCTCAAGATTACACCGTGGTGGCTTTGGACCTGCGGGGCTACAACGACAGCGACAAGCCCGAAGGCGTAGACGCCTACCGCATGCCGGAACTGGTGAAGGACATTGCGGGCGTAATTCGGGGGCTGGGGTATGAGCGCTGTGTGCTGGCAGGACACGACTGGGGCGGTGCGATCGCATGGGCCTTTGCCTATGAGTATCCCGAACTGCTAGAAGCCCTGATTGTGCTCAACATTCCCCATCCGGCTCGGTTTAGGGCGGGTTTGCAGATGCCCCAGCAGCTCCTAAAGAGTTCCTACATCGGCTTTTTCCAGCTGCCCGTCCTGCCCGAACTGGTGATCCAGGCTGGAGACTATGCGGCACTCACCTACGCCTTTCGAGGCATGGCCGTTCGCAAAGACACCTTTTCTGACGAAGACATTGCGACTTACAAAGAGGCCGCGTCGAAGCCAGGGGCGTTAACCGCCATGCTCAACTACTATCGGGCAATTCCCAGTTCACCCTTCTTTCAAAAGTCTTGGGGCATTTTAGAGGTGCCCACGCTGATGATTTGGGGAGAGGAAGACACCGCTCTCAGCAAAGAACTCAGCATGCAGACCGAACAATATGTGAGCGATTTCCACCTGCGCTATATCCCCAACTGCAGCCACTGGGTGCAGCAGGAGCAACCTGAGCAGGTTAACCGCTACATGCGAGAGTTTTTGGCATTAGAGCGACGACTGCACGGGCAGGCTTAGATCTACCAATTTGCTACGGGCTGCTAGTTAGAGAGGGCATCGCTGCCAGTTTGGAAGGAGGACGGCCAAAGTCTTTACGCCCTACCATCGGGAATGCGAAGGCCTGCTCCTGTAGCTGTAGCTGAGGTGGCCTGATGGACGCGCCTGCGATCTTGGGCACCTTAGATGCTACTTTCCCCTAAGCACCCATGTCTTTTGCTGCCAGCGTACGGCATTTCCAGACCCTGGTTCTGGCCTTTCATCCGGCAATTGTAATTGAAACGGTTGAGGAGGAGCGGGTTCATACCCTCATCACCAAAGCCTGCAACGAGCTGCAGATCTCGGTGTTCGAGTGGAGTGTTGCCCAGGGGCTGGTGCGATCGCAAGGCAACCTGCACAACCGCTGGCAAAACGAATACGCCCCACCCAACACTCAGCGGCCTCAGCCGATCGAGCAAACAGCTGATCCGCTAGACATGCTAAGGCACATCCAAAGCATGAGCTGTCGGGGCATCTACTGGCTCAAAGACTTTGCTGAACACCTGAAAGATGCAACCGTCGCCCGCCAGTTTCGAGAGGTCGCCGACCAGTTTGCCTACAACCAGTCCACCCTAGTAATCACAGGCGATGATGTAGCCCTACCGGCCTCCATTGCCCACGACGTAATTTACTTCGACGTTAAGCTGCCAGAGCCCGACGAACTGTACCAGACCATTTCAGAAGTGGTGCGATCGCTCAAGGGCAAAGTCAAAGTCGAACTCACCCCCGAAGACATCCATGCCTTGGTGCAGGCAATGCAGGGCATGACCCTAAAGCAGGCCCGCAAAGTCATTGCCTACGCCGCTCTGTACGATGGCAAGCTCAATGCGGAAGACATCAAGCGAGTTTTAGAACGCAAGGTGCGCATTCTCCATGAGGAGGGGCTGCTGGACTATTTTCCGCCAGAGACCAACGTGGCCCAGCTAGGGGGCTTTGAAGGGCTCAAGCAATGGCTAGCCTGTGCCAAAGTCGGCTTTACTCCCCAAGCCAAAGCCTTTAACCTACCCGCTCCTAAAGGTATCTTGATCGTCGGCATTCAGGGCTGCGGCAAATCCCTCGCGGCCAAGACTATTGCCCGCGAGTGGAGCCTGCCCTTACTCAAGCTCGATGCTGGGCGGCTCTACGACAAATACGTGGGCGAGTCGGAGAAAAACTTTCGGCGGGCCATCACCCTGGCTGAAACAATGGCCCCTTGCGTACTGTGGATTGACGAAATCGAGAAAAGCATGGGCCAGTCGGGCAGCGATGCCGATGGCGGCCTGAGTCGTCGCCTGTTTGGCTACTTTCTCACCTGGCTGCAGGAAAAATCCCAAGAGATCTTTGTCGTCGCCACTGCCAACGACCTCGCCCAACTGCCGTCCGAACTGCTGCGAAAAGGCCGCTTTGACGAAATCTTTTTCGTCGATCTGCCCGAGGCTCCAGAACGGCAATCGATTTTGCACATTCACCTGACCCGACACCAGCAGCAGCCTTTGCGGTTTGACCTAGCAGCTCTAGTCCAAGCCACCGATGGCTTCAGCGGAGCCGAAATCGAGCAGGTGATTATCTCAGCCATCTACCGCGCCATTTACGAGAAACGCCCCGTCGATACGACCCTGATCATAGACGAGGTCAAGCGCACAGTGCCCCTATCTGTCTGCCGCCGCGAAGATATTCAGCGCCTACGCACCTTTGCCCAATCTCGTTTTGTCAGCGTAAAATAAGCCGCCCAGACACGCCAGACTAAATGCCTAGATCTGCCAAAACAGCCTGAAACGCCTCCCAACTCACCCCCTGCTCCAAATACTGAGGGTTGCTGGGGTTGTAAGGCCCTAGCAGTCGATCAATGGAGCTAATCACAGCCTCCTCCGGCAACACCGGCACATCTGGGTCAAAGGCAGTAGGCCGCATCAAAGAACTGGAGAAACCCCGAAACACCAAGATCTGATCTGCCTCACCTGCAACTTCAGCAGCGACCAGTAGAACTTCCTGTGGCCGCTTCAGAGTGTATTGTTCCAAGCGTTTCCCAGCATCCATAAACCGCGTCTTAAATAATTGCGCCCTACTTAAGCGTTCTTCTGACCCTTGAGCCAGGCTCTTACACCCCTAACCCCTTCTCATTTCTAGGCACAGGCCCATACACCCCTACCAAAACCCCTTCCGCCCTTATACCCTCTACCCTTTTGCCTTCCCCTTAATTAATCGCCTGCCGCCCCTGCTTACCCAGGCGCACAAAAACAAACCAGGCCAGAGTCAGCATATAAATAATCAGGCCGACAATACCGAAAAAGCCTAAAAACCCGTTGGTGTAGTTGGCGTGTAGAAACTCCTTATAGAGTAGGGGAGCTTCTAGCCATGCCTGACAGCTAGCAGAGGCCAGCCGCGCATTAGAGAAGGCGCAGGGTAGATAGGTCAGGGAAATGGCGGTGCCAATGATGCCATAGAGAGTGACGGCCCAACGCCAAGAGTTAAACGTCAATTTCAGAGCACTATCGGGCTGCTCTCGGATTTCCTCATTGAGATCCACCCAAAACCAGAGACCAACAGGAATTAAAATCCGCGCCATGACCGCCGAGACGAAGCTGATGCTAAAACCGCCGATCATCAGGTAGATCGTAATCATCAGCAGACTGGACACTTTCCAGTAGATCGTCAGCAAATGCTGGATAGCTGTATTTCGCTTGTAAGCCGCCCAAATTAGCAGCACCAGCGGAAAAGAGACGAGAAACAGCACTGCTAGCCGATAGTCGGTCCAGACCAGGGATCGCAGTATTAGAGGGTCCAGCATGATAGGTTTTGACTCGCTTGTCGAACGGGCGATACAGCCGCAAAAATTTCGCCATTTACCAGATTAACACTCGACATAGAGCGGTTGGTTCTAGAGATGTTTCTTCTGCTTGGTCTTAGTGTTGGTGTAGGGGCAAGCGAGGGCCTATCCTGCACCCCTTAGGCCAAACGAATCTGCCGCAGCATCTGCCGGTGCTGCTGGGCTGAGGCCAGAGTGTTGGCCGTGATTAGGCCGCTGGCGGCGACTGCTGGCAGACCAATGCCCGGAAAGGTTGAGTCGCCGCAGCAGAGCAACCCCGGCAGCGGCGTTTTGGGGCCAGGGAAGAAGCCATCGCTGGCGGCTATGGCTGGGCCATAGGTGCCCCGGTGGCGGCGCAGGTAGCGTTCGTGAGTCAGAGGTGTGCCCACCAGGCTGACCTCACAGCGGCGGCGAATATCGGGAATGACTCGCTCCAGCGCCCACCACATAACCTCGGCTCGCTGCTCTTTAAGTTGGGCGTAGGTTGGGCTGTTGCGATCGCATCCCTGCCACAAATCATAGGGTTCGCTGCCGGGGGTGTAGACGTGGATAGCGTGTTTACCCGCCGGGGCTAGTGTGGGGTCGAGCACAGAGGGAATTGAGATCAGCACTACGTTTTGGGGCGCAGTAACTCCTGGAGTCCAATCGTTCACCACGATGTAGTGGCAGGCTAGATCGGCGGGCAGGCCATTGCCGTCAATGCCTAGGTGCAGGTGCATGAAACTTTCACATTCTGGGGTGGACTGCCGCTGTTCGACGAACGACTTGGGCACTGCATCCTGGGGCAAAAGCTTTAGCGTGTCCCAAGTAGAAGCATTAGAGACGACAGCTCGCTGCGCTCTTAAAACTTCTCCACTCCGCAGCCGCACCCCTGTGGCCCGACCCTCCTCGACCAGGATTTCTTGCACGTGGGCGCTGAATCTAAGGGAGCCGCCAAACTTCTCCAAACCTCGCACCAGAGCATTGACCAACGCCCCGCTGCCGCCGATGGGGTAGTCGAGTTTGACACCGGGACGATACCACTCAGCAAACATAAAGGCCGTCTCTGCCGCACTGGTGCCGCTGGCTGGCAGACCAGAGAGCAAAAAGCACAGCAAATCCAGCCAGTTGCGCAGAAACTCATCTGTAATCACCCCGTCCATGACTCGGCTAAAGGGACCATTGAGTTGACCCAAGCTGGGCGCGTGTCGCAGCAGTTTTGGGGCAAAGGGGGCAACTGTGCTCAGCACTTTCCAGTCAAAGCGCAGGGCGGCGGGAGGCAGTGCGATCGCACCTTGCCCCAGCGGCCCCATCACCTGCTGCAAAGCTCGCCATTCCTGTACGGCCTGTTCACCTCGAATCTGCTGCAGCACCTCACAAAACTGATCGGCCCCCACCGTCGTCAAAAAATCGCCCTCCGGCAAACACACGCCCCAGGTATCGTAAGTGGCCCAGTCCAAGTCTTCCTCAAGGGCATCGAGCACCTGCCGCAGAGGATTCGTTGAGGGGCTGTGGGAGAGACCGGAGTAAAGCGAAGGGCCAGAGTCAAAGGTAAAGCCGCTCCGCTCAAAGCTATGGGCCGCTCCACCAGCAATAGAGTGGCTTTCGCAGACTGTTACGCTATTGCCATAGCGGGCCAGCAGTGCCGCACAGCTCAAGCCACCAATGCCGCTGCCGATTACCAAAATGTCTGCGGTCATACGGTTTCATCCCCTATCAACGGTTCACCTTGAGATCCTAATGTTCTGATGAACTGACGGGCAGGCACAGTACCGATTCAGCGCGACCGGATATGGTGAAAAGGATCTAGAAGGATCTAGACAGTTACATTAGGGTGAGAAAAGTAAAGATGGTGAAGTTGGTATACGGCGATCGCATTGGCAGGCTAGGTCACATCATCGTGGGCTGTTCTGCCACCATTCGAGACGGTAACTGGGAAAAAGTACTGCTCACGCGCCGCACCGACAACGGTCGCTGGTGCCTGCCGGGAGGCCGCATGGACCCAGGTGAAAGTATTGAGGAAGCCTGTTGCCGAGAAGCTTTGGAAGAGACGGGGCTACAGGTCGCGGTCAAGCGGCTACTGGGGATCTACACCAGTCCACACTGCCTGCTGGAATATGCTGATGGAGAGCGCTGCCAGGTAGTCGCCATGAATTTTGAAGCCGTAGTGATCGGAGGCGAGCTGCGGCTCAGCGACGAAACCACAGAATACGGCTATTTTTCTGCAGCCGAGATCGATCAGCTCGATGTCATGGAGCACCATTTAGAGCGCATCCACGATACCTTTGCCAGCCATGGCAGCCCTCTAATCAAGTGATTCCAGTTGGCTCGGCGAATCAAAAATGTGCCCTAAACAAAGGAGCACTTCCAGATCCCTGGGTTCTCAGGAAAAGGCAGAGATCTACACCTACGGTCAAGAACCCAGGGATCTCGCGTAAGGAGCACTTCCAGATCCCTGGGTTCTCAGAAAAAGGCGGAGATTTACGACTACGGTCAAGAACCCGGGGATCTCGCACAGGGGACGCCTCCAGCTCCCCGGGTTCTCGGGAAAAGGCAGAGGTCTATAGCTCTAGCGAAGAACCCGGGGATCTCGCATAAGACGAAGATCTGCGGCTACCGGCAAGAACCCGGGGATCTATAGGCTCACCGAATCACCTCGCCAATATTAAAATCTATCCGAATCCAGCTTTGCAGCTTTCGCAGATTGTCTAGAACCAGCAGGGGAATCTGCCAGTGATGCACCATCAGAAACGGCAGCGGATCGTTGACCTCAAAAATAGCCTCTTTGCCGCGCCAGATATTGCGCCACCAGGTTTGAAGCTGAGAGAGCGATCGCACCTCATTGAGCCGCCAAAGTTCGTGGTAGAGCCAGTAGGTGGGCCTGCTGTTGACCAAAGGCTCTAGGGGTTCGCCTGAGAAGGCAGGATCGAGATAGGCCTCTGCTACCTGAGGATGGTTGTAGAACAGGGTAATGGCTGAGTGCGTGCGGGGGTTGCACTCAATGGCATAGGCCGTGCCATCTGGGGTCTGAATAAAGTCAAAAGAGGCTTGCCCAAAGCCGTCAACCCCTTTCAAAAAACGACGCACCCACTCGCTAATTTGGGGGTTATCGACTATTTCGTAATTGACCTGAAAGGCAGACGACTCGCAGCAGCAGTAAAGGGTCGATTGCCCACTACGGACAGTGCTGTGGGTGCAGTATTCTTGGCCGGGGATGAACTCCTGCATAATCCAGGGCGTTTTTTCGCTGATGGGCAGGCTGTTGACAAAGGCGGCGGTCTCTTCGGGCGTAGGGCAGGGCAGCTTGGTCAGATTGAGGCGGCGACAGGCATCGTAGGGAATGCTCTTGAGAATGTACTGCCGCTGCTCCTGAGAAAAATCAAAATTGAGCACCTGCTCCGGCGCGGTGATTTTGAAGGATTTGGGCACCGAGAGGCCGAGCGATCGCGCTTTCTCAGCAAAGGCAAATTTGTCGTCTAGCATGCCGGTGACAGCGACATCAAAGTGGCATACCTCACAGTAACCTGCCAGCGGGTGCTGCTCCATCCCCTCCGGATAAACCACAGAAAAGATGGCAACGGGAATAAACAGATTGATGTTTTCCTGCTGGGCAATGGCCTGGAGCTTTTGGGTATAGCCCGCTAGGTCTTTCTGCGGGTCGGGAACGGTGTAGAACCCGGCAACCGCGTTGGAATATTGATTTCCGTTGAGCCAAAACTTTTCGGTGTCGATCAAAATCACCCGATGCCCAGCCGCGTGAAAAGTACGGGCCAGCAGCAGGGTTTTCGTCATCCTGGCCCCAGCAATAAGAATGTTTTTGGGGGACTTAACCCTAACGGGTGCCTTATGAAAGGGGCGGCTCACCCAGCTCCACACCAGCGCTAACAGCACAGCCACACAGTTGAAGGGAAACGCAAGGGCCAATAGCATCAGCGTGCCCAAGTTTTGCCAGAGGGCTTGAATTGGGCTGTCTGAGCTTTGCCCCTCAGACGGTAAAGGTTGGGCAGCCTGCTGTGAGGCTGCGGTTGTTTGAGTCGGCGTCTTAGTTTGCATTAGCTATCTCAGAGAAATGGCAGTAAATGCTAGTGGCTGCCCCAACAGGTGCAGGGCAGCCACAGCCCCAATGGGGGAGCGTCTAGCGGTTGCGAGACTACACGCGCCGAATCAGAGTCAGCCCGTCTCGCAGCGGCAAGATCACCTGCTCCACCCTAGGGTCGGCGGCGACCACCTGGTTGAACTGTGCGATCGCAGCCGCACTCACTGAGCGCTCGGCCTCAGGCAAATAAACCTGCCCTTGAAACAGCGTGTTATCGACGCAGATGTAGCCCTGGTCTGAGAGCAGGCCGCTGTCTAGCAGCCTCTGGTAGTACTGCACGTATTCCTGCTTATCGGCATCGATAAACACAAAGTCAAAGCACTCACCGTGGGCGGCCAGACGCTCTAGCGTCTCCAAAGCTGGCCCTAGCTCAACCTGGATCTTGCTGCCGTAGGGTGACTTTTGAAACAAGGTTTGGGCAAAGCGGGCAGCGTAAGGATCGACCTCACAGGCAATCAGGTGACCGTCGGCGGGGAGGGCTTCGGCCATCGCCAGCGCCGAGTAGCCGGTGAACATGCCGATGTCCAAAATGCGGCTGGCGCGAATCATGTGAACAAACAGCTTCAGCGTCTGTCCTTCAATATGGCCAGAGAGCATTTCCTGCTCCAGGGGACGAACGGTTTCGCCTTCATCAAACTTTGCCTGCCAGGGTTCGTGGTGGGTTCTCTCGGCAATTTCTGTGAGCGCCGCAGAGGCTGGCGTTGCGGTCTGCTCCAGGTAGGGATCTAGCCCCGACATCAGATCAAACGCTTTTTGCAGGTGGTGTGCCGCCTCGGCAGAGAGGTTGGTTGGAGAATTGGCTGCCTGGTTTAGCAGCGTAATGGCAGACTCTAGATGACCCACCGCAATGCCCAGAGGCGTGACCGGACGCGGTGCATTTGGGGTCGTTGGGTTCGCGGCTGCCTGCATTACGCTTTGCCTCCTACCAGCGTGGGTGCGGGCTGTGCAGACTCCCCGTCGCCGACGTAGGCATCGATGCCAGCTCCAGATCGAGGGTAATCGGCACAGAGTCGCTTGTGAGTGCTGAGAGCAGCATCAAGCTCTGTTCGGGTCAGGTCATTGATGAATGCACAGACGCCGATGGGCTGGGGCACGGCTGCCCGCAGCAGGCCATCGCGGGTGAGGGTGATCGACTGCGTGGCCTGCCAGAGCAGGTCGCTGTCCATTAGGGGGTGATCAAGGGCCAAGCCCAGACGGCTCATGAGATTGAGAATGCGATCGCGATCGGCCACCGTAATGTAGCCTCGCTCGGCAGCCAGAGTCGCAGAGAGCGCCATGTCAATGTTGACAGCATGACCATGCAGCAGCGGTGGCTCTGGCGTCAGCTCCAGCGTGGGGCTCCAGGTGTGGCCATAGGCAATCACGCGATCTAGCATCAGCTCGTGCAGGTTGGACGTCTCTAGCTCCAGCATGGTCTTGATCGCCCCGTAGTTGACGCGATGCCCCACCTGGCGCAGGAAAGCATCGTCAGTTAGATAACCGAAATGACTGTAGAGCAAGTCTTCGCCGTAGCGATCAAGCAAATCAAACACCTCAGCATTAGCAACTACGGCAATTTTGACCAGCTCTGCCATGCCGTTGCGGATTTGATCAACCGGTAAAGTCTTGAGGAATGAAAAATCGAGAAAGATTTCCTTGGGCGCATGATAGGCCCCCAGTCGATTCTTAAGCTTGCCGTGGTTGACCGCAACTTTGATGGCAATACCTGCATCGATCAGGCCAATCAGCGTCGTAGGAATGCGGATGTAGTTTGTGCTGCGGCGATAGGCGGCGCAGGCAAAGCCCGTTACATCTAGAACTAGCCCGCCGCCAATCACCAAAACCGGCTCTTTTCTTAAGAGGTTAAACCGGCAGAAGGCATCAATAATGGTTTGAAACGTTTCGATTGTTTTGTCTGGCTCTTCAATCACTACCGGAAAGACTGTCAGTTCCACACCATAGTGCAGGAAGTACCGGTGCAGTTGAGCCCCGTAAAACTGATAGACGTTGTGATCTACGATGGCAAGACAGCGCCTGAGTGCAGTGTAATGGCTGGCTAGATCGGGCTTTTGAATATCAAAAATCCCTTCAACAAACTGAAAGTCCAGCTCAATCTTTTCGTACGCTTCAACTCGAAAGCTGGTTTCAGAAGTAGATAGCTGCGCTTGTATGTTGCTCATGATGACTATGCAAAGATTAAGGTGTGCAATTGGTTAGGGCAGAGGCAATCGCCCAACACGGCGCATCGATTTATTAGGTTGCCTACTGCCGAGAACTAACCCAGATTCTGTGTCGCTGAAGTGTTCAAACTACAGGTAAATACTCGCTCTGTGCGAAGTTGACAAGGTACTCCAAAGTGCCTGCCGGACCCCTTGCTTCAGACACGCTGAAAATTACCCTTGCCTCTGGTCGCTAGGCACTATAATCCTGTGTTCTAAAGGGGCTGCTAACGACCACATAGAACGGTTGAGTAGCCAAACAAATCAGCCTGTCACCAACTAGAAATTGGCGACAGCGATGTATCCGCTTAAGGCTCAGTTGCCAAAAGCAGACAGCGGCTTCTAGAAATGTCAGATAAATCTTTAACGGGGTTTAAGCCCTTACCAGCCAATCTGTCGCCGAAAATTGCGAACAGATAAAGACACGGATACGAATAGATTTGGCGAACTCCCAGTAGATGACGAGTCCAAAAATACCTTTGATCTGGCTCATTTGCGGAGCACACCATAGACTGAGAGTAGCTTAGTAAGTCCTCGTGCAGAGCTCAAACTGTCGATAGAAGTAGAGCAGCTCTCTCCAAAGGTAGAGAAGTACATCTGTATGCATAAAATTTGAACCCCCAAGATCAGTTTTAGAAGAGGTTAAATACACGCTGGGCGAGAATCACCGCTTTTAGGGAGAGTTTTTTTGCGTAAGGTTATGTCACTTTGGGGCAGTAAGCTTAAGCAGGAGAAGACCATGACCCTTGAGGGCGTGATTTTAGATGTAGATGGCACTCTAGTCTTGAGCAACGATGTTCATGCTCAGTGTTGGGTAGAAGCCTTTGCAAAGTACGGCTACACCGTTGATTTTGAGAAGGTGCGCCCGATGATGGGGATGGGGGGCGATAAGGTCATTCCTCAATTGTTTCCGGATTTGAACGACGAAGAGGGGCCGGGTAAAGAGGTTGCCGACTACCGCAAGGAGCTGGTGCTAAATGATTTCCGCGATCAGATTGAGCCAGCCCAGGGGTCACGGGCACTGGTGCAAAAGCTACGGGCAGAAGGATTAAACCTGATTATTGCCACTTCAGCCTCTGCAAAAGAGCTTGAAACTATGTTGAAGATTGCTCAGGTTGACGATTTGCTGAAGCAGGCTACCAGCTCAGATGATGCCGACGCGTCTAAACCCTCTCCAGATATTGTAGAAGCGGCTCTGCACAAAGCTGATCTCGACCCCAGCCGTACCGTCATGCTTGGGGACACACCCTACGATATTGAGGCTGCGGGAAAAGCAGGCGTGGATGTCATTGCTTTTCGCTGCGGTGGCTTTGATGATGAGGCGCTGAGAGATGCGATCGCAATCTACGATGACCCTGCCGATCTGCTGAATCACTATGACCAGTCTCCGCTGGCACAGAAAGCTTAGCAGTAGGCTATTTGGGGCTTTGGCTCTGTCTAGGGATGGACTGTTAGCACCTGAGTTTCCCTCTTCTGAATCACCAGAGCGGTAGAGTCGGCGAACTGCTCAGTCAGGTAACTTTAACCTTGAATGGAATATTTCAAACGAGGTTAATTATGCTGACTTTTTTAGCAACTGCTGCTGATATAACTGCTGCTGATGGTCCCCATTTTCCTATTTCGGCAACCCTGGTTTATGTAGTTGGTTTTATTGCAGCTACCACTATCGGGTCTATCGCCTGGTACAACTCCAAGCGTCCGGTTGGCTGGGAAAATAAAGAGCGCCCCGACATCGTTCCTGAAGTCGATTCAGAAGTTTAAGGCAAAGCTAATTGGGGCTCAAATGCCGTAAACCCCAAAGGGCGAAAGCCAGCTCGCATCTGCTAGAACTGCGCGGACGCCCTCGCCCCTTTCCCTGGCCAGAAGAAGTCAAGCTGCCTTGTTAAGCAGCCCCTCACGCTGAAAAGCACTAAAACAATGGGTACTGTCTTAAACAGGCGATCTCAAAGTAGTCATTGTGAGCAAAGCGTATAAAGTAGCTGCCACGAGGCTGCTGCGCTTCGCACTCCACAAAAAGCAAGCTACGCAGTGACAGCTATACCTAATTAGAACACTCACTAGCGCTGTCCCCTAGACGAAACGACGTCTGGGGGACGGCGCTAAAGTGGCTGCTTCTAAAAAGTTCCTTATTCCTAAAGAAACTTCCCTAAAAGAAAGATTAGTTTATGTAGCGTGACCAAAAATAGTTCGGATTAACAGACGTCATCAGCAAATCTTCAACGTCTGTTAAGAACTTCCACGTTTTACGTGAAGCGCCATTCTGTTACCTAGGGAACATATCTACACTGGAGTCATGCTATGAAATGGCTGGCTTTTAACGAGGGTGACTCAGCCTCCTGTCTACGCGCGTTAGCCTCAAGCTAGATGCGCTGATGACTTCCCCCGCAATGAGCCTTGAGAATCGTCTCATCCTCAAAACCAGCCATCGCTATTTTGAGACTGTAAAAGGAAGTGAAATTATGATGCAGGTTCCGCCCCAAAGTGTGTATGACAAACTTCAGGAACTCGACAGCGTAGACATCGCAACCAGTGCAGCCTACCGCCGGCTGGCCCAAGAAGTTTTGGCCGACGATGACATCAGCTTGAAATGGCGCGAAGCCATTGCTGAAAGGCTAAACCAAGCCAACCAGCTACTGGGTATTCAAACGGTCGGTGATAAAGACGACAGCTACTAAACAACATCAACCAGCGGTTTCAACCAGTCTATGAGGTCAGCAAAGCCCTCGCACTCATCCGTAGAGTGTTTTCTGGCTAGACGTGACTTGAGTGATTTTGAGCTGGCTTGAACCGTCCATATTTGTGACATTTTAAGTTTGAGCTATACAGTTGCTTCTGGGTTTATACTCAGGAGCAACTTTTTATTGTGGTCTAGTTACCGCTGAGACTAAGGGCTGACCTGTGCCTGAGCGCTTTGGGGAGACTGTCATAAAAAGCCAACATCATCTCAGCCATTTCCTCGGAAACACCTAAAGTTCTTAATAAATGACCTGGTAACTGTAATCCATATGTGACAATTTCCTTAAGACATGGCGCTCGTTTGCCTTTCTTGCTAGAAAATCCGTTTTAGCTAGAGTAAGGTATTTTTTCCAGCATAGAAAAATAAATTGGGCTTACCAGTCTACGGATTTAACAGAGGGCCTAACGAAAACTCTCTGTGAGAATCTGACTGACTGCTTGCCGTTCTCTAGATGACTCCCTCAAGGCCGCTTCCCGGGTTTTCAAAATGACACTCTTCAATTTGCCCTCCAAACAGGGTCTATACGACCCTCAATTTGAGCACGATGCCTGCGGTGTCGGCTTTATTGTGCACATGAAGGGGAAACCCTCCCACGATATTGTTGAGCAAGCGCTGACTATTCTGCTGAACCTGGAACACCGGGGCGCGGTCGGAGCCGAGATCAATACTGGCGATGGTGCCGGTATTTTGATGCAGATACCGCACCAATTTTTCCAGAAGTTCGCAGCGACACATGCGATCGCACTGCCTGCTGCAGGCGAATACGGCGTTGGCATGATCTACAGTTCACCTCAGGCGGCTGACCGCGAGCAGGGGCGGCGAGCTTTTGAGCAGATTGTGGCCGAGGAGGGGCTGCAGGTTTTGGGCTGGCGCGATGTGCCGACAGACAATGCCTCTCTGGGAGATACGGCCAAAGCCAGCGAACCCTTCATGCAGCAGGTCTTTATCCAGCGGCCTACAGGACTCGATGAGCTGGGGCTAGAGCGCAAGCTGTACGTGATCCGCAAGCGATCCCACAGCGCTATTCGGGCAGCGGAGATTGATCCCTACTGGTACCCGGCCAGCCTCTCCTGCCGCACCCTGGTTTACAAGGGCATGTTGACGCCAGCCCAGGTCGGCGAGTATTTCCTAGATCTGAAAGACCCCGATCTGACCAGTGCGCTGGGGTTGGTGCATTCTCGCTTTAGCACCAACACGTTCCCGAGCTGGGAGCGATCGCACCCCTACCGCTACATTGCCCACAACGGCGAAATCAACACCCTGCGCGGCAACATCAACTGGATGCACGCTCGGCAGTCGCTGTTTGAGTCAGACCTGTTTGGCGATGCTCTCAAGCGAGCGCAGCCGGTGATCAATATCGACGGCAGCGACTCGCTGATCTTTGATAACGCCTTGGAACTGCTGGTGCTGGCCGGACGCTCCCTGCCCCACGCCATGATGATGATGATCCCCGAACCGTGGGCCGCTCACGAGTCTATGAGTCCGGAGAAAAAGGCGTTTTACAAGTACCACTCCTGCCTGATGGAGCCGTGGGATGGCCCCGCTTCCATTGCCTTTACCGATGGCACCATGATGGGTGCGGTGCTCGATCGCAACGGCCTACGCCCCTCTCGCTACTACGTCACCAAAGACGACCTAGTGATTATGGCCTCTGAGGCGGGCGTACTGCCGATTGAGCCAGAGCGAATTGCCCAGAAGGGCCGCCTCGAGCCGGGGCGGATGTTCCTAGTAAATATGGAAGAGGGCCGCATTGTCTCAGATGAGGAGATCAAGAGTGCGATCGCATCTGAGCAGCCCTACCAGGAATGGCTCGATCAGCATCTAGTGCCGCTGGCCAGCCTGAAGGAAGCGCCAATAGATCGCACCTTGCCAGAAATTCCCCTGCTAAAGCGCCAGATGGCCTTCGGCTATACCTTTGAGGAGCTGCGCCTGCTGCTGACCCCGATGGCGCGAGACGGCGTGGAGGCGATTGGCTCAATGGGCACCGACACTCCCCTAGCGGTGCTATCAGATCGGCCCAAGCTGCTCTACGACTACTTCCAGCAGCTCTTTGCCCAGGTCACTAACCCGCCGATTGACTCCATCCGAGAAGAGATCATTACCTCGCCAGAGACGACGGTGGGAGCTGAGCGCAATCTGCTCAAGCCAGAGCCTGAAAGCTGCCACCTGATCGAGCTAAAATCACCGATTCTCAGCAACGGGGAGTTGGCCAAGCTCAAGCATGAGTCGGGCGACTTCAAATCTGTTACTCTGCCCATCCTGTTCGATCCCCAAGCCGGAGTGAAGGGGCTGGAAGCAGCGCTGGAAGGTATTTCTGCCGCAGCAGATAAGGCGATCGCCTCAGGCACCAGCCTGATCATTCTTTCTGATCGAGAGATGAATCCGGCCCAGGCTCCGATTCCCGCTCTGCTGGCGGTTTCGGGGCTGCACCACCACCTCATCCGCCACGGCACTCGCACTCGCGTTGGCCTGGTGCTGGAGTCGGGTGAACCGAGGGAGGTGCATCACTTTGCGGTGCTGATCGGCTACGGCTGCTGTGCTATCAACCCCTACCTAGCCTTTGAATCAATTGACTCGCTGATTCAGCAGGGTCTGCTGGTCGATACCGACTACCCCACGGCCTGCAAAAACTACATCAAGGCCGCCACCAAGGGCGTGATCAAGATTGCCTCTAAGATTGGCATCTCCACTATCCAGAGCTATCGGGGAGCGCAGATCTTTGAGGCAATCGGTCTAAACCAGACTCTGATCGATCGGTACTTTACCTGGACGGCCTCTCGGATTGAGGGAGCCGATCTGGCGGTGATTACCCAGGAAGCCATTTTGCGCCACGCTCATGCTTTCCCTGATCGGGAGGCTGACAGCCCCACCCTAGACGTGGGCGGCAGCTACCAGTGGCGCAAGGAAGGAGAGCGGCACCTGTTTAGCCCCGAAACCATCCACAACCTACAGAAGGCTGTGCGCACCAACAGCTACGAGCTCTACAAAACCTATGCCGCCCTGATCAACGATCAGGACAAGCACCACTTCACTCTGCGCGGTCTGCTCGGTTTTCAAGAGCGGCAGCCGGTGCCGCTGGAGGAGGTAGAGCCCATTGAAGCGATCATGCAGCGCTTTAAGACCGGGGCCATGAGCTATGGGTCAATTTCGAAGGAAGCTCACGAGTCGCTTGCGATCGCAATGAACCGCATCGGCGGCAAGTCCAATACCGGCGAAGGCGGCGAAGACCCCGAACGCTACACCTGGACCAACGAGCAGGGCGATTCTAAAAACAGCGCCATCAAACAGGTGGCCTCTGGGCGCTTTGGCGTCACCAGTCTCTACCTATCTCAGGCCAGGGAACTGCAGATCAAGATGGCCCAGGGCGCGAAGCCCGGTGAGGGTGGCCAGCTTCCAGGGCGCAAGGTCTACCCCTGGATTGCCAAGGTGCGTTACTCTACCCCCGGCGTGGGTTTAATCTCGCCGCCACCCCACCACGACATCTACTCCATCGAAGATCTAGCTGAGCTAATCCACGACCTCAAGAACGCCAACCGCAAGGCCCGCATCAGCGTCAAGCTGGTGTCGGAGGTGGGCGTCGGCACTATCGCTGCCGGAGTCGCCAAGGCCCACGCTGATGTGGTGCTAATCTCCGGCTTTGATGGCGGCACAGGCGCATCTCCCCAGACCTCGATCAAGCACGCCGGACTGCCTTGGGAACTGGGCCTAGCCGAAACCCACCAAACCCTGGTGCTCAATAACCTGCGTAGCCGCATTGTGATCGAGACGGACGGGCAGATGAAGACCGGGAGAGATGTTGCGATCGCAGCCCTGCTCGGAGCCGAAGAATTTGGCTTTTCCACCGCGCCCTTGATCACCCTAGGCTGCATCATGATGCGCGTCTGCCACCTCAATACCTGTCCCGTTGGAGTCGCCACCCAAAATCCGGAGCTGCGCAAGTACTTCACAGGCGACCCGCAGCACACGGTCAACTTCATGCAGTTCGTTGCCCAAGACCTGCGGGAGATCATGGCCCAGTTAGGCTTCCGCAGCCTCAACGAAATGGTAGGCCGCACCGATGTGCTGGAGGCCAAACAGGCCGTCAACCACTGGAAGGCCAAGGGCATTGACCTGTCAAAGATTCTTTACCAGCCCCAGATGGGCCCTGAGGTTGGGCGCTACTGCCAAATTCCCCAGGATCACGGTTTAGAGAAGTCTCTGGACATGACCGTGCTGCTAGATCTGTGCCAACCCGCCATCGAACGCGGTGAGAAGGTGAAAGCCACTCTGCCTATCCGCAACGTGAATCGAGTCGTCGGCACCATTCTGGGCAACGAAATCACCAAACGCCATTGGGAAGGTCTGCCAGAAGACACCATTCACCTACACTTCCAGGGCAGCGCCGGACAGAGCTTTGGCGCGTTCATTCCCAAAGGCGTCACCCTGGAGCTAGAAGGCGATGCCAACGACTACCTGGGCAAGGGCCTCAGTGGCGGCAAGATCGTGGTCTATCCCTCTTCGGGCTCAACCTTCGTGCCCGAAGACAACATCATCATCGGCAACGTGGCTCTCTATGGCGCAACCGGCGGCGAAGCCTATATCTATGGGGTAGCTGGGGAGCGCTTCTGCGTTCGCAACTCCGGCGTCAACACCGTTGTCGAAGCAGTGGGCGACCACGCCTGTGAATATATGACCGGCGGCAAGGTAGTCGTGCTGGGTCACACCGGACGCAACTTCGCAGCCGGTATGAGCGGCGGCGTCGCCTACGTGTTTGACGAAACCGGCGACTTCCCCACGCGCTGCAACACCCAAATGGCCGACCTGGAAACGCTAGAAGATCCCGAAGAAATCGCCGATCTGCGTCAGCTAATCCAAAAGCATGCTGACTACACCGGCAGCCAAAAAGCCCACACCATTCTCGCCAACTGGGAAACGCTGCTGCCCAAATTCGTCAAAGTCATGCCGCGCGACTACAAGCGAGTTCTCCAGGCCATCAAGCGAGCCTTGGCCGATGGCCTCAGTGGCGACGATGCCCTAGCAGCAGCGTTCGAGGAAAACTCCCGCGACGTCTCCCGCATCGGCGGTAGCTAATCTACACCTCCAGATCCCCAGATCCCCGGTTTCTTAAAGAAACCGGGGATCTGAACCCCCCTCGGCACCCCCTATACCCTTCACCCCTCACCTAACCCATGGGAAAACCAACCGGCTTTATTGACTACCTACGCGAACTGCCGCCCGAGCAAATGCCCATTGAGCGCGTTCGCAACTGGGACGAGTTTCACCTGCCCATGGAGGAGGAAAAACTCCGCACCCAGGGCGCGCGCTGCATGGACTGTGGCACTCCCTTTTGTCACACCGGCGACATGCTCAGCGGCATGGCCAGCGGCTGCCCCATCAACAACCTGATCCCTGAGTGGAATGACCTAATTTACCGAGGATTGTGGAAGGAAGCGCTGGCCCGGCTGCACAAGACCAACAACTTCCCGGAGTTCACAGGTCGAGTCTGCCCCGCTCCCTGTGAAGGTTCCTGCGTGCTGGGCATCACCAACCCGCCCGTCACCATCAAAAATATTGAATATTCCATTGCCGAGCGCGGCTGGGAAGAAGGTTGGATTGTCGCTGAACCGCCCCAAAAGCGCACTGGCAAAAAGGTTGCCATCATCGGCTCTGGCCCCGCCGGGCTCTCAGCGGCCGCTCAGCTCAACAAAGCAGGCCACTGGATCACGGTCTATGAGCGGGCCGACCGTCCGGGTGGGCTGCTGATGTACGGCATCCCCAACATGAAGCTGGACAAGCAGGACGTGGTGATGCGCCGCATTGAGCTGCTCAAAGCCGAAGGGGTGCAGTTTGTCTGCAACACCGAAGTGGGCAAAGACTTGCCAACCGAGATGCTGCTGAAAGAATTTGATGCCGTTGTGCTCTGCACTGGGTCAACCCGTCCCCGCGACCTGCCCATTGAAGGGCGAGATCTAGCCGGCATTCATTTCGCTATGGACTTCCTAACGGCCAACACTAAAGCAGTCCTAGAGGGTCAACCTGGCGATGGCTATCTCTCTGCCGCCGGTAAAGACGTGGTTATCATTGGCGGCGGCGACACTGGCACCGACTGCGTAGGCACCTCCATCCGCCACGGCAGCAACAGCGTGGTACAGGTTGAGATCATGCCCAGACCTCCCTTGGAACGGGCAGCCGACAACCCCTGGCCCGAGTATCCAAAGGTCTACCGCCTCGACTACGGCCAGGAAGAAGCCGTCGCCAAGTTCGGCAACGACCCCCGCACCTATCTCACAACCGCCACCGGCTTTGTTGGCAATGACAGGGGCCAAGTCGAAGGCGTTCGCACCGTACAGGTCGAATGGCAGAGAGACGAGCAGGGGCGGTTCACCCCCAAGCACGTTCCCGGCAGCGAGAGGGTGCTGCCAGCCCAGCTAGTCCTGCTGGCAATGGGCTTCCTCGGCCCCGAACAGCCCTTGCTAGACAGCCTGGGCCTAGATCGCGATCCGCGCAGCAACATCAAAGCAGACTACGGCCAATATGCCACCAGCCTTCCCGGTGTCTTCGCCGCAGGCGACTGCCGCCGAGGCCAAAGCCTAGTGGTGTGGGCCTTCAATGAAGGAAGAGGGGCGGCGCGGGAGTGCGATCGCTATCTCATGGGCACGACTGAGTTGCCGTAAGCGGAGACATGGGGACACGGAGACACGGGGACGTAGGCATGTCTCACTACCTGTGTTCCCTCTACTGAACCGGCCTCATCTCTGCATCTCCGGGTTTCCCATTCCCCGCATCTCCCCTTTGGTAAACTGCTCTCGCACCTGCTCATGAACAAACCGATAGCCGCCACCCACTTTTTGGAGGAGGCGCTGGCTGGCGGCAAAGTTGAGAAAGTGGGCGTAGTTCCAAGGCGTTGAGCCACTGGCGCTGAGGAGAGCCCGAATGACAAAATGCTGGATGCTGTAGGAGGCCCACAGGCCAAAGGCGAGACCTGTGGCTAGGAGCCCTTGCAGGAGATCGGTATTGACCAAGTCGCGGACAGCAAGACCGCTACTTAGGTTCAGCAGGGTCAAACCAACCTGCACCAGCACTCCCAAAAGGGCGAGGACGATGAATAGGTTGCGCACTGCATTAAAAATGTCTTGGTTGGGCCGCCGCCGTACTTGAATGCTGCTTTGCAAGCCCGAGCGCAGCTCAAACAAACAGCCGAAAATCAGGCCCAGTCCCAACCCAATCAGGCCGCCCAGGGTGAAACCTGTTCCACCCTGACCAAAGCGACCGCCAACCAGTCCGGCCAGTCCTCCTAGCACCAGGGCCAGCAGCAGCCCTGGAATAAAGGCCCGCAGCAGAAGCGATAGACCACTGCCCCAAGAGAGCGATGCAATTGACAGTTTGTATTTGGGGTACGCCTCTAGATCTACCTGGGAAGCCATAAGGCCCACAGCCAAGCCAAACATAGGATGCACAAATACTCCCGTCAGCAGGCCCAAAATTAGCCCTACCAGCAGGCGGTACAGCCAGCGCTGAGAGTCTAAAAGCGCGCTTGAATCAAGAGACTCAATGTAGAAGGTGCGATCGCGTTTCTCCAAGTGATTTGCTAGCCAGGTTAGATACCGATGCCTGTCTCTAGGGGAAAAGGGCTTTTTCGGAGCACCGCCTATCGTGATCTGATGGGTAATAAAGCGCTGCAGCAGATCGCCCTGATTGGCTACTGGCTGACCCTCAAAAAATTCTGCCAAACAGTTGAGCAGAAAAGGGGAGCGGGCCAGGGGCTGCAGTACTTTACTGGCCTTAATGCCCTTCCAAAGGTCGGCCTGGTCCAGACCCGTGGCGTAGTCCTTAACTTGCTGAGCCCCTAGCGGCATTAGATGCACACCGCCATTGAACTGGTCAAAGGGAATGCCCGATCGCTCCATCACCTGACGCTGACAGCAAAGTGCCAAGGTCTGATCCACATTGCCCCGCAAAAAAGCATCGATCTCTGCTGCACAGGTACGCTGCTGGCTCACCTCCAGATTGTCAAAGCCATCCAGCATTAGAGTCAGTTGGGCATTGATGAGCCAAGCACGGGCGCAGTTGTCAGGTACCCGGTAGAGTTCCCAGAGCTTGGCAACGGCCCAGCTAGAAATAGGTTCTCCCCGCCAGCTAGATAGATCTAGCAGCACCGGGACAGGAGCCGTTGAGGTACGAGACTTCTTTAATAAGTCACTCGCTAGAGTTAGCAGCGTCTGAGTTTTGCCAGACCCCGGCTCTCCCAAAATCAGCAGGCGGCCATCCATACCGTCCCGCTGAAACAGCTTGACAACCTCTGATGGGGAAGACAGTTTCTGGGTGGCCTGCTTCCCCATCTGCAGAGACCAAATTTGGTATTGCAAAGTGACCAAAGAAGGAACAGATTTAACCGCAGTGGCTTGGGCCGTTGACTGCCTACCGCTGCCTACGGCAACCGTTGTACGGCGTTTAGCTTTGGCCTGTTGCAGAACGTGTAGCGCAGTCTGCTGCTGCCAAGCAATCTGCTGATTGACAGCAGTAATCAGCAGAGCGCGATCATAAGCACTCGGGGGTCTTAGCGGCGTTAAATCTAGCAGAGAAGGGGTTGCCATAGGGGGCTCACTGAGGCAGCAGAGGGCCTAATTGTAAGGGGTACTGGTCACAACTATAACAACGGTTCTTAACTGCAGCATTCAGGAGACAAAGTCTTTAAGTTAGGGCTCTTAGAGATAGGTTGGCTTTCTTTATAAAGCAGTAAACCCTTGACAGGTGTGCCTTTTGGCTTAGTTCCTGCGACCGAGGTAATGCCAACAGAACTCGTTACGCTGCAGAAAGGTAATGGTTCTAAAACTCAGCTCTAAAATTTAATGACTGCTATTCAACTCAAGCCAATCAATCAGCAAGTGGTTGCAGTGGTCGGTGCCTCTAGCGGCATTGGTCGAGCCACCGCGCTTCAGTTCGCTCAGCAAGGGGCTAAGGTTTCTGTCTCAGCCCGTAGCCAATCAGGGCTAGATTCTCTGGTTGAAGAGATTAAGGCAATGGGGGGAGATGCGATCGCAATTACCGCCGATGTCGCCGACTTCGATCAGGTCAAAGCCATTGCCGACAAAACCGTTGAGTACTTCGGACGGCTCGATACCTGGGTTCACGTGGCCGCCACCGCCGTGTTTGCCCGCTTTGAGCAGCACACCCCCGAAGAGTTTCGGCGCGTCATCGAAGTTAACCTGATGGGCCAAGTCTACGGCGCAATGGTCGCCCTGCCCTACCTGCGTCAAACCGGTCAGGGTGCGCTGATTAGCGTCGGCTCTGTGGAAGGACACCGCTCCCTGCCGCTGCAAAGCGCCTACTCCTCCTCCAAACACGCCACTGAGGGCTTCCTCGACTCTCTACGAGTCGAACTGATCCACGACAAAGTGCCCATCAGTGTCACCAACATCATGCCCGCTACCATCAACACTCCCTTTTACAACAATGGCCTGACCAAGCTAGGGAGAAAACCCAAAGGCGTGCCCCCCTTCTACCAGCCCGAGCTGGTAGCCCGCTCCATTCTCCATGCCGCTGAAAATCCAGTCCGCGAACTGATCGTGGGTGACGTAGGCCGCATTCTCGATATTGCCCAGAAGCTCGCCCCCGGCCTGGTCGATGTCGCACTCGCCCTAATCGCTGTTCCCGGCGAGCACAGCAGCGAGCCCAAATCCGAAACCGACCCCAACAACCTCTATACCCCCGTCGAAACCGACAACCGAGTGCGCGGCGATTTCGATAACCAGGTCATCCCCAGCTTCCTCGACTGGTTTGACTGGCACCCCGCCGCTAAATGGGGCACCGTCGCTGGCATCGCGGGCCTAGCCCTGCTGGCCGTTCAGAACCTGAGCGACAACAACCCCGCTTAGGAGAGTGGATGAGTAGATGAGTAGATGAGTAGATGGTGAAATCGTTGCCCTAACCCTAAACCCTCTATCTTCTGCCCCATCCCTACCTCTAAACTCACCCACCCCCTACCCATCTACCCCCATACCCCTTTAACCCTAAACCCTCAACCTCCTAACCCCTTATGAAAGCAGTCTGCTGGCGTGGAGCCACCGATGTTCGGCTCGAAACCGTCCCCGATCCTAAGATCCTTAACCCTCGGGATGCCATTCTCCGGGTCACCGCTACCACGATTTGTGGCTCTGATCTGCATATCTACGACGGCTACATCCCCACCATGCAGCCCGGTGACATCATTGGGCACGAGTTTATGGGCGAAGTTGTCGAGATCGGCAGCGAGGTGAAAAAGCTGCGCGTGGGCGATCGTGTGGTCGTCTCCTCCATCATTGGCTGCGGCCATTGTCTCTACTGTGAGAGCCAGCGCTGGTCTCTCTGCGACAACTCCAACCCCAACGCCTGGATGCAGGAACCAGCTATGGGGTTTGGTACCGCTGGCATCTTTGGCTATTCCCACGCCTTTGGAGGCTACGCCGGGTCATTTGCCGAGTATATTCGGGTGCCCTACGCCGATTTTGGTGCGATCAAGGTGCCCGATGGGCTGCCGGATGAAAAGGTGCTGCCCGTCTCCGATGCCTTCCCTACAGGCTTTATGGGTGCGGATATGTGCAACATTCAGCCGGGGCAAATTGTTGCAGTCTGGGGTGCAGGGCCAGTGGGCCTGTTTGCCATGATCAGCGCTTACATGCTGGGGGCTGAACGGGTGATTGCCATTGATCACGTACCCGAGCGGCTGCAGATGGCTCAAGACTTTGCCAAAGCCGAGCCGGTCAACTTTATGGAAATTGACGCCGGAGAAGCTCTTAAGCAAATGACTGGCGGGCGCGGCCCCGATGCCTGTATTGATGCGGTGGGGCTAGAAGCTCACGGCATGGGACCAGAGGGCCTCTACGACAAGGCCAAGCAGGCAATTCGCCTAGAAACTGATCGACCCCACGTGCTGCGGCAGATGATGTTGGCCTGCGGCAAAGGCGGCACGCTCTCTATTCTGGGAGTCTACAGCGGCTTTATCGACAAAGTCCCGATGGGTGCAGCGATGAATAAGAGCCTCACTTTCAAAATGGGGCAGATGTACGGCCAGAAGTACATCCCCATGTTGCTAGAGCGGGTTGCCAATGGGGAAGTAGATCCCTCTCGCGTCTTTACTCATCAGCTACCGCTGGAAGAAACTCGCCAGGGCTTTGAGTTGTTTAAGCACAAGAAAGACAACTGCATTAAGGTGTTGCTCAAGCCTTAGTGCTTATCTGTAGAGACGCAGACTTAATAGTCCCTTGAGCCATAGTTCTTCAGGCCATAGCCCGAAGGACTGTGGCTGCTTGGGGCTTTACTAGCGCGTCTCTAACACTGTTTGTTTATCTGTGCGCTATGGCTATGCGATTCGGCAAGATCCTCACACGGCAGACGGATAAGTACATATGAACTAAACAGCTCCCCAGGTAGAGGGGAAAAGGCTGCTAACCCTCTACAACAGATATGGTGACAAGGGAAATTAGTGAATGGTGACGAATATGGCACTTGAAGAACTGCGGAAAAGTGATGTAATGGCCCATCTGCTCGACGCCCTTGAGTCTGGGCAAGATATTGGCCACTACGGCAGATTGGTATTTACCATGGTGGCCCACCACTTTATGGCAGAAGATGAGCTGGTGCAGTGGCTGCAAAAAGACTCTGACCTGAGCGAGCAAGAGGCGCGGGCGCTGTACCTGCAGGTGCAGGGTAAGGACTACAACCCTCCCAAACGCGATCGCATCTTAGAGTGGCAGAAGCAGCAGGACTTTCCTATCTGCCCCAACTCAGACGATCCCGACGCTTGCAATGTCTACAAAGACCTGTCCTTCCCCGAGCAGGTGTACGAACACATCGCCGAATACTACGAGCAAAAGTCTCACTAGTGCCTACGGCTTAAAGATCTCTGGAGACCCCTGCTGCGATGGGTTCCCGTTCGCGGCTAGGGGTCTGCCAACGGTTCATCACGTCTTTGACCAGTACTTCCCGCAGCCAAACCTGCACTACCAAGAGCAGCGGGATAGCCATAAACAGCCCCAAAAAGCCAAAGAACACGGAGAAGACAACGACAGAGAGCAGGGTAAATAGGGGCAGTATAGAGACCTCATGCTTCATCACAAACGGTACCAGCACAAAGCTCTCAAACTGCTGGATCAACACATATAGAATGACCACAGCCACTGCTTTCCAAGGATCCACTAGCAGCGCCAGCAGCAGCGGCGGAATGACAGAAAGCGTCGGGCCAATATTGGGAATGAACTCCAAAAGGCCTGCTAGCAACGCATTCACTAGAGGCAGCGGCACTCCCAAAATCAGTAAGCCTAAATAGCTGACCGCAGCCACGACGGTCATCGCAACAAAGGTAGCGCGAATCCACCCCACGAGCGAAAGCTCGCATTCGTCCAGTATCTGGTTGATGCGGGGGCGATAAAAGGCAGGAAAAGCCATGATAAAAATGCGCCGATACTGAATCGGGTTGATCAGCAGCATGATGGCAGCTGCCAAAAAGAGCAGGAAGTTGAGCACAATTCCCACCGAGTTGGTAACAAACGAAAAGAGGTTACCAACAGCCAGCGTTGCCCAAGTCTGCAGTTCCCGAATCAGATTGTCGATGCCCTCATTATTTGGCAGCAAATTTCCAGGAATTCTAGCCTGGATACTGCTATAAGTAATTTCCAAACGATCTACAACTTCTGGCAAGACCTGCAGCAAGAGCTGAAACTGCCCGGCTAAGCGCGGTAGGATAATCGCGAAAAGACTAAATAGCGCTAGCAGCAGCAGCAACAGGGTAATTGCGATCGCAGGTCCCCGCTTAACATGCATTCGCCGCAGATAGCGCACTACTCGGTTAAGAATAGTGGACAACACAGCGGCAGCGAACAATAGCAAAAGCACATTCCGGATTTGCCACAGAATGTAGATCGCAATCCCGAGGGCGAGTAAACTAACCCATTGCCCTAGCCGCACAAGCCTGCCTCCTTAAGCCACCTATAAAACCATGACCCTGTCCGCAGGCAGGGATTGCCTTGACAGTAAAACAGACTACATTCATGAACATCTATTGCTAGGAAGAAGAATTCTCTGTGAAGCAAAGAATTAGCCTTTACTCTTAGACAATTCCTTTCTCATATGCAGGTATTGCTTGCCCTTTTCGGTAATCTCAACCGTTTCTTTGAGATCTCCATCTGCAGGTAAGGTCTCAATTGGTTCAATCGACTCAATCAAGCTTAGGTTACAAAGCCGCTTCAACTCATCCAAAAGATGATCGTTTTTCTTATAAAAGAAAGGATCAGGGCCATTTAATTTGCTCAAATGGTCAAATTCGTAATCGGTCACAAAACTGTTGATGATGAATTCAACATTCTCAGATTGAGGAGTCAAATCCTCTTGAATTTCGACTGGGCCGATTTTGGCCTTATTAATATTGGTCTCAGAGAAGTTTTCTAAAAGCTTGAGTAAGGGCTGGCGAAAAATCAAAACAGCCACAAAAATGACAAAAGGCCAAGAAAATATAATTGGACCTACTACCGAAATCCAATCAAGAAGCGTTGCTGAGTTTTCCATTTCAATAGACCTGCCGCAAAAATGCCTTTAAGCATCCTGCAGATAAAGATATAATTTTCTTCGTTAACTGGCGTCTATCCTAGGGATAGATACTGTCGCGTCGTGCTGCTTAGATCTACTTGACTGGCAAAAAAAATTGGTTAAACTCAAGTGCTGAAACAGGTCTGCCAAACAAGTATCCCTGCCCCATCTGACAGCCGTGAGACAGCAGAAAATTAAGCTCCTGCTCTGTTTCAATTCCTTCGGCAATCAAATCTAGATTCAACTCCTTAGCAAGCTGAATAATGATGCGAGTAATGGGAATATTGCCAGGGTTTTGATGAATGTTGCGAATGAAAGACTGATCGATCTTCAAAACATCAAAGGGAAACTGCTTAAGGCAGCTGAGGGAAGAGTACCCCGTCCCAAAATCATCTATAGCAACCTCTATGCCCAAAGCTTTGAGATCTTCAAGGGTAGACAGGGCTTTTTGAGTGTCTTCTAAAATTGAGCTCTCGGTCACCTCCAGCACCAACCCTTGGGGAGCTAGCCCCGTCCTCTGGAGAACGCTTTCAACCTGGCCCGTCAAATCCGGCTGGTGAAACTGCCTAGCAGATAGGTTGACGCTGATGGTGAGAGATTTAGCCAACGCTTGCTGCCAGTAGCAAGCCTGTCGGCAGGCAGTTTCTAAAACCCATTCTCCAATCGGAATGATCAGCCCGGTTTCTTCTGCAATTGAAATCAGCTCAATGGGCGAGATATATCCTCGCTCAGGCAAGTACCAGCGAATCAGGGCTTCTGCCGCTATCAGGCGCTGACTAGCCAACTCCACTTGGGGCTGATAAAAAACCTGCAGTTCATCGTTCTCTAAAGCGTGGTGCAACTTCGATTCCAGCGTCAATCGCTCCAGCGCCCGAACATGATGCTGCGGGGTATAGAAATAAAACCCCACATCCAGAGGCTTGTCGCCTTTGTACTTGTTTCCTTTGTAAATGGCTCCCTCAGCGCAGCCCAACAGCCGATCGAGCACCTCTCCATTTTCTGGGTATAGAGAAATGCCGATAGTCGGCTTAACAAAGATTTCTTGGCCGGCTACTAGAAAGGGTTTTCGCAACTCTTGCAGCAGAGACCCTGCCAGCTCAGCGATCTGAGCCTGTCCCATGGCAGGACGGCTCAGCATCGCAAACTGACGACCGCCGAGATAGGCAATTACCTCTAGGGAAGGCAAAGCGGCGGAAAAGGCCATTAGTCTTTGAGCAAAGGACTCTAGCAGCAGCTTGCGCATCCGGTGACCGAGAGTCGCGCTGATGTGCTCTAGCTGGTCTAGCTCCACCACCAAAACCGCCAGCGACACAGTTTGCTGTTGGGCGTAGATTTTGGCAAGGTCAAAGTGCTTCTCTAGAAGCTGATAGTTGGGCAGCCCAGTATCCCGGTCGTAGTGCTGCAGAAACTGAGCGGCTTCCTTGGCCTGTTCTAGCTGTTGGTTGAACCGATCAACCAGGCCCAGGTGTTTGTTGAGGCGCACAGACACTGCTTCTAACAGGTCTTCGGGCGAAAATGGCTTTCTCAGGTAGTCGTCAGCCCCTAGCTGCATCCCTTGGCGCAGCGCGTCTTGCTCAGAGCGGGCCGTTAGGAAAATAAAAGGCGTATTGGCGGTTTCAGGATGCTGCCGAAGTTCTGTTATCACCCCATAGCCGTCTAGGCGAGGCATCATCACATCGCAGATGATTAAGTCGGGGGCCTGCTGTTTGGCCAACTCCACACCGCTCATGCCATCTGCTGCTGCCAGAGTGGTGTAGTCAGCCAGCTCTAAAATTTCGCAGATGTTTGCCTGAACCTGAGGTTCATCCTCAATCACCAAAATTGTGCTCATAGTTTTGGGGGAAGGCGTAGCAGTGGAGCAGGTTCCCGCTTCGCTGGTAGAGCCAGGAGTGTTAGAGCCATGAGTAAGGCTGTCCTGCGGGAATACTCGGGCGTTAATGTTAAGATTACCCAGCTTAACCGGCCAACTTTACACCAGAGTTGGGGTCGCCCACTGCACACCGCTGTTTTGGGGAACCTCAGCGAGGAACTGATCGAGCTGCTGTAGGGTGAGCGGAGTAGGCATAGGGAAGCGGTCAGGAAGCTTTTTGAGCTCAGTATAGTGGCGAACGAAAGAAGCGCCATCTCGGGGATATTTCCGCTCATCTACGCCGAGAAAATGGCCCTGACGGGTAGCCTGCTTCAGCACTGTTCGCCACTCCTCAATAGAGGCACCTCCCAAGGCCTCTAAGCCATTGGAAAACAGCGTTAGATAGATATCGTCGTAAGGGGGGCTGCTGTCTAGATAGCGGTTGAGCAGTTCTAGAGAGGTGCGATCGTTAAATACTTTCCAGTACGGCACTAGCCCCAGCCGCAGTGCCCACCAGGGCTGCAAGTAGACAAAAGACTCGACGAATAAGCGATTGCTGGGCAGACCCCGCTGTTGATACCACCAGCGATAGAGATCAGCCACTAAGGGGCTCAGATCCTGGGGGTCGTTAAAGCAAATTCGGCGCACCCGAAATCCGTTCTCTCGGGCAAAGGCTTCCACGTCTTCGCGCAGCTCTGCGTCAAAACCCCACTCTGACTCGGGTATCCAACCGCTAGCGAGGGGCGGCTGCCAGCGGCGGTGCTTTGACCCGCGCTGGTGGAGAAACTCGGCTAGCTCAGGGGTGGGCTGGAAATAGTCGATGGGGGTAAGCTTTCCCTTGCCGCCGAACTGAAAGGAGTGGCGCTCATCGGCCTGAGTTGCCAGCCACTGATACTCACACTCCAGCAAAAACAGAGTCGCTCCAGGTTCTAACGTGTCTTTGAGAAACTGCTTATACTGCTCTCCTAAGCGGGTGCGCTTGAGCCGGAAATAAGTGACATGCCCCACCTTCAACCGATCCTGGTTGGGATCGTGCATTTGATAAACCTTAAGGTCGGGGTTGTTTTTTAGCAGGCGTTGGGCAGGGTCTGTAGCCCAGGCTAGCTCTTGTTCAGGGTCGTCTTTATCCACGGAGTGGCGCAGACAGGTAAGCAGGGTTTGGGGCAACCAGGGCATACCCAAGGCTGCACAGAGATGGACGGCTGCGCCATTGGACGAACCGATCATGGCCCCAGGGTAGTGACGCTTGGGGTATAGGTTAACGACCCAGCGCGATACCGTTTCTGCCCGCACACTATCGGCTACCCAGGGACCAGAGGCATCTAACCAGCCGGAGAAAGTAGAAACTGTTTCAACCCACTTGTTGGGGAGGCGGTTGCCAACCTCAGCCAGAGTCGCCATTAGTTCAGGCGCTACTCCTCCTGATCGCAGTTCTTTGCCATGCAGATACTGAGCAATGCCCTTAAGCGCTACCGTGGCTGAATCAAGCCCAATGACGTAACCGGGCTTACGTCCTTTTGAAACGAGGTAGTCAGTTAAGCGGGCGTAAAGGGACGAAACAGGCATGAGGCTGAGCTGGTTTTCTTCCCCTAAGTTACGCAACCTCAGTCTTAAGGAAATCGGGCCAGAGGCAGAGAACAGAGGTTAGCCTTTCAGTAGAAGCCTTTTGGCTGACTAAAACTTACTTTAGGGGGGATGTTTTGCTGCTGCGGCTGACATCGAATAGAGCGTTTGCTCTGCCTTGAAGTGTTTTGGGATGGCCTATGGGGTTTCTGCACAAGGTGATGTTGCGGGTTCAGGCGCTGCTGCGATCGCTATTTTTTCTCCAGTTTCTTCCAGCCTCTTTTCTCTATGCTTTTAAGCGCGATCGCAACGAGCGCCGCTTTGCCAGCTCTGCCGCCCCCGCCGATCCGACCGCCCCTGGAAAACTGCAAAAGGCGGCAGCTACGGAGCGGGGCGCTCACTTCGTCTTTGAGCAGGCCACCCTTGATCTAGAATTTCTCGCCGCAGACTTGGTGTGCCTTACCTGGCAGCCAGGACTTTTGCCAGTGCCCTATGCCATTGCCCGTCAGGACTGGGAACAGGTCCAGACTACACTCAAGCCCTCTGAAGCAGGCTGGATGCTGACCAGTGAGGCGCTAGCGGTGACGGTGGAGCCAGCGGGGGCAGTAAAGCTGTGCGATCGCAACAACAATCTCTTGCGCCAGGACGATCCCCCAGAGTGGCGCGGAGAGACTTGGACCCATCGCACGCCGCTGCCGCAGGAGGCTCATATCTACGGCCTGGGCGAACGGATAGCCGGGCTCAATCTGCGGGCCGCCCGCAATGCTCAGGGCCAGCCCAAGACCTTCAGCCTGTGGAACACCGACCCTGCCAATATCAGCGAGCCAGGGCAAGACCCGCTCTACATCACGATGCCGGTGTATCTCGGGCTGCATCACCAGGGCAGCTACCTAACGTTTTACGAAAATTCTTTTAGGGGGGAGATGCAGTTTGGGGAGGGGGATGCGATCGCAAACTTCTCTGGTGGAGCCTTGCGCTACTATCTGGCAGCAGGCGATCCGCCCCAGCTACTAGAGCGCTTTAGTGAGCTGACTGGGCGAGCCCCTTTGCCGCCCCGTTGGGCTTTGGGCTACCACCAGTCGCGCTGGGGCTACCGCACCGAGGCCACAGTGCGGGCCGAGGTGGCGCTGTTTCAGCGCCACGACTTGCCGATTAGTGCAGTACATCTCGACATTGACTGCCAGGTTGGGCACCGCTCCTTCACCCTCGATCCCGACCGCTTTCCTAACCTCTGCCAGTTCACCCATGAGCTGCGAGAAGCCGGGGTGCGGCTGGTGGCAATCAACAACCCCGGCATTAAGCACAGCCGCCACAGCAACCTGTTTCTAGAGGGCCGGGTGCTCAACGCCTTCTGCACCTATCCCGACGGGGAGCTGGTGGTGGCTCCGGTGTGGCCCGGGCAGACCGTCTTTCCCGACTTTACCAACCCTCAGGTACGAACCTGGTGGAGCTACCAGTTTGCCTACCTGCTAGATGTCGGCATCGCCGGGTTTTGGAACGATATGAACGAGCCGGTGACCTTTGTCAGCTGGGGCGAGGCCACCCTGCCTTTGGTCACTCAGCACAGCTTGGAGGGGCGCGGCGGCGACCACCGCGAGGCCCACAACCTATACGGCATGTTGGAATCGCGGGCAGCCTATGAGAGCCTCTGCCAGCACCGGCCAGAGCGGCGGCCTTTTATTGTGTCGCGCTCTGGCTGGGTGGGCATGCAGCGCTACGCCTGGACTTGGACCGGCGATACCCTCTCCACCTGGGAAGCCCTGCGGTTGACCGTAGGCACGGTGGTGGGCTTGGGCCTGTCGGGGGTGCCCTTCAGCGGCCCTGATATCGGCGGTTTTTTGGGCAATCCTTCGGCAGAGCTATACGTCCGCTGGTTCCAAATGGCGACGTTTTTGGCCTTTTATCGCACCCACTGCTCCATTGGCGTTGACCCGCGTGCGCCCTGGACCTACGGCGAACCGACTCTCAGCACCATTCGCTATTTTCTGCGGCTGCGCTACCAGCTGCTGCCCTACCTTTATACGCTGGCTTGGGAAGCGGCTCAAACAGGTCATCCCCCGGTTCGCCCCTTGTTTTGGTACCACAGCGATGATCCCCAGCTTTGGGGGATTGAGGATCAGTTTTATCTGGGTGAGGCGCTGCTGGTCTGCCCAGTGGTGCAGGATGGGTTGCGATCGCGCCCCGTCCACTTACCTCAGGGCCACTGGTACGACTTCTGGAGCGATACCTGCTGGGAGGGTGGCAAAACTCTTGAAATAGAAGCCCCGCTAGAGCGTCTGCCACTGCTGGTTAAGGCGGGCACCGTGTTGCCGCTGGAAGCAGAGGAAACGCTTACCCTGCACCTCTATCCACTGCCCCAGGGCGAGAGCCAGAGCCAGATCTACAGCGATGCGGGAGAAGGGTACAGCCCTTCCCGGCTAGATCACTTTTGCCTATCTCGCCAGGACAATGAACTCACCCTGTCTTGGACCGCCTCTGGAGACTATCCTTGGCCCTACCAAAAGGTGAGGCTACAGGTTCACGGCCTGTCGCTGCAAAAAGCTTGGGTAGACGACCAAGAGGTTCTACTCCAAGATAACCAGGTAGAATGCCTGCCCTTTCAACAGGCCCGACTGGTCTGTGCTGCTCAACCCTGACAACTCAACTCTGACAATAGGAGGGCAGCGTAACGGTGAACGTCGTGCCGACCCCCAACTCGCTGCTGAGCTGTACTGTGCCGTGGTGTAGGTCTACGCATTTCTTGACAACCGATAGACCTAACCCGGTCCCCTGAATAGTGCCGACATTGCTGGCCCGATAAAAAGACTCAAACAGCAGTTCAATATCTGCCGCCGGAATGCCCAAGCCCCAGTCCTGCACCACAAAGCGGGCCTGTCCCTCCTTTAGATACAGGGAGAAGTGAACTGGGCTGCCCTCAGGTGAATACTTGATGGCATTGACCAGCAGATTTATCAGAATTTGCCGCAGCAGCTTTTGATCCATGCACACGACGGGCATATCTGAGGGCGGCTGTGACGTGCCAGCACTTGAATACACCGAAAATTGCAGGCTGTGATGATCACTGCTGAGCTGCAGTTCCTGGGTCAGCGTCTGGCAAAACGGGACTAGGCTAAAGGTAGTAGGAATAAAGGCTAGCCTGTCGGCCTCTGCCCGGTTAAGCAGCAAAATGTCATCCAGCAGATGGGTGGTGTGCTGAACGTAGGTTTGAATGGTTTGCAGATGCTGCTGCTTTTTCTCTTCACTAAGACGGCTGCCAAAGCTCTTGAGAATGCCTGCAGAGGAGGCAATGACCGCTAGCGGTGTCCGAAATTCGTGGGAGGTCATGGAGATAACGCGAGATTTGAGATCGCTAAGCTCCTTTTCTCGGGCCAGAGCACGGTGCATCTCCTGTTCACTGCGCTTGCGATCGGTAATGTCAGTCACCCGCACCAGATTAATCACTTGGCCCTCAACGGGAATGGTGCGAGCGGCAAGATTGCCCCAAAACTCATTGCCTTTTAGGGTGATGTACTCAACCTCTCGGCTCCAAAAGCCTTTCTGGCTCATCTGCTCGACAATGGCCTCTAGTTCTGAGTCACTAAACAAATGCTTTTGCAGCGCTTCTCCGCCCACAATGCCAATCAAGTCTGCTTTGCAATCAGCTTCGAATAGTTCTACTGCTCGGTCATTGCAGTCAATCGTCAGAAAAGTTTCTGCATCTACTAGAAAAAGGGCATCGGTAGAGTTGTTGAAGATGGCGTCTCGCAGTTTTTGGGAGCGCTCGATTTCGGCTTCGACCTGCTTGCGCTGGGTAATATCGAGGAACAAACCGTCCCAAAGAATAGAGCCATCTTCCCGCAATTCTGGTTCAGACATGCCCTGTACCCAGACCAAGCGACCCGAAGGGGTATAAAAGCGGCCCTCCCAAATCCAGCGGGTCAGAGTAGCGGCGGAGGCTTGAATAGTTTGGCTTAAAGAGTCCTGGTCGTCTGGGTGGAGCAGCCTAAGAGCAGTGTCAGCCTCCTGCTGAATGACGGCAGCATCGATTTCTAAAATTTCGGTGATGCGATCGCTCATATAAGGAAACTCGCGCCGCCCATCGCTGTGCAGCACAAACTGATACATGGCCCCCGGTGCGTTGGCAGCAATGCGCTGAAAGCGGGCCTGGTTGCGGCGAACGGTTTCTTCTGCGAGACGACGGGCCGAGATGTCACGAACCATGACCAGCACCGTATCGTCTTCGCAAAGCGTTAGGCGGGCCTCCTCATGTACGGTCTGACCGTTGATAACAATCTGGTACTCCTGAGTGCGGCTTACCCCTGTATCTAGAACCTGACGCACACAGTTCAGTCGGCTCTGGGCAAGGTCTGGCGGCAAAACGTCAAAAATATTGGCTCCTGGCATCAGCTTTTCCAAGTTGACCAGGTGCACTCCGGCACTCCTAAAGATATCTAGGTACGTACCGTTGCGGTCCACTCGCACCAGCAGATCAGGAATGGCATCAATTAGGGCTCGCTTGGTTCCTTCACTCTTTTGCAGAGCGGCCTCTGCCAGCTGCCGCTGAGTGACATCGCGGGCTGTGCCGACAAACTGCAGCACCTTTCCCTTTGAGTCTCGCTTAAAAACAGTGTCGTGGCTCTGAAACCAGCGCCAGGAACCATCGGCCAGTCGGATTCGGTACTCGATTTGCGCTATTTCCCCTTCGCCCAGATTTCGAATCTGCTTGAGATAGGCAGACAGTCTCCCCACATCGTCAGGGTGGATATAGGACTGAAAGAAGCTAGCACCCATGCTCAAAATAGATTCCGGCGGGTAACCCAGGAGATCTTGAATGGCACGGTTTATATAGACATAGCGACTAGCCGACAGATCGTAGATATAGAGGATGTTGGGGCTCCTATCGGCAATGCTTTCAATGAACTGGCGACTTTCTCGCAGGGCTGCTTCAATCTCCTCTCGCTGATGAATCTCTAGCAATAACAGGTGATTGCTCTCTGCTAGCTCCCGGGTGCGGGCAGTAACCCGCTGCTCTAACTCCTGATTGAGGTTGAAAAGCTCCAGTTCAGCCTGCTTGCGCTCGGTGATGTCGCGCACAATCACCATAGACTCATCTTCACCGCAGGGCACAATTCGCACTTCCTCACGGCGTTCTTCCCCATCTAAAACAATGGTCTGCTCATAGACCTGCAGCTTCCCGGTTTCTAAGGCCTGCTGTAAGTAATGTAGGCGCTGGCGGGCGATGTCTTCGGGCAGTCCATCTGCCGCCATGTTTTCTGAGACTATCGGGTTAGGTAGCGGAATGAAGCGAACCCCACCGCCGCTAAAGAAATCTAGGTAGCGACCCTCTACTGTCATCCGCATAATTAGGTCGGGTAAGGCTTGGAGCATAGCCCGGTTTTTGGCTTCGCTGCGGCGCAGAGCTTCCTCAGCCTGCTTGCGCTCGGTCATGTCGCGCACCACCACTAGAGCCTCATCTTCGCCACAGGGAACAACGCGCACTTCTTCGCAGTGCGGTTCGCCCTCAATAATCATGGTCTGCTCATAGATCTGCCGAGACTGCGTTTCAACTGCCAAGCGCAGGTACTTCAACCGCTTGTGAGCCTCTTCGTCAGTCAGGGCGTCAAAGACAGTGTTGTCGGAAGTGGTAGGGTTGGGCAGCGGTACAGTTTTGAGATCTCCACCGCTAAAGAAATCTAGGTAGCGGCCATCGACTGTCATTCGCATAATCAAATCGGGCAGCGCCAGCAGCATTGCCTGGTTGCGAGCTTCGCTGCGTCGTAGGGCTGCTTCGATACGCTGATGCTGGGCTATGTCGTGGTGCGCAGATGGCGTTCCCTGACAGGCGAGCTGAGTCTTGGCCCTGACAGCTTCAATGGCCCAATGCAGCGCCGCTGGGGTCAGTTCCTCCCAGTTTAGATAGGCCTGGGCTCCTGCCTCAATTGCTCGGCTGATAGTCGTCTCATCCCCCGGATTCACTAGAATCAAGGCTGGGAGAGGCTGACTCCCCTGCTGCCCCAAAGCCCGGAGAACTGTTAGCCCATCTATTGCCGGAGGCTGATGGCTAATCAAAATAGCCTCGGGCTGAGAACTTTGGCAGTGCGACAGGGCTGCTGACTCTGTTGCTGCTTCTGCTAGGGAGTATTGGGTAGTCGGGTGATTCAGGCAATAGCGCAGGCGGTGGCAGTCTTCTGAAGCGCCTACCAGGAGTACATTGCAGAAATTCATAGCGGGTTTTGCAAAGACTGGGCAAAGGAAACGCGATCGCACCCGGACATGACCGTTTCTTAGAGTATGCCTTGCGTCTGCCTTTACTGGCCTTTGGCTAGCTGCAAAATCATCCGCACTAGCTTTAAAGGCTCTACGGGCTTGCCAATGTGCATCTGAAAACCTGCGGCTAAAGCGCGCTGTTGGTCGTCTCCGCGGACGTAGGCAGTGAGGGCAGCGGCGGGAATTTGGCCGCCTGCTTGGGGAGAGAGAGTGCGGATTTTGCGGATCAAAGAGAAGCCATCTTCCTGGGGCATCCCGATGTCGCTGATCAGGATGTCGGGTGGGTCTTGCTGGAAGTAGGTGAAGGCTTCTTGGGCGGAGGCGGCTGCGATCGCGACCGCGCCAAACTCCTCCAGCACAGCCAGCAAAAACTCGCGGGTATCGGCTTCGTCGTCTACTACCATGACCCGTAGCCCAACTAGAGACAGCCTTGGGCTGAGGTCGTCCGACACGGGTATGAGGGCATGGGATGGAGATTTGGGGGCGAGCAGCGGCAACGCCACAATAAAAGTAGCGCCCTGCCCTTCTCCGGCGCTCTCGGCCCAGGCCGTACCGCCATGCAGCTCAACCAAGTTACGCACAATCGCTAGTCCCAATCCTAGACCGCCTTGGCTGCGGGTCGAACTGGCGTCGGCCTGGCGGAAGCGATCAAACACGTGGGGCAAAAAGTCCGGCTGAATGCCATTGCCGGTATCCCTTACCTGAATCTGAACTAGAGTGTCTACCTGCTTGAGAGTAATCGTCACCTCACCGTGGTCAGGGGTGAATTTGATGGCGTTGGAGAGCAGATTCCAGACGACCTGCTGGAGCCGTTCTGAGTCGCCGGAGACAAGGCCCACCGGGGTATCGAGGTGGCTTTTTAGGCAAATGGACTTAGTGCTGGCTGTGGGCTGCACGGTATCGACAGCGGCCTGAACCACCGTTGCTAGATGAAGGGGCCGCAGGTGCAGCCGGATCTTGCCCCGAATAATGCGGGAAATGTCGAGCAGGTCTTCGATTAGCTGAGTTTGGGCCTGAGCGTTGCGCTCAATCGAGGCCAGGGCCTGCTCTGTTTTTTCGGGGCTGAGTTTGCGATCGCGCAGCAGCCGCGACCAGCCCAAAATTGCATTAAGAGGCGACCTCAGCTCATGGGAGACAATCGCTAAAAACTCGTCCTTCATCCGGCCGGCCCGCTCCAGCTCCAGACGGGCCGCTCGTTCTCGCTCTAGGGCCTGAACTCGCTCTTCGACAGCCAACTTCTGGTCATGAATATCGGTGCAGGAGCCAAACCACTTCAAGATGTGGCCCGCTTCGTCACGCAGGGGCAGCGCCCGGCCCAAGTGCCAGCGGTATTCGCCATTGCTAGCCTGGCGCAGGCGATACTCGACCTGATAGAGATTGCCTGTCTGCAGAGAGTCTTGCCAGATAATTTGGGTGTGCTCAATATCTTCTGGGTGCAGAATCGTCTGCCAGCCTTCACCTCGGGTCTGCTCCAGAGTTGCCCCTGTATAGTCGTACCAGCGCTGATTGAAATACTCGTGGTAGCCGTCGGGTTGGGTGATCCAAAACATCTGAGGCATGGCATCAGCCAGGGTGCGGAAGCTCAGCTCACTTTGCCGCAGCGCCACTTCAGCCAGTTGCCGCTCGGCCTCAATGCGTTTTGAAGCACTGACATCAACATTGACACCAACCATTCGCAGGGGTTGGCCGGTACTGTCAAACAGCACCTTAGCTCGGCACTGCAGCCAGTGCATGCTGCCATCTGGCCAGAGTACCCGCCAGTCGGTAAACAGCTCCCCAGCTTGAAGGGCCTGCCCAATCTCAGCCTCTACCCGAGGCAAGTCTTCAGCATGAACCATCTGGGCCCAGTCTTCATAGGTACCGCCAAAAGTACCTTTCTCCAGCCCGTAGAGGGCTTCAATCTCAGGTGACCAAAGACTGATCTGGCCCTGGATATCCCACTCAAAGCTGCCAATTCTAGCGACGGACTGGGCCAGATCTAGCCTTTCCTCAGCCCGTTTACGCTCAGTGATGTCTTGCGTAATGACCATGCCTGCTATCACGGCACCGCTGCTGTTGTGAAGGGGCAGAATATGGACATCATTGACACGGTCGCCGAAGGGAATCTCTAAATGGCAAGACTCTCCAGCTAGGGCGCGATGGTAGGCTGGGACGACAATGGCGGCAGTAGCGGGTGAAACGACCTCCCAAACCGCCTTACCCACCAGCTGTTCACGGCTGCGCTTGACTTCAGCCAGCCCCATGCCCTCGGCCAGCAGGTAGCGCAGATCGGCATCAAACAAAAAAACAGCCCCATTGGGAAAATTTTCGAGCACCGCCCGATTCAGCGCTTCACTGCGGCGCAGCTCGGCTTCTTTCTCCTTTAAATGAGTGTTGGCATCGCTTAGCAGGCGGTTGAGCTGAAGGAGCTCTTCGCTAAACTGGGCTCGGGTTTCGTACTCGGCCCGGCGCACCTGCTCCTCAGCTAGAGCAGACTGGATGGCCACTCGCTCGGAAATGGCGGTGCCGACGAGCAGTGCGATCGCACCCTGTAACAGCAAGCTGAGCTTATGGGTGTGCAGCAGCTCTGGATCGACCGGAAAAAAAGGCAGATTTAGGGCCTGGGGGTAGACGATTAGGTAGGCCAGGAGAACGATAAAAATCCGCAGGCTGGCAGTCAAAATGCCGCCTTTGACGCCAAACCGAATCGCCGCCCAAATCACCGGAATAAAGCCCAGCAGGGAAAGCTGTAGGGTCAAAAAAATGCTGGTTCGGGTTCCAAACACCGTCATCAGGGCAGTGCCAATGGCCAGCGCCAGAATGATCGCCCCTTCCCACCCGTGGGTACGAAAGAGGGGAATGCTGCCTTGGCTTGGGCGGTTTGACTCAGACAGCGTCAGCCAGCCCCGTCGCTGCAGAAGGGGGGTCAACAGCAGTAGGGCCACTGGCACTAGGGTCATCGTTCCCAGAGCGTTGCCTAACCACCAGTGAGCTAAGGTTGCCCCTATCGCTTCTGGCGCAATCCGGCCCAAACCAGTTAGCACCAGGCAGCCGACCGTCGCTGAAGCCGCACAAGCTGCCAGGGGCGCACTGAGCAAAAAGGCAATGACGCTGTGCAGCCCCCACAGCGTTAAAGAGCCGCTAAATAGCTTGCGGTAAAGCAGCCAGGCCACCGCAGGCTCAACGACATCAACTAAGCCCACCAGCCTAAACCAGCCCTCGCCGCCCCAAGCCGGAGCCACCATCACCGAGGCCAGCCCAGTTAAGACAATTCCCAAAGGCCCAAGCCAGAGGGTCAGTGCGATCGCAACCCCCGAGGGCGGAAACCAAAGCGAAACAGCAGGCTGAATTCTAAAGAGCAGGGCTGCCCCATGAGCCAGCAGCAGCACCAAAAACCCTAATAGAAGCGCCGACCAATTAATACGAACGCTGCTTGCGGAGCGGGGATGATCCTGCCCTTTCACCGTAACCCTGCACTGCTAATGTTGCTCCGCTCTTCGCCACCAGGCCAGGAGCCGCCCCTAGGATAGATCCCTAAACGACAAACATACTATAGCGACCATAAATCCAGGTCTATCCTTAGATAGACCTGCACCTAACAAAGGGGCTAACACTGCCGCAGCCCTAAAACTTACCGAGCAGCACCTCTACACAGCGTTCGCAGATAGCGGGATGCTCGGCGTTTTGACCGACCTGGGTGGAATAGTTCCAGCAGCGATCGCACTTTGCCCCTTCGGCATCGACCACCCCAACCCCTAAAAAGTCGGCTTCGCTGCGGTACGGCAATTCCTTCAGAGCATCTGCCGACTCTAGCAGCTCAACCTGGGATACCAGAAAGAGATAGCGCAGCTCATCGACATGGGCACTGCCCGGAGCGATGCTGTCTGCTGGGTTCATTGCCGTTAGCGCCTGTCGCAATTCTAAATCGGGCACGTAGAGCAAGAGCTTAGCCTCCAGAGAGGAGCCAATTGCCTTGCCGGTTCGGGCCTGCTCTAGAACCTTATTAACCTCCTGGCGAATGGCTCGCAGCTGAGTCCAGCTCTGGGCTAGCTGGGGCTGCTGCCACACTTTCTCCAGCTTCACCCAACCCGCTTGAAAGACCGACTGATAGGGCGTGGAGTAGGGCAGGTTTTGCCAAACATCTTCGGCCATGTGGGACAGCACAGGTGCGATCGCACGGGCCAGGTTTTCAATTGCGATCGCCAGCACGGTCTGACAGCTACGCCTGCGGAACGAGTCTGCCTCGCTGATGTAGAGGCGATCTTTAGCGATATCGAGATAGAAGTTAGACAGGTCCACCACACAGAAGTTCTGCACCGTCTGGAAGAACCGGAAAAACTGGTAGCTCTCAAAAGCATCCTGCACATCGCCAAAGATCTCCGTCATGCGGTGCAGCATGTAGCGATCTAGCTCCGGCAGCTGGTCATAAGGAACGGCATCCTTAGCTGGGTCAAAGTCATACAGGTTGCCCAGCAGGAACCGAGCCGTGTTGCGGATCTTGCGGTAGACATCGCTCAACTGCTTGAGGATGTTTTTACCCAGAGGCACATCCGAAGAATAATCAACCGACGACACCCACAGCCGCAGCACGTCCGCCCCGTAGGGTGGCTCTTGCTTCTGGTTTTTCCCGCCCTCGATCACAATGCGAGGATCGACCACGTTGCCCAGAGACTTGCTCTGCTTGCGGCCCTGCTCGTCTAGCACAAAGCCGTGGGTCAGCACCTGCTTATAGGGAGCTTGGCCGTGGGTAGCCACGCTGGTTAATAGGCTCGATTGGAACCAGCCCCGGTGCTGATCCGACCCTTCCAAATACAGATCCACAGGGTAGTGCAGCTCAGCTCGCTGCTCTGCCACCGCTGCCCAGGATGAACCTGAGTCAAACCACACGTCCATTGTGTCAGTACCCTTGCGGTAGGCGCGGCCATTGCTGCGGTAGGGTTCTGGCAGCAGCTCCGACTCGGGCCGTTCCCACCAAATGTCAGAGCCATGCTCGGCAAAGAGCTGCTGCACATGGGCAATTGTCTCTGCATTGAGCAACGGTTCACCCGTCTCTTCGTCGTAAAACACCGGAATCGGCACGCCCCAGCTGCGCTGACGCGAGATACACCAGTCAGAGCGATCAGCCACCATTGACGTGATCCGGTTCTCGCCCTGCGCCGGAATCCACTCGACCGTCTTGATCGCCTGCAGCGCCTCATCCCGGAAGCCCTCAACCGAGGCAAACCACTGCTCAGTCGCTCGGAAAATTGTCGGCTTTTTGGTGCGCCAGTCGTAGGGATATTTGTGGGGATAAGGCTCGTGCTTCAGCAGCGATCCGGCCTTTTCCATCGCCTCGATCACCGCTGGGTTGGCATCTTTGAGCACGTTTAGGCCCTCAAACTGCCCAGCTTCAGCAGTCATGTTGCCGCGCTCGTCCACCGGAGAGAGCACTGGCAGCCCGTAGCGCTGCCCCACCCTAAAGTCTTCTTCTCCATGTCCAGGCGCAGTGTGCACCAGGCCCGTCCCCGACTCAGTCGTAACGTAGTCACCCCCGATCAAAATGGGGCTGACCCGGTCAAACAGCGGGTGCCGGTAGGTAGAGTGCTCTAAGGCAGCGCCTTTGAGTTCAGCTTTCACCGTCAGGCCCGTTCCCAAAACCTGGGTCATGCGCTCTACTAGATCTTTGGCGATGATCAGGTAGCGGAAGGGGTGAGCCGATTCGACTTCAACTACGGCATAGGTGAGGTCGGGGTTAACCGCCACCGCCAGGTTCGCCGGAATGGTCCAGGGCGTCGTTGTCCAGATGGCTACGCCCAATTCAGCCAGGTACGGCTCCAGTGCCGCCTTAGCGGTATCAGACGCGCTCACCATTGGAAACGCTGCGTAGATACTGGGGGAGATGTGGCCTTCGGGGTACTCCAACTCAGCCTCAGCTAGAGCCGTTTGCGATGACGGGCTCCAGTGGACAGACTTGAGACCCCGGTAGATGTAGCCTTTCAGGTACATCTCACCAAATACGCCGATCTGAGCCGCTTCGTATTCGGGCTTGAGGGTGAGGTAAGGCTGTTCCCAGTCGCCCCACACCCCGTAGCGCTTGAAGCTGTCTCGCTGCTCGTCAATGGCTTGAAGCGCAAAGGCAGCCGCTTTGCGGCGCAGGTTGATTGGGGTAAGCCCTTGCCGCTCTTTAGAATCCATTGCCTGCAAGACCTTCAGCTCAATCGGCAGGCCGTGGCAGTCCCAACCAGGGACGTAGCGCACCTTGCGGCCCTGGAGCAGCTGATACTTATTAATCGTGTCCTTCAGAATTTTGTTCATGGCGTGGCCAATGTGCAGGCTACCGTTGGCGTAGGGCGGGCCATCGTGCAGCACAAACAGGTCGCCGGGGTTTTCCTGTGCCAGCTTTTCGTAAATCTGATGATCTGCCCAGTACTTCTGAATCTCAGGCTCTCGCTTGGTGGAGTTGGCCCGCATGTCAAAGGCGGTCTGAGGCAGCAGAACGGTTTCTTTGTAGCTCTTGGTGTCTGTCACAGCTGGAAGGACAACGATTACAAGATGTATCTATATAAGGGTAGGTCAGGTTTGCGCTTAATGGCAGTATCCGCCCTGAGGTTTTGGTAATTGCCTAAAGCTCTCGTTCTTAGCCGTAAGGCTTTGCCACTTGATTTTTGTGACTTGCAGGGGCCAAGATCCCCGGGTTCTTCTGCGCTAGTGCAGTTCAACTTCTAGCACCCAAAAAGAACCCGGGGATCTGCAGGTGGGGATCCTCAGGGTTTAGATCCCAAGGTTTACGGATACTCAGAGTGATAGATTAGCCCGGAGGTTGAGAAACCGGGTTTCTTCTAGCAACAAACATATTTTGATTTGCTAGAGGAGAAACCCGGTTTCTGATAGATCGATTAGGGAGAGGGGGCAAGTGCGATCGCATCTCCCGCTTTTTCCTTGTTTGGGCCTTCTGCCTGCGTGTTTACGTGGGAAAAAGGTGAGTCAGGCATGTAAACAATCAGGTCAAACCAGAATGTGGTGCCCACCCCGACCTCACTGACCAAGTGCACCTGGCTGCTGTGCTTTTCGATAATATTTTTGACGATTGACAAGCCCAGGCCAGTGCCCTCTAGGGTATGGACCCGGTTCTCTACCCGAAAGAAGCGATCGAAAATAGCCTGCTGATCTTCAGGGGCAATGCCGATGCCCGTATCGGAAACCTCAATTCGAATGCTGCTGGAGCGACCATGCCCAGCTTCCAAGCAGGGCAGCGAGTAGGCCCGCAGCAAGACTTTCCCACCCGCTCGGGTAAATTTGAGCGCATTGCCCACCAAGTTGCCAAACACCTGCAGCAGCAAATCATAGTTGCCCAACACAGGCGGCAGATCTGGCTCGATTTCGTGGCCCAGTTCAATTTGCTTATCGCGGGCATTGAGCTGGTAGGTTCGCAGAATCTGCTCGACAGTCGGCACAACCTCCACCGAAGTGAGCGGGTACTGGCGGTTCGACTCTAGGCGCGAGAGATCGAGCACATCGTTGACCAGACGGGTAAGACGGTCGGTTTCGTGGTTGGCCGTTTCCAGAAATTCCTGCCGCTCGTGATCGCTGAGGTCTTCCCCGTACTCGTGCAGAGTTTCAATGAAAGATTTGATATTAAACAGCGGCGTTCTCAGCTCGTGGGAGACGTTGCTGATGAACTGGGCTTTGGCCTCGTTGAGGGCCACTTCGCGAGTAATGTCCTGCACTGTAATGGCAATGCCTTTGACGTTTTCTCGCGCCTGGTCTAGCACCGTATTGAGCAAAATCCGGATGGTGCGAACGCTGGGCTCATGTAGGGAAATGCGAAACTCCATGCCCTCTGACTGGCCTGCTACCGCCTGGAACAGGGGCCGGGTCAGCTGCACTCGCACTTCGCTGGGTAGGTGATCTAGTGCATTGCCCTGATCCAAATCCCGCCCCTCCCAGCCAAATATGCGGCGGGCGGTAGGGTTAACCAGCACCACGTTCATGCTGGTATCGAGCAAAATCGCGCCATCGGCAATGGTCGACACCAGGGTTTCGAGCTTGGCTTTTTCGGCAGTCATCTCTTCGATGTTCTGCTCTTCGTAGCGCTCTAGTCGCTCAGCCATATCGTTGAAGCTGTAGATCAGCTCCCCCAGTTCTCCGCCTAAGGGCAGATCGATGCGCTGCCTAAAGTTGCCCGCCGCAATATTTTTCACCCCCACCAGCAGCTCTTTGATCGGCTGAGTAATGGTGAGGGCATTAAAGACAGCTCCCAAAATCACCATCACCCAGATCGAGACAAATACCGCAATCGTGACATCGCGGGTGAGGTGGGAGGAGGCAACAACAGTCGGATTGGGGTTGATGCCCAGGGCCAACACGCCCAAATGCTTGCCGTTGTAGTTGAGCGGCACAAAGACATCGGTGACTTCTCCCGCTGGGGTCAGGTGCTGCCGCACCATCGGCTTGCCAGTATTGCGAGCATAGTCTTCGGGCAGCTGCATACGCCGCCGCAGCGTGAGGGAGTTTTGAACGGCTGCTTCAGAAAACGGAATGCCAAAGAAAATGCTGCCGTCTTCGTCGGCATAGAGCATGTAGCGAACGCTAGAGGTGCTCTGGTAAAAGCTGTAGGAGAAGCGGGCCAGCTCGGTGCGGTTGTTTTCGCTGACCAGAGGGGCGACGTTGGCCGCGAGCAGCAGCCCTAGGTCACTGCCAAAGCGGGTGTCGTTGAGGCGGGCATCTTGCTGAATTGTGTTAACCGCCCAGAAGGTCAAGCCACTCATGATCAGAGACACCACGAGGGTGGCCCCGGCCATTAACCGGGTCTGGAGGGTGAAGTCGCCCCACCAGCGCACGATGAGTTCTCGGATTTTTTTGAGTAGCTCAATCAAGACGGTTCAGGGTTAAGGATGCAAGTGCCTTTATTCTGGCACGATCTTTGACAGTTGCTGCCCTGGCACGCCAATTGGCTGCCTGATAAAGGGAGGGAATCTGCTGTCGCTACCGAGCCTTCACCCGATGACCAATGTCCCGCCGGTAGTACATGCCGTCGTAGCTGATGCAGGCGGCGGCGGCGTAGGCATTTGCGATCGCACCTTCAAAACTATCCCCGACCCCAGTAATGCCCAACACCCGACCGCCATCGGCTATCGTCTCCCCCTTCAGCTTGCGAGTCCCGGCATGGAACACTAGCGCCCCCGTTTCTTCAGCAGCGTCTAGCCCAGAGATAGCCATACCCTTGCGATGGGTGTCTGGATAGCCCTCAGCAGCAGCTACCACACAAGCCGCGGCCCCCGGCTTCCACTCTAGCGGCGGAAACGACTCCAGACGGCCTTCTACACAGGCCAACATCAGGTCAGCTAGGGGAGTTTCTAGCAGCGGCAGGATGGCCTGAATTTCAGGATCACCAAAGCGGCAGTTAAACTCCACTACCTTGGGATCGCCCTCCGGCGTGATCATCAGCCCAGCATAGAGCACACCTCGGTAGTCAATCCCTTGATCCTTAACCGCCTGCAGCGCAGGCTCTAGGATTTCTCGCTGCACCCGCTCCATCAAGTCTGGGGTGACGATAGGAGTAGGGGCATAGGCTCCCATACCGCCCGTATTAGGGCCTGTATCGCCCTCGCCAATAGTCTTATGATCCTGGGCTGGCAGTAGCAGTCGCAAGGTTTGACCATCGGTCACCGCCAGTACGGAGGCTTCTTGACCGATCAAAAACTCTTCGATCACCACCCGCTCTCCAGCAGCGCCAAATTTGCCGCTAAAGGCGGCCTCAATGGCGGCTGTCGCCTCATCTAGGCTATGGGCCACGGTTACCCCTTTGCCTGCGGCCAAACCGTCTACCTTAACCACAATAGGGAAACCCTGGTGCTGCACAAACGCCAGAGCCGACGCCGCGTTGGTAAACACCTCAGATTGGGCCGTTGGAATACCGGCCTGAGCCATAAGTGCTTTAGACCAGGCTTTGCTGGCCTCGATCTGGGCTCCGGTCTGGGTCGGCCCAAACACCTTCAGGCCCTGCTGCTGCAGAAAATCAGCAATCCCATCAGCTAGGGGCTGCTCAGGGCCAACAACAACCAGGGGAAAGTTATTCACTAGAGCAAACCGGGCGATGCCTTCAAAGTCATTGACGCCCATTCCCACATTGCGGCACCTGGGCAGAGCCGCAGTCCCGCCGTTGCCCGGAATGCAGACCACCTCGCTCACTTTAGGCGACTGAAGCAGTTTCCAGGCCAGTGCGTGTTCACGCCCACCGCTTCCAACAACAAGGGCTTTCACCGTTTTTACTAGCTCCCCTAAAGATCAAGCGCCTCCCATTGTCCCACGTGTATGAAGGGATCGGTAAAAGTCGTGGAAAGGGAAGTGAAAAGAAGGGGGTAGGTGAGGTGCCTGAGCAATCTTCCCAAGTTCAAAAGAATAAAGAATGATGTCCAGAATACCGATCGATGCCTGCAGTATGGTTCATATTAGAAAGCCCAAGGGTGCAACCACAAATCTGTGCGGATTGTTCTGGCCCGTGATCTGTCGCCATGGCGTCTATCGCCAGTCTGTCATCATAGTAAAGAGACACACTGAGCGAGCAGATCAAATCGAGCGGATCAAACAGAAGCCAGGTGGATCTTGATAACGCACAGTCTGTGAACTGTGCTGAGTGAACTGTCTCAACTAGATCCACAACTTTCTCACAGTCCAAACCGGAATCACGCAGCACAGATGCGTAGATGAAAGTAGGTTGGCGCACCTTGTAGCTTGAGCTTCTTATGACTGAAAAACTACCCTTGACGGCTGGCAAGCTGAGCCAGAGGCCGCAACACATGGCTGTCTCAGTGGTGGGAGACAATACTGACCTATCTCAGGCTGACATCTCGCGGGAGCTAGAAGCGCTGCGGCAGGAAAATCAGCAGCTGAAACAGGAGGTGTGCGATCGCACCGCCACGGTCGACCAGTTAAAGCAGCAAATTGCCCGGCTAGAGCAGCAGTCTGAAGAGCATACAGCTGCCCTGCGAGAGTCAAACGACAGCCTGATTGAAGAAATTGTAGAGCGGCAGCAGGCAGATGTTGCCCTTAGAGCAGCCCATGACCAGCTTCAGGCCATTCTAGATGCGGTTCCCGGCATTGTGTCCTGGATTAGTGCTGACCTGCGCTACTTAGGGGTCAACCGCCACCTAGCTAGCACCTTCAATCTGCCCGCAGAAGCTTTTATCGGGCAGGATATTGGCTTCCTGCACACCAGCAACGAATTCAACACCTTCGTCAAAGACTTCTTTGCCGCCGACCAGCAGGATGCCTACCGAGAAATCTCGGCCTATGTAGGCGGCTCCAAGCGGCGGTTTTTAATCGTGGCCCAGAAATATAACCAGGGCCACGCCGCTTTTACAGTCGGCATTGACATCTCCCAGCGGAACGAGGCTGAAGAGGCACTGCGAAAAGCCGAGGCCAAATACCGCAACATCTTTGAAAATATTGTCGAGGGCATTTTCCAGACCACTGCCGATGGCCAGTACCTCAGTGCCAACCCCGCCCTAGCTCGAATCTACGGCTACAGTTCGCCTGAAGAAATGATGGCGAATCTGACCAGTATTCAGCAGCAGCTCTACGTCAAGCCCCTGCGCCGCGAAGAATTTATCCAGGCGCTGCTGCTGCAGGGCGAAGTCAAAAACTTTGAGTCAGAAATTTACCGCAAAGACGGCAGCGTTATCTGGATTTCAGAAAACGCCCGAGCGGTGCGAGACGAGACGGGCACGCTGCTCTACTTTGAGGGCACTGTCGAAGACATCACAGAGCGCAAAGAAGCTCAGGCAGCCCTGCAAAGGGCCAATGAGGAATTGGAGCAGCGAGTTACCCGCCGCACCGCCGCCCTCACCGACTCCAACCAGCGCCTGCTGGGAGAAATCCGCGAACGCCAGCGCGTAGAGCGGGCCCTGCGAGACTCAGAAGCCGAACTGCGGGCGCTCTTTGCCGCCATGACCGACGTGATCACGGTATTTGATGCCGAGGGTCACTACCTCAATATGGTCGCCACCAACTCCGAACTGCTCTACAGCCCAGATACTGAGCGCATTGGCAAAACGGTCTACGAGGTGCTGCCGCCTTACCAGGCCACCCTGTTCATGCGCCACATTCATCAGGCACTCAATACAGGGCGCGCCGTTCGCCTGATGTATAGCCTGCCAATAGGGGAGTGGACAGGACAAAATCCAACGAACGGTGAAGTGGCCGCTGATGACTTTGAAAAAACGGCCTGGTACAGCGCTATAGTGTCGCCGCTGCCAGGCAACCGGGCAATCTGGGTAGCCCGCGATATCACTCAGCGCCGACGGGCAGATATCGCCCTGCAGCGAGCTGAGGAAAAATACCGCAGCATCTTTGAAAACGTGGCAGAAGGCATTTTGCAGGTCACGCCCGAAGGCAAATTCCTCAGTGCCAACCCAGCCCTAGCCGACATGCTGGGCTATAGCAGCCCGGCAGAGCTGATGGGTCAGGTCAGCGACATTAACCGGCTTTATGTCGATCCCGAGCTTCGCCGCCAGATGGTGGAGCGCCTCCACAGCCAGCCTGAGGGAATCACGGGGTTTGAGTCTCAGGTTTACCGGGCCGATGGTGAGATCATCTGGGTTTCAGAAAATAGCCGGGTCGTACGCGACAACTACGGAGAAGTCCTCTACTACGAGGGTACCGCTGCCGATATCACCCAACGTAAACAGGCAGAGGATGCCCTGCAGGAAAGCCAACGGGCACTGGCGACCCTACTGGGCAACCTGGCGGGTATGGCCTACCGGCGTCTGTGCAACGACGAGCGCATCTTAGACTTTGTCAGCGATGGCTGCTTTGAGCTGACCGGCTATCATCCCGAAGATCTCATTCACCAGTCCAAGCTGTCCTTTGGCTCTCTGGTTCACCCTGAGGACCACGGATACGTGGGCACCTATCTAGAAGCGGCCCGCTTAGAGAAACGCTCCTTTGAGATGATCTACCGCATCATCACCGCCTCTGGGCAGGAGAAGTGGGTGCTAGAGAAGGGCATTTGGGTCTGGGATGAGGCTGAGGAGCCCGTGGCGATTGAGGGCTTTGTTACCGACATCACCGATCGCAAGCGGGTCGAAGAAGCCCTGAAGGCCGAGCAGGAAGAATCGGAGCGGCTGCTGCTCAACATTCTGCCTCAGCCCATCGCCGAGGAGCTAAAGCGTGAGCAGAAGTCGATCGCTTATCGCTTTGATGAGGTGACGATCTTGTTTGCCGATATCGTCAACTTCACTGGGCTTTCTTCAGCGGTTTCACCGGCTGAGCTAGTCGATACGCTCAATCAGGTGTTCTCGACCTTCGACCGGCTGGCTGAAAAGCACGGCCTGGAAAAAATCAAGACCATTGGCGATGCCTACATGGTAGTGGGCGGGCTACCGCAGCAGATGACCCGCCATGCGGAAGCAGTGGCTCAAATGGCGCTGGACATGCAGCAAGCCATCAGCCTATTCAAGCGGAGCGACGATAACAGCCCCTTTAACCTGCGAATTGGCATGGACACAGGGCCAGTCGTCGCTGGTGTGATTGGCATGAAGAAGTTCTCCTATGACCTCTGGGGCGATGCTGTCAATGTCGCTAGCCGTATGGAGTCGCAGGGCCAGCCCAACCGGATTCAGGTGACGGCGAACCTTTATGAGCAGTTAAAAGACAGCTACCAGTTTGAGCGGCGCGGCATTATCGATGTCAAAGGCAAGGGCCTGATGACGACCTACTGGCTGCTGGGCCAGAAGTGAGCTGATCACAACCCGCTATGCCCAATCCCTCAACGGTGATTGCCATGCCGCTGAGGATGCTGGATGATCAGGGTGGTTTCCGGCTGCTCTCATGCCCACAGATATCCTTGAACGAATTCGTCAGGACTACCAGCGATTCCCCTACGACCAGAGCTACGACCTCTACGCCAAAGGGGTCTGTTTCAAAGATCCGCTGACTCAATTTCAGGGCGTTGACCGCTATCGCCAGATGATCGGCTTCATGGCGCGGTGGTTTAAGGCAGTCCAGCTTGACCTACACGCCATTGAGCAGCCAACGGCAGAGCTGATCAAAACTCACTGGACTTTGAGCTGGACGGCTCCGGTTCCCTGGCAGCCCCGCATGAGTATCTCTGGTCGGAGCGAGCTGCGGCTGAACGAAGCTGGCCTGATTTGCGCCCACATCGACTACTGGAACTGCTCTCGCCTATCCGTACTACGTCAACTGTTTGGTGGGTAGTGAATAGGATGGACAAAGGGCGATAGCCCATCTTTTAGGGACATGAGCTTTGATGAGCACGCTTTGCTTTGCCTATCCTACGGTACCGTTTGGTCGGCAGCTCTCGTAGGTTGGGATTTGCCGAGCCTCAACCCAACAGCTTCAGGAGTTTGTTGAGTCTCGCAAGTCCCACACCAACCTACAAAACATAGCAATACGGCACGGTGGGGGTCATAGGGAGATTAGAGTGCCGCCGGTTTGGAGGGATTGGGATAGAGCGGTTAGGGTTTTGACGAGATGGGTTGCGATCGCACCTCCCGAAATCTCCGGCTCTGCCTGTCCTTGAATGCGGGCTAAGAAGTGTTTGCACACCTGGGTTAGGGGCTGGGTGCGGTCATCTGGAAGAGGCAGAGGGTCAACCCCGCTCGGCAAAAACGGCGCAGCTTCGCCCTGAATTGCGCCCTGATATAGGGTTAGCCTGTTTGGAGCCAGTTCATCAAAGACCAGCGTACCCTGGTCACCCACGACTCCCAACCGCCGCTGCTTGTCGGCATTGAGCCAGCTGACGTGTAGGGTGGCCTCAAACTGATTGGGATACACTAGCCGCACCCAACCGACATCAGCCAGCCCAGCGGGAAACAGGGGCTGGGGCTGGGGCTGCAGCCAAGCCTTGCCCCAGGCTGCAACCTGAACCGGGACGGCTTCTAGCCAAAAGTTGAGAATCGCAATGTCGTGAATTACCAGATCCCAAAGCGCATCTACATCAGAGCGCACTGGGCCGAGATGGGTGCGGGCGGCGTAGCCATAGCGCAGGCGGCCCAGGCGGTTTTCTACAAACACTTGCTTGGCGGCTTTAACGGCAGGATGGAACAGGTAGGTGTGGTCTACCACGAGCTGAAGCTGGTGCTGTGCCGCCAGGGTGCACAGTTCCTGGCATTCTGCCACGGCGAGGGTCATGGGCTTTTCGGTCAGCACATGAAGATGGCGCTCTAGAGCCGTTTTTATTAAGGGATAGTGAGTGGCGGCTGGGGTTGCGATCGCAACGGCCTCTAGCCCCGGCAGATCCATTGCCGCTCGCCAGTCAGTTAAGCCCTGCACACTATCTGGCAGCTCAAACTGATCCTGCAGCCGAGCTAGAGCCTCAGCTTGGGGGTCAATAACGGCCACTACCCTAGCCTCCGGCAGGGCCAGAAAATTTCGAACCAGATGCTCACCCCAGCGGCCCAGCCCAAAGATCGCCAGCCGAATGGGAGCCGTCATGGGGTTGCAGGTTGCGCCTGTTCCAGGTGCTGCTTGAGATCGGTATAGGCCTTTTGGGCAGCAGTTTGCTCTGCCTGCTTCATGGAAGCGCCTCGGCCACTGCCCCAGCACTGATCCATAAACCACACTTCCGAGGCAAAGCGCTCGGCATCGCCGTGGATATGGCTGACCTCCTGGGTTTGGTATTGGGGCAGCGTCTTAAAATGGGCTTGGGTCAGCTCCTGCAGGGCCGCTTTGTAGTTTTGCAGGGTGGGGTCTTGCCAAATCTGCTGGGCCAGTCGCTGCAGGTGGCTGTCGAGCCACACCCGAATCAGGCTAAGGTTGTGGCGCTCCAGATAAAGTACGCCCAGCACCGCCTCAAAAACGTCTGCCAGTCGGGAGCGCCGTCCGGCCTTGTCGCCCCAGGCGCTGCTAGACATTTGCAGGAAGGGTTCTAGACCTAGGTCATCAGCCAAGTCGGCCAAGGCCTGATCGCTTACCAGTCGCGATCGCACTGCCGCCAATTCTCCCACCGAGGCTTCAGGATAGGTCTCCATCAAAAACTCAGCTGCCGCCAGCCGCAGCGCCGCATCCCCCAAAAACTCCAGGTACTCATAGTTGGCCGAAGAAGACGCGGAGGAATGGGTAAAGGCCAGATCCAGCAGATGCCAGTTAACGGTGGTTTTATCAGGCAGTCCCAGCCGTTGCAGGCAGCGCTGCAGCTGTCTTTGGCGAGCAGGATCGGGCAGATCGGTCATAGTCGTGTCAATCAAAAAGTGGGGAAAGAGCCGGACATAAGCCGGGTTCTGTTCTCCTGACGGAGGGCGGTTATCTATCTGGGACGGCTGTTACCAGCCGCCTCTTGCGGTTCTCTTTAGCGGAGCTGGAAAAAGACCAACCATCGCCCCTGCGACCTTGCTCCCAACCGGGGTTTACCGAGCCAGCACCTCTCGATGCTGCTGGTGCGCTCTTACCGCACCCTTGCACCCTTACCTGTAAAAGACCAGAAACCAGAGACTCAGGACAAGGTTTCCCTTCTATCCGCTGCCTTCTGCCCTCTGCCTTCCCATCGGCGGTATGTTTCTGTGGCACTCTCCTCACGGTCACCCGCACTGGGCGTTACCCAGCAAGTCTGGTCTTTGGGGAGCCCGGACTTTCCTCAGACGGGCCTAAACCCGCCCGCAACTGCCTGCGCCAACTCTTTCCTTAGCTCTTAGTCTAGTCGAGATGGCTCCCCCTGACGTGATCTTGCAGACAGAATCTTGTAGTCGGAGTTGACCGGTTAATCACTCAAGATTCAGCGAAGTTTGCCGTCCACCTTTCGGTTGGTATTCTCGTCGCGTCGGCTCAATATCCAGCGAAATAGCGGAATTGCGGGCTGGTCTGGCAGCACACCAATTTCAAAGCGAAACGGCAGCAGCAGCCGAATCACCGGCTGGTTAAGAGAGACCATTGGTTGAATACCAATTAGCAGCTCTAGAGCGTAGGTTCGCAGGGGTGGCGGCAAGGCCAGAACCTTACCGAGATTAACCAGTGGAGCAGTCGGCTGCAGGAGCTGAGTGTCAGGGCTGCGGCCAAAGGAATCTTCACTGGTGACGGTGGCGCTGAAAGACTGGCGAGGGTTGATCACGCTGTGCACCTGAGCCTGCACCAGATCCATCCGCATACCCGGAGTTTGGCGAATGACGCGACGGCCCAGGTTGTTGTGTAGGCTGAGGCTGCTGCTATCCCAGTCCACAATGACCTGAGCGGCGGGAACGGTGTTGACGATCTGCACTGTCAAGCCACCAATGGGTGGCTCAATGGGCCGGGTGCCCTGGGGTGAAACCTGAACGGCAATAGTGCCTTCCACCACCTCATCCTGCACCTGAATCGGTATTGTCAGACTCAGGCAAGCGGCCCGATTGAGCGGCATCGGCCCGGCATCTAGGATCTCCACCGGCAAATCTTCATAGCCCTGCTGCTGCAGCTGGTTTGCCACCGAACTCTGCAGCAGCTCTCGATCCAGCTGAATTACGATCTGGTCTTCTAGCTGGGCCTCGACAGACAGGGCCATCTTATAGACCACGTAGGAGACGACAATGAAGTAAATGGTCAGAAGTAGGATGTCAATTTCCATGCCAGTTCCCGCCTGCGCCCCTCATCATATCGCTGAACCCAGAGCTTGAATAATTTTCAGCGGCAGAGTGGCATTACAAAGCGTGGCATGGGACTACGGCCAATAAAAAAGGGATGCCTTTGACAGGCATCCCTTGAAGCTTTTACCTAGCCTTAGCCCAGCAGAGCCTTGGCGCGGTCAACAACGTTGTCTACGGTATAGCCAAACTTCTCCATGACGATGCCGCCGGGAGCAGAAACACCAAAGCGATCAACGCTAATGCTGTCGCCTTCAGAGCCGACATAACGGCACCAGCCGAAGCTGCTGGCTGCTTCTACCGCCAGACGCCTGGTTACGGCCTTGGGCAGTACAGACTCCCGGTAGGCAGCATCTTGAGCATCAAACAGCTCCCAGGAGGGCATGGATACCACTCGCACCTGCTTGCCTTCAGCCCGCAGCTTAACAGCCGCCTCAACGCAAAGGAAGACTTCGCTGCCGGTGCCGATCAGAATCAGGTCGGGCGTGCCTTCGCTATCGGAGAGGATGTAAGCTCCCTTGGCAACCGCATCAATGGAAGATCCTTCCAGCTGCGGCAGGTTTTGGCGGCTCAGGGCCAGCAGGGTCGGGATTTTGCGGTTTTCAACGGCTACCTTGTAGGCTCCGGAGGTTTCGTTGCCGTCGGCAGGGCGAATCACCACTAGGTTAGGAATGACCCGCAGGGAGGCAATGGTCTCGACTGGCTGGTGGGTAGGGCCATCTTCGCCCAGACCGATGGAGTCGTGGGTCATGACGTAGATGACGCCTGCGCCAGCTAGAGCCGAGAGACGGATGGGGGCGCGCATGTAGTCAGCAAACACCAGGAAGGTGGCGCAGTAGGGCACCAAACCCGAGTTGTGCAGGGCAATGCCGTTGCAGATTGCGCCCATGCCGTGCTCCCGCACACCAAAGCGCAGGTTGCGGTTTTCGTACTGCCCCTTCAAGAAGCTGCCGGAGATTTTCAGCTCGGTCAGGTTGGAGTGGGTCAGGTCAGCGGAACCCCCAATCAGCTCAGGCAGCACCGGAGCTAGGGCATTGAGGGTCATCTCGGAGGTTTTGCGAGTAGCAATGGCCTTGTCGCCAGGGCTGTAGGTAGGCAGCGCGTCGGCCCAGCCCTCGGGCAGCTTGCCTGAGATCATTCGCTCTAGCTCAGCGGCTTCGGCGGCATACTGGGTGCGGTAGGTGGCGAAGGTTTCTTCCCACTCGGCCTCTAGGCTAGCGCCGCGCTCTATAGCTTGGCGCATGTGGTTGAGGGCATCTTCGGGCACTTCAAAGTCGCCGTAGGTCCAGCCTAGGTTTTCGCGGGTGGCTTGGATTTCGTCGCTCCCCAAAGCAGCTCCGTGTACCCCAGCAGTGTTTTGCTTGTTGGGGGAACCGTAGCCGATGGTGGTGGTGACTTTGATCATTGTGGGCTTGTCGGTGACCGACTTGGCCTCTTCGATGGCTTTTGCGATCGCATCCAAATCCGTATTGCCATTCTCCACGTGCAGCACGTGCCAGCCATAGGCTTCAAAGCGCTTGCTGACGTCTTCGGTGAAGGAAATATCGGTAGAGCCGTCAATAGAGATGTGGTTGTCGTCGTAGAGCGCGATCAGCTTGCCTAGGCCCAGGTGTCCTGCCAGGGAGCAGGCTTCGCCAGACACCCCTTCCATGTTGCAGCCATCGCCTAGGATGACGTAGGTGTAGTGGTCAACCACGGTGCAGTCAGGCTTGTTAAAGCGAGCGGCCAGGTGCGCCTCGGCCATCGCCAGACCCACACCATTGGCAATGCCCTGACCCAGCGGGCCAGTGGTCACTTCAATGCCAAGGGTCTCGAAGTTCTCGGGGTGGCCCGGCGTGCGAGAGCCCCACTGGCGGAACTGCTTGATGTCATCGAGCGTCACGCTGTCATAGCCGGTCAGATACAGCAGAGCATACTGCAGCATGCAGCCATGTCCGGCAGAGAGGACAAAGCGATCGCGGTTGAACCAGGCAGGGTTCTTGGGGTTAAACCGCATAAACTTGTCCCACAGGACAAACGCCATAGGCGCTGCGCCCATCGGCAGACCAGGGTGGCCCGATTTAGCTTTCTCAACGGCAGCAATCGCCAGAAAGCGGATGGAGTTGATACAAAGCTCTTCCAGTGTTTGGGTTGCGACAGCCATAGTTTCCACAGCTCAACGACGGTTTACCAGGGGCCAGCCCGGACAAGAAGCCCAGAGATTAGCCATCAACAGAAATTTCTACCCCGTTGCCCTAGAAAAGGCTGGGGAATACGTAAAAAATCAAGCTTTTCACGAAGGAGCAGTCAGAAGACCCTAAGAGCACTCTAACCCCTCCCCCGAGAAAATCTTGAAGTTTAATAAAGCTCACTTAATGAGTCATTATACCTATGAACCTGTAGCCTCAATTACGGTATTTCTGGAAAACCAGCGTCACGTTGTGCCCGCCGAAGCCAAACGAGTTGGACAGGGCCACATCTACCGTTAGAGCGCGACTCTTACCCGGCACGTAGTCTAGGTCGCAGCCCTCATCGGGAGTCTCCAGGTTAATGGTGGGGGGAACCTGGTCGTGTGCGATCGCAAGTGCCGTGGCCACCGCCTCAATACCGCCCGAGCCGCCCAGCAGGTGCCCAGTCATCGACTTGGTAGAGCTGACAGAAACTTTGTAAGCAGCCTCGCCCATCGCCGTTTTAATCGCCTGGGTTTCGGTCGGGTCGTTAGCCGGGGTGCTGGTGCCGTGGGCATTGATGTAGCTCACCTGCTCTGGGGTAATGCCCGCATCCTTGAGCGCAAGCTGAATGCACCGAGTTGCCCCAGCACCACCCGGCACCGGAGCCGTCATGTGATAGGCATCGCAGGTCATACCGTAGCCAACCATCTCCGCGTAGATGCGGGCTCCTCGGCTCTTAGCATGCTCTAATTCTTCCAAAATCAAGATGCCGCAGCCTTCGCCAATCACAAAACCATCGCGGTCTTTGTCAAAGGGGCGACTGGCGTGGGTGGGGTCGTCATTGCGAGTTGAAAGCGCGCGAGCCGAGCCAAACCCAGCGACGGACAGAGGCGTAATGGCCGCCTCGGTACCGCCGCAGATCATGGCCTGAGCATAGCCACCCTGAACTAGGCGAAATGCATCACCAATCGCGTTAGACCCAGCAGCACAGGCAGTCACCGCACAGGAGTTAGGCCCTTTAGCCCCGGTGTGAATTGCCGTTAGGCCAGCGGCCATATTGGCAATCATCATTGGCACCATGAACGGGCTACAGCGGCTAGGGCCTTTGGTGAGGTACACCTCTTGCTGCTCTTCCATCACCCGCAGCCCCCCCACGCCTGTGCCAATGGCAATCCCGATCTGCTCCGCATTGAGATCGGTAATCTCCAGCTGAGCATCTTGCAGCGCCTGCTGGCTGGCAACCACCGCAAACTGAGCAAAGCGATCCATCCGCTTGGCCTCCTTACGGTCGAGAAAGCTAGTCGGGTCAAACCCTTTAACTTCCCCAGCAATCCGGGCTACGTGCTTAGAAGCATCAAAGGCCGTAATTAGGCCGATGCCGTTACGACCTGAGGTCAGCCCCTCCCAGTATTCTGCCAGCGTGTTTCCAATGGGAGTAATGGCCCCCATTCCCGTTACCACAACGCGCTTTTTCTCAAGATTTGCCATGATCTAACTCGGTTTTAGAGGCAAAACGCCCACTATCGAAAACCGCCAAAGGCGGCTTTACAGGTCAACAGATAACTTCGCTTAGGCAGCAGTTTTTTCTTTGATGAAATCAACGGCGGCCTGTACCGTGCCAATCCCTTCTGCAGCTTCGTCAGGAATTTCGATGTCAAATTCCTCTTCGAGCGCCATCACGAGCTCAACGGTGTCAAGGGAGTCTGCCCCCAAATCGTTGGCAAAGCTGGCTTCGGGCTTGACTTCTGCCTCGTCTACCCCGAGTTGCTCGGCCACAATTTTCTTGACTTTCTCAAAAACCTCTTCGCTCATATCACTCCTTAAGAACCTTTGCGCAGCGATTGACAGTCAGCACAATACCCTAAAACCATGAGCTTTGTCCGATTTCTGTACAAAAAACCGGCCCATCGGGCAAGAGAAAACTCATAGAAATAGGCATCTCTTCATCTTATAAGAAAGCGTGACTGACATTGGGGAAATCCTGACCAGATTGACTCACTAACGCTCTAATGTGGATCCTGATCAGCCTGGCCTGAAAGGGCCGTCAATATTACGTTCCATTAAGGTTTTCAAAGGCCAGGGGTAATGGGCGAAAAGCGTCGCTATAGACTATTCAATGATTGGGAAACCCTTACTGATAAGCAGTTCTGGTAAACCTGATTTTTAAGGTTCGCCTAGTCTGTCTAGACGCAGTAAATTAACATTGGAGTCTTCATTCAATGTCTCATACAGTCAAAATCTACGATACCTGTATCGGCTGCACGCAGTGCGTACGGGCTTGTCCTACGGACGTTCTGGAGATGGTGCCCTGGGATGGCTGCAAGGCCGGTCAGATTGCCTCTTCCCCTCGGACTGAGGACTGTGTTGGCTGCAAGCGTTGCGAGACGGCTTGCCCAACCGATTTCCTGAGCATTCGGGTTTATCTCGGTCCTGAGACTACCCGCAGCATGGGTCTGGCTTACTAGATCCCACTTTAAGAAACTTCGTTTTTCTTAGCTCTTCCAGATTTCTTTCTGGGAGAGTTTTTTTGGTTTGATACAGGAGAAAGGGTTGGTGCGGGGTGGATTACACGAGGGTTGCGGGCTGCCTTTGGAGTCCGTCCCTGAGGCCCTTTAGCTTAGCCAGTAGGGTGTGTATGTGTCGCCTGGCGGAACACAGCCATTCGCAGCGAATTCGCCAACGGAACCCGCTTCTCGCTAGATTGGGTGCGTCACGCATTGCGATAACACACCCTGCTGGGGCTATCTGGGGCTACCTGTTTAGCGACGAAGCCTAGCGCAGGGCAAACTTGCGTACCGCTAGTAGGCTGCCCATCAACCCCACTAGCATCCCCATGCCCAGCAAAGAGAGCGGCAGCATGATCAGCTGCTGAGCGCTGAGCTGCAGACCATTGGCGAGAAACTGAATGAAATCAGGCTGCTGACTGGCCACTTCCTGGATAAATTGCTGAATGCCGAACAGCAGCCCCCAGGCAATACCAGCTCCGGCTAGGCCAAAGGTAGCTCCCTGCAGAATAAACGGCAGGTAGATCCAAACGTGAGTGGCTCCGACGAGCTGCATGACTTCGATTTCGCGGCGGCGGGCCATCACAATCAGGCGGATGGTGGTGGTGATGACAGCGGTTGCAGTCAAGCTCAAAATGCCGATGATAAACAGACTGACCCACTTCAAGCCATCGTTGAGCTGGGCCAGACGAGTCACTGCTTCATCAACGTAGCGCACTTCGTCAACACCCTGCATCTCCGTGAGTTTGGTGGCCAGGTTGGGAACATCTTCGGAGGAGCGCACCTTGACCTTAATTTCGTCTACCAGCGGATTGCCATTGAGCTGCTCAGTGGCTCCTTCAATGTCAGAAATACCCAGGTCTTCAACCAGTGCCTGCCAGGCAAACTCTTTGCTTACGGGCCTGACCGAAATCACCTCCGGCATTGCCTGCACAACAGGCAGCAGGGTATCTGCCTGCACACCGCTCTCTAAATACGCTGACACCTCTAGCTGGCTGCCAAACTGGTTGAGCAACCGCTCAACCTGCCAGGTTGACTGCAGGCTAATGCCAAACAAAAACAGCAGAACGGTAATGGTGCTGACGGCGGCCCAGTTCATCCAGCCGCCCCGGCGTAGGCCGAGCAGCGTTTCTCGCAGCAGGTAGTCGGTCTTGGTCAGGAACTTCAACATAGCTAGTCCTAAACACGGCGGGTGAGAGGGTGATTCAGACTCGATGCTGCCCCGATGAAATTGCCCAATGACTCATTCAGTGAATGTCCAGAGTGAAATTGTCCAGTAGATCGCGCTAAGCATGGTTTAAGCTAGGCGGGGATTGGGCCTCTGTCAAGCCTAATTTTGCAATTGATCACGCTGTTTTTGAGAGTTTCTGTAGCCTTTTTTTGAAGTTGCTGTAGCATTGAGCATCGCAACTCCTGCTGGCATCCTCCAGTAAGTTCATCAATTTTCCGTAGAAATCGCGCCAAGTCTGGATTTCGTTGCTACACTCACGATCGATTGCTCCCCTTTTTGCCCCTTCATGTCGAAGCGTCGCTACCGTTCCCTGCCTCTCAAGCGTCAAAGAAGACAGCGTCGCCTAACTCGCCTCTCGGTGCTCTGCACGGCTACCATGGGCGGTGCGGCGGTGCTGCTACAGGCTTTTATCACCGTGGGCAACTTCTTGAGTCAGCCTGGGGCACCGCTGTCGCAGGGCCTAAGAGAAGGGGCTGCCCAGGCCGAATCGGGTGCAGAGGCAGAACCGTTGATGACGGCCAACGGACGGCCCAGACTCGATCCTCTACCCCAAGCAGCAGAAGTTTGGGAGTGTGAAGTTGTGGTTTTGGGCGGCAGCCTGGGTGGGGTGGCAGCCGCTTCCCACGCCATGCGAACAGGAGTGACGACCTGCCTGATTGAGCTGACGCCCTGGCTAGGCGGGCAGATCAGCGCTCAAGGGGTATCGGCTCTGGATGAATCGCGGGCAATGCGATCGCGCGACAATTTCTCTCCCAGTTGGGAGGCCTTTAAGCAGCTTATTCGCAATCAGCCGGTCAACCTGCCCAGCTGGACAAACCTGCCCTCGACTCTACCTGTATCCGAGCTCAACAACTGCTGGGTGGGGGAACTGTGTTTCTCGCCCAAAGCAGGCGCGACAGCAGCTGAAATGTGGATGCGTGCTGCATCGGCCGAGTCTCCTGAGAGCCGCTGGTCTACCTCGACTGCCTTTAAGGGGGCTTCGTTTGATGCCTCAGGCCGCCAAATCACCGCTGTCTACGCAGTTAAACGAGTTCCGCGAGATTCTAGCTATGTGCCTGAGGGGCGGCTGTCTAAGGAGCTGAGCGCCTGGTATTCCTGGTCGGCTGATGCCGTTTACAACAAAGTTCCTATCCGGCTGCAGGCTCCGCCCGGTGGCCGGATGATGGTCATTGATGCGACTGACACGGCAGAGCTTGTGGGTTGGGCCAACTTCCCCCACCGGATTGGTTCTGATGCCCAAGCCGAAACCGGGGAAGTCAATGCCGCTTCTATGGCCAATCCTGACTGCACCCAGGCTTATACCTATCCCTTCATTCTGGCAACGTTCGACGATGGCGGCGAAAGCTACAATCGGCTGCAAAAAATCGAGTCTGACTATCCTCGTGAGCGACACCGCCAGCAGTTTGACCTAGAGGGCTTTCCCTTTTTTGATCGGGGCAGCGTTTTTAACTACCGCCGCATGGTGGGCCGCTACCCGGGCGCAGGAGCCGATTTGTCTCAGCCCGGAGAAAAAACGCTGGTCAACTGGAACCGGGGCAACGACTGGCACATCATGGAGCCACCCCTGATTCTGACAGAAGAGGACATTGTGCTCTCGGGGCAGCGGCAAAACTGGCTTGGCGGTCTCTCCCTCAAATCTTTGAAAGACGCCGAAAACCACGCCCTGATTTTTGCTGAGTGGCTAATCGAGACCCAGGCACAGCCCTACTTGCCGCTGTCGCTCCTATCCGGACCAGATGCGCCTTTGGGCACGCGCTCAGGGCTTAGTATGGTGCCCTACTTCAGAGAGGGGCGGCGGATTTTGGGTCGCCCTGCCTACGGCCAAGACAACCTCATGCTGGTAGAAGCAGATCTGCGAGAGGACATGACCGGCGGGCGCAACTTTAGCCCTACTGCCGTAGCCCTAGCCCACTACGATATCGATATTCACGGCTGCCGCTACTGGGACAAGCGCCCCACCTACGAAGCCTCTGGGGCCAGCATCAAAGAATTTGTCGTGCGCCCCCTGCAAATCCCGCTGGAGGCCCTAGTTCCTCAAGGTGTAGACAACGTGCTGATCGGCGGCAAAGGGATTGCCGTCAGCCACATTGTTAACGGCGTCACCCGAGTTCACTACGGAGAATGGAGCGTCGGCGCTGCGGCAGGAGCCACCTCAGGCTGGCTGCTGCAGTATGGCCGACCCACGGACTTGAATCCGTCTCAGGTAGTCGTGACCGGGCAAATGCCAGCACTGCAGCAGTTTTTGATTGATCAGGGGTTGAGGTTTACTTGGTAAAGCAGAAGGCAGATGCTCTTGGCTCCCCCTTCCCCAGCTCCCCACCCCTCGAATGTGGCAGCTAACCCCTAATTGCTATAGCCTGGGCACAAGCTAATGTGAGGAGCCCTATGCGTCAAATATTCAAGCTCTGGTTGGCGGTTGGCTTGGTGGGTCTGCTGCTGCTGGGAGGCTGTGCGATACCTCGGGTGAAGGCTGAGGATCGGTTGTTTCTCAGGGTGTCGGTGGACTATCTAGATGAGTATCGGCTGCCTCAGCAGGATTTTGAGGGGACGACGGTGGGGGGGCTAAGTGCGATCGCATATTCCCCCCAGACCAATCAGCTCTATGCCCTCTCTGATGACCGGGGCCGCCTGGGGCCACCTCGCTTTTATACGCTGACGCTGGGGCTGACCTCCGATAGTGCAGGCACGCCTGCCTTTGAAAGCCTGGCTGTAGACTCTTTCACGGAGCTGACAGATCCAGAGGGGCAGTCCTATGGTGTAGGCCAGCTTGACCCTGAGGGCATGGCTCTGTCGCCTCGGCAAACGGTTTTGATCAGCAGTGAAGGAGACGCTAGCCAGGGCGTTGCTCCGCTGATTGGGGAGTTTGACCTAGCGACAGGGCAAATGCAGGCGGCTTTTCGGCTGCCGGAGCGCTACCTGCCCAATGACGAAACACCGCCTAGCCAAGGCATTCAAAACAACCTCAGCCTAGAATCTTTGACCGTGAGCCTGGGGCAACCGAGCAACGCCCTGATCGAGCCGTTTCGCGTCTTTACCGCTACAGAATCGGCCTTGGTGCAGGACTACGACGATGATCCGGCCCGGTCTCTCAACAACCGCTTTTTGCACTATCTGATTGGGGAAAGCCAGTCTACAGTCATTGCCGAGCACCGCTACCCTCTAGATTTAGAACCCCAGGGGGCTCTGCTCAATGGCTTGACTGAGCTACTGACCCTCGATCAGGGAGGGCATTTCCTGGCCTTGGAGCGGGCCTTTGGCCTGCGGGGTTTTCAGGTCAAGCTGTTTCAGCTAGCGACTGGGGGAGCCACCGACATCTCAAGGGTTGCTAGCCTCAAAGGAGACGTGGAGGGCATCCAACCGATTCGCAAGCAGCTGGTGCTTGATCTCACGGCAGCCGGTATCGCCGCTGAAAACCTGGAGGGGATGACTCTAGGGCCTCGCCTGCCCGACGGCAGTCAGAGTCTCTTGATGGTCAGCGACAACAATTTCGAAGAGTCTCAAGAGACTCAGTTCCTGCTGTTTCGGCTAAAGGTGGGCTGAGGCTAAACCTTTTAGTCTGAGAGTTTTAGGTGTCATCAGCAGTATTCCTGCCTACCGAGATCTTGCGTTGGGTGGTTTACAGGTTCACCAAACCTGATACATTGGGCGAGTATCAGCACAGTGTTTGAATAAGCGACATGAGAGTCCTAGTAATTGGTGGCGACGGCTATTGCGGGTGGGCAACTGCTCTGTATCTTTCCAATCGCGGGTATGAAGTCGGCATTTTAGACAGTCTGGTGCGGCGGCACTGGGATGCTCAGCTCTGCACCGAGACCCTGACTCCGATTGCCCCCATTCAAGCTCGCCTCCAGCGCTGGAAAGACCTCACTGGGAAAACCATTGACCTGTTCATTGGTGACATCAACGACTATCCCTTCCTAGAAAAGTCGCTGCTGCAGTTCCAGCCAGATTCTATTGTTCACTTCGGTGAGCAGCGGTCTGCCCCGTTCTCCATGATTGATCGGGAGCACGCCGTGCTAACCCAGTCAAACAACGTCATTGGCAACCTCAACCTGCTCTACGCGATTCGCGACCATTTCCCTGACTGTCACTTAGTGAAGCTGGGCACGATGGGCGAATACGGCACGCCCAACATCGACATCGAAGAGGGCTACATTACCATTGAGCACAATGGCCGCAAAGATACCCTGCCGTACCCCAAGCAGCCGGGTTCGTTCTACCACCTGAGCAAGGTTCACGATTCTCACAATATTCACTTTGCCTGCAAAATCTGGGGCCTGCGCGCGACTGACCTAAACCAGGGCGTGGTTTACGGCGTGCTGACCGAAGAAACCGGCATGGATGAGCTGCTGATTAACCGTCTCGACTACGATGGCGTGTTTGGTACGGCGCTCAACCGCTTCTGTATTCAGGCCGCTGTGGGCCACCCTCTAACCGTGTACGGCAAGGGCGGCCAAACCCGCGCCTTCCTCGATATCCGCGACACTGTGCGCTGTGTGGAGATTGCGATCGCAAATCCCGCCGAAGCCGGCAAGTTCCGGGTTTTCAACCAGTTCACTGAAATGTTTAGTGTTGGCGATCTGGCCATGATGGTCAAGAAAGCCAGCACCACAATGGGCTTAAACGTAGAGGTTGACTACCTAGACAACCCCCGCGTGGAAATGGAAGACCACTACTTCAACGCCAAAAACACCAACCTGCTAGACCTCGGTCTGCAGCCCCACTACCTCTCTGACTCGCTGCTCGACTCGCTGCTCAACTTCGCTGTGAAGTACAAGCAACGGGTTGATAACGAGCAGATTTTGCCCAAGGTGCAGTGGCGGCGGTAAAAAGAGTAGGAGGGAGGAGAGAGGAGCTAGAGGAAGGCGGAGGGCAGAAAGGAACAACAAGGCAAAAGCCTCAGATCTTCCCGCCACCCCACTCCTCCACCCTCCTCACCCCCTCTATCTCCCCCACCCCCTAACCATTCACCCATCCACCCCCTACCCATCCACCCTCTATCTAGCCCCTATGCGGATCGCCCTCTTTACTGAGACCTTTTTGCCCAAGGTTGATGGCATTGTCACGCGCCTGAAGCACACGGTAGAACATCTCCAGCGATCAGGCGACCAGGTATTAGTCTTTTCTCCCGAGGGGGGGCTGCGCGAGTACAAAGGGGCAAAAATTCATGGCGTGTCGGGCATGGCGTTTCCGCTGTATCCGGAGCTGAAGCTGGCGCTGCCCCGGCCCTCAATTGGCGAGGCGCTGGAGCAGTTCAACCCCGACCTCATTCATGTCGTGAACCCAGCAGTGCTGGGACTGGCCGGGATTTACTACAGCAAGTCTCTAAACCTGCCGCTAATGGCTTCATACCACACTCACCTGCCCAAGTACCTGGAGCACTATGGGCTAGGCATGTTGGAAGGGGTGATGTGGGAGCTGATCAAGGCTATGCACAACCAGGCCCAGCTCAATTTGGTGACTTCGACAGCAATGCGGTCGGAGCTGAGCGAGCATGGGGTGGAGCGGGTAGAGGTGTGGCAGCGTGGGGTAGATACGGAGCTGTTTCGGCCTGAGTTGGCAAGTGAAGAGATGCGATCGCACCTCTCCCAAGGCCACCCCGAAGCGCCGCTGCTGCTCTACATCGGCAGGCTCTCCGCTGAAAAGGAAATTGACCGTATTAAGCCTGTCTTAGAAGCGATTCCTGGGGCACGTTTGGCCCTAGTGGGCGATGGGCCGTTTAGGGCTGAGCTAGAGAAGCACTTTGCCGATCTGCCGGTTCACTTTGTCGGCTACCTGGCCGGGGAACAGCTTGCCTCTGCCTATGCCTCCGCCGATGCCTTTGTTTTCCCCTCCCGCACCGAAACGCTGGGGCTAGTGCTGCTAGAAGCGATGGCGGCAGGCTGTCCGGTAGTGGCGGCAAACTCTGGCGGCATTCCCGATATCGTAACCAACGGTGTAAACGGCTATCTGTTTGACCCTACCGATGAGCAGGGAGCCATCAAAGCCACCCAAAAGCTGCTAGAAGTGAAAGCCGAACGCGAACAGATGCGGCTCAATGCCCGTGCTGAAGCCGAAAAGTGGGGCTGGGCTGCTGCTACTCGCCAGCTACAGCAGTTTTACAAGGCCATTTTGGATCAATCCTCGCTGCCAATGGCGGCATAAGGTTCCTTTGTTGTTAGAAGCCGTTGTTGTTAGAAGCCAGGCTTCTTGAAGAAGCCCGGCTTCTCGAAGGAGTTAGGGCGAACGGTAGCGTTGCAGATAGCGCAGCACGTCGTCGGTGTCGGGGCGTATTACCAGGCCATTTTCGGGCATGGCGATGACTCGGCTCCACTCGAAGCGCTCAGCATAGCCCAGGATATGCAGGCTATCGATGGCGCTGCGGGTATCGGCTTCGGAACCGACTAGGTACAGCCGCAACCGTCTGCGCCTCGGCTGGACTGTAACGTTTACAGACGCAGGAGGCTGTGCCGACTCTCCTAAAGGAGCCGACAAGAAGTATTGAATTTGAAGCATTCCAGGGATTCCTTTGAAATCAATGGGTAGGAATCCCCGAAAAAATGGCAGCCCTTGACATTGCTGAAATAACAGAGCGACCTAAAATAGGCAAAGCCCTGAGACAGGCTGGATCTGTCAATGGGTTAGGCGCTGGTTGATGCTGCTAACATCTGCCAGTGCCGCAGACCAAGTTTTCGGGGGAAGACAAGCTGCTCTCACACAGCTATGAGGATGAATCGTAGCCGATTTGATCCTCAATTTCAAGTAAAAACTGATACATCAGAAAGCGGGCTTCTTGGCGAGGCCCGCTTTTTTGTGAGGTGGGGAGTGGCGGGGGTGGAGGGGGGGGGTGCGATCGCACCTTGAAAACGTTAAGTACGCTAAAAAGAGTATGAAAGTTTCCAGCAATTCTCACATCAGCAAAATATTATGCAGAAAGTTTCCACCTAACACACCAGATCAGCGGTTAGGCAGAAACATTTCTATCTAATTGCCCTACAGGTGGGTGATTAGATAGAAATGTTTCCACCTAATCATCCCAAATAGGTGATTAGGTAGAAAGTTTCCCTCTAAGTAGTTGTTATGCCGACTATGCTTGGTTTGGTGAGTATCTGTGACCTTCAAGATCAAGCATGTTCAAGACTACTGGTGAGAAAGTGCTTTTGAAATTGCTGGCAGGATAGCAAGGGTAAGTTAAGTTAGGAGCGATCGCAAATACTAAGGTATGAACAGCTCAAGAAGTTTCACTCTAAATCGTTCTGGTTATTTAGCAAAGCTCCTCAGACTAGAGGATGCGACAGTATTGCAAAACCTTTACGAGCAATGCACGGAGTTTGCTCTGCTAACTGATGGTCAATCGCCTTCATCGACGGCAGCGCGTGACGAATTTGATGCTTTGCCAGATGGAAAAATGACTGAGGACAAATATATTCTGGGGTTGTTCAATCCACAGGATGTGCTGATCGGGATGATTGAATCGATTCGACATTAACTCAGACAATCAAACATGGTGGTTAGGGTTGATGATGTTGAGTCCCCAGCAACGAGGTCAAGGATTAGATTCAGAGTTTTATCAGGCGTTTGAAAATTAGGTATCAGCACAGGGAGTCAAGCAAGTATCATTGTCTGTAATTGAAGCCAATGAGTTAGGCTTACAGTTTTGGAGAAGCTTGGGATTTGAGGTTATCCGCAAGACAGAACCTCGACAATTTGGCAATAAAATTCATGCAGTTTATGTGATGAGTCGTCCTGTAGCAGCGACGGCATAACAAGCCGCTTGCACACCGACCGTATCAAGATGGTTGCTTGAGAACGAAAGGTTACCAGCGGCGGGTGAAGCGGAACGTTATGCCACTTAGGTTATCGGTTAGGGCAGTTTTTGGGAATGCTCTTATAAGGAGAGTTTTGGTTTTACTAGGGATATATGAAGACTCTGTTTTTAGACATGGAGTGGGGGCAAGTTTATGGTTCTTATAGAAGACATTTTATTCCCATAGAAGTCGGTGTAGTCATCTCTGGTTCAGAAGATGGTGTGCCTGTTTTAGAGGGCAGAAAGTTCCGTCATGATATTGATCTAGTCATACGAAAAAACACTATTAATCAAATAGGTAAGACAATTGGGTTTTCAGAATGGGTTGCCAATGTTGGGCGAGGAGAATATCAAAAACCATTCGACCCCAATTACCGGCTCAAGAAAACTGAAAAGATAGAGGCAGGAAAGCTATCCCTCAAAGCTCTGGGCAAACTGCGTCAATATCTTCACAGCTTGTTAAAGAAGTACCAAGTTTCTCAAATTGTATTGTTTGGAGGGCGTGAAGATCTCAACCTGTTGCGGAAAGCAAATATCAATACATTCAACATTACTATTGTTGATATACAGCGTATTGTTCAAAATGAAATACATTACTTGTTTTCCCTTGATAAAATTTCATTGATTATTAGCTTTTACTCAAATAACAAGACTTTTGGCTCTAAAAATCTTCGATACCCGTTACCAGAGCGCTACAGATACTTGATTAAGCCCCATAAAGCTATTGGGGATGCGTGTAGAATTTTCGTGATTTATGAAGAGTTTTTCAAGGTTAATCCTGAGTTTGTTCAGCGATGTAAAAACTATCTTCACGCAAATCAACAAGCGACCACTAATGTTTCGGCAAAGTCGTTATGACACGGCATAACAATTCGGGCGCAGCGGATTGACGAGAGTTTCTTGTGATGTTGAAGATTTTTACTAGATTTCTTGGGATGGGCAAAGCAAAGCGTGCCTATCCCAGGATAAACCTCTAAAAGATGGGCACGGGCTGTTGCCCTTTGCCTATCCTACAAATGTTACTTGTGCGATCGCGGTTCAACAATTCGGTTGGAGCAGGTTACCAAGAGCCCTCGGTGAAAATGCGAAGGTTGCTTGCAGCTGCTCAACAGAGCCGTTAGACTGCCGTTAAAGGGCGTGGCTAGGATGACTAACAAACAATCGCCAAGTTTTGTGGTTGCTATAAGTGGCCCCTCTGGATCAGGAAAAACTTCTCTGGTTCAAAAAGTAACCGGGTTGCTAGAAGATGCTGTATCTTTCTATTTCGACGACTATGCTTCCGTATCGAAATACCCCTCGGACTTCTCTGAGTGGATTAGAGAGGGAGCTGATCCCAATCAATGGGAAACTCCACAGCTCCTTAAAGACTTGCAGATGTTACGGCATAGGGAAGCTGTTTCTCTCCCCAATAACAAAGGAGTGATCAAGGCAGCCAGCTTCATTGTTATAGAGGAGCCGTTTGGTAGAGAGCGAGCCCAGATGAACGAGCTTATTGATTTTGTAGCGGGTATCGACCTTCCGCTAGAAGTTGCCTTAGCACGTCGATTGCTTCGAGATATTGAATGGTGTCTCAGTGAGAAAAATCCAGAATACCTGGCAACCTATCTCAAAGAATACCTAACAGGGTATCTCAGTGGTGCTACCCGCGAAATGTATCTTGAAGTAAACGCAAGGGTCTTGAAGAATTGCGATTTAGCTCTAGATGGAGTCAAATCTCTGGATGAACTGGCAGATGAGACAGTCGCTGCGATCAAAACAAAACTGAGAACAGTCTAACTGTGAGTCCGAAAAGTCACTAGCGGCGGGTGAACGGGGTCGTTAGACTTAATTCACTATACATAATACATATTCAGTTTGGTAGACTTAGGGCATTAATTGGGCCAAGTTGACCTATGACTATTGCAGTCGATCAAGCAATTCAACAGAAGCCACTTAGCTTTGACGAATTTCTCGCTCGTCATGGTGGCGACAACCGCTATGAACTGATCGACGGAGAGGTATTTGATTTGGAACCAACAGGTTTACATGAAGAAATTGCCGCCTTCATTACCGCAAAGATCTGTGTCCAGATTGACGCAATGGGCTTACCTTGGTTTGTTCTCCAGCGAGGCCTATTACGCCCTTCTAACACTGGTATGACAGCATTTCGACCTGACGTTGTAGTGGTTGATCGCGGTGAACTGATTAAAGAACCGCTTTGGTCTGAGCAATCAATCTTAACGCTGGGCAGCTCAATTAAATTTGTGGCAGAAGTGGTCAGTAGCAATTGGCAAAACGACTATGCTCGTAAGGTCGAAGACTATGCAGTTTTGGGCATTTCGGAATATTGGATTGCAGACTATGCAGGATTGGGTGGGACTCGACACATTGGGAAACCCAAACAACCCACTCTTTCTGTCTGTACGCTAGTGGACGGGGAATATGAAATTCGGCAATTTCGGGGTAATGAGGCTATTGTCTCTCACACCTTCCTAGATCTAAAACTAACCGCTGAACAGGTTTTGAAGACTGCTGGGTAACACCGCATGATTCGCCTGTGCTGGTGTGAAATCTATATTTTTCAAAGCTAAACTGAAAAGAAATCTCAGATTTAGCTGTGAGCAAATTTCGTTGGTGAATTGGTGCGCCGCGCTAAACGACGACGCACCCTGCCGATACTGCCCCCTCAACAATTTAGGGTAAGTCAGCTTTGTTTACGGATTGGCAGTGCGCGGCATTTGAATGTAGCCCCACTTGCCACCCCGAAGCTGGCTGGAATAAAAGCAGCCGTCACTTTGGGTACAGCCCGTCTGCACTCGCGTCCAGGTGCCGCCCACATTGACCCGTGCCATGCCATCCGAGACACGATCAGCATCTACAAACTGAGTTGCGATCGCATATCGCCCCGTGCGGTCAATGAACCCAGCCTGCTCGCCCCGACGCACCATGGCAATGCCCCCCGAAAAGGGAGTCGTCACTGGGCCTTGATACTCTGAATGGGCAAAGAATTGAGGTTGAATGGCAGTTTCACCGACGCGGTTAATGTAGCCCCAGGTTCGTCCGTCACCATTGAGGCCAAGAACGGCAGCCAATCCCTCAGAAAAAGGCTCAGCATCGTAATACTGAGGCTCGATGACAAATGCCCCGGTGCGATCGATATAGCCCCACAAAGCACTAGCTGTGGGAGAAGGACGCACTTTCACAGCGGCCAACCCGTCTGAAAACGCTCTGACTTGCTCAAACCGAGGCTGAATCACCATTGCCCCCGTTTTGTCGATAAAGCCAGATTGACCATTTACTGAGATTGCGGCTAGCCCTTCCGTAAAAGAGGTCGCGTAATAGGGCTGAGGCTGAATTGCGATCGCACCCGATTTGTCGATGAATCCAGTCAGTCCACCCTCAGTGCGAATGGCCGCCATGCCATCAGAGAAGTCGTCAGGGCGGGTCGTAAACTGCAGGGGAATGGCGTAGGCTCCCGTGCGATCGATAAAGCCCCATTGAGCCCCTACCCGCACAGCCGCTAACCCGTCTGAAAACGTTCCCCCCTCGTCAAACTGCGGCGCAATTACAGTTGTCCCCTGTTGGTTCATATATCCAACTTTTCCATTGAATAAGAAGGACACTAGCCCCTCTGAAAAGCGATCAAACCCTCCCATCTCCGGAGGAATCGTAAACACCGTACGATCGCCTGCCACATACTGTACGGGCACCGTCCGAGCAAGGTTGAGAGACTGGCAGATCAAAGCCGCCACCTCGCCCCGAGTGATGGCTCGATTGGGCTGCAGTTGCCGCACGTTCGGATGGTTCACGACTAAGCGCCCAACCGTTCCGGCTGCGATCGCATTTCTAGCGTAGGCTGGCACCTGCTGAGCATCGTCAAAATATCGCTGCAAGACGGTTTCCGCTGTTTCTGGGCTGCTCATGTGAGTAGCATTCGCCAGAATTGCGATCGCCTGCACTCGGGGAATGGCTTCTGTAGGTCGAAACGTACCATCTGGATAGCCTGAGAAAAATTCCCGCGCGTAGGCGTCTCGAATAGCTCGATAGCCCCAGAAGGTAGCGGGCACATCTCGAAACGTCGGAGCACTACGAGTCGGCTCAACATCGCCAAACGAATTGAGCATGAGAACAGCGAATTCAGTGCGAGTAAGGGTTGCCTGGGGCCGAAAGCTGCCCTCGGGATAACCACTCACGCGACGTTGCGCCGCTAATTGGTCAATACAGGTGGCTGCCCAATGAGATTGGGTGTCTGAAAAAGCAAGGGCACTGGAAGCGGCTAAAGCCCAAGCGAAAGTTGCGGTTGCTGAGAGGACAATGGAGCGAAGCAGGTTAGGAGCGGTCATTCTACACCAGATAGGTCAATGAAATGGAATGCAGCTTTAAGAATTATCAGCAGACAATAGATGATCAATGTCTAATTGTTTCATCTGTTAAAACTATTCCCACCTCTATAGCTATAGTCAGGCTCAAAATAGGGCTGGATACAGACGTACCTGCTGAATGTGCCTGCTGATAGATGCTGAGGCCGCTGCCTGTAACGATAGGATGTTCACGCCCTTACTTACAGGCGATCATGCTAGATCTTTGGTACAAAGACGCCGTCATCTACTGCCTTGATGTAGAAATCTACATGGATGGAAACGGAGACGGTATTGGAGACTTTGTCGGGTTAGTCGATCGCCTTGATTACATTGCAGGTTTGGGAGTCAACTGCCTCTGGCTAATGCCGTTCTACCCGACGCCCAATCGAGACAATGGCTATGACATTACCGATTACTACAATGTCGATCCTCGGCTAGGAACATTAGGCGATTTCGTTGAATTCACTCGGCAAGCAGAGCAACGTGGATTACGGGTGATTGTAGATTTGGTGGTGAATCATACCTCGACAGATCATCCGTGGTTTCAAGCTGCCTGCAAAGACAAAGGCTCTAAGTACCGAGATTATTATGTCTGGGCTGACGAGAAGCCAGAAAATGCTGACGAAGGCATTATTTTTCCGGGATACCAAGACAGCACCTGGACTTATCAAGAAGAAGCCGGAGCCTACTATTTTCATCGCTTCTACGATCACCAGGCAGACCTAAATGTCGCCAATCCTAAGGTGCGAGAGGAAATCTACAAAGTCATGGGCTTCTGGCTGCAAATGGGAGTATCCGGCTTCCGAGTAGATGCAGTCCCTTTTCTAATTGAGCTAGAAGGCATCAAAGACACCGCTGAAGCCAAAGATCCGCTGCTGTTCCTCAAGGAAATTCGCAACTTTCTGTCTTGGCGTCGAGGAGATGCGATTGTCCTAGCAGAAGTCAACGAACCGATGGACAAGATTGCCGACTACTTCGGTGACGGCGATCGCATGCAGCTATTGTTCAGCTTCATGGGCAATCAGACGTTGACTCTGGCGATAGCTCGAGAAGAGGCAGCCCCCCTGATCAATGGCTTAAAGGCACAACCCCATCCGCCTGAGATTGGGCAATGGGCGTACTTTGTGCGAAATCATGATGAGCTGACGTTAGACAAGCTCTCAGATGAAGAACAAGACGAGGTCTTGCAGCGATTTAACCAGAATAAGGAAGACGTGTGGATTTTTGATCGCGGCATTCGTCGCCGCTTTCCACCCCTACTAGACAACGATCCGCGTCGAATTCGCCTAACGTATAGCCTGATGTTGACCCTACCCGGAACGCCAGTGCTGTTTTATGGCGAAGAAATTGGCATGGGGGATGACCTGTCGCTCGAAGCCCGCGACGCTCTGCGCACACCCATGCAGTGGTCGGCTCAGAAGAACGGTGGATTTTCAACCGCTTCCCCTGATGAGTTGGTGCGTTCGGTTATTGACGAAGGCCCCTATGGCTATCAGCAGCTAAACGTCATTGCTCAACGACGCGATTCCGAATCGTTGCTCAACTGGATGGAGCGCGCCATCCGCATGCGGAAGGAGTGCCCTGAGTTCGGTTGGGGCAGTTGGGAAATCATTGATACAGATAATCCGGCTGTTTTTGCCCATCGCTGCCAGTGGAAAGATGGCACCGTAATCGCAATCCACAACTTATCAAGAGAAGCTTGTGTCGTGACGCTAAAGCTGAAAGACGACGAGGCAACGTGTCTCACTGACCTCTTGGAAGACCAGCCCTATGAGGCGGTTCAGCAAGGGTCTCATGAAATTCAATTAGAAGGATACGGGTATCGGTGGTTTCGGGTGGGCGGCATTCATCTTTAGGTCATTAACCGTCAGTTTACTGCGCGCTGCTAGGGAAAGAGCAGGTTGTACGTATAGAGTTCGGCAAAAGTAGTTGCGATCGCAAGAGCCATATTTCCAATTAAATTCCAGATTAAGCGAGCATTCTTTGCAGATTGACTAGAGAGAAATCGCACCTATTCTAATCGGGCTACATAGCGAAAATTCACCTTGCCAACTCAAAATATCATTAAGTCGAAAGATATCTTGCGCCCACGATGTAACCAAAAAGAGAGAAGATTTCTAAGGAGATATTTAATAAACTTAACAATGTAGACAAAGAAACAGTTCAGTATGAAATTTTTGACCCAAACAACCGCGAAGCTTGCCGTATTTGCGAGCATTCTCGGTTCAGGTGCACTAATAACTGCTCCTGCCCTAGCAGACAAGCATTTTGATTCGTCTGGTTCATCTAACTCCATGGAACAAATGGAGATGCAGCCAACAGAGATGAATCAGCCTGGTGCTGCTACGACAAACAACATCGTAGATATCGCTGCTAACGGTGAATCATTCAGTACATTGGAACAGGCAGTGCAGTCAGCAGGACTGGTTAATACGCTGTCGGGCGAAGGTCCTTACACGGTGTTTGCGCCTACGGATGAAGCCTTTAGTCTGCTGCCCGATGGTGCAATAGAGTACTTGTTCCAGCCTGAAAACCAAGACTTGCTGCGGCAAGTTCTGACTTATCACGTGGTTCGTGGCGAAGTTACGGCTAGCGAAATTGCGACCGGCCCCGTTGAGGCAATTGGTGGTGGACTAGCCGTTCGAGTGGCTGATGATGGTCGCGTTATCGTCAACAATGCCAGCGTAGTCAATGCCGATATTCAAGCTAGCAACGGCGTCATTCACGCGGTGAATCGAGTTCTCCTACCTGAGACGCTGCAACAGACTTTGGCATCTCGCTTAGGTCTGCAAGATATCTACCAGTAGTCTCTGAATCGAGCAATCGCGCGCTGATCTTTACGTAGATTAAGACAGTAGAGATGAATCAGCAAGCTTGCCCATATCGTCTCGACACGACTGCTCTCAACCATTTCACTATCGCTGCTCGGACCACCGGGTGGCGTTTTGTTCTTCCACGGAACTAGCATCAGCGCTTCTACTGATGTAGCGCCTCAGAAGGCTACCCAACCAGCCACCCCCCGGCCACCGCTCGCTCAGCTTTCAGGCAATAGCAGTCAGTCCTCAAGAAACCGTTGCACCCCTCGATCGAGACCCTTGAATCGGAAGTTGAATCTTAAACTCAGCGCCTTCACCCGGAGCTGACAGGCAGATCAGTTTACCGCCATGCTTCTCTACGATTTGATAGCTGATTGACAGTCCTAAGCCGGTGCCTTCCCCAACCGGCTTAGTCGTAAAGAAAGGATCAAAGAGCTTAGAGTGAGTCGCTTCACTCATACCAGGTCCATTGTCTTTGATGGCAATCTCTACCCAGTCTGCATCAAGCTGATGAGTTTTAATAACGATGGTTCCGGTAGCTGCTGTGAAGCCTTTTGCCGTTTGGGCATCCGCCTGCTGATGCAGAGCATCAATAGCGTTATTAATGACGTTCATAAAGACCTGATTGAGCTGTCCGGCATAGCACTCAACCAGAGGCAAATCGCTGTATTCCTTAATGAGAATAACGGCCAGGTGTTCTGGTTGGGCCTTTAACCGATTTTGCAGAATCAGCAGCGTGCTATCGAGCCCATCATGGATATCGACAGGCTTCATCTTGGCCTCGTCTAGCCGCGAAAAGTTGCGCAGCGTCAGCACGATTTGACGAATCCGGTCTGAGCCAAGCAGCATTGATGACAGCAGCTTGGGCAAATCTTCCTGCATGAAGCCTAAATCCATCTCCGAAATGCGCTTCTGCACCTGGGGGTCGGTGTAGGCATAACCCTGCTGATACAAATCAACCAGGCTCAATAAATCCTGCAGATAGTTTTGAGCGTGGACAACGTTGCCATGGATGAAGTTGATGGGGTTATTGATTTCATGAGCCACCCCAGCCACCATCTGACCCAGGCTAGACATTTTTTCGGTGTGGATTAGCTGAGTCTGGGTCTGCTTTAGGTCTTGCAAAGCCTGCTGTAGGCGAATGGCCTGCTTCATCGCCGTTTCTGCCGTGATGCAGCTACGCTCGTACAGTTTTGCCTGCTTGATAGCAATCTCAGCCTGCTCAGCTAGCTGTTGCAGCAGCGCTATTTCAGTTGCTTTCCACTGCCGAGGGGCGCGGCATTCGTGGGCGACTAGCAGACCCCAGAGCTGGCTACCAATGCGAATCGGCACAACTAGGTTGGACTTGACCTGCAGGCTCTGCAAAAACTGAATATGGCAAGGGTGCAGAGACGAGCCCTCTACATCATTGACGACGCTGACCCGGTTTTGGTCGCGGTACTGCAGAGCATATTCGAGGGGAAAGCAAATATCGTCGTAGACTTCGTGAAGGATCGAAATCCACTCCTCTTGCACATCCTCGACAACAACGGTGCCCTGGTAGTTGCGGGCGAATTTGTAGATCACCACCCGATCAGTATTGAGTAGCGATCGCACTTCGCGCACAATCGTTCGCAGCACCAGCTGATAGTCGAGCGTGCTGCGAATCTGGTCGGTCACCTGCCGCAGCAAATGAGCTGACTCTAGCGACTGCTGCAGCTCAGCCGTGCGCTCCTGCACCTGCCGCTCCAGACTGCTATTGAGGGTTTGCACCTGCTCGTATAGAGAATGATGCTGAATCGCCATGGAAAACTGGCGCTGCAAAACTTGGGCTAGATCGATGTCCCTGGGTTGCCAGCCACGAATTTGTCCCCGCTTAAGTTCGCGCCAGGCAGCAAAAGACTGACGCGGCTGCTGCTGCTCTTGGGCCGGGTTAAACCGACCGGCCCACCAGGTTTCGGTCTCGGTTTCGTGGCGAAAAACGCTCAGGTAGCCCAGCAGCACCTGATTGTACTGCAGCGGCACTACTAGCAAACTGCGCAGCCGCTGCGGCTGAAACGCCTCAGCAATAGGCTGGAGCGCAGCTTCTTGAGTAAGGTCATCAATAGCCCAAATGCGATCGTTTGGCCCCTCGGGATGAACAGTCTGTTGCCAGAGCGGATGGTGCTCCACTGGGCACAGGTGATCCTGGGAGAGTAAGATCGGCTGCTTACCTACTGTGTAGACCTGAGCAAACAGGTGATGATCGGTGTTGAGGTATAGCCGTCCACCCACGCCCTGTAGCAGCTTGACCGTTTCCTCTAGCGCCTCGTGAAGCTGAATTTTAGGAAGAGAGTGCAGCAGGCTAGTAATTTTATTGAGAGCCGCTTCCCGCTGCGCCTGCTGCTGCGCCTGAACTAGCAGCGTCGCCTGGGCAATCGCTAGCGCTGCCTGATCGGCAATCTGCTGCACCAGCCGCAGCTCCTTCACCTTAAAAGATCGGGGTTGGGCATGGTGCGCCACCAGCAGACCCCACAGCTGCGGCTCAACCTGCTGCTGCTGCAGGTCGTAGTGCAAAATGGGCACCACCAGCGACGCCTGCACGCCCATTGCCGTTAAATACTCAACGTGACAAGGGCTGACCGTCCGGTAGTGAATATCCTCAACGGCCAGCGGCTCACCATTTTCAGGGCAAAGTAGGGGACTAAAGCCAATCTGCTGCAGATGCACATTCACAATCGATCGCTGCCGCGCCCTAAGATATAGCTCCCGCGCCCACAGGGGAATATCGTCGGCTGGGAAGTTAAGCCCTAGCAACGGCGGTAGGCAGCGATCGCGAATCGTTTCAGCAACCACCTCACCGCTGGCATCGGCATGAAACTGGTAGAGCATCACCCGATCTAGGCTAAGACAAGCCCGGACCTCTTCTACCGTAGTTTCTAGAATTGCACTTAAATCCAGGGAGCGCCGAATGCGGTTGATGGCCCGCTGAAGAGATATCTCCTGCTGACCACTCAAGGTGGACTCGCGTTGCTGATACATAAATTTATATTTGATTAAAAAATTTTGCCCCTTAGAAAATAGTATTCATGAGCGCAGCCGAACTTAGCATTAAAACTAGACCAACCTACACAAAAATTAAGTAAACCTTAAGTAGGTACGTTGCTGCAACGCGTTCAGTATCACAGAGTCGGCAAATTTTAAAAAAGCGTTGGGGCAGGTTGCGTCTGCATCGTAACAGCTATTCAATGAATATTGAGTTTGCTTAAAACCTTCCGGGTTTCTACAGAACGGACTGAATAACGAAGACTTCGTGCCTCAGACAGACTCCTAGTGTTTTTTGGGAACACAGCTCTGTTACTTTTGGTCATTATGATCAGCCCTTTGCATGAAGTTGTTCTACCGAAAACTTCTATAAGCTTGAGAGTGGGTAAATTAATCTAGCTAATATTGCCTTGTCAGATATTTGACTATGGCAACTAGTCTAATATTTCTCCCTTTAGAGGCTTTCTTTAAAGATTTAGAAATAGGGAGAAATAGTTGGAGCTTAATTATTTTCTAAACCCCTTTTGACAACGTTAAAGCAGATATTTGAGGACGCGTGAGTATGCTTCAATTTTCAAAATGGCAGCTAGGTGGGGCAGCCTTAGTCGCCCTTGGAACCGTTTCTGGGGTAGCTAGCACTCTAGTCACTACGGCTCCTGCTGAAGCCCAACAGGCAAACTTTTCGGATGTTAGTTTTGGCTACTGGGCTCGCCCCTTCATTGAGCGCTTGGCTCAGGAAAACATCATTGCTGGCTTTCCTGATGGCACCTTCAAGCCTAACCAGCCGGTAACTCGGGCCCAGTTTGCGGCGATTGTGGAGCAGGCGTTTGACCAGCCTGGGACCCGTTCAGCCCCAAATTTTCCTGATGTGCCTAACAACTACTGGGCTGAAGACGTAATCTCTGGGGCCTACAGCAGCGGCTTCTTATCCGGCTATCCTGACGGTAGATTCCAACCTGCCCAGGAAATTCCCAGAGTGCAGGCGCTAGTGTCTCTGGCTAACGGACTGAACTTTAGCCCTCAAGGCAGCGTTAATGAGGCTCTAGATCGTTACCAAGATGAGGGAGAGATCCCTCGCTATGCCCAGGAGGCTGTAGCTGCCGCAACCCAGCGTAACGTGGTTGTAAGCTATCCCACCCCTAACACCCTCAACCCGCAGCGGCCAGCTACGCGGGCTGAAGTTGCGGCCTTTGTGTACCAGGCTCTAGTCGCCCAAGGTAAACTCCCTGCCCTAGAGGCCAATTCGGAAGCCGCAAGGTACATTGTCGGCTACGGAACAGGTACGGCTACAGGTACAGGTACAGGTACAGGTACAGGTACAGGGTCAAATCCGACTACCTCAACTAACCAAAACTCAAACCTGAGGGTTGAGGCGGGCACTCCCATCAGCGTGCGCTATCCCAATGCGGGTGCCAACCGGATTGATATCATTGTGGCCCCTGGGCAAACGGTTGCGACCTCTCTAGAAGTCGCCCAGCCTATTCGTAATGCAGCGGGCCAAGTGCTGGTGCCAGCAGGCAGCACCCTTCAGGGCCGGATTGTGCCGGTCAACATTCAGGGCTCGTCGATTACGGCAGCTCAGTTTGTAGCCGATTCACTGACAGTTGGCAATAATAACTACCCAGTCCGGATCGTTTCTAGTCCGGTTGCGGCTACCCAAAACGTCAACCAGGCTACTCTACAGGGTGCGCTGGTCACCACGGCAGCCCAGTCAATTCTAGGGCCTCTGGTGGGGAACCAGAATATTGGCAATGTGATCGGTCAGGTGATTACCGGCAGCGGCAACACTACCTCTCAAAATGCGGTGGTTGTAATTAATCCTAATCAGCTGGAGCTGCGGGTAGATTCTGCGTTCTCTGTCAATTCGGTTGCACAGAACTAGTTCAGTTCTAGGCATCTCAATGAGTTGAATCATCAGAAAACCCCGGCAAGACCGGGGTTTTCTGTGGAGCTGTCTATTGCTGCTCAGAGCGGGCTCCATTGAGCGGCTTGCTTTCCTCAAAGTTGCGCTGGTCATAAAAGTGCAGAGTGCGGATGGGGTAGGGGATGCTGATCTGGTTGCGATCGCAAGCCTCCTTCAGCGCCATAATTACCCGCGAACGGGTTCGTCGCACGTCAGCAATTTGCGGTGCCGTCCAATAGCGCACCTTAAAATCGATAGAGCTGTCGCCAAAACCTACTGCGTCTACCTCCGGGGCCGGTTCCTTCAGCACTCCTTCAATATCGCTGTTGAGCACATTCAGAAACGCTTCTCTGGCTAGCGGCAGAGGTGTCGTGTAATCCACCCCAATATCTAAGTCAGTGCGACGGCATTGCTTAGCTGTGAGCACCCGCACAGCATTGGTAAAGACGATGGAGTTAGGAATTTCAACCAGTTCTCCCGTGTAGTTGAGAATGCGGGTCGTGCGAATCTGAATTGATTCAACAATGCCCTCATACTCATTGACCACAATTTGATCGCCCAGCTGAAACGGCTCCTCGATCAGCAGCAAAATGCCCGCCAAAAAGTTCTTAAAAATATCTTGGAAAGCAAAGCCAATCGCAACAGAGCCTAACCCCAGCAGGCCAATAATGTCTCCTAGCCGTAGGTCAGGAAAAGCCACAACCGCAGCAATCATAATGCCTACAACCCAAGTGCCAATGCGGCAGCTCTGGGTAAAGAGAAGCTGTAGAGAACGGCTCTTTAAGATGCGCCTACCAAACCGCTTACTAACCTGATTGACCCCCCGCACCACATACTGGGTAATCAGCAGAATAACCAGCGCCAGCAGGATTGCCGGGAGCAGCCTCACTGCTCCGCCCACCAGATCTAGTAGGCTCTCTTGAACTCTTTTCACCAGTGCGTTCATAACCTTTCACAAATTGTCGCCTTGTCGTTGCTCAGTGGGGCCTATAGCCCACTAGAAGCGGTTGTAAAACCCCTAATGTCTTAACGCATTCTGGCGCGAACGGAACGTTCAGGATCTGCTACCTGTCTCTCAAAATCCAGGGACACTCACGAAAGCCCTTAAACTCGTTAATAGGCTATCGTGTGGGCTGGAGGCATTTCTGTGGCGAAGTTTCAACGCCTGCACCCAATTTATAGCTGGTTTTCGAAGCAGGGTTGGCAGCCGCTGGCGTTTCAGCAGAAGACCTGGGAAGCTTACCTATCGGGCAAAAGCGGCCTAATCCAGGTGCCCACTGGGTCAGGCAAGACCTACGCAGCCGTCATGGGACCGATCGCAGCCATGCTAGAAACGCCGGGGACAGGGCTGCAGCTGCTCTATATTACGCCGTTGCGATCGCTATCGAGAGACATCGAGCAGTCCATCCGGCGACCCATCGAAGAGATGGGCTGGGGCCTGCGGGTAGAGTCGCGCACTGGAGACACCAGTTCAGCCCGTAAAGCCAAGCAGCTCAAAGCTCTACCCGACATTCTCATCACCACACCCGAATCGCTATCGGTAATGCTGTCTTACCAGGACGGGGCTAAGCGGTTCAGTACCTTGCGCTGCGTGATCTTAGACGAGTGGCATGAGCTAATGAGCACCAAACGGGGAACGCAGACGGAGCTGTGTTTGGGCTATTTGCGATCGCTTCAGCCCAACCTGCAAACCTGGGCCGTCTCTGCCACTCTAGGCAATCTAGAGGAGGCGGCTCAAACCGCTGTAGGGCTGGGGCCGAAACCCGCCATCATCCAATCGGACTTGAAACGAGAAACGGTGATTAAGAGCATTTTGCCGGAGTCGGTAGACACCTTCCCCTGGGCGGGACACCTGGGCCTGCGGATGTTCGAGACGCTGGTAAACGCCCTCGATATTGAAAAGTCTACGCTCATCTTTACCAACACCCGCAGCCAGGCAGAGCGCTGGTTTCAGGCCCTAGCCTTTGCCCTCCCAGAGCACTTAGACAAGATTGCTCTGCACCACGGCTCTATCGACGTAAAAGAGCGGGAGGCAATCGAGGCCGGAGTAAAGCGGGGCGGCATCAGGTGGGTCGTCTGCACCTCCTCTTTGGATCTGGGCGTAGACTTTCAGCCGGTAGAGCGAGTTGTGCAGATCGGCAGCGCCAAAAAACTAGCGCGACTGCTGCAGCGGGCAGGCCGTTCAGCTCACGTTCCCGAAGGCACCTCAGAAGTATTCTTTCTGCCGACCAACGCGCTGGAACTGCTGGAAATCTCGGCCTTTCGACGGGGATTAGCTTGCGGGGATGTTGAAACCCGAAAACCTCAAAACAAGCCTTACGATGTGCTGGTGCAGCATTTGGTGACGCTGGCTTGCGGCGATGGATTTGAGCCAACATCAATTCTGAAAAACCTGCGGCAGACCATAGCCTACTCTGATCTAAGTAACGAAGAATTTGAGTGGATTCTTAACTTCACTGAGAAAGGAGGCAAATGTCTCAGTGCCTATCCCCACTACCGCAAAGTAGGGCTGGAAGAAGGCATGTATCGCATTGCTGATGACAAGCTCGCTCGAATGCATCGGATGGGCATTGGCACCATCACGTCTAATGCAGCAGTTCGCATTGTCTACACCAACCGCAAAGAAATTGGCACGGTCGAGGAAGGCTTTGTCTCCCGGCTGAACAAAGGAGATGTCTTCTTTTTTGCGGGGCGACAGCTAGAGTTTTTTCAGATGAAAGACATGGTGGTGTATGTCAAAAACACCCAGCGAAAATCGACCGTTACGCCTACTTGGGGAGGCAGCCAACTCGCCATTTCAGACACCCTCAGCCGCCATCTGCGACAGGAAGTGGAATGGGTCCAGCAGCAGACTAAACCCAATGAGGAGCTAGCCTGCATCCAGCCGATTCTAGCAACTCAAAATCGCCTTTCCTCACTGCCCACAACCGAGGAACTGCTGATCGAATCCTGCAAAACTCGCGAGGGGCAACACCTCTATGTCTTTCCCTACGAGGGACGATTTGTGCATGAGGGCTTGGGCTTCTTGTGGGGCTATCGCTTTGCCAAACAAAAGCAGGCAACCTTTACAATTTCAGTCAACGACTACGGCTTTGAGATTCTAGGCCCCAAAGACTACCCCTACAAAGACCTGTTTTCAAAGGACTTTTTTAGCCTCGATAACTTAGAAGACGACATCAAAGCCAGTCTCAACATTTCAGAGCTGGTTCAGCGCAAGTTTCGAGGTGTAGCCCAGGTAGCAGGGCTGGTGTTTAAGGGCTATCCGGGGTCGCGCAAAACCGCCAGTCAGCTGCAGGTCAGCTCTTCTTTGATGTATGACGTCTTTAGCAAATACGAACCCGACAACCTACTGCTAAAACAGGCAGAACGCGAAGTCTTGCAAGATCAGCTAGAAACGCATCGGCTAGCAAAGACCCTAAACCGCCTCAACGAGTTGTCAGTAGTTTGGAATGAGACCAAGCGCCCTTCCCCCTTTGCCTTTCCGCTACTGGTCGAGCGCCTGAGTTCCCGCATGTCAAATGAGTCTCTGCTAGAGCGCATTGAGCGAATGAAACAGCAGTGGGGCAAAAAGTAGACGGTCTTGCTGACTCTGTCACCAGCTCAGACAAGCAATGTAGTAGAGCAGCTAGTCCTTTTTTGTAGGTTGGTGTCAAGCTTGCGCTGGCGTAGCCTCCTCTTTGGAGATAACCCAACAAACCTCTAAAACGGTTGGGTTTTGCTGAGCCTCAGTCCAACCTACTTGAGGCCCTATCCAAATCAGCCTTTTTGGTAGAGATTCGCTATTTCTACGGTAGACGCTGCTGAACCCCAGCAAAATCCCGTAATAACGCTGGCGAATTTTCGATGAAGCACTGGGCTCCCTGGACGTGGTGCATCAGAGAAAACAATGGTTGCCACTGCTGGGATTGTGCTTTGCCTGGCCTACTGTGTTGGGCTGTTTGTTGTGAGTCTGCTGGTTCAACATATTGGACTCGAGCCGCTACCAGGAACGGTAATCAGCAGCATTGGCCTGCTGGGATTAGGAGGATTGGCCGCAATTCTGATGCCGCGCCGCTGGCGGCTGGGTCCCCAAGCTCAAACCTGGCTGCTCGCCACCCTCTTCGCTCTACTCGCAGCCCTTAACTACTGCTGGCAGTGGCCGAGTCCAGCGCCCAACGACATTAGCCAGGTTTTGAACCGGGGAGAACTGGCCGGGGCAGAGCAGGTAATCTGGGGCACGGTGCAAGACACGCCGCGCCAGAACCGGGCTGGCCGAGGGCGGTTTTGGCTCAAAGCAGATCAGGTTCGCGCCCTTGATCAGACAGGCAACCCCTTTGGCAAACCCGAAGCTGTCAGCGGCAAAGTTTACGTAACGGCAGCGTGGGAAAGGGCAGAGCCATTCTATCCGGGGCAGAAGGTTGAGGTCACAGGTAGCCTATACGCTCCTAGCCCAGCTAAAAATCCAAACGGTTTTGACTTTCAGGGCTATCTGGCAGACAACAGTAGCTTTGCTGGGTTTACGGCAAAGCGAATCGCGCCTCAGGAGAAAGGGTCGCCGCCCCAGTGGCGACTCTGGCAACTCAGAAAGCGGATTGCCAAGGCGCAAGAGGCTGGGCTAGGGACACCTGCAGGGCCGCTAGTCAGTGCAATGGCACTAGGCAGGCAGGCGGTTAATCTGCCCTACGAGATCCAAGATGCTTTCATGCAGGCTGGCATGGCCCACACCTTGGCGGCGTCTGGCTTTCAGGTGTCATTGATGCTGGGCGTGCTGATGGCAGTTCTGAAAAACCAGCCTCCGCTGTTTAAGGTCGGTGCTGGCGCATTTGCTCTGCTCAGCTTTGTGGGCCTAGCTGGGGCAGAACCGAGCGTCATGCGGGCGGCGCTGATGGGGGGTGGTGTGCTGATTGGGTTAGCCCTAGAGCGCAAGGTCAGGCCACTGGGCTGTCTGCTGCTGGCGGTGACGCTGCTGCTGGTCTGGAACCCGCTGTGGATCGACAGCATTGGCTTTCGCCTGAGCGTGATGGCGACCTTTGGGCTGATGGTGGCGGCTGCGCCGCTGACAGAGCGGCTGGACTGGCTGCCGAGTAACCTAGCTTCCTTGGTGGCGGTACCCATTGCCGCCTACGTTTGGACCATTCCCCTTCAGCTCTATTACTTCAACACAATCTCGATTTACAGCATCCTTTTGAACATTGTGACGACGCCCCTGGTAAGCCTGCTTAGCTTGGGCGGCATGGCCAGTGCGGTAGTTGCAGCCCTAGTGCCGGGGGTAGGCAGTATGCTGGCATGGCCGCTCTACTGGCCTACGCACCTGCTGATTGGGCTGGTGAATTGGGAGGTGGGGCTACCGGCCAACTCCATCGCGACGGGGCATATCTCCCTGATTCAAATGTTGGGCCTGTATGGGCTAGTGTTTTTGGCTTGGCTACAGCCCTGGTGCCGCAGACGGCAGTGGGCCTTAGGACTGGTGGCTTTTGTTGTGGCGGTGGGGCCGCTGTGGTATCACACCAGTACTTCCGCTCAAGTGACCGTGTTGGCAGCGGGCAGCGATCCGGTGTTGGTGGCGCAAGACCACCGCAAGACACTGCTGGTCAACAGCGGTGAACCCAAAACGACCTTCTACACGGTGCTGCCGTTTCTGCGCCAGGCTGGGGTAAACCGTCTGGACTGGGCGGTGGCGCTGCCGGGGAATTTGCCCGAAGCCTGGGAGATGGTGGTGCAAAAAACGCCAATTGAGATTCTTTTTAGCTCTGACGGTAGCCGTCCTTGCGAGGCGGGCATCAAATCATTTCAGCCGCTACAGGTAGGGCATAGCCTCGAATTTGGGTCAGGGCAAATCCAGAACCTGGGCACAGAGAACCCGATTCTGCGGCTAACGCTGGTGGAGGGGCAGGGATGGCTGATGCTGCCGAAGTTGGGGCTGGAGGTGCAGCGGCACTTGGCTAAGGCTGGAGCGGTGCTGGCGAGCGAGGTGCTTTGGTGGGATGGCAGCCCGCTGGCGGATGAGCTGGTGATGGCGGTAGGGCCGAGGGTTGCGATCGCATCTACCTCCCACCTCAGTCCCAAAACCGAAGCCCAACTTCAGCAACAAAACATTCAGGTCTTTGTCACCGAACGAGATGGGGCTATTATCTGGACACCAGAAGCCGGATTTGAAGCGTATTTGCACGGCCAGCATCGCCGCCAGGTAGACCTTGATGGGGCAGGCTGACTCTGAATCCTTCTACCAAGACCCCTCAGAATCGGTCAAACAGAGGTAAAATAGCTGGACACCTGGAGAGGTGGCAGAGTGGTTGAATGCGCTTGACTCGAAATCAAGTTTGGGGTCACACCCAACGAGGGTTCGAATCCCTCCCTCTCCGTTGAATTTTTAACTCTATCGGTCGTCAGACGCCTCTTACTGCTGCCTTATTTAAGATCATTAAGGATAGCTTGGCAGAACTAAGGAGCGTAGATGGAGCGGGAAGTCACCGATGGCGAGGGCATTACCTGGACCTGTGTGCAGCCGTTGAGCGGCATTTCTGAGGCGGCGGCTCAGGTCGAGGGGCAAGACGCTTACTGGGTGGTGTGTACACCCAGTGGCGGGGCGCAGTCGGTCAGGGTGCAGCTCGGCAAAGATTGGCAAACAGATTGCCCAGATGAAACGCTGCTGGAGAAAATTGCAGCGGCCCAGGAGGACTAGGGGTGTTGCAGGAATCGCAGGACAACGCAGCTACAGGTTCGAATCAAGGAAGTTCTGTCAGCCTAGAGCCAGCAGGCGAGGTCAATGCGTTTGAGCGGTTTGCGATCGCAGCCGAACAAATCGCTGCCACAACCAAACGCTTGGCCAAGGCCGCTATTCTAGGCGAGTATCTAACCGCGTTGGCCGATGAAGATTTGCGTTTAGCGGCTCGCTACTTTGCCGGGTCGCCCTTTCCCCTGTCGGATCAGCGGGTGCTCAACGTTGGCGGGGCAGCTCTACTGAATGCGCTGCAGGCAGTTAGCGGTGCAGAGCGCTCATCCTTACAGGAAGCACTGGTCAAGCGGGGGGACTTAGGCGATGTAGCGCGTGAGGTATTGCCCGCAGCAGATTCTCCCACGCTACTGCTGACGGACGTCGAGAAATCCCTGGCAACGCTAGTAGAGACGCGAGGCAACAAGCGCAAGCTAGAGGTGATTACGGCGCTGCTGCAGCGGGCCACGCCGCTAGAGGCCAAGTACCTGATCAAGCTGATGACGGGGGATCTGCGGATTGGTCTGCGGGAGGGAGCAGTCGAGGATGCGATCGCACGTCTAGCCCAGGAAAAAGTTGAGCGTATTCAGTGGGTCAACATGCTCACAGGAGACATTGGGGAAGCGGCAGTCTTGGCCCGACATCGCCAGCTAGACCAGGCACAGATGCGGCTATTTCACCCAATCAAGTTCATGCTGGCCAGCCCCGTCGAAGACTTCACTGAAATCACCAGCCGCATGCCTGAGGGCTTTGCCGTAGAAGACAAGTACGACGGCATCCGCGCCCAAGTTCACATTGCCCCTGTGAGCGATAACGCCGACCCGTTGCTGCATGGCGTGCCCCATGCCGGTGCTCGCGTAGCCCTGTTTTCCCGCACGCTTGACGAAATCACGCCCAGCTTTCCCGACCTGGTAGAGCCGCTGGCTTCGCTGCCGCCTGTAACCTTTGGAGCAGGACTCATTCTCGATGGCGAGATCGTGCCCTACCGAGACGAGCGCATTTTGCCGTTTCAGGCATTACAAAAACGCCTGGGCCGCAAAACCTTGCCCGAAGATCTGCTGCGGGAGGTGCCGGTCGCCTTTGTCGCCTACGACATTCTCTACCGCGACGGTCAAGTGCTGATTGAAGAACCCTACCAGGCACGACAGGTTATGCTGGCAGCGCTGGAGCTGAACACGTCAGCCCTCCAGCGAGCTGCCTCTCAACAGTTCACAGACGCCACGGCTCTAGATGACGAGTTTCAGGCAGCCCGCGATCGCGGCAACGAAGGGCTAATGGTCAAGCATCTGCAGTCACCCTACAAACCCGGTAAGCGCGGCAAAGACTGGCTGAAGGTGAAACGTGCGATCGCAACCCTCGATGTCGTAGTAACCGCCGCCGAAGTCGGGACTGGCAGACGGAGCCGTTTCCTCTCCGACTACACCTTTGCCGTTCGCGCCAGCGAAGACGACCCCACCCTGCTCAATGTCGGCAAAGCCTATTCAGGCCTTACCGATGTCGAAGTCACTGAACTGTCAAACTGGTTCAAAGCCCACACAATCGAAGAGTTTGCCCACGGCAGAGTGCGAACCGTCGAACCCAAAATCGTGCTAGAAGTCACCTTTGATCGAGTGCAGGCCTCTAAGCGGCACAAAGGCGGCTACGCCTTGCGCTTCCCCCGCATTTTAAGAATTCGAGACGACAAACCACCAGAAGAAATCGACACCTTAGAGACGGTTCGCAAGCTGGCTGAGCATATGGCTGAGTAGGTTAAGTTGTAACGAAGAACGGCATAAATTCTATTTCTGAATTGGCCCTAGCTTAGCGTCTACCACTTTGAGATAATCCGCCGGAGACAACTGCAGCATACGTCCTCGCTTACCCGCCGAAACTGTAATCTGCTCTAGCGCCATTGCAGAATCATCTAGATAAACTGGGTATGGCTTCTTGCAGGCTAGAGCCGTGACACCCCCTCGGATATAGCCAGTTAAGGGCTGCACTTCCTTTAGGGGAACAGTATCTACTTTGCGATCGCCCGTCACCTTTGCCAGTGCCTTCAAATCCAGTTCTGCACTAGCCGGGATAACGGCGAGACAAACGCCGTGACGATCTCCTCGCACTACCAACGTTTTAAACACTTGCGCGTAGGGCAATCCTAACTTTTCTGCGGCCCGCTCAGCTGCCAAGTCTTCTGGATCGACATCATACTCCAGCAGTGTGTAGGAGATTTTTTGCTGATCTAAAATACGGGCAGCATTGGTCTTCATGGAGAGGGATATGAACGGTAGTTATCCCCAGGTTAAAGTTAGAGAGCAGAGGGCAGAAGGCGAGAAGCAAACCTGATTCCATAGCCTTAAAAACATTCAACAAACACACGACTTCTTGCTCCTCACCCCCCCTGTGCTTAGGGATAGCTCTTCCATGCTTTGAGTAAACGATTGAGGAACTGCCGATCTTCATCGCTTTGAGCAGTTTTGAGAGTCTGCTGCAGTTCTTCAACCTTTTTGTATTTCAAGTTCAGTATTTCTTCAGTGGTCATTACTCTAGCCTCTATCAACATCAGCGATTGCAATACAAACTACTGAGCAATCGGGAAAAAGTGGAGATAATGTAAGCCCTGATGTTTTTAAAGATACAGAAGTTCAGACAGAACCCCGTACTCCTACTGACAGATTTGCCTGGGGTATTTATTCTTCCGCTGCGATATAGCGCAGCTGTTCACTAAGATAGGTTTCTTCATCTTCGGCAGCAGCTACCTCTAACGCTGCCAAATCCAGCAGCAGTTCGTCTCGGTAAGCTGCCAGCTCAGCCGGTAAGGAACGGCCAGCAACCAGCGCCAGAGCGTCATACCACAGACCAGCCTCAGCGTAGTGCTGTGCTAGCTGCATCGGATCGGCAGCAGCATCAGGCATTAGCGCATCCGTGGGGGCAATCACCTGAAGCTCGGCAGTGGTCACCAAGTCCCTAGAGGGCAGACCTACTACACAGGTAGACACAACTTGCCAGCGGTAGATTCGTCCAGCCTCTAGACCTGGCTCACTCTCCGGCCAGGCAAAGGCCATGATACCCGCCGGACCCTCCTCTAGCGTGAAAGTGCTAAGCCGTTGCCATTGACCGCTATCACTCTTCTCATAAACCTCCAACTCCAGCGGTTGGCGAATGTCTGCCGGAACGAACCAGGTCAGCGTTGGGTGGCTGGACAGCGTCTGACCAATGTGGTGCTGCGGCGCTAGGGCTATGAGATCGATGTCCCCAGCTCCTTGGCAACCACCCCGTCGTCCGCCACTAGTAGAGCGGGAGGTGGGGGCATCGGCATCCGCCGGGGGGACGTATCCGGCTAAAGCCGACGGCATCAGGCCAACTAAAACCGTAGCAAACCCGGCAAAAACCCCTAAGTAAGAAGACATATGGCGTTTTTTAACCCCTATTGATACCATCGTGTTTGCCTCCTAAATCGGCGCATGGAAAATCGCTGATAGCAGAATTGCACAATTTGTATAGTCCAGTACAGCGTACTGAGGACAAGCAGCATCGTTCCCAAGCACTGCAGCCAAGGCAGATTCAGGCCGAGGTTGGTTACCGCCAGAATAATTGCATCATCCAAAAAGCTCAAAGCCAGGGGAAAAGCCTTCTGCAAGACGGATTGGAGTAAGGGGGCGGGGTCTACTTGCATGATGTCAGAGGTGTTTTCTCAGCGACATCTCTAAGGTAGAAACTTTACCTTTGCAAGGCAGTAGATCTTTGAGCCAGGTTGCTGACCGGATGATGCCACTAACCTTGCAGTTTTCGGCAAAGCATCTATCGGACCCAAACACTTCATTAGCCTGTAAAGTGCCTCGATTCAAACACCTTTAGTTCAAACACCTTTAGTACGGTGAATGCTCCCTATTGGATGCCCTTTACGCTAAAAATTTCCAGCGGTGGGGCGGAGCGGCAGGCCATCGCAGCTCGCAGCACATGCCCTTGGGCGAGACAGGCGATCGCAAAAATTCTCCCCTCAATCGCCGCGCTAGCTGTTGAGCCTGCTGAGTGCCCCGACCGCCGATGCGGGGAGGGTCAGTGGGTGCCGCTGAGACAGCCTGGCCGTTGTCCTGTACTCGAATCAGATTTTCGCCGTTGGTACATAGGCAGGTAACGGTGAGCCGGGTAATTCCCTGAGCATATTTGCCGACATTGCAGAGGGCTTCTTCTAAAAAGCGGCAGAGGGCACGTTTGTCATCGGAGGTGAGGCGAGGCGTCACCATTGGCTCAAATTTCACCACATGAACGCGAATCGATTTGAAGTGGGGAAAGTCTCGCTCTAAGGTTTGGGTGTAGACAGCATAGAGCACTTCGTGGAGCGGGTTTTGCAGATCGAGGGGGCGCTGGCCGCTGTCAAGGGAGAGCTGGTTGCTCTGGGGCTGCGATTCCTTTAACAGCATGTTGTAGATGTCGCGCAGCTCTCGATTGAGGTCGTGCAGTTTGGGTAGGGTCTGTTCCCAAGTGCGCTCGTCGTCTTCCTGGCGCAGGACTTGAGCCAAGGTTTGCAGTGGCCCGTTATGAATGGCGTCGTAGGTTTGGTCGATGACCCGCTGGCGCTCGTCAATGCGCGATCGCAACGTCTGGTCATACAGATAAAACCCAGGCAGTACCAGGCCATTAAGGGTAAACGCTACCAGCGTTGGCACCACCGGAATCCACCAGCCGCCTAGCCACAGCAAGGCAAAGCTCCCTCCCAACAGCCCCAGCCCCGACAAAACAATCACCGGCAAGTAGGCAGAAGGTTTCGGCAGCCACCGCACTAGCACCATGCCTGCGCCCCCCCAAAGCACAATCCATAAATACTCCCAACCCTCCGGCCAGACCCGCAGGAGAGGCCGTTCCTCCTGTACGGCACTGAGGATCTGGCTAATGGCATGGGCCTGCAGCTCTACCCCGTTGACTAGACCAGGATTGTCAGCCACTACCGCTGCTGAATTCACCACATCCTTGGTGCTGAGTGAGGTAATGCCTATCAACACGATCCGATCCCGGACCCAGGCCGGATCAACATTCCCCGCCATCAAGTCCTGATACGACACCACGCGAAAAGGATTGGCTCCGCTACGCACGTTGAGCAGCACCTGATTGCCCCCGGCATCGGCCCCCACGTAACCGCCAGTATTAGCCCGAAAGCGAGTTAGTTCTGTCTCCCCCAGCCGCATTGCTGCCAGGTCTTGAATGCCGTTTCCCAGAAACACATCCTCTGCTGCCAGATAGTGCTCCGCCAAGCGCAGCGCCAAAGAGAAGTGGTATTCGCCTACCTCATCCACTGTCCCCAGCAGGCTGCGGCGAATAAACCCGTCCCGATCGCCAATAAAGTCTGAAAAGCCCACCCGCTCTGGCGGCAGAAACGGCGGCGGTGGCACTGCTGGCTCTAGCACCTTCTCAATGCCAAAGACATGGGGCATTGCCTCAACTGTATCTAGCAGGTTCTGGTGGCCCGGTTCTACGGCAAAGTCTCGAAAAATATCTAGACCAATGGCTCTCGGCTGGTACTGAGCCAGCGTTTGCAGCAGTTGAGTCACTGTCTGATCTGGCACGGGGTAGGTGCCGATCTGTTGAATAGAGGCATCGTCGATACCGACAATCAGCACCCGCTCATCTAGCGGTTCGGCAGGCCGCAGCCTGAGAAAGGTATCTAGTGCCCGCCATTCCAGACCTTGAAACAGACCCAGCAGCCGCGCCAGCACCACCAACCCCAGCACCGTTAGGCCGGGCAGCAGGCTTCTTTTCCAGGTCGCTAGCCCCGGCAGCCGCTCCCCAAGCCGGAGCCTATTCTGAGCAGCCATGACCTAGTCAATCAGCCCTTCTTCGCGGGCTCGAATTTCGGTCTGAATGCGGATATTTTTGCCCGACTCAGGATACACGTCTAGGGCATCTTGCACCTTGGTCCAGTAGTGGCGCACAGTACGCTCAGAAACGTTCATGCGATCTGCGATCGCTTTGTCCTGCAGCCCCTCCTGAAAGGCCAGATGCAGCACATCTAGCCACTCTGGCTTGACTTCCAGCCCAGTTCGCATGTCCCTAGGTGTGTAGATAAGACCCTGCATTGCCCAGTCCACTTTGGTCAGCATCTCCCGCAGTGGCAAGTTTTTATCGGCAATCGTAAATCCGGCCTGGTGGGTATCGATGATCGGCTTCAGCCGCACCAACGCCTTGACGTGAGCACTCTGCACCACAATGTTCAATTCTGGGTAGCGCTGCATGAGCGATCGCAACATTTGAATGCCTGTCTCTGTCTGAGCGGTATCTCCCGACTTCTCAGGAATCGACAGATCCATCACCAGCAGATCGGGCAGCGCCAGGGCCAGAGACTCCGTGGCCTCCTGAGCAGTGCGCGCGGTGCGGATATCAGCGTCGGCGTACTGCTTCTCTAGCGCAGCCACCGTCCCCCCGAGGACTGCTTCGTGATCATCGACAACGAAAATTTTGGTTTTGGTTTGAGGAGCTGGCATAGGGGTGGGAGAGTGGATGGGTAAAGGGTGAAGGGGTGGATGAGGGAGCAGGGAGGATGGGAGCGGGTTGAATAGAGGGTAGTAGCACTGCTTCTTTATTGAAAATCTGCCCAGTGTAGAGACTACAGCAGCCTTTAGGAAGTGTAAGTTTTCTGCTGGTTACTTGGGCTGATTTAACGAAGAATCAGGGGTCCAGCTGTGGCTTACACAAAAACTGGACATTCCCGCCTTTTACCTTTTACCCTCCAATTAAGTTTGCCCTGAATGCAGGTTCACCACGTCAACACCCAAGTCAGGGCATGAGCTTGCTGATCCATCTGGGTAGTGCCGTTGCTGAGCCATTGAAATGTTTGCAGTAGAGAGGTCATGTCTTCTGACTTGCTCAACTTTGCCAGGGGTTGTGGCAGGTTTCGGGAGTAGTTTACCTGCAGGGTGAAGGCTTTAGCGGCTGCTTGGTGCTTTAGGGAAACGTATAGTCGGTGAGGGGTTTCTTGAGCGGATGCTACTGCCTGGAGCACCTGATTGAGCAGGGCCAGCAACACAGCGATGTGCTCAATCGGTTCAGTTTCCCAGAAGCCCATCAGCTCAACCTGTAGATCTAGTCCAGACCGCCAGGGCTGAAGAAAGTGCTGCAGAGCTAGGGGTAGCGACTCTTCTAGGTAGGGGGAGCTAATGCGATCGCTAAGGGCCTGGAGGGATTTGTAAATATGCTCAACCTCTTGCAGGCACGACTCATAGGAGTTGCCGTGATCCTGAATTTCAGGCTGGCTAACCAGTTCTAAATGGCGGCGCAGGGCAAAGACATCTTGAAGCACACCATTGCGCAGGCTGTCGGCCTCTTCGATCAACAGTCGGGTCTGATACTGATACCACCAGCGCAGCAGTGATTTGGCCTTGCTACATGGGTCAACAGGTTCACTCAAAACACTGTTTCCTCCCTCAGCTTGGAATTGACGGTGGGCTATGGTTTTGAAGCGTACAGTAGAAGTCACGTTCTCACCTCAGAGCTTTCGGACAAATTAACGGCATCTTTTGGCAAAGTCCTTTGCAGAAAAGTACAAAGTCAGAATCCAACTTCACTGTGCAACAACCTCATAACCGAGTTCACCCAGGCCACCAGCGTTTCTGCCAGTTCCTGCGCCAGATGAGGATAAACCCAGCCAAAAGCGCTCCAGCCCCGACGGTTGTAGTGCTCTAAAGCTTCTCCTGTAGTCTCTTGTGAACGCTCCTGCTGAGCCTCCCGCAGTTCCTGCTGACAAAGGGCATCGAGCGTGGCTAATAGCTCTCGCTCCAAATTGGCTCTGGCCGTCATAGGAACACCCTGATACGCCGCCCCCACCCGCGCGATGAGCTGCTGCCGCGCTACCCAGATAAAGGGCAGCAGCATGTCCTTAAACCGCACCTCGGCCAGAGGCAAGCCAAAGTAACTGTCCATGTTTAGAGCCTGCCAGCTACCGGGCGCAGTTGTCAGCGCTACAGACTCAACTGCTTGCAATACCTGCCGATAACTTAGAGCCGGGAAAGTGTTGTCAGAGAAACTAGCTGCAGAAGGCACCAATGACACAGGCCGGGTAGAACATTCAGTCATCATCATGGGGGGAACCTCGGGTGGAACTACAGCTCAGAATAGGGGGAATGCCGCTGCTAATCTGGGCTGCTGTCTGCCAACCCTCGGGGAGGAATTAGCCAACTCGGTTACTGGAAAGTGCAACTGGAGACGCAGGGACGCAGAGAAGAGGAGATAGAGGCCACAAGGAGCGTAGTTTCTGGGAAGGCTCTCTCACTCATCTACCCCTACCCCAAGCCCTCATAAATCTCCAAATGCTGCTGCGCGATCGCATCCCAACCAAACCCTTGCACAAACGCATATCCGCTTTGACTCAAGCGGGTTCTAGCATCGGCGTCCTCCAGCAGTTGGGTTAGGGCTATCGCTAGGCTGTCTGAGTTACGTGGCGGCACCCGGTCTACAACTTCTCCGGTAGTGAGGACAGGGTCAGTTTCTTTGGATTGGGTAATGAGGGTAGGCAGCCGATGGGCTAGCAGGGCCAGCAGAGAGCCGCTCTTGAGGGTTACCCCAGGGTTAAACGGTAAAACGCCGATGTCGGTTCCTGACAGGTAGCGAGAAGCGTCTTCGGCAGGAATGTAGCCTGTGCAGGAGACGTGGTCCTTGAGGCCAAGGTCTGTAATTTGCTGCTGTAGCTTGTCCCAATAGTTCTGGGCATCTGTTCCTTGTAGTGCCAGGGTTTCGACGCCGCCGATTAACAGCAGCCGAGCCTGGTCGTGGGTTTCGATCACCTGCTGAAAGGCCGGCAGTAGGGTTTCTAACCCTTTAACTGGGTGCAGAAAGCCGAAAAAGGCGACGACGGGCGATGCTTGGGGCCAGCCATAGGACTGCCGCAGGTGTTGCCTTGCAGTCTGAGTTTCGACTGGGGCAACTTCAATATTGGCAGCAATGGGAATGGGGTAGATGCGATCGCACAGCCTTGGCAACCGTTCGCCCATGATGCGGGCAATGTTGTCGTTGGTAGTGATGATGGCGGCGCTGTTGGTCAGCAGAAAGCCATCTTCCCGATCCCACCAGCCTCGCTGCTGGCCCCACTGCTTGAGGAATTCCAGGGCAGGGGCGGGCAGCCAGCGGGGTTGCCACTCCCACCAGCCATACTCGTGGGTGGTGGTGACAATCGGCTGTCGGTAGCCCAATCGTTTTAGCAACTCCGGCAGCAGAAAAATGGGCCGCTGAAATTCAAAGCTGCCCGCCGCATGCTGAATGTGGAGGATATCAGTTTCGGTGGCTAAAATCTTGCGGGCTAAGGGTAGCAGGTTAGCCAGATTCCAACGATTGACTGCACCCTGCACGCTGGGGTCTTGGAACGTTTGGGCAGCGGCGTAGGTGGTAATGACTGTAGAGGCAACTCCCTTTTTGAAAAGGTGCGATCGCAAGTTAGCCGTATAGTCTGCCACCCCGCAGCGGTCAGGTCGGTAGGCTCCAGTAACGAACGTTACTCGCATCACAAACTTCCCTCCATAAGAGCCTGTGCTGTTTGCTGTTGCAGGGTGCGGTAGCGATTACCCACAGCCGTCAAATGCTGGCAGCGAGCGTCGTAGTTCCTGTCAATTTGGCTGACCAGAGACAGCAGGTGATCGAGATCGAGCGCATCTGTTTTGGCCGCAAATTCTAGACAGTCAACTGATGACAAAAAGTCATCACACTTAGGCGCATACTTTAACGCCACAAACGGCACCCCACAACCACAGGCCAACACAATAGAATGGAGCCGCTGCCCAATCACTAGGTCATAGCTTTGAATCCGTTCCAAGGTCAATTTCGCCTGGTAGAAATGGGGCCAGAGAGACACTAGAGTCGGCTTAAATTGCTGAGCAATGAATCGGCTGATTTTAAGGTCGCCCGGATCAAACGGCAGCAGCTCAACTCGCCAGCCTCTATCGATTAGTTGCTGCACCAGTGCGGTGACGATTTGATAAACGCGTTCCTGATCACCCCAGAGGGTACCGTGACTGCCTACGTTGAGACCGATTGTGCCAGTGCGCCTGTGAGGCGTAATTCGGGGACGGCACATTGACAGAGCCGGATCGCCAATGAACTCAGGCCGAGGCAGCCCATAGCTAGCCAAAATCTGAGCTGAGTGGGGACCGCGCACTTTCACCACAGCCACATCTTTTAAGACAGGTATCCACTGCTTGATCTGCTGCAAAAAGTCTTCGCTGCGGTCCTGCTCATGCCAAAACATAGGGTCGGCTACGCCTGTACCAAAGACCGCGCAACGGTACTGCTGCACAGCATGGCCCAAACGGCTGAGATAATGGCGGCGGTTGATGAGCGTACCTCCGCCTAAAAAAACCAGGTCGTAAAAAGGCCCTGGTTTGACGACGCGGCGGTAGAGAGCCAGCTCAGCCGGATAATAGCTGAAAGGAGGGTTATGCACCCGATCAACAGCTCCGTCGTAGGCCAAAAGTTGCAGGGCCGGAAAAAGCTTCTTGAAGGCATCGAACAGGATTTCATCCCCCAAGTTTTGGTGCCCCAAAAACCCAATGTAGCCAGCGATTGGCTGAGGCTGAAGGTAGGCCATTGGTGAGTTGAGCTGTTTGGCGGTGCGATCGCAAAACAGCAGCTGATTGGCCTGCTTTACTCTTGTCTGAAAAGTTGTAAGTAGACGAGTGGCCAAGGTGGGGAATCGGGCTCTACTGCTAACACCCTAAGTCGTTCATCTCTGCCCTCAATCATTCTCAAGGGAGAGTTACAAGCAAAGAGAGATATCAGAAACTGTCGTTATGCAGAAATTCCAGAAAGGCAACCCTGCCCTACTGCTCGCCAATCTGCTAAAAACAGCTCTCTAAAAACTCCCTTTTAAACAGCCCTCCACACCCTGGAAGGCCAAGCTAGGGAGCTTACCAAGCCCAACTACAGCAGGAAATTGTCAGCCGCCAGATGTCGAAGAAGCATTTTGTTAAAAAATGTGACTTAGATCTGCCTCAATAGCCGCTGTGGCCTCGTAGCTAGAGACCCACCTGTTTTTTCCAGCTTGACGGCTTCTGGAAGTTACGCGAAACTACATCTAGTTGATGTGCAGACTCGCCAGTTCAATAAGCTGCATTAAATTTCACAATGAAACTTTACTCATAATTCTCAGATTGCTCAGTAGGATTAAGAAAAGTTTCAGGCCTACACAGTTCGATTCATAAGTCAATCGATAGAGGCTAGTGCAGTTTACAGAACTTAATGTAGTAGCAGTAAGAGGTTCAGAAGCTGTATGGAAACACTTGAGTTCATCATTTATCCTGACGGACGGGTTAAGGAAATGGTGACGGGCATTGTTGGAGCTTCCTGCATGGAGGTTACTGCTGCTATCGAAGAGCAGCTCGGTCATGTAGTTTCTCAGCAGATGACGTCTGACTATTACACTCAACCTGTAACTCAAGCGGTTTCCGAGCAGACCCAGGCTCAGGTTTCTTACAGCGAGTGGTAATTGGGTTTTAGTCCTCCTTTATCTAGTTCACCCCGGTTAACATGTCACACTTTAGCCAGATTAAGACCAAAATTCGTAACATCGAGTCTCTGCAAGCCGCTCTAACCGATCTGGGCACTGACTGGAAGTCTGGCCCAGTAGAGGTACGTGGTTATCAGGGACAAACTCAGGTAGCTGACGTTGTCATCGAGCAGGAAAACGGTTACGACATTGGCTTCCGCCGCAACAGCGACACCCAAGACTATGAATTAGTTGCTGACCTGCAGTACTGGAAGCAGCCGCTGACCGTAGACGGGTTTCTCAACCAGATAACTCAGCGCTACGCCTTCCACACTGTGCTCAATGAGTCTACCCGGCAAGGTTTCCAGGTAGCCGAGCAGCAGGTCAATCAAGACGGCTCCATCCGCCTGGTAGTTCAGCGCTGGAACGGCTAAAGCTCCCAACTTCAATTTGGCTGTCGAGACAGGGGGCGCAGGCCCCCTGTTTTGTAAGCGGCCTGATCGGCTCATTAGTGAGCTTCTAATGAGCCTTTGTTAATCGATAGGATATCTCCCAGCGATGGACGCACCGTTTGACCCCCAATCATTTGCCCCAGAAGCCTTTAGTTCTGAAGACCTAGGCGATCAGCCAACCGGGTTAGAGCCTGAGTTGGGCGGCTTCTTGCGGGAACAGGAAGATCGCACCGGCTTTGAGCCTGAACTAGGCGGGGTATTACGCCAGAAGGGCGTCTACGTGGATGAGATTACCTGCATCGGCTGTAAACACTGCGCCCACATTGCCCGCAACACCTTCTACATGGAGCAAGAGCACGGTCGCTCTCGCGTCTACAACCAGGACGGCGACCCTGAAGAGGTGATTCAAGAAGCGATCGACACCTGCCCAGTAGACTGCATCCACTGGCTTGACTACACCGAACTTAAGAATCTAGAAGAGGAACGCCGCTTCCAGATAATTCCAGTGGCGGGTTTTCCGGTAGACAAGGCGATGATTGTAGCTCGCCAGCGGAGAGCAAGGAACCGCAAGAAGAAGACTGGCGAGAATTGAAGAAGACAGAGAGCGGAATGCACGCACTGTGCTTGACGCTAACCTACAGCTTCTCTCCCAAAGCCTTTCTATCTCCCTCATCCTCTCCCCTCGCACGTTTCCCCCTCGCCGCGTTTCTCCCTCCTGTCTGTTCCGGCGCTTTCTCTAAAACTGTCACATCAATCAGTTTTTCCTCATCAAGGCTGTCCACAATCGAGCCATCAGCGCCGTAGCGTACCTGATTTAGAGGAGATACTGTGATGCGAGTTGGCTATCTCGGCTTGGGATTGGTCCTGTTTATGCTGCTGATTTTTGGGATATTGCAGTGGTGGCAAATTCCGGTGGGCAGCTTTGCGGATTGGGTAGTGGCGGGGGCGACTTTTGGCTGGCTGCTAACAATTACGACCGTGCCTTGGAACATCCACTTTGAGGCCAAAGAAGCGGTAGGTGAAGCGGCCCTATCGGCAGAAAGAGGCATCGCTGTAGATAGCCAGCAGATAGCTTATGTGCGGTTGGTGGCGAGGCGATCGCTGTGGGCAGCGGTGCTGCTGCACTTGGTGTCGGCACTGGGGCTGTATGGTCTAGCGATCGCAAATGTCAGCCAAATCGGTTATTGGGGATCTGCCGCGGCTCTACTGCTGACGCTGCTACGCCCTGCCGTTCGCACGTATCAATACTTCGCGGCTCGCATTGCTCAGATTCGCAGACAGTTTCAGTACCCACGTGAAGACGTGGTGGAGTTGCGCGATCGCATCACCCAAACTGAAACAGCGCTTGAACTGCTGCAAACTCGGCTCGATTCGGAAAATCCGGCTTCTTGGGCAGCGACCCAGCAGCGCCAGTGGGAGGCTCTACGCGCCGACTTGACTACCACAATGGCTGAACTCTCTACGCTTAAGGCCACCAACCAAGCCGAACATGAGCGTCTCTCGCGAGAAGCTAGAAATGCGATCGCACAGCTCAGCACCGATGGTCAGGTCCTTGAGCACGTTCGTGAGATTATCCGCTTCTTCAAGACAGCCTGATCTCCATACCGATTTTTTGTCTATGGCAGAAATTGTCTCAGGAGGGAGTAGGGGTGTGATCTCCCATCTCGCCAAACCGCGCTGCGTTTAAAGTGTTGCTGATGTTCAGCGGAGTTTTATAGAGCCCAGTAGGGTGGCTACCGCTGAGCAAACTCTCTACGCTTTGCAGGTAATGCGATGATTACATCCGAAGATGTATTGCCCCTCTTGCTGGAGGTCTGTCTCTCCTTCTCAGAGCGCTGGACGGAGCAGCGGGCGTTTTTTGGAGAAGGATTTCTCTATGGCGATCTAGATGAGTTTATGCAGCACATCGTCGAACTGCATGAAGCAGGTCAAACAGAAGAGCTGCCGCGAGTCTTTGAGGTGCTAGAAAGGTTTTACCTAGACGGGGACGATGAAGTGCAGGCGGCAATCACCAACGTCGTGCTAGAAGGAATTCGAACAACGGCTAAGGATACCGATGAATTTATCCCATACCTCCAGCCAGAATCGATTAAGCAGTGGCAGCAGTTAGAGAACTTTTGGGAGGATGAAATCCCGTTGGAGGAAAATTCCCTTAACGAGGCATAGCCCTATCTGGCCGCACAGCAGATCTAATTGGTTCGTTTAAGGGCCGTTGGCGCGATCGCAAAAATCAGTTTCTTAGAATGGACTCACTACCGCCCCCTTTGTCCCCCGAGGGGGGCGAGTCCTTCTCTTCAAGGCAAACAGAATGGAAACTGCAACGCTGAATCCAGCAACGGCCCAACAGCCGCCTCTAATTCCCCGAGAAGTGCTCTTTGGCAATCCGGAGCGCACTCAACCCCAACTCTCACCTGATGGAGCCTACTTAGCCTACATTGCCCCCAACGAACAAAACGTGCTGCAGGTGTGGCTGCGAACGGTGGGTCAGGAAGATGACCGACCCCTGACAGCAGACCGCAAGCGAGGTATTCGAGCTTACTTTTGGGCCTACGACGGCAGGCACCTGATCTACTTACAGGATGCCGATGGCGACGAAAACTTCCACTGCTACTCAGTGGACATTCAGTCCCAGGCGGTGCGGGATCTAACGCCGTTTCAGGGGGTCAAAGCCCAGCCGATTGAGCTAGATCCAGCCTTTCCCGATCAGTTCTTGGTGGGATTAAACCTAAGAAATCCTCAGGTTTTTGACGTGCATCGGGTCAACCTGACGACTGGGGCAGTGGAGATCGACACCGAGAACCCGGGAAGTGTCTTGGGCTGGACAGTTGACGCTGAGTTTAAGGTCAGAGCTGCGATCGCAGCCACCCCCGAGGCGGGTTCTGCCCTGCTCTACCGAGAAACCGTAGACCAAGACTGGCAGACCCTACGCGAATGGGGGCCAGAGGAGGCGGGCAGTAGCGTAGGCTTTTCGGTCGATGGCCGCACGCTCTACCTCACAGCTAGTCACGATGCCAATGCCGAGCGGCTGCTGGCGCTAGATCTCGTTAGCCGAGAAGAAACGGTAATTGCTGAAGATGCCCAGTACGACGTGGGCGGCGTGGTGACTCACCCGACTCAGCACACGCTGCAGGCAGTGGCCTTTTACCGGGAGCGGCTGGAATGGCAAGTGCTAGATCCGGAGATTGCAGAAGACTTTGATGCGATCGCAGCTATCCGCACCGGAGAGTTTGGCATTGTTAGCCGTACCCTGGCCGACGACCGCTGGCTAGTGTCTTACGCCACCGACGATGGCCCCGTTTACTACTACACCTACGACAGAGCCAGCCGCACCAGCACCCTCCTGTTCAGCAACAAGCCTGCTCTAGAAGATTTGCCTCTAGCCCCGATGCAGCCCATTCAGTACACCTCGCGAGACGGCCTCACTCTGCACGGCTACCTCACGAAGCCTGTAGAGAGTACAACTCCGCTGCCTACGGTATTGCTAGTGCATGGCGGCCCTTGGGCTCGCGACCGCTGGGGCTTTAGCCCACTGGTACAGTGGCTAGCTAACCGGGGCTATGCCGTGCTACAGATCAACTTTCGCGGCTCCACCGGCTACGGCAAAGCCTTTCTCAATGCGGGCAACCGGGAATGGGCCGCCAAAATGCACGATGACCTGATTGATGGGGTCAACTGGCTAGTAGAGCAGGGCATTGCTGACCCGGCCAAAATTGCCATCATGGGCGGCTCTTATGGGGGATATGCCGCGCTGGTCGGGCTGACCTTTACACCGGAGGTGTTCGCTGCAGGCGTGGATATCGTCGGCCCCAGCAACATCCTCACCCTGCTCAACAGCATTCCGCCTTACTGGGAAGCAATGCGGGCGCAGATGTATCACCGCATCGGCAATATCGAAACCGAAGAAGACTTCCTTAAGTCCAGATCGCCCCTGTTCAAGATCGACCAGATCCAAAAGCCGCTGCTGATTGCCCAAGGAGCTAACGACCCCAGGGTAAAACAGGCAGAAAGCGACCAGATCGTATCAGCCATGCGCGAGGCGGGCAAGCCGGTTGAGTACGTGCTCTACACCGACGAGGGCCACGGGTTCGCCCGACCGGCCAATCAGCTGCATTTCTATGCGATCGCAGAGGCCTTCCTGCAAAAACACCTGGGCGGACAATGCGAACCCGCCACTGACATTGCCGGACATTCTGGCGTACTGAATTAATAGGCGGAACGTCCCTGGCCTGGTAAGGGCCTGCACCCACTGTCCCCGTGATCAGACCAAGAGAGAACCCATAAAAAGCAGGCCGAGGTCTAGCTAGTTTGCTAAACCTCGGCCTGCTCGTAACTAACGGGTCATTTCGCGATCAGCAGCCCCCACACTGCTCTACCGGGCGGGGAAACCCTGGATCAACCCACGGAGGTAGACCGGTCTGCGGTGCCGTTGATTCGGTTGGAATAGCTCGGCCGTGGGTGGCAGATGCGATCGCATCCAGCGGTATCTTCGGCGTGCGGTCGATATAGAGCAGGCCGTTGGCCTCCTGGTAGGTGTCGGTCAACTGGGTATAGCAGAAGCCACTAAATATCTCGACCCGGTTAACCGCTGCCAGCAGGCACCCATAGCGATGCTGAAAATCAGAGGCATCGCCAGAGCGAGCATAGCCCCAGGTGTTACTGGCTGCCTCATCGTCTGGGCGGGTAAAGGCAATGCCGCCAAACTCAGTCAGCATAATCGGCTGCCCTTGGTGGGAATAGCCGTCTAGAGTTAAGACCCGCCCCCCCGGACGCTGGGTCTGAAACAGGTCAGCCAGCTTCACTTCTGGGCCATAGCGCTTGGCCAAGCTGAGTGGGTTGTTGTCGTAGTCGTGAATTGCCAAGATATCGGTCGTGGTGCTTTCCCAACCATCATTGCCAATCACCGGACGGGTAGGATCGAGGGTTTTGGTCAGGTAATAAAGCGCCTGGACGTAGTAGCGATGGGCGGGCGTTTCGGTCAAGTTTGGCACACCCCAAGACTCGTTAAACGGCACCCAAGCCACAATGCAGGGATGGCTAGAGTCACGCTCAATCGCCTCTGTCCATTCCCGGGTAATCCGCTCTACAGCTTTGGGGGTAAAGCGGTAGGCGCTGGGCATTTCCTCCCAAACCAGCAGGCCCATAACGTCGGCCCAATAGAGGAAGCGTGGGTCTTCAATTTTTTGGTGTTTGCGCACCCCATTAAAGCCCATTCGCTTAATTAGCTCTACATCCTGGCACAGCGCCTCGTCAGAGGGTGGCGTCAGCATAGTGTCGGCCCAATAGCCCTGATCCAGCACCAGCCGCAGATAGTAGGGATGGCCGTTGAGCATGAAGCGATCGCGCTGCACGCCGACGGTTCGCATGGCGGTGTAAGACTTCACCTCATCTAGCAGCTGGCCGTTGCGCCAAAGCTGCACCTGAGCATCAATCAGAGTCGGCTTTTCGGGGCTCCAGAGCAGCGCGTTGCGGTAGTCGTCAATACCGGGGTCGGAGAGCGCAATGCGGCGATGAATCTCATTGTTGACCACCTCATAGAGGTCGTTGGCGAGCAGCCGGTCGCCCACCATCAGCCGTACCTTAATCTGTAGATCTTGGTTCTGCCCGCCTGCGACAAAGGCTTCAAAGCCAATCTCCCAGCGCTCAAAGTGAGGAGCCCAGCAGATTTTCTCTAGATAGGTCTCAGCTACCCGCTCCACCCAAACGGTTTGCCAAATGCCAGTGGTGCGAGGGTACCAAATACTGTGGGCCTCTAGCTGCCAGTCTTGTTTGCCCCGAGGCTTAGCTAGATCGTGAGGGTCATCTTGAGCCCACACGGTAACCTTTTGCGGCCCCTCAGCAGACAAAACCGAGGTAATGTCTAGCTTAAAGGGCGTGTGCCCCCCCTGGTGCTCTCCCACAAACTGGTCATTGACCCACACCCGAGCGCAGTAATCGACCGCGCCAAAGTGCAGCAAAACTCTTTCAGGCTGGATCGCTAGCGGGGGCTGATCTAGATCAAAATCCCGCTCGTACCAGCAGTTGGGATGAAACCCCTGATCGCCGATGCCGCTGCGCTGCGACTCGGGGGCAAAGGGCACTTCAATCGTGTGGGTCCAGGTATCGACATCTGCAGGCTGTAACCACTGCCCTGCATCATCATAGGCAAACCGCCAAGGACCATTCAGATTAAGCCAATTGGCTCGTTGAAACTGGGGCCGGGGGTAGCCCGTTTCGAGCTGGCGAAACCGGGCAATCGTGCTGGATTCAGAGAGAGGGTCGTTCTCGAGAGGTCTACCAAGTAATTTCATCGCCTGAACCGTATCCACTAAAGGAGGGTGCCCCTGAGGGCTAGCCCCAAAACATGAGCTCGCTGAACTTTGGCTGAACTTTAAAGTATGAATCTGGCTAGGAAACCGAAATCAGTTTTCAACAGCAACCTTCTAAGCCCTAGGGCAAGCCGCTGCCATTTCCATGAAATCAAGTTTTAATAAAGCCGAAACCAGGCATTTTATGGTTTATGCCTGCGCTGAAGACACTTAGATTAAGACGTCTTGATACTGCGCTTTAAAGCACTCCGCCTAGCCGCTAGGGGCGTAGCAAGCTCTCTCTATTAATACTTAGGAGAGTTGGGGCCGGATGGGACAGGCTCGACTCAGACTGCGCAATTATACTCAGCTGCTTCGATTCAACCTCTTGAAAACAGCGAAATTAATCGTTCTATCTTCCATTATTACGTCTTTGGGACGATTCGAGAGCAGGTAAATCAGTGAATTAATTGGGCGGGTGGAGGAATGTAGCCGGTGGCGAAATATTCAGTAAATTTCGTTGATCAACGCCCACTATCGAACGATATGTCGCTCGATCTAGTGAAAGCTCGTTAATACGCAGCGTAATTCAATTTGTCGGAGAATAATGCAGCCAGAGATCGTCATTGTCGGAGAATAATGCAGCCAGAGATCGTCATTGGCAATGCTCAGCGGGAAGGCAACCTGCGAAAGGGCTGGTTTGTCGGTCATTTTATGCCATCGGAGAGCGGCCCCTGCTCCACTTCTGAGGTAGAGGTCAAGTGGGGAGTTCATGCAGCCGGGGAAGGTAGATCAGAATGGGGCGTCAATCCCCAGGCAACGACGCTTTCAATTTTGATTAGCGGGCGGTTTCGACTGCAGTTTCCCCAACAGGAAGTGGTGCTGGCAGAACCAGGCGATTATGCGCTCTGGCTTCCGGGTGTGGGGCATACATGGTTAGCCGAAGCGGACTCGACAATTGTATCGATCCGCTATCCTTCTGTACCGAGTTAATTTGCAGTTGGATGCTCAGTTAAAGAAGGTGCGTTGCGCCGAGGCGACAACACACCCTACCTAACTACTAAGTGACTTTATCTAGCCGTGCCGTTGCTGGTGCCACTGCCAGGCGTCGCGGATGATTTGAGTCAGGTCATCGTATTGGGGCTGCCAACCTAAAACGGTGCGGGCTTTTTCGCTGCTGCCGACCAGAGTGGGGGGATCGCCAGGGCGGCGATCGCTTTCAACGATTGGAATGTCTCGCCCGGTGACCTGCTGCGCTGCCTGAATTACTTGACGCACTGAGAAGCCGCTGCCGTTACCCAGGTTAAAGACTTCGCTCTCGCCGCCCTGCTGCAGGTACTTGAGACCAAGAACGTGGGCTTGGGCCAGGTCGCTGACGTGAATGTAGTCGCGAATGCAGGTGCCATCTTCGGTGGGGTAGTCGGTGCCGAAGATGGTGATGTCGGGACGCTTGCCTAGAGCTGCCATCAGCACCAGGGGAATCAGGTGGGTTTCGGGGCTGTGGTCTTCACCTAAGCGGCCTTCAGGATCGGCCCCGGCAGCATTAAAGTAGCGGAATCGCACAGACTTTAGGCCGTAGGCAGGGTCGAAGTCAGCCAGCATTTTTTCCACCATCTGTTTGCTGGTGGCATAGGGGCTGATGGGGGCCTGAGGGTGGTCCTCGGTGATGGGGACAAATTCGGGCGTGCCGTAGAGGGCACAGGTTGAGGAGAAGACAAACCGCTTGATCGAGGCGGCTACCATTGCCTCTAATAGGGTCAGGGTACCAGCGACGTTGTTGCGGTAGTACTTAGCGGGTTCGCTAACCGATTCGCCGACCGCGATAAAGGCCGCGAAGTGCATCACCGCATCGATGGTGTAGCTGGAGAAAATATTGTCAAGTAGGGTGCGATCGCAAATATTGCCCACGATCAGTTCAGCCTTTAACCCCTGCTCAACCAGTTCTCGGTGGCCGTAGGACAGATCGTCTAAAACAACCGGGTCATACCCAGCCTGTTGCAGCGCGAGTACAGCGTGAGAACCAATATATCCAGCTCCTCCAGTTACCAGAATTTTCGATTTGGGTTGTGACATCATAAAATTTCTTTGGCTATATTTTTACTCAATAATCTAACTGGAAATTCAATTTTTATCAGGACGACTTCAGAAATATCTTAGAAAAAACACACTCCTTGCAGTCAATGCCAGGCTTCATCCTAAGCCCCAATGAATGTTATGGCATCTATATCCAAGGAAATAGTCTATGTTAACTCCTCAAGTTCGAACATTCAAACTAGCTGGCCATTCCAGCAACTGAATTACTTTTTTCCTGCCCAAAAACCAAATCAATCTATCCCTAAACTTCTTGAGTTTACCTAGGGAATTAGTTCTCAAGGTAGATGCTTTGCGGCGCTAAGAACTGTTAACTTTCATTTGCAATCAAAAAACATTAGCTTTTTGACGCCTTTACCTGTCAGTTTCTCTTCTATTCCAGAAAGCTGCTTTTTGATTCAAATGTCCTGTCTATTTCTGTTAGCTTTCTGTTAGTTATTTTTTGGTCACTCTTCAACCATTAATTCTTACACCTAATTGAGGTAGAAAATGTCCTCATACCAAACTCCAAACAATGCTAATCGCATTGATTTGTCGATACATCCAGATACTGCTGGAGCTGCTCAGGCCAGCTCTAACAGGCTGCGGTGCTCTGAGCAGGACAGAAAAAACCTGGAATCTGCCGCTTCAGGCGGGCCAGATCTAGTCTGTCTGTCTCACCTGCGGTGGGATTTTGTCTACCAACGACCTCAGCATTTACTCGGGCGATGTGCCCAGGCCAGAAGAACCTTCTTTTTTGAAGAACCCGTAATTGAGTTCACTGATTCTTGGTGGATCGACGTTAGCCAACGAGACTGTGGTGTGTGGGTTGTTGTGCCGCACATTCCTGAGTTTGTCAACGAAGAGTTGGCGGCAGCTATGCAGCGCAGCTTGATCAACGAACTATTTGATTGCTGCGGCATCGCCAACCCCATCCTGTGGTACTACACTCCAATGGCGCTGACCTTCAGTGACCACCTGCAGCCCTGTGCAACGGTGTACGACTGTATGGATGAACTCTCGGCTTTTCAAGGTGCCCCGCCCGCATTGCGAGCACTGGAGAAAGCGCTGCTTAACCGGGCAAATGTTGTTTTCACAGGTGGGCAGAGTCTGTATGAAGCCAAGCAGCATCAGCATGACAACATCCACGCCTTTCCCAGCAGTATTGAAGTAGCCCATTTTGCCCAAGCCAGAATGCAGCTCGACGATCCCGCTGACCAGGCTGCAATTCCTCATCCTCGGCTAGGCTTCTATGGGGTGATCGATGAGCGCATGGATCTAGAGCTGATCGACGGCATCGCCCAGGCGCGGCCCGACTGGCACCTCGTCATTGTGGGGCCTACGGCCAAGATTGACCCGGAGCAACTGCCGCGCCATGCCAACATTCACTACTTGGGCGGCAAGACCTATCAGGAGCTGCCCCATTATCTAGCCGGTTGGGATGTGGCTATTTTGCCCTTTGCCCGCAATGAATCAACCCGCTTTATCAGCCCCACCAAGACTCCAGAATACCTAGCTGCCGGAAAACCCGTTGTCTCTACCTCGATTCGAGACGTAGTGCGTCCTTACGGTCAGCAAAACTTGGTGCATATTGCCGACACCGTAGAAGAATTTGTGGCCGCGGCTGAGCAGGCGCTGGATCAAGCCCGGCAAGATTCGAGCTGGCTACAGCAAGTTGATACCTTCTTAGCCAATACCTCCTGGGATAAGACCTGGGCTCAAATGAATGGGCTGATTGAAGCTGCCATTGCTCAGGATATGGCTCTGCAAGCAGTGCCCAACTCCAGGCAGAGTGTTGCTGCAAATGCCTCGCAGTCCTCAAACTCTTCCAAAGCTTCTCGCAAGGGCTATGCGGCTCCCGTTGCGAACCTAACCAAATCTAACGTTGGCTAGGCCGTTTTTGTCGTCATCTTTAGCATTACCATGTTCGATTATTTAATTGTCGGTGCAGGCTTTGCTGGCAGCGTTCTAGCAGAACGACTCGCCAGTCAGGACGGAAAGAAGGTACTAGTTTGCGATCGCCGTAGCCACATTGGTGGCAATGCCTACGATCACTACAATGATGCCGGCGTTTTGGTGCACCGCTACGGGCCACACATTTTTCACACCAACTCCCGTGACGTATTTGAATACCTCTCTAACTTCACGGAGTGGAGGCGCTACGAGCACCGGGTCTTGGCCAGCGTGGATGGTCAACTAGTGCCAATTCCTATCAACTTAGACACAATTAACAAGCTCTATAGCTTAAATCTAACTGCCTTTCAGGTAGAAGAGTTTTTTGCCTCCGTAGCTGAGCCTAAGGATTCTATTCGCACCTCAGAAGATGTAGTGGTGAGTAAGGTTGGGCGAGAACTGTACGAAAAGTTCTTCCGCAACTACACCCGTAAACAGTGGGACATGGATCCCTCTGAGCTAGATCGATCGGTGACAGCTCGGGTGCCGACCCGCACCAACCGCGACGATCGCTACTTCACCGATACTTACCAGGCAATGCCGCTGCACGGTTTTACCCGCATGTTTGAAGGCATGCTAAACCATCCCAATATCAAGGTCATGCTGAATACGGACTACCGTGAAATTCAGCAGGTCATTCCTTACAAGGAGATGATTTACACCGGGCCAGTGGATGAGTTTTTTGACCTGCGCTTTGGCAAACTGCCCTACCGCTCCCTGCAGTTCAAGCACGAGACGTTGAACGAAACGGTGCATCAGCCTGCAGCGGTGATCAACTACCCGAACGAGCACCTGTATACGCGGGTGACGGAGTTTAAATATCTGACCGGGCAGGAGCATCCTAAAACCAGCATTGTTTACGAGTATCCCAAAGCTGAGGGCGATCCCTACTACCCAGTGCCTCGTCCCGAGAACGCGGAACTCTACAAGAAGTACAAGGAGCTAGCCGATTCGACCCCCAATGTTCACTTTGTGGGACGGCTAGCTACCTATAAGTACTACAACATGGATCAGGTGGTGGCTCAGGCTTTGGCGCTCTTTGCTAAGCTGAGCGAACGCCAGAGCTGGCATCCTACTGAGTCTCAGGTTCCTGAGCAGCCACAAAAAGCGGTTGCTCTATCGACTGCGAGTCAGCCAAGCGGCAACGGCAAAACCCCTTCTCTGAACTAGTAGAAGACAATGGTCGGGTAGGCAGTGCCCACCCGACCCCCTATTTGAGCACACTGAGTTGAGGGTGGGAGCTGTCCATCCAACCGACCGCAACACGCACCTTTGAGCACTGCTGAGTTGACGGTGGGCATCGCCTGCCTTCCTTGCCGTGCCCTTACTTAGGGCTGGCTTGAAATATTTCAAATCAACATTTTCTCAAGAATTGCGATCGCACAGGAGACTCCCATGAGTGCAGAGCCGATGACCCCGCTAGAGGTGTGGGCGGGAATAGAATGCACAGTAAATCGTGTTGGCGATAATTACAGTGACCAGCTGCAGCGCAACGGTCATGACAATCGCATTGAAGATCTCGATTTATTTGCTTCGCTGGGCATTCGCGCTATCCGCTACCCGGTGCTGTGGGAGCGCACAGCCCCCAATGGTGTAGAGCAGGCCGATTGGTCTTGGGCTGACCAGCGACTAGAGCGGCTGCGCCAGCTCAAAATCTGCCCCATTGTGGGCCTGCTGCACCACGGCAGCGGCCCTCGCTACACCAGCATGGTTGACCCGCTCTTTGCCGAGAAGCTGGCCGAATATGCCGAGGCAGTTGCTACCCGCTACCCCTGGGTGAGCCACTACACCCCCGTCAACGAGCCTCTAACCACGGCCCGCTTTAGCGGCCTATATGGTCACTGGTATCCCCACGGCACAGACGATCGCACCTTTTTCCGCACCCTGCTGAACGAGTGCCGCGCCACTGTACTGGCCATGCAGGCCATCCGCCGGGTCAACCCCCAGGCTAAGCTGGTGCAGACCGAAGACTTGGGCCACATTTTCAGCACGCCTCTGCTGGCCTACCAGGCTGATCTGGAAAATGAGCGCCGCTGGCTCAGCCTGGATCTGCTGTGTGGTCGGGTTAACCGCAACCACCCGCTCTGGAGCTATCTCTGTAGCGGAGGAGTTGAGGAGGCTGAACTGCAGTGGTTTGAAGAAAACCCTTGCCCGCCAGATATTGTGGGCATCAACCGTTATCTGACGAGCGATCGCCTGCTAGACGAGCGGCTGGAACGCTACCCGGCTCAGTTTCATGGCGGCAACGGCAAACACCGTTACGCTGATGTCGAAGCGGTGCGCGTCTGTGCCGACGGCATCCCCTCACCCTATACGCTGCTCAAGGCGGTATGGGAGCGTTACCAGCTGCCTGTTGCCGTCACCGAGGTCCACCTAGGCTGCACTCGCGAAGAACAGCTGCGCTGGATTAAGGAGGTGTGGGAGGCGGCCCATCAGCTCCGGGCCGAAGGTGTAGACTTGCGGGCCATCACTGCTTGGTCACTGCTCGGTGCTTTCGACTGGAACAGCCTGCTGACGCGGGTCGCTAACTTTTACGAGCCGGGAGTTTTTGATCTCAGATCACCCGAGCCTCGCCCCACTGCGATCGCACAGATGCTGCGTCAATTAGCCCACGGTCAAAATTACGATCATCCCCTGCTAGAAGTTCCCGGCTGGTGGAAGCGAGACGAGCGGCTATTTTATCCCCCAGTACGCTCTGTAGGAACAGGGGAAGGTCTACTGTCTCTGGTTGAAGATACGACACCAGACGCAAGCGCTTTCGCCCCCACCTATAGACAAGTCACAGACACCGCCCCTGCAAGTTCCACCCATCCACCCACCCACCCATCTACCCCTTCACCCTTGCTGATCGCTGGAGCTACCGGCACCCTCGGACAGGCTTTTGCTCGACTATGTGAAGTGCGGGGCATTCCCTATCGGCTACTGAGCCGACAGGAGATGGATATTACCAGCCCTGCGTCCGTCAAAGACGTTTTGAAGGAGCTGCGCCCCTGGGCAGTGGTGAATGCGGCAGGCTATGTGCGAGTCGATGATGCTGAGCGAGAGCCGGAGTTGTGTCGGCGGATCAATGCAGAGGGAGCCGCCATTTTGGCCGAAGCCTGCATGGAACAGGAAGCCTCCTACGTCACCTTCTCCTCGGATTTAGTCTTTGATGGGAACGAATCTGAGCCTTATGTTGAGAGCAGCGCCGTCGCTCCGCTCAACGTCTACGGCCACAGCAAAGCCGTTGCCGAACGTTGGGTTTTAGACAAGAACCCCTGCTCGTTAGTGATCCGCACCAGTGCCTTCTTCGGCCCCTGGGATGAGTACAACTTCTTGGCAGTGATGCTGCGATCGCTAGCCTCTGGCAACCCTTTTATCGCCGCTGAAGATGCGATCGTCTCGCCTACCTACGTGCCAGATCTGGTCAACACCGCCCTGGATCTGCTGATCGATGGCGAGTGCGGCCTGTGGCACCTAGCCAATGCTGGGGCTATTTCTTGGGCTGCCCTAGCTCAAGAAGTCGCTGTTCTAGCCGGGCTTGACGCCTCTCAGGTTGTGGCCCGTCCCTCTAGTGAATTGGACTGGCTGGCTCCTCGGCCGACCTACAGCGCCCTCACCAGCGAGCGGGGAATTTTGCTACCCGAACTCGATCGAGCCATCGGCTGCTACCTCAACGAGCGCGTCTGTTAGATCCTGCAGTGGTGTAGCTAGTCCTTTTTTGTAGGTTGGTGTTGAGCTGGCGCTGGCGTAGCCTCTCCTTGGGAGATAACCCAACGAGCCCCTGAGCTTGTCAGGTTTTGCCGAGCCTCAACCCGACCTACAGCTATTTCAAGGGGATTTTTCACCCTAACTCTTGCCTATTCGAAAGAGGTTTCTTCTAGGGTGACGTCTTCGTATAAGGCAGTAAGAGTATCTAAGAAGTCAACACTATTGAGGCGAAAACTGTTTGTCTCAATAGTGTAGTACTGCAGCACCCAAAGGCCCGCTTCGCTGCGGCGAAAGCACTCGACTCGCTGGTGGCGAGTGTTGATCAAAACATATTCTTGCAGGCTTTCTAGGAGTTGGTAATCGGCGAACTTATCGCCCCGGTCAAAGGCTTCTGTAGAGTCAGAGAGCACTTCGACAATTAGTTTCGGGAAGCGCTTGTAGTCCGAGGTTTCCTGATCACGGGGGTCGCAGGTGACCATTACATCAGGGTAGTAAAAGCGGTTGCGGGCTTCGATACGGGCTTTCATATCCGAGATGTAGGCTCGACAGCCAGTGCCCCGAACATGGCTCCGCAAGAGGGCAAAGAGATTGCCTGCAATGGTAACGTGAGCATCGCTGGCTCCGGCCATCGCATAGACTCGGCCGTCGATGTACTCATGCTTGATGGCGCTTTGGGCCTCTAGCTGAAGATATTCATCGGGGGTAAGGGGAGGCTGAGGTGAGGCAATCATAAGGGCCGTTGGAGTCAGGGATATGAGCAGTCAGCCTGAGAATCTTCGACGGTTAAAACTTTAGCCTTATGTGTTAAATGTTACTTGTCTTCGAGGATCGGATGAACTAATGTCGATCCTCATAGCTGCTGCAAAGCGGCTTGTCTTTCCCCGAAAACTGGAACTGACGCTACCGGCAAGTGCAGCAACACAAACCGGCAGCTGACCCGAGACAGAAACAGCCTGTCGTGCGGGCTTCGCTTATTTTAGCGGCCCTGCTACTCGCAAACGTCTTTGGAAAAACCAGGATTCGGGGATTCCTACCCACAAACTCAAGAGGAATCCCCTGATCATGCTGCAAATTCAATATTTCCTGTCGGCTCCCCAGGCGTTTACCTGGCAGGAGGCGACCCAGCCTGCTGCGTCCCAAATTCCCCTGGTGCAGCCCCGGCGTAGGCGGCTGCGCCTGTATTTGGTGGGGTCTGATGGGGATACGCGGGGTGCGATGGTCAAAGACCGGCCCCCAAGGGCCATCGCAAGTCTCCATCACCTCGGCTATGCTGAGCAGTTTGAGTGGAGCCACGTCGTTGACATTCCCGAAGGCGGTCTGCTGGTACGGCCCGACCCTGGCGACGTGCTCCGCTACCTTCAACGCTACCCATCGGTAAAGCCGCTGTAGGGTCATGCTGGGATGGGCACGCTTTGCTTTGCCCATCCTACGGAACTGAGGGTTACATCTCTGTTTCGGCGGCGGCTATTAACCGCTTGAGCAGGGGTTGAAGCAGTTGGGCCTCTTCATCACTGATATGAGTTGCAAAGTGGGCGGCGATGGCTTCGCTGTAAACCGCCCACATCTGCTCCTGCATGGCTAGCCCAGCCTCAGTCAGCACCGCAAAGGTGCCTCGGCGGTCGTTTGGGCAGGATTGCCGACACAGCAGTCCTGCCCGCTCTAGTCGATCAACGAGACGAGTAAGGTTGCTGCGGCTCAGCAGCACTTTGTCGGCCAGATCGCTCAACCGCAGGCGATGGTCGGGCGCTTCTTTGAGCGTATACAGTACGTCGTACCACTCCATAGACGGTAGATCGGCCTGGGCCAGCTTTTGCTCCATCCGCTCTAGCAGGCGGGTGTGGGCTGTTAGAAATAGTCGCCAGAGTGAACTTCTCAGGCTGTCTAGCGGGAGTTGAGTGCTCATAGTACCAGTATGCCGAAAAAGTAGTTGCACTTTCAACTACTGGGTGTTATTTTGAGTTTAGTTGCAAATGAAATTACTTCAAATGCAACTATACAAAGAGTCCTTAAACCCTGTTTCTTTTGGAGAATCACCATGAGTACCGAACTGCAAACCGCAACTGATCTGAGAGCCGCTTTTGAAGATATCAAGCAGCTTTTCTTTCAAGGCAAAGCCCTAGAAGCCTTTGAAAAGTACTACGCCGACACCGTAGTCATGCAGGAAAATGAAGCTCCAGCCACCGTAGGCAAAACCGAAAACCGCCAGCGAGAAGAAGAGTTTTTCGGCAAGGTGACCGAGTTCCGGGGCGCAGAACTCAAGAGCGTAGCCTTTGGTGACAACGTCATCATCTCTGAATGGTTCTACGACTACACCCATGCCGATTGGGGCGATCGCAAATACCACCAGGTATCGGTGCAGCGCTGGCAAGACGGCAAGGTCGTTCACGAGCGGTTTTATTACGGCGCATAGGTGGGATAGTGGGGTGGTGGGGTAGCAGCCTATTACGCACCCACCATCCCGCCTTCTCACTATCCCATCCACTAGGGAACCAAAACACTCCCCTGATGCCCAGTCTGCCGATAGCGCTCCAAGGCAGACTTTGCGATCGCAACTCCCTCCCCAGCCTTCACTAGCGCTACGCAAGCTCCGCCAAACCCGGCTCCGGTGAGGCGTGCACCAAACACGCCCGGACTAGCCTGGAGAATGTCTACTAGCTGATCGAGCCCTTCCACAGAAACCTCATAGTCATCGCGCAGGCTGGCGTGAGAGGCATTCATCAGCTCTCCAAACTTCTGAGCAGACACGCCCTGCTTAGCCTGCAGCACTCGGCCATTTTCAGTGATCACGTGGCGGGCTCGTTGCTGCAGCGGTTCGGCTAGAGGTGCGATCGCATCTAAGTCAGTTACATCCCGCAGCGCTTTTACCCCAAGTTCCTGGGCGGCTTCTTCGCACTCAGCTCGCCGCTGGTTGTAGCCGCTGCCTGCCAGGGTGCGGGGGATGCCGCTGTCCATCACCACGATTTCTGCGCCTTCGGGCAGGGGCAGCAGCGCCCGTTCCAGGGTGCGTGTATCGAGAAACAGCAGGTGCTCGGCATCGGCCAAACTAGAGGCCATTTGATCCATGATGCCGCACTGCACGCCCGCATACTGCCGCTCGGCCTGCTGACCTAGCTGGGCAATTCGCACGTCGTCGAGATCGAGGCTGAGGAGCGATCGCAACCCTCGCAGCACAGCCACTTCTAGCGCGGCACTGCTCGATAGGCCAGACCCCATTGGCACTGCCGAAGTGACGTAGATATTCAATGGTGGCACAGCAGTGCCCTGCTGCTCCAAAACACGAATGCAGCCCACAATATAGCTGGCAAAGTCTTCTGGGGCGTCGTCGGTGGGAAGCAGGCTGATCTGCTTGTCTAGCTCCTGAGAATAGATATGGTGCTGTTCGTCGGGGCTAAGCCCCAGGTAAACCGTTGTTTGCTGAGGAATGGCCGTTGGCAGCACAAAGCCATCGTTGTAGTCGGTGTGTTCGCCCAGCAGGTTGACTCGTCCGGGAGCACTGGCCTGAACCTGGGGTTCTGTGTTGAAGATTTGTTGAAACGTTGTCATTTGAGGGGTTTTCAAGTCGTTTTACCGGACCCACGGCACAGGACGCTTGCGCCCCTGTACTTCAACGTGAGGCCAGTTGGGATCAAAGGTTAAATTTTCCAGGCTGCCGTCGTCGTGCAGCAAGAACGTGTCTTCAATCTTGGCCCCTCGCAAGCTGGGGTTCCAAGCCATGGCAATGGGGGCAGAAAGAAGATCGTCGGTGGTGGGGTTGGCGACTACTTCACGCGAGAGATAGCCGGTGGTGCCGCCTTGGTGGTGCTCTGCGATCGCATTGGCATAGCCCTGCTGCTCATAAGCCTGCTTTAGCGTGAAATAGACCTGATTCAACGGGGTTCCAGCCTGGCAAGCATTTAAGGCAATGGCCTCGATTTCGCGGACCTGCTGGTGCAGCTGCTCGTGCTCAGGAGAGAGCGGGCTAAAAGAGACAAAGCGGGTCAGGTTGGCATATAGGCCAAAGCCACGAGCGCAAAAAACCAGCATGGCTATCTGCCCTAGAGGTTCTGCCTTAGCCGTTGCATGGCGGTAGAGCGGCAGCCGCCGTTCCCCTGCCACCAGAGTCAGAGTGGGATGCAGCCCCCGAACCCATAGGGCGGCAGCGCCCGCTGCGGCTAGCTGGTACTCGGTCCAGTCAGGTTTAGCTTTAGATAGCGTTTGGGTCATCGCCTCACTGGCCAATCGCCCCACTTGGCGGTAGCGCTCGATCTCGGAGAATAGCAGGGTGCGCTTGGCCTGCATCAGTTCAGGGGGCAGGGCAGCTTCTGCCTCAGTCGGCAGATCGCTCAAAACCTTGCCGTGGGTGACCGATCCTACAAACGCCTCACGTTGATCTGCCATTGCCCAAGGGTTCACTGCCCACTCAAAGCCAGTGGGCACCTCCTCATCCTGAAGCCGCTGGGCCTCAATTTCATCGGTCAAGATCCAGGCCCCGTCCAGGGTTATCAGCACCTCAGCCACGCCTGTTTCTGCTGCTAGCAGCACTGTGTTTGAGCCGCCAGCCGTGGCCCAGGCAAACCAGTCTGTTCCCCGCAGGCGCACACCTGTCGCTCCGGTATTGGCTAACACGGTTCGAACTAACTTCAACTTGTGGGTAACTTCTGCGGCGCTCATAGACGGACGGGCTCTTCTATTGTGATGGCAACGGCCTGCAATTCCTGGGCTTTCTCCTCGGGCAGGGCGTCATTGGCAAACATGCCTGCCGCTAGCTCTGTTCCCGCCAGGTACTTGAGCTTGTCGGGGGTGCGGTAAGGTGGGTAAAACTCGGCATGCAGGTGAAATTCAGGATGGGGCTGACCGTCGATGGGGGCCTGATACCAAGCCATCAGGTAGGGGAAAGAGCGGTTCCACAGTCCATCGTATTTAAGCGTGACGGTCTTTAAAGCCCTAGCTAGGCTGTGGCGCTGCTCATCGGTCAGATCTGCCAGCGTGGCCACAGGCTGAATGGGCGCAACCCAAACTTCGTAGGGGTAGCGGGCGCAGATGGGGACAAATGCGATCGCACTCTCATCCCGATACAAGATCCGCTGGTCATCGGCAATCTCCTGGTGGATCAAGTCCTGCAGTAGGCTGCGCTGGTGCTCACCGTAGTAGGTCTGCTGCTGCTCCAGCATCCGAGCAGGCACAGGCGGTACGAAGGGATAAGCGTAGATCTGTCCGTGGGGATGGTGCAGCGTCACGCCCACCTCTACTCCCTTATTCTCAAAGGGCAGAACGTACTGAATTTGAGGAATCTCACCGAGGGCGCGAGTGCGATCGCCCCACACCTCAATTAGCAGATCCAGGTGATCTAGCGGCAGAGCGCTGAGCGAAGTCTGCGGATCTTGGGTAAAGACCACCACCTCACAAGCCCCATTAGCAGGCAGCGTATCCACAATCAGATCTGGTGGATTGGCGGCCTGAGGCTGCAGCGAGGGAAAGCGGTTGTCAAACACCGCCACATCGTAGCGACCCTGAGGCAACTCAGTCGGCACCGCCGGATTGGTAGTCGGGGCCAGCGGATTGTACTCCGGCGGCGGCATAAAGGTGCGACCCTGGCGATGGCTGGCATAGGCCACCCACTCCCCCCGTAGCGGATGCCAGCGCAGATGAGGATTTGCCTGCACCGGCTCATTGCTAGGGCTAGGAGCCTCGATGTCGGGCTCAATGGGGAAACGGCTATAGAGGGTTAGTGCCCGTCCATCCGGTTTACGGAGTTTCTGAAAATGCATATCGATCTGCCTATCTAGAGCCACGCCCAGCGGCAATAGAGGCAGTCTACAGCCCAATTTGAAGCGTTAACCCCTATCAAAGGAGACATCCATATAGGGATTGCTTCGCTGCGATCGCACAACAGCGCAATATCAGCGACATCAGAAGGTCGAGTTGGCAAAAATCTGGTCGTACTTCTGGTTTAAGAAGGCCCCAACTGCAATAGGCTGAGCCTCTGAATGAGCTTGACCTAGCAGCGACCCCGGATACACCACACAGTCATGGTTTGTCTCACAGAAGAATGCAACTGAGTACCGAGTTTTGGCCAGCTGTTGGCGATTGGTAACCCGCACCCGGTGAGGAGCCGAATGCAGCGTATTGCCGCTCCACCGCTGCATCACTTCACCCGCAATCACCCCAATACAGCCAAGAGGAACGTCAACGGCAACCCACTCACGCCCAGGGGTCAAAATCTCTAACCCCCCGGTTGAGTCTTGCCACAGCAGCGTGATGCCCGAGTAGTCTTGGTGTGCCCCCAGCCGAATCGAGCCCACGGTAAAGTGGGGCGCGGGAGGATAGTGCAACAGCCGCAAAGTGCTGTTTTTGCCGTGCTGATTCACCAAAGTACCGGCAGGCTGACCGTAGACTGTCTCCAACGCGGCCAGTATGTGATTGGCCTGCTCCTGAAAAGCGCCAAAGGTTTGGTAGAGCGACTGTGCTACCTGGCTCAACATCTCACCCTCAGCCAACCGAGAGTCAGAAGTGGGGGAGAAGCCCTCAGCCAGTCGCCGCGCCTTCCACCGATTGATCCAGCGAGCATAGGTGCCGCTTTCGAGATTGAGATCGAGCACTTCTTTATGATCTTGCTGGTCGTCCGCTAGCTGTTCCTGGCCTAGTGCAATAAATATGCCCTGCCAAGGAGAGGTTAGCTGCTGAGCCAGGCTTCGCTTTTGCAGCTCACTGAGATGGAAGAAAGACTGTAGGGTATGCAAGAGGTTGCGATCGCAAATCCCCTGCGCCACCGGAATATAGGCTGCCCCCACCTGAGAGAGCGCAGTCGAGAGCTGCCGCGCAAACTCTGCCTGCTGAACTACTGGATCAGGCAATTGAGGAATACAGATTGCTGTCTTCATAGATCAGGTGCGTGGGGTATCTCGTTGCAGTATGAATGTTTAGCCCTATCTACCACCCGCTCCTAACGGCAGAATCTTGATGGCAGATGTTTACTGACAAATCCAGAGCCGATTGCCTAACCTTTTGAATTTTTTAGCAGCAGCTGACAGCCACAGGAAAATGGATTGGGGCTCTCAATTCGAGCGTCTTGAAGCACTTCGATTGGCAGGTTGCTGCTGTAAAGTAGCTCGTCATAATCCATCAGAGCATTCCACTTAACTTTGCCCGTTGGGAAACCAGTTTGCGATGCGGTATCAAAAATCAGCTCCTGCCACTTCTGAACTTCAGGGTCGCGCGATTTGCAGTAGTCAAGAACCGCAATCAGCGCCCCCGGCTTGGTGACTCGCAAAATCTCTTGCAGGGCTCGAACCGGATTGTCAACAACGCAGAGGGTAAACCCCGAGGCTGCCGCATCAAAGCTGTTATCAGGCAAATCTAAATTTTCCAGGTCTGATATTTTTAAGGTGATGTCAGCAGAGACCTGCTTCTTACGCGCTTCTTCAAGCATGCCCTCAGACAAATCAACTCCCGTTACCTGCACCCCAGCAGGGTAAGCCGGAAGGTTAAGCCCTGTCCCTACGGCAGCATCCAATACCGTTTGTCCTACACTCAGCTCCAGAGTTGCAATGAACGGGCCGCGCTCAACGTGCCAGTAGCGCGCCATAATCGCTTCGTACTCTGCGGCCCCTTGGCTGTAGGTCTCAATGACTTGCTGGGTCTGCATACGCTCTTTGCGGTAAATCCTATCAGTAGAATCCCTGTAGTTTATCACTTGAGATTAGTAGGCAAAGCGGGGACAGCAGCTACGGATTCTCCCGCTTAAGAAAAAATACATACCAAAAGGTAGAGGTCAACACCTGAGTTAGAGAAGAGAATAAAAGACTTAATCAACAAAAGTTTGATAAGGAAACTGCACCTCGGGCCAACAGCTCGAGGTTTTTTCATAGTTCCTTTATAGCAACGCTTGGCCGCAGCGCAGACGGGCACCTCATCGAGAGTGAGCCGTCTAATTCTTTGTCATTGCAAATAAACGGACAAGGGCTACAGCCGAAAGACAGAGGCTTTAGAGGTTAGGGAATCTAACCTACGAGGCTTTTTCTAACTCAACCCCTTTTCCGATGATGCAGAACACTAGCCTAACCTCGCCCAAAGAGGGCTGGGATGAATGAGGCTTAGCAAAGCGTGCGGGAGCTCAAATCATGAAACTGCTACAAGAGGCAATGCTGCTGGTTAGCAACGATGCCGAGTACACTCTGCCCAACTACGTCAAGCTGCTTGAACTGCACAACCAGGCCAGCGGCGACGAAGCCAGGCAAATTGGTCAACTCATTGAGACGTTTTTGGTGAAAGTCCCTATGGAAGTCTTGAGCCAGATCATGAAGATGATTTGAGGCTGTAGGCAGCAGCAAAGAGCCTGCACTTGCCTCGTCTAGCCTGTCATGGCAAGGCAGCATTGCCGCATTTGCTAGTGGCGTTGGCCTGTTGTCGCTTCAAAGAGAAAGAGCCGCTCTAGATCTAGGCGAATGGGCAAGGTGTCGCCCGGCTGGAGCACAACATCAGGGGCAGTTTGGAGGTGAAGCACCTGAGGAATGGTGCGAGCGCTGTCGGGTAAAATGCCGCGTACCAACGTTTCTCGGCCCAGCGGCTCAACTACAGCGACCCGGATATGCAGGTGGGCTGCTTCGGGCGAGGTGATATGGATGTGTTCAGGCCGAATGCCCAGGTTTACTAGCTGGCCTTTGGTGGCAGGTAGGGCATCGACAAGCTCTCCGGGACAGGCAAACTTTTGGGTATCTACCCGGAAAATACCGTCGTTCCAAGTGGCTTCTAGGATGTTCATAGGAGGGTTGCCGATAAAGGTGGCAACCATGCGGTTGGCGGGCTGAGCATAGACCTCTTGAGGCGTACCGATCTGCTGAATCTGGCCCTGATGCAGCACTACAATTTTGTCGGCTAAAGTCATGGCTTCAACCTGATCATGAGTAACGTAAAGAGTCGTAATGCCAAACTGCTGATGGAGCTGCTTGAGTTCGGCTCGCGTATCATCGCGCAGCTGAGCATCCAGGTTTGAGAGGGGTTCATCCAGCAAAAAGACGCGAGGCTGTCGTGCGATCGCACGCCCCAATGCCACCCGCTGCTGCTGCCCCCCCGAAAGCTGCCGGGGTTTTCGATCCAACAGGTGGGCAATATCCAGCGAGCGGGCTACAGCTTCAATCCGGGCCTGACGCTCTGCCACAGGAGACTGCCGCATCCGCAGCCCAAAGGCCAGATTTTGGGCCACGCTCATGTGGGGGTAGAGAGCATAGTTTTGAAACACCATCGCCACATCGCGATCGCGAGCGGCCACTTGGTTAACCAGGGCATCGCCAATGTAGAGGTTGCCCTCGGTAACAGGTTCTAGCCCCGCAATCGTCCGCAAAATGGTGGACTTGCCGCAGCCAGAGGGGCCAACCAACACCCAAAAAGCGCCATCGGGCACCTCAAAGGTGATGTTGTGGATGGCGGTGCTGCCGCCAAAACGGCGGGTAATGTTGTCGAGTTTAACCCTAGCCACAGTGATTTCGGAGAAGGAAGTTTTTAACAGCGGCTGTGCGAGACTCAAGAGCGGCCCTTGAAGCGATCGCAGCGCAACTTCATCTTACGGGGGAAACCCAAAGCAAGCACAAGATTGAGCAAATTTGCTGATGCCTGCGTGCTAGTTAACCGGCGACTCTAGAGACCCGACATATACTTTGAGCGCTTCAATAATAGTGACATTAGCCTTAGGGAAAGGATACTCCTCGATCTCATCTAAGGTGACCCACTTCACTTCGTCGCACTCAATCGGCTGCGGCTCCCCCGACAGATGGCGGCAGTGATGCACGTTCAGCGTCACCTTGAAGTGGGTGTAGGCGTGTTCGACCACAATCAGCCGCTCGCCCACCTCAATCTCGATGCCCAGTTCTTCCATGATCTCCCGCCGAATGCAGTCTTCTACCGTTTCATTCGGCTCGATCTTGCCTCCCGGAAACTCCCACAGACCGCCCAGCAGGCCCTCTTGGCGGCGACGATCAATCAAGATCTGGCGCTGCTCATTCCAGATCACGGCTACGCCAATCTGCTTGCGCGGCAAGGGTCCACGGCTCTCGGTCATAGGAATCTCCGACTGTAGGTTCAATAGGTAAGCCCGACAGTGCTCTCGCCAGGGGCAGAGCAAACAGGCCGGGTTATGTCGAGTGCAAAGCGTCGCACCCAAGTCCATCAGCGCCTGGTTAAAATCGCGCGGCTGATGGAGATCGAGAATAGCTTCTGAAGCCTGCCAAAGCTGATCCAGCGCCTGACTGGGCGGCAACTCTAAGGCCAGCAACCGGGCCAGTACCCGTTTGACATTACCATCTAAAATCGGCACGGGTTGGTTAAAGGCAGCACTGAGAATGCCGCCTGCAGTCGTGCGCCCGATGCCCGGCAAAGCCATTGCCTGGTCAAACTGCTGCGGGAACTGCCCCCCGTGGTGCTGCACAACGGCCTGAGCCGCCCGATGGAGGTTACGGGCGCGAGCATAATAGCCCAGCCCCTCCCAAGCTTTGAGCACCGTCTGCTGCTCTGCCGCCGCCAACACCTCGACAGTAGGAAACTGCTGCAGCCACCGTTCGTAGTAGGGGATGACCGTCTTTACCTGGGTCTGCTGCAGCATGATCTCTGAAATCCAGATGGCGTAGGGGTCGCGGCTACGCCGCCAGGGCAGGTCGCGCCCCTGGGCGGCATACCAAGCCAACAGCGCCTGCCGCAAGGCCTCTACGGCAAAACCCGACGAGTCGCTCAGAGGACTCGTCGGGTCAGTGGAAGCTGGGGAGCTAGGAAATACAGCAGAAGCGATGCTCGTTTTCGCTGCATCGCCCGCCTGCTTCACTTCAAGTTCGCCGCTCGATTTAGCAGACCTCACTCGGCCTCAAAGGAGGATTCGGTTTCGTTGGACATAATGGACTGTTCAAAGGCTAGGCGCTGCTCAGCCCCGCGCAGAAAATATCCGCTCATCATAGCAGAGGCCAACAGGCGTCCTAAGTGCTCCCGGCTGGTGGTAACGCTGATATCAAAATTTTGAGTAGGCAGCCCACCCAGCAGCCCAATAATGTTGTGCTCCATCACCTGCATCACTTCTGAAGAGACCGGTCGAGAGAGATGGGCAATGGTCTCAGGCCCCATCGCCTGCACATACTGCAGGAGTGCGTTGGCAGACTCGGTGTGGCCACCGCTATTACCGCTATTGAGGAATTCAGGAGTTTGTCCGGGTAGGTTCTTCACAGTCAATACCTCTCTTGGTGAGCAGCAAAGTGCTAGTTAGAATGTTGCGTCTTCTTAATATGCAATCAATGTAACAATTGCGATAGCTGGATCAGAGTCGGTAGAACCGAACTTGAGAAGGGTAAGTTTCACCCTTTTAGATACAGGTTTAGATACAAGTTGGGTTTCCAGCTTTCCGCAGCTGCTTTGGCCCTTGCCGCTTTAGCCCTTACTGCAAGGATAGTGGGCCGCAAACCCTCCTTGAAAGAAAGCCCAAGGCCAGCAGGCTACCAGGTGGGATCTACGTAGAGATTGATCGTTAGGGTTGAACACCCCGATGGCACTGCCGCGATGCAGGCACAGACTGGCTCTGTATCATCTTCAAGTTCGACCTCACAGGCATGGCAAGATCCCATGAGACAGCCGGTGGGAATAGAAACCCCGGCCCGAGCTGCGACCTGCAATAAGGGTTCCCCAACCTCTGCCTGAATGACAACATCGTTGGGTAAAAACCGGATGGAAACAGTCATGGGCGTGATCGAGCGTGATTGGGATCTGAGAAAATCAGTGGGCTTGGTCCTGTTTGAGCATGGCGACCAGGGTGTGGTGAGCATCTTGTGCGCCGGTCAAGGTGTGGTCAAAGGTAACTCGCACAGGCACAGGCAAGCCTTCTACTGTAGCAGTCAAATCCATGCCCTCAGCATCGATCGCGTTCATTACGGCCGAGGTCGCTTCCTGCTTGCCGCCATAGACTTGGGCGTACATCAAGATTGAGTCAGCATGGTCGTCGTTCATGTGCTTGCAAATGCGATCGCTCACCGCAGGCGTAATTGGCTCAGCCATGACTCTTCCCGTAAACTACTTCAAAAACATTATGTTTTATTAACGATGATACCGTCTTTGCCCCAGGAATCGGAGCAACCTTGGCCCTCAGGTCACATCTTTCAAAGCCCCGGTGCCCACCTGACTTATCGGGTAATTGGCCCCTGCTGCCGCCTCTTTGACCGAGAGGAGCTGCCATGGCCCTGCTGCCGCATTCAATGGCGCGGCAAAGAGCCTAGCTGGCGGCGCATCGGCAAGCGGTTTGTGCCCGATCTGGCTACCCGGCGCTATCCCTCCTACAGCGTAGAAATCGTCGGCCAAGGATACCGAGCCGAGCCCTTTGTCATTACCCTGTTTACTGCCCCTCTCGAACGATCTGCCCAGGCTTGGTGGCATGCTCAGCGGGTTAGTCAGGATGAATAGGGAGGGAGTGGGAAGCAGCAAGCAGGTCAGTACAAATCCTTACAGTTCTGAGTCAGCACTACCCTCAACGGCTTCAAGCTTCTCCACGCTTCGGCAGTCACGGCGGTACTCACCGTAAGACATTTCGGCTCCGCAGAGGGTTGCCCCGGTAAAGTCGGCGCTGACAATACGAGCTCGGCTCAACCTGGCCCGAGATAGCAGGGCATCGATAAAGAGAGTCCCTTCGATGTAGGTGTAGTCCATGATAGCCCCATAGAGGGAGGCTCCGGTAAGGTCGGCTCGCAGCAGGCTGGTACGGCTGAGGTCGGCAATGTTGAGCACAGCGCCCTGGAGACTAGCCTCGCCCAAGTTGGCGCGCTTTAGGTTGGTGCGGGCCAAATTAGCGCCATCCAAACGGCTGCGAAAGAAATTGGCGTTTTCCAGGTTAGACCCTTGCAGGTCAGCCTCAGACAGATCTAGGTGGCGCAGGTCGGCATCGCGCAGATCACAGTTGAGGCATTGTCGAGTCTGCATTAGAGTCTGCAGATCAGCCGGATCAAAGGCATAGCTAGGCTTAGTGACAAGGGTCACAGCCGCTACCAGTGCCAGCCGGAGAAAACGCTGCTGCAAACGCTGTTGGGAAGTCGGCGGCACTATGACCTTTCCTTGCAATCTCAGTGGTTAATTAATGATTAAGCCGCAGCCCAATCCCTCTCATAGTGTCAAACAGAGTTGCAAGGTGGCAACTGAAAATCATGACTGCAGTTGTCCACTTTGTAAACTGGTCTGTTTTAACCGTCAAAGCATGGCCTCAGCGGAGATACTGAATTTCTAAGAATTTTGTTGAAGGTAAAGTGTTCGCCAAAGATTACCTTTTACAATAATGGGGCTTAGAGCCTGCTAGCTAACGGGTTTAAGCTTTCATGGGTGGAGTTAGACTCGCTATCTAGTAAGGCAGTGAATAGCTATTTACAGTTCACTTGCCGTTCTTGTTCCAGTTGGATGATTAGTTCTTAGAAAAGTCAGCGCTGGTGATCCCAATCTAATGTGTTTTGTTTGGGTCGGCTGCTGCAATTTGGATAACACTACCGATATCTTTGAAGGGTGACTTATGAAATCGCTAAAGCACTTGAAAGTCGCTGCACTCGCTGCTGCTGCACTGGGGGTATTTGGGGGAGTGGGAAGTGCGATCGCATCCACCACTAATTCCCATAATGCTGTCACTATTAACCAAAGCTTAACCCAATCCACGCAACTGTTAGCACAGGCTCAGCAGTTTGGTGAGCAACCGGTTATTGATCAGAGCCGTCTGCTGCTGGTGGCTGCCCCCGGTAGTGCGCTCAACCCCAACCAGTTTTTTATCATTGAGCAGCAGAGCAACGCTCGTCCCTGCTGGAATGAACCCAGCCCCGGTACGATTGATCCCCTGTGGACCACCTTTGACTTTACCGGCATTTGCGGTCGGGTTTCTGACAGCAACGGCTACTCGATCCGCACCAACGGGATTGATCAAGGAGCCAATTATCAGTTCAAGCTGGAGCCAAGTGGCAATGACTTGGTGCTCTACGGTCTACCTAGAGCTACCAACCCCGACAAACGGCGGCTCGTAATCGGCCGCACCAACGGCAGAAGCACTACCGGCTTTGCTCGGATCAACCTGGAGCCAGGCTGGTCACTCGCCAAGCGAACCTTCAACGGGCAGACGTTGGGCCACGTTTACACCACTAACCAAACTGCCCTAGCTCAGCTGCTAGATGCTGGTGGGGCAGCGCCCACTCCTACCCCCGGCACCCAGCCTCCTGTGGTAGTTCGTCCCCCTGCAACTCCCGCGCCTTTCCCCGACATTCAGGGCAACCTCTATGCCGCTCAAATTGCTCGCGCATCTCAGCTGAACTTAATCTCTGGCTTTGAAGACGGATCCTTCCGACCCCGTAACACCTTGACCCGCGAACAAGCGGTTTCCATCGTAATGGAGGGCCTTCAGCAGAGAGCACCGCAGTCAGTGCTGGCTGCCCTGCCTCAACGGGCTACTGCCAATCCCTTTCCAGATGTGACAACCAACCGCTGGAGTGCCCTTAAGATTGCTCAGGCAAAGCAGCTAGAGATTATCACAGGAGACTTTGGAACAGGGCGCTTCCGTCCTAGTGACAACATCACTCGGGCCGAGCTGATAGCGATGCTGAGGAAGGCTGCCATGGTCGAGTTCTCTGAGCAGACTACAGTTGCGGGCACCCCGACTGCAAGCTTAGTCCCCACTCAGGCTCCAGTCGGCTTTACCGACATCAGCGGTCACTGGGCAGCCAATACGATCACGGAAATGTCTGCTTACTGCGGTATTGCCTCGCCCCTAAACGAAACGGGCGGCAGCTTTGCCCCCAATACTCAGGCATTGCGAGACTTTGCTTCTGCCGCAGTTGTGCGCTGGGTTGACTGCCCTACCAGACGGCAGGGCGTCTAAGCGTCAGGCTTTTATGACTTAGCCATAGCCTTAATTAAGGTTTATCAGGGAGTCTCAGGTGAGGCTCCCTTTTTTGCAGATATTTCCCCTCAGCGGATTCCCGTCAGCAACCCATAGCGAATCGTTCCTTGCTGGAACCCCTGACGCATTAGACCGAGGGCAAAGGTGCCCTGAATAGTAGGCCAGCCCGCTTTTATCAGACCTGCGATCGCATCCCAGTTAAGTGCCGACTCAATTACCCGATCCCAAAAAGGGGCAACTGCGGTGGACCAGTCTGCGGTACGGATCTGCTGAAAGCCGCACTCAGTTGCGATCGCTTCGTACTCTGGTAGAGAGATCACGTAAGGCAGGGCATAGAGCCGATAGATCTCGGCTAACAGGCGCTGCTCGTCAGCGGTCAAGGCTCCAGCTAGAGAGGTCGTCGGGCGATGGCACCAGGTCGCCATTAAGAACCGTCCCCCCGGCTTTAGCAGCCGATAGCACTCCCTTACAAAGGCCCCCTTATCGGGCATGTGTTCACCGCTTTCCATTGACCAGATCAGATCAAACTGCTGGTCTTCGAAGGGGGTATCTTGGGCGTCGGCTACTTGAAACGTAGCCCGGGTGCTCAGACCCGCAGCAGCGGCGCGTTCGGTTGCCCGCTCGGCCTGCACTGGGCTGAGGGTGATCCCGATTACCTGAGCCTGGTACTTCTCAGCCAGGTATAGGGCGCTGCCGCCAATGCCACATCCGGCATCCAGGATTTGGGTAGCGGCTGTCACCTCACCCCAAGCCAAAAACTCTTCATTTAGATCAATCTGAGCTTGTCTGCGCTGCTTCTGAATCGTGCCGGTAGGGCCATAGTAGCCATGGTGCATGTGCTCTCCCCAGGTCTGCTCCCACAGGCCCGAAGAGGCATCATAAAACTGCTGAATCTGCTGGTATAAAGTCGAGGTCATAGAGAAGAAATCTGCGACAGGGCTGCAAGCTCTACGGGCATAGTAGCCGGGAGAGACAACTCATGGAAATATAGGGGATGCCCGACCTTTATCCCTACCGATGCCGTAGCCTATACGCATGACGGTTTCTCGAACTATTTGCCTGGGCTTTCTAATCATGATTGTCCTGGGCACTCTGCTTCTGTTTTTACCTCTGGCGACCAACGATGGTCAGTGGAACGATCCCCTCGTAGCTCTGTTTACGGCGACCTCTGCTGTTTGCGTAACCGGGCTGATCGTGGTGGATACAGGCACCTACTTCTCAACCCAAGGACAGGGCATTATTTTGGGGCTGATCCAGCTGGGTGGGCTGGGCTATATGACTGCCACTACCTTTTTACTGCTACTGCTAGGGCGGCGGTTGGGCCTACGCGATCGCTTGGCTGTCCAGCAGTCCCTCGATACGGCAGAACTGGCCGGATCACGCTCCCTGGTGGTCTCAATTATTGCCATGACGCTAGTGTTTGAGCTGACTGGGGCTTTTCTGCTGATGCCTGTGATGATTCGCGACTACGGCCCAAGCTCTGGGATTTGGCTCTCTATTTTCCACAGCATCAGCGCCTTCAACAACGCTGGATTTAGCCTATTTGAAGATAGCTTGGTGCGCTATGCAACCTCAACCTGGGTGAATTTTGTCATCATTGCCCTGGTTGTTTTTGGTGGCATTGGCTACCAGGTCATCATGGAGGGGTTTATGTGGATGCGCGATCGCATTCACGGTAAGCGAGAGCGCATTGTGTTTTCGCTTCACTTCAAGGTCGTCACCAGCACAACCATTACCCTGATCATCTTGGGAACTTTGGCCATACTAGCCATTGAGTACTACAACCCGGCCACGTTAGCGGAGGTTAATCCTGACTACCGGCTACTGATAGCCCTCTTTCAATCCGTCATTACCCGTACTGCTGGGTTCAATACCATCGACATCGGGGCGATGGAGGGAGCCTCTCTATTCATTGTCATTGGGCTAATGTTTATTGGTGCTAGCCCGGCCAGCACTGGCGGCGGCATTAAAACGACGACTCTGCGGCTATTGTTTACCTGCACCCGCACGGTGTTGCGAGGTAAGGAAGAGGTGATTCTCTACCAGCGACAAATTCCCTCCTCACGGCTCTTAAAAGCAGTCGCAGTGATCTTCGGTTCACTCATGGTAGTGACGGCGGTAACTACGCTGCTGTCTCTGTTCGACCCAGAGTTCAGGTTTATTCAACTCCTGTTTGAGACGGTTTCTGCCTTTGCTACGGTCGGCATGTCTACAGGCATTACTGCCGATCTGACATCAGTTTCAAAGCTGCTAATTATTGTCACGATGTACGTAGGTCGAGTTGGGGTGCTGTTGCTGATCGCTTCTCTTTTGGGCGATCCTCAGCCCAGCGTTATTCACTATCCTGAAGAAGATGTGCTGATAGGCTAGGGCAGACGAACCGGTGGAGGCCCAAAAATGAGGCAATGCGGGCAACCCAAAAGCTTCCCTGCAGCTACCGGCGACAAAGCACGCTAGATCTCTCCAGTAATCGGGCGCTGCTGATTGCCGTTAACCTCCTGGGCACTGCCTTGTTCTTTACACCGAGCAACTTTTGGATTCAAGGGGTCTATGCGTTTGCAGCGGCCCCCAAGTGGTACATTCTCCGCAACCAGCACCTAGTCATTACCCTGGCCCCACTGGTGCTGATTACGGGCGCAGGGCTGCACTGCTGCTGGCTGTGCCGCTAGCGGTCGTGCCAGGGCTGCTGCTGGCGCTAGTAGTTAATGCTGCAGGGGCGGTGGGCGACCTGGTAACAGCGGGCTGGCTCTTGACTCAGCCCAAGCAAGCGTATGTGAATGACTACGGGGATGGGATGGCGATTTACTATGCTGAAAACTGCGATCGCATTGTCTGAAAATGTAGCTGTTTAGCGAGTTGGCATCTCCTATTTTGGGATTACGGGCAAAGGGTGGTCTCTTACGCCCGCCCCCCATCACACAAGGAGAACCCTGCCATGCGTACCTTCCTCCCCCCAGGTATTCCATCCTTAAGTCATCTTCAGGCTGCTGCAATAGCCAAAGGTCGGCTCTCAAGAGCGATTGTGCTCTCCCTTGGCTCTGCCTTGGCGCTGTCAAGCTGCACCTTTACTGTTTACCTGTCTCAGGAATCAGTTGAAAAGGCAATTGCCGAGGGCTACCAGGAGCAGACTCAAATTGCCCTCGACTCAATTAGCTGTCCTGAGGAAATGGCGGCGACTGCGGGTGAAGTTTACGAGTGCAGCGGCAAAAACGCAGACGTGAGCATTCTCTTTACCGTTCGGCCCACGGGCGAAGGCACCGACCTTGAGTGGGAGACAGCTCAAATTGCTATGACCGACACTGCTGTTGAGGAACTGCTTAAGGTCGGCATTGAGGAGCAGATAGAGGTGACCCTTGACTCTATTAACTGCCCCGGCGAAATGATTGCCGAAGTGGGCCACCTCTATGAGTGCACCGTTACCACCGGCGAGGAGACGGCCACAGTAGTAGTAGAGCCTACAGGTGAAGACACGCACTTTAACTGGAGCTTGAAGCAATCCAGTTAGGGCCTTGAATTTCCAGATCGCTGGCTACACGGTTTTTTTAGATTGAATTAAGCTGTCTCGCTCTTATCGGGCGAGACAGCTTTGTATCTAGGCCAGAAAACCGGCAGGAAAGGAAACTAAGGTTTTTAACAAAGCTTAATCGAACTTTGGCTTAAGTTCATAAACGCGATTTTCGCACTGGTTCGCTACAGGGCTGACGGTGGGGTGTAGCTTGGGCGTCTTTGGGCAGGTAGCGCCTAGTCCACAAAGCTTTCGGATGTTGGTGCTGGAGAGTTGCGATCGCAAAGAACGCCTATGAACGGTTACTTGTCAAGAATATTAGCCTTTTCAGGTTTACTTTTATTAATATTTTTTGTTAGATTAATTAATAATTCCGCCCATTATTCATCCATCCCCAAAAGCTAATTCTATGATTGCGACTGCTCGGCTCGCTGCTCTCTTCAAGCCAAATTTCAACCCCAACTTTGCCTCTCAAACGACCTGGGCCATTCTCCGCGTCGTAGTCGGAGTCATGATGATCCACAACGGCCTAGACAAGCTCGGCAATATCGAGAGCTTTTCCAAAGCCTATGTCGAGTTTATTGGCCTGCCCTTTCCTATCTTCTTCAGCTATGTAGCTGCTTTCACAGAGCTGATTGGCGCGCCGCTGGTTGCCATCGGCCTGTTTACCCGCCCTGCCGCCCTAGGACTGTTCTCCACAATGTGCGTGGCCATGTATCACCACATCCTAGTAGCCGGGTTCAGTCTGCCCTACCTCGAACTCTCAGCCATCTACGCTTCCTGCTTCCTGTTTTTCCTGGTCAATGGAGCAGGGCTGTTTTCAACCGATGCACTAATCGCCAACTGGCTAGACAGCAGCGCCCTCTCTCTACGAGCTAAGCAAATCATGCGTTTAGAGAAAGCCTTGCAGGGCACAGAAGCTCGTCAGCCAGAAACCAGCCTCTAGTTTTCATCAGAGGCTACGCTGTCATAGTCCTTTGTGGCTCGTGAGCAGATAAAGTCAAAGAAACTAACTGAATAATAAAAGGGGTGCAGATCTTATAGATCTGCACCCCTTTTATAGGAATAGAAACTTACGAGGAACTCAGCTTAGTCAGCTGTAGCCAACTCAGTGCTGCCCCGACGACGACGGCTCGTTAGAGTATTGAAGAGCATCTGACCAATAGCCTTGATCAGGTTGCCTTCTAGCTCTTGGAACATCTTCATGTTGAGGCCAAACGCGTCGTTTGCTTCTTCAACGATGAGATCGGCCATGGCTTCATCCACTGGAGCCTCATCCAAGTTCTGGCGGTACTTATCTTTAAACGCTTTCTCGTCAGAGATGTCGGCAAACTCATAAAAGGCAGTGCCTTCGCCCTCGGATAGGTTCATAGCTCGTTGAGCAATGCCCTTGAGGATTTGACCACCAGAGAGGTCGCCGATATAGCGGGTGTAGGAATGGCCTACCAGCAGTTCGGGTTGAGTATTGGAGACTTCCCGGATGCGGTCTACGTAAGCTTGACCAAATTCTGTGGGCGCAACCTGCTCTCGCCAGTTGGAACCAAAGTAAAAGGTCAGGTCTTCTTCCAGGGTGGCTTTGCGGTGCAGCTCAGGGAAGTAAACTTTGGAGATGACTGGATGGTCCTTATGGCGCTCCAGTTCTTCTTCCATCGCTGTATAGACAAAGTAGAAGTTAGCTACCAGTTTGCGGTAGGAGTTTTTTTCTACAACGCCTCTGAGAAAGCAGCGAACAAAGCCCATGTTCTCTGCTGCCGTGTGGGCCTTTTTCGTGCCTTCGCGGAGTTTGGTTGCCAGATTGCTACTCATGCTCAACGTCTCGCTAAATGTCTCTCTAAACGTTTGACTCTAAAGTTTGGAGTGCCGGTTTAATAAATCACATGATTGTTAAGGTAGACCCTTTTGATGAGCGTTTTCATTACAAATTCTTACGCTAAAGGGCTAAACCAACCGACCGGAAGAGCCATTTTGCGGCAGATGTTTACATAATTCTAGCTTTGTCTACAGAATCCCTGCAAAAGGAAAAATAGCTTAATCGAGGTCAGACCTTGGATCAGACGCAAGTGCTGGCCACATAGATTATGAGGCCTGGCTAGCAAGGACTCCCCCTACCCCCCAGAGGAGGTTGAGGGAGTCCAGATAAGCTCTACTACTTCTCAAGCAGGCTCCACACCCAGATTGAGCCGAGTTTAGATGTCGAGATCTTGCAGCTTCAGACGAGGGCCATGAGTTTCGATAAACTCCCGACGGGGAGCTACCCGATCACCCATCAAGATCGTGAAGATCCGGTCGGCTTCGGCGGCGTCTTCGATCTCTACCTTCTTCAGCATGCGGGTAGCGGGATTCATAGTGGTATCCCAAAGCTGAGTCGGCATCATCTCGCCTAGACCCTTAAACCGCTGTACGGTGTAATTGGCGTTAGACGGAAACTCGCGCTCAATCAAGTTTTGCCGCTCCCGTTCGTTGTAGCAGTACCAGTGGTTGCGGCCCCGTTCTACTTTGTAGAGCGGTGGGCAGGCGATATAGACGTAGCCCTCATCGATTAGCCCTCGCTGATAGCGGTAGAAGAAGGTCAGCAGCAGGGTGCGAATGTGGGCCCCATCCACGTCTGCGTCGGTCATTAGACACACGCGGTGGTAGCGCAGCTGAGATGCGTCAAACTCTTCGCCTTTGATGCCTAACCCCAGGGCCGTAATTAGAGCCTGGATCTCGGTGTTTTTGTAGATTTTGGCGTCGTCGGTCTTTTCGATATTGAGGATTTTGCCTCGCAGCGGCAGGATGGCCTGGAATCTGCGATCGCGTCCCTGCTTGGCACTGCCACCTGCTGAGTCACCCTCTACGATGAAGATTTCGGACTCTGAGGGGTCGCGGCTGCTGCAGTCGGCCAGCTTACCCGGCAGGGTAGAAGATTCTAGCACCGACTTACGACGCACCAGTTCTCGGGCTCGCCGCGCTGCCTCTGCTGCGTTAAACGCCTGCACCGCCTTCTCAATGATGGAGTCGGCCACATTGGGGTGGAAGTCCAGGTATTCAGTCAGGGCTTCGCCCACTACCGAATCGACAATGCCGCGCACTTCGGTGTTGCCCAGCTTGGTCTTGGTCTGGCCCTCAAATTCCGGGTCAGGCACCTTCACGGAAATAATCGCAGTCAGACCTTCCCGGATGTTTTCTCCGGCCAGGTTATTCTCGCCGTCTTTGCGCTTATTGCGCTTGCGGGCGAAGTTATTGAGGGTGCGGGTCAGTACCGCCTTTAGACCTTCTAGGTGGGTACCGCCATCAATGGTGCGGATGTTGTTGGCAAACCCCAGCAGGTTGTCAGAGTAGGCATCGAGGCACCACTGCAGCGCTGCCTCGACAATTACCCCATCTTTCTCTGCTGAGATATGGATGATTTCTTCGTGGAGAGGCTGCTTATCGACGTTGATGTAGGCAACGTATTCATTGATGCCGCCCTCATAGTAGAAGGTGCTGACACGGGGCTGTTGGCTCCTTAGCAGTTCCAGCCGGTTGTCGGTAAAGATGACGTTGATGCCCGCATTCAAGTAGGCCAGTTCACGAAACCGACCTGCCAGGGTATCGTAGTCGTAGGTGGTGTCGGTCGTGAAGATTTGGGCATCGGGCTTGAACGAAACAGAGGTGCCCTGGCGATTTTCAGGATCGGGTGCTACCTGCAGCTCGTTCATGGGCACGCCCCGCTCGTAGCGCTGTCGGTGGACTTTCTCCTCCCGCCAGACCGTTACTTCGACCCATTCTGATAGGGCGTTGACCACAGAAATGCCCACCCCGTGGAGGCCACCAGACACCTTATAGCCACCGCCGCCAAACTTACCGCCAGCGTGCAGCACCGTCATCACGGTTTCAAGGGCTGACTTGCCAGTGCGGGGATGAAGGTCAGTGGGAATGCCGCGCCCGTCGTCAGTGACGCTAACGGAACCGTCGGCATTGAGGGAGATATCGATGCGAGTGCAGTGGCCTGCCAGGGCTTCATCGACGGAATTATCGACAACCTCGTAAACTAAGTGATGGAGCCCACGGGGTCCAGTGCTGCCGATATACATGCCTGGACGTTTGCGAACAGGTTCAAGTCCTTCCAGAACCTGAATCTGATCTGCACCGTAGTTGGTTGTCATTCTGTGCTCCTCTATATTGGCTTGAAGCCAGTTGAATACTCTTCAGGGCAAAACACAAGTAAATTCTAGCACAAACGGGTCAGGCGCGGTTTTGAGGCGGTTCTAGATGCAGTCTGAGGGTAGGGTCAATCAGGTAAATTTTTTCCGATTTCAACCGGCTGCTTTAGACCCTAGCAGAATTAGTTCATCTGTACCAATTTTAATTGTAATCGGTGGGGCTACTGCAACGGGTAAATCGGGTCTTGCGATCGCACTGGCCCAGCGGCTAAACAGCGCTATTCTAAGTGCAGATTCCCGACAGATCTATAAAGAATTCGATATTGGGACGGCTAAGCCTTCTCCGGCAGAGCAGGCGCAGGCTCCTCACTATTTAATAGATATCTGCGAACCAACCGCCACGCTCACCCTGGCCCAGTATCAGCAGGCGTCCCAAAGCCTGATCCAGCAGGTACAGCAGACGGGAGGTGTGCCGCTGCTGGTGGGCGGCACAGGTCTCTATATAGATGCTGTGGTGCGAGGGCTGAAAATTCCGCCGGTTGCGCCGCAGATAGAGTTGCGATCGCAGCTCACTGCCCTAGGCCAGCCCCACTGCTACAGCTTGCTACAGCAGCTCGATCCCCCCTCCGCCCAGCGCATCCACGCCAACGACTCAGTCAGAACTCAGCGGGCTCTAGAAGTCTTTTACGTTACGGGTCAGCCCATCTCCCATCTCCAGGGCGAACAGCCCCCGACCTACCCCATTCTTTATCTAGGGCTAGACTGTGAAACCAGCGACACCCTCAGACACCGGATTGAAACCCGAACCCACGCCATGCTTGACCAAGGGTTTGTCGCCGAGGTAGAACGGCTGCTGCAAAAACATGGCCCCGACCTCCCCCTCATGCAAACCCTTGGCTACGCCGAAATGCTCCAATACCTTCGGGGCGACCTTACTTTAGCCGAAGCCGTCACTTTGACAGTCCAAAACACTCGCCAATTCGCCAAGCGCCAGCGCACCTGGTTTCGCAATCGAGCTAGCGTGACCTGGCTTGATGCCGATGCCCCTAATCTGATAGAGCAAGCTTGGGACCTCATTGGCCCCTTCTTGAAACAGATCACAGGCTAGTACTGCAGCAGTCCTGCTAGTAGACCCAATAAGACAGCTAGCTGGACTCAAAATGTGTCTAAGCCATCCCAAAAAGAGAGCACTAAAGATCTTTTTCCCTTCTGCAGAAACCAATAGATTTACTTTGGCAGCATTACGACGAACCGTCCCCTACGCCTTCTTGAAATCAATTTTCTAAATAGCCACTACTCATCTGCCCATCCACTCTCAAACCCATCCACTCTCGCACACCCCTATCCGCAGCACTTTTTTCTGAAATTGGTACCATCACCCATGCCAAACCCCTTTGAATACACCCTGCCGCAGGACGACTCAGACGCTAAACGCCTTAGCCAGCTGCTAGGCCAAAGTTTTGTGGTCGATCCTGATGCCGAGCTAAGCTACATGACCCGCATTGGCTACCAGCAGATGCGAATCATGCGCCAGGGAGAAGCCCTGCTCGGTGGACTTGCTATTTTGCCGATGGGCCAGTGGTTTGGCGGCCAAAGAGTCACCATGAGCGGCATTGCTGCCGTGTGCATTGCGCCCGAAGCCCGAGGCAGCGGCGCGGCTCTGGCAATGATGCAGCAAACACTCCTGGAGCTACACAAAAATCGGGTGCCCCTCTCCACGCTCTACCCCGCAGTGCAGCAGCTCTACCGACGTGCCGGCTACGAGCAGGGCGGCACCTACTGCCACTGGACCGTTAATCCTGCTGCCATTGCCGTCAAACAGTTACCCCTACCCCTCACCCCCATCACCCTAGAGCCAGCAACCTTAGCCCCCTTGGCCCAGCAGCAGGCGCGTCACCACAATGGACTGTTAGATCGACATCCCTTGATCTGGCAGTGGGTCATCTCTCCGCCCGATCAGCGTTGCTACGGCTACGTCATCGGCCCCGCCGAAGCCCCAGAAGGCTATCTTGTCTTCACCCAGATCCGCACCGAATCAGGCACCCGGCTAAAAATTCTCGACTGGAACGCCCTAACGCCCCAAGCCGTCACCAGTCTGTGGGCTTTTTTAGCTAGCCACCGCTCCCAGATTGAGCAAATCCAGTGGATTGGTGGAGCAATTGACTGGCTATCCCTGGGCCTGCCAGAGCAAACTGCCAAACTACACAGCATCAGTCGCTGGATGACCCGCATCGTCTGCGTACCCGAAGCACTAGAGGCGCGGGGCTATCCCTCATCCCTCACAGGAGAGCTGCATTTGGCCATTACCGACGACCTGCTGCCCGAGAACCAAGGTAACTGGCTGCTGACGCTAGACCAGGGCCAAAGCCATATCACCCAAGGCGGCCGAGGCGAACTTAAACTCAGCATTCGCGGCCTAGCCTCCCTCTACACCGGCCTATTTTCCCCCCACCAACTCCAGCAAATGGGTTATTTAGACGGCCCAGAACCCTCACTCTCCCTAGCCGCTCAAGCCTTTGGTGGCGCTTCTCCCTGGCTGGCAGACTTCTTCTAGAGGACAGAGAGACGTGGGGAAGGGGACGCGGGGAGTTCAATCTTCAAGTTCCCCGGCCTTCCCCATCACCCCCACCTTCCCTATACCCCCTGCTCCCCGTGCCTCCACGCCTCCCATCTGTGCCTCCAACGACCAAATTCACCCCACCAGACTGTTACGCTTGTCATAACAAGTGTGGAGCTGCCTATGCCCGAGCAGATGTGGAGAAACCACGACCTCAAATCTTCCTACGATGTGGTGATTGTGGGTGGCGGTGCCCACGGACTGGCCACAGCCTATTACTTAGCCACGCATCACGGCATCACCAACGTGGCGGTGCTAGAGCAAAAGTACGTGGGCTTTGGGGCCTCGGGCCGCAACACTGCCATTCTTCGGGCCAACTACCGCACGGCAGAGGGCATTCGCTTCTACAACCAGAGCCTGAAGCTGTATGAAAATCTGGCTCAGGCGCTAGACTTCAACCTCATGTTTAGTCAGCAGGGACACTTCACCCTGGGCCACAGCACCGCTTCGATGACGGCCCTGACTACCCGCGCTGAGATGAACAAGGCCGAGGGTGTGGACAGCTATATGGTGACACCCCCAGAAATTAAGCGAATGATTCCGGAGATCGACATTTCCAGTCGGCCCCGCTACCCGATTCTGGGTGCTCTATATCATCCCCCTGGCGGCATCATCCGCCACGACGCGGTGGTTTGGGGCTTTGCCCGAGGGGCCGATCGCAATGGCGTTCACGTTCACCAACTCACCCAGGTAGAAGACATTCTCACGGAGGGCGATCGCATTGTCGGTGTCAAGACTAATCGCGGCACTGTGGGCTGTGGGGCCGTTGTCTCAGCAACGGCTGGCTGGAGTTCAGAAATTTGTCGGTTAGTCGGCATTAAGCTGCCCATTGCCACCCATCCCCTTCAGGCGTTTGTGACGCAAGGGCTCAAGCCTTGGCTGCACCACGTCGTCGTCAGCTCAACGCTGCATATCTACTTGAGCCAGAGCGATCGCGGTGAACTAGTTTGTGGTGGTGCCGTCGATAGTTTCCCCCAATATTCCCTCCGCTCCACACTAGATGTGCTGGAGAGCTATGCAATGCACGTGCTGGAGCTATTCCCGATGCTGCACAACATCAAGGTGCAGCGGCAGTGGGCCGGGATGTGCGATATGACTCCAGACTATGCGCCCATCCTCTCGCCTATCGATGCCTACCAAAACTTCTACATTACCTGCGGCTGGGGCACCTGGGGCTTTAAGGCAGCCCCAGCCAGCGGCTATAACATGGCCGAACTGGTAGCCACTGGCAGCGTTCCTGCCACCATTGCCCCCTTCAGCTACGACCGTTTCCTCAAAAACCAGCTGCTGGGTGAAAAAGCCGCCGCCTCAGTCGGCAGTTAACCCAGGTAATACCCTCTCCTTAAAAAGACGCTGCCCTGGGCACAGCCCCCTGTGCCTCTAATGCCAGTTCCAGAAAAAAGTGCTGCAGATGGGGGTGGGAGAGTGGATGGGTGGATGAGTAGCGGCTATCTAGAGAATTGGTATAGATAGGCGTCTCTGTAGGCAAACTTTAGCGAACTGATAGAAAGCGGAGACGCAGTGGAAGATAGGCAACCTGCTTTCCACCGCGTCTCTACTCTCCGCGTTCCCGCGTCTCTCAAAAATCGTCAATCTCGACTATCAAACCATTAGGTTTCAGAGGTTGAAGATTTATTCAAGGTTGGGGTAAGGTAAGCAACCAAAAGGCCAATGGCAAATCCTGCACAGTTGCGGATCAGCGGCAGCAGATCATGGGTGCGGGTGACGACGGGACCAATCCCAAAGGCAATGAAGAGAATGCCCCATAGCGGCGAGAAGATCAGCGCCCACTGCCAGGCAAAGGCCTGACCTTCCTTGCGGGGATGGGCCGCAAAGCCACAAACCACCCCACCTACAACAGAAGTAATCAGCGTCAAAATCCACTGTTCTTGGGGCAGGCCGGGGACGACCTGACAGCCGCCTTGGCGCAGGCACTGCTCAATGGAGCCGAGGGCTTCGAGAATAGAGTTGTCTTCACCGTTTTCTCGAACAAAAAATTGGTTGCCGTAGCGAGTTTGCAGTTCAATCCAGAAGGTGCGGGGCAGCAGGTCGTATACGGCATCTCCCACGCTGAAGTTAAGGAGGTTACCGCCTCGCGGATCGGCCACTAGCATGATGCTGTGGTCATCTAGGCCCCAAAAGTCTTTTACGGCTCGACCAGGGGTGCGGTCGTACTGGGTAAGCACGCGCAGCTTCCATCCAGTCTCTTGCTCTAACTGAGATAAGCGGTCGTTCAGCGTGCCTTCCTGCACCTCGGTCAGGGACTTGGCCAGATCAATAATCGAGGTGGGCTCGTCTGGCAGCAGATCCGGGTTGTCGTAGGCATGGGCCGCTGGCATGACTCCCCAGGAGGCAAGAAACACCAAACACACCATTGCCACCTGAACGGTGACTTTGGCAAGAGATCTTATAGAGGAGTGAGGCATAGCGGATCGCACTCTTAATAGGGCTAAAAACGAGTGCCCAAACCGACAGCAGACACAATTGGCGGCTGCCTCTGGGCCTCGTTCAACTTTGTTACAGTTGTTTACTTAATTCTAATAATATGGACGGATGAAAGAAACCGTCAATCAACGTCAGCAATTTCATGGCCTGGCTCTGTAGGCTGGCTCAGATTAGAGGGGTCTATCAACTCCTCTGGCATAGAGGCTTGGGGCAGTTTTTGCTGGGTCGGCGTGGGCGCTGGCCGCGCTCTACGATCGGTTGCTGGGAGCCGGGACTTGGGGGCTGATGGAGCAGAGCCCTGGAGCGATCTCAACTCAGGACTGCTGCCATTTCCTTTGCGAGTGCGGGATGGGGCAGGCCGATCTGAAGTGATGGCGGGGGGACGCGATCGCAAATTACGCCCCTGCGGCGAATATTTCTTGGTAGCAGGTGGACGCTGCCAGGCTTGCCAGGCGGCTTTAACCCCAGCCATGAGGCTCTGAGTGCCTACCTGTAGCTGCTGGGCCTGATGCCGAGCCGAGCTCACGCTCTGATCGACCTGCTGAATAACTTTGCCCGCCTGATTGACCCCTTCACTCACCTCATCAGTCAGCTCTGTAAGCTCCAGCCCGGTCAGCCGAATGGCCTCTAGGGTAGGCGGTAGTTCCCGATTAAGCGTGTCAAACAGTTTCTCCGCGCTGCGTGAGGCCCGCCCTAATTCACGCAGCGCTGGCACTGCCGCCATCAGCACTGCTGTCAGACTCACGGCTACCAGCAGGAGAGACAGTGCCAGCCAGAAGAGAGGATCAAACACAGGAAAAAGATTAGGGAAACACTACTCAGCTGTGGACTTGCCCACCCCTACAGAGCGGGGCTGACGGGAGAGGGTTTCGTATTCCCGCTGGCTAGCGACTTGGCCCGCTGCAATGGCCTCGCGTAGACGATTGAGGGTCTGCTCCCAGTTACTTAGGGCTGTCTCAGACAGTCGGTCAGCCTGCAGCTGCACCGAAGTCGAGAGGTCTTCGACCAGTTCTGGCAGCGCATCTGCTGACTTCTTTAAGATCTGCCGCGTTTCCCGACCCGTTCGGGGAGCTACCAACAGCCCAGTCACCGCTCCAATTGCGGCCCCAATCATCACACCGCCCAAAAACGAGCCTGATTTGCCTGACATATGTCTCTCCCAGCCAGCCTTGACGACACCACACTGTTTCTAGTTTCTACACCGTTGCTTCAAGAGCAAAGTTGCTTTGAGCGCAAACTTCTTTAAACCATAGCGCCATTACCGGCGAAAAAAGCGGCGTTTACGGCCCTGCCTAAAGCCACTCTCTGGTTTGCGCCGCACCCACCGCCATCCCAGCGGGAGCAGCCCTACCAGCGCTATTAGCTGCTGTAGCTGGCTGATTTGCCGCTGTAGCTGACTGTAGTGCGATCGCAGCTCGGCAGCCCCTCGCTGCCCCACCAAAATTAGTTCCGGGGTGGTTTCAGCGTGCAGCAGACGGTGGCTCTGGCGTTCCCAGGCAGCCAGCGCATCCGCCATCTGGGCCAGACTAGCGCGCCAGCACCAGATGCGCCAAGCCGTGTAGAAACCCAGCAGGGAAACTAAGATATTGATGCTGACAACAACTGCAACCACAGAGCTGACTCCCTAGTCACCAGGCAACTTTTCGCCCCAACAGCTTTGTGCAAGATCTCACATTGAGCAGGGCCACCAAGCACTTTGATGTGGCTAAATCATATCTGTAATCTCAGCTCACTGTCGTTCATAAACCCTAGTTAGGGTTAAGGCATGGTTCAAACCGTCTCCCAAGTCCTCCAGGTTGACCCCCGCAGCGGCCAAGACCCGCCGCAGGGAGCAGCCACCGGCCCCTTCAAAACCCTCACAGCAGCGCTGCGGCAGGCCAGCGGAAATACCCTGATCCAGCTGGCTCCGGGCACCTACACCCAAGAGAGCGGTGAGAGTTTCCCCCTGGTTTTACCCGCTAACACCCTGCTCAGCGGCGATGAAGCTAATCAGGGCAAGGCGGTCATTATCCGAGGAGGAGGCCCTTTTCGAGGCAGCCAGCTGGGAGAACGTAGCTTCACGCTGGTGCTGCAGGGCGAGGCCCAGGTGCGAGGCGTGACCATTACCAACCCCCAGGGCGTTGGCATTGGCATTGAGATGGGGCGGCCTTTGGTGCGGGCCAGTCAGATTCTCCAGTGCAGCCAAGATGGTATTGCGATCGCAGGTGCGGCCATGCCCGCTATTCTCGACTGCCAAATTGAGAGCATCGGCAGCAACGGCATTTTGTTTAGCCAGCGAGCCAAGGGGGAGGTGCGGCGCTGCGGCCTGCGGCGGTGTGGCTACGGCATTGCCATCCAAGACGAAGCGGCTCCCCTAGTGAGCGAGAGCCAGTGTGTCAACAACCGGGTCGGCATCGGTATCTTCAAGACAGCCCGGCCCGTACTGCGGCGCAACCAGCTGGCGCAGAACCAGTCCGTTGGGCTGCTGGTACAGCAGACAGCCTGGCCAGATCTCGGCCAGCCCCAAGATCCGGGGGGCAACGTGATGCGCTACAACACCGAGGCCGACGTGCTGAATGAAACCGGTCGAGCCTTGATTTCTGTGGGGAACGATGTCTTGCCACAGCAGCTAAAAGGGCCAATTTCTCTAGGGGCTAGCCAGGTTCCCGAGGTGGGAGCGGTGCCGCCGGTTCTAATTGGCAGCACTCAGGTCGGCCAGCCTGCCCCAGGAGGCCAACCCACGCCAGGCAGCACAGTGCTGCAGCCACCCGTTTCTAGTGGAGCGACTAGCCGCTTTAGGGATATGGTCGGGCACTGGGCCGCTGCTTACGTAGAGGCGCTGGCAGCAAGAGGACTGGTTCGGGGACTAGAAGACGGCAGCTTTCAGCCTAACCGAGCGGTGACGCGGGCTGAATTTGCCGCACTCATGGTGTCTAGCTTTCCAGCGGTGCCTGAGAGCAAACCTGCCGTTCGATTTGTCGATGTGGGGACCGGTTTTTGGGCTCAAGGCGCGATCGCAAAAGCCCAGCGACAGGGGTTTCTCAGCGGCTTTCCAGACCAAACCTTTCGCCCCAATGAGACGATCAGCCGAATTCAGGGGATTGTTGCGATCGCAAACGGCCTGGGCCTACCCACTGGACCTGCCAGCAGCCTAGTGGTCTACCGAGATCGGGCGCAAATTCCTAGCTATGCCGTCTCAGCCACTGCTGCCGCCACGCAAAATCGGCTCATTCTCAATTTTCCTGACCCTAACCAGCTCCGCCCCCTGGCCGCCCTCACCCGTGCCGAAGTGGCTACTCTGGTCTATCAGGGGCTGGTCTACCAGAACAAAGCCCCCGTCATCGAATCTGGGCTGATTCCCCGGCTCAGCGACTCCGCACCTGGATTTAGTGACCTGTCAGGTCACTGGGCTAGGCCCTTCATCGAAGGACTAGCTCAGCATCAGCTGATCAGCGGCCTAGAAGCCGGCCAGTTTGCCCCTAATGCTGCCATGACGCGGGCTCAGTACGCGGCTCTGCTAGCCAGAGCATTTCAGCCCCAGCCCAAACAGCCCCCTACTAGCTTCGTGGACGTGCCGCCTAACTTCTGGGCGGCCGATGCGATTCAGATGGCCTACCGGGCCGGTTTTCTATCGGGGTTTCCAGACTATACCTTTGCCCCTGACCATTCTCTGCTGCGGGTGCAGGCCTGGGTGTCGCTGGTCAACGGCCTGGCGCTACTGGCAGAGCAGCCGAGCAATCCTAGCCTGCTCAGTCGCTTTGTTGATAGCCAAACCATCCCAGCCTATGCCCTCAATGCCGTTGCCAAGGCGACCCAGCTGGGCCTAGTGGTCAATGCGCCCGACCTGCAGCAGCTCCGCCCCAACCAGGTAGCCAGCCGAGCTGACATTGCTGCTGCCGTCTATCAAGCCCTGGTGGTACAGCAGCGACTACCGGCAATCACTAGCCAGTACATCGTCAAAGTCTAGGTAAGCGCAATTCGCCATTTTTCCCTGACCGATAAAATGTAACAATATATGTTTAATCTCTTAATGCTTCAATAGGAAAAATTGGTATGGCCGAAATTCAATTTGCCCGTGGGATCGCTGAAGAAGTTATCCCCGATGTTAAGATGACCCGCGCTAAAGATGGCACCAACGGGACAGCCACCTTTTACTTCGACTACCCCAAAGCCCTGTCTCAGGAAGGCATCGAGATTACGGGGATGTATCTGGTCGATGAGGAAGGCGAACTGGTCAGCCGAGACGTCAACGGCAAATTCGTCAACGGGGAGCCTGCTGGCATCGAAGCTCGATACATCATCAAGAGCGTTGAGGAATGGGAGCGGTTTATGCGCTTCATGAACCGCTACGCCGAACAAAACGGATTGGGCTTCACCAAGAGCTAACCCCCTCCCATGACAGTCCCCCACCCCGATACACTTAACCAGCCGGTTGCCTGCGCCGTTGTCACGCTCAGTGATACTCGCACTGCTGCTACTGACAGTAGCGGTCAACTGATGCAAAAGCTGCTGACCGAGGCCGGACATCGAGTGGGGGATTATCAAATTCTGCCAGACGAGCCCAATCAGATCCGGGCGCTACTCTCGGCCTATTGCCTGCAGCCCCAGATTCAGGCAGTCATCTGCAGCGGCGGTACCGGCATTGCCCCCCGCGACACCACCTATGATGCGATCGCAGCCTTGCTGGAAAAAGAACTGCCGGGCTTTGGCGAGATTTTTCGCTACTTGAGCTACCAGGAGATAGGCTCACGTGCGATCGCATCTCGCGCTACGGCTGGCATCTACCAGTCCACCCTAATTTTCTCCCTTCCTGGCTCTAGCAAAGCAGTCAAGCTAGCGATGGAAGCCCTAATTTTGCCCGAATTGGTTCACCTCACCCGGTTAGTGAATAAACCCAATCAGGCAAACCCCTAGAATCATTCCGGCTCTCATGGTCTCAACAGCAAGCGGCACAGCAAAATGCTGCACCGCTTACCTGATTAGCATGAGTAGTGGGTCATCTCAAAACGTGGCAGGCCACTAGTAAGCGTCCTGTAGCTCATAGAAATCGGGCGAAATGTAGTCCTTACGCAGCGGCCAGCCAACCCAGTCTTCTGGCATCAGCAGACGCTTCAGATTGGGGTGCCCCTCGTAGAGGATGCCGTACATGTCGTAGCTTTCGCGCTCCTGCCAGTCAGCAGATTTCCAGATCCAGTAGACCGAAGGCACCCGTGGATTATCGCGCGGCAAAAAGACCTTGACCCGCACCTCTTCAGGCCGGTCGGCATCGTCTGCCAGCTTAATCAGGTGGTAAAAGCTGACTAGATCTCCACCAGGCCCCGTATCATAGGCTCCCTGGCACTGCAAATAGTTAAACCCGTAGGCATACAGAGCTGTGCAGATAGGGACTAAAAACTCAGCCTCGACCTTGAGCATTTCTACGCCCGAATGGTCGCGCTCCATGATGTCGTGGCCAAAGCCATTCTCAGTCAGCCAGCTAGAAACCGCCCCTGGTTCAACAATAGAGGCGATTTCAACCGATTCAACCGATTCAGCCGATTCTGTAGACTTGTTTTCTTCTTCAGCCATGCTTACACTTCCTCTTTCTGAACCGTCTCAATGAGCGCAGGCTCTACCGGCAGGCCCATTGACTCCATCAGTTCCTTGGGCGGAGCCTGACGAGTATCAGAACGCAGATAGCTGCCGGTCAAAATTGGATCGACAGAATTCAGGCCGTGGTTGCGGGTGTAGAACCGGTGGGTCTGCATTGTGTAAGCCCGTTCCTGCATAGACTCGTTGGCGATCTTTTTACGCAGCTTGATGATGGCATCAATGATCGCTTCTGGTCGGGGCGGGCAGCCAGGAATGTAAACATCAACCGGAATTAGCTTGTCTACGCCTCGCACCGCTGTCGGCGAGTCGCTGCTAAACATACCGCCGGTAATGGTGCAGGCTCCCATCGCAATGACGTATTTGGGGTCGGGCATCTGCTCATACAGCCGCACCAGAGCCGGGGCCATCTTCATGTTGATAGTGCCCGCAGTGATAATCAGGTCGGCCTGACGGGGGCTAGAGCGAGGCAGCAGGCCAAAGCGGTCAAAGTCAAAGCGAGAGCCAATTAGAGCCGCAAACTCAATAAAGCAGCAGGCTGTTCCGTAGAGCATGGGGAACAGGCTAGAAAGCCGGGTCCAGTTGTAGAGATCGTCAACGGTGGTGAGAATGACGTTCTCTGAGAGATCGTGGGTGATGCTGGGAGGAGCTGCAGGGTTCATCAACCGCTCATCCGGAGCAAGCAAAGCATTTTTAGGGGAAATTGAGCCAGGATTCATGACCATTCCAGTGCTCCTTTACGCCAAGCGTAGACAAGGCCGATAACAAGAATTGCAATAAAGATGAGTGCTTCAAGGAAAGCCAACAGGCCCAGCTGGTTGAATGCAACGGCCCAGGGGTAGAGGAAAACGGTTTCTACGTCAAAGATGACGAAAACCAGAGCAAACATGTAATAGCGAATGTTGAACTGAATCCAGGCGGCCCCCATCGGCTCCATGCCCGATTCGTAGGTGGTGCGCCGAGCAGGGCCGCGGCTGACAGGCCGCAACAGCCGAGATAGCCCCAGCGCCACTGCGGGCACCAGGCTAGAAATCAATAAGAAAACGAGGAAGTACTCGTAGCCACTTAAAACAAACACCAGTCTTTCACCGTAGGTAACACAAGGGAAAAAACGGTCGGGCGCTGCGACTCTCGTCACGCTCACTCCAGTTTACATCCCCACTTCTCTCTAGCAGATAGCCTCTGGCAAATGAAAACCTGCTCTGCTGGCTCGGTTGGAGTGCGATCGCAGCCAGACGCTCCAGTTGGGATCGGCTGGGATCAGAGGGAGGAGACCATTTGTGTCATAATTGTTAACACATCCTTATTTTAAAGCGGATGCGCCGAAGGTGCTATCTGTTCTGAAATAGCGATTCAGAATTGTCGTCATTAATGAGTCCTATGAGTGCCGAGTCTGAGACACCCCTACCCTCCTCAGCAGAGACTCCTGCGACTGAGATGCCTGCCGCTGAGGTTTCTGAAGCCGAGGCTCTGGCAACCCCGCTAGAGCCCAAGGATATGGATCGCTACGAGTGCCGCGCCTGTGGCTATGACTACGAGCCAGTCAAGGGCGATGACCGAGGGAAAATTCCAGCGGGCGTGCCCTTTGAGGAGATTCCTAACAGCTGGAAATGTCCCGTCTGCGGCGCTCAAAAAACTCAGTTCAGCAACATTGGCCCAGCAGGATCGCCTTCGGGCTTTAAGGAAAATTTGGGATACGGCTTGGGGGTTAATGCCATGCCGCCGGGTCAGAAGAACATTTTGATCTTTGGCAGTCTGGCGCTGGCAGTTCTGTTCTTTCTCAGCCTCTATGGCTTGCGGTAGGCCAGGACCGAGATTCCAACTAGTTTCCAAAGCGTTCTAGTTTTCAAAGCGTCTAGAGCCTAAGCCCTACACGCTTTACTCGCTTATTCCATCGGTTATTGCTATTAGATTAGGTTGTTTAAATCCAATGCATCCTGTATTGAGCTGGCTTAGAAGAGGGTTAGTGGTGGCCGTAGCTGCGATCGCACTGATGGCGACCGGCTGCTCTAACGCCTTCCTCCCCGACCTGCAGCAAAATCCCTGGAAAGTCATTCAGCTTCCAGTAGAAACCAATTTTTCTGATATCGCCTTTACTAAAGACCCCAACCACGGCTGGCTAGTCGGCAACCGCAGCAGCCTGCTAGAAACCCGCGATGGCGGCGAAACTTGGGAAGAGCGACAGCTAGAGCTGGGCGATCAGAGCTACACTTTTACCTCCGTTGATTTTGCTGGGGACGAAGGCTGGATTGTGGGCGACCCCAGCCTGCTGCTGCACACCACCGATGGCGGCACCACCTGGGAGAACTTGCCCCTCAGCGCCAAGCTGCCCGGCACTCCTTTTCTGGTGACGGCACTGGGGCCTAAGTCAGCTGAAATGGCAACCAACATCGGCGCTATCTACGTCACTCAAGACGGGGGACGCAACTGGAAAGGTTTGGTTGAAGGCGCTGTCGGCGTCGTTCGCAACATGGCCCGTTCAAAAGAGGGGCGCTATGTTGCTGTTTCATCTCGCGGCAACTTTTACTCCACCTGGGCTCCCGGTCAGCGAGAGTGGCTACCCCACAACCGGAAAAGCTCTCGCCGCCTGCAAAATATGGGCTTTGACGCCGAAGGTAAGCTCTGGCTAGTAGCTCGGGGCGGGCAAATCCGTTTCTCCGAAACCCTGGGCTCCGACGCCTTTTTAGACGCGATTACCCCTGAGTTTTCCACCAGTTGGGGGCTGCTAGATATCGCTTACCGCACCCCTCAAGAGCTTTGGGTAACCGGCGGCGGCGGCACCCTACTGTTCAGCCCAGATGGGGGCCAGACCTGGTTAAAAGACCAAGCCGTAGGCGATGTTCCTTCGAACCTCAACCGGATAATCTTTACCGATGCGAATCACGGGTATATCCTGGGTCAGCGGGGAGTTTTGCTGAAATACGAGGAATCTAGCAGCGCTGCTTAACCCGACAGGAAAAATAACTGCTTGTAAGGGCCTGCAGCGTTCCGTATGATTGTTATTAAGCTTTCTTTGCCTAAGTAGGAGACGTCGACATGGCAGGTACAACTGGCGAGCGTCCATTTTCGGACATTATCACCAGTGTTCGCTATTGGATTATCCATAGCATCACGATCCCCATGCTGTTTATTGCCGGGTGGCTGTTTGTGAGCACTGGGCTAGCCTATGATGCCTTTGGCACGCCCCGTCCCAACGAGTACTATCCCGACAACCAAATGCAGATTCCCATCATCAATGACCGCTTCGATGCGAAGCAGCAGATTGATGATTTCACATCACGTTAGCAGTTCAACTTGAGTTTGAAATAAGCCCTATGCAGTCCAACACACCCGGCGAAATTACCTATCCCATTTTCACCATACGCTGGCTGGCCGTACACACTCTGGCCGTCCCCACCGTATTTTTCCTAGGCGCAATCGCCGCAATGCAGTTCATTCAACGGTAGGAGACACTCGTGGATCGGATACCCAACCCTAATAAGCAGCCCGTCGAACTCAACCGAACATCCCTCTTTCTGGGCTTGCTGATGGTCTTTGTTCTAGGACTCTTATTTTCCAGCTACTTCTTTAACTAAACCCTGTTAGTCAGATTTGTCTGTCTAGTTTGCCAGACAAGCCTGACCCAAATTTTCTAGCTGTGTTTGAGATAAACGGTAGGAGGTGTTAGCAATGCTTCAAAGTGGTCGGATTCCTCTGTGGATTGTTGCAACTGTTGCAGGTACGGGCGTTTTAGTGGTTGTGGGCTTGTTCTTCTACGGGGCCTACGCCGGTGTCGGTTCTTCTATGTAGATTGGGCTGACCCGATTTTGGATTGCCTCATCTAGGTAAGAGAGATCGCAATAATTGCGATCTCTCTTGCTCTAAAATTGCCTCGAAATCGCCAGAAAGCTTTCCTGGCGATTTCGCATTTAAGGCTGACCAATGGGAAACTCGTCAAATTTGACGGCTGCCGAACTGGGTTGGCGGGTATCAAAGTAGTAGCTGCTGATCAGCCCAGTGCCCGTATCAAAAATGCTGAAAACGGTCACCTCATTGCTAGCCAAAAACGGCTGCGGAGTTTCCGTGTCGTTTGGCGGAGAGACCAGAGTCGGCATGACGGGTTCCAAACCGTTGGGATCGCCCGTAGCGGTGTAGTAGCTTGCGGTAAAGCCCGCATCCCCTGAAGGCACCGGACGCGCCTTGTCTTGCCAGTACGCCCCATAGGTATTGCCCACGTTAGAAGCTTCTAGGTAGTGGGTACCGCTGGGGCTAATAAAGCGATTCCAGAGGTGGGAGTGGCCGTAAAACACCAGGTCTACCCCAGCATTCTCCAACAGAGGCACTAGATCTCGCATGATTTGGTCGTCGGGCTTGGGGTATTCGTAGCGAACCGCCTTCAAACTGCCGTCGGGCCAGCGGTCATATACCGGCACCGGGTCGGCAAAGGGCGGCACGATGTTATCGCCCAGCGTATGCGGCGGATGGTGAAACATCACCACCTTATAGCGGGCCCGCCGAAAGGCCTCGCTGGCCAGCTCCTGCTGCAGCCACTGATACTGCAGGCTGCCTTGGGCAATAGACTCAAAGATGTGATGGCCATACCCCCAATTTTGGGGCGTGCCTAAATCCTGCTCTCGCTCCTGGTAGCGGCCTCTGGCTGTGGGGCTAAGATCCGGCGTGCGCCAAATTTGAGCCACGTAGAGCGACACCAGACGGACATCACCAAAGGTCACCGCATAGTAGCGAGACGTTTCCTCTGGCCGCTCTGGATTGAGCACCGAGGTCACGGGCAGGCTAAAAATTTCCTCATAGGTGTCTGAGTTAAAAGAGTTATTGACAATCCACTGGCGGCGCAGGCCAGGGTCGTTGCTGGGGTTGAATAGATCGACGTTGGCTTCATAGGTTTGCAGCGCGGCACTGCGGGGCAACGGGTTGCCGAACTGGGCATTGAGCGAGGCGCTACTGGAGTAGCGGCCCATGACCTCATGGTTACCGAGGGCTGGGAAGAGGGGAGCGTGCTGGATCAGCTCTCCCCCCCGGTAGCGGGTTGTCGTGCCGTTGCGCTCTAGAGAATAGTCGGCGCGGCCTTGGAGCGAGGGAAAAAAGGCATTGCCCAGAGCATGGTCAAACCACTCTGAAGCCCGATCGGGAATGTTCACCAGATCGCCTGCCAGAAACACGGCATCGACCTGACCTACGGTTTCCTGCACCTTTTGTAGGTTAGCTGGAGTCATGGGCATAAGCTGGTGGTCGGAGGTCAGCAGGATTTTAAGAGGCTGGCCTGGAGACGGTGCCGCAGCCAGGGTAAAGACGCGGCTTTTGACCACGCTGCCATCGTCGCGCTGGCTGATCACGTGGTAGGGCACACGAACGCCGGGGGATAGCCCGGTTACCACAGCTTCATGCCGCCAGATGGCACGGCGAACGGCCTGCTTTAAGTCTTGAAACTCAGGCTGGGTAACTTTAGAATCAGCATCTTCGCGGGTTCGGCTGAGTTGGGTGGTGGTTGCGATCGCACGCCGTTCGCCTTCGTTCCCAGCCTCCAGAACCTGCGTGCTCTGCCCCGGCTGGCCATAGATCACCTCGTGATCTTGACCCTCAAATTCTGTGAACCAGACCACCCGAGTTGAGGTCGAAGTTGGGTACTGTAGGAAGGGATCGCTCAACAGACCTGTCTTCATTACGACCGGCTCCTGTCCTTGAAATAAAGAAGAAACTCGTGGCTCAAGCGTCACCAGCAGCAACGTTGTTAGCACCAGCAAAAGGCCGGGTATCAGTAAAGTAAAGTCTTCACGCCGTCTCATAAACCCTGAGAACCCTCTTTAAAGCACCTCCAGCCTAGACTAGCCGCAATAGAGCCGCTTAAGAAACTGTCTGCGCAACTGTCATTAGCAAGAAAATGTTGTAACACTGAAAAGACCCGGTACTGAACTCGGATTACTCGAAGGAACTATGGCGTCCTGCCAGACTTCATCGCCCAAGCGCCGAAAGATCAAACTTTTCCTGGGAGCACCGCTGCTGCTGGCATCCTTGGCCTTCCATGGGCTAGTTTTGTCGCTGCCGATGCCGGGCGAAGAGACCGAAGAAGAGGCTGTCGTAGAGCCTGGCAGCCCTGAGGCACCCCTTGACGCCATTCAGGTGTCGCGGCTGCCCTCAGCGGCAACCCGCCCAGATCCGCCTTCGAATGAGGCTTCTACCAAAGCCAAACCACCCCCCACCGCTGCCCAACCTGCGGCTCCCACTGCCACCCCAGCCCCAGCTCAGGCCCAAGCACCGGCCCCAGTTCAAGCTGAGCCTGAGCAGCAGGCCGCTGCCGATCCGCCCCCACCGTCAGATTTAGAACCACTGCCCGCCGAACCTCCACCCCCCACGTTGGAGGAACGATTGCGTGATTCATCCTCCTACACGCCTAACAACCTCGCTAAAGAGGCAGCGGGCACCTCTGACTTCACCAACTGGTACCTCGCCGCCCTTTCTACTCAGGGCGACGGTTCGTCCCTAGAGATGGGGGACAAGGGTCTAGAGCCGCTGAGGATACAGTATCCGCTCAATACATGCCTGACCCCAGCCCCGGTAGAAGGCGGTCTAGGGGTAGTGGTTAATCCCGATGGTACGGTCAACCGAGAACCCGAGATCTTGGCCAGTACCGGCTACGACGTTCTAGATGATCAGGCGAAGGCTGCCATTTCTAACTATCCCTTCCCCCAGAGAGGGGCGCTGGTAGCCTATGGTCTGTCAGTCGTGGTGGAGTACGATGCAGCGACCTGTGTGCCGCCGAATTAGGTTTGATGCTCTTTCGTTAAAGGTGTGAGGCGCAAAGATCGGATGTTTGGGGCATTGAGCTTGCGATCGCACAAACCCGCTAGAACTCTAGCCGCAGCTGCACATAGTCAACTTCGACAGGCGTAAGGTTAGATAGGGTAATGCCGAGCAGGCGAACGGGCTGCTGCCGCTCCAGGTGGGCCAGCAGCAGGTCTTGGGCCAAGGGCAGAATTTCAGTGGGCTTGATCGGCTCTGGTAGAGTACGGCTGCGGGTGACCTGGCGGTAGCTGGCATATTTGATCTTGAGGGTGAGGGTGTGGCCCTGGCGGCGCTGCTGGATCAACCGCTCGCTAACTTCTGCCGCGATTTGCTGTAGAGCTTGAGTCATGCTGTCCAGGGTTTTTAGGTCGGTAGCAAAGGACTGTTCAGCCCCAATCGACTTACGGATACGGTTAGGATTGACCGGGCGCTCATCTTGGCCTCGGGCTACTCGGTAGTAGAATTGGCCCGCTTTGCCAAAGCGCCGCACCAGATCAGCTTCAGGCCACTGCTTCAGATCAGCGCCTGTGTAAATGCCGAGCGATCGCATTTTTGCCGCTGTTTTTTCACCAATACCGTGGAACTTCTCAATCGCCAGAGTTTCTACAAATGCCTCGGACTCTTCTGGAGCGATTAGGGTCAGGCCATCGGGCTTGTTCAAACCAGAGGCCATTTTGGCCAGAAATTTGTTGATCGACACCCCTGCCGAGGCCGTCAGATGAGTTTCCTTGAGAATGTCCTGCTTGATAGCCCGTGCGATCGCCATCGCGGAAGGAATGGCCCGCTTGTTCTCTGTCACATCTAAGTAGGCTTCATCTAGAGATAGGGGCTCAACCCAGTCCGTGTAGCGGTGAAAGACCTCTCGAATCTGCTGCGAGACCTGCCGATACACCTCAAACCGAGGCTTGACAAAGATTAGCTCTGGGCAGCGCTGCTGGGCAATGCGCGACGGCAGCGCCGAATGCACCCCAAATTGGCGGGCCTCGTAACTAGCAGCCGCCACGGCTCCCCGCTGATCGGGGCGACCGCCTACAGCAATCGGTTTGCCCCGGTAGGCCAAATGGTCGCGCTGCTCAACCGAGGCGAAGAAAGCGTCCATATCAATGTGGAGAATCTTGCGCAACTCAGCCATGTCAAGGCCTATCTCCAGAAGGACGGTTATACACCCTTAGGCAGAGAGCTTTCCAGACCCCCAATCCCACCCGCCTCTTCCACCATTTAAGTATGGATATTTTAGGCACGGTTACGTGCTGATACAGCGAAGGAGGACGACATGCTGCGCTCACCTTGGTCACCCATGGAATCTTTAGGCCCCAACTATCAACACATGGCAGCGCTCTGGTCGGCGCTGGCTCCCCTAGATGGCTTTGCCAGCCAGGCCGTTCCCTCTCTAGAACTGCGGGAAACCGAGGATAGCCTCTTAATTACCGTCACTCTACCTGGCCAAGATCTCAGGGATGTACAGGTGCAGGCCACACCCCACAGCCTGATGCTCGTTGGTCAACAGCAGCGCGGCTATCAAGACCGCTACGGCTACAGCGCTGGCTACGCGCAGTTTCAGCACACCATTCCCCTCCCCGTTCCGGTACAGGACGACCAGATGCAGGTTGCTTTCCAAGGAGAACTCCTAGTAGTGACGTTGCCTAAAGCTCGGCAGCAGCCGTTTTGGCGCAGCCCTACCCAAAAGCTGGGCACTGCACTGGAAGACTGGACGCTGATTGACGAGGTGAAGCACCAAGGCCACCGGCTAGGCCGAGGCTGGCGACAGTTCAAGCAGTGGCTGGGCCGACAGCTGCACCGGATAGGTGACTTACTTTTACAAGATTAGTCAGCGAAATCTAAAGGCTCGCTAAGAAAATGCAACGGTTACACCCTTGTGAGTGACACTAAAAATCTACTGTTGCGAAAAACTAACTTCAAATGAGCGAGTTCTTTGATTTCTTGAAACACAAGTACGCCTATGTTGCTGTGGGCGAATTCAAGCCGGGCTGTTTTGGCGAAGCCCGCCAGCTTTACGAAAAAGCAGTTTCTACTTATCGCAAGGGCTTTAAGGGAGCCTATCTGCTACAGGAACCCGGCACAGAAAAGGGCATTGCCGTTATCCTTTGGGACAGCATCGAGGACATGGACGAGCACAAGAACGAAATCTATAACCAAACGCTGGCTAAAATCGCTCACCTCTATGCCGCACCACCTGTCACTTCGTTTTATGAAGTCTGTAGTGAAATTGGCCTGCCGGGTGAAATCAAATCGGCTGAGGCAATTGGCAGCTGAAGCAGTTGGCCGCTAAACTCTGGCTTGATTTTCTGGCGGTTTGCCACTTCTGACTGTTTGATAAACAACCCTTTAGAATCTTAAAAGCAGATTTGTCAGTACAGCGTTTAGAAGTTATGGCGAAACATACCCAGGCCCATATGTCCCGAACGGTGCCCAAGAGTCAGTCGGAGTTTACTAAGCAGCGCACCCGTAGCCAGATGGAGTACTACATGGGGGCAAAGCTGATTGAGGTGGGCGTTAACCCCAAGTCGGCTATCTACCGCTGGGCCACCGAGGACAAGGGCAGCAATGAGGTCTGGACCTACAGTGCCTACTGGGGTGATTCGCGCGAAAAAATCGAAGCGGAAGAATCATTGACCTAACGAGTCAGCGCCACCATAAAAAAGCCGTCCATATTATGCAGATGGGGCCAAACCTGCACCCAACCCTGCTCAGTAACCCAGGGAGCAACGGGTGAATCGGCAGGTGGCGCTTGAATGTGCCAGTCAGGGTGCTGCTGTAAAAACTGCTCCACTACGCCCTCGTTTTCTTCGGGATTGAGGGTGCAGGTGGCGTATACCATCGTGGCTTCGGGTTTGGCCCAGCGGGCGGCTTCTTCTAACAGCGCTCGCTGTAGCGTCACCAGTTCGTGGGCTGTTTCGGGACTTTGCCGCCAGCGAGCATCGGCATGGCGGTGCAGGGTGCCCAGGCCCGAGCAAGGAGCATCGATCAGCACTCGGTCGGCCTGCCCATGAAACTTGGGTAGGTCGCGGCTGTCGCCGGTGTAGGTCTTTAGGCTATTGAGCTGGAGGCGGGCACTGTTGGTCTTGATTTTTTTAAGGCGGGAGGTGGTGCGATCGCAAGCCCATACCGTTCCCTGGTCGCCCATGAGTTCAGCCAAGTGGGTCGCTTTGCCGCCCGGTGCAGCACAGGCATCGACAATGACTTCTCCCGGCTGTGGGTTGACCAGATAGGCCACTAGCTGAGCGCTGGCATCCTGCACGCTCCACCAGCCCTCAGCATAGCCAGGCAGCGCCGTGACAGACCCAGCTGGGTTGGTTAGGCGCAGCGCATCTGGCAGCGGGTTCAGCCGCTCCGTTTGAACTCCGGCAGCGGCGAAAGCGGCTTCTACATCTTCTAAGGCAATTTGGCAGCGGTTCACCCGCAGATCGATGTGGGGCGACTGGTTAAACCAGCGGCAGAGGTCTTCAGTAGCTTCTAGGCCCAGCCGCTCATACCAGAGCCGCACGATCCAATCAGGATAGCTGTGCCGCACGGCCACGGCAGCCACCGGATCGGAAGGCAGCCAGAGGGGATCTTGAGGGGTGTCGGATTCTCCTTTTTGCAGGCGCAAATACTGTCGTAAAATGCCGTTGACGACGCCAGACAGACGACTCAAGCTGCCCGCCTTGACCAGGTCGACGCTGGTGTTGACTGCTGCTGAGGGCGGCACGGTGCTCAGATAGCGCAGCTGATATAGCCCCAAATGCAGAATCGCCCGGATCTCGGCCGGTTGCTGGTGAGCCTTCTTTTTGCCGAGCTGGTCAATCAGCGTATCGAGCGTGCGCTGACGGCGCACGCTGCCATAGACCAGTTCGGTGACAAAAGCTCGATCTAGATCGCCGAGCGGCACTTGAGCCAGGGACCGGTGGAGCGCCACATCTGCGTAAGCCCCTTTATGCACCGCCAGCAATACCTCATAGGCCAGTTGCCGGGCAGATGGTTTGGGTGGGGTGGGTAGAACCAACAAACCTCTCCTCAGAATCGTCTAAAAACACAAAAAACTCGGGGGATAACTGTTGAGCAGTTTCCCCCGAGTTAAAGAGCAAATCGAAATTACTTATCGCTTCGAGCGCCGTCGGGGTTGCTCCTGGTCGCGTTTACGACGGCGACGGTCTCGCCACTCGGCAGCCGTCAAGTAGACGATGCCTCCGGTCACCACCACCATTAGCGCCAGTGCCAGAACCGCCAGAATGCTATAGGCTTGTGCCTCTAATGGGGCTTCCATTGTTGTGCTAATCTCTTGCGCTCAGGATTAGAAGCCGTTGCGGCCCCAAACAACCATTGACAGGGAAAAGGTGAAGACCACCAGCATAGAAACCCAACCTAGCGAAAGAATGTCCATATCTGTCAGCAATCAGTAGGTGTTAAACAGCTTTTTTCCATCATACGGTAAAGCCTTACCCATACGGAGCCGCTGTAGGCTAGAAAGTTGCGGCTGGAGCTGCGGCTTCGATGTGGGTTGCGATCGCACCTAAAAACTCCTGCTCCAGATAGGGTTTAGTGAAGTAGGCAGTTGCCCCTAGCTGCATTGCCAGCCAGCGGTGCTTGTCATTGCTGCGCGAAGTTAGCATCACTGTTGGAATTTCAGTCAGTACCGGGTTTTGGCGGCGCTGCGTGAGAAATTCAAAGCCGTTCATGTTAGGCATTTCAATGTCGCAAACCACCAGTCGCACCCAGGGATTTTGCTCCAGCTGCTCTAGCGCTTCCTGTCCATCTCTAGCCTGCAAGACCCGATATCCGGCCCGTTCTAAAGACAGGGTAAGAATGCGCCGGGATGTCACCGCATCGTCTACTACCAGAACCGTGTTGGCCTGATTGATGCGGATGACGGGCTGTTCCTGAGGGGCTGCTGTCTGCAGCACTATTGTCTCTAGGGCCTCGGTGACCGTGGCAGCCGGGCGCTCAGCCAATTCCCGGTTAACCAGCGTATCGAGAAAAGCCCGACCATCAATCACCGGAATCAGGCTGCCGTCTCCCAAGACAGTGCAGCCGTAGGCATAGCTGGGCGGTGTCAACGCCGAACCAAAGGGTTTAATCACCGACTCTTGCTCCGTCACCAGCCGCTCAACCTGCAGGGCAAACGCCTGATCACCGCGCTTGAGAATCAGCATTGGCGCTTCCCAATCAGCAGGCGAGGGCACCGCTGCCAGCACTTGGCTAACCGGCCTCTCCGGAATCGGGCAGGCGTAGGACAGCAAATCAGACAAACGGTAAGCCGGAATGTCCTGTTCCTGCCAACGCAGCTTCTGCTGCTGCCCCTCCCAGCTCAGCTGCTCTGGTCGAGGAATGAGAATTTCTGTAATGTTGTCGCTTCGCAAGGCTACCGGAGTTGAGCCAACAAAGCACACAAGCAGGTTTACTATGCTCAGCGTTAGCGGCAACGTCAGGGTAAAGGTAGTGCCTTGGCCAGGGGTCGACTGCAGGGCCACTGTTCCCTGCAGCAGCTCTAGCTGTTCCCGCACGACATCTAGACCAACGCCACGACCAGAGAGGTCGCTGACCTCCGAGGCGGTCGAGAAGCCCGGTTGGAAGATAAATTCGCTCAGCTGGTTAGGGGGAGTAGCCGCTGCTGCTGCCGCCTCCAACCAGCCCAACTCCACGACCTGCTGACGAATGCGCTCTAGATCCAGCCCCTGCCCATCGTCGCGCACCTCAATGACAATCCGGCGGCCCTGATAAGACGCTTGAATATCAATTCGTCCCGTTTCAGGCTTGCCCTGTTGCCGCCGCAGATCGGGGGCTTCTAAACCGTGGTCAAAGCCATTTCTCAGCAGATGCAGCAGCGGGTCATAGAGCTTTTCCAGCACAGCCCGGTCTACCAGCAGGTCAGTTCCCTGCAGCACCAGTTCGGCAGGCTTATGGTAGGTGTTCGACAGGTCTCGCAAAATTCGGGGAAACTGGTTGAGCACTTCCCCCACAGGCACCATGCGCGCCCACATCAGCTCATCTTGAATCTGCGAGAGCATTTTGCGGTGCTGCCGCAACATCTGGTCAGACTGGCGGTTGAATAAAAAGAGGTCTTCTATGCCTTCCTCTAACTGCAGCATCTCCTCTAGCAGGGTCTGAGTCTGGGTGTAGAGAATAGTGTAGGAGTCCATCTCCAGGGAGTCGAAACTGGCCTGGCGCAGAGTATCGACCGCCATCATCGGAGGCTTGCTGGCATGGCCATTTGCGGCTGGTGTGCTGCGCCGCTCAGGGGCGATCAGCATTTGGTCGGATAGGGTCTGCAGCTGCTCTACGGTAGATCGCAGGCGATCAAAACGGCTCATCAACTCCCGCAGCCCCAGACGCAGCTGATCGTTCTGCAACGCTAGACCATTGCGGTTGATTGTCAGCTCACCCAGCGTATTGTCCATCCGGGCCAGCCGCTCCGTATCCACCCGGACGGTGAGGCTAACGGCGGCTCGGCGCTGGGGTTGGGGCTCACTGCGAATAGGAACAGGGGCAACCTGGGCAGCGGGTTTAAGGCCCTGCTCCAATGCTCCCTCAGTTGCCTCCTTAGTGTTTCCCCTAGTGTTTACCTGCACTGCCAGTGGTGCGGCCTTGTCACTGCTCAATGGAGTGATCTGGGGGTCTGGTTCTCCCGGCTGGGGCCAATCCTCTGGCGGCTCCAACAGCTCTGCCGCCAGCCCAGAGAAGATTTCTTCGATCTCAGCTGCCTCGAACTCTGGGAAAAGCAGTTCGGTAGTACTTTCGGCGTCTGTTTTAGAATCAGACTCCAGGGCCAGGGCCTCCAGCTCAAAGCTAGGGAACAGCTGAGTCACACTAGCAGCCGCTAGTGCTTCATCACTAGAAGTATCTACAAAAGGATCAACAGGAGCATTCTGGGCAGTGACCTCCTGAGCAGCGACCTCCACATCCTCAGGCAAGAATAAATCGCCCACAGAAGCATCTGTGCTGCCCAGTAGGGCAACCAGATCAATCACGTCTACCGCCTCTAAGCCAGTGCGGATAGGATCTGCCAGCGCCATCAGCGCAGCTGATGGCGAGCCTCCCTCGCTTACCTTGCCCGCCAAAACTTCCTCCCGACCGGCGCGAAAGTCCTCCCAGGCCAGGGCCGCGATTTCTAGCGCCTGATCAGGGTTGTGCTCTAGCGCCTGCAGGGCAGTTTGGGCAATGTGAGCAAACCCAGGCAGGCTGAGCAGCTCCGCGAATCCAATGAAGACTTCGGCCTGGGCCCGGAGTTCTCCAGCAACTTCATAGCTAGCGGGACTGTCCAGGATTGCTTTGAGATGGTCTAGCCCTTGGCCCACGTCAATGTCGAAGATTGACAGGGCCATGTTGATGCCCAAATCGGTAGAGCTAGGGATGTAGTTCTCAGTTTCGGTAATAGCCTGCTGAAACCGAGTCTCTAATTCCGCCAAAACTGGATCGGCGGTAGCCAGAGCCTGTTGAGCATCAAAGTAGCCTTGGGTTAGCTGCTCAGTCAGGGGTAGCCGCAGGCAGTCAAACGCCCTCAACAGCTGGCTCTCCAACTCGCTGTCGAGCACCAAGCTGTCGCTATAAAGGGCTTTGAAGAGGGTCTCTAGCCGGTGAGCAATGGCCTTGATGGCATCCAACCCCACACTGGCGGCTCCCCCTTTCAGCGAGTGTGCGGCCCGCATAATCTGGTGAACCTCCGCCGTATTCCGCTCTTGGCGCAGAGTAAGCAGCCCGGTTTCAATGGTTTGCAATAACTCCGGGGCTTCTTCAACGAAGAACCGATAGGCCTGGTCACGGATATCAGAGTTACTTGCCATAGGGATTTGGTTTGAAAGCGGTTTGGGAGGGGGGACGCAGGAAGGTGGGAGAGGGTGGGGAGGCTTGTGTTGGGTGGGTCTGGAGGATAAGGAGAGGGGCTTTGAGCCTTTTTAGAAGACCCGCCCTTCCTGCCTTCTGCCTTCCTCTTCGGTTAGCTCACCTTGAATCGAGCCACTTCACTCTCCAGGGTCTGGGCTACGGCGCGAAGTTGCTCGAAGGATTGAGAGACTTCGTTGGCGGCGGTGGAGTTGTCGGTTGCGATCGCAGCCACCGTGTTCATCACCTCCGTCACGTTTTCAGAGGCTTGGGACTGGGTGACAGTGGCTTGGGCAATTGATTCCACCAGTTCGCTGATCTGGCGGCTGACTGCAGTGATTTGGTTGAGGTTTTGGCGGGTTTCGTCTACCAGCTGAGTACCGGCCACTACCTGCTCCGTACCGGCCTCCATGGCGGTTACCACTGCATTCGTCTCGGACTGGATGCTGGCCACCAGCTTTTCAATTTCGGTAGTGGCTTCCGCCGACTGCCGGGCCAGTTCTCGAACTTCTTCAGCAACGACTGCAAAGCCTTTGCCGTCTTCTCCAGCGCGGGAGGCTTCGATAGAGGCGTTGAGTGCCAGCATGTTGGTCTGGGCAGCAAAGCCACTAATCAGGTTGACGACGTTGGAGATTTTTTGGGAAGACTCGCCCAGGCGCTTCACCTTTTTGGTGGTTTCGGCCACCGTCTCTCGGATGGCCATAAAACCTTGCACTGTACGGTTCATGGCCTCGTCCCCGGCCTCTACCGTTTCAGCGGCCTGCTGCACCGCCATTTCAGCTTTTTCAGCGTTGGTTGAGACTAGGCGCACTGAGTTGGCCATGTCCTGAACCCGCTCAAGGGCTGCCAAGATTTCTGCGGCTTGCTGTGCCGCAGAATCTGATAGCGATCGCACCGAGGTCTGGTTGGTATCGGTTGTCTCCGACACCTGTCGAGCTGCCTCCTGCACTTGGCCTACAATCTTTCGCAGGCTGCTAATAGTAGCGTTGTAAGAGTCAGCTACCGTACCAATTTCATCTTCTGTCACCTTGGCTCGCACGGTCAGGTCGCCCTGGCTCACCGGGTCAACGTCCATCAAGAGCTGTAAAGCATTGCGCTGCAGCCCTTCCCTAATCTGTCGCTGCTCCTCAGCCAAGAATCGGGTTTGCTCCAGCAGGTTTACCCGGTCGATTACCAGACCTACCTGCAGACCGATCTGCTTGAGGAAGTCGATTTCAGCCGGTTGCCAGGCGTGTATTCCTTTGCAGTGGTGGGTAATCAGCAGGCCAAAGAGTCGCCCCTGGCTCAGTACTGGCACGCCTAGAATAGATTTGACCTTCAGGTTGTGCAGAAGCGCCTTGTGTTCGGGGTGAAACTTAGCATTAACGACATCTTTTTCGACCAGCATGCCCTCCGACAGGTACTTCTCCAGAGTTTCTCGGGGAATACAGGGATCGCCCAACTGCTGCTCATAGGCGCTAGGTAGAGCAGCCTCTACCGACTCGGCTACAATCGCACCACTCCAGTCTGAATTAAACTGATAGACCACCATCCGGTCAGTTTGAAGAATCTCACGGGCTTCTTCAACAACTCGGCTGTAGAGGGACGGCAGCTCCTCTGTAGATAACACCTTGGAACCTGTAATTTCTGCCGCTAGGGTCGCTCGGCGCGCATTTAAGGTCTGTTCCCGCAGTGAGGCCTTTACCCGAAAGACCAGGTCATTAAAAGTTTCAGCCAGCGTCCGAGTCTCAATCGAGCCCTGAGGTTCAGCCTTAACGTCCAGATTTCCCCCAGACACCTGCCTAGCTTTGATAGAAAGTTCATTCAATGGGGCCGACAGCCGCTGTGACAGCGCAACCGTCAAAGCCGCCGCCATACCTCCCAACGCCAGCGCCAGCAGACCCAAAACAACCAGGTTTCCCTGTCCGGTAGCTCGAATTTCAGAAATATTCATGGAGGCCACAGTTACCCAGTCCAGCTGCGGCACAGTGGAAAGGACATATCGCTTGCCCTGATAGACAAAGGCAGCAATGAGTGTCTCTTCTGCATCTTCACCATTACGCCCAACTCGAGTAGAGGAAATCTCCAGATTTCGCACTGGAAAATCTGAGCGCAACTGTCTCTGAAGATCTTCGTTACTGAGCTGCTCCTGGGCTGTTTTAGCCCCTACCAGCTGCACAGCGATATCTTTCACGACATCTTCACCGTTAAGAGTGAGAGATCTGGGAGTCAAGGCAATCTCTTCGCCCTGTGCACTAAAATTAACCAACACGTAGTTAGCGCTGGTGTCGAGCAGCTGCACCTGCTGCGATCCTTGGATACCAGCATTGGCCAGGTAGTCATTGAGTTGCTCAAATTTAAGGGCGGTTACGAAGAGCTTGGTCACCCCCAGGAACTTGCCGTTGTTGGGATCTAAAATCGCACGGCTGAGGTTAAAGCCTACGCTAAACGTCACCTCATCGTAGCTTGGATCGCCCATCCAAATAGTTTGTTCTTTCGCCTGATTCCACCAGTCCTCATCTTTTTGCACAAAGTCAGAAGGGAAGCTACTGTAGGCAACGTTTAAGCCATTAGCTTCAGCTACGATAATCTCGGCCACGTTCTGGGTGCCAGCGGCCCTAGCAAGATATTTATTGAGCGCAGCATTGGGCTCAATCTGCTTGTTAAGAATAAACTGGCGTTCTAGATCCTCTATGGCAGCCTGATCCAGCTTGTCTGCCGCCGCTATTCTGCTTCCTTGGCGCACCTTCTCCAAAATCACTGGATTCTCTGAAAAGAGCTGGGCGGCTCTAAATTCATCAACAATAGTTTGGCTCACAGTTTCACTGGCCAATAGCGCTTGACCTTGAAGGGCTGTGGCCACCTCTGCCCGAGTACGACTCTGAGTCAGCACATAAGTTATCAAGCCTTGGCTAGCTAGAGGAATAAGAGCTAGAGGTAATACTGTAAACAAAAGCTGCTGCCTCAGGTTGCGACCCCGCCGGGAGCTAACCTTCAGCCCAGTCAAATAAGAAGCTATGGAAGCAGGGCTTGAAGACTGCGGTATTCCCGTCAAACTTACATCTTGATCTGTAAGAGAGGATTTAGGAAAGGGAGGCACTTGGGTCATAGCGAGAACCTATAGCATCTAAACAGGTGAACAAAAGTAGCCGCTGGTGACTCAACGACTGCAAGTTATTAGTGAGTACTGCTGAACAACAAATTCAGGAGGATGGGCTCACGGCTCTAAATGGGCTGCTGCTCTTAAAATTGCAGTGCTATCGAGAATCAGGTGGTTTGCTCCGGTGCCTGCCTGCCATACTCCACTCAAAAAGGGCATCAGACCAGGTTCAGCAAATCCCGTCGGCAGGGGTTGAATAGCCTCTGAAGGAGACGACACCATCCCTTCGACTCGATTGACAATAAGCCCTAAAGTAGGCCGATTATCTTTGGCCCACTTCTCTGCGGAGCGCGGAGCTTTAATCACAACGGCTGTGTGTTTGGTCATTGAATTGTCCTGCTCGTACCAGGGGGGCAACCCCAAAAAATGATTGAGATCCATCATCCATAAAACTTCCCCCCGGCAGTTGTAGACGCCCATGACCCAGGGAGCCATTTGGAACATAGGCACTACCTGGTCAATCGAGATTTTTATAATCTCAACTAGAGTTTTCACTGGCAGCAGAAAAGACAGATCTCCATCTAGATAAATCTGCAGAAACTGTTCTTCTGAAGAAGACGCCTCAAGCTCCTCTAGAGAAGCTTCAGACAGTACCGTAGCCACTTCTTCCAGGATCATTTAACTGCTCCTCTATTCTTTTTTCTTGACCAGGTTATTAACGATTTGGGTCAGCTCTTCTTGATTAATAGGCTTAGCCAAATAAGCATCTGCTCCCTGCTTCATACCCCAAAATTTGTCCATTTCAGTGCCTTTGGTAGAGCACATAATGACAGGAACTTTTCGAGTTGTCTCAGCATCTTTAAGCTCTCGACAAATCTCGAATCCGCTCCGATCTGGCAAGACCACATCTAAAATAATGACGTCAAACTGGTGGCTTTTAATTTGGTCAAATGCCTCTTCTGCGCTTTTGGCGGTTAATACAGTGATGCCGCAGTTTTCTAAGCATAGCGACAAGACTTCTTTATCAGTCAAGCTGTCTTCAACAATCAGAGCTGTTCCCATGTCTCACCTTTTTTGTAAATATGAAAAACTTAGTAGATTTAGTCCAAAGCAGATCTGATGGCTCGCAGCAGTATTTGCAAATAGGCCTCTTTGAGACAACGGCTAGCTGAGCATTTTGTAGCGCTACACCATCGCTATCTGCCCCAGATACTTTTGAATAACGCTTAGAATAACAACAGGCTCCATTGGCTTACTGAGAAAATCTGTTGCCCCCAATAGGCGAGCCCGCACTTGATCGACCAGGCCATCGTTGCCACTCAAGATAATGATCGGCGTTTCCTTAAATAAAGAGATCTTTCTCAACTGACTACAGATTTCATAGCCATTAGTATCGGGCATTACCAGGTCAAGAAAGATCAGGCTGGGCCTCTTGATTAACAACATTTTGATTGCTCTAGTCGCCTCCGTAATAGAAATAAATTCATAGCCTGCAGATTTAATCACCTGCCCTACAGACTGACAAATCATAGGACTGTCATCAATACAGGCAATTAGCGGGGCAGATTTGCTGGAGGGATTACGCTTCACTTCTGTCCCGCCTGGAACAGAAGGATGGTCAGGAATCTTAATCAGCTCTAGCCAGCCCGCTTCTAGATAGGGTTTTAGCGCCTGGGTAAACTGTAAAATCTCTCGTTTTGTCTTAGTTGCAAGGTCACGCAGGCTCTGTTTCCCATCTAGCAACACAGTTAGCCCTCGATATGCTTGGGGTGATACAGCCGCTTGCATCGCTTCGGGGTTGACAATAATAGGTGCGAAGGAGGGAGAATAGCTCTCCAGACCTGAGCCGGACCAGTCTTGCCAGAGAGTTTTAACAGTCTCAACTACCGTCTCTTCAGGAATAGCAAACCTAGTATTTTCAAGCGAAGGATCTTCTGTTTTGTAAAGCTCATGCCTAACGGTGTCTACTTGAACTACGTCAAATAGAATTTCACTGATAATTTGGCGTATAAACTTGGCATGGTCCGCTGCAGCAAATCTTTCCTGCTCTACCCAGCTAGACAGCAGACTATATTCCTGTAGTGCCGCATAAATCAGCTCTGGCGTCTCTGCAGTATCAGCCGTCAATACATTCAACTCATGGCATAAAGGCGCGTATTGAGGCTGAAGATAGCGGTAGCGCCGTCGCCGAGGATGTAAACCTCCCGCTGCATATAAGATGTCACCAGAGCTAAGCAAAAACACCCACTGCTGGCCTCTAGGTGACGACCAGATGAGTTGACCACTAAAACGCAGCCGACTGAGAACCTTCAATAGCTGTAGGCGGTTAGTTCTTGAGAGACTTTTGAGATGGTGATAGGTTTGAGTGTTGTCTAATTTCATGTCTATGCATTGCAGTCAAGAGTCTCGAAACAACCAAATGATTTTTAGGTAGAGGAATATCTGTCCTAAGCCAATCTATTTGTAGAGCGAGAGCCTCAGCAGAATTGTGAGGAATCGGAAGGGAAATGCCTACCTCGAATATCGAAACTCAATCTGCTGAGCCACCGCTAATGTTACGGCCGTCAATTAAGGCAGCAGCAAAAAAGGTATCTAAAAGAACTCTATCGGCGATAGCAGTGTCTTCTAGTTAGAGCAAGCCAACTGACTCCAATGAACGTACGACTTGGTAGGAGCAGCTTGATTTTGGTTAAAAGATAGGGCAATAAACGGTAGAGGTGCTTATTCGTTGGCCAGAGCTGATTGATTTATTAATTACTGTAATACTCTCAGCTACAGCCTGTTTCACCAAGGAAACACCCTTAAACTTTGAAGGGAATTTATTTTCAGTAAAGCAATATCAAGAGAATGTTTGTTTTTGCTTTCTTTTCAGGTTTTGTAATTTCGGCAATTTTAGCTTTTCAGAACTGACTAACTGAGGGGTCAGACCCCTCAGGGGATGTGTTGCAAGGAGTCGGTAAATGGCAGCGGAAAGTTCATTCAGCCCAGCAGAACGTTTGGAATCGCTAAAGGCAGCAGTACTCACGGGCTTTAATGCCGGAGTTGTAGCGGCCCTACTGCTAGTCGCTCACCGGACCCAGAGCTTAGGTTGGGCTGCCGCCTTTGCTTCGACCACTGCAGCTGGATTAAGTGGTTGGGGATTTTGGGTCGGGGTTGCCATCTCAGCTTTTTCCGGCAGCCTCTTTGGTTTGACCTACCGGTATGCCGTCCGCCGAGATTCAAACCCCCAGCTTAAATTGGGGGTGGTGCTGGCCTTTGTGCTGGTCAGGGGGTTAGCTCAGGTAGATATTGGCTCAGCTCTAGCCCAGCGGGGGTGGCCCTTTTTAGCAGCCCTGACCGAAAGTCTGCTGCTGTTTGCTACTGCCGGAATTTTGTTGGACCTGGCTTTGCAAAATCACTGGATTAAGCCCTTTGGCAGTGATTAAAGAGCCAAGACGGTTTTCCGCCCACCGATGTGCCCAAATGAGTCGGTAAAATCAGAGTAAATAGTGCGATGGATATCAGCTCCATGATCCCAACCGTTATTGAACAGTCTGGCCGTGGCGAACGTGCCTTTGACATCTACTCTCGCCTACTGCGGGAGCGCATCATTTTCCTGGGCCAGGAAGTAACCTCCGATTCGGCCAACCTGATCGTTGCTCAAATGCTCTTTCTGGAAGCTGAAGATCCTGAGAAAGATATCTATCTCTATATCAACTCCCCTGGGGGCTCGGTGACAGCTGGTTTGGGTATTTACGACACCATGAACCATATCCGTCCTGATGTCTCCACTATCTGTGTGGGTCTTGCGGCCAGTATGGGGGCTTTTCTGCTGACAGCTGGCAAAAAGGGTAAGCGTATGAGCCTGCCCAACTCGCGGATTATGATCCACCAACCCCTTGGCGGTGCTCAGGGACAGGCCACTGACATCGAAATTCAGGCCAAGGAAATTTTGTACCTGAAGCAAAGGCTCAACGAGGCTCTAGCTGCTAATACCGGGCAGCCTTTGGAGAAGATTGCCTATGACACCGAACGGGACTTCTTCCTGTCTCCCCAAGAGGCGATGGAGTATGGCCTGGTGGATCAGGTGATTGATCGGCAGTCGGTGGGTAGCCGCCCTCTGCCCATAGGCTAGGTACGGGCTTGTCCCGCAGATTAGCGTTCTATGGGAGACGGTTGAGTCTCTAGGAACAGCAGAAATTCTAGCAGTTCCTGATCAGTGAGATCGTGGCGCGACCGCTTCCCGTAGGTCCTTTCTAAAAATTCACGCCCCTGCCCTACAGTCCACCCTAATCGCCGCAGTTCTACATCTGTTTGAGCGATGATATCTGAAAGATCAACCGGACTAGCAGTACCTATATGCTGTCCTGCGGTAGGTTCATTTGGGGTCGGCCTATCTGGCGGTGGGGGCGGGGCGGGTTTAGGCTGAGTGAGGGGTTCTGGCTCAAGCTCTGAAGTTGGAGCGGAACTACTTGCCCAAGGTGCTGTTTCTGTCATCGACAACAGAGGGAGAGCAGCTTTTTCTGGCAAGGGCAATGGGGGCACTTCGACCGGATCTGGGGTCAGGGTTGGGGTTGGGGCTGTCCATGGCGGCTGTAGCTCAGTTCCCCCGTTAGCCTCGATGAGCCCAGGCGCTGGGAAGGGAGTAGCTGAACTAGAAACAGCTGGTTCAAGGCTGAGTTCGACAGAGTCTGCTTCTGGGCTTGAATTCGGCAAACTCAGGCACTGTAAGGTCCGTAGGCAGGCCCTGTCTTCTGCGGTTTCTAGGACAGGGTCGGCGGCCATTGCGCTGGCTAGCAGTGCTCCCTCAACCCAAACCTGGGCTCTGACAACATACTGATTGTCATGGATCGCTAGCAGATCCGTTCTCAGGCAGGCGGTTGGGTATTGGCGGCGAAACTCGTCAAGTTGGGGAATGGGCACGGGCCGTTTTGACCTTCTGCGGGCTAGAGACTATCCGATCTATTCTAAGGACACGGGGCAATCGCGATGCTGATTCATACCTGGTTCATGGCATCGGTTTGAATAACCCTTTAAGATATTTAGCCGTTAGAGACTGTAGGACCCAACTGAATGCTGGATAGACTGCTCGAACTTTCCAACAACATTGGGGTAGATACCCTGCTGCTGCTACCGGTGCTGATCGCACTGGAAGCGATTTTATCAGCAGATAATGCGATCGCACTGGCTGCCATTGCCCAGGGCCTAGAATCAGAAAAGCTACAGCGCAATGCCCTAAATCTGGGCTTGGTCGTTGCCTTTCTGCTGCGAGTAGGTTTGATTTTAACCGCCAAATGGGTTTTACAGTATTGGCAGTTTGAGGTAATGGGAGCGGCTTATCTGCTGTGGCTGGTCTATCAACATTTCATGACCGACAGCACAGACGCTGAAAGCTCTCATCACGGTCCTCGATTTACTACGGTCTGGCAAGCCATTCCCACCATTGCTCTGACAGATCTGGCCTTTTCCCTGGATAGCGTCACAACGGCCATTGCCCTATCTCGCGATATTTTCGTGGTGCTCCTGGGTGGCATGATTGGCATTATCACCCTGCGCTTTATGGCCGGTCTCTTCATCCGCTGGCTGGATGAATATGAGCACCTGGAGGATGCAGGCTTTGCTACCGTGGCCTTCGTTGGCGTTCGCCTGCTGCTGCGGGTTGTGAATCCAGACTGGGTGCCGCCCGAGTGGATCATGATTTCCTTTATCGCCGTCCTGTTTACTTGGGGCTTCTCCAAGCGCATTGAGGTAACTACCGCTGATGGTGCTGCAGCCTCTTTACCAGAGGGTGAAGCTGAGCGGGGTGCTCACGATATTGACAACGCAGAAAAAGATGCTGAAGAAGCATCTCAGTCTGATGTGGAATTTGTAGAGCAGCCCTGAGAGGCTCTACTCTACTTACTCTAAAGGTGAAGCACTGCAGCCATCGTTCCAGCAAACTCGCTAAAACGATGGCTGCAGTGCTTCACACCTACGAAACAAATGCTTTGCCTAGCTAGCTAGATACTCCCGAATAACGGCCTGGCGCTTTCTTAGCTTAAGCAGAGCCTCGCGCTCAATCTGGCGGACTCGCTCGCGGCTGATGTGGAGATGGTCACCAATTTTTGCCAGAGTCATCATCTGTCCGTCTGCTAGACCAAAGCGCATTGAGATGACTTCTCGCTGCTGAGGTGTCAATTCAGCCATTAGAGCTTCAAGGTCTTGGCGCAGAGAGGTTTGAGTTGCAAACTCTTCCGGCGATTGGCCCATGTCTTCCAGCAGCTCGCCCAATTCAGTGTCCTGGTTATCTCCGACCTTGAGATCGAGAGAGAGCGGTGTCCGTGATTTCTCTAGAAAATCGCGTACCTGCTTGGGAGTGAGCTCTACTTCTTCTGCTAGTTCGGCAATGGTCGCTGCTCGACCAAACTCCTGCGCTAGCTGGCGTTGGGCTTTCTTCAGCTTGTTGAGCTTTTCGGTAATGTGGATGGGCAGGCGAATCGTGCGGCTCTTTTCTGCGATCGCACGCGTAATTGCCTGGCGAATCCACCAATAAGCATAAGTTGAAAAGCGGTAGCCCTTAGTCGGGTCGAACTTTTCAACGCCCCGCTGCATCCCAATTGTGCCCTCTTGAATCAAGTCCAGCAGGTCAACGTTGCGCTTGATATATTTCTTAGCCACAGAAACAACCAACCGCAGGTTAGCCTCTACCATCTTTCGTTTGGCTACCTGACCGGCCTGAAGCACGCGGTTGAGTTCGGCCTCCCTTATCTGGGCAGCTTCTGCCCACTCTACCGGGGTCGGCTCCCGGTCTAGCTGCTCTTTGAGGGCTTCCCGCTGCGACTCGAGAGCGACAAGCTGCTGCACCTGCTTGCCGTACAAGATTTCCTCTTCATGGGTCAACAGTGGAACCCGCCCAATCTCTTTCAAGTAGGTACGGACTAGATCCGTCGAATTTTGTGCAGTTCTCATAACCAGTCCACCTAAGTTGGCAACAGCAATTCCCTACGGACGAAGACACGCAGCTTAAAAAGCTTGAATAGAACTACCGCAACCTGCGGCGCTCTTTCACAGGAATAGGAACTAAGACAGGCTCTGACTCAGCAGACTGCTCAGCTTCACGGGCGATCGCGCCTAAGCCAACTAAAATTGCCAATCCAATCAGGGTTTCTAACAGAGTTTCCATGATGCTGTCTTATTCATTTGTTGCAATCTATGTAAACAAGTGTAACATTTATGAATGAAACGGGGAATGAACAAAAATACCTACTCCTTTAGGCAGAGCAGTTAAGTAGCTGTAAGAATAGGCTAGCAAAGGGTTGGGTGTTGCATCGGGGGCAACAAAAAATCGCTAAAACCAGAAGAAAAGATTAAAATTTGCGGGAAACATTAAGAAACAAAGCGTCAGAAATCCATTAATCTGAGATTCTGCGGCTAATTCTTTTAGGATCCGCTGCCCAAAATCCTCCGTTTGATGGAGCGATAGGAAGGGGCTCAGTTTCTGATCGTTTCTGTCCCTCCTCCTATAGAAAGAGGCAGCCCTTCAGGTAAATCTCTAGAGCTTAGTGAATAACCACGGAAGCATCTGTCAACACCGATGCCTACCATAACAAATTCAGTACATTAGAACTATACATCGAGCTGCTGATTTATACCATTGCCCAAAGTCAGGCTATAGATCACCCTGTAGAAGCTTAGGGGTCTATATGTATGCAGCAGTTGCAGCGTTAATAGGAAAAACTGGTTTCGCGGCGAATTTTTCTGCATTTCATCAAACAGCTTTAGCGCGGCAGGTATGGCCTGCCGCGCTAACATCCAGAATATTCGAAGATGGGATTTAGAAGCGAGACGAATCCTGTCACTAAATCCCGCCATGTCACTACCGGAGTTGGCTAGATTAGGCCGTCATCGCCACCTAGCCCAGCAACCCCTTGGCCCGTGCCACAAAGTTCTCAGCTGTAATGCCATTAAAGGCCATGACTTGGGCTGCGGTTGCTGCCGTTTCTCCCCGCTTCCAGGCAAACACGTCGCGAGGCAGGGTGCTGCGCAGCATTACAGGTTCCAGCATCGCTGAGGTGCCGCCAGTTACGCCGATTAAAGCGTCCCCGCCAAACAGCCGCTCAAACCCAGCATCGTCTAGGAAATCCCCATCAGCTTCAGAGCAGGTATCCCAGGCAGTATCAGTGGGGCGATAGAGGCGACGGGGGCTAACAATTGAAACAATGCGACTGCCAATGCCTGCGGTAGCCAGTTGCTTAGCGGCCTCAAGCACCGGAATCAGCGTCATGTCCCCAATTACGGCAAACACAACGGTTTTGGCCCCAGAGGTAGACTGAACGACGACACCGCCTTCCTGGAGCGCCTGTCGAGTCTGATCAAAGGTTGTGTAGACAGGCAGGGCCGACTTACTGGCCGTAATGGTAACGCCCTTATTGCGGGTGCCCAGTGCCCATTCATAACAGACCTGAATGCTATTGGCATCGGTTGGGAAAAGAGGAAATACGTTGCCATTGCGCATCATGGCCGCAAAGTAGTTTTCGATTTCCGGTCGCTGGTGAGTCCAGCCGTTGCGACCCTGCTCTAGGGCTCCGGCAGTAAACAGGGTGATGGTTGAGGGCGTAGGGCGGCGCAGCTCGGCCATTGCCTGGGTAACGGTTTGCCAGATCGGTAGGCCATTGACTGCAAACGATTCGTAGGAGCACCAGAGGGTACGGGCCCCAAAGAGCGCCTGGGCTGCAGCCAATCCGGCGCACGCATCTTCACTTAGCGGTTCATAGACTTGACCGCTAGGCCCCTGGTAGTAAGTGTCGTCAGGGGTGGGGTGAATGATTTTAAGCGCCTGGTTGATGTTGTTGATGCCAGAGGCAGCGTTGCCGTCAGCATTGGTCACAACGAACTGCGGGTCTTTTTGGCCCACATCTCCCACCAGCACGCCCATGGCTGTGGTTGCGACTTTTTTCTCCCCATCTACAGCGAACTCTTCTAGGGGCAATTGGCCTAGATCAGCTAGGGGCAGCACCGATTCGGTAACGGCGGTTTGAGCGGCAGGGCCTCCAGCTGAGCGCTCATAGTTGGTTCGCACCAGATTCCAGGCGGCAGGGGACAATGCCCGAGCACTCAGGGCATTGACAATATAATCACGGGTGAGGGAGTCGCCAGGGTAAAGGTTGTGAGACTGAGCACCGCGCTTGTGCACGCCTGCCCCTTTGAGCTGCTTGATAATCAGGGCGGTAAGAGTGCCGCCTAGGGCAGATTTTGCAGCTCTGTCGGTGGCTTCTAGTACGGCTTGGGTAAAGGCTAGGCGTTGCTTCAAAGAGAACGCAGTGCTGTCAACGTAGTCACCGGGCTGGTTGGCATCGTCGTAGTCTTTGGCATTCACCAAAATCACTTCTTTGAAGCCGTTGCCACGCCAGTAGGCGACCATCTCTTCATTGGTCTTGGTGGAGACCATACTGTGGTGCTCTTGAGAGTAGCCGTTCCAGACCAGGATGGGCAGGAAATTAGTGGCGTTGGGGTAGGCAGTATTGAAGTGGCCGAAGCTGCTCATGATGTAGGGTTCGCCCAAGCCACCGTCGCCGATGGTGACAGGAAAAAGGGTGCCGGGGTGGAGCTTGGCTCCTGCCATGGCAAAGTGCTGACCCTGGCCCAAAGGACCAGCAGGGCTAAGCAGTCCAGGCATCTGGCCTGAGAGGTGGCCTAGCAGGCCATGGGTTTCGCGAAAGCGATCGCAAAGCTGCTGCACCGTCTCAATCCCCATCACTTCTAGGGATCGATCGAGAAAGACGTTGCTGTAAAAGCCGGGGGCGTGGTGGCCGACTTCGGTGGTGATGTTCTTGTAACCCAGCATGACCAGGGAGGCAATGCCCTCGGCTACGCTGGCAAACCCGCCAGGGTGGCCCGACTCTTTGCTGGCGGTCACTTGCAGGGTGAGGTAGCGCAGAGCATCGGCAGCTAGCAGGGTTTGGTAGACCGCCGCAGGGTCGCTGGGAGATGCGATCGCATTTGCTCCCTCGGCAATGGCCGGAGCCTGTCCATAGGTGTCAAACTCTGGCATTGCTTCGCCAAAGTGCTGAATACCATCGCAGAAAGCGGGAGTTGCGGATTTAGTGGTTACAGCCGTCATGCTTCAGATACCTAACGAGCGCCAGCAAAAGATTATGAAAAGAGTAGTACTTATCCGACCCAAGAAGGAGAAACGCTCTAGCCATGAAAATCGGCACTCGGGCTTGAAGCTGCCGAATGGCCGGGACTTGTGACCTTTGCAGGCCTGGCTAATGTTCTTGGCCCTGTTATAAAACGATCAAATTTACTCTTTCAGTAAACACCATACCAGCAAACTTGACTCAGTTAAATACTGAGAGCCTAGCTCATTGATTTTTATCAATTTATCCAACGATAGCTGTACCTGATGTTAACCAGAGATATAAAGCTTCCTACGGCAATGGAGGGTGCTCGCACCCTCCATCGGTACCTTCAGTTCTGAAGCCTCTTGGTAGGGCTAAGGCTACCCACATACCTTCAACACAGGCAATGCCTGAGCCCTATCCCACCAGGCTCTCAACGCAGCATAGGCTAAGAACTTAGCAGTTTTGGCACCACCTGTTCATACAGCGGTAATTCAAAGCCTTGTCTATGCGAACAGACGCATTTAGGCCTGCAGCTTAGTTGCCACTTCAGCGACTCGTTTACCTAGGGCGCGTGCGATCGCAAGATCCTCCGGCGTGGGCTGCAATTCCCCCTGTCCCCCAGCCGTAGTTGAAGGCCCATAAGGCGTACCGCCCCGACCCTCAGTGTGAATCATGCCTTCTACCGAGTAAGGCACGCCCATGACAATCATCCCTAGGTGCAACAGCGGATGCATCATCGTAATCAGCGTCGTTTCCTGCCCGCCGTGGGTGCTAGCCGTCGAGGTAAAAACTCCACCGGGCTTGCCTTCCATCTCACCGTTTAACCACAGGCCCGACATCGTATCAAATAGCTGCTTCATCTGCGCCGCCATGTTGCCAAAGCGAGTAGGCGAACCAAAAATAGCACCATGAGCCGCTCTCAAATCATCCAGCGAACACACCGGAATCTGCTGCTGCTCCTGCCAGAGCTGCTCCACTGCCGGATTCCCTTGAATCGCCTTCTCCTTAACAATGTCAAATTCCTCAACTCGACGGAGCATCGTCTCTACACCGGGAACCCCCTTTGCGCCCTCTTCAACTGCACGAGCTAATTGCAGAGTGTGGCCGTACAAGGTGTAGTAAACGATCAGGATTTTTACAGAATTCTCAGCCATTTTAGCTCCATTTTGGCGTTTTTCTTCGTATTTAGGATAAAAGCCGTAATCACTTTGCCCCTCTTTCTGTGGGTAGAGGATAGGAGAGAGGGTATAGGGTAAAGGGTTTAGGGTACACGGCAACGATTTCCCCTTATACCTTGTACCTTACGCCTTACACCCTCTTCCCCCACCCTCTACTCGCTTAAACCTCCCGCACCACCCGACACGGATTCCCCACCGCTAACACCCCTGCCGGAATGTCCTTCACAACTACGCTGCCTGCACCAATGGTGGTGTCTTCGCCGATGGTTACACCGGGGCAGACAATCACACCGCCGCCTAGCCAGCAGCGAGAGCCGATGGTAATAGGCCGAGCCGACTCGGGGCCAGCTGTCCGTTCCGCTGCATTGAGGGGATGGGTGGCGGTTAAAAGCTGCACATTAGTCGCCAAATAGGTTTGTGCGCCAATGTGAATAGAGGCACAGTCGAGAAAAACGTTGTTCATATTGATGTAAACCCCATCTTCTAGAGTGATTTGGGTGCCGTAGTCGCAGTAGAAGGGCGGCTCTACCAAAACATCGGTGCCGAGGCTGCCCAACAGGGTTGTGAGAAGTTCAGTGCGTTGGCTTTTCGCTTCGGGGTCGGTGGCGTTGTACTGCTGCCAGAGTCGTCTGGCCCGGTTTCGGCCCACTACCAGTTCCAGGTCTCCGCCGAGGTAGAGATCGCCTCTCAGCATTTTGTCGCGTTCAGTATCGGCCATTTTGGCTGCCCTAAGCCTATTTACTCCTGAATTGTAGTCAGCCGTGCTGGGGAAGCTAAATTCTCAGGATCAAAGTTAGGCCATCAAGGAGGCGATCAAAGCAAGTTCCTGCCGCTGCTCGCTTTTTCTTCCTGTAACAAAATCCAGTCCTTACGTTGCGGTCTTCAAACCTGTGCAAAGTTTCTTGCTGTTGCCCCCCAAGCCTGACTGGCTCTGATACAACCAAGGAAATAGGCTCGTCGTTGTACATGGCCCATCCTGCCGGGAATTGCCAACCGGTCACTCTCGGCAGGTGTTTCATTTTTAAACATGGTTAAATCTCCCCTCGCCCGGTCACGACGCACGGCACCTGCCGCCTCGCTTCAGGAGCAAATTCAGCTAGCGCTGGCGCTGGCCGATGAGGGCAGCTTGCGATCGCTCCTCACCGATAGTCTGCCAGCCATCGCCCGACCCCATGAAATCGATCAGGTGCGGGCCGAGGTTGGCATTCCGGTGCCGGGTGCCAACAGCCGCTGCGTAGATGGTTTAATTCGCTTTGAGCAGATCCGGTGTGTGCTGGCTGGTTCGCGGCCCGATCTAGCCCTGCCTCGACTAGCTGAGCACCCTAACTATCAGCACTTAACAAACTGTCAGTCTGAGCTGGTGACCTTAGCCCAAAATATTGCGCTCTCTGATGCGATCGCACTGCTCTCCCATGCCGGGTTTGATGCCAAGCAAATTTCTCAAATCTTGCACTTGCCCAGTCAGGCCTGGCACAAGTCCTGGTGGTTCATGGCTGACTTTGAGGGCAGTTTGACCATTCCCTTTCAGCGGCTGATGCGGGTGCGCCACTTTGGCGACGGCACCCTCACACTTCAGTACAAAGACTTTTACGCCCAAGAGCGCCCCCCCGAATTCAAAGGGCACCTGGTTCACGTCCCGGTCGTGATCCGCCAGCCGTCAGAGGGGTTTTTCGCAGTCTTAGAGCGGATCAACGTCACTCGTCAGGCATTTGGTACCCCACAAGTCATTCTGATTACAGAGCAGATTTCAGAGCTAGAAGCCGAAGGCCTCATCCGCCAAAACGTGAGCCTGTTCACAGCTCAAGACAGACTGCGAATACCGGAAACAGCAGACTGCAGCCGTTGCCAGCAAAGCACCTGTCCGCTTCAGGGAGAGACTCATTCACCCGTAGTTAAGTGCCGTGCCTTTATCACCCAAAAGTAGGGTAGTCAGCCTGCCCAGTATCTAAGCGATCGCGCCAAAGTTGCTGTAAGAATCCGGAACGCCTCAAGTTATTGCCCCTTCACGGACAGGTCTAACCTGATAGACCTGTCGAAACGATCCGAGCGACGCCTAACCTAGCCCCAGCCAGGTCAAAACGCCTTTGCCGGTCACTAGCTCAATCAACACCACCAGCACGAAACCCACCATCGCAGCGCGACCGTTGAGGCGCTCAGCATAGTCATTAAACCCTGCCTTGGGCCGCTGAATATTAGGAGTGACGGTAGGGTTTAGGTTAGCCATTGTTCGTTACTTAACTTTGCGTTACTTACAGTTCTATTCTCATAATCCGCTTCCCAATCGTCAATACCGATTTGCCGATCAGCCTTGGTCTGCAATACCGCCAATCTGCTTGAAGAAACCTCGATAAGCTAGGGATAGTACAGGAGAAATCCATGAATATTGGCGTTCCTAAAGAAATTAAGGATCAGGAATTTCGAGTCGGTCTCAGCCCTAGCAGCGTCAAAGTTCTCAGCGATCGAGGGCACCGAGTAGTCGTGCAGACAGAAGCCGGCTCGGGGGCGGGGTTCACTGATGCAGATTACCAGGCCGCCGGAGCAACCCTCACTGACTCGGCTGAAGATGCCTGGAATCAGGCATTGGTAGTCAAAGTCAAAGAGCCTCTGCCCGCCGAATACTCGCTAATACAGCCAGGACAGCTTCTCTTCACCTATCTGCACCTGGCTGCCAACCGCACCCTCACAGAGAGTTTGATCAAGAGTGGGGCGCATGCGATCGCATACGAAACCGTTGAAGTCAATCACCAGCGCCCGCTGCTCACCCCCATGAGCATCATTGCCGGACGGCTCTCAGTTCAGTTCGGGGCTCAATACTTAGAGCGCCAACGAGGCGGGCGGGGCGTTTTGCTCGGCGGCGTCCCCGGCGTTCGCCCTGGCAATGTCGTTATTTTGGGCGGCGGAGTCGTCGGCACCGAAGCCGCCAGAATGGCTGTAGGCCTAGGCGCACGCGTGCAAATTTTTGATGTCAACGTAGAGCGGCTAGGTTATTTAGAAACCCTGTTTGGCTCTCGGGTAGAGTTGCTCTACAGCAGCGCACCCGAAATTCAAAGCGCTGTACCCACCGCCGACTTGGTAATTGGGGCCGTGCTAGTACCCGGTCGTCGCCCACCGATTCTCGTCTCGCGCGATCTGGTAGCCCAGATGCGCCCCGGCTCAGTTATTGTTGATGTCGCCGTCGATCAGGGCGGCTGTATCGAAACTCTGCGCCCCACTTCCCACAGCGAACCCACTTATGTTGAGGCAGGTGTGTTGCATTACGGCGTGCCTAATATGCCGGGGGCTGTTCCCTGGACCGCTACTCAGGCGCTAAACAACAGCACGTTGCCCTACGTCATCAAGCTTGCCAACGAGGGATTAAAAGCACTAGACAGCGATGCGTCTTTAGCGGAAGGCCTAAACGTCACCGAGCGTAAGCTGATACATCCGGCTGTTAAAGAAGTCTTTCCAGATCTGTAGGCAGTTTCTATCGAGTACCTTTTGCCCAGACTGTAGAGCTATTGCACTACAGCGGCTCTTTTTTAACCCAGCTGATTCCGGAATAGCGATTCACCGTGTAGTATTTGTATTATATGTAGTTTATCAATCCGGAGGGTAGGTCTATGCGTACTCGTCCCCAACGGTCCATTCTGTTTAGACTGGCAACTCACCTTCTGCTGTACGCCATCTTGACCCTATTTGGCCTAACCCTGTTCGCCGGATTGTCCACCATTTTTGCCGGACAGGTTCTGGTCGAGTGGTTGGCCTACTGGGTTGGCTTCGGCATCTGGCGAGTTGCGATCGTGATTCTCTGCCTGCTGGCCGGAGGCGTTTTAGCAGAGTCGTTACGGTAATGGCACTCAGCCTTGATGCCTGTCTAAGACAGGCCACGCCTGCAGATCTAGAAGTACTCCTGACGCTTGTTCAGGAGTACTACACCTACGACCAAATCGATTTCGAGGAGTCGCGCCAGCGAACAGCCCTGACAGGGCTGCTGCAAGAACCGTCCCTAGGCCAAATATGGCTGCTGGAACAGGGCCAACCCTTTGGCTATGCAGTACTCACCTTCGGCTACGCCATCGAGTCCGGTGGTCGCGATGCCATCTTAGATGAACTGTACCTGCGTGAGGCTTATCGAGGGCAGGGCCTTGGCTCCCAGGTGCTTGCTTTTATAGAATCTTTTTGCCGACAGGCAGGACTCACTGGACTTTACCTGGTCGTTGAACGCAAGAATCTCCGTGCTCAGTCGGTCTACCGCAAGCTCAACTATGTTGAGTCAGACCGACTGATTTTTGGCAAGTTTCTAGATTGAGAGACTGAATTAGCCTTGTAGCAATGACCGTCCTTGAAATCTAGTGGGGCTGTTGATCACAATAAAAAGGTAGGCTCTCAATTCAGCTGATGCCTGACTGTGTGAACTGCCAGCTTTGCAATCGCACCCTTCCCTCTCTTACCGTTCACCACCTCATTCCCCGACAGCACACCAAACGCCGCAAACAGGACCCCGGCCCCACAGTTGATATCTGTGCCGCCTGTCACAAGCAAATCCATACCCTCTTCGACAACCGTTACCTGGCTCAAGAACTCAATACCCTAGAGAAGCTGCGAGATCATCCCCAAGTGACCAAGTTTATTGCCTGGGTACAGAAACAAAATCCTCAGAAGCGGGTCCGTAGCTTTCGCAGGACGGGCTAATACCAATTCAGAAAGTAGATGGGGGTGGGGAGAGTGGATGGGTGGATGAGTAGCAGCTATTTAGAGAATTGGTGCAACCCGAAAAGGTCAAATGGTGCAAAAGAAGACCCGATGGATACCATCGGGTCTTCCTCATAGATCGGGCTAATTCATTTAGTGATCAGAGACCACCTTACAGCCCAACCCCCTCATACCGGGCAATAGAGGACTTGTCCAGCATCCGGCGACCGTCTACCACCAGCGGCGGCTCGGCCAAAGTGCTCAACATTTCAGGCAGTGCATTGAACTCGGCCCAGCGAGTCATCACCAGGATGGCGTCAACTCCCTCAATGGCTTCCGCCAGAGATTCGCAGTACTGGATCGGCTCGTTCTCAAACAGTTTCTGGGCCTCATGGGTCGCTACTGGGTCATAGGCTTTGACCTTGGCAGATCCCTTGAGCAGTTCCTGCACTACAGGGATAGCGGGAGACTCTCGCATATCGTCAGTACCGGGCTTAAAGGCCAGGCCCAAGACAGCGACCTTAACCGCATCCAGGTTGGGGAAATGCTTATAGAGGCGAGTCATCACCTGCTTGTACTGCTCTGCATTGACCGCAATGACTGACTCTAGCAGCTGCATTGACTGGCCTTGTTGAGCCCCAAAGACGTTGAGCGCCTTCACATCCTTCGGGAAGCAGCTGCCGCCGAAACCGCAGCCCGCTTCAATATAGGTGGTAAACGAAGGAATGATACGCTCACCGCTGTCGAGAATTGGAGTCAGACGCTTGTCTAAATGCACACCGCGCATGACTTCTACTACGTCAATACCGCCCACTGCTGCACTCAGGTTGCCAATCTCATTGGCGAAGGAAATCATCGTGGCTAGCAGGGAGTTGGCTGTGTACTTGATCATCTCTGCAGTTTTGCAGTTAGTCTCAAGCTTATCGACCCCTTCAAAGACGTCGTACAGCTCACGCAACAGCGCGATGCTTCTCTCGTCAATCCCACCCAGAACAATCCGGTCGGGATTCATGAAGTCTTTGATGGCTTCCCCTTCCTTCAGAAACTCAGGGTTCATGCCAACCCCAAAGTCAACTCCGGCCTTTTTGCCAGAGGCTTCTTCCAGGATAGACAGCACCACTTCATCAGAGGTACCCGGCACTACTGTGCTCTTGACCACCACTAGGTGATAGTCATCTTTATCCTTCAAGACGGTGCCGATCTGGCGGGCAACTTCCTTCACGTATTTGAGGTCAATCTCATCGCCCTTAAAGGGAGTGCCTACCGCAATCAGAGAAATCTGGCTGTTGAGCACCGCATCGCGCAGATCGGTGCTGGCCGTGAGACGAGTACCAATATTAGCCTTCAGCAGATCCTCTAGACCCTCTTCATAGATGGGAGGAATGCCCTGGTTGATCTTGTTGACTTTATTCTCATCGATGTCAATGCAGACAACCTGGTGCCCTTTGGCAGACAGACAAACGCCCGATACCAGACCAACGTATCCTGTTCCAACGACTGAAACTTTCATTTATGCGTCCTCCGCCTCACGATTATCTTGGTACCAAACCATCGACCGCTTCAAACCCTCATCGATGGTGATGCTGGGGTCATATCCCAGATCAGCACGGGCCTTGTCGATGATCGGACAGCGGCGGTTGGGGTTGTCCACCAGGTAGTCCTTATCGGCACTGGCCTGACGCACTACCTTGCCCTCGTAGCCCCAAAGTTCTTTGGCCAGGGTGACCACCCGCTCAGCCAACTCGGCCATAGAAATTTCGGGAGTTTCCACGCCGATGTTGTAGGCTTCGCCGGGCCGACCTTTGGCCAGAATTTTGTAGTAGCCCACGATCGCATCTGCAATGTAGCAGAACGTGCGTGTAGGTGCGCCATCGGAGAGCATAACAATGTCGCGGCCATTGAGCACGTCCCGCACAAAGTCAGGCAGCACCCGGCGATCGGTGATTTTGAGGCCAGGGCCGTAGTTGTTGAAGGGGCGCGCCGTTTTGATCGGCAGGTCGTACTGCTGAGCAAAGTTGACACACAGGGTTTCGCCGTAGCGCTTAGACTCGTCGTAGCAGGCCCGAGGCCCGGTGCAGGAGACATTACCCCGGTAGGTTTCGGGGGTGGGGATGTCACCTGGCGTGGGGTCGCCATAGATCTCGCTGGTGGAGTAGAAGAGGAAGCCCTCTACTGGGGTACCAGCTTCTTTTTGTTGGCGGCAGTACTCTAGCAGGTACCGCAGACCGTTGACGTTGGCATCCATCGTCTCGATCGGATACTTCCGATAGAAGATTGGGGAAGCAATGGAAGCAGCGTGGATGATGAATTGAAAGTTGCCGATGTCAGCCGGTAAGGGGTTGGTGATATCGTGCTTCACCAGGGTCAAGTTGGGGTTGTCCTTAAGGTTAGTCAACCAGTCAGGAATACCGCGAATAAAGTTTTCGTAGATAGTCAGTTGAATGGGCGGCTGACTGGGATGAATCGTATTCCAGTGAAATACTGATTGAACCAGGTAATAGCCCAAGAATCCGGCTCCGCCTGTAATCAGAAGCTGCTTGCCCGACATGGCAGCGAACTCTTCTTTTAGATGATCGCAGATGTAATTAAGATCTGCCTCAATGACGTCTTGAGCCGTGTTTAGCTCAACTAAACTGGGTGCTTGAACCATTGCTTTAATAACTCCTTATACCTGGTTGAAATTAAGCTATAGATTGACTGCGAACTCTAGGGAAGAGGTTTGTACTCCTCCCAGAGAACCTGTTTATACGGTGGCTGGAACTTTGCGGGTAGCAAAGTAGGCGTCTTGCTCTACTCGCAGCCGATGGGCTGTCCGGCCCTCGGGTAGTTCAACATCGTCATAGGTGAGCACCTGATCTTTGGGCACATCCCGCTTTAGGCGGCAGCCCTCAGCCAGCCCCATCGGCAACAGATTGTCAGAGGCGACAAGCTCTGAGTTTTCGCACATGCCGTAGGTCAGGTAACCCCCAAGGCCGTCTAAGGTCTCTCCAGCTTGGAGATTAATTTTGGCAGTGGTGATAACGTCTACCACTGGTGCGCCAAGGGGGGCAATGACGACATCGCGGAACAGCACAGCGCGGGCAGCCGAGAGGGGCACCTCAAAGACAGTGAGGTGGTAAGGCACATAGAAGCTGTAAAGCGGGCCTCCCCCAAGTTTGCCGTAGTTCAGGTAGTGGGCCTGGACGGGATCGTCGTGGGTGGCGTAGACAAATACGCCAGGGCTGGGCTTGGTGCCAACGACGTATTCCACAATGCCGCCTAAGGACTTGAGCTGCTCGACATCGTAGCGATCGACCATGTCGTCGATGTGGCCGTCGTAGTGATACCCCAACATGCCCCGCTGAGCCACCTTCATCCCAGTCGCGTTGGCAACGATGGCCTGCTCAAAGGAGATTTTGGTGCCGTCAGCAAAGCTGGTGACCATGTGAGCGGTCTGGCCCCACTGCTTGGCAAAGCTTTCTTGAGTGGTGGGGTTGCGGTAGCGATCTTGCAGACCTTTGATATTGCCACACACAACTGGAGTCAGGCCGATGCTCTGCACAAACCGGTAAAGGTTCATCTGCACACCGGGTTGGTCACCGTCGCAGCCGGTCAGCACGACTCCGGCCTGATCAGCGTATACCTTCAGGATGGGGCCTACGGTGGCATCGAGCTCAGCATTCATCAAGACCATGTGCTTTTTGTGCTTAATGGCCTCTAGCGTGACCTGAGCGCCATACTCCACATGCCCTGTGGCTTCGATTAGAACGTCGATGCTTTCTGACTGGCAGAGGATGCTGGGGTCATCGGTGACGGCATATTGCCCTTGGGCAATGGCATCTTCTAGCTCGGCAACCGTTTTGACCTCTTTAACGTTTTCAACGCCCACTTTGGTGTAGGCATCCATTGCGTTGGAGACGGTGCGGTTTGCGATCGCAACCAGTTCCATACCTGGAATGTAGTTGGCAATCTGGTTAACCACTCCACGGCCCATAAAGCCTGCGCCAATCATGCCGACTCGCACCGGATTGTTTGCTTCGTGGCGAGCCTTCAGGGCAGTATCTACAATAATCATAGGTAAACCTCTGGTTTAACGGAGTTGAGCAGGGGCCATGCAGTGTCTTTCTCAGAGATTTCGGTCACCGGCAAAGGCCATTTGATATTAAGGGTTGGATCGTCATAGCGCAGCCCTCGTTCACAGCCCGGCGTATAAAACTCGCTTACCATGTAAAACGCTTCGGAGCCGTCGGTGAGCGCCTGATAGCCGTGGGCAAACATCTCTGGAATATACAGAGCACTTTGGTTATCAGAAGATAGCTCGATGCCAAAATGCTGCAGGTACGTTGGAGAGTTGGGGCGCATGTCAGCGATGACATGATAGTTAGCGCCTTTAATGCAGCGAAACAATTTAGCTTCGGCAGCCGGGGGAACCTGATAATGCATTCCCCGCAGAGTGCCTTTGACAAAATTGCCAGCCAAATTACACTGCACCCCCACAGGCTTTAAGCCATGTTCCTCAAACTCCTTAGAACAAAAAGCGCGCGAAAAAAAGCCTCGGTGATCTTCCTTCTTCTCCAAAGAGATGACAAAGGCACCACTCAGATGGGTTTCTTCAAAAATCATAAAGGGTTAGGGTTAGCAGAATTTTGACAGCCTTATTTGACAGCCTCAAAGGAGGCTAAACCTACACAAGAATTCCCTAACTAGCCACGGGCTACCAGACTTTCCAGGGAGCTTTACCCTTTTTCCAAAGATCTTCTAGATAGTTTTTATCGCGTAGCGTGTCCATGGGCTGCCAAAAACCGCTGTGGCGATAAGCGGAGAGCTGATCCATCTGGGCCAACTTTCGCAGGGGTTCCTGTTCCCAAATGGTTTCGTCGCCTGCAATAAAGTCGATTACCTGGGGCTCTAGCACAAAATAGCCACCGTTAATCCAGGCACCGTCTCCCTCAGGCTTTTCTTGGAAGGTCGAAATTTTGGTTTGCCCTTCTGTCAAAGAAATCGCCCCAAATCGCCCAGGAGGCTGAACTGCCGTCAGGGTAGCCAGGGTGCCTGCTTCCTTGTGGAAATCGAGCAGTTCCGTGACATTGACGTTGCTGACGCCATCGCCATAGGTGAAGCAAAAGGTTTCCTGACCGATGTGCTCTCGAACCCGCTTGAGACGACCTCCGGTGAGGGTTTCCTCGCCTGTGTCCACCAGAGTTACCCGCCAGGGCTCTGCTTTACCGTGGTGAATATTCATTTGATTGAAGCGCATGTCGAATGTGACGTCTGACATGTGCAGAAAGTAATTGGCAAAATATTCTTTGATGACGTAGCCTTTGTAGCCGCAACAAATAATAAAGTCATTGATACCGTGGGCTGAGTAGGTCTTCATAATGTGCCAAAGAATTGGCCGCCCACCCACTTCAACCATTGGCTTAGGTTTGATACTGGTTTCCTCGCTTAGACGAGTACCCAGCCCACCTGCCAAGATGACTGCTTTCATAGAAGGAACCCTAATTTGAAAGGATAAAATTTGGGGTTGAAACTCGCAGCTCTCTAGCTGATTGTTCTCAGTAGCTGCATCAAGATAAAACTTACTGGCTTTCGAAAACTATCCCCAGAAAAATTTCGCAAGGCCTCAAACTTCAAGACATTAAAGACTAGACGGCCTATGGGAATCAGTCACAAAAGTCAATTAAACAACAGGGAACATATCCAAGACTGGAAGACGTTGTTTATTGTTTCCTGTCTTATGCTGAGCGTAACAGGAATTTCAGAACGGGTTGTGAGGTCACGATAAACAAAGCCTCTCTCTATGTGAAAACCCTGTAAAAAGCGCATTGAGGTAGATTTTCGCCCCTCAAAAAATAGTCCTCCAAGCATCTCAGAAGGGAGTTGGAGGAGCATTTTTTATCAAGATTTCGTGGGTTGAAGGAGCGATCGTAGCTCTCTACGTGATACTTACATGAATTTCTGAAATATCCCTAGTTAGGGACAAGACATCTTTGGGGTGAACCCGTAGAATATATGCTCCCTTTTCTGTCATGGCTTGAGTGGTGTGCTGCGTCTGGGTGACGGGGTACCAGTCCAAGGGAAAGCAGTCTCTGGTGTAGAGGCTCAAGAAAAGGCTGTGGGTGTTGAGCAGATCTGGGGGAACCTCTAGTCTGACCGCTTCGTCTGTATTTAAGGCACCGTAGTAGAACTGCGTCTCGGGGTTGGGCACTGGAAGAAAGGTCTGCTTGACGAAGGCTGAGGGGAGCCAACGGCGGTAGCGCAGCAGGGGATAGACATAGAAGTTCAGCCAGGTGTAAAGCCAGCCCCGACGGTGAACTAGGTTTCGGTAGAACTGGTTGAAGTTAGCAGGAGCCGTCAGCGGTTGAGCGGCCAAGGCTGGCTGGTCATCAACCTGAATCGCGGGCAGCTGAATGGGGTCACTCCACTGATAATGGCGAACACCAACCAGATAGCGACCTGGGGGCAGCTCAATACTCTGCCAGTCGCGATCGGTAGGGATGCTGAGGGAGCTGACGCTGGTGATAGTTTTGTAGCCCTGGAGGGTATAGACTACCGCTGTCCAAGACTTGGCCGAGCGATTGAGAGCGGTCAAGTCTAGAGACAGGGAGCTGCTGACGCTGAAGGGGCCTGCGATCGCAATCAGCGAGTGCAGGTTCCAGCGGGCTCGGCTCATGGTCCACAGCAGCTTGACTGGCCCCTTGAGAAACTCCGCAGACACCACCTGCCACTCTGGCTGGGAGCGCTGGCTAGCTGGGTTGTAGTAGCGGCTGACGAAAGTCAATGTCCACTTAACAACCCGAGAAAACAGGTAAGACAACACCCCTAGAGGGACTTCCCACAGCGCTTCGAGTTCAAATCCCTGCTTCATGAATGATTTCCTGAGAGTTGATTCAGCATCAGTGCCGCGATTTGGCCGGGCACTTCAGCAGGCAGATTGTGGCCGCCCTCTAGCATAATCCGCTGAGCTTGGGGCAGCGCTTCTTGTTGCAGGGCCAGATCTTCAGGCCGGTTGAACTGGCTGTGGCTGCCGTAGACCAGAAGAGTCGGCATCTGGATTTGCTGCAGCAGCTGTTCGTACTGCTGGCGGCTGAAGGCACCGCCGATGCCAAGACTGGTGCGGGTCTGCAGGCGAGCATCCCAGCGCCAGCGAACGCCCTCTGCATGGGGTTCGATCAGCCGCTCTGCCAGCTTTAGAGCGGCGGCTTCGGGCAGAGCCGAGTTAAACTGCCGCAGCCGGGCCGCAGCCGCAGCCAGATCGGGGAAGGTGGGATGGGTGGGAGCCTGAGCCAGGTAACCCAAGTGCGCCGTTAGCTGACTAGCCACCGATTCAGCCGCACCTGTACCGGGCACAACTGGTTCAATTAGCATTAGCTGCTGGAAGCGTTCAGGCCGGAGGCTGGCCAGGGTCGCTGCCAGCACTGCCCCCATCGAGTGACCCACCAAAACCAAGGGCGTCTCCGGCAGATCCCGCAGCAGAGCATCGATATCGCCCAGGAAGTCGAGGAACTGGTAGCTGCTGTCGAGGCCAACATGGCTGGAGCGGCCATGCCCACGCAGGTCAGGAGCAATAATGCGGTAGCCTCGGTCGGCCAGGGGAGATGCAATCGCATCCCACGCTGCCCCCTGGTCTAAAATGCCGTGCAGACAGAGAATTAACTGCCCTGCTGATAGCCCCCAAGTGCAGAGGCCGGTCTGCAGCCCGCGTAGCGTGATTGTTTCCTCGCGCATTGTGGCTAGCGGTTCACCAACTTGAGGCAGCTCTGGGCGAGGTGTAGTAGCCGCTGTAGATTCTCGCGGCAGCTCGTAGCCAAAGTCGGCAGATAGGGCCTGGGTCGGTGCAGTCAGAGTCAAGGGCAGCTCGACCGCTCGCCACGCCTCTGCTAGATTGGCCTCAATTCGGCGGCGCTGCCGGAAGTTAGGGTCATCAACCGCCATTGAGTTAGCGCGAACACCATCAGTCATGCGCTGGCCTTCGTAAGGCGTGAGCACAGCCGGATCAAAGGGTAGCTCTAAGAACGCACAGAGCTGCCGCATAGCGGTTTCTGGGTCGGTGACTAGGTCTTCGTAACGCAACACCTGCTGCCGCTGTGGATCGACCTGCTGCAGGAAGGTTTGAATGTTGCGATTGCTAACGTCCCAGACCTGTTCGGCCAGCTGATACGGGTTTTCCGGCTCCAGGTTAAAGATTTTGTGCATCCGATTCTTTACAAAGGAGTCGATTACCGCGTAAGGATGCCGCACCAGATGAATGAATCTAGCATTTTCAAACAGCAGTTCAGACCGCTGCAGGGTTGCTAGGCTGAGGCTGTAGGTGGGCGACTTGTCCACCAAGAGACGATCTCCGGCTAGCTGCTGCAGCTTGTCATAGATAGCTTGAACCGGGGCGTTGTGCTCCATCCACTCACTCACTAGGCTTTGAGTGGCATCGGCATCTAGCTGCATTAGCTCCATGAGTGCCCGCTGCAGTCCTTCCTCCAGATAGCTACCGCCTAGAGCTGCATGGCGATCGCCCAATGTATCAAAGGGCAGTAAATGCAGTTCGGGCGGGCAGAACAGCTGGGGATGACCCGCCAGCATCACGCGCAGCAGGGTAGAGCCGGAGCGGGGGCTGGAGAGCAAAAAGACCATGCTGCGGTTGCGCTGGGGGGGGGCTTCTGGAAGGGCATGGCTGGTCCAGAAGCCTTCGGGGAGGGGGTCGGAGGGTGGAGGGGTAGAGGGGTGGAGGGTTAGAGGAGTGGGGGTGGGGTGCGATCGCACCAATTCCTTAGCCATGTACTGGGCTAGGGCTTGGATTGTTGGGTGGGCAAAGACTTCGCGGGGGTACAGGGTAATTTTCAAATCTCGCTTGCAGAGATTTAGCAAGTCCACTGTCATTAAGGAGTCGATACCTAGATCCAGCAGGGGTCGATCTACCGGGGCTGTGCCCTGCAAGCCCAAAACCTGGCCCACCTCTCGCTGCAGGTAGGTAGTCAGTTCGGCTTCTCTGTCCGGGGTGGGCAGCGTCAGTAGGTGGGCAAGCAGCTCTGGCTGTTTGGGGACTGCTGGGCTGGCACTTGCTGCGGTCGGGGCCGCTGGCTGGGCCTGTTTCTCAAGCACTCGGCTGAGCAGAGGAGGCAGATCAAAGGGTGAGCTTTGTGCGATCGCAGCCCAGTCAATCGCTGCTAGTCCTAAATGGGGTTGGGGTGCCGTTAGCGCTTGGCGCAGCAGGGCCAGCCCCCGCTCTGAGGAGAGCTTTTGCAGGCCGCGTAGGCTTTCTGTTCCGGCGTCTTCGCCAGCAGCCATACCTGCACCAGCCCAAGGGCCCCAGCTAAGACTTTGAGCGGGCAAGCCCTGCTGCTGTCGGTAGTGGGCCAGCGCATCTAAAACGGCATTAGCGGCAGCATAGTTTCCTTGCCCTGGCGAACCGAGCAGGGAGGCAATGGAAGAGAAACTGACAAACCAGTCAAGCGCATCTGCCAGGGTAGCTTGATGGAGATTCCAGGCTCCCTCTACTTTGGCCGTCATCACTTTAGTAAACTGAACGGCAGTGAGATTTAGCAGCGTGCTATCGGCCAGGGTGCCTGCTGCGTGGAGCACGCCTCGCAGGGGTGGAAGCTGCTGTCGCACTCGCTGGAGCAGCGCCTCCAGTGGGGCCGCCTTGGCGACATCTGCTTGTTCAACCCATACCGCAGTCCCGGTCTGTCGCAGAGCTTCTAGTTCGGGCTGATGCTGGGCTGAGACTCCGCTACGGCTAACTAGAACCAGGGAGCGTGCCCCCTGAGCGACCAGCCAGCGAGCTACTATCAGGCCCAAAGCTCCGGTTCCCCCGGTAATCAGGTAGGTTCCTTCGCCGTGGACCGAGAGTGGGGCAGAAGCCTCAGGTAAGGTCACGGTTTCTAGCCGAGCGACGTGCCGCTGCCCTTGGCGAAAAGCAGCTTCGTCCTCCCCATCCTGGGCAAGCAGATGCTGCACTAGCACTTGGGCAGACTGCGCTGGACTGTCTAGGGCATCTGCATCTAGATCGACTAGCCCACCCCACAGTTCAGGATGCTCTATTCGCAGGGTGCGCCCCAAGCCCCAAAGAGCGGCTTGGCTGGGATGGGTCAAGTCAGTTTGCTGGGTGACGGCCTGAGCCGATTGGGTAACTAGCCAGAGCTGAGGCAGGGGTTGCCACGAACCTGTCAATAGGTGCTGCAGTAGCGTCAGCAGCGCCAGACTGGCGCTGTGGTCTGCTGGGTTGGCACGATCTGATGTGTTGGCCAAACCCCATAGGTAGAGAGCGCCGCTCCAGGGCGCATCAGCATCGGCAGATAGGCTCTGGAAGAGTTGCGAGTAGTCCTTAGGCTGGGTGGGCGAGAGCTGAAACTGGTCGGTGGCCAGCCTGCAGAAGCCGTCCCCTGGCCTAATCTGAATGGCCTGGCCACCGGCAGCCTGAATTTGGGCTGCTAGGGCCTCGCCTAAACCATTAGGGTCAGAGAATATCAGCCATCGCCCGCTGATCGCTGGGTTTGCAGAGGTTACTAGGGGTTGAGGTTGCCAGGCCAGCTGGTAGGCATTCTGAGCAAAAGATTGCTCAGGGACTGTTCTAACTTGAGCCGCAGGTAGCTCGGTTGTCGGGGGCAGAGCCACAGGCAAGTCAATCCAGTAGCGCTGCCGCTGGAAGGGATAGGTAGGCAGGGAGAGCTTGCGCCGCTGGTAAGGCTGATCAAAACCGGCCCAGCTGATCTTGACGCCCTCGCAGTAGAGACAACCCAGGCTAGCCAGCAGCGTTTCCCACTCATCGGTGCCTTTGCGGAGAGAGGGTAGCCACTGCATTGCCGGATCGGCGATGCAGCGTTTGCCCATAGCGCTCAGGATAGGCTGCGGGCCAATTTCCAGAAAGACTCGGTAGCCCGCCTGCTGCAGGGTTGCGATCGCATCGCCAAACCGCACTGGCTCCCGCGCCTGACGTCGCCAGTAGGCTCCATCTAGCACTTCTCCCGCTGCTAAAAATTGCCCGGTCAGGTTCGACACTAAGGGAATTTGAGCAGGCTGACAGGGAACGCGCCGGGCCGTGTGCTCAAACAGATTCAGCACCGGATCCATCAGGGGTGAGTGAAAAGCGTGGGACACATCCAAGGAGCGGCTGCCAATGCCCCGCTCCCGCAGCTGAATTAGCACCTGCTGCACGTCCGCTTTAACTCCGGCAATGACGGTATTTTCAGGGCCGTTGAGAGTGGCTAGGGAGACTGTGTCGGCAAACGGTGCGATCGCTTTTGCTACGGTGGCTTCATCAGCAAAGATCGCGGCCATGCCGCCGCCTGCGGGCAGAGACTGCATCAGCTTGCCTCGCTGGGCGATCAGCCGCAGCCCGTCCTCCAAGCTAAATACGCCAGCGATGCAGGCCGCGACATACTCACCGACGCTGTGCCCCAATACGGCCGCAGGTTCTACCCCCCAGGTGCGCCAGAGCTGGGCCAGGGCATATTCAATGGCAAACAGCGCGGGCTGGGTGTACTGGGTCTGGCTCAAATCTCCGTCGTCTGCCTCAAACAGCACGGCCAGCAGAGATCGACTGAGATAGGGCCGCAGCAGCTCGTCGCAGCGCTCCAGGGCAGCGCGAAAGTCAGGCTGAGTTTCGTAGAGCTGTCGCCCCATCGCCCAGTACTGCGACCCTTGCCCGGTAAAGAGAAACACGACTTCCGGTGCCGTCGCCTCAGAGGCCTGGCCTAGGTGCCCCGTGGTTAGGGAGTCTCCGGCGGCGAGGGGGGCTAGCTGATCGGCTAACTGGGTAGGGCTGGTGCCTGCGATCGCAAGCCGGTGAGAAAACGCCGTTCTGCCCACGTTGGCTGTGTAGCAGATAGAGGCCAAGTCAGCCGCATCGGCCGTCTTGAGAAAAGCACTGAATTGATGAGCCTGATCGCGCAGGGCAACGGCGGTCGGTGCAGACAGCGTCAGCAGATGGCGGGGCCGCTCTGGCTGGGCAGCTACCGGCTTAATGTCTGGCACCGCCTGGAGCACCATATGGGCATTGGAGCCGCCAAAGCTAAAGGAGCTAACCCCGGCCACCGGCAGCTGGCCTGAGTCGGTCCAGGGTTCCTGAACCTGCTGCACTCGGAGCGGCAGCCGATCAAAGGGAATGTAGGGATTGGGGGTATGGAAGTGAATGCTGGGCACCAGGGTGCGGCGCTTCAGGCAGAGGGCAACTTTGATTAGGCTGGCAACCCCGGCAGCCGCCTCTGTGTGACCAATGTTGCTCTTGAGCGAGCCAATTCGCACCGGGTTTTGCAAAGACCGTTCAGACTGAAAGACATTGCCCAGAGCTTTGGCTTCAATGGGGTCACCGAGCAGGGTGCCGGTGCCGTGGGCTTCGATGTACTCTACCTGACGCAACGCCACGCCTGCCTGCTGATAGGCCTGCCGCAGCACCGCCTCTTGGGCTTCGCGATTGGGCGCAGTGAGGCCGTTGGTGCGGCCATCCTGGTTGACAGCACTGCCTCGGATCAGGGCATAGATGCGATCGCCGTCGGCCAACGCCTGAGACAGCCGCTTCAGGACCACTACGCCCACCCCTTCTGATCGCACAAAGCCGTTGGCCGAAGCATCAAACGCCTTGCAGTGACCGTCGGGGGAAAGAGCCGTCAGCTTGCTAAAGCCTACCGTCAGCGCTGGCGTCAAAATCAGATTGACGCCCCCTGCTAGGGCCAGGTCCGTTTCTCGCCGCCACAGGCTCTGACAGGCCAGATGAGCCGCTACTAGGGAAGAAGAACAGGCCGTATCAATGCTGAGGCTAGGCCCGCGCAGGTTGAGCAGGTAAGACACCCGATTGGCCAGCATGGTCGAGGCCAGACCAGTGGTCGTGTAGGTGCCGATGGTCTGAGAGCCGTGCAGCAGCAGCTGACCGTAGTCTAGGGTAGAAGATCCGGCAAACACACCGGTCTGGCTGCCGCCTAGCTGCTGCGGGACAATCCCAGCATCTTCCAGAGCCTCCCAGACAACCTCTAGAAACAGGCGCTGCTGCGGATCGATGTAGGGCACTTCGCGGGGAGCGATGCCAAAAAACTCAGGGTCGAACTGATCTACCTGGTCTAAAAAGCCACCCCAGCGGCAATAGCTTTTGCCCGGTGCTGCTGGATCTTCATCGTAGAAAGTCTCGACATCCCACCGGTCGGGGGGCACTTCCCGCACCGCATCGTGGCCTTCGCACAGCAGCTGCCAAAACGCCCGAGGATTCTCTGCACCCGGCAAACGGCAGCCCAGACCCACAATCGCAATGGGTTCGGGCAAACCTTTCTTCTTTTGCAGCTCTATTTCTAATAGCAGCCGCTTCTCTGGCGAAAGATTGGCAATTCGCCGCGCGAGATCCTCCACAGGTTAGCTCCTAGCTTTACTAGTTATTTTGCTGGCCCAGCAGCGCTTGAATTTCTGCGTCTGACAGCATTTCTAATTCTCTGACGAGCTGATCGACCTCAATGTCCCCCATCTCAGGAGCCGATTCAGTCACAACAGACGCAGTTGCGGGCGTTTCCTGGCGGGCCAAGTGGCGAGCCAGGGCTTCAATGGTGGGGTATTCGTAGGCTAGAGTTGGCTCCAGGGTGAGGCCCAGAGCAGTTTCTAGAGCATCTGCCAACTCCACTGCAGTGACAGAGTCCAAGCCATACTCGGCAAAGGGCCGCCGGACATCAATAGTGGCTTCAGGAGTTTGTAGAGCCTGAGCCAGCCAGCGCACCATCCAACGCTGAATGTCCTCAGCACTAGAGAGGGTGGCGGCTTTGACCACCGGGCCGGGGGACGGCGATGCGATCGCATCTGCAAGCCGCTCCTTAAACACCGCACTACTCGCCTGCCGCTCCTCAGGCTCCTCAAGGACGCCTTCCGACTCCTCAAACGATAGGCTAGAGAGCGTCTCCGATTCCCAGGTATAGACCGCATCGAGCTGTCGGTCCAAAAAGCCGCTGCGACAGAGAAAGCGCTGAATCTTACCGCTAGAGGTCTTGGGCAAACTGGTGGTCTTGAGCAGCACAATGGCCGACACCTGCAGCTCATGCTGCTCGGCCACACTGCGGCGGATAGCACTACAGACGGCCTCATGATCGGCCTTACGCAGCTGACTGCGCTCAAGTTCCTGCACAACCACTAGCTGCTCCGCATTGCCTAAATCGACCGAAAAAGCGGCCCCAGCGCCCGCTCGTAGAGCTGGGTGGGCCGCTTCTACTGTTGCTTCAATGTCTTGGGGATAGTGGTTGCGGCCCCGGATAATAATGAGATCCTTGAGCCGACCAGTGACATAGAGCTGTCCTTGGTGTAAAAAGCCTAGATCGCCCGTTCGCAGGAAAGGCCCTGTGCCGCCCTCCACCAGTTCTGCCGCGAAGCTGTACTCGGTTGTATCCGGTCGCTTCCAGTAACCCTGAGCGGTACTGCGAGAATGGGTGACCCAGATTTCTCCAATCATGTCTTCCGGGCAGGGCTGCCGGGTTTGCGGTTCGACGATCTGCACCTGCTCTGGGCTGGCTGGCTGGCCGCAGCCTACCAGCCATCGCACCTCATGGTTTTCCTGCGGTGGCTTCACCTGGTTGAGCTGCAGGGCTTTGGCGTCAGCTTGGCGCACCTGCGGCGGCTGCCCTTTCTCAGTACCAGTCACCATCAGTGTGGTTTCGGCCATGCCGTAGCAGGGGTAAAACGACTCCCAGCGAAAGCCAAAATTACCAAAAGTTTCGACAAACCGCTGCAGAGTTTCGTGGAGAATCGGCTCTGCGCCGCTAAAGGCCAAGGTCCAGCTCGACAGGTCTAGATCTTGCCACTGATCGGGCGTGGTTTTACGCACACAGAGGTCATAGGCAAAATTGGGGCCGCCGCTGGTGGTCACCCCGTAGTGGGAGATAGCCTGTAGCCAGCGAATGGGCTTTTGCAGAAAAGCCACCGGGGGCATGAGCGTCATCGGAGCACCGACATAGAGCGGCTGCAATAGCCCTCCCACCAGCCCCATATCGTGGTAAGGCGGCAGCCATGAGACGCCCGAACTGGCGGGAGTATCTTGAAAGAACTCATTGATCAGGCTGGAGTTGTGCAGCAGGTTGTCGTGGCTGATCATGACGCCCTTGGGCGCGGCTGTTGAACCTGAGGTGTACTGCAGCAGGGCCAAACTCTCTGCCCCGATGCCGGGTCGCTGCCAGGCATCTGATAGCTGCTCATTTAGAGCATCGGTGCTGAGCCAGTAGAGCGATCGCAACTCTGGGCACTCAGCAAACCGCTGCTCTAGCTTAGAAAGCACAGCTTCTTGGGTAAGGGCCACCGTCGCGCCTGAATCTTGGATGATGGCCTGGATCCGCTGCAGCGAGCGGTTGGGTCGGGGCGGATAGGCCGGCACTGCGATCGCACCTGCATACAGGCAGCCAAAGAAAGCCGCCACATAGTCTAGCCCCGCCGGATACAGCAGCACCACCCGCTGCCCCTGGCACTGGAGTTCGTTTAGCAGAGTTGCGATCGCCCTAGCCCGGCAGTCAAGATCGCGATAGGTCATGAGCACCTCATCGCCAACCACCCCCTCCGGCAAAAACCGATAGGCTATTTGATTAGGTTGCTCTTGGGCTCGCCAGTGCAGCAGATCGACGAAAGTGGTTAGCTCAGGAGATATCTTAGCCGGGCCTCTACTCATGGACACGCTTCTCTATAACCTTGATTTAGTGCTTTCTTTCTAAAACTCACTCTACAGTTGCGACCCTTGGGCCGCAGCAGTCTTCCAAGCAAAACCGTTGACCAGGCTGATTTAGCCCAACGACCTGCCACAAGTCTGCACTCTGCAAAACGCCTTAAATATATCCACGACCCATTCCAAGCAACTCAGTTCCAGCCTCAGGTCAAACAACAGCCCGAAATTCAGAATAATCCTAGATCCTATTGTCCTAGATTTAAGGCTGAACTGCCTCAAATACCTCAGTCTATAGAAGCGCGATAAGTTGTTTTTCAGTATAAAGGGCGAGATTGAGCCCAGTGCTGGCAGCCATAGGAGATTCTGTCAGCGGGCGAAGCCAAGGTCAGAAGCCGCTCGTTCTAAATGGAACCCTAACGCCACCTGACATCGAGCAATTTTAGACACAGCCGAGAATAGCGGGCATTTTGAGCATTAGGTTAGATGTAGATCTATTACTCCTCACCAGCAAGAGTTTTTGCCTATACCAACAGGGGGAATTCCAGAAGTGGTAAACTAGCATCTCACCAGGGGCGCAAGTGATGCAGTGAACTAGATGAACTGGTGTTTCGGGCTTTCCCAGTGATTACTGATGGTTGAGGCATGGCAACAACTGAGCGACGACCCATTCTGCTGGATTTTGAGAAACCGCTGGCTGAGCTAGAGGCCCGAATTGCCCAAATCCGGGATCTGGCTGAGGAGAACGAAGTTGATGTTTCAGCCGAAATTCGCAAACTAGAGTCGCGCGCCAATCAGCTGCGGCAGGAAATTTTCACCAGCCTCACCCCGGCCCAGCGCCTACAGGTCGCCCGCCACCCTCGCCGTCCTAGTACCCTGGACTACATTCAGGCGATGACCGACGAATGGATCGAACTGCATGGCGATCGGCGCACCGGCAAAGACGATCCGGCTCTAGTCGGCGGCGTAGCTCGATTGCAGGGCCGTCCAGTAGTTATGCTAGGGCACCAAAAGGGCCGAGACACTAAAGACAACGTGGTTCGCAATTTTGGCATGGCTTCCCCTGGGGGTTACCGCAAAGCGATGCGGCTGATGGAGCACGCCAACCGCTTCAAAATGCCGATTATCACGTTTATTGATACGCCAGGAGCCTACCCTGGCTACGAAGCTGAGGAGATGGGCCAGGGAGAAGCAATCGCCTACAACCTACGGGAAATGTTTGCCCTGGAGGTGCCTATTTTGTGCACTGTCATTGGAGAGGGCGGTTCTGGAGGAGCCTTGGGGATTGGTGTGGGGGACCGGCTGATTATGTTTGAGCACTCGGTCTACACGGTGGCTAGCCCCGAAGCCTGTGCCGCAATTCTCTGGAAAGATGCCTCTCGTGCCGCTCAGGCAGCTGAAGCACTCAAAATTACGGCCTGGGATCTGAAAAATCTGGGCATTTTAGACGACCTGCTGCCAGAGCCGGTCGGCGGTGCTCATGCCGATCCGCTTAAAGCAGCAACCATTCTCAAAGACGCCTTGCTGCGGCACCTAGAGGATCTGTCTAAGCTGTCACCGCAGGAGCTCCAGCGTCTTCGCTATGAGAAGTTTCGGCAAATTGGCGTTTTCTCTGAAACCGTGGGCTAGCGCCCCGACTGGTGCCCGTTTTAAGCGGCCGTTAATCTCTTTGGGTTCCAAGACGGAGTATTCTAGCGAGGAGACCGAACTTCGGGAATCAGACAAAAGCTTCTAATATTCTCGTAACGTTTGTTAACATATTCCATAGCAAGCGGCGATCAGGGCTGCAGTTGAGTCATGTTCTCCATTGAGATCTCCTGGCTCTAGGTTTCCTGAGTCCGTACCGTTGCCGCTTTCCCCACAAACGGTGTGTTGATTTGGACAATTGGATGAATCCCAGTACCCCCCACCGCGCTCTGATTACGGGCGCTAGTAGCGGTATCGGCAGGGCTACTGCGATCGCATTTGCAAAGTCAGGCTTTGACGTAGCGCTGGTCAGCCGCTCCCTAGAGAAGCTACAGGCCGTCGTTGCCGAACTAGCAGATACCGGCATTAAGGCCAAAGCCTATGCAGTTGATCTGGCAGATGTGGACCACGTTTCTGCTGAGATTCATCAGGTGTTGGCAGATTTCGGGACCGTCGACGTGTTGGTTAACTGCGCCGGTATGGGCTACACAGGCTCGCTGGCAACTATGTCCCTAGCTGACTGGCAGCAGGTCATAGGGCTCAACTTAACCAGCATCTTTCAGTGCATTCAGGCCGTTTTACCTGATATGCGGCAGCAGCACCGGGGCACCATTGTTAACATTGCCTCGATTGCTGGGAAGTCTGCTTTCCCGGATTGGGGCGCTTACAGCGTCAGCAAAGCCGGTCTGATGTCCTTGTCCCGCGTTTTGGCCGTTGAAGAGCGCGCACATGGGATCCGAGTTGTGACTGTTTCTCCAGGGGCCGTGAATACGGCTATTTGGGATACCGCCACCGTGCAGGCAGATTTCGATCGCTCGCGCATGCTCACGCCGGAGGTGGTGGCCCAAACCATCTTGAATACCGTTGTCCTGCCCGAGTATGCCGTCATTGAGGACCTGACACTCATGCCCAGCGGTGGAGCCTTTTAGGTCAAGCTGCCGCCAGGGTATCGTCAGTCACAAATGATGGCTTGACTTTCTTGTGTTTATTTGGAGTTACAAAGAATCACTATGACTATTGCGTCATCAAATGGCTTCAACGGCAATCCAACCGCAACTCCTCTAGGCAGCAGCGGTGCCAAAGAGGTTCAGCCGGTAGTTCGCCCTGATCGGACCACCAGCCACGGTCACGAGGCCTACCCCTATCCTATCCCCGAAACGTCTCAGGACGATATGCAGGACGCCGTCCACACCATTCTGCGATCAGTCGGGGAAGACCCAGAGCGGGAGGGGCTGCTCAAAACTCCTAAGCGGGTTGCGGAAGCTATGCGCTTTCTCACCAGCGGTTATCAGCAGTCACTCGACGATTTGCTGAACGGGGCCATTTTTGACGAAGGTCATAACGAGATGGTGCTGGTGCGAGACATTAACCTGTTTAGCCTGTGCGAGCACCACATGCTGCCGTTTATGGGCCGCGCCCACGTTGCCTACATTCCCAATCAGAAGGTGGTGGGCCTAAGCAAGCTCGCCCGCATTGTGGAGATGTACTCCCGTCGTCTGCAGGTGCAGGAGCGGCTAACCCGTCAGGTGGCTGAGGCGATTCAGGAGATTCTAGAGCCTCAGGGAGTGGCAGTGGTGGTAGAAGCCAGCCACATGTGTATGGTCATGCGCGGCGTGCAAAAGCCTGGTTCATGGACGGTGACCAGCGCTATGTTGGGCTCTTTCCAGGATGACTCCAAAACCCGTGAAGAGTTCTTGAGCCTGATTCGCCACCAGCCCTCATTCTTCTAAAACCAATTTGGTAGCCTAATCCGTTTTAGGTGTTCCGTTTTAAGTGTATAGAGACGCGATCAATCGCGTCTCTATTTTTTTTGGGACTATTCTTCCAACCACGGCCGCAGCCGCTCAAACAGCCGCTTAACCTGGTCTAGGTCTTTGACGCCAGGAGAAACTTCCACGCCGCTGGAGAGGTCAATGCCGTCGGGAGAGAGCTGAGTTAGGGCATCAACAACATTGTCAGGCGTTAGTCCACCCGCTAGCAGCCAAGGACAGGCCGGATGGAAGGATTGCAGGGAGGCCCAATCAAGGGTCTTGCCCGTACCGCCGAGGAGCTGGGGGTGGTAGGCATCGAGCAGCAGGCCATCGACCTCAGGCTCAAAGCGAACTGCCTGAATTAAGTCTTGAGCAGATCGAATTCTCAGCGCTTTAATAATGGCGATGCCGGGCAGCTGCTGCCGAATCAGCTGGCATAGTTCGGGAGACTCATTGCCGTGAAGTTGAATGCTGCTAAGTTGGCCCGTTTTAACGGTGGTTTCTAATGTCTTGAGGTCAGCATCTGCGAAGACTCCGACCGTTTCTAGAGAGCGCTGAATCGTATCTTTAAGCGCTTCTCCAATATTGCCAATGTGTTCTGGGGTAATGTAGCGGGGCGAGGCCGGAACACAAATGAAACCAAGGGCTGTAGCGCCCAAATGTGCGATCGCAACCGCCTGGTCTGCCTGAGTAATGCCGCAAATCTTAACCCGCATGTTAACTCTATTAAACAGTTCGCAAGATTGATTCTACGGCTCTTTATAATCCTTAGTGTTTAGCAAATATCGATATTATTTGCGGGGGGATTAGACTTTGTTAACTTTTGCTATTTTACTGGCTCAATCTGTGCCCACCACACCTCAGTGGTCACCCAAGGTCGCCATTGTCATGATTGCCTGTAACTTATTTGTTTTAGCAATCGGCAAATATGCGATTAGAAAACCGGGAGCCGGGCCTGCTCTCCCGTTTCAAATGCCCATGCTGTTTGAAGGATTTGGTGTGCCCGAACTGCTGGCCATCGCGAGCTTTGGCCACATTTTAGGGGCCGGTATGATTTTGGGCATGGGCAACGCTGGTTTGCTGTAGCTCCTGAGCACTGTAGTCCTCAAAAGCGGCTTCAGGCAGTCATTTCAAGCTCATCCTTCACACTCCAAGCCGAACCTGCTCCAGGGAGGTACCTCTGCGGCACCTCCTTTTTTTAGGTGAGGTTATCCCCAAAGTAGCCTCTCTTAGCCCACCGTTAGAATGGGGCTAGGGCTGTGAGGGCGCTGGTCACACCACTCCTAAGCAACCCCATCAACGAATTCAGGATTTCAGCCTATGCAATCGGGTTGGCGCGTTGGCTCCCTGTTTGGCATTCCCTTTTTCATCGACACCTCCTGGTTGGTCATTCTCCTATTGGTGACCTATTCCTATGGAGTTGACCCTGTGTGGCAGAGCGCTTGGGGCACTTTAGCTTGGGGCATGGGCCTGCTGCTGGCCCTGCTGCTGTTTAGCTCGGTGCTGCTGCATGAATTAGGCCATAGCCTAGCTGCCAAGAAGCAGGGCATTCAGGTCAACTCGATTACCCTCTTTCTCTTTGGGGGAATTGCCGCCATTGAGCAGGAGTCTAAAACGCCGGGAGAAGCATTTCAAGTTGCGATCGCAGGCCCTCTAGTCAGCTTTGGCCTGTACCTGTTGCTGTCTGCCCTAGGCACCCTGCCCGCCTTGCCAGAACCAGCCCAGGTGGTTGCTACCAATGTGGCTCAGATTAACCTGGTGCTAACCCTATTTAATCTAATTCCAGGACTGCCCCTAGATGGCGGTCAGGTGCTCAAAGCGCTGGTCTGGAAGATTACCAACAGCCGCACCAAAGGAATCCGCTGGGCCGCTCGTTCTGGGCAGTTGCTAGGCTGGCTGGCGATTTCCCTGGGGCTGTTTGCCGCCCTGGTATACCAAATCTGGTTTGGCCTGTGGATTGCCGCAATTGGCTGGTTTGCCCTCCGCAATGCGGCCACCTATAACCGGGTCACCGACCTGCAGGAGGCAATGGCTTCCCTCACCGCTGCCGATGCGATGGGGAGAGAGTTTCGGGTGGTTGATGCCAACATTACCCTACGCCAATTTGCCGACGACTACGTGCTTCAAGAAAAACGCACTCCTGTGTATTTCGCCGCCTCCGACGGTCGCTACCGAGGTCTAGTAGCAGCAGACGACCTGCGCGAGATTGAACGCAGCGAGTGGGAAACCCGCACACTACACAGCATTGCCCATCCCTTGCTAGAGATTCCCTCAGTGCGTGAGCAGACTCCCCTGCCTGACGTGATCAACGCTCTAGAAACTAACCTGCTGCCGCGCATTACCGTGCTCACACCAGCCGACGCTGTTGCTGGCGTTGTGGATCGAGGAGACGTCGTCCGGGCACTGGCCGGGCAACTTGGATTTGCCATCTCAGAGAGCGTGATTCAGAACATCAAGGAAGAGGGCAAGTATCCGCCGGGCCTGCAAATTCCGGCCATTGCCAAGGCTGCTCTAGAGTAAGGTTCTAAAGGGGGCTGGTTAGGAGAACCGTCTAAACCGGCAAAGAAAACGCCTCTACTGCCGCCTCTACCTCTGCTTCCGTCAACGCTGCCACGTCGAAACAGGTATTAAAACAGCGTTCAGCGGCTGATTTTAGCTCCGCGATCAGCCGCTGAATTCGGATTTCTTCAGGCAGTTCCGCCAACGCTTGCGGCAATGGACAGACCGAATTTCCCGGTTCCCCAAAGACCTCTCGATATAGCTCACTATCAGCAGAAAGCCGAATTGAGCCGTGCTGTAAAAGATAACCGGCACTCCAGAACTGAGCACTGCCTATTATCTTCTGGGCTGGATCTGCCGCCCCAACTAAATCAGCTCCCGTTGCAGTGCCAAAGCAGCTGGGATTGTGAATGTAGCCCCGCCCTGCTGCCCCCAACACAAGCCGCACACCCAAAGCCTCTAGCCCCTCCACCAAAAACTGACAGACCTGTCGGTACACCTGCAGACGTTCTCCTTTAAAGCCAGAAGCCACCAGGGCATAGGTCAAGTCCCCTGCGTGGAGTACAGCCCGTCCACCACTGGGTCGCCGCACGAGGTCTACCGGCTGCCCCTGCCAAACTAGGTTGCGCCACGACTGGGGCCAGCGCCGCTGATGATAGCCCAGGGAAATTGCCGCCGGAGACCAGGTATAAAACCGCAAAACAGGAGGAGATTGGCCTTGCTGGTGCTGATGCAGCAGCCAGCGGTCGACAGCCATCTGCACGGCTCCAGGAGCCGCCATAGGGGGAATAAAACGCCAAGGCTCGGTCAACGCCAATCCTTCAGGTATGCAGCTTCAGCGCAGGAAAAGAGGGATTTTTCAACCCCCTTTTCAGAGGGCAGAGGGGATTGCTAGAAAGCCATGCTCTGCTCGATTGACCCCTTAAACAGCACCATACTCTTCAGCCAAAGCCTCATCGTTATCGTCGGCAATCGTTGCGACAATCGTCATGAGGCGAGAAATTTCAGCCGGAGTAATCCCCTGCAAAATACGGCTAGACAGCACCACTACCTGCTCACCCAAAATACCGAAACAGGCTTCAAAGGTTTCTCCGCAATTCATCTCAAGCAGGTGCCGCATGAGCCGAGTTTCTTCTCGGGCAGGTAAAGACAAGACTGGAGACCACACAGTGAGCGTGTCGGTTTCCTCAGTGCCGGTTAGCTGGACATAAACCTCTACGCTGCCGTACTTAAACTTCCAGAGGTGGCCGTCTTCCGTATGGCTGACCAGAGCGCTATTGTCCTGGTCGAGACTAGAAATAACAGTCTCGATAACATCGATATGGTTGGCAGTATCAGCCTCAGAAATTTCTTCCATCAACATGATCAGCGTAGTTCCATCGCGTAAGTTGGCTTAAGCCACATCCTACACAGGCAAACAGCAAGAAGCAGTCACCCAAAGGCATGACCTAAGCCAACTGTATCGCTAGATAGCGTTTTTGCCTGGGGGTCTGTAGATATTTTTTTGCGGCTAGAGTTTCCTAGTGCCGATGCTCTACAGCTTCCCCAACAAGTTTCCTTGCCTAGGCAGGCTTACGACAGATCCAGTACTTACTCATAAAGTGAACCTGGTTTGTGACTGCCTCAAACCCCGCTTCGCTCAGGCGTACATTCAGGTCGTCCGTCACATAATGCCGGTAGTAGGGTTCATGGAACAGGGAGGGGAAGTTTTCCATCGTCACCTTCAGCTCCGGCGAATCGCTTACCTGAATGGAGTCACAAATGACAAAGGTGCCTCCTGGCTGAGTCACCCGGAAGGCTTCGTTGATGACGTTTTGACGGGCAGCCGCGGGCAGCTCGTGGAATAGGAAGACGCTCGCTGTTGCCTCAAAGTAGTTGTCTACGAAGGGCAGCGACTCGGCGTTGGCCTGCACTAGCTGCGGCAGCACACTGGGCTTTTGAGACAGCGTTTGGTTAGCCTTACGCAGGTAAGCCGGGGAGAGGTCAACCCCATACAGCGACGCCTTGGGCAATGTTTCGCGGATCATGTTCAGGGTACGCCCTGTGCCGCAGGCAATGTCTAACACCTTGCCACCGCCGGACGGGCTGAGAGCCATTAGTCCCTGTTTGAGGGGCGCTAGAATGCGGCGACGCATAGCGTCAGCCGTGCCATTAAAGAGAATCTCGACCTGCAGATCGTACAGATTGGCCGACAGGTCGCTGAGATAACCGTTGGTCTGGTGGTGGAAGTTTTGCAGATAGTACTTGGGATAGCCCGATGTATCAATATCTGAGTCAAACCGATGGTACTCACGATTGTTGGCCCGATCCCAAATCATGGGCGTATCGAGGCACATGAGCGGGTAGTAGCGAAAAAAATCGTCCCAGGGATTGTCAAACAGGAGATCTTTGGGATAGACCCCAGCTTCGGCATCCTGCCAGTCTGTCTCTAGCAGAGTCTCCATACGACCGTAAATCAGCCTCAGCAGGTCTGGATCAAGCGGCTTGGATTGGATAGCTTTGGGCGGACTAACCATTTGTAGAAGCTGAGCGCTCACAGTTTTATGAGTCAACCCAAAGAAGCTTTTTCCCTGCTGGAAAGTTTGATAGGCCAGCTTTGTCAATGTGTCGGGCATATGACCAGATCGATGTAATTCGGTGAGGAACTTTCCTTCTGTAAAAGATTGTAACGAGAATCTCTCAGAACTGGGGTCTCGCATAGTCCCTCAAAAGACAGAAATAGGGACGTGGTCATCACGTCCCTATTACAGGCCCCTATTGCGGGCTATGAGTGCCGAAGTTACAGCTTGTAAAGAACCTTAGCAGTCGTAGTAAAGCGCCAACTCATAGGGATGGGGCCGTAGACGCATGGGGTTGACTTCGTTGTCGAGCTTGTATTCGATCCAGTTGCTAATGAAGTCTTCGGTGAAGACACCCGTGCTGGTCAAGAAGCTGTGGTCGGCTTCCAGTGCCTTAAGGGCGTCCAGCAGCGAGCCGGGGGTCGAAGGAATCTTCGCTAGCTCCTCGGGGCTGAGGTCATAGATGTCTACATCTAGCGGATCGCCGGGGTCGATTTGGTTTTTGATGCCGTCGATACCGGCGCAGAGCATCGCTGCAAAGGCCAAATAGGGGTTAGAGGTGGCATCCGGACAGCGGAACTCAAGGCGCTTGGCCTTGGGGTTGTCGCCAGACAGCGGAATGCGCACAGAGGCCGAGCGGTTGCCCTGGGAGTAGGCCAGGTTTACCGGCGCTTCAAAGCCGGGTACCAAGCGCTTGTAGGAGTTGGTCGTGGGGTTGGTTAGAGCCAGCAGCGCCGGAGCGTGCTTGAGGATGCCGCCGATATACCACAGGGCCATTTGGCTTAGCCCAGCATACTGATCTCCAGCAAAGAGGGGCTCACCATTGTTCCAGATGGACTGGTGGGTGTGCATGCCAGAGCCGTTGTCGTTAAACAGCGGTTTGGGCATGAAGGTGACGGTTTTGCCCCACTTCTTAGCAACGTTCTTGATGCAGTACTTATAGATCATCAGCCAGTCGGCGGCTTCGATCAGACGACCAAAGCGAATACCCAGCTCACACTGGCCGCCGGTAGCCACCTCGTGGTGGTGCTTTTCGATGGGCACGCCCAGCTTGGCCATGGTCAACAACATTTCGCTGCGCATGTCCTGCGAGGTGTCGGTGGGGGCGACAGGGAAGTAGCCCTCTTTGTAGCGGGGTTTGTAGCCCAGGTTGCCGCCTGCTTCTTCGCGACCAGTGTTCCAACGGCCCTCGACGCTATCGACGTAGTAGTAGGCGGAGTGCTCGTTCTGGTCGAAGCGTACGTCGTCGAAGATGAAGAACTCAGCCTCAGGACCAAAGAAGGCGGTGTCGCCAATACCGGTGGACTTGAGGTATTCGATCGCCTTGGTTGCGATCGCACGCGGGCAGCGGGAATACAGTTCGCCGGTACGGGGCTCTTTGATGGTACAAATCATGCTCAGGGTCGGTTCCGCCATGAAGGGGTCGAGCCAAGCGGTGTTGGGGTCGGGCACCATCATCATGTCCGACTCATTAATGGCCTTCCAGCCGCGAATGCTAGAGCCGTCGAAGGCCACCCCATCGGTAAAGCTGCTCTCGTCAATCTGGCTTTTGTGCAGGGTAAGGTGCTGCCAGATACCGGGCATGTCGATAAATTTCAGGTCAATTAACTGAATGCCGTCATCCTCAATCCACTTCAGGATGTCTGCTGGGGTTGCCATGAATTACTCCTTAACCTCTCTAGCGTTCAAAATTCAGGAGAAAACGTGATTTTCAGACTCAACGGGTGCCTGGATGCCGTGCGACGGTTAGGAGCCAGCTGGCGACTTGCGACGTTGCCTGTCTCTAAATCCATGCCCATAGCGCCGAACCCTGGGGCGAAAAGCAGCAGATGCAGGACTGGTAGGCCAGCCCTGCCGTCCGTTTGCTGATCAACGTCCAGGCATTTACTCATCTGACATATGGTAGGAATAGGGTTACACCAGTTTTGTATCAGAAATCACACTTTTTCACGAGTATGCCAGTCAGTCCTCCAAAAGCCTTGATATCAGAAGATTACAGGCTTCAAGGCAGGCCTTTAAAGGTTTTGCCACGCAGGCTTTACACCTGAGGTCGCCGCCGCTAAACCTCATTAAGTGCGAGAAGGGGTAATATCTTTCAGGTATTCCTACTCATTCAAGCTGACATCCTAAACTGGGGAGCGCAGCTTTTTGTTTGGGTTGGATTATTGCAAAAATTTTCGGATTGTAACAATCCACTCATTTAAGCCGTTACCTTCAGGGACTAAGGCGGTTTGCGCCTAATCCAGCGTGATAGACTGACTCCTGGTAAACCTAGAACTACCCGCTGGGCAGGCTGACAGCCCCGGATTGTTAACGTTGACACGACCGTTAATTAGTCAGTTTTAAGAAAATCATTGCTGTTTGCTGAACGAGAGTTGGGAGACTATATCAATGCGGGATGCCGTAACGACGCTCATCAGAACCTATGACAACACAGGACGCTACCTCGATCGCAGCGCCCTAGAGTCCCTCAAGTCCTACTTTGATACAGGTCTAGATCGGGTGAAGGCGGCTGCCGTTATCAGCGCTAACGCCGCTCAGATTGTCAGAGAAGCCGGGGCTAAGCTGTTTGAACAAGTGCCTGAGTTGATTCGGGCCGGTGGCAATGCCTACACCACTCGCCGCTACGCAGCCTGCCTGCGCGATATGGACTACTACCTGCGCTATGGCAGCTACGCCCTAGTAGCCGGAGACCAAGACGTTTTAGACGAGCGGGTGCTCACCGGCCTGCGGGAGACCTACAACTCCCTCGGTGTACCCATCGGCCCTACCGTCATGGGTATCCAGATCATGAAGGAGATTGTGAAGGCCAAAGTCGAGGAGGCTGGTGTGGCCAATGCGGCCTTTGTAGAGCAGCCTTTTGACTACATGACCCGCGAACTGTCTGAGAAAAACGTGTAAAACCCGACGAACCACAGCTTTCTGCGGTGAAGGTAGCCAGTGGGGCATCTGAGGATGCCCCATTTGCGTATCTAGGCATATTTAGGACGGCCAATGAACATAGATTTGGCACTGGGAATTGACTTCGGTACGTCTGGAGCCCGGGCTGCTGTGCTAGACAGCGATTATCAGGTGGTTGAGGAGGTTCGCTGCGCCTATCCCTCTACCCAAGCTGATGAGCTGGCTGAGGGCTGGAGAAAAACGCTATTTGCCCTACTGAACCAGCTCTCCCTTGAGTGGCGACGGCGGGTGGGTGCGATCGCAATTGATGCCACCTCTTCCACAGTCCTGCTGTGCGATACCCAAGGACAGCCCCTAACCGCGCCCCTACTCTACAACGATGCGCGGGGACGCTCCCTCGTACCTCAGGTGGCCCAGGTAGCTCCATCCGGCCACACCGTTTGCAGCAGCACCTCCAGCCTGGTAAAACTGCTCTGGTGGCAGCAAACCCTGCCCCCTGAAGTCTGGTCGCAAGCCCGCTTTTTGCTGCACCAGGCTGATTGGCTAGGCTTTTTGCTTCATGGGCAGTTGGGCCTGAGCGACTATCACAACGCCCTCAAGCTGGGCTACGACGTGGGCAGCTTGCGCTACCCTGACTGGTTATTGAACTTGGAATTCAGCCATCTGCTGCCAGAGGTAAGGGAGCCGGGAGATGCGATCGCACCCCTATCCCCCGACATTGCTGCCCACTATGGCTTTCCAAGCCAATGCCAGGTCTGTGCTGGGACTACCGACAGCATCGCCGCCTTTCTCGCCAGCGGGGCCAGCCAGCCCGGCGATGCCGCCACCTCGCTGGGGTCTACCCTGGTGCTAAAGCTGCTCAGCACCACCCGCGTTGATGACAGCCACTACGGCGTTTACAGCCACCGGCTAGGCGATCTGTGGCTGGTAGGAGGCGCTTCAAATACGGGGGGAGCAGTGCTGCGCCAGTTCTTCTCAGGTGAAGAATTGACCCAGCTCAGCACCCAGATTGACCCTGACCGAGCCAGCTCTTTGGACTACTACCCACTGCTCCAGCCCGGTGAACGGTTCCCTGTTAACGATCCAGATCTGCCCCCTCGACTAACCCCATCGGCAGACTCTCCTGTGGCGTTTTTACACGGTTTGCTGGAGAGCATGGCCCGAATTGAACACCAGGGCTACCGCCTATTAGAAGATCTAGGGGCCAGCCCTGTGCAGCAGGTCTATACAGCCGGAGGCGGGGCCCAAAACCCTACTTGGACCGCTATTCGGCAGCGCCTTCTACAGCGGCCTGTCAGCACAGCTCGCTACCCAGAAGCAGCGATTGGATCAGCCCATCTAGCTCTACAAAAGCTCAGAGGAACTACCTCATAAAACTCACCCCTAAAAATAAAAAATTCCGCCCGGTTTAAACCGTGGCGGAATAGTGCCTTAAAGCTTAAGCCTGGTCTAAAGGCCGAGCTGATCGCCCCGGCGATACTGCTGATAGGCCGCCACAAACAGGCCCAACAGAGTGATGGGAATCAGACCTAGCACAATTCCAGACAGTAAGGGTTCTACCACGCCAGTTCTCCTCTAAATTGCTTTAGCAACAGTTAGCATCTGGTTCAGCTGCTTCTCAGTTTTAGTGTAAAGGGAAATGCCCTCCTTTCGGGAGCCTATTTAAGGCTTTAAGCCAGTGACAGCAGAAATCCTGGGCCGCCCCTTAACTGAGAATCCTTAAGATTCTGTAGCAATCCCCCTGGGTATTCTTTAAAATGCGTAATCATAACGAAACGTAACTCAACGGCTCAGGCTTGACACAGGAGACCTTCGAAGAACAGCCTTCAGAACTCACAGTGCTGCTGCAAAAAGTGGCCCGGGTGCTGGTTGTGCTATTTGCAGCTGTGCTGACGGCAATTCTTTTGAGCCGTTATCTAGAGGCAGCAGACCCCTATATTCATCAGGTTTTGGCGCTTGAGGGAAGCCACAATCGAGGTGAGGCTATTTTTAGAATGAATTGTGCTGTTTGCCACGGTCTTGAAGCAAGTGGGGAAGTTGGCCCCGACCTTCGAGGCGTTTCAGACCACAAAACCAAAGTCAACCTAATCAAGCAGGTCACGAGTGGCAAAACGCCTCCCATGCCCCAGTTCCAGCCCAATCCTCAAGATATGGCCGATCTGCTGGAGTATTTGGAAGGACTTTAACTTGCCCCACCAATTCTAAGTTTGATTTCGGGTCTCTTATTTCCAGGTTCCGGCTTCACAGGTCAGCAGCTTATCTAGAGTTGTCACATCTCCTAGAAGCCGGTTTGTGGCCGTTACATCCACCTCTACCTGCCGAATCTGCGCCTCTACAGCCACGTTCACTAGCTCCATCCGCAGGCGCTCAGCATAAGCTTGCCGAATATCATCACTGCCGCTGATTCGCTGGCCCAATTGGTTTTGGCTGAAGGACTGGCTCAAGGCAAACCCTAATTCCTGCGCTAACGATTCAACCACAAACCGCTGCTCTGGGCGGGCGGTCTGTAGACTGTCAGCCAACGGGCGGGAGATCGCCTGCTGCACAAGCGCCTCAGAAGCCTGCCGCTGTAACCAAGCTTCTGACGTAGAAATCGGCAGATCCGGCGTGACGGCATCGACTTTAGAGAAGGCATGGGCTTCGGCAAAGGACACTTGGCCGTTTTGGTCGTAGTCGGCAGAGGGAACCGGGTCGCCAATGCGATCGCGCCCGCTCAAGCCCGCAAAAAAGCTGGAGCTGTAGTCTTCATAGTCAGACTCATTCACCAGCGGCGTGCAGCCTACCGAAGGGCGAGTTTTAACCGTGGCAAAGAACCCACAGCGGGTCTGCAGCGCCACCGGACGATCTGAATCACCATTCTCATAAATCAAGTTGGCAAAAGATCCGGCATAGCACTGGGCCATCATCGTGACAAAGGGCTGGTCTGCTGGCAACGTATCTAGCTTCTGGGCCAGTTCTTGAACCGATAAAAAGTCTTCACCCCAGAGAATCATGGCATTGTTGTCTGGGTTTTCTCGGTTCAACGCACCATGCCCTGTGAAATAGAAAAAGGTTGGGCAGGCTTGTGATCTCAAATCCTCAAACCAACCCATGACGTTATCCCAGGTAGCTGCCCCCAGCAAATGGGGAACTTCCGGCACCTTAAACTGCTCTCGCCCTAAAAAATCTAGGTAGCGAACTGTAGCCTGCCTATCATCACCATTGGCAAAGTAAACGCTAGCAGCTGCCGGATCAATGCCCAACTGGGTCAACGTCCGCTGGAAGTAGTGAACATTTTTTTCGAGCGCGATTTCGTTGTATGCCGGAGCACCACCCCCAGCCACCACCAAAAACCGAGTCTCTGGAGAAGCGGCAAAAACACCTGCAGGCTCAATGGCTAGGTGACCCTCGCGAGCCTCATCGGGTAATCCCGCAGCATCAAGCCAATGGCTCGCCACAAAGCCGCAGCCCGCAATAGTTCCTAATGCTGCGACAAAAACTTTCCAGCTAACCCTTAGCAGCATCCTAACCTCACTCACTCAAGGGTTCTCTTACCCGGCCTCACCCAGCACATCATTCGCCAAGCTCCAGATCAAGGTTTATTACTGAGAGCTTCGGTCGCTGCACGTTCGGCGGCGCTCTCAGTTTTGGCGCTTCCCTCTAGCGCTCTCATTTTTAGTGTAGCAAGGGGGGCATATCCAACCGGGCAGCCTCTCATCTGTGCCCTCAAGCCCAAGTGTCAGAGGTTGTTACAGGTTTGTTACAGGCTCTGGGAAAAATATCTCAGGCCGTAAATCTTTCTCTAGAGGCTAGAAATAATCATTAATCTCCTTGGAAGAGGGAAAATCTGCCAAATCAGCTATACCGGCTGTCCCAATCGCTAAAAAATGCTCACAGTCTCGGCTTTAAGCCCTAGCCTCACCCTGGGCCAAACTAACCGATTATGAGAAAGGTAACTCTTTTCAGCAGGTTGGGCTTTACAAAACTCCATGCTTTGCTTTAATATTCAGTTACGCGGAAGCACATAAGTTCATCCGCTTACCTTGAAACTAATAAATACCAAGGAATTATCCATCATGACGACTACTCTACAGCGGCGCGAAAGCGCCAACCTGTGGGAGCAGTTCTGCCAGTGGGTGACCAGCACCGACAACCGCCTCTACATTGGCTGGTTCGGCGTACTGATGATCCCCACTCTGCTAGCTGCAACCGCTTGCTTCGTAATCGCCTTCATCGCCGCTCCTCCTGTTGACATCGACGGTATCCGTGAGCCCGTTGCGGGTTCTCTGATGTACGGCAACAACATCATCTCTGGTGCTGTTGTGCCTTCTTCTAACGCCATCGGCCTGCACTTCTACCCCATCTGGGAAGCAGCTTCTGTCGATGAGTGGCTCTACAACGGTGGCCCTTACCAACTGGTCATCTTCCACTTCCTGATCGGTGTATTCGCATACATGGGTCGTGAATGGGAACTGAGCTACCGCCTCGGCATGCGCCCTTGGATCTGCGTTGCTTACTCTGCTCCTGTAGCAGCAGCTTCTGCAGTCTTCCTGATCTATCCTCTGGGTCAAGGCTCCTTCTCTGACGGCATGCCTCTGGGCATCTCGGGCACCTTCAACTTCATGCTGGTGTTCCAGGCTGAGCACAA